>NZ_NKFK01000001.1:0-322166 GCF_002223365.1 Burkholderia sp. AU6039
AACCTGACTTACTTTAGTGTGAGACTCTTGATACTTTCGCTATCTGATCCGAGGATCAGCTCGCTTTCATCAAGCGCCCACACTTATCGGCTGTTAATTTTTAAAGAGCATTCTGCGAGGAACTTCGCGTTTCTCAGCAGCGCTGCGTTTTCAGCAGCAGAGAAGCGAGATTATCAACCGTTTTTTTAAATCCGTCAACAACTTTTTTAACTACTTCGTTGCGACGACTGCGGTTTAATTCCATTTGCGCTGGAGTCTTTAAAACCGACATCAACAGCACCGCTTCCCTTCTTTCCCCCGCGCTGCGTTTCCGTTAGCGCGAAAGAGGCGTGATTCTAAGCACCCGTCTCAGTCTTCGCAACCCCTTTTGTGAAATTATTTTGACATGGGGTGCCGGGGGTCGCTGAACCTCTCCAATGGTCATATATATGCGACACGGCAGAAGCAGCCCCGGTTGCCCGTGAACCGCCCCGCCGCATCGAGCCTAACCGCCGTCGCTCACCGCCCCACCATCGCCCTCACCACGCCGTCCCGCCGAATCAGCCCGTGATACAGCGCAGCAGCAAAGTGCGCGAGGAACGTCGCGAAGAACAGATAGGCCAGCACACGGTGCGCGACCCGGAGCCAGGCAAACGTCACCGGATCCGCCGCCACGATCGCCGGCAGCTGCACACCGCCGCCCAGCGTCACCGGATATCCGCCCGCCGACAGCATCGCCCATCCGATCAGCGGCATCGCAAGCATCAGCGCATACAGCACGAGATGCGACCCGTGCGCGGCAACCTTCTGCCACCACGGCAGATCCTCGGGCAATGCCGGCGGCTTCGACAGAATCCGCACCACGATCCGCACGCAAACCAGCACGAGCACGGCAATACCCAGAGGCTTGTGGATCGCCACCAGAAGCGCATGCCGCTCAGAGACAGACGCCACCATCCCCACCCCGATGAACAGCATCGCGATGATCATCGCGGCCATCACCCAATGCAGCACCCGCGCCGGCAAGCCAAACGTCGTCGAAGCCTTCATCACCGTCCCTCCCCACTCAATCGCGCCACGCCCGCTACCCCGGCCTCTTCACTCGTCCTGCGCAGATACGAATCCGCGTAAGCCGCCGACCGCGCCGGCAGCAACGGATCTCCCGACACCTGAATCCCCTGCGGCAGCACCGTCGGGTCGTAATTCACGTCGCGGCACGGCCCGCTGTCCTGCGCCTCCACGTGGTCGAGCACGAGCGTGCCCGCATCGATCGTCGTGCGCTGCGCGGGCCAGACCTTCGTCGCATCGTCCACCGGGTCGCCAGGCTCCGCCAGCGTGACCAGCAGCTTCCACTTCTGCGGACCGGCCGCGATCCGCTGCGTCACGTCCTGCTGCAACACGTTCGGGTCCGCCGCCGTCGCGACGTCGCCGGCGCCGGCCGTCTGCTCCGGCACGACGCGCCATCGCACCGCCTGGCGCTTGCCCGCCGCGTCGACGAAGTAGAACGCGTTCAACCCGTAATAGCTCTCGGTGACGTAACTCGCGCTCGGCTTCGCACCTTTGATCCACTGCAGGAACGCGGCCGTCTCCGGATGCGCGCCAAAAAACGCCTTCACCTTCGCCGGGTCGGGCTTGCCCGACTTCGGATCGGGCCGGGTCGCCATCAATTGCGCGTAGAACGCCTGCGGCGTCGCCACCGGAAACACGGGCATCGCGTTCATCCCGGTGCGCCATTGCTCGCCGTCCGGCGCGGTGAGCCTCAGCGCGAGGCTGCGGATCGGCACGCTGCTGTCGGGTGCATACGGATTCCCGCCCGGCAACGCGAACCGCCCGACTACCGGCGTGCGCACCGCCTTGAAGAACGGCGCGACCGAATACACGCTCGCCGCACCGTTGCCTTCGAAGTAACCGGTCACGCACACGCCCTTCGCGTGATTGCGCCGGAAGCCCGGGTGAATGCCGCCGCCGGCCGTCTGCAACGCGTCGACGATCCGGTGCGGGGTCAGACGCGCCGGCGCGAGCCAGCCCCCGACATACCCGAACGCCACGGCCACGCCGGCCACCGCGCCGCCGATCGCGGCCCAGCGCCACCACCCGCGCCCGGGCTCGCGCCGCGGCGAAGAAGAGGAAGAAGATCGCTCCATATATAGACTCCCGACCATCAGGTCATTGTCGAACCCGCGTAGGACGCCGCCCACGCCGCTTTATTCCACGAAAAGTTTTTTCGTATGCTGGTGGAATAAGCGGCGTCGTCCGGCGTCCTACGTGGCATCTCGACCCATTCGGCAACCGGCCCGGCCATGCCCTCCACCGCCCTCGACGACGAAGCACTGCGCGAACTCATCCCCAGGCTGCGACGCTTCGCGCTCTGGCTCGCGCGTGACGTCCACGCAGCCGACGATCTCGTCCAGTCGACACTCGAGCGCGCGCTGTCGCGCTGGTCGAGCCGCCGCGACGACGCGTCGCTGCGCAGCTGGCTCTTCACGATCCTTTATAGGCAGTTTCTCGACGGCAAGCGCAGTGCGAAGCGCTACGCGTGGCTGCTTGGGCGCATCCGCGACGACGACGAAGCGCACTGGCCGTCCGCCGAACGCGAATTCGCGGCGCGCGCGACGCTCGAAGCATTCGGCCGGCTCTCCGACGAGCAGCGCAGCCTGCTGCTGCTCGTCGCGGTCGAGGGCTTCACCTATCAGGAAGTCGCCGACCTGCTCGACGTGCCGATCGGCACCGTGATGTCGCGGCTCTCCCGCGCGCGCCAGGCGCTGCGCCAGCTCAGCGACGGCGAGCTTCCCGCTCCTTCTCTCCGGTTGATGAAGAAATGAACACGCCTCCGAACGAACACGACCTCCAGGCCTACGTCGACGGCCAGCTCGACGACGATGCGCGCGCCGCGGTCGAGCGCTATCTCGCGCTGCATCCTGAACGTGCGGAACAGGTGAAGCAATGGCAGCAGGATGCGCAGCGGTTGCGGGCCGCGCTGGAAAGCGTGCGGATGCCGGCGGACAACCCCGCGCTGGATCCGGCGGCGATTCGTGGTCGGCGCGTGGAACGCACGCGGATGCGGTTCGCGATGGCGGCTTCGTTCGTGTTCTGCGTCGGGCTGGGGACGTTCGGCGGGTGGCAGGCGCGCGGATGGAACGCGCCGCCGCCCATCGCGCCGATGAGCGATGCGGTCGAGGCTTACCGGATGATGGTGGTCGATCAAACGGCCAAGGTGGATTACCGGCCGACCGGTGCGGGAGATTTGCAGGGGTGGCTCACCCGGCGCGTGGGGGCTTCGGCGAAGCTGCCGGATTTGAGCGCGGCGGGGTTCAGGCCGGTCGGCGGGCGGTTGTTCACGACGGACAGCGGCGCCACGGCTGCGATGGTGCTCTATGAGGATGCAGCCGGAAGGACGCTGAGCTTCTATATGCGGCCGGCGGAATCGAAACATCGGCTGCTGCCGGCCGGGCAACGCGTGGATGGTGCGTTGCTCGCGCGATATGGATCGGTGAACGGGCTCAACTATGCGGTGGTCGGGCCGGCCGGGAGTCTCGCGGAGAAAGCGGTCGTGCAGGCGCTCGACCAGCAGACTTGAAGTGGCAGGATGCGCGCCCGGCTGGCGGTTGGTGGTGGCTGCCAGCGCCTTCAGTGGGGCGGTCCGGCGGGCTTGAACGGGCGCCCGCTCACCATTCACCTGCACAGCGTTTCGAGTGACTTTCCCTGGCTGTTATGCACATCGCGCCACGCCCGCGCCCTCACCTTTGGAATCACAGGGTTTCGAGTCGCCGTGGAACGGGATATCCACATCGATCACGGGTAAGCGATCTGGCTTCCAAGGCGGGCTACGATTCTGTCCGTCCAGATAGCGTCGTCACCGAGACCTGGCTGCCGGCAAGCATCTTGTTCGTCCGGCGCACGAACACCCAGTGCCAAACCCAGAGGAAAACCGCGACGCCGCCAGCGATCGAGCCAATGGTATTGGGTATCAACGAAAGAACCTGGGCAAGACACCACCCGATGCCGCTGATCCGGCCGAACGAGCGCAACCCCGACAGAGCCGGATTGATACGCGACTCCGCTTCCAGGGACTTCGCAACGTTGGAAATAATGAAGAAGTCCTCGATGAAGTTGTAGGGCAAGAGGAACATCAGCCAGACGCTGTTGGGTTCGGCCGCACGCGATCCTCGGTTGACCGATTTCAGGGTCGTCCTGAGGTCGCTCGCGTAGGCATAGACCAGCGCCAGGAATACCGCGATGACGACGATGCTGCCGATTGTTCCAAGCACTGCTATTTCGCCGAGAACGCCCCCGTCTTCGGAGGGATGGACAAGGGGATAAGCGAGCCCAAAGGCAATGGGGATGCTCAGAATGGCTTTGAGAATGGTCCATGCAGTTGCGCTCATGTGTATCGGCGGGAATCGGTGCGGTGTCACGGGCAGCATAGCGAACGGTCATCCTCGCTGGGCGACTTTGTCCTGGCATATGCCGCCTTCTCTCGCGACGCTCGCCGAGTCGGTGCCTGAACCGCACTGCGAATCGTGGAGTCGAGTGGTATGAAAGTGCGATATCCACGACCCCTGAGATAACGCGAACATCCTCGCCGAATTCGCGTACCCTCACCCGTTGAATGCACAGGATTTCGAGTGCCTTGGTTGCTCGATATCCACAAGGCATTCCATCATGACGGATCGCGCGAGCACGCTCCACATCGCCTGCGCTATTCCGGACAATCCCTGTCAGACAAGACGTTCGGGCTGATTCGCATGGTCGAATGCATGGTGCTCACCTGTTCGATGCACAGCGATTCGACTGTTGGGTATGCGAGTTGTCCACATACGCGCTGTGGACAAGCGCACGAAACCCGATGCACGTTCCGCATACCCCCCATTCTCAGCGCTTGCTTCTCTCCGTCCAGTCGCGTGCTCGAACATTCTGATCGGCTTGTCGAGGCCAACATTCGCCGAGATCCGCGCCCAGCTTGTGATCCGGGCAAACGCTCACCTTGTGTCGGCACAGCGTTTCGCATCGTTTGTGCCGCAGTTGTCCACACGTGAAGGCTGACGACCTTCACCACCTCCGAAGTCACTTGGTCAGATAAACCCTGAGAATCTCGCCGGTTTCCGGAGAAACGACGTACTTCATCGAGGTCCCGAGCGGACTCGCGTTACCGAGCCCGCGCATGCCCGGCGGCATCTTCGCCGAGAACGTCACGCTGATGACGGCGTCCTCGGGCTTCGGATCGACCTTGGCGGCACTTTCATCCTCGATGCAGATCTCGAAGTTGCGCAGGTCCTGACGGGTCTTCGCAAAATCCTCATAGGCGGACTTCAGGCCGAGCAACGTCGCGGTATTGAGCCGGACGGAACAACGATCGACCACACCGAAATTTAGCTTGCTCATGGTGTTCTCCGGATATCACGGGTTAGGGCCGATGTCGTACTGCGCGATCATGCCCATCACGATTGCTCCGTTGCGTTCACGTCCGCGTGTCGTCCTTGCGCAGACCGCTACGTTCCAGCACCTCTCGCAGGCACACCGGACACACGAGCTCACCGGCGTCCCACATCTGCACGAACGTGGCCCGATCATCGATGCGAAACGTCGATTCAACGATGTCGATGTCCGGCCCGAGCACCTTGCGCAAGAACGCTTCGTCAAACCAATGCGTGGCCCCATGCTCCACGCTGGCATTGGTCACCCGCACGACGTGACAATCGCGGATCACGTCGATCGACAAGATAGCGGCCTCGATATCCGGTGAGGTTCGCGTCGGTCGGATCAAGCCGTGCAACTCGCAGCGCGCGTCGCCGCGCGACCACTTCGCATTCGCCGCGACGACCGACGTGTCGAACGCCTGCTCTCTCGTCGTCGGTTTATAGGGCGCTTCGCCGGAGCGTACTAGCAGCTCGTCCAGGCATGCCGAACACAGATGCGCGCGCAAGCGCTCCAGCGCCGCAATTTTTGGAAACGCCTTCACGTGCGCAACGTTGTCGATGAAGGTCGCATCGACCTCGTGCTCGGCAAGTTCAGCACGCAGCATCCACATTTCCCGGCTGTATTTCGGACGATCGAGCGAAACCTTCACGAGCTCGCCGGACAAGAACTGCCCGCGCTGCCGGATGCGCGCGGCAATGCCCTTCGATGTCGTGATCCCGTTATCGCGTCCGTGGCGACCGCAGTGAATGGGGCCCATTACCCGCTCCGGTTGCGGGCAGCGCTCGCGTTGCCCAAGTTTTGCTTCGGTTCCATCGTGTCGGTCGTCATCATCCCCTGGATTCACGTTGAATCATTTGCCCTTGTAGCGGCAACACAGGACATCGGCCTCCGGGATCGACACGCGTTGCTCGAACACGATGTCGCACGGGTGTTGTTGCAACCGGCGTACGACGGCATCGATCTCGAGTGCGTCTAGCCGGGCCAACGAAGAATCACTCATCTGTCGTGAGCCTGTGCGCCAGGCCTTCGGATCCTGAATGCCGGCGATTCTACAGATACAGCGGCTCGCGCATCGTCCGATGTCCTCACAGCTTGCCGTTTCGTTTATCCGATAACTGCACGCAGTGCATATCCTGCGCGGATCACAGTCGACGGACTGTGCTTATCCAAAGGTGTTAACAGAGTTCGTATACATACGTAGTGATAGTTAACAAACCCTGTGCCTCACAGTGGATAACGTCCCTAACCCCATGAATTCTCGACGGGAAGCAGAATGCATAACCCTGGGTGCGCGACGTGAACAGCTCCCGGCAGCACAGAACAACTTTTCGTCGATTCACAGCCGCGGCGACATATCCTCAATCGTTCCACTGTGAATCCAGAGGCTTGCCGGAGGGTTATCCAAAGGGCAATGTGGATAACACCACAGCGCATCGACGCGTTTTGCTGTGATGCGAACAGGTGAAGCCAACGTTCCCGGCATCGCCACGCAACATCGATCGTCGGCCTCCGCGCACGCCGATTCAAAAAATTTTCACGAAAGGGGTTGTGCTCCTCAAAAACCCTCTCTATAATTCGCGGCTTCTTAGGCTCGTAGCTCAGTTGGTTAGAGCACCACCTTGACATGGTGGGGGTCGTTGGTTCGAATCCAATCGAGCCTACCAACGAACAAATGAAGGGGTCTGGCAGCACAACTTGCCTACAGGCAATGCGGCTCGCCAACATACAAACGCCACGCGGCAACATCGCGTGGCGTTTTTCTTTTTCCGGCCGAAACAACGCATGTCGCCCCGATGCGTTGCGCGATCCACGGCATCGCATGCTTCCTCGTCGACACCTCGATCCGCCATACAACGGCCACTTCGCCGCGCGTAGAATCGTGTGCGTATCGACGCGGCGGTTCCGACCGTTGTCCGATCTCCCACACATCAAAACAACGACGCGCGATCCGCGCGACTGAGAGCACACGACCATGTCCGACGTCACGACCGCCACGTCATCCGCGAGCAACGACGAGATCGCCGCTTACGTCGGCAAGAAAGCCGCCTGGTTCGAAAGGAAGTGGGAGATCGCCGCGTCGCGAAAGAACCGGCAGTCGTGGAACTGGGCCGCCTGTTTCCTCGGCCCGGTGTGGATGGCGTATCGATGCATGTACTGGCAGGCGGCGGCCGTCCTTGGCGCGACGCTCGCGATCACGCTGGTCGAGCTGCTGTACTTCCCGCGTTACTTCGAATCGACCACGTTCGACCCGGTCACCATCGGGATCGCGGTCACGCTCGGCTGGTGCGGGAACAGCCTCTACAGGACGCACGTCGAACGCCAGATCGAAAAACTGCGCCCGAGCGCGACGTCCCGCGAATCATTGCTCGCGCTGCTGGAAGCGCAGGGCGGCACGAACTGGCTCGCGGCAGCCGGTTTCGCGATCGCGACGCCGTTGCTGGGCTTCCTGATCTACCTCGTGGCCGGGACGTATTGATCGCAGGAGCCGGCGGCCGGCAGCCGGTAAAGCAGGGCGGCAGGGCGGCAGGGCGAAGAAAGAGGCCGCATCGCGGCCGCGCATGCGCACGGCACCTGACGCATGATCCCGCCGCACTCAATGCAGATGCTTCAACTTGTCAGGATTCCGCACGACATAGATCGCGACGATTTTCCCGTCCTCGATCTCGAGCGCCGTGGTCTGCAGCTCGCCGTCCGCTTCCTGCGTAACGAAACCCGGCAGCCCGTTGATGAACCCCGTACGCACGAGCTTCGACGCATGCGTGGCGAACAGCCTGGCCAGGTACTCGTGCACCTTCATCACGCGCTCGAAGCCGAGCACCGGGATGCCCGCGGCCGGGCGCTTGCCGCCGCCATCCGCGTGCAGGCTCACGTCCTCGGCGAGCATCGCGCCGAGCGCGCGCATGTCGCCGCTGCGTGACGCCGCAAAAAACGCCTCCGCCAATTCGATCCCGCGCTGCTTCTCGACATGGAAGCGCGGTCGCGCCTCGCGCACATGCGTGCGGGCCCGCGCAGCGAGCTGCCGGCACGCGGCCGGGTCACGCTGGATCGTCGTGGCCACTTCGTCGAACTCGAGGCCGAACACGTCGTGCAGCAGGAACGCTGCACGTTCGAGCGGCGAGAGCCGTTCGAGCGCGAGCAGCAGCGGCAGCGTGACGTCTTCCTGTTCGTCTTCCTCGACGACCGGCTCGGGCAGCCACGGGCCGACATAGGTCTCGCGCTGGTGCCGCGCGGACTTCAGCTGGTCGAGGCACATGCGCATCACCATGCGGCGCAGGAACGCTTCAGGCACGCGTACCTCGGCGCGGTCGACGTCCATCCAGCGGATGAACGCCTCCTGCACCATGTCCTCGGCATCCGCGACGGAACCGAGCATCCGGTACGCGACGCGGATCAGCGTGCGACGCAGCGGGTCGAAGCTCGCCGCCGCATCGGCCCGTGCTTCGGCGCTGCCGTTGGCCGGGTCGAGGTTCGGCATCAGGCCACCATCTTCGCGGCGGCGGCCTTTGCATCGGCCGGTTCGATCCACAGCCCGAAGCCGACCGCGAGCCGGTTCCAGCCGTTGATCACGTTGATCATCAGCGTGAGTTTCACCTGTTCCTCCTGGCTGAAGTGGTCGTTCAGCGCCGCGTAGGCCGCTTCGTGCGCCGCGTGGCCCTCCGACAGCCGCGTGAGCGCGTCGGTCCAGCCGAGCGCCGCGCGTTCGCGGTCGGTGTAGCAGGGCGCTTCGCGCCACGCGGACAGCAGGTAGATGCGCTGCTCGGTCTCGCCTTGCTCGCGGGCTTCGGCCGCGTGCATGTTAATGCAGTTCGCGCATGCGTTGATCTGCGATGCGCGGATCTTGACCAGCTCGACCAGCGTCGGCTCGAGGCTCTGCGCGGCGGCGACCGAGACGGTCATCCAGTGCTTCATCAGCGCGGGTGCGGCGGCAAACGGGTTGAGTTTCGCAGTCATGGTCCTTCTCCTTTGGTGTGGGTTCCGGTGATATGACGAGCGAGCCCCCCGCGTGTGTGACATCGACGCAAAATTTTTTTCGAAGCCGGTGAGCGGATCGGCGCGGAAGGCCGCGGGGGAAGGGCGGGCAGGGTGCTCGTCGAATGCGATAAACGCGGCGAGCATGCTTCGCGCGTCCGTGCTGGTCAGACGATTCCGCATTCGCGTCAGGGAGACGATCACGGCCGCGCGAACGCCCGCGGCGTGCGTCGATCACAACGGCCGACGCATGCACTTCGGCACGCCCCTCGATACGCGCTGATGTCAGCAATTGGCAACTGATCGGTTGCTTTCATTTACATTTATCTGCCGTTTCATCCGCATCTCGGTCAGCAACATTCACATTTCTGGCCCATACTGTTCTGCACGGGCAGATGAAGTGACGCCGCATCCGCGGCCCGGCGCGCGCGCCGGCTGCCCGACGACGCAGCAGCAGGTCGCACGTCAGCCGCGCGCATCACGCGCAAGGCTTTCCTTTTTCCGGCAACACGCAACGCAGCGAATCGCGACGTGGACGGTAAACCGATGAGCCTCCTTGCATCACAGCTTCAGCGCCGTTACCAGGACGTGCGCGCCCATAGCGTCGCGTTGACCGCGACGTTGTCCGCCGAGGATCAGGCCGTGCAGTCGATGCCCGACGCCAGCCCGACGAAATGGCACCTCGCGCATACGGCCTGGTTCTTCGAAACCGTCGTGCTGATGCGACGCGTGCCCGGCTACGCGCCGTTCAACGCGGCATTCCAGTTCCTCTTCAATTCCTATTACGAAGCGCTCGGCCCGCGCCATCCGCGGCCGCAACGCGGGCTGCTCACGCGCCCGTCGCTCGACGAGGTGCATGCGTACCGGCAATACGTCGACGACGCGATGCTGCGCGCGCTGGCCGGCGCCGACGCGGCGCTGCTCGAGACGATCGCGCCCGAGGTCGAGCTCGGGCTCCATCACGAGCAGCAGCATCAGGAGCTGATCGTCACCGACATGCTGCACGCGTTCTCGTGCAACCCGCTGAAGCCGGCGTTCCGGCCGCGCAACGGGACGGACGCGGGCGCGATGGCCGCGGGCGACGCCGGCGCGCAGCACTGGCTGCATCAGCCGGGCGGGCTCGTCGAGATCGGCCACGACGGCGAGGCGTTCTCGTTCGACAACGAACGGCCGCGCCATACGGCGTTCGTGCGGCCGTACGAGATCGCGAGCCGCCTGGTGACGAATGCGGAATTCGCGGCGTTCGTCGCCGACGGCGGCTATACGCGCCCCGAGTTCTGGCTGTCGGACGGCTGGGCCACCGTGCAGCGGGAAGGGTGGCAAGGGCCCGCGTACTGGATGCCCGACGACGACGATGCGGCCGCCACGCGCGTACGGCGCACGTTCGGCCTGCACGGCGTCGAGCCGCTCGCCCCCGACGCGCCGGTGTGCCACGTGAGCTTCTACGAAGCGGCCGCGTATGCGGAATGGGCGGGCGCCCGCCTGCCGACCGAATTCGAATGGGAAGCCGCGCTCCCCGCCGAAGGCATCCGGCAGATGCTCGGGCACGTGTGGCAATGGACGCGCTCGTCCTACGAGCCGTACCCGGGCTTTCGGCCGCTCGTCGGGGTAGCGGCCGAATACAACGGCAAGTTCATGGTCGGCCAGCAGGTCCTGCGCGGCAGCAGCATCGCGACGCCGCCCGGGCACGAACGGCCGACGTACCGCAATTTCTTTCCGCCGGCCGCGCGCTGGCAATTCACGGGAGTGCGACTTGCGCGAGACGTCTGACCAGACGGCCACGAGCGGTGGCCAGCAACCCGCCCGCGATTCGCGGCCGAGCGCGTTCGAGCGCGACCTGATCGACGGACTGTCGCGTACGCCGCGCAGCATTCCGCCGAAATACTTCTACGATGCGGCCGGCTCCACGTTGTTCGATCGCATCTGCGAGTTGCCCGAGTACTACCCGACCCGCACCGAGCTCGGCATCCTGCGCGATCGCGCGGCCGAGATCGTGCGGCGTGTCGGCCCGCATGCGGAACTCGTCGAATTCGGCGCGGGCTCGCTCGAGAAGATCCGCGTGCTGCTCGACGCGTTCGCGGGCAACTATGCGAACGCGCCGGCGCGCTACGTGCCGGTCGACATCTCGGCCGACTACCTGCACGATGCCGCCGCGCGGCTGCGTGCCGCGTATCCGTGGCTCGACGTCGCACCGATCGCGGCCGACTACACGAAGGCCGAGCAACTGGCCGAGCTGACCGCGACACCGGCGCGGCGCATCGGCTTCTTTCCCGGTTCGACGATCGGCAACTTCGCGCCGGACGAAGCCGATGCGTTCCTGCGCGACGCCGCGCGGCTGCTGCGTGGCGGCGGCTTGCTGGTGGGCGCGGATCTCGTGAAGGACGAGCGCACGCTGCACGACGCGTACAACGATGCGCAGGGCGTGACCGCGCAGTTCAACCTGAACCTGCTGGTGCGCGCGAACACCGAGCTCGGTGCGGATTTCAACGTCGACGCGTTCTCGCATTGCGCGTTCTACGACAGCGTGCGGCAGCGCATCGAGATGCATCTCGTCAGCGACGTCGCGCAGACCGTGCATGTACGCGGCCACGCGTTCCGCTTCGAGGCCAGTGAACGCATCCACACGGAGAATTCGCACAAGTTCACGATCGACGGCTTCCATGCGATCGCGCGCCGCGCAGGATTCGCGCCCGATACCGTGTGGACCGACGCGGACAACCTGTTCAGCGTGCACTGGCTGCGCAGCGTCGACGATATCCGCGCGTGATGCGCGTGCTTGCGAACCGCTCGCGTGCGGTGCGGGCGGTTCGCTTTCGGTGTTTTCCAATACTCGCCGGCGCGTGCCGATCCCCCGGTTTCGTGCCGAAAATCCCGTTTTTACCGGTCCGATGCCCCGCTGCAACGGTGTTTGGAATGCGGCCTCTTCCTTGTCCCGCAAGGCTTTGCGGGAACCCGTAAACGTCCGTTACCTGTCTCGCATACCCGTTTCACCTGTGTCTGTGTCCGGTGCCTAGACTCCGAACCGTATTCACATGACGCACGACACGTGCAGGGAGTTGCGAGATGAACAAGAAACTCATTCTCGGTGCAGTTCTCGGTGTAGCGGCGCTGGCAGCTTCGGGCGTCGCATCGGCCCACGTCGACCTGTCGGTCGGCATCGGTGTACCCACCTATGTGGCGCCGGCGCCCGTCTACGTGGCGCCGCCTCCGCCCGTCATGTACGCGCCGGTCGGCTATCGCGACGACGGTTGGCGTGGCGACGGCTGGCGTCAGCGCGAATGGCGCGAACACGAGTGGCGCCGCCGTGAATGGCGCGAGCACGAGTGGCGCGATCGCGGCGGCTGGCGTGGCGGCCGTTGGGATTGAGCGAAGCGGCCCGACTTGATCTCCACACGAGGAGAATGAAAACATGACGCCCATTCGACACATCAGGCTGTATGCCACCGCGGCCGTCGTTGCGCTTGCCACCATCGGCAGCGCGCACGCGGCGGGCTGCATGAAGGGCGCGGTGGTCGGCGGTGTGGCCGGCCACTATGCGGGGCACCACGCGGTCGTCGGCGCGGTTGGCGGTTGTATCGTCGGCCACCACATGGCGAAGAAGCACGCGCAAGAAGAGGCCGCGCAGCACAAAGCCGCCGCGCAGGGCATGCAGCCGGCGCAGTAAGCATCATCGTCACCGGGGCGGCGCTGCGGCGCCGCGCCCGCCTGCCTCGTTCCCCGCTCAAACACGATCCGGATTGATCTGACGAATGCGCGCCGCGCGCCTCGTTATGATCATTTACAACGTCGCGTGGCGCGAATCCTGCGCATTCATAGAATGCAGTCACACGAACGCGCTCCAGGGAGCACAAGATGAAACAGCAACGATATCTGTCCGTACTGACGGCCGCGCTGCTCGCGCTCGGCACGGTGTCCGCGTATGCCGCAGCCGGCGGCAATGGCGGTGGAAACGGTGGTGGTGGCGGCGGCGGAGGTCACGGTGCAGGTGGCCTGGGCGGCAATGCAGGCGGCATGTCCGCCGGCCACATGAGCGGCCACGCGCTGAGCAACTCGAACGGCATGCACGCGGGCGACCGCGACAAGGGCCTGTCGCGCGCGGCCGACCGCTCCGACACGATCGCCGATCGCGCCGGCGCGCAGCCGGGCCGCGGTCACACGCACGCACATGCACATGGCCACACGACGCACGCGTCGACGTCCACGCATCATTCACATCACCACGCATTGGGCCGCACGCTTTAGGCGCGGCGCGCAATCGTGACGGAAGGGCGCTTCGGCGCCCTTTTTTCATGGCGAGAATGCAACGCGGCTGTCGCGCGAAAACATCGTGCCGACCCGATTTGCAACCAGCCGTAACCGCGCCGCCGACGGGCGCCAATACGGATCGCTTACACGCGGGTAACAGACCGGAAATCGGCGCAAGGCGCGCGCATGGCGAGCGCGCCGGGCCGCGTCGAGAAAGCCGATAAAAAAGGGCGGCTCATCGCCGCCCTTCGTTTCAGCGCCCGGCGCTCGCCAGGGGCACTGCAGGTTCAAACAACGCGTCCGCCTGCCTGACGCGCATGAAGCGCGCCGCGCCGTCACCGTCCACCAGCGCCCGGAAATGCGCTTCACCGCACGCGAGCTTCGCCCGCTCGTGCTCGCTCGGCACGTGGCCGTCCGCATTCGGCGTATCGACGACGAAGTACAGCCGTTCGCCGCCGTCCTGTTCCGCGAGCACGGCCCAGTCCGGGTGATAGCTGCCGAGCGGCGTCTGCACGCGGAACCATGCAGGCAGCTTTGCATACAGCTTCACGCCGTCGTGCGCCTCGAGCGCATCGGCAAACGCGCGCTCCGCGTCCGTCTCGCACACGACCGCTTCGTGGATCGACTTCTGCGCATCGGGCCGCAGGTTGCGCAGATAGCCGGTCAGCGCCTCGCTCTCGAACGATTCGAGCGCATGCACATGACGCTCGCCGAGCTTGTGGTACGCGATGCCCGCGACGAGCGCGAGCCGCTTGCAGCGGTTGATCGCATCGGCCGCGACCGCGATGAACTGCTGCGGATTCACGCGGAAATCCTCGAGCCGGCCGCTGTCGGCCAGGATCGTCGCGAGCGAACGGCGCGTGAGCTGCGTGCGGTCCTGCAGTTCGGTGAGCAGGTCGGGCAGCGGCAGCTCGCCTTCGTCGAGCAGCACCGTGCCGGCGCCGGCCACCTCGATCGCCTCGATGCCGGCCTTGCCGATGTCGATCTCGGCCTTGCGCCACTGCAGTCGTGCGCGGGCGATGTCCGGCGCGTCGTGCAGCGCGGCCGCGCAGTCACGCACGAGCTTCGCGTTGTCGAACTCGACGCGGTACACGGTGCGATGGCGGATGCGGTCCCACAACGCGCGGAAATCCTCGCCGAACACGACGGCCTTGCCCGACGCATCGCGCCGCAGCGCGATCGCACGGCGCTCGTCCGCGTTGCGCACCGCAAAGCGGCCCGACAGCTTGCGCAGCGTCGCGACGATCGGCGCGCGCAGCATCTCGAACGCCTCCGGCAGCACCAGCGCGCTCTGGCGCAGCGCATCCTTCAGCCGGTCGAGCACCTTGCCCTGCGCGTCGACGTAGCCTTGCTCGTGCAGGTGGTTCCACAGCACGCGCGACAGCTCGACGCCGAGCGCATGCGCGGGCCCGTCGCCTTCCTGCACGGGCAGCGCCGCGAACTGGTGTTCCTCGACGATCCCGAAACGGATGCCCGTGTCGGCCTCGATTTCCTTCTGCAGGTTCTCCGCGAACGACTCGTAGCGCTCGGTCGCGATCACGGTGAGCGTGTTCACGCCCGGATCGCGCACGCGCTCGCCGTCCTGGTCGACGGCGAGGCGCAGCCCGCGGCCGAGCGTCTGGCGGCGCTCGCGTTCGGTCTGGATGTCGCGCAGCGTGCAGATCTGGAACACGTTCGGGTTGTCCCAGCCTTCCTTCAGCGCCGAGTGCGAGAAGATGAACTTCAGCGGCGTGTCGAACGACAGCAGCGCCTCCTTCTCGCGCATGATCAGGCCGTACGCGCGTTCCGCGTTCTCGCGCGCCGCCGCGCTGCTTTCGCTCGTGTCGGTCCAGCCGCCCTTGCGGTCGATCGAGAAGTAGCCGTTGTGCGCGCGCCCGACTTCGAGCGCCACGTCGACGCCGTCGAACAGTGCGCGATAGGCCGGCACGCGCGCCGCACGCGCATATTCCTCTTCGAAGATCAGCGCGTAGTCGCCCTTCGCGGGCATGCCGTTCTCGTCGTAGCGGCGATAGCGTTCGACCGAATCGACGAAGAACAGCGACAGCACCTTCACGCCGCGTTCGGCGAGGCGCAGTTCCTTGTCCAGATGCTCGCGGATCGTGCGGCGGATCATCTCGCGCTGCACGGCGAGCGTGTCGATGTCGCCGAACGCCTCGCCCAGCGACAGGAACGCCTCGCCTTCCGGATGGCGCAGCTCGACGTATTCGGCGCCCTTCACCGCATGGACTTCGCCGATCCGCAGCCCCGCGTACAGCGCGCGCTTGGTCAGGCGTTCGAGATCGTCGCCGTCGGTGGCCGACACGATCTGGCGTTTCACGCCGGCCGTCGTCGCGACGTCGAGCTCGATGCGCGCGCTGATCGCGCCGCGCCGGTTCGACACGCCGACGAGCCGCACGTACGGCTTGTTGTGCGCATCCTCGACGATCGCCGACGCGATCTCGATCTGCTTGACCAGCTTGCGCTCGTACGCGTCGACCGCGTCGAGCCGGTACACCATGTGGTGGCGGTCGACGTGCGTGGCCGAATAGCGCAGCGTGCAGAGCGGCGCCATCGCGGCGAGCGCTTCGCGGCCGCGGCCTTCGAGCCCGCCGTCGACGCTTTGCGGCTCGTCGACGATCACGATCGGCCGCGTCGCGCGGATCAGGTCGATCGGCTTCTCGCCGCCGGTCTTCTCGCTGTCCTTGTAGAGGTTGTTGATTTCCTTCTTGTTGATCGCGGCCACCGTCATCACCATGATCTGGATCGCCGCGCTCGCCGCGAAGTGGCGCACCTGGCCGAGCTTCGCGGAGTCGTACAGGAAGTAGTCGTACGGCACGCCCGCGTACAGCGCGCGGAAGTGATCCTCGGTGATCGAGAGCGTCTTGTGCACGCCTTCCTTGATCGCGATCGACGGCACGACGATCACGAACTTCGTGAAGCCGTAGCGGCGGTTCAGCTCGAAGATCGTGCGCAGGTACACGTAGGTCTTGCCGGTGCCGGTTTCCATCTCGACGGTGAAGTCGCGCGAGCCGGGCAGGCCGGACGGCGGCAGCCCGCCGCGCAGCTGCACGTCGGCGAGGTTGCGCGCGAGCGCGTCGTCGGTCAGCGACAGCCGGTTGCCGACGCCTTGCTCCGACACCGCGAAGCCGAGCGAGCCTTGCGCGGCGGCCGTCGTGCCGGGCGCGGCGTTCGCGAGCACGCTGAAGTCGCCACGATACGATTCCTGGCCGCGAAACAGGTCGCAGACGGCGTCGATCGCCTCGCGCTGGTAGTCGAGATCCGCTTCGAAATGCAGCCGCATCACAGGCTCCGCACGCGCTTCACGCCGTGCTGTTCGAGCAGCGCGGCGAGATTGAGCTTCGCGACGTCGTCGACGAAGCCGCTGTCGCGGAACAGGCACGTGACGTCGTGCGTCGTGCCGGTCGCATCGAGCAGGTCGACGATGCCGTCGGCCAGCGGCCCCGCGTCGTCGCGCGAAATGCGCGCATCGAAGCACGCGACGATCGCGCGGCCGATCAGGTGCACGGTCTTGCCCGCCACCTGGTGATGCTCGACCGGCGTGCACAGGTCGAGGCCGAGCTTCAGCGTCAGCTCGGCGAGCAGGTCGTCCTCGGTGCGGCCGGTCTTCACGTGCTCGACGGACGCGAAGAGCGCGTGGTCGAAGTCGTCGCGGCGCGGGTCCCACTCGATCACGTTGGTCGTGTCGAGCTGGTACACGCGAAAGCCGAGGTCGCCATAGCTTTCCGGATAGTCGCGCGCGACCTGCTGCGCGGCGCGGCGCAGGCGTTCCTTCGTGATTTCGGCGAGCGTCAGCGGCTTTTTCAGCTTCGCGCAGAAGTCGGCGGCCGCCGTCTGCGTCTTGTCGCGGCGGTCGAGCGCCTCGGGCAGCTGCACGAGGATGTAGCGGCGCGCGCCGCCGTCGGTCGCGTTCACCTGCATCACCGCGTGGCCGGTCGAGCCGGAACCGGCGAAGCAGTCGAGCACGATGTCGTCGCCGCGCGTGCACCAGCCGATCACGGCCGCCGCGAAATCGACTGGCTTGGGCAGGTCGAACGGGATGCCGAGCGTCTTCAGCAGCGCGTCGTCGGAGCCGGCGAACGGCAGCACCGACGGCACGTTCTCGTACATGTTCTCGTCGAGGTAGTAGATCCGCTGCGGCTGCGTGGTTTCATCCGCGCCGAATTCGATCTGGCCGCGCTCGATCAGCGCCTGCATCGTCGCGGGCGGGTTGCGCCAGCCGCGCGCCGGCATCGCGCACGGCTTGCCGGTGACCGGGTGGATCAGCGGCGTGAAATACTCGTCCGGCGCCTTCTTCTTGTTCGGCCAGGCCATCGACACGAGGCGGTACACGCGGCCTTCCGGCGACAGCCGGTCGTACATCACCTCGCCGCCGGACAGGTTGGTCTGCGCCTTCATCCATGCGCGGTACGCCTTCTGCGCATCCTTCGGGTTGCCGCTGCGGTAGACGGCGTCGTGCGCGGCGTCGAGCATGCGCTGCGCATTGCGTTTCGGGCGCTTGAGCGGCGCCTGTTCGAGCAGCGTCTCCGCGTTGCGCGCGAACAGCACCAGCGATTCGTGCTGGTACGCGACGCCGCGCGCGTCGCCCTTCGGGTTGCGCTTGTCCCACACGGCCACGCCGAGCTCGTTCTCCTCGCCGAAGATCTCGCGCAGCATCAGCACCAGCGCATGCACTTCATGCTCGTCGATGTGCACGGCGATCAGCCCTTCGTCGGACAGCAGCGCGTGCGCGAGCTTCAGGCGCGGATACATCATGTTCAGCCAGTCGGTGTGGAACCGGCCGTTCGCCTCGGTGTTGGTGCTGCGCTTCGCGCCGCCCTGGGTCTGCCCGGTCATCGCCAGGTAGTGGCGGATGCTGTCGCTGAAGTCGTCCGGATAGACGAAATCGCTGCCGGTGTTGTACGGCGGGTCGATGTAGACGAGCTTCACCTTGCCCGCGTAGCTCTTGTGCAGCAGCTTCATCACGTCGAGGTTGTCGCCCTCGATCACGAGATGGCGCGTGTCGTCCCACGCGACGCTGTCGTCGGGGCAGGGCCGCAGCGTGCCCGTCGACGGCGTGAGCGCGGCCTGGCGCGCGCTGCGCTTGCCGTGCCAGTGGAAGCCGTAGCGCTCGTCGGCGTCGCCGACCGTGCGGTCGCCGACTAGCGCCTTCAGCACGTCGACGTCGACCGACGCGCCGTCCGGGCCTTCGGTCACGAGTTCGGGGAACAGCGCCTTCAGGCGCGCGACGTTGTCGGCGGTGAAATCCGTCGACATCGCCTGCGGGCTGGCCGCATCGAGTTTCTGCATCGTCTTTTCCATCGGAGCCCGGCCGCGCGCGCCAGGACATCGGGCGCACTCACGGCCCCGGCGGCAACGGCCGCCCGGGCAAACCCGAAACGCTATCGAGTCACCCGGCCGAGGTCAAGCGCCGATGTGGGGCGAGCGTGCGGGCATCGGCCGCGATTGCCCGCCGGACGGGCCGCCAGCGGCTTCGGGCCGGTTGTCGCATGGCCGACGGGCGGGCGCCTGGCGGGCGTCCGCGGGGCGCACCGGAAAGGACGAAAAAAAGGGCACGGTCGGCGCCAGGCGCCGGCGTGCCCGCATGGAGAATCCCGGACGGAGGTGCGGCGGGGCCCGTCTGGCCCCGTTTCAGGTCAGAAGCGCGTGCGGATGCCCGACGTCAGTTCGAGCTGGTTCTTCGCGCCGAACGTCGACGACACCGTGTAGCCGCCATGCAGCTTCATGTAGTCGCCGGCCAGGTACACCTCGGTGCGCTTGCTCAGGTGGTAGAACACCGACCCGTAGATCGTCTCCTTGAAGCCGTTGGCGACGCCGTTGGTCAGGCTGAACGCGCCGAGGTTGGCGTTCGGCGTGAAGCCGTCCGCGTTGTTCGCGGCGTTCTTGATGCGCATCTGCTGGTAGCCGAGCTCGTAGTCGAGCGCGCCCTTCGGCGCGATCTTCATCGACACCGTCCACGAATCGTCGTGACGCTGGCCGAGCGGGCCCTGGTCGCCGTTGTAGCGGAAGTAGCCGGCATTCAGGCGCACGATGTCGAACGTGTAGTTGCCGCCGACCGAGAACGTCTGGTTACGGAAGCCGTTGTGGTTCACGTGGTTGTAGAAGCCCGACACGTTGAACGGCCCGCCGTTGTAGCCGAGCGCGGCCTGATACGCGGAGCCGGTCGCGAACGAGGTCGAGTTGCTGAACTGGTAGCCGGCGCTCGCGAAGATGCCGTTGCTGAACAGCTTCTTCCACGCGACGCCGTTGTTGTAGCGCGTGCCGGTCGGGCCGGCCGCGTAGAAGATCATCTGCTTGAAGTTGTTCGAGTTGGTCCAGCCGCCTTCCTCGGTCGTCAGCTTCGAGGAACCGTACGCATCGCCGTAGATCGTGGCCGCATCGCGGGCGATCGTGTTCTGGAAGCCGGCCGTCAGCTTGCCGAAGCGCTCGTCCTCGACGCCCACCCACGCGTCGCGGTCGAAGATCTGGCCTTCGTCTTCCATCTGGCCGTTCGCGACGACGAATTCGCTTTCGAGGCGGAAGATGATCTTCGTGCCGCCGCCGATGTCTTCAGCGCCGCGCAGGCCCCAGCGGCTGCCGCTGAACCACGGTTCGCCTTCGTTGCCCATGCCGATCACGTGTTTGCCGTTCGCGTCGGCGTGGGTCCGGTAGGTCGGAAAGCTCAGGTCCATCAGGCCGTAGAGCTGCACGCTCGATTGCGCATGCGCCTGGGTGCCGGCGCACAGGCCAGCCGCCGCGATGGAAAGGGCAAGGGTTTTTCGTTTCAAGATCGTCTCCTCCGAGCTGCCGCATTGGAATCTGGTCGTTGGCAGTACGCAATGTATGCCGACTCTTGCCGGCCACAGCGAGAGGGCCGACGCATAGCATCGTAGAGGGGGCAATCCTTCACGACGCTTTCCCGGGCACAAGAATCGGATCGGTGAAAACACCGAACGCGCAACCATCACGGATCGGGCAGGCACGCGGAAGCCGGCAAGCCGGGGGCGCCGGCATGCATCGATGACGTTTCGTGCTACGAATCGGTATTCAGGGCTCGCAATGGGACCTGTCAGTCCTGCGTGCTCTTCATGCGCAGGATGTAACCGAGCCCGCGCAGCGTGATGATCTCGGCCGTGCTGCCCGCGAGATGCTTGCGCAGCCGGTGGATGTAGATGTCGATCGCGTCGGCGCTCGGTTCGTCGTCGAGCGCGAACACGCTGTCCATCAGGCGCGCCTTCGACACCGTCTTGTTCTGCTGCAGCATCAGCGTTTCGAGGATCGCGTGCTCGCGGCGGCGCAGCGCGAGCACCGTGTCTCCGCAGCGGAATTCGCGCGTGCCGAATGCGTAGACGAGATCGCCGCACACGAGCTGCGTCGTGCCGACGCCGGCCTGCCGGCGGATCAGCGCGCGAATCCGCGCAACCAGCTCGCGCGATTCGAACGGCTTCACGACGTAGTCGTCGGCGCCCGCGCCGAAGCAGTCGACCTTGTCGTCCACCGAGCCGTGGGCGGTCAGCATCAGCACCGGCACGTTGTCGTTGCGGCGCCGCAACCGCGCAAGCACCTCCTTGCCGCTGATGCCGGGCAGGCGCATGTCGAGCAGCACCGCGTCGTAGCGTTCGGTTTTCAGCACCGTGTCGGCGCGCTCGCCGTCGCCGACGGAATCGACCGCGAAATCCTCGCCGCGCAGCAGGTTCACGATCCAGTGCGCGAGTTCGGCGTTGTCTTCGACCAGCAGGAGTTTCATGACGGCGTTCTCTTCAGTCGTAGGCGGGCAGCCGTACAGTCACGACGATACCGCGATTGCCGGCCCCCGGCGCGAGCGACACGCTGCCGCCGTGCGCCTGCGCGATCTCGCGGACGATCGCGAGCCCGAGGCCCGAGCCTTCGGTGTCGGCCGACACGCGGTAGAACCGCTTGAACACGTGCGGCCGCGCTTCGGCCGGGATGCCGGGGCCGTTGTCGACGACGTCGAGCACGATCGCGTCGCCGTCGCGGCGGCCGCAGACCGTCACGCAGCCGCCCGGCTGCGTGTAGCGCACCGCGTTGTCGACGAGGTTCATCACCAGCGCGGTCAGCAGGCTGTCGCTGCCGGCGACGTCGAGCCGTTCGCCGAGATCGGCGCCGAGATCGATATTGCGCTGCTGCGCGAGCACGATCGTCTCTTCCAGCACGCTCGACACCACGGCCGCGAGATCGACGCGATGGGTCAGCAACGTCGACGGCGTCGCTTCCGCATGCGCGAGCAGCAGCAGCTTGTCGGTCACGTCAGCCATCTTGCGGCTGCTGCGCTGCATGCTGTCGAGCACCGACGCGAGTTCACGATCGTCGTTGCCGCGCTGCTGCGCGTACTGGATCTGCGTGTCGAGCACCGCGATCGGCGTGCGCAGCTGATGCGCGGCATCCGCGATGAAACGGCGCTGCGTGGCCGTATGCGTGTTCAGCCGCGCGATGCACTGGTTGATCGCGTCGACGATCGGCCGCAGCTCGTGCTGCAGCCGCTCGGGGCGGATCGGCTCCAGCTCCATCGGGCCGCGGTCGGCCACGTCGTCCTTCAGCTTCATCAGCGGCCGCATCTCGAAGGTGAGGCCGAGGTACACGAGCCCCATCGCGAGCACCAGCATCAGCGACAAGCGCACCAGCTGCGGCCGCCAGATCGTCGCGACCATCGCGCCGTGCGAACGCGTCGTCTTCGCGACGACCACCGTCACCGTCTCGATCTGCCCCTCGTCGTACAGCTGGCGATCGTAGGCCACCGCGCGCAACGGCACGCCGTCGAGCGACGTGTCGTACAGCGTCGGCTCGACGCCGTGCCGCGCGGGCACGTCGAGCGCCGGCGTGCCCGCGAGCAGGCGGTCGTGGCCGTCGATCACCTTGTAGAACACCGAATCGCGCGACGGCGATTCGAAGATCTCCAGCGCGGCCGGCGGCACGTCGGCGACCGGCAGCCCGTTGCGCCATTCGACGTCCTCGCCGATCGTGCGCGCGGACGCGACGAGCGCGCTGTCCTGCACGAGCGCGGCCGTGGTCCGCGCGGTGTCGTACGACATCGCGCCGGCGATCAGCACGAACACCGCGAGCGGCAGCAGCAGCCACCACAGCAGCCGTCCGCGCAGGCTGTGCGCCATCCTGTTGCGCTCCTTCTCCGAAATGCCGAACCGCGCCGGGAGCGCCGGCGCGGTCGGGTGTGTCATGTCAGGCGTCCGTCTGCGGCGTTCAGAACGCCGCGGGGCGCCACTTCAGCAGCCGCTTCTCGAGCCACGTCAGCAGGTAGTCGGCGGCCAGCGCGACCACCGCCAGCACGATCATCGCCGCGAACACGCCGCTCGCGTTGAACGCGCCCTGGGCGGTGGAGATTAGCAGGCCGATGCCTTGCTTGGAACCCAGGAATTCGCCGACGACCGCCCCGACCAGCGCGAAGCCGAAGCTCACGTGCAGGCTGGCGAGAATCCAGCTCAGCGCGGACGGGATCACGACCGACGTGGTGATCTGCCGGCGCGACGCGCCGAGGATCTGCGCGTTCGCGATCAGGTAGCGGTCGGCTTCGCGCACGCCCTGGAACGCGTTGCCGAACACGACGAAGAACACCATCACGACGGCCAGCGCGATCTTCGACGCCATCCCGAGGCCCAGCGCGATCACGAAGATCGAGCCGAGCACGACGCGCGGAATCGAGTTCGCGATCTGGATGTACAGGCCGAACACGTCGGCCATCAGCTTGTTGCGGCCGAGCACGATCCCGCAGATCACGCCGGCCACCGAGCCGATCACGAAGCCGATGCCGGTTTCCTCGAGCGTGACCCACACCTGCGTGAGCAACGGGCCCTGCGACGTGCCGTTGACGAACCAGTCCTGGATCTGCGCGAAGATCAGCGTCGGTTGCGAGAAGAAGAACGGATCGATCCACTTCAGCCGTGCGGCGAGTTCCCACCCGCCCAGCACGATTACGAGTACGGCGATCCGCAGGCCGATGATCAGTTGCCGGCGGCGGCGCAGGCGGGTTTGAGCGGCGCGCGACTCGTCCTCGAGCGACGTTGCCGGAATGGCGGTGGGGGGAAGCGTCATGTCGGTCATGCTCCTGTCCTTGCGGTCCTTGCCTTGAGCGTATGCGTCAGCCGATCTGCACTTCTTCGCGCAGGTCGTGCCAGATGTCCTTGGAAATTTCGATGAAGCGCGTGTCGTAGCGGATCTCCGACGTGACGCGCGGGCGCGGCAGGTCGATCTCGTACACGCGCTTGAGCGTGGCGGGCCGCGCGGTCAGCACGAACACGCGGTCGGCCAGCGCGATCGCCTCCTCGAGATCGTGCGTGACGAACACCACCGAGCCCTTGTTCGCCGACCAGAGCTGCAGCAGCTCGTCCTGCATCAGCGTGCGCGTCTGCATGTCGAGCGCGGAGAACGGCTCGTCCATCAGCAGGATTTCCGGCTGGTTGATGAAGGTCTGCGCGAGCGCGACGCGCTTTCTCATCCCGCCGGACAGCTGGTGCGGGTAGTGCTTCGTGAACTTGTCGAGGCCGACCTTGCGGATCCATTCCTCGGCCTGCGTGTACGCGACGTCCTTCGAGCGGCCGCGAAACAGCGGGCCCGCCGCGACGTTGTCGATCACGTTGCGCCACGGGAACACCGCGTCCGCCTGGAACACGAAGCCGATGCGCGGGTCGATCCCGTCGACCGGACGGCCCATCACGCGCACCTCGCCCGTTGCGGGCTTGAGCAGCCCGGTGATCAGGTTCAGCGTCGTCGACTTGCCGCAGCCGGTCGGGCCGACGATCGCGATGAACTCGCCGCGCGCGACGCTCATGCTGAAGTCGCGCAGCGCGACGGTGGCCTTGCCTTCCGGCGAAATGAAGCGGCACGACACGTTGCGAAACTCGATCGCCGGTGTGCTCGGGGAGACTGCCTGATTCATCGCATTGATCCTGCGGGTGAGGAGAGCGTCGCAGCGTGGCGGCGCCGGGCCGGTCAACCGGGCCGGAACGGGGAGCGCACGGCGGCGGGATCGCCGCCGCCGGCGCGACTGCCGAGTTCGATTACTTCGCGTTCACGAAATCGTTCGTGTAGGTGCGCGCCAGGTCGATGTGCTTGCCCTTCACCGACGGGTTGAACGCCGACAGCACCTTCAGCACGGTGGCCGGGCCATCGGCCGGCATCTTGCCGTCGGCCGTGTACATCGGCAGCGACGCCTTCAGCGCGCTCACGTACAGCGCCTTGTCCTTCTGGTAGTCGGCCGGCATCTTCGCGGCGATCTCGTCGGCGCTGTGCGTGTGGATGAACTGCATCGTCTTCGCGAACGCGTGCGCGAGCTTGGTCGCCTGATCCTTGTGCGAATCGGCCCACGCCGACTGCACGTACAGGCTCGCGGCCGGGTAGGTGCCGCCGAGCGCCGCGCGCGTGCCTTCCAGCGTGCGCAGGTCGACCAGCACCTTCGCATCGCCCATCTTCTCGAGCGCGGACACCGTCGGCTCGGTCGTCATGCCGGCGTCGATACGGCCCTGCTTGATCGCGGCGATGAAGCTCGCGTCGGCGCCGACCGGCAGCATCGTGTACTGGGTCGACTGCACGCCGTGCTGGAGCGCAAGGTATTGGGTGAGGAAGCTCGTCGACGAGCCGAGGCCCGTCACGCCGAGCGTCTTGCCCTTCGCGTCGGCCATCGACTTGAAGGTCGGCGCGGCCTTGGTCGACACCATCTCGACTTCGCCCGGCACCTGGCAGAGCACGGCGATCGCCTTCACGTCCTTGCCCTTGCTCTGCAGGTCGACCGTGTGGTCGTAGAAGCCGACCACGCCCTGCACGGCGCCTGCCAGCAGTTCGTTCTCCGCGTCGACGCCGGCCGGCTGCGACAGCAGCTCGACGTCGAGCCCTTCGGCCTTGAAGTAGCCGAGTTCCTGCGTGAGCCGCGCGGGCAGGTAGATCAGCTTCGCGATCCCGCCGACCATGATCGTGATCTTGCCGCCGTCGTCGGCGAAAGCGGGGTGAGCGGCAAGCGCGCAGCTGAGGCTGGCTGCAACGGCGAGGGTGCGCAGGATGGGTCGCATCGGGATCGTCTCCTTCGTTGTATTCGTATGGCGCGATGCTTGCTGCATCGTCACGACGAGTATAGGGAGGCGAAACCTTCCGCAACCTTTCGCGGGTTGGCGGTTCGTTTAGGGGTTTTCCAGCAATTTCGGGGCAGCGGGCCGGCGCAGGAAGAGACAGGCTGCGCCGTATGCGGCCGGTTGCTTAAATTGGCGCGATCCCGCCGAGGTCGATGCGAGCGAGATTCCCGTCGGGCGCGGCGGCAACCGACAGATTCGGTGCGATCGCGTACCTGATCGACGCATCGTCTTGCCAGATCAGGGAGAGGCAGCGTGCCGAGTCGTCATAGGCAACCGCCGGTTCGCGGACGCTCGCGCGACCGAGCGCGTCAAATGCGGCACTGAAGCTCGGCGTATGCGGCGACACCGGAATGGGCGGCGCTGGATCGGCTTTTTGCCAATGATCGGCGTTGGTATAGAAGTCGAACGAACACAAGCGGCCGGCGTCGTCGAGCGTGAGCGCCAAGCTGCCGGCGGTGATGACGTGACGGGTGTCGGGCTGCACACGAAACTGGTCGTCAAGTCGGTCACGGAGAACGGATGGTCGTTCCGTCGGATTCTCCGGCGCATGGCGAATGTCGCAGGACAGCGTGAAGCCATCTGCGTCCCATTGCATGCAAGCGGTCGCCGGCACGGCGAGCGGCGCGGCACGAACGATTATCCCGGTCATATTGGCTAATGCCTGTAGACAAAATGCAGCACCGTGTAATCGCTTTCGCGGACGACAACATCGAGCTGATAGCGAACGCCTCGGTGCGTCATCGGTGCAGTGTACTGGAAGATCCCACGGTGTCCTTTGGGATCCGGTATGCGCTTGCCATGACGAATGGCCAGTCGAAGAATGTGAACCGGCACGAAGCGCCAGGGTTCTTGCATATGCGCGAGCGGAACGGCAGCGAAGCGCAGTTGCTTGCCTGACGACGCAGCGAAGCGCGTTCTGAGGCCCGATAGTGCGGACCGACCGATGATCGCGTGAGTACCGTGCGCACCGATCCTCGCCAGTGCGCGGGCACCCGATCGCCACACGGCACCGACAACGAAAATCGCATCGAGCGGATCGATGAGCGGCGCTTCCAGCGGCTTCTCGGTGACCGAAATGCATGTGCCGTCGAGATCGTATATACATGCGACGCCACCGGTTTCCGTACGGTATCCGATGATGGCGTCCAATCGACTGTCAAACAGCGGCTCCGCATGAACGGGCAGATTCGATGGCCGAATTTCGAACCAGGCAGGAGATACTGGCGCGCGACCACGCCATACGTGTGCCGCTTCTGTACCCGTATAGAGCATGCTGGATGATCGACCCTCGACGAGGCTCGTTTCGTTGGATGGGTCCGCCAGCGTATTTTTCGCGAACGTCCAGAGCAATCAGACACGTTCGAAAAGCGAGGGGGCAGCGCGAAAACCCTGTCGCGATCGACGAGTATTGCCGCGTCAGCGCCAGCCCGTCAGCACCCGCCCCATCGCGTCGAGCCCCATGTCGAACAGGTGCGCCACGAACGGCACGAGGTTCGGGATCATCAGTTGCACGAGCAACAGCCCGACGAGCATCGTGACGGGAAAGCCGACCTGGAACACGCCGATCTGCGGCGCCGCGCGGTTCAGGATGCCGAGCGCGAGGTTCGCGATCAGCAGCGCCGCGATCACCGGCAGCGCGAGCAGCAGCCCCATCTCGAACACCGTCGTGCCGAACCCGGCGAGCGTGCGCCAGCCTGGCGCGTGCAGCAGGTCGGCCGACACCGGCAGCGACTGGAACGACGCGGCGAGCGCGGCGAACACCTGCAGGTGGCCGTCCACCGCGAGGAACGCGAGCATCGCGATCGCGTTCAGGAAGCGGCCCATCGCGGGCGTCGCGCCGCTCGTGTGCGGATCGAAGAAGGTGGCGAAGCCGAGCCCCATCGACAGCCCGATGAAATCGCCGGCCGCCCCGACCGCCGCGAACACGATCTGCATCGTGAAGCCCATCGCGACGCCGATCAGGAACTGCATGACGACGATCCAGATGCCCTGCGCGGAGAACACGGTGACGTCCGGCATCGCGCCGAGCGTGGGGGCGACGACCAGCGCCATGAACGCGGCGAGGCCGATCTTCACGCGGATGGGTACCGCCGCATGGCCGACGACGGGCGCGGTCGCGACGAGCGCGAGCATCCGCACGAACGGCCACAGGAACGCCGTGAGCCAGCCGTTGAGCTGCGCGTAGGTAACCGAGAACATCGCCGCCGGGTGGTGCGCGCGGCTCAGCCGACGCCGAGGGTCGCGACGTGCAGCAGCGTCTGCCGCAGGTAGTCGAGCATCGTCGTCATCATCCACGGGCCGGCGATCACGAGCGTCGCGGCGACCGCGAGCAGCTTCGGGATGAACGACAGCGTCGCCTCGTTGATCTGCGTCGCGGCCTGGAACAGGCTCACGACCAGGCCGACCGCGAGCGCGACCAGCAGCAGCGGGGCGGCCAGCAGCAGGCCGACCATCATCGCGTGGTGCGCGAGCGTCATCACTTGTTCGGGCGTCATCGTGCGTGTTCCTCCGCGGCTTACGTAAAGCTCTGCGCGAGCGAGCCGATCAGCAGCTGCCAGCCGTCGACCAGCACGAACAGCATCAGCTTGAACGGCAGCGACACGGTGGACGGCGACACCATCATCATCCCCATCGACATCAGCACGCTCGCGACGACCATGTCGATGATCAGGAACGGGATGAACACCGTGAAGCCGATCTGGAAGCCGGTCTTCAGCTCGCTCGTGACGAACGCCGGCACCAGCAGCGACAGCGGCACGTCCTCGGGCCCCTGCATCGGCGCGGCCTTCGAGATCTTCGCGAACAGCGCGAGATCGGTCTCGCGGGTCTGCTTCAGCATGAAGGTCTTGAACGGCGCGACGCCGCGCTGCACCGCCTGCTCCATCGGCATCGAGCCGTCGGAGAACGGCTTGTAACCGTCGTTGTACGCCCGGTCGAGCACCGGCGACATCACGAAGAAGGTAAGGAACATCGCGAGGCCGACGAGCACCTGGTTCGGCGGCGTCGTCGCGGTGCCGAGCGCCTGGCGCAGCAGCGACAGCACGATGATGATGCGCGTGAAGCTCGTCATCATCAGCAGCATCGCCGGCAGGAACGACAGCATCGTGAGCAGCAGCATCGTCTGCACGCTCAGCGAATACGTGGTGCCGCCGTGCGGGCCCGGGCTCGCGTTGAATGCGGGCAGGCCGTTCGCCTGCGCACAGGCGAGCGCGGGAGCGAGGCAGAGGATCAGCACGGGCGCGAAGCGCGCCGCGCGATGCAGGAAGGCGTGTTTCATCGGAATGCGGGGTCGGAAAGAGGGCGCGGCGCCATGTCAGCGGTCCTTGCCGCGACCGAGGCGCTTCGCGGCTTCGCCCGCGAGCGCGTCGCGAAACCGCGAGCCGAACGTGCCGGGCAGGCCGCCGTCGGACGGGGCGGCGCCGGCGGGCGCGTCAGCGGAAACCGGGGCCGCCGCCGAGCCGGCCGGCAGCGTATGCAGCAATCGCACGTTGCCCGGCGCGACGCCGAGCACGAGCCAGGTGTCGCCGATCTCGACGATCGTCGCGCTTTCCTTCGCGCCGACCGCGACGCTCGACACGACCTTCAGCGGGCCGCCGCGGCGTGCATGCTGGAAGCCGAAGCGGCGTGCGAGCCACGCGCACGCGAACACGAGACCGATCACGACCGCGAGCCCGACCAGCGTCTGCAGCACCGCGCCGAAGCCGAGCGACGGTGCGGCCGAGCCGACCATCACGCTCGATGCGATCGACCCGGGGTGGTTCACCGCGTTCATGTCGGCGGCGCCGGCCGGCGTGCAGGCAAGCGACGCCGCAATGGCCGCGGCAGCCGCTGCCACGCTTGCGACGCGCGCGCGGCGGCCGGGCTTTACTACGTTCATCGATTCAGCTTCCGGATGCGTTCGGCCGGCGTGATGATGTCGGTCAGGCGGATGCCGAACTTGTCGTTGACGACCACGACCTCACCCTGCGCGATCAGGCAGCCGTTCACGAGCACGTCCATCGGCTCGCCGGCCATGCCGTCCAGCTCGACGACCGAACCCTGCGCGAGCTGCAGCAGGTTGCGGATCGCGATCTTCGTGCGGCCGAGCTCCACGGTCATCTTGACCGGGATGTCGAGGATCATCTCGATGTCGTTGTGCGTCGAGCTTGCCGCGGCCTTCGACAGCGGCTGGAACACGCCGGCGCCCGTCGCGCCCGCCGGCACCGGCTGCTGGTTCTGCTCGGCCAGCGCGGCCGCCCAGTCGTCCATGCCCGGATCTTCTTCCGCCGCGGCCGGTGCCGCCTGTGCGGCGGCGGCCGATGCCGCGAGGGCCGCGTCGGCCATCGCTTGTGCGTCGTCCTCGGGCGTCTGGTTCAGCTCACTCATATCCACCTTCCTTCATCGAATCGCCCGCGCTGATCATCTTCTGCACGCGCAACGCATATTGACCATTGAAAATTCCGTAGCCGCATTCCATCACCGGCACGCCGTCGACCTTCGCGGTGATCGTGTCCTCGATTTCCAGCGGCAGCACGTCGCCCGCGCGCAGGTTCAGGATCTTCTCGAAGTTCGACGAGATCTCGGCGAGGTTCGCGGTCAGCTCGACCTCGGCGGACTGCACCTGCTGCGACAGCACGCGCACCCAGCGGCGGTCGACTTCGAGCGCCTCGCCCTGGATCGGCGACGCGAGCACGTCGCGGATCGGCTCGACCATCGAGTACGGCATGCAGATGTGCAGCGTGCCGCCCGTCGGCCCGAACTCGATCGAGAACTGCGTGACGATGACGATCTCGTTAGGCGTCGCGACGTTCGCGAACTGCGTGTGCATTTCCGAGCGCACGAATTCGAACTGCAGCGGCCGCACGCTCTTCCATGCGGTCGTGTAGTGCTCGAACACGAGGTTCAGCAGCTTGCCGATGATCCGCTGCTCGGTGGCCGTGAAATCGCGGCCCTCGACGCGCGTGTGAAAGCGCCCGTCGCCGCCGAACAGGTTGTCGACGACGAAGAACACGAGGTTCGGGTCGAACACGAACAGCGACGTGCCGCGCAGCGGCTTCACGTGCACCAGGTTCAGGTTCGTCGGGATCGGCAGGTTGCGGGTGAACTCGCTGTACTTCTGCACCTTCACCTGGCTGACGGAGATTTCCGCCGTGCGCCGCATGAAGTTGAAGATGCCGATCCGCAGCAGGCGCGCGAAGCGGTCGTTGATGATCTCGAGGCCGGGCATCCGGCCGCGGACGATCCGCTCCTGCGTCGCAATGTTGTAGGGGCGGACGCCCGATGTGTCGCGCTGTTCGTCGACTGAATCGGCTTCGCCCGTGACGCCCTTGAGGAGGGCATCGACCTCCTCCTGGGACATGAACTCCTGGTGACCCATACGCGCTCCTTTCGCGGCCGCGTTACTGGACGACGAACTCGGTGAACAGCACGTCGTCGACCTTCGCGCGCTGGTTGCCCGGCTGCGTCGGCTGCTCGATCAGCTCCCGCAGTTCCTTCGCGAGCGAACGTTTGCCGTCCGGCGTCGCGAGTTCCTCGGGATGCTTGTTCGACAGCGCGAGCAGGATCCGGCTGCGGATCTCCGGCATCCGCGCGGTCAGTTGCTCCTGCGCCTTCGAGTCGGTGAGCTTCAGCGACAGGCCGACGCGCAGGTAGTGCTGCGCGCCGTCGTCGGACTGCAGGTTCACGGTCAGCGGGTCGAGCGGGAAGAACACCGGCGCGGCCAGCGGCGCCGGCTCGGCGGGCTTGCTCGCATGGCCGACGCCTTCCTTGCTCAGGAACACGTACATGCCGCCGGCTGCGGCGGCTGCCGCGCCCAGCGCGATGACGGCGATCAGCGCGATGCGCTTGAACTTGCCGGAGGAAGCCGGCTTGTCGGCGGTCGGGTTTGCGGTCGTGGAGGCCATGTGAATGCGTGCGTGATGTCTCGTAGCATGCATTGTTCGGCATCCGGGCCGAGGCCGATGGGCGGAAAAGAGGGGGGATTTGCGGCTATCTCAGCCGATTGTCGGCCGGGTGTCGGCTCGATGCAGGGTAAGTGGGGGCGGAAAGGGCCGCCGGGGCGGGCGGCTGAAGCGGGTGGGTGGGGTGGGGCGTGAGCGCCGTACCGCGCGGGGCCTGCCGCGCCGCTGGCGGCAGGCACGATTGAGCCAGGCCAAGCCAGGCCGGCGCCTGGCAGACGCCCGCCGCCCGGTCAGATCGGCAGCAGCGTCAGGAGCGGCGCGATCAGCACCATCGCGACGCCCGCGATCATCATCGTCAGGCTCGACACGACGCCTTCCTCGCTGCCGATCTCGCGCGCCTTCGCGGTGCCCACGCCGTGGGCGGCCGCGCCGAACAGTGCGCCGCGTGCGAGCCGCGTGCGCATCGGCACCAGCGCGAGCACCAGTTCGCCGAGCAGCATCCCGCAGATGCCGGTCGCGATCACGAACAGCGCGGTGAGATCCTTCGGCGCGTGGATCTTGTCCGACACGGCGAGCGCGAACGGTGTCGACACCGAGCGCGTCATCAGCGAGCGCTGCAGCTCGGGCGACAGGTGCAGCAGCTTCGCGAGCAGCAGCGACCCGCACACGCCCGCACTGATCCCGACCGCGACGCCGACCGACAGCGACAGCCAGTGGCGGCGGATCAGGTCGCGATAGTCGTAGATCGGCACCGCGAACGCGATCGTCGCCGGGCCGAGCAGCCACATCAGCCAGCGCGTGTCGTGGAAGTAGACCGAATACGGGATGCCGGTCAGCAGGACGAGCAGCACCAGCACGCCCGGCACGAACACGAGCGGCGAGAACAGCAGCGTCTTCTTGTATGCGTAGAGCCGCTTCGACGCGAAATACAGCACCACCGTCAGCACGAAGCAGCCGAACGAGATCGCGGTGTTCGCCTGGTCGGCGGACAGGTTCGACAATGCGGCAAGCATGGCAGGCCCCGGCTCAGTGGGCGGACGCGGCGGTGAGACGCGTGCGGCGGCGTTCGGCGAACACGCGCTGCGCGGCGAGCCGGCGCTCGAGCTTCGCGGCGAGGTCGACCGCGACGGCCACCGCGACCATCACGAACGCGGTGCCGGCGAGCATCACCAGCGCGATGCGCCAGCCGTCCTCGCGGAACAGCCCGCCGTACTGCACGGCCGCGACGGCGGCCGGCACGAAGAACAGCAGCATGTCGGACAGCAGCCAGTTCGCGCCGTCCTTCACCCACGCGGGCGCGACGCGGCCCGAGAACAGCAGCACGAGGAGCACCGCGAGGCCGATCACGCCGGACGGAATCGGCAGCCCGATCTTGCGCACGGCCCAGTCGACCGCCATCCACAGCGCACCGAGCGCGGCGGCCTGCAGCGCGATCCGGCCCGTGCGGGCGAGGCTGCCCGAAGCGGCGGGGCGGGCGGCGAGTGCGGCGGTCGGCTTGGTCATGGCGGGCTCCCTACAGATATTCCGTTGATGGTGGGAGTATAGGGTTTCCCCTAACCATAAATAAAATGACTTGTCTCTATCCTTGTCATTCCAATTCGGAATTCGCTTTCTGATCGCCGCACCACTTTGGGGAGTCATCGATGGAATTGCGCGCGTTGCGGTACTTCGTCGAGGTGGTTCGCCAGCAGAGCTTCACGGCGGCCGCCGACAAGCTGTTCGTGACCCAGCCGACCATCAGCAAGATGGTGAAGGCGCTCGAGGACGAGATCGGCTCGCCGCTGCTGCTGCGCGACGGCCGGCAGATGGTGCTGACCGACGCGGGGCGGATCGTGTTCCAGCGCGGCCAGGACGTGCTCGCCGCGCAGGCACAGCTGCAGTCGGAGCTGAACGATCTCGGCACGCTCGGGCGCGGCGAGCTGACGATCGGCATCCCGCCGCTCGGCGGCTCGCTGTTCACGCCGATCATCGCCGCGTACAAGCAGCGCTATCCGAACATCGAGCTGAAGCTGTTCGAGCAGGGCGCGCGGATGATCGAGGCCGCGCTGACGTCGGGTGAGCTGGAGCTCGGCGGGCTGCTGGAGCCGGTCGATCCCGGCACCTTCGAGCGGCTGCCGATGGTGCGCGCGCCGCTGTGGCTCGTCGCGCCGCGCGAGTCGCGCTGGGAGGATCACGCGGCCGTGCCGCTCGCGGATCTCGCGCGCGAGTCGTTCGTGTTCTACGCGGAAAGCCTCGCGCTGCACGACGCGGTGCTCGACGCGTGCCGGCAGGCCGGCTTCACGCCGTCGATCGTGAGCCGCAGCGGCCACTGGGATTTCATGGCCGCGCTCGTGCATGCGGGGGTCGGCATCGCGCTGCTGCCCGAGCCGTATTGCCGGCGGCTCGACGCGGGCCAGTTCACGTGCCGGCCGATCGTCGAGCCGGAGATCACGTGGGCGATCGCGCTTGGGTGGCTGAAGAAGGGGTATCTGTCGCACGCGGCGCGCGCGTGGCTCGACGTGGCGCGGGCGACGCTGCCGATCGCGCCGGGTGACGATCTGGCGTTCGGCGGGTTGCGGGCGAGGGAGTGACGTCCGCCGAGGCGGGTGGTCAAGCGAACGAGGCGGGCGCAACAGCCGCCCGCCGCGCGGTCAATGCCCCATCGCCGGCCCCGCCCCCTTCCTCGGCTTGGTGACCCACACGAGCGCCGCGAGCGCGCCGAACATGAACGCCGACAGCAGGAAGAAGTCGTTGGTCGCCATCATGAAGCCCTGCTGCGTGACGAGCTGGTTGAGCTGCGCATTGGCCGTCTGGCCGACGATGCCGAGCTGCGACAGCGCGCCCTGGTAGTCGGTCGTGTTCTGCGCATACACGCTCACCGATTCCGACAGCCGCGCGTGGTGGTAGATCGCGTCGTTCTCCCAGAACGTCGAACTCGCCGCGGTGCCGATCGCGCCGGACAGCGTGCGCAGGAAGTTCGACAGCCCCGACGCGCTCGCGAGCCGGTCGTCGGAGATGCTCGACAGCGTGATCGTCGTCATCGGCACGAAGAAGCACGCGACGCCGATCCCCTGCACGAGCCGCGGCAGGATCACGTGGTTGAACGGCACGTCGAGCGTAAACGTTGAGTTCCAGATCGACACGCCGGCGAACACGATGAACGCGAAGCTCGCGACCATCCGCAGGTCGAGCCGGTGCATGTTGCGGCCGATCAGCGGCGACAGCACGAGCGCGAGCAGCCCGACCGGCGCGGTCGCGAGGCCGGCCTTGCCGGCCGTGTAGCCCATCACCGTCTGCAGCCACAGCGGGAAGATCACGACCGAGCCGAAGAACGCCATGAAGCCGAACGAGATGATCATCGCGCCGAGCGCGAAGTTGCGGTCCTTGAACAGCGACAGGTCGACCACCGGCTCCTTCTCGGTCGCCTCCCACACGAGCATGAACGCGAGCGACACGACCGCGATCAGCGCGAGCGCGACGATGAACGTCGAGTTGAACCAGTCGCGGTCCTTGCCGAGGTCGAGCATCATCTGCAGGCACGACACGCCGATCACGAGCAGTGCCAGGCCGATCGCGTCGATCCGCTGCTTCGACGTCTTCGTCTCGCGCCCGCGCAGCAGGAAATACGCGCAGGTCGCCGAGAAGATGCCGATCGGCAGGTTGATGTAGAAGATCCACGGCCACGTGTAGTTGTCGCTGATCCAGCCGCCCAGCAACGGGCCGAAGATCGGTGCGACGATCACCGTCATCGCCCATAGCCCGAGCGCGAGCCCGCGCTTCGCGGGCGGGTAGCTGCGCATCAGGATCGTCTGCGACAGCGGCACCATCGGCCCCGACACGAGGCCCTGCAGCAGCCGGAACGCGATCAGCGTCTCGAAGTTGGTCGCGAGGCCGCACAGCGCCGATGCGACGGTGAACGCGAGCACCGACAGCGTGAACAGCCGCACCTCGCCGACCCGCCGCGCGAGCCAGCCGGTGAGCGGCACCGCGATCGCGGACGCCACCGAGTACGACGAGATCACCCAGGTGCCTTCGCTCGTCGCGACGCCGAGGCTGCCGGAAATGGTCGGCACCGCGACGTTCGCGATCGACGTGTCGAGCACTTCCATGAAGGTGCCGAGCGCGAGCCCGACGGTGAGCAGCGCGAGCGCACCGCCGGACAACGGCGCGGGTTCGGCGGCGGGGGCGGCGGATGCCGTGGTGGCGGACATCGGAATCTCCTAGACGCGGCGCGCGCGATGCGCCGGCGCAACGCACGGGTGTGCGCCGCAGCGCAACCCGGCCGGGTGGAACGGATAAAGGGAAAAGGGGAGCGCGTGCCTTGTCATCTTCTGCCCAGACAGATAAATAAGCGAGTGCTTAACCTAGACATGGGGCCTCCGCGCACCTCAGCCGTCCGCTTCGTCGTCGGGTTTCGGGCAACCGGTCGAACCGGGCCCGTTGGCGATGAAGCGCTGCAACAGGCCGGTGAGCGTCACGAGCTCGTCGGCCGAGAAACCGTCGAGTTGCGCGTTGAGCGCGTTCGCGATCAGCGACGGCAGCGCACGCGCGGCGTCGGCGCCGCGTTCGGTCAGCGTCAGCTCGATCATCCGGCGATCCTGCTCGCTGCGCGAGCGGGCGACCAGCCCCTTGCGTTCGAGGCGGTCGAGCATCCGCGTCATCGACCCGCTGTCGTACGACATCTTGCGGGACAGCTCGAACGGCGTGCGCGCATAGCCGCGCGACAGCAGCAGGATCACGCCGATCTGCTGCGCGGTGAGGTCGAGCGGCTCGAGCGCACGGTCCATCCGCTCGACGAGCGCCTGCTTCGCCTTCGACAGGTAATAGCCGAGGCTCGTTTCCAGCGCGATGTTCTCGGGATCGTAGAGGCCGCCGGTCATGCGATTGCGCGCGCAGCAATAGTGCGTTTCAGATTTAAACGCGCCCAGTATCTTGAAAATTGCTTGCTTAGTCAATATTATTTGAGGCAACCAGTTACGACGTGCATGTTGCACTGCCGGAGACTATGTTCTGACCGATGCGCCCGCGCTGCGGGCACCCCGAGGATGTTCGCGATGCTGTTCCTGAAAAATGCCGCCGGCGCGCTGCGCCGCAACCTGACCGATACCGCTCATCATGCGTTTTCCGGGCCGCACCGCGGCTGGAAGATCGCGCTGTACGTGACGATGCTGGTGGTCCCGGGCGGCTCGCTCGCGGCGCTCGGGTTCGCATGGTTCGATCATCGCCGGCAGCGCAACGCGAAAGACGGCGCTCGCCGCGCGGGCCAGGCGGCCGCGACGGAGCCGTCGACATGGCGGTCCGCCGCCGAACCGCTCCCGCTGCCCGCGCGCTGCCACTGACCGCTGACCGCGCGCGTGTCCCGCCTTCCTGGCTGCTCCGACTGAGCGCCGGCCGCGCCCCGCACGGCCGGCGTGGCCTCCCCGTCTTCCCGTCAGCTGGCCGTAATGGCCGGTAAACCGGCCGCTCGCGCCGGTAACACATTCCTGTCGCCGCGCACCGTACCCTTGGGGCTGCGCAGCTTTCCAGCCGTCAGTTACCATTTGTCCGCCAGCGGCACGACGACCGCATCGCGCGACGCCGCTCGCCGGACGTCGCGCCCAGACAGGAAAACCACCATGCCGTACGCCTCCCTCCCGCGCGCCCTTCGCCCGCTGAGCGCCGCCGTCGCCGTCGCGACGGCCGTGCTGCTCGCCGGCTGCGCCGTCGGGCCCGACTATCACCGGCCCGACACGTCGATCCCCGCCGCCTACAAGGAAGCGCCGGCCGGCTGGAAGGTCGCGCAGCCCGCCGACCGCACCGACCGCGGCGCGTGGTGGACGGTCTACAACGATCCGCAGCTCGATGCGCTGATCGGCAGGCTCAACGCGTCGAACCAGACCATCGCGCAATCGGCGGCCGCGTACCGGCAGGCGCGCGCGCTCGTCACCGAGGCGCGGGCCGCGTATTTCCCGACCGTCGGGCTGACCGCGTCGGGCTCGCGCGCCCGCACGCCGCGCACGTCGGTGTCGTCGGGTTCGTCGTCGAGCTTCGGCAGCGGTTCGTCCGGCTCGATCAACAACAGCTACAGCGTCGGCCTCGACGCGAGCTGGGAACCGGACCTGTGGGGCAAAGTGAGTCGCACCGTCAGCGCGCAGCGTGCCGGCGAAGCGGCCGCCGCGGCCGATCTCGCGAACGCGCGGCTGTCGCAGCAGGCGCTGCTCGCGCAAACCTATTTCCAGCTGCGCACGTCCGATGCGCTGCAGAAGCTGCTCGACGACACCGTGAAGTCGTACGAACAGTCGCTGAAACTCACGCAGAACCAGTACGCGCAGGGCGTTGCCGCACGTGCGGACGTGATCCAGGCGCAGACGCAGCTGCAGAGCGCGCAGGCCGCATCGATCGACAACGGCGTGGCCCGCGCGCAGTACGAGCATGCAATCGCGACGCTGATCGGCGAACCGGCGTCGACTTTCTCGCTGCCGCCGAATCCGCTCACCGCCGAGCCGCCGATCACGCCGGTCGACGTGCCGTCCGCGATCCTCGAGCGCCGGCCCGACATCGCGGCGGCCGAGCGCCGTGCGGCGGCGGCGAACGAGCAGATCGGCGTCGCGATCGCCGCGTTCTTCCCGACGCTCACGCTGTCGGCCACCGGCGGCTTCCAGAGCTCGGTGTGGTCGCAGCTGTTCACGCTGCCGGCGCGCTTCTGGACGGTCGGCCCGCAGCTCGCGGCCACGCTGTTCGACGCCGGGCTGCGCGCCGCGCAGACCGACGCCGCGCGCGCGACCTACGACCAGGACGTCGCCGCGTACCGCCTCGCGGTGCTCACCGCGTTCCAGGACGTCGAGGACAACCTCGCGTCGCAGCGCATCCTCGCGCAGGAAATCGACGTGCAGCGGCAGGCGGTCGACAGCGCCGAGCATTCGCTTTCGATCGTCACGAACCAGTACAAGGCCGGCACGGTCGCCTACCTGAACGTGCTGACCGCGCAGACCACCGCGTTCACCGCGCAGCAGAAGCTCGCGACGATCGCCGGGCAGCGGATGACGTCGTCGGTCGGGCTCGTGAAGGCGCTCGGCGGCGGCTGGAACGTCGCGGAGATGGCGCGCGAGAACGGCGACGTGGCGGCGCCTGCACCTGTGCCGGCGTCCGGTGCGGCCGCGCCCGCGGCCACCGCACCGGCGGTCGCCGCGCCGCTCGCGCAGAAGTAGGAAGGAAAGGGCGATGCGCGCGTCAGCGCTGCGCGTCGCCGAAGATCAGCGACACCTCGTTGTTGCCGATCGGGTGGCCGAGCAGGTTCAGCAGCCCCGCGAGGTTCGCCTGCTGCTCGGGCGCCGAGTGCGCGGTGCCGCGGAACGAGCCCTGGCCCGGGCCGAAGGTGCCGTGGCCGTCGAGGAACAGCGGGCCCTGCGTCGTCGACAGGTCGAGATCGGCGCCGGCCCCCTTCGCCTGCAGCACCGCGCGGTACGAACCCAGCGGCTTCACGCGCGAGACGCGCGAACTCATCGACTCGATCGTCACCGTCAGCTGGCCGAACGCGTTGTTGCCGATCAGGCGCCAGTCGCTCCAGCCAAGCCGCACGTCGCCCTGCAGGTCGAGCGTGTTGAACGGTGTGCCAAGCCCCGCGAGCAGCGACGCGGGCACGGCCATCGTGCCCGCCGACAGCACCGCGCCGCGCCACGTCGCATCGAGCGTGACCGCGTCGGGCATCGCCTCGGTCTGCCGCATGCGCATCTGCACGCGCCCGGTCAGCAGCGGCCAGAAGCGCGTGGTCCATTCGACCCGGCCGGGCAGCAGCGTCGCCGCGCTCTGGTCGGCCCCCGGCGCGAGCATCAGCGTGCCCGAGCCGTGCCACAGCGACCCGTCGGGATCGACGAGATTCACGTGCCCGCCGGTCGCGCGCGCGAACTGCGGCGCGATCCACGCGGCCGGCGCAAGCGCGACGAGCGTCACCGCCGTCGCCAGGCCGCCCGCCAGTACCCACGGCAATGCGGTGACGAGCCGCTTGATCCCCGGCCTCATCGGCCGACCGCCACTTGCGTCGTCCAACTGCGTCATTTCTGCGTCGACGGTTGCATCACGGCCGTCAGGTCGACCTGGCCATCGTCCTTCAGCGCGGTGGCATGCGCCTCGCCGACCTGCACCTTGAACTGCCGGCGCGCATCGTCGAGCCACTGCGTCCACGCCGGGAACGACACGTTCTTCATCTGGATCTGCACGCCGTTGCCGACGATCTGCACCTGCGCGCCCTGCAGCCCGTGATCGGACAGCGACGCGGTCAGCGCGTCCTTCAGCGCGAGGCCGGTCGGTGCCACGCCCTGTGCGGCGGCCGTCAACGACTTCGCCTCGTTCGCCTGCGCGGTCATCTGCGCCAGCTCGCGGCGCATCGTCGGCAGCTCGCGCTGGATCCGCGCGCGGCCTTCCTGCGCGGGCGACCACAGCACCGAATACGCGATCGCGACCGCCAGCACGGCGCCGCCCCAGCCGAGCAGCATCTTTTCGCGCTGGGAGCGCTCGCCCCAGAACTGGGCCAGCGTCTGGTTCAGTTGTTCCGTCTTCATGAGCGGCTCCGGATCGTCCATTTGCCCGTGTTGCTGTCGACTTCGCCGGACAGTCCGTTACGCGCGAGGCGCTGCGTGAAATCGGGATCGACCTTGACCTCGGGCTTGAAGCCGACGTCGAGCCGCCGGTCGTGATAGTCGAGCGACGCGATGCCGTTCAGCGGCAGCGCGCCCATCGAACGCGACAGCCCGCTCGCCAGCGCGAGGAAATCGTTCGGCGACAGCTCGCCGGCCGCGAGACGCAACTGGTCGAGCTGGCGCTGCATCTGCGCGGGCGGATCGAGCACCGTCGTCGTTTTCGGGAATGCGGACAGCAGCGTCTCGGTGATCTGCGCGGACAGCGCATCGCGCTCGCGCGACAGCTTCCACCAGTGCAGGTTCATCCCGATCACCGCCACGCCGAGCGTCGCCGCGACGAGCGCGAGCGGCACGCGCAGGCGCTTCACCGTCGCGCGGTCGAAGCGCCACGGCTGCGATTCGAATTCGAACTGGCACAGGTCGAACTTCTCGGTCAGCGCGCGCCGCGCGAACGCGTCGAACGACAGCGGCGCGGCGCCCGGCAGCAGCGGGCCGCCGTCGGTGCGGCCGATCGATGCCAGGCGCGGCTCCGCGCCCGGTTCGCCGAGTTCGTACAGTTCGACGTCGCCGCCGCCCGCCAGCGCGGCCAGCGTGCCGGCCGCGCGCGACGCGGGCGCCGCGAAGCCTTCGCCGAGCGCACCGCGCGCGACCGCGAGTTCGAGGCGCGGCGCACCGGCTGCAGCCGGCAGCGCGCCGGCTTCGACGAGTACCGGCTCGACCGATGCCGCAAGCCCGAGCACCGCGGCCACCGTCGCCGGACGCGCGGGCGGCGCCTCGACGGCGTCGGCAGCCACCGCGGCGGCATCGACTTCGCTGTCGGCCGGCGCGGCGGTGACGTGCGGCGCCGGCAGGCAGCGGGTCGCGGGCACCGCGCTCAGGTGCCGGTGGCCGGCCGCCGTGAACGCGTCGCAGATCGTGCGGAACCACGCGCGATCGACGACGGCCAGCACGCGGCGCCCGTCGGGCAGCGCGTCCGGATCGAGCGCGATATGGCAGCCGAGCGGATCCTGGATCAGCTGATCCTCGACGATGTTGGGCAGCGCCTGGCGCAGCTTCGGTCCCTTCAGCGGCGGCACGGTCGCGGCCAGCAGCAGCACGTCGCGCGCGGCGACGATCAGCACGGTCGCATTCGCGCGCGGCAGCAACGCAAGCGCGGCGCGTCCGGCGCGCTGCACGTGGCCGGCCTTGTCGACGAGCGTGAACGGCAGCTCGGGCCACTGCCATTCCTGCAACGGCACGGCAGGCTCGCGCGGCGGCAAAGAAACAATCAACGTGCTCACAAGAGCTCCTCTCCCGATTGGCGTCGTTATAGCTGGTCGCGAATGCGCACGACCCGTGTCGAGTGCGTGGTCGGATCACGATACACGAGCGAGGTGCGATCAACCTCCGCCCGGTCATGCTGGATCCGGCCATGCACGATGAAATAGCTCGAATTGACGTCGATGACGCTCGAGTCGAGCGTCACGTTCGGCGCACCGGCGCCGCGCAGCGCGAGCTGCACGTCACCGACGTTGCGGAAAAACACGGTCTCGCGGCGCGACACGAGCGCCTGCGCGGACGACACGCTCATCCCCGGCATCAGCGCCGCGATCACTTCGGCCGGCGCGGTGTTCATGTTCACGGGCGTGGTAGTCGGCAGCACGGTGACGAACGGGCGCAACCGCGCGACCATCTCGGGCGTCACGCCGTCGACGTCGAGCAGGCTGTCGACGCCCGTCATCATCAGCGGCGCGGGCCCGCGATCGCCGCCCGTCATGCCGGGATCGTCGGTGAAGCCGCCGCCGCCTTGCTGATCGGTCGTCACCGGCGCGGTGACCGGCGGCGCCGTGCCGCCGCCCGGCAGCGTCGGCATCTGGAAACGCGTCGCCGAATTCAGCAGGCTCGCGCGCACCTGCAGCGCGATGCGCTTCGCGAACGCGCCGTCGTAGCCGAGCGTCGTCAGCAGGCGCTGGAACGCCTGGACCTGCGTGACGTTCAACTGCAGCACGCCGGGCGCCGGCGACGCCACGAGGTTGCGCAGGTTGAACTTCGCCTGCGCGTCCTCGATCGAGCCGGAGAGATAGGTGTCTTCGCCGCCGGCGTCGTTGGGCGCACCGATCCGGCCGAGGAAGTCCGACAGCTTCGTCTTCGCGATCGGCACGCCCCAGATGCCGCCGAGATACGTGATGCCGGGCGCCGTATCGCCTTCGGAACGCAGGATCATCCGGGTCCAGTCGAGCGCGCCGCGCGCGACCCACTGCGCCTGCGCGATCACGCGCTGGTTCTCGATCCGGCGGATCTGCACCTGCTGGCGCCACAGCATCCCCGAGACGAGGATCGCCGACAGCGCGACGACCAGCAGCGCGGTGATGATCGCCGCGCCGCGCTGGCGGCCGCGTGCCCGTGCGTGACCGGCGGCACGGGCAACCAATAATGAGCGGAGAGGGCGCGCGCGCATCGTCATTCCCCGACGAGGAAGATGCGCGTGACCGGCACGCGCAGCGACGTCGCGCCGATGCTGACCTGCAGCCCCGTCACCGCGCGGGCGGGCGGCGCGTTGCCGATCTGCGGCACCTTGAGCGCATCGTTGTTCTGCGCGAGCGCGTCGTTGGCCGTCTGCAGGTTGGTGGTCCAGCCCACGCGCGGCACATACAGCTTCGCGTCGATCGCGCCGACGCCGCCCATCAGCGCGACCCAGCTCCAGCCTTCGACGCTGCTGTCCTTCAGCATGTTGCGCAGCCGGTTCGCGTCGTCGATCGGCGGCGATGCATAGCGCACGACGCGCCCGCCGGCGATCCGGTAGCGCACCACCTGCAGCCGCGGCGCCACGCCCGGCACCTCGAGTTCGCGGACGATCTGCAGCGTATTGCCGGCGACGCCGATCGCCGGCTGGCCGGCTTCGTCGTCGGTCGCGGCGAGCCGCGCGTCGATGCGCATCTGGTCGAACATCTGCGCGAACACGCGCTCGTCTTCCATCGCGGCCGCGACCTTGTCGCGACCGCGCATGATCTGGTCGAGCCCGCGCCACGCGAGGATCGCGACCACCGCGAGGATCGCGATCGCGATCATCAGCTCGATCAGCGTGAAGCCGCGGGCGGGGCGGGCGAGCGGGCGTCGCATCGGCGCGTCAGAGCGGACGGCTGGTTTCATTCGCGACCACCGTCACCATTTGCGCGAGCACGCCGGTGTGCCCGGGCATGCTCACCGAAATCCGCACGCGCCGGAACACCGGGTTGGGCGTGGTGCTCACGCGCTGCGTGCAGACGAGCTGCACGTTGCCTTGCGAGCAGTCGAAACTCTGTTCGCCGATCTCCGGCCACGCGTGCGTGAGCCGCATCTGCGCGAGCGCGTTGTCGGCGCTCCAGCCGGCGAGCAGGCGGCGATGAAGGTCGGACGCGTTGGTCGCCATCGTGCCGACCGCGCGGATCGATGCGGCGAGCGCGACCGCGATGATCGCGAGTGCGACCAGCACCTCGATCATCGTGAAACCGCGCGATGAAGAAACGGAAGAGGGCAGGCGACGACGCATCGTCATTGCACCTCGTAGCGGCCGTTGCCGGTGCCGACGATCGTCGCGCTGCCGACCGCCGAATGCAGCGTCACGCGCACCGGCGTGTCGATGCTCTCGGTGCCGAACACGACGCGGTTCGCATGCGTGTCGGACCCCGGATAATCGATGTCGGCGCCCGTGACGCCACCGTCCCAGTCGCGCGGGCGCAGCAGGTCGTCGCGCAGCGTGCGCCAGCCGTCGGGCGAGCTCACGTCGAAACGGAAGCCGTGCGCGGTCGGCTGCCACGCGATCGGCCGGGCACGCACCTGCGCTTCGTCGCCGGCCGTCTCGAACAGCAGCGCGATGCGCTGCGCTTCCTCGCGCAGGTCGGTGCGCGGATTGCGCGTGAGCGACAGCGACGCGAGCGACACGAGCAACCCCGCGATCACGAGCACGACCAGCATTTCGAGCAGCGTGAAGCCGCGCGCGCGATGACGCCGCGCCTCATGCAACGCCTGCCCGCCGTCGGCATGCACCGGTGCGGACGAAGCCGCGCCGCGACGCACACGGCGATCGCGGCCGCAGCGGAAGGTCGTGCGAGTGGCGAGCATGAAGAAGGGGACGAAGCGTCGGGCCGGTCAGTGAGCGCTTATTGCCACGAACCGATGTCGGTGTCGTTGCCTTCGCCGCCTTCCTTGCCGTCGGCGCCGTAGCTGAACACGTCGATCTCGCCGTGCACGCCCGGGTTCAGGTACTTGTAGCCGTTACCCCACGGATCGTTCGGCAGGCGCTCGAGATAGCCGCCGTCCTTCCAGTTGTTCGGGATCGGATCGGTGGACGGCTTCTGGATCAGCGCGTTCAGGCCCTGATCCTGGGTCGGGTAGCGGCCGTTGTCGAGACGGTACAGCTTGAGCGCCTGCATGATCGTGCCGATGTCCTGCTTCGCGGCGATGCGGCGTGCCTCGTCCGGGCGGCTCATGATCTTCGGCACGATGAGCGCCGCCAGGATCCCGAGGATCGCGACCACCACCATGATCTCGATCAGCGTGAAACCGCGCTGGCGACGCACGGCCGCGTTGCGGCGAGTGATCCACGTTTGCATGACTGACTACCTCTTTCCAAAAAATGTCGTTGGTCGGGTGACGCACCCGGCGCACCGGACGATTGCCTGACGGCAACCTTCCGAACCCGCGGGCGCGGAGCACGCATTGTAAGGCGCGCATTGCCGAGGGCTTTCACCCAACGCAAATTTCATATACATCCGTACAATAGCGCGCATGAACGCGCTCTCGATCCGGATCCTCTCCCTAGCCCTCTTCGCGGGTTTGTGCGCGACGGCCACCTACTGGGTCGTCACGCTGTCCGCCCGCGAAGCGCCGCTGCCCGCCGCCGCCGCGCGGCTGCCGATCCGCACCGAGGACGCCGCGGCGCTCTTCGGCGGTCAGCTCGACAAGAATGCCGTGCAGGACATCCACCTGTTCGGCATCCTCGCGCTCGACCACGGCGGCGCCGCGATCATCGGTGTCGGTGGCGAACCGCCGCGTGCCGTGTCGCTCGGCGCGGACGTCACGTCCGGCGCGAAGCTCGCCGAAGTCCGCCCCCGCTCGATCATCGTCGAGCGCAACGGCGCCCGCACCGAAGTCCAGCTGCCCGCCAACACGCCGTCCCCGGCGATCTACGTGCGCTGAAGCCGAAGGCGACGGCCCGACCCGCGGTCAGGCCGTCACTGCACCATGTTGTTCAGCTCGATGATCGGCAGCATCACGGCCAGCACGATCACGAGCACGATGCCGCCCATCGCCAGGATCAGCAGCGGCTCGAGCAGGCTCGTCAGGAACATCGTGCGACGCTCGAGCTCGCGCGCTTCACCTTCGGCCGCGCGATCCAGCATCGTCGTCACGTCACCCGTCGCTTCACCGGAACGGATCAGGTGCACGAGCACCGGCGGAAACGTCTTCACGTTGTTCAGCGCGCGCGACAGCGCGGAGCCTTCGCGCACACGCACGATCGCGTCGTCGATGTTCGCGCGCATCGCGCGGTTCGACAGCGTCTCGCCGGCCGCCTGCAACGCGCGCAGGATCGGCACGCCCGCCGCGGTGAGGATGCCGAGCGTGCTCGCGAAGCGCACCGTGTTGTAGCCGCGCACGAGCTTGCCCGCGAGCGGCGCGGTGAGCACCCAGCGGTCGAATGCGAGGCGCGGCCCGTCGCGCGACAGCGTCGCCTTCACGAACCACACGACGAGCACGACGGCGATCAGGATCGCCCACCACCAGTGGCGCACGAAATCCGACAGCGCCATCATCACGATCGTCAGCACGGGCAGCTGCTGCTTCGTGCTCGCGAACACGTTGACGACCTGCGGCACGACGTAGCTCAGCAGGAACGTGACGATGCCGAATGCGATCAGCGTGACGATCCCCGGATACGTGAACGCCAGCAGGATCTTCTGCTTCAGCGCGTTGCTCTGCTCGATGTAGTCGGCCAGGCGCGACAGCACGATGCCGAGCTTGCCGGTGTGCTCGCCGGCGGCGACGAGCGCGCGGTAGATTTCCGGGAAGTCGCGCGGATGCTGGCCCAGCGCATTCGCGAGCGAATGGCCGCCGAGCACCTCGGCGCGGATCGCGGCCATCAGTTCGCGGATGTAGTCGCGCTCGGCCTGCTCGGTCAGCACGCCGAGCGCCTCGTCGAGCGGCAGCCCGGCGATCAGGAGACTCGCGAGCTGGCGCGTGAGGATCGCCTGTTCGCGCTGCGACAGCTTGCGGCCGAACGCGAGCCGCTGCGAGCGCGCCCCGCGCGTCGCGCTGGCGGCCGGCTCGACGACGAGCGGCGTGAGCCCCTGCGTACGCAGTTGCCCGCGCGCGGCACGTGCGCTGTCGGCATCGATGACGCCTTTTTGCGCGCGTCCCGCCGAATCGATTGCTTCGAAACGGAATGCCGGCATCGCGCTATGCGCCTCCCGTCACGCGCAGCACTTCCTCGAGCGACGTCGCGCCGGACGCGAGCCAGCGCTCGGCGTCGTCGCGCAGCGTGCGCATCCCTTCCGCCCGGCCGGCGGCGAGAATCTCCGCATCGGCCGCGTTGCGGTGGATCAGCGAGCGGATCGACTCGTCGACCAGCAGCAGTTCGTATACGCCGCGCCGGCCCGAATACCCCGAATGCCCGCACTTGTCGCAGCCGACCGGATGCCACACGGTGCGGCCTTCTTCCTGGCGTTCTTCCTTGCAGACGGGGCAGAGCTGCCGCACCAGCCGCTGCGCGAGCACGCCGAGCAGCGACGACGCGAGCAGGTAGGGCTCGACGCCCATGTCGGTCAGCCGCGTGACGGCCGAGGCCGCATCGTTCGTGTGCAGCGTCGCGAGTACGAGGTGGCCCGTCAGCGACGCCTGCACCGCGATCTGCGCGGTTTCGAGGTCGCGGATTTCGCCGATCATGATCACGTCCGGATCCTGACGCAGGATCGAGCGCAGCGCACGGGCAAAGGTCATCCCGATCCGCTCGTTCACCTGCGTCTGGCCGATGCCGCCGAGGTCGTATTCGATCGGGTCCTCGACGGTCATGATGTTGGTCGTCGCGGTTTCGAGCCGCGACATCGACGCATACAGCGTGGTCGTCTTGCCCGAACCCGTCGGGCCCGTGACGAGCACGATGCCGTGCGGGCGCGCGATCAGCTTGTCGAACTGCACGAGCGTGTCGCGGCCCATCCCGAGCGCCTCGAGGTTCAGGCGCTGCGCATCCTTTTCCAGCAGACGCAGCACCGCGCGCTCGCCGTGCCCGGTCGGCAGCGTCGACACCCGCACGTCGACCGGCCGCCCGCCGACGCGCAGCGTGATGCGGCCGTCCTGCGGCAGGCGCTTCTCGGCGATGTCGAGCTGCGCCATGATCTTGATCCGCGAGATCAGCGCGCCGTGCAGCGCCTTCTTCGGCCGCACGACGTCGCGCAGCGTGCCGTCGACGCGAAAGCGCACGACCGACGCGTTCTCGAACGGCTCGATGTGGATGTCCGACGCCTGTTCGCGTGCCGCTTGCGTGAGCAGCGCGTTGATCATCCGGATGATCGGCGCGTCGTCTTCCGATTCGAGCAGATCCTCGACTTCGGGGATGTCCTGCATCAGCCGCGACAGGTCGACTTCGCCCTCGACTTCGCCGACCACCTGCGCGGCGCTGCCGTCCTGGCGTGCGTACGCATGGTTGATCGCCTGCGCGAGCTCGTCGGCCGGCACGCGATGCACGGAGATCGAGCCGAAGTTGCGCGCGATTTCCGCGAGCGCGGCGTCGCTCGTGCGTTCGCTGATCCACACCTCGAGCGTGTCGTCGAGCTGATGCGCGATCAGCACCTGGCCGCTCTTCGCGAAGCCGTACGGCAACAGTCGCGCGGCGAGCGGCGACGGCGGCTGCCGTTCGCCCGGCGCGCCGTCGTGGGCGGAAGAGGCGTGCACGTCGCTCACTGCGACGCTCCCGGCGTGGCCGTCAGCGGCTGTTGCGGCACCGCCTGCTGCGGCACGCTCTGCGGCTGCGCGGGCGTCGCTTCCGGCAACGGCTGGGCCGGCACCGGCGCCACCTGGCGCTGCAGCTGCTGGCGACGCATCTTGTCGAGATCGAACAGGTTGCCCGCGGCCGTGCCGCCCTGGCTCGGGCCGATCGGCATCGGCGGGACGACCGGATCGTCCTTGTCGCGGATCACGTTGTTGTCCGACTTGTACGCGCCCGTCACGCCCTGGATGTAGTCGTAGCGGTTGGACGTGACTTCCTGCGCGGTACTGCGATCGGAGATGATCACCGGGCGCAGGAACACCATCAGGTTGGTTTTCGCGCGCACCTTCGATTCGGAACGGAACAGCTGGCCGATCCACGGGATGTCGCCGAGCAGCGGCACCTTGCTGTTCGACACCTGGTAGTTGTCCTGCATCAGGCCGCCGAGCACGATGATCTCGCCGTTGTCGGCCAGGATCGTCGACTGGATCGAGCGCTTCGTGAAGGTCGGGCCGGTCTGCGCGCTCGTGGTGCCCGCGACGACCGCCGAATCCTCGGTGTAGAGCTGCAGCTTCAGGATCCCGCCGTCGGTGATCTGCGGCTTCACGTGCAGCGTCAGGCCGACGTCGCGGCGATCGTAGGTATTGAACGCGTTGTTCGTATTGCCGCTCGTCAGGTTCGAATACGAACCGGTCGCGATCGGCACGTTCTGGCCGACGACGATCTTCGCTTCCTCGTTGTCGAGCGTGACCAGGTTCGGTGTCGACAACACGTTCGCGTCGCTTACGCCCGCGAAATACTGCAGCAGTGCACCGAGCCCCTGCACGCCGAACATGTTGTGCAGCCAGCCGATGTTGAGCCCTTGGGTCAGCGACCCGAGGTTGGCGGCCAGACCGCCTCCGGTGATGCCGCCGGCAGCGTTGGTCACACCGCCCGCCGTCAGGTTGACGATGCTGTTGCCCAGGCCGGCCGTGGGGTTCAGGTTCGTGCCGCCGAGGAACTGGCCGCTCGCCACCTGCCACTGGATGCCGAGGTTGCCCTGCGTGTTCGAATTCAGCTCGACGATCAGCGCCTCGATATAAACCTGCGCACGCCGCGCATCGAGCTGGTCGATCACCGAGCGCAGGTTTCGGTAAACCGGATCCGATGCGGTGATGATCAGCGAGTTGGTTGCCGCATCGGCCTGGATCATCCCGCCGGGCTGGTTGTCGTCGCCCTTGTCCTTGTCGCCGCCAAGCAGGCCGCCGCCGCCGAGCCCGCCGCTGCTGGACGTGCCGCCGTATGAAGACGACGAAGACGAGCCGCCGAGGCCGCCCGACGGCAGCGGCGGGGTGCCGGAGGTACCGGTCGAGAAGTTGCCGCTCGACGACGAGCCCCCGTTCTGGTTGAAGCTGTTCGCATCGTTGGACGACGCCGACGAGCCGCTGTCGCTACCGCTGCCCTTGCCGAGCATCCCGCGCAGCGTCTTCGCGAGCTTCACCGCATCGGCGTTGCGCAGCGGCACGACGTGCATGTTGCCGGGCACCGCGCTCGGCGCATCGAGCTGCTGCACGAGGCGCTTCGCGGCCGCGAGGCGCGACGCGCTCGACGCGCGCAGCATCAGCGAGTTGGTGCGCGGGTCGGCCGTGACCGACACCTTCAGCGTCGCGTCGCTGTTGCCGATCGCGCCCGGGTCGAGCATTTTCTGCAGCTGCGCGGCGAGGTCGATCGCGTTCGCGTTGCGCAGCGGAACGACCTGCACCTGCGCGCCCGCGGCGCTGTCCACGCCGGCGATGATCTGCGCGATGCGCCGCACGTTGTCCGCGTAGTCGGTCACGACGATCGTGTTGTTCGCCGGATAGGCGGTGACCGTGTTGTTCGGCGAGATCAGCGGCCGCAGCACGGGCAGCAGGTTGTTCGCCGATTCGTTGTGCAGCTCGAACACCTGCGTGATCACCTGGTCGCCGCGCGCCTGCGGCGCATTGCCGACGTAGGTCGGCACGCCTTGCAGCTTCGCGTCGGCCTCGGGCACGACCTTCAGCACGCCGTGATCCTGCACGAGTGCGAAGCCCTGCATGCGCAACGCCGACTGCAGCGTCTTCAGCGCCTGGTCTTCCGGCACCGGCCGTTCGGCCACGAGGTTGAGCTGCCCCTTCACACGAGGGTCGACGATGATGGTCTTGCCGGTTGCGGCGCCGATCGCCTTGGCGACCTGGTCGATATCCGCATTCACGAAATTGAGCGTGACCTGAGCGTAGGCGGCCTGCGAGACGATGATGCCGGCGACGATCAGGGTCGTGGCGACACGCCGCATAACGAAGCGATTTCTTGTCATGGATGAATGGGTCGATGCCGGCTCAGGCCACTTCCGGCGGTAGTGCTGGGATCCAAGTCCGAAAGAGGCGACATTAGCAGTTTTTCATGTCCGAAATATCACATTGATCCGAGGACTGTCTCACATACGACATGTATCCGGCGAACCGTATGCAATCTGTAAGATTCGGCATTATTCTCGGCATGCGGCCATCGCTCCCGTTTCACGATGAACCGACACGGAAATGCGGTATAACCGGGCGGCCGTATTCCTGACTGTCGCAAGCTGACGGACTGTCGGTATGATACGGGCGGCACGATTCTCGTCGCACGAATAACAGGCACGGGTTTTCCCGACCCTCACGCATTTTCTTGTCGATTTCGCACCATGAACAGACGGTTCGTTTCGATCGTGTTGATCGCCGCCGGCGGGTATTTCGCCAGCGCGAACGCTCGCGCGGACTGTTTCGACGAGGCCGCTAAATATCAGCAGGTCAATCCGCTGATCCTGCGTGCGATCGCGTGGCAGGAATCGCGCAACCGGCCCGGCGCGCTGAACAAGAACACGAACGGCTCGGTCGACTACGGCCTGATGCAGATCAATTCGATCCACCTGCCGACGCTGTCGCGCTATGGCATCGGCCGCGACACGCTGATGGAGCCGTGCAAGAACGTCTATATCGCCGCGTGGCATCTCAAGCAGAAGATGAACCGTTACGGCAACACGTGGCAGGCGGTCGGCGCCTATCATTCGGAAACCCCGTCGCTGCGCGACAAGTATGCACGGCAGATCGCCGGCATCCTGACGCAGTGGAAGCTGCTGCCGCCCGTGCAGTGACGCCGCGCCGCAGCGCGGCCTGATGCCGTACCGGCCGGCCGGCGCGCGTTTGATGCACAATGCGGATCTCACGCCGCAATTTCGCCCGTCCGCGGGACGATCGCGCCCCGGAAGGGCGTCGCGGCCGCTTTTTCAATTTTTCCGTTGGTGCATATCGCTATGAATCCGGCAATGAACCAGCCGTTGCCCGTCACCGTGCTGTCCGGCTTCCTCGGCGCCGGCAAGACCACGCTGCTCAATCACGTCCTCGCGAACCGCGCGGGCCTGAAAGTCGCCGTGATCGTCAACGATCTCGCGGCGGTCAACATCGATGCGTCGCTCGTGCGCGACGCGCAGGCGCTGTCGCACGTCGAGGAGCGCCTCGTCGAGATGTCGAACGGCTGCATCTGCTGCACGCTGCGCGACGACCTGCTCGTCGAGATCCGCACGCTCGCATCCGAAGGCCGCTTCGACGCGATCATGATCGAATCGACCGGCATCGCGGAGCCGATGCCGATCGCCGAAACCTTCACGTTCGTCGACGATGACGGCACGTCGCTGTCGACCATCGCGCGGCTCGACACGCTCGTCACCGTGGTCGACGCGTACAACTTCCTGCGCGACTACGGCTCGGACGATGCGCTCGCGACGCGCGGCATCGCCGCATCGGAAGAGGACGACCGCACGCTCGTCGAGCTGCTGATCGAGCAGATCGAATTCTGCGACGTGCTGGTGATCAACAAGGCCGACCTCGTCGCCGCGGACGACCTTGCCCGCCTGCAGCACATCCTCGCGCGACTCAATCCGCGCGCGCACCAGGTCGTGTCGACGTTCGGCAACGTGCCGCTCGACGAAGTGCTGAACACGGGCCGCTTCGATTTCGACGAGGCCGCGAACGCTCCGGGCTGGCTCGCGTCGCTCGATCACGATCACACGCATTGCGACGACCCCGACTGCCATGACGAACATCATGCGCACGTGCACGGCGAAGCCGACGAATTCGGGATCGGCAATTTTGTTTACCGCGCGCGCCGGCCGTTTCATCCGGCGCGACTCTGGGCGCTGCTGCATCAGGAGTGGCCGGGCGTGCTGCGCAGCAAGGGCTTCTTCTGGCTCGCGACGCGCAACGACATCGCGGGTTCGCTGTCGCAGGCGGGCGGCGTATGCCGACATGGCCCGGCGGGGCTTTGGTGGGCGGCGCAGGATCGCGCCGAATGGCCGGACGACGACGAGCTGCTCGGTGAAATCCGCGCCGAATGGCACGGCGACATCGACGATCGCACAGTGGGCGATCGCCGGCAGGAACTCGTGCTGATCGGTATCGCGCTCGACGCGGATGCATGGCGCGAGAAGCTCGATGCGTGCCTGCTGACCGATGCGGAATTCGCGCTCGGCGCGGCCGGATGGCACGCGTTCGACGATCCGTTCCCGGCGTGGGATGTCGATTCGCACGACGACGACGATCACGGCGACACGCAGATCGTGCACGCGTAACGCGTTGTAAAAACAACCGTTAAATCTTGCAAGAGGGGCGCGGACTGTGGCGAAAATGCTGCGCGCGCCCAACAAAAAACCCGCCGAAAGGCGGGTTTTTCTTGGAACAGGCGCTGGTTTAACGCTTGTTGACGGCGTCCTTGAACGCCTTGCCAGCCGTGAACTTGACCGTCTTGGCTGCCGGGATCTTGATGGTTTCGCCGGTCTTCGGGTTGCGGCCCGTACGTGCTGCGCGCTTGCCCGAACCGAAGCTGCCGAAGCCGATCAGCTGAACCGCATCACCCTTCGACACGGCCTTCTTGATGACTTCGAGCAGCGTGTCCAGCGTTTCGCCGGTTTGAGCCTTGCTGGCGCCCGTTTGGGCGGCGACGGCGTCGATCAGTTCCTGTTTGTTCATTAAGGTTCCTTTATCAGGTTAGGTTGACACGAACAGCGCGAACGCGCCGATTATACGTGCGCGAACCGTGCCGTCGAGAGTCAGACTCCGACGACACAGCGCCGAATCCTGGCCCGCGCGACGCGCCCTCCGGTGAGCCGGTGGCCACCCCGCGGTACGGCGTTGCTATGATAGCGCAGCGCAAACCCAATAACGACAAGGGTTTCAAAGATTTTCATCGGTATTTCGCCGAATGAATCATCGACTGCCCGTTTTTTGACCAGCGCCAACCGGACAGGATACGCAGCGCGGTCCGCCCGTGCGCCGCGCCGTTGGCTTTTTCCAACGACCGGTCGGACGGCCCCGCGCAATCCCTTGCCAGGCTTGGCTGCCACGTTTTTTGTTTCGCATGACCGACCGACTTGTTCCCGCCACGCTCGCGCGCCGCGACGACCGCACGCTCGTCTCGCCCGAGTTCGGCGATCTCCATCGCGGCGCATCCGGCGCGCTCGCGCATCGCATGTTCGTCGCGGGCAACGGGCTGCCGGCGCGCTGGCAGGGCCGTCGCACGTTCACGATCGTGGCGACCGGATTCGGCGCGGGCGGCAGCTTTCTCGCGGCCTGGGCCGCCTGGCGCGACGATCCCGCGCGCTGCGAGCGGCTGCATTTCGTCGCAGTCGAACCGCATCCGTTCTCACGCGACGACCTGCGCCGCGCCGCTTCGCATATCGTTGCGGACACAACCATATCGGCGGATGTCGATGCCCTTGCCGACGCGTGGCCGATGCGCGTGCCGGGCCTTCATCGGCTCGAATTCGACGAAGGGCGCGTGGTGCTCACGCTGGCATTCGGCGATGCGATCGACATGTTGGGGAAGATCGTCGCGCGCGCCGACGCGTTCTGTCTCGACCACTTCGCGTCATCGAGCGACGCGGATCTCCAATCGGCCGACGTGGTTCGCGCGCTGTCGAAAATCGCCGGAGAACGCGCCACCTTTGCAGCGCATGCGAGTTCTGACGCGTTGAAACACGCCCTCGACAAATCGGGTTTCACGTATCGCGAGGTCGACGATCTGCTCGTCGGCGAATATGCGCCACGCTGGCGCGCGCGCCGGCACGAGCCGCCGCTCGCACTGCCCGTTGCGACGCGCCGTGCGATCGTGATCGGCGCGGGGCTGGCGGGCTGCGCGGTCGTCGAACGCCTGGCCGCGCGCGGCTGGGAAATCACGCTGATCGAGCGGCACGACCGGATCGCGAGCGACGCGTCGGGCAATCCGGCCGGTGTATTCCATCCGCTGATGACACGTGACGACAACGTCGCGAGCCGGCTCACGCGCGGCGGCTTCCTGCACGCGCTCGCACGCTGGCGGGCACTCGAACGCGCAGGTCACGCATTCGCGCGCAGCACGCACGGGATGATCCATCTCGCCGAATCGGCCGGCGACTTCGAGCGGATGCGCGAGGCATTCGATGCGTTCGGTGCGCCGTCCGACTATGTCTCGCTGCTCGACGTCGAAGCCGCGCGCGCGCATCTGAACCTGCCGGTCGCGCAGGGCGGCCTGCTGTTTCCGCACGGCGGCGCCGTCTGGCCGGCCGGCCTGTGCGCGGCCCAATTTGCGGCGGCCGGCGAGCGCGTGCGCTTGCTCGCGCCCACCCGCGTTGCCAAGCTCGAACGGCGGGGCGACGCATGGCATGCACTCGACGATGCGGGCAACACGCTGGCAGAAGCGCCCGTCGTCGTGCTCGCGAATGCCGGCGACGCCGCGCGGCTCGCCGGGCTGCACCATGTCGCGCTGCAACCGGTGCGCGGCCAGCTCACGTTGCTGCCGGCCGGCAGCACGGCATCGCTGCCGTGCCCGACGATCGGCGACGGTTACGCGGTGCCGCTCGACGACGGCACGCTGCTGATCGGCGCGACGTTCGAACCCGACGACGTCGATCCCGCGATGCGTGCAGCCGGCCACCTCGAAAACATCGAGCGCGTACGACATCTGCTGCCGGGCCTGATCGGCGACCTGCCGGATCCCGACACACTACGCGGCCGCGTTGCGTTCCGCTGGGTCGTCGGCGACCGCCTGCCGCTGCTCGGCCCGCTCGCGGACGAAGCAGGCGCCATCGCCAATGCCCGCGCGCTGAGCGGTGCGCAGGCACGCGACCTGCCGCGCATGCCCGGGCTCTACGGCGCATTCGGCTTCGGCTCGCGCGGCCTCGTATGGGCGGCGCTCGGCGCCGAACTGATCGCGTCGCAACTCGAAGGCGAGCCTTGGCCGCTCGAGCGCGAACTTGCCGATGCCGTCGACCCTGCACGCTTCCTGATCCGCGCGTTGCGCGCGCGCCGCGTCGGCCAGGCCGGCTGACCGCTCACCCGAGCCGCTCACAGCTTCCCGACTTTTTCGCGCAAGGTTATCCACTCGACGCTGTGGATAACCGCGCGAAATCCACGCGCACTTCGTGTGTAATCACAGTGGACGTAAACTGGGCAACTCGGCACAGCTGTGAGGCGGCCCGAAAGTTGCTCAACCCAAACCTCTGTGCACGAACAGTCTGTGCAACGGGTTATGGGTTCTGCAACGCCTTGATCTGTCGACGTAAACCGAAGTTATCCACAGAACTGTGCGTCCTTTGTTAACTTCTACTACGTATATATACAAGTAAACCTTTGAAACCAAAGACCTGCGGTGCCGCACAGCGCCGCGAGTCGATTCAATGGGTTCCAGACCGAAAAAGCTGTGGCACAATCGGTTTCCTTCGCGTTCATCCGGCCAGGCGCCGGACATGCTTCAATGGAACGGTCGGCACGATTTCGAATCTGAATCATCGAGACTGCGCAGTCCGTTCACACACCAGGCCGACAATCCAGATCGGCAACCTGAACGACTTTCCGCCCTGTGGTGGAAAAGGCGGATCCCATGTCCCGCCGTCGTCGACACAACAATCACATTCGGGGCGATACCCAGCCGGCGCGCATCCATTTCTGACGCTTGACCCCGTGTCGCTGGCGGTCGCTTCCAAAGGAGAAGTCACCACGATGAAGTCGGCGTTCTCATTCCTGCCCAACTGGCCGCTTACGCCGGATGCCGTGTTCTGGGCCGGGCTCGCGTTGTTCGCGGCCGGCCTGTGTGGCGAGCTTTGCTATCGCGCATGGCGTCTGCCTCGCATCACCGGCTATGCGGTGATCGGTCTCATCGCCGGGTCGTTCGGCTTCGGCGTGATCGATGCAAGCACCGACGAAACTTCGCGGTTGCTGATCGACGTCGCGCTCGGCCTCTTGCTGTTCGAGCTCGGCAGCCGTCTCGACCTGCGCTGGATCCGGCGCAATCCATGGCTCGTCGCGTCGAGCCTCGCCGAAGCCACGCTGACGTTCGTGCTGGTGCTGTTCGTGATGCTCGCGCTCGGGGTGTCGGGGATGGTCGCGCTGGTGCTGTCGGCGATCGCGATCGCGACGTCGCCGTCGATGGTGATCCAGCTGAAGACCGAACTGCGCGCGGAAGGGCAGGTGTCGCAACGCCTCATCACGCTCACCGCGCTCAACAGCGTCTATGCGATCGTGCTGACCAAGCTCGTGACGAGCTGGCTCCACCAGGAAGCGTACGGCAACGTGTTCGCGACGATCCTGCAGCCGCTCTACCTGCTCGCGGGTTCGTTCATCGTCGCGTATGTCGTCGCGCGTTCGTGCAACTATCTGTTCCGCCACATGACCGCGACGATGCGCGACGAGCATTCGTTCGTCGCGTTGTTCGGGCTCGTGATGCTCGCGATCGCCGTCGCCCAGGCGCTGAAGCTGTCGACGCTGCTCACGCTGCTGCTCGCCGGCATCATCGTGAAGAACCTCGAGGCGCGCCCGCAACTGTGGCCCGAGCACTTCGGCACGGCCGGCTGGCTGCTGACGGTGACCCTGTTCGTGCTCACGCTCACGTCGTTCACGTGGGGCGACATCGCACTCGGCGGGCTGCTCGCGATCGTGCTGATCGTCACGCGGCTCGTTGCGAAGCTGGCCGGCGTCGTCGCGTTCGCGAAGCCGAGCGGCATCGGCATGAAGCAGGGCGTCGCGCTCGGCATCGCGCTCACGCCGATGTCCGCGCTGTCGTACCTGCTCGTCGACGACACCTACCAGCTCTATCCGAATTTCGACCCGCACCTGCGCGCGATCGTGATGTGCACGATCGTGATCCTGCAGCTCGTCAGCCCGTTCATCGTGTACCGCTGCCTGTCGGCGGTCGGTGAACGCAGCGACGGCAACTGATTCCGGAACCTGCCATGGCACTCGAAACCTTCGTCAATTCCGAGCCGTTTACGTTCGGCGTCGAACTGGAGATCCAGGTCGTCAACACGCACAACTACGACCTGACCAAAGCGGCCTCCGACCTGATGCGCCTGATCCAGGGCGAGACCTTCCCGGGCAACATCACGCCGGAAATCACCGAGAGCATGATCGAGCTGTCGACCGGCATCTGCCATTCGCACGAGCAGGCGGTGAGCGAGCTGCACGCGATCCGCGACGTGCTCGTGAAGGCGGCCGACCAGCTCAACGTCGGGCTGGCCGGCGGCGGCACGCATGCGTTCCAGCAATGGAGCGACCGGCAGATCTACGATGCGCCGCGCTTCCAGTACATCTCCGAGCTGTACGGCTATCTCGCGAAGCAGTTCACCGTGTTCGGCCAGCACGTGCACATCGGCTGCCCCGATCCCGACAGCGCGTTGTTCCTGCTGCACTCGATGTCGCGCTTCATTCCGCACTTCATCGCGCTGTCCGCGTCGTCGCCGTTCGTGCAGAACGTCGACACCGGCTTCCATTCGGCACGCCTGAATTCGGTGTTCGCGTTCCCGCTGTCGGGCCGCGCGCCGTTCGTGCTGACCTGGGACAGCTTCGAGGAGTACTTCACGAAGATGGTGAACACCGGCGTCGTCAACTCGATGAAGGACTTCTACTGGGACATCCGGCCGAAGCCCGGCTACGGGACGATCGAGGTGCGCGTGATGGACACGCCGCTGTCGGTCGACCGCGCGGCGGCGATCGCCTGCTACATCCAGACGCTCGCGCGCTACCTGCTGACCGACCGGCCGCTGAAGCTGTCCGAGGACGACTACCTCGTCTACACGTTCAACCGTTTCGAGGCGTGCCGCTTCGGGCTCGAGGGCACCTGCGTGAATCCTCAGACGGGTGAGCGCCGCACGATCGCCGAAGACATCCTCGACACGCTCGACCGGATCGCGCCGCATGCGGCCGCGCTCGGTTCGCGCGCGGCGCTCGACGAGATCGGCGCGCTCGCGAAGGCGCGCGTGAACGACGCATCGTGGTTGAGAACCGTTTTCAAACAGGAAAAATCGCTCAATGAGACGGTCCGCCAGCAGTGCTTACGTTGGCGCGAGTGAAAAAATGTTTTGCAGATTACGGGGTCGACCGAGTCGCGATTCACTGAACGGCCGGCGGCCCCGATTGCCGCCGAAATCGTTGCCGGTTGTCCCGAAAATCTGTGGATAACCGGATATTCCGCTGCAAAGTCAACGATCTGTGCACGGGATAACCCGGTGGATCATTGCGGTTGGCCCGATGGCCGATCCGAACAGGAAAATGCCCTTGCGCACCGTTTGGCGGTCGTTCGACATTGCTGGCACAACGAAAAATCTTGGTTATCCAGTGATTTTCCACAGAATGAAGGGGATAACTTAGCTGTGCGATTTTCCGCTCTCGCTTAGAATGTCGGCTTTGCGGACACCGGAACGTCGAGTGTCTTACCGGTCGCCGCGAACGCGACCGCCGCGTGTGCCCTCGCGACGGCCGTGCTGACATACTCGCAAGAGCATGTCTGTTTTGAGATAGACATTCGATCTCCACACTACGGCCGCTCGGCAAACCGGGCGGCGGCAAAGCGAAAAGACTATGAGCGAAGGCGTTTACGGGAATCAGGCTTCGGGACGTGTGACCCACAGCCTGCTGCGGTTGAGTACGGCCATGCGAAGCCAGGCATGGGATTGGGCGGAAGGCGCGGGCCTCACGCCGACGCAGGGCGAGATTCTCGTGCTGCTGCTGCAGCGCAAGGGCCCGATGCGGCTCGGCGAGATCGCGCGCGAGACGCAGCTGACCGCGGCGACCACGAGCGATGCGGTGAGCACGCTCGAAACGAAGGGTCTCGTCGAGAAGCGCCGTGCGCTGGACGACGGCCGCGCACTGGCCGTGCGCCTGTCGGCCCGTGGCCGGACGGCTGCGAAGAAGGCGCTGCAATGGCCTGAATTCCTGACGAAAGCGGTCGGCAAGCTCGGTGCGGACGAGCAGGGCGCACTGTATCGCGCGCTGCTGAAGACGCTGCGCGAACTGCAGGTGGCCGGTGCGACGCCGCCGCAGCGCATGTGCTTGACGTGCGCTCACTTCCAGCCGGGCAAGCTGTCGAAGAAGACCGTGCATCATTGCGCGGCGCTCGACATCTCGATGTCCGACAGCGATCTGCGTCTCGACTGCTCGGTGCAGGAAGAGGCCGACGCGGCGACGCAGAAGAAGACCTGGAAGATTTTCGCCGGCTGACGTCCGTCGATCGACCGGGAGGCCGATGATGAACGCTGAAGTCGTGGCGATCCGCCACGTGCATTTCGAGGATCTCGGGAGCTTCGAGCAGGTGCTCGGCGAACGAGGCCGGCGGGTGCGCTACGTCGACGTCGGGTCGTCGCGGGTCGAGGTGCTCGACGTGCTCGAGCCGTCGCTGCTCGTCGTGCTCGGCGGGCCGCTCAGCGTGTACGACGATGCGCAGTATCCGACGATCGCGCCGCTCGCGGCGCTCGTGCGCAAGCGCATCGACGCCGGGTTGCCGATCCTCGGGATCTGTCTCGGTTCGCAGTTCATCGCCCGGGCGCTCGGGGCGCGCGTCTATCCGGCTGCCCAGCACGAACTCGGCTGGACGCCGCTGACGCTCACCGATGCCGGTCGCGCATCGCCGCTGCGCCATCTCGATGGTGCGGCGACGTCGATGCTGCACTGGCATGGCGACACGTTCGACCTGCCGGGCGGGGCGATTCATCTTGCCTCGACCCCGGCGTGCCGTCACCAGGCGTTCGCGTGGGGCCAGCACGTGCTGGCGCTGCAATGCCATCCGGAAATCCGCACCGACCGTTTCGAACCGTGGCTGATCGCGAACGCCGGCGAAATCGCGGCGACGCCGGGCATCGACGCGTGCCAGTTGCGCGCCGATACCGCGCAGCACGGCCCCGCGCTCGAGGCGGCCGCGCGACGCATGTTCGCGGAGTGGCTCGACAGCGTCGGACTCTGACGCCGCCAGCGGCGCCGCCGCTGGCCGCGAACAGGATGCCCGGCCCGCATGCGTTGCAGGCCGGCGCATCGCCGTATGCGCGGCCTTTTCTCCATTGCCGGCCACCTGCCGCGCGCCGTACCTGACCATCCGCTTACTGCCGGACGCGCCATCTGCACGCTGGCCGCCTGCGTGCTACGCTCGTTCGCTCTTTCCCTTCCTGGCGAGCGGCTTCCATGACTGCGCTGTTTTCCCCGTTCACGCTGCGTGGCGTGACCCTTCCGAACCGGATCGTGATCTCCCCGATGTGCCAGTATTCAGCCGAAGGCGGTGAAGCGACCGACTGGCACATGATTCACCTCGGCCATCTCGCGCTGTCGGGCGCGGGGCTGCTCTGCATCGAGGCGACCGCGGTGGAACCCGACGGGCGTATCACGCATGGCGACCTCGGCCTCTGGGACGACGCGACCGAAGCCGCGTTGAAGCCGGTGCTGGCCGCGATCCGCAAGCATTCGCCGGTCCGCATCGCGATGCAGTTGTCGCATGCGGGGCGCAAGGCGTCGAGCAACGTGCCGTGGCAGGGCGGTCAGCTCGTGTCCGTCGCCGACGGCGGCTGGTTGCCGCACGCGCCGTCGGCCGTGCCGCACAAGGATGGCGAGACGCCGCCGCTCGCACTGGATGCCGCGGGCCTGAACCGGATCCGCGAAGCGTTCGCGGCGTCGGCGAAGCGGGCTGCACGGCTCGGCATCGACGCGATCGAGGTGCACGCGGCCCACGGCTACCTGCTGCACCAGTTCCTGTCGCCGCTCGCGAACCAGCGCACGGACGAATACGGCGGCTCGCTCGAAAACCGCATGCGCTTTCCGCTCGAGATCTTCGAGATCGTGCGCGCGGCGTTTCCGGAAGACCGGCCGGTCGGTGTGCGCGTGTCCGCGACCGACTGGGTCGAAGGCGGCTGGGAACTCGACGATACGATCGCGTTTGCGCACGAACTGAAGCGCCGCGGCTGCGACTGGATCGACGTGTCGTCCGGCGGCGTGTCGCCGCTGCAGAAGATTCCGCTGTCGCCCGGCTACCAGGTGCCGTTCGCGCAGGCGGTGAAGCGCGCGGTCGGCATGCCGACGATCGCCGTCGGCCTGATCAACGAGCCCGCGCATGCGAACCGGCTCATCGAGGCCGGCGATGCCGATTTCGTCGCGATGGCGCGTGCGATGCTGTACGACCCGCGCTGGCCGTGGCATGCGGCGGCCGAGCTCGGCGCGCAGGTGACGGCGCCGCCGCAATACTGGCGCTCGCAGCCGCGCGAGCACAAGGCGTTGTTCGGCGACATCGCATTCGGCCAGCGTTGAGCACCGCGCGCGCAATATTGCGTGTGATGTTGAACGAAGCAATCGTGAACGTGTAGGATGCGGGTGATTCGCCGCATGCCCCGACGCGGCACCCACCGGTGCCGCGTTTTCGTTTTGCGCGACGCCAGGCCGTGACCACGGCCGTCTTCCATTCAAGTCGTCTTCACAAGGATTCGTTCGATGAGTTCACGCAGGATCGCGGTGCGCCGCTCGGGAGTGCACGGCAAGGGCGTGTTCGCCGTGGCGCCGATCAAGGCCGGCGAGCGCGTAGTGGAATACAAGGGCGAACGAATTTCGTGGAAGGAGGCGCTGCGCCGCCACCCGCACGACCCGAGCGAACCGAACCATACGTTCTACTTCGCACTGGACGAGGGCGGGGTGATCGACGGCAAGATCGACGGCAACAGCGCGCGCTGGATCAATCACTCGTGCGCGCCGAACTGCGAAGCCGAGGAAGTCAAAGGCCGCGTGTACATCCACGCGCTGCGCGACATCGGGCCGGAAGAGGAACTGTTCTACGACTACGGCCTCGTGATCGACGCGAAGCTGACGAAGGCGCTCAAGCGCGAGTACGCGTGTCATTGCGGCGCGGCGTCGTGCCGCGGCACGCTGCTCGCGACGTCCGACGAGGGCGGCAAGAAGAAAAAGAAGAAGGACAAGAAGGACGGCAAGTCCGAGTCCCGGTCGAAGGACAAGAAAAGCAAGAAGTGACGCAGGCGGCGGCGCATCGTGCGCTGCCGCTGTCGTTTCAGCGGATGGCTGCCGCATCGTGCAGCCGTGCTTTCCGCCTCCTCATCCGGCGCGCGGCCCGATCAGCGGTCGCCCGCCGCGAGTCCCTCAGTGCCTCAGTTCCTTAGTGCGTCGACGCGGCGGCCGGTGTTTCGCTGGCCGGCTTCTCGGTGTGCGCAACCAGCGGCACCCTCACCACGAAGCGCGAGCCGCCTTCCGATGCATCTTCGTACGAGACGGTGCCGCCGTGCATCGCGATGATGTCGTGCACGATCGCGAGGCCGAGCCCGGCGCCCGTCTCGACGCCGTTGCCGCTTTGCGCGTCGCCGCGGAAGAAGCGCTTGAACAGGTCGGCCTGCTGGTTGGCGGGCACGCCGGGGCCGTTGTCCTCGACGACGATCTCGGCGGCCGGCTGGCCGTCCTCGAGCGCGCCGCGCGCGACGTTCACCGTGATCCGTGCGCCGTCCGGCCGCGCGAGCGGCACGTACTTCAGCGCATTGTCGAGCAGGTTCGCGATCACCTCGCGCAGCAGCACGGGGTTGCCGCGCACGACCAGCTTCTCGTCGTCACCCGGATCGTCGGTGCGCTGGAAGCCAAGGTCGACGTGCGACGCAAGCGCGCGCGGCACCCACTCGGCACCCGTCTCGAACGCCATCGCCGCGAGGTCGACGTCGACGAATCGCGCGGCCTGTTCGCCTGGCTCCGCCCGGGCGAGTGACAGCAACTGGTTGGACAGCCGCACCGCGCGGTCGGCAGCCGCGCGCAGTTCGCGCACCGCGGCGAAGGTCTGGTGCGGGTCGCGCGCGACGGCTGCCTGCTCCGCGTGCAGCTTCACGGCCGTGAGCGGCGTGCGCAACTGGTGCGCGGCATCGGCGATGAACTTGCGCTGCGCGTCGAGCGCGGTCTTCAGGCGGCCGAGCAGCGCGTTCATCGCACTCGTCAGCGGCCGGATTTCCAGCGGCACCTCGGTTTCGTCGACGGGTTCCAGCGACGTGTGGGTCTGCCGGTTCAGCGAATCGGCCAGGTGCGTGAGCGGGCCGAGCTGCTGGTTCACGACGCGCCACACGATGCCCCAGCCCGCGAGCAGCAGCAGCAGCAGCGGCATCATGATCGCGACGAGGAATTCGGCCGCGATCCGGTAGCGGTGCCGCACCGGCTGCGCGACCTCGACGACCATCGGCTTGCCGCCTTCGACGTCGTCGACGCGCACCTGCGCCACCCGCACCGCGCGGTTGTCGTATTCGGCCTCGAACACGTACGCGTGATGCATGCGGCGCACGTTGATCCCCTGCAGCGGCAGCTTCGGATCGCCGGCGAGTTCCTGTTCGCCGTCGCTGATCCGGTAGATCAGTGCTTCGGCGGGATCGGAGAACATCGCCTGCGCGAGCGGCGGCACCGTGAACGGCGCGTCGGGGCCGGCGATCTGGATCTGTTTGGAGATGGCGGTCGCGAGATCGGCGAGCGAGCGGTCGATCACGTGCTGCGTGTATTGCCACGCGAGCCAGTAGGCGATCAGGCCGCTCATCAGCGCGAGCATCGACAGCGGGGCGGCGAGGCGCCGAAGCAGCGAGCGGCGCAGGCTGGTGGTCACAGCCGGATCAGGAGACATTTCGACGGGCAAATGGATAAGCGCCGCTCACGAGGAGCGGCGCGGTCGTGCGCCGGGCGGCGACGCGGAGCAGCGCGCACACGCGGGCGGCACGCGGCCGCCCGGCGTGCGGTGCCGCTCAGACGCTCGCCGTCTGGCGGATTTCCTGCAGCAGGTAGCCGAAGCCGCGCACCGTGACGATTTCGACACGGCACTGCTCGAGTTTCTTGCGCACGCGGTGGACGTAGACTTCGATCGCGGTGTCGCCGAGATCGCCGCCGAAGTGCGTGAGGTGATCCTGCAGCTGGGCCTTGCTGACGACGCGGCCGTGACGCAGCAGCAGCATCTCGAGCACCGCGAATTCGCGCGGCGACAGTTCGAGCGGCTTGTCGTCGTTGAAGATGCGGCGGTCGACGCCCGACAGGCGGACGCCGCCGAGCGACACTTCCGGACGCGGCATGTCGCTGTGCGGGCCGCTGCGGCGCATCACTGCGCGGATGCGCGCTTCGAGCTCGGCCGGCTCGAACGGCTTGAGCATGTAGTCGTCGGCGCCGGAGTTCAGGCCCTGGATCCGGTCGTTCAGCTCGTCGCGTGCGGTCAGCACGATGACGGGCGTGTGGCGGTTGGTCTGGCGGAAGCGCGTGAGCAGCGTCATCCCGTCGATGCCCGGCAGGCCGAGGTCGAGGATCACGAGTTCGTGGCGGTTCTGTGCCAGCGCCTGTTCGGCAAAGATGCCGTCATGCACCATGTCGACGGTGAAGCCAGCCTGCTCGAGGCTGCTCTGGATACCGCGTGCGATGGGGCGGTCGTCTTCGATCAGAAGGAGTCGCATGAAGTTCGCTCAAGTACAATGGGTTGGCGGTTCAGGCACGCGGACAGCACGACGCCGTTTCCACAGGGGCGCCGCAACACCTGACATCAAGCATGGCGGCCAGCGAACGATTAAATCCAAACATGTCCGATATTTCGATCAACGACCTAGAAGCCGCGATCAATTTCTGGCGCGCCCGCTCGCCGTCGAGCGGCGACGAACTCAAACTCTGCGAAGAGGCCAGCGCGCTCTCCAAGCCGTATGCGCTGCTGATTGTACAGCGCGAAAGCGCGCTACAACTGGAAGGATTGGACCCCAAGGCACGGAATGCGTACGAGACTTACGTGCGCCTTAAGGATGGCTTGGAAAGCTGAAGGCTTTCGCTGACTACATCCTAGAAAACGTTCATCGAAATGAAAAGTTGACGCGCCGCGCATCGAAAGACGCGCGGCGGTAGAGGAATGCCTCAGGCGGCCGGTTGCGCGTGCGCGCCGGCACGGTCGATGAACAGCGCCAGTTCGATGTCGCGATCGGTCAGGCCGTCGGCATCGTGGGTCGACAGCGTGATGTCGACGCGGTTGTACACGTTGAACCATTCCGGATGGTGGTTCATTTCCTGCGCCTTGATCGCGACGCGCGTCATGAAGCCGAATGCTTCGTTGAAATCGGCGAAGCGCAGGCTGCGCTGGATCGCATCGCGGCCCGGTACGGCCGTCCAGAGCGGCAGGCCTTCGAGCCGGGTCTTGCGTTCTTCTGATGTGAGCTTGTGGATCATCTTGCACCTCTCGGTCGGTAACGGCGCCCGCGCGCGGCTGCGCCGCGCGGCGAAGCCGGCATCGGTCATTGTTTCATAGTTGTGGGACGGCCATCCGGCGACGGGCATCCGGGGACGGGCGACCGGCGACGGGTATCCGGGGAAGGCGATCGGGAGGCCGGCAGAGGCTGGTTCCGGCCCCCTCGAGCGTCACGCGTCCGCGTCGTCAGGCCAGCCGTCGCCCGTGCCGCGATGCAGCACGCGATCGGTCTCGAGCACCGCGCCGGCAGCGAATTCGGGCAGCGCCGCCAGCCGGTCGGCCAGTGCACGGCCGTCGACGTCGGCGAGCGCGAACAGCTGCGCGAAATCGTCGATCACGAAGTAGGTCTTCTGGAACGTGTCGATCCGGTACTTCGTGCGCATCACGCGCTCGAGGTCGAAGCCGAGCCGGTTCGGCGCCGCGCTTTCGAGGCTGTACAGGCTTTCGCCCTTGCTCGACACGATCCCGGCGCCATAGATCGACAGCCCGCTCGTGCCGCGCGCATCGCGGATCAGCCCGAATTCCACCGTATACCAGTAGAGCCGCGCGAGGCGCGCCAGCGCCGCTTCATCGTCGGCGACCGCGAGCGCGGTGCGGCCGTACGCCTGCATGTAGTCGGCGAACACCGGATCGATCAGCAGCGGCACGTGGCCGAACAGGTCGTGGAAGCAGTCGGGTTCCTGCAGGTAGTCGAGCTGGTCGGGACGGCGCATCCACCAGGTGACGGGGAAGCGCCGGTTCGCGAGATGCTCGAAGAACACGCGGTCGGGCACGAGGCCCGGCACCGCGACGATCTGCCAGCCCGTTGCCGGCTTCAACTGGCGGTTCACGTCGGCGAACGACGGCACGCGATCGGCCGGCAGGTCGATCTTCCCGAGCCCCGCGACGAACGCGTCGCAGGCGCGCCCGCGCAGCAGCGCCGACTGGCGTGCATAGAGCTGCTTCCACACCGCGTGGTCGACCTGGCCGTAACGCGCGAGCGGCTGGTCGATGGTGAAATCGGCGCGGGTTTCGAGGCCCGCATCGAACTGCTCCTGCAGTTTCGCGGTGACGACGGTGGACATGATCTGGCTCTGCACGTGGCGGTTGGGAACCATGCAAGTGTAGAGCGGGCTGCGCGCGGAATGGGCGCATAGTTGGCGTTGATTCGCTTGATGATGCGATAATCGCGCATTAAATAACGAATCAATGCGGAGAATGCTCATGCTGGAACTCGATCACTTCGATCTCGCGCTGCTGGACGTGCTGCAGCGCTTCGGCCGCGCGACGCATCAGCAGCTCGGCGAGGAGGTGCCGCTGTCGCCGTCGCAGATCGGCCGGCGGCTGCAGCGGCTCGAGGCGGCCGGCGTGATCGAAGGCTACCGCGTGATGTTGCGCCCCGAAAAACTCGGGCTCGGCGTCACCGCGTTCACGAGCCTCAAGCTCAAGCACCACGGCGACTCGATCATCGAGCAGTTCCAGCAGCAGATCGACGTGCTGCCCGAGGTACTCGAATGCCATGCGGTGGTGGGCGATGCCGACTACCTGCTGCGGATCGTCGCGCCCGACCTGAACGCGCTGTCGCAGTTCGTGATGAAGAAGCTGATGCGCGTGCCGGGTGTCGACAGCGTGCGCTCGAACATCGTGCTGACGACCTTCAAGCGCAACGGCGCGCTGCCGCTGGCGCATCTGGCGCCCGGCGCCGCCTGACGCGGCCACCGCGCGGCGGCAAGGGTGAAGGCGGCGCGGGTTGCGCCGCCTTGGGGCAGGGCCGGATCAGGCCGCTTCGTGCGGCGTGTCGGCGTTCAGCAGGTCGACATACGCGACGGCGACGAGGTCGTCCTGCGACACGCCGAGCTTCGCGAACACGTCGTGCGCTTCGGCTTCGCCGCCGGCTTCGTCGTCATCGGGGCCGAGCACGACTTCCAGTTCGATGAAATCGCCGAGACCGTCGACGCGGTCGAGGTGGATGCGCGTGCGGCCTGCGAGGTACACGTGCCGTTCCTTCGTCACGATGCCGCGTGTGGTCAGCGCGGTGGCGAGCAGCGCGTGCATCGCGTCGGGGTTCGTCACCGGGCTGCGCGTGTAGTACGACGCCTTCGGGCCGTCGCGGTCGTCGCGCTGGTAGAAGATCAGTTCGGCCGGCGTGCCATCCTCGAAGCGGCGCAGCTTGAGCCGGCCGCGCGGCACGTCATAGAAGAAATCCTGCTGGCGATAGAACAGCGGCGCTTCGGTCGCGAGCCTGGCCGCCTGTTCGCGCAGTTGGTCGAATTCGCGGGCGCGGGCTTTGATCTCGATGTTGCGGGCCATGCGGGTCTCCTTCAATCGGGGTCTCGCGGTGTGCGAACGCACAATCTAGCAAAAAGCCCGCGAAGGTGGCGTGACGACCGGCGGGACGCGGCGACACGCCGCGGCCGGGAGGTTCGGCTCCCGTGATTTCCCCGTTCCCGCGCGCGTGAGGGCCCGCACGGTCGCCGGCTGCCGACCGGCGGCGTGTCAGGCGTTGGCGCCCGGTGCGCGGCCAGCCCCCGCGCTATCAGCAGCCCTCATATCGCCCACTGCGCTTCGATCAGCCGCAGCGCGGCCGCGATCGCCGGTTCGTCGCGCCGCTCGGCGAGCATCACGAACGTCAGTTCGGTGGGCACCGTCACGGGCTCGACGATCGTCAGCGCATGCGCATGCGCTTCGGCCAGCGCGGTCGAGTCGCGCGCGAGCGTCAACCCGATCCCCGATTTGACGAGGTCGAGCATCGACTGCTCCTGGTCGACCTCGGCCACCTTGAGCGGCTGCGCGCCGGCCTCCGCGAAGCGTCGCGACAGCAACCGGTGGTGCGCGGACGCCGGCGGCGTCCAGATCCACGGCAGCGCGGCAAGCGCGCGCCAGTCGTGGGCGCGCTGCACGCGCTCCTTCCAGCCGGCCGGCGCGAGCACGCGGTACTGGAAATGCGTGAGCGTGACGGTATGGAACAGTGCGCCGTCGAGCGGATCGTCTTCGCCAGGCCGGCCGATGTAGTAGCCGACGTCGAGCGCCTGCGTGCGCACCTGTTCGATCACCCAGCCCGACATCCCGTGCCGCAGCGCCGTCTCGATCTGCGGATGGGTTTCGACGAGCGCGCGCAGGAAGCCGCCAAGCCGCAGGAAGCCCGGGTCGAGGATCGTGCCGATCCGCAGCCGGCCGCGCACCTCGTGCCGCAGCGCAGCGGCGGCGCGCTGCACGTCGGCGGCCGCGGCGAGCGCGCGTTCCGCATGCGGCAGCAGCGTCTGGCCGTCGCGCGTGAGCGCGAGGCCGCGCGATGTGCGCGTAAACAACGTGACGCCGAGCGTTTCCTGCAGATGCTTGATCTGCAGGCTGACCGCCGGCTGCGTCAGGTGCAGCTGCACGGCGGCGCGTGTCAGGTTGCCTTCGCGCGCGACCGTCGCGAACGCGCGGAGCAGGGTGAGATCCATCGTCGTGATATGAGCGCTGCTTATAACGCAGTTCAGCATAACTCATTGGATCGGCGGCCGGCGGCCGGAGTACGCTTCATCGGTCGTGGCGCGGGCCCGCAAGCGCGGCTCGCGACGCACTATGCTGAAAATGACGCGCGGCGTTGCCCCGCGTGACAGGAGACAAACCGTGACTACCCAACGCACGCTAGAAGGCGAATTCGATTACGTGATCGTCGGCGCGGGCACTGCGGGCTGCGTGCTCGCGAACCGCCTGACCGAGGATCCCGACATCCACGTGCTGCTGCTCGAAGCGGGAGGCAAGGACGACTATCACTGGATCCACATCCCGGTCGGCTATCTGTATTGCATCGGCAATCCGCGCACCGACTGGCTGTACAAGACACAACCCGAAGCCGCGCTCAACGGGCGGGCGTTGTCGTATCCGCGCGGCCGGGTGCTCGGCGGCTGCTCGTCGATCAACGGGATGATCTACATGCGTGGCCAGCGCGAGGATTACGACAGCTGGGCGCAGGAAACCGGTGACGCCGGCTGGTCGTGGGACAGCGTGCTGCCGATCTTCAAGCGCAGCGAGGATCACCATGCGGGCGCGAGCGACGCGCACGGCGCGGGCGGCTACTGGCGTGTCGAGAAGCAGCGGCTGCGCTGGGAAATCCTCGAATCGTTCGCGCAGGCCGCGCAGCAGACAGGCATCCCGGCAACCGACGATTTCAACCGCGGCGACAATGCCGGGGTCGGCTATTTCGAGGTGAACCAGAAGCGCGGCGTGCGCTGGAATACGTCGAAGGCGTTCCTGCGGCCCGCGATGGCGCGCCCGAACCTGACCGTGATCACCGGCGCGCAGGCGCAGCGCGTGATCTTCGACGGGCGGCGCGCGGTCGGCGTCGAATACCACGGCGGCGGCACGGATTACGTCGCGCGGGCGCGTTCGGAGGTGCTGCTGACGTCCGGCGCGGTGAATTCGCCGCAGCTGCTCGAACTGTCGGGTGTCGGCGATGGCCGGCGGCTGCAGGCGCTCGGCATCGACGTCGTGCAGGATCTGCCGGGCGTCGGCGAAAACCTGCAGGATCACCTGCAATTGCGGATGGCGTTTCGCGTCGAAGGCGTGCGCACGCTCAACACGCTGTCCGCGCACTGGTGGGGCAAGCTGATGATCGGCGCCGAATATGCGTTGCTGCAGCGCGGGCCGATGTCGATGGCGCCGTCGCAGCTCGGCGCGTTCGCAAAATCCGATCCCGACGATCCCGCGCTCACGCGCCCCGATCTCGAATACCACGTGCAGCCGTTGTCGCTCGAGCGCTTCGGCGAGCCGCTGCACAGCTTCAACGCGTTTACGGCGTCCGTGTGCCATCTGCGGCCGACGTCGCGCGGCAGCGTGCATATCGCGAGCGCCGATCCGGGCGCGGCGCCCGCGATCGCACCGAACTATCTGTCGACCGATCACGATCGCCACGTCGCCGCGAACGCGCTGCGGCTCACGCGCCGGATCGCGTCCGCGCCGGCGCTCGCGCGCTATCGACCCGAGGAAATCCTGCCGGGCCTGCAGTATCGAAGCGAAGCCGAGCTGATCGAGGCGGCCGGCGCCGTCGGCACGACGATCTTCCATCCGGTCGGCACCTGCCGGATGGGGCGTGCCGACGATGAGCGCGCGGTGGTCGACAGCCGGCTGCGCGTACGCGGCATCGCCGGGCTGCGAATCGTCGATGCATCGGTGATGCCGTTCATTACATCGGGCAACACCAATTCGCCGACGTTGATGATCGCCGAGCGCGCGAGCGACATGATTCGTGCCGATCGCCGCGCGGCGCGCGAAGCGACGCCGGTGCGCACGGAGCAGGCGGTGACAGCCGCGTGACGGAACGCTGACACGCCCGACAGCGGGCCGTCATGATGACGCCCGCTGATTCGATATGCGAAACAAACTGCTGTTGCAGCAGTGGTGCCGAGGGTGCCGATTGCAGCGAATACCGCCGGTTCGTCCCGCAAGATCCATGCAAGCCGTGCAGCCGCACGGCATTTTTGTTGCATGCGTGCCGGGCCGTGCGGATGGTCAACGCACGATGATGCACGTGTCAAAAAAACAGCGTGCAAAACCGTGCACAGCCGCGTGCGACAGGGCGGCCAGCCCTATAAGTGCAAATCCCGATGATTGCACTGCACCAACGGCGAGACAATGTGGCGCAGTGTGCATACGCGTCGGCGCGGGAGACCACCCTCGAGGCGTAACACGGCGCCCGGGGCAGCCCGCTCATCCGCTGACCTGTTTCGCGGACGCTTCTCGCGAATCTTCCCGGTGCTTCGCCTGACTTCGTACGGAAGGGAACATGATTCTCGGCGACACGATTCTGGAAACACGCGGACTGACCAAGGAATTCAGGGGTTTCACGGCCGTCAACGGCGTGAACCTGCGTGTGCGTCGCGGTGCGATCCATGCGCTGATCGGACCGAACGGCGCGGGCAAGACCACCTGCTTCAACCTCCTCACCAAATTCCTGACGCCGACGGCCGGCCAGATCGTCTTCAACGGCATCGACATCACCGACGAGCGGCCCGCGCAGGTCGCGCGGCGCGGCATCATCCGCTCGTTCCAGATCTCGGCCGTCTTTCCGCACCTGACCGCGCTGCAGAACGTGCGCATCGGCCTGCAGCGCGCGCTCGGCACCGAATTCCATTTCTGGCGCAGCGAACGCACGCTGAAGCGGCTCGACGACCGCGCGATGGACCTGCTCACGCAGGTCGGCCTCACCGATTTCGCGCAGGTGCCGACCGTCGAGCTCGCGTACGGCCGCAAGCGCGCGCTGGAGATCGCGACCACGCTCGCGATGGAGCCCGAACTGATGCTGCTCGACGAGCCCACGCAGGGGATGGGCCACGAGGACGTCGATCGCGTGACCGCGCTGATCAAGAAGGTCGCGAGCGGGCGCACGATCCTGATGGTCGAGCACAACATGAACGTGATCGCGGGCATCTCCGACACGATCACCGTCCTGCAACGCGGCGAGGTGCTGGCCGAAGGCTCGTATGCGGAAGTGTCGAAGAATCCGCTCGTCATCGAGGCCTACATGGGCAGCGCCGACGCGGCGCTCGCGGGGGCGCACGCATGAAGCACAGCGAACGGGAGGAACGCGAATTGAGCGGCGTCGAAAGCGGTACGCCCGCGCTGGAGATCACGGGCCTGGAGGCCTGGTACGGGGAATCCCACATATTGCACGGTGTCGACCTGACGGTGCATCGCGGTGAAGTCGTCACGCTGCTCGGCCGCAACGGCGCGGGCCGCACGACGACGCTGCGCGCGATCATGGGCCTGACAGGCCGCCGCAGCGGGTCGATCAAGGTCGCGGGCAACGAGACGATCGGCCTCGCGACGCACCGCATCGCGCATTACGGCATCGGCTACTGCCCGGAGGAGCGCGGGATCTTCTCGAGCCTGTCGTGCGAGGAGAACCTGATGCTGCCGCCGCTGATCGGGCCGCGCGAGCACGCGATGCCGATCGACGAGATCTACGCGATGTTCCCGAACCTCGCGTCGCGCCGGCAGAGCCAGGGCACGCGGCTGTCCGGCGGCGAGCAGCAGATGCTCGCGGTCGCGCGGATCCTGCGCACCGGCGCGAACCTGCTGCTGCTCGACGAGATTTCCGAAGGCCTCGCACCGGTGATCGTGCAGGCGCTCGCGCGGATGATCGTCGCGCTGAAGGCGCGCGGCTACACGATCGTGATGGTCGAACAGAATTTCCGCTTCGCCGCGCCGCTCGCCGACCGGTTCTACGTGATGGAGCACGGCAGCATCGTCGAGCATTTCCAGGCGGCCGAACTGGAGAGCAAGATGCCGACCCTGCACGACCTGCTCGGGGTGTGACGCCGCCCCGTTTCCCTTGCCGCTAGCCGTGGCGGCCCTCGAACAACCACAACGCATCAGAACAACAGGAGACGTCAATGAAAATGAAGACCCTCGCACAGGCCTGTCTCGCACTCGCGACCGCCGCGCTCACCGCCGGCGCCGCACATGCGGCGGATACCGTGAAGATCGGCTTCATCACCGACATGTCGGGGCTTTACGCGGATATCGACGGGCAGGGCGGCCTCGAGGCGATCCGCATGGCAGTGGCCGACTTCGGCGGCAAGGTACTCGGCAAGCCGATCGAAGTTGTTTACGCGGATCACCAGAACAAGGCCGACATCGCCGCATCGAAGGCGCGCGAATGGATGGACCGCGGCGGGCTCGACCTGCTGGTCGGCGGCACGAACTCCGCCACCGCGCTGTCGATGAACCAGGTCGCGGCCGAGAAGAAGAAGGTCTACATCAACATCGGCGCAGGCGCCGACACGCTGACCAACGAGCAGTGCACGCCGTACACGGTCCACTACGCATACGACACGATGGCGCTCGCGAAGGGCACCGGCTCGGCGGTGGTGAAGCAGGGCGGCAAGTCGTGGTTCTTCCTGACGGCCGACTATGCATTCGGCAAGGCGCTCGAGAAGAACACGTCGGACGTCGTGAAGGCGAACGGCGGCCAGGTGCTCGGCGCGGTGCGTCACCCGCTGTCCGCGTCGGATTTTTCGTCGTTCCTGCTGCAGGCGCAATCGTCGAAGGCGCAGATCCTCGGCCTCGCGAACGCGGGCGGCGACACGATCAACTCGATCAAGGCCGCGAAGGAGTTCGGCATCACGAAGACGATGAAGCTCGCCGCGCTGCTGATGTTCATCGACGACGTGCACAGCCTCGGCCTCGAGACGACGCAGGGCCTGGTGCTGACCGACAGCTGGTACTGGAACCGCGATGCCGCGTCGCGCCAGTGGGCGCAGCGCTACTTCGGCAAGATGAAGAAGATGCCGTCGAGCCTGCAGGCGGCCGACTACTCGTCGGTGACGACCTACCTGAAGGCGGTCCAGGCCGCCGGCACGACCGACTCCGACAAGGTGATGGCCGAGCTGAAGAAGATCAAGATCAACGACTTCTACGCGAAGGGCTATATCCGCACGGACGGCAGCATGATCCACGACATGTACCTGATGGAAGTGAAGAAGCCGGCGGAATCGAAGGAGCCGTGGGATTACTACAAGGTGCTCGCGACGATTCCGGGCGAGCAGGCGTTCGGGACCAAGCAGGAAACGCGCTGCGCGTTGTGGAAGTAGGCAGGGCGTAGCGGCGCGCGCGGGCGCGCCGCTCGGTGGCGGCCGCAGCGATGTGCCCGCTGCGCCGCCCGCGCACGCGCTGCATGAAGGTTGCGCGCGCAACGAAACTCATTCTGACGGCTAAGTCGATGGAAATCTTTGGCATTCCGTTGCCGGCGATGCTGAGCCAGTTGCTGCTCGGGCTCGTCAACGGCTCGTTCTACGCGATCCTGAGCCTCGGGCTCGCGGTGATCTTCGGGCTGCTCAACGTGATCAACTTCGCGCACGGCGCGCTGTTCATGCTGGGCGCGATGCTCGCGTGGATGGGCCTGTCGTATTTCGGGCTGCCGTACTGGGCGATGCTCGTGATCGCGCCGCTGCTGGTCGGTGCGTTCGGGATCCTGATCGAGCGCTCGATGCTGCGCTGGCTGTACAAGCTCGATCACCTGTACGGGCTGCTGCTCACGTTCGGGCTCACGCTGGTCGTCGAAGGCGTGTTCCGGTCGATCTACGGCTCGTCCGGCCAGCCGTACGACGTGCCGTCGCAGCTGTCCGGCGCCACCAACCTCGGCTTCATGTTCCTGCCGAACTACCGCGCGTGGGTGGTCGTCGCGTCGCTCGCGGTGTGTCTCGCGACGTGGTTCGTGATCGAGAAGACGCGCCTCGGCGCGTACCTGCGCGCGGGCACCGAGAACCCGAAGCTCGTCGAGGCGTTCGGCGTGAACGTGCCGATGATGATCACGCTCACCTACGGCTTCGGCGTTGCGCTCGCCGCGTTCGCGGGCGTGCTGGCTGCGCCGGTGATCCAGGTGTCGCCGCTGATGGGCCAGCCGATGATCATCACCGTGTTCGCGGTGGTCGTGATCGGCGGGATGGGCTCGATTCTCGGCTCGATCGTCACGGGCCTGCTGCTCGGCGTGATCGAGGGCTTCACGCGCGTGTTCTACCCCGAAGCGTCGGCCACGGTCGTGTTCGTGATCATGGCGATCGTGCTGCTGTTCCGCCCGGCGGGCCTCTTCGGCAAGGAAAAATGATGCAGAGAAAAGTGCTCTACGGCGTGCTGCTCGCCGCACTGCTCGCCGCGCCGTTCATCGGCGCGTATCCGGTGTTCGTGATGAAGGTGCTCACGTTCGCGCTGTTCGCGGCCGCGTTCAACCTGCTGATCGGCTATACGGGGCTGCTGTCGTTCGGCCATGCGATGTTCCTCGCGACCGCCGGCTATGCGACCGGTTATTCGATGCAGACGCTCGGTTTCACGCCGGAGCTCGGCGTGCTGGTCGGCACCGTTGCCGCGACGCTGCTCGGGCTCGTCGTCGGGCTGTTCGCGATCCGGCGGCAGGGGATCTACTTCGCGATGATCACGCTCGCGTTCGCGCAGATGGTCTACTTCATCTACCTGCAGGCGCCGTTCACGCACGGCGAGGACGGGCTGCAGGGCGTGCCGCGCGGCCGTCTGTTCGGGCTGCTCGACCTGTCGAACGACGTCGCGCTGTACTACGTCGTGCTGGCAGTGGTGGTCGCCGCGTGCGCGTTCATCGTGCGGGTCGTGCATTCGCCGTTCGGCCAGGTGCTCGTCGCGATCAAGGAGAACGAAGCGCGCGCGATCTCGCTCGGCTACGACACCGACCGCTTCAAGCTGCTCGCGTTCATCCTGTCGGCGGGCATCGCGGGGCTGGCCGGCTCGCTGAAGGTGCTCGTGCTCGGCTTCGAGACGCTGTCGGACGCCTACTGGACGATGTCGGGCCTCGTCGTGCTGATGACGCTCGTCGGCGGAATGGGCACGCTGTTCGGGCCGCTGCTGGGCGCGGCGCTGATCGTCGCGCTGGAAGACCGGCTCGGCGACATCGGCGAATGGCTCGCGTCGACGACGGGCGTCGCGTGGTTCCATTCGCTCGGCGAATCGGCGACGATCGTCACCGGGCTGATCTTCATCGCATGCGTGCTCGCATTCCGGCGCGGCATCGTCGGTGAAATGGTCGCGCGGATCAAGCCGCTCAGGGCGTCCTGAATGCGTGCGGCGCGCGTCACCGGGCGTTGATGCGAAGCACCATCCGGCATGCTCCGGAAGGGCGCAGGAGCGGGCTCGGGCCGGCGCCGTGCGGCAGACTAGTGCCCCATTTTCGTGCGGCGATGCACCATAGGGGTAAATGCTAAGTTGTCGTGGTGCTTAAGCCTCTTTAAGATTCACCCTAGTTCTGATGCACCGCGAAACGAATTTGCAGGTGGAGAACGAGGAGACAATCGAGGCACAAAGTGCCCGGACCCCAAAGCGCTGTTGGACGGAATCCAACAGCGCTTTTTCATTTGCGTGCACGGATTTGCGCTGTTGGTGCAGCGGCCTGCGCGGTGGCCGTATTCCGCGCTTGCGTTCGCACCGCGCTTCTTCCGCGCTTCGCCGTGTCCCCCCGTTTTCCAGATTTCCGCTTTCCCACGATTCGTTCGTCAACGATGCGCAGCCGTGCGCCGGCCGTTCGGGCTAACCCGGTTGGCGTGCGCAAAACGCGTCCGTTACACTCGGCTTTCGCCGACCGCGCGGTCGGGAAAATCGGTCGGCAGTTCTCCTACAAGCAGAATGCAGAAGAGGGAGTACGGTTGGATGAGCAGCGCAGGACGATGGATCGGGGCAGGAAGGGCGGCGTGTGCCGTTCGTTCGTCGTGGGGTTGGGCTGCTGTCGCCGCGGCCTTCCCGAGCCGCTCTGCGGCCTGTAGGCGCGTTCCGGCGTCATCGCCGGTCGTTGCGTGCGCATCCGTGTCGATATTCGCATTCGCATTCGCATGAGCGGCCGGCTTTCCGATCATGCGCCGCGCACGGGCCTGGCCGCATCAGGCCGGATCGACGTGCCTTTCGTTGATCGTTGTGCATGCATCGATTGCGCGCACGATCGCGCCTTTCTCCGCTTTCTTCATCCAGACGACACCGCCGCTGCGCATCCTGACGGTCGAACGACCGTTTCGACCGCCGGCCGGTGCGTCCGCGCGTGGTGCCGTCCGGGTGCCGTTGAAGACGGGGTGTTTCACGGGAAAACGAGCGTAGACGCGGTACGGCGAGATAGTTAATTTATTAACTTGTTTGGGGACCGGGAGCCGCCCGAGCGACCCGAGGCTTTTTCGAGCAGCGTTTGGAGACAACGTAAATGAAGATGAATCGATGGATGGAGGCCGTGCTCGCCGCGGGCCTCGTGTGCGCGGCGGCAACGGCGTCGGCGCAGGTGAAGATCGGCGTGACGCTGTCGGCCACCGGGCCGGCCGCGTCGCTCGGGATTCCGGAAAAGAACACGATCGCGCTGCTGCCGAAGGAAATCGCCGGCAAGAGCGTGCAGTACATCGTGCTCGACGACGCATCCGACACGAGCCGCGCGGTGCAGAACGTGCGCAAGCTGATCGATGAAGATCACGTCGACGCGATCATCGGCTCGTCCGTCACGCCGAACTCGCTGGCAATGCTCGACCCCGTGTCGCAGGGCAAGACGCCGACGATCTCGCTCGCGGCGAGCGCCCAGATCATCTCGCCGATGGACGCGAAACGCGCATGGATGTTCAAGGTGCCGCAGAACGACCAGTTGATGGCCGACGCGATCGCCGGCTACATGGCGAAACACGGCGTGAAGACGGTCGGCTTCATCGGCTTCGCCGATGCGTACGGCGACAGCTGGTACAACACGTTCAACGCGGCGGCCGCGAAGAACGGCCTGAAGGTGGTATCGAACGAGCGCTACAACCGCACCGACGCGTCGGTGATGGGTCAGGTGCTGAAGCTCATGGGCTCGAATCCGGATGCGGTGCTGATCGCCGGCTCGGGCACGCCGGCGGCGCTGCCGGCGAAGACGCTGAAGGAGCGCGGCTACAAGGGCAAGGTGTACCAGACACACGGCGTCGCGAACAACGACTTCCTTCGCGTGTGCGGCAAGGATTGCGAAGGCGAGATCCTGCCCGCCGGCCCGGTGCTCGTGACCGACCAGCTGCCCGATTCGAACCCGGTGAAGAAGCCGGCGCTCGGCTACAAGGCCGCGTACGAGAAGGCGTACGGCGCGGGCTCGCTCGCGACGTTCGGCGGCCATGCGTGGGATGCCGGGCTGCTGCTGCAGCGTGCGATTCCGGACGCGCTGAAGAAGGGCCAGCCGGGCACCGAGGCGTTCCGCGAGGCGCTGCGCGCGTCGATCGAGAACGTGAAGGACCTGCCCGTGTCGCACGGCGTGATCAACATGACACCGACCGACCACAACGGCTTCGACACGCGTGCGCGCGTGATGGTGCAGATCGTCGACGGCAAGTGGAAGCTGCAGGCCGAGTAAGCATCACGTGAAACCGGCGCGCGCGGCGCGAATGGCGCCGTGCATGCCGTCGGCAGGGCGCCGGGCCCGACGGGCCACGACCATGCCCATGTCGTGTGGAACCACAGGGGCTCTGCGTGGCGCCCGACGCGTCGATCTTGCGGCCCGAGCGCCCCGGCCGTTCCCGTCTTTCGTTTCACCGCAGCATTCTCGATACACGAAACGTATGGATCTCTCGATTGCAGCGATCCTCGCGCAAGACGGCATCACGACCGGCGCCATTTATGCATTGCTGTCGCTGGCGCTCGTACTGGTGTTTTCCGTCACGCGGGTGATCTTCATTCCCCAGGGCGAATTCGTCGCCTACGGTGCGCTGACGCTTGCCGCGTTGCAGGCGCAGAAATTCCCCGCCACCTGCTGGCTGCTGTTCGTGATGGGCATCGCGTGCTTCCTGCTCGAAGTCGGCGGCCTGATCCGGCATCGCGAACGGCGCCATCAGCTCGGCCGCACGCTCGCGACACTCGGCAGCCGCTACGTCCTGCTGCCGCTCGCCGTGTTCGCGATCACGCGCAGCTTCGCCGTGCAGCCGCTGCCGATGCTCGCGCAGATCGCACTGACGCTCGCGATCGTCGTGCCGATGGGGCCGTTCGTCTACCGGCTCGTCTACCAGCCGATCGCGGAAGGCACGCTGCTGCTGCTGCTGATCGTGTCGGTCGCCGTCCACTTCGCGATGGTCGGCCTGGGGCTCGTGATGTTCGGCGCGGAAGGCTCGCGCACCAACGGCTTCTCGGATGCGTCGCTGTCGATCGGCAGCATGACCGTGTCGGTGCAGAGCATCCTGGTCGTCGTGACGGCGCTCGTGCTGATCGGCGCGCTATACGTGTACTTCGGCCGCACGATCGCCGGCAAGGCGCTGCGCGCGACGTCGGTGAACCGGCTCGGCGCGCGGCTCGTCGGCATCGGCACGACCGAGGCCGGGCGGCTCGCGTTCACGTTCGCGGCGGGGCTCGGCGTGCTGTCCGGGATCCTCGTCGGCCCGCTGACGACGATCTACTACGACTCGGGCTTCCTGATCGGCCTGAAGGGTTTCGTCGGCGCGATCATCGGCGGGCTCGTCAGCTATCCGCTCGCGGCTGCCGGCTCGCTGCTCGTCGGCGTGCTCGAATCGTATTCGTCGTTCTGGGCGAGCGCGTACAAGGAGGTGATCGTGTTCACGCTGATCATTCCGGTGCTGCTGTGGCGGAGCTTCGCCACGCCGCACGCGGAAGAGGAAGAGGAGTGACACGATGAAGACGATGGTACGCAACAAGACCTTCTGGGTGTTTCTCGTGGTGCTGTTCGCGCTGCCGGTGCTGCCCGGCGCGCTGCAGGTGCCGGAATACTGGATCACGCTGCTGAACTACATCGGCCTCTACGCGACCGTCGCGATCGGGCTCGTGCTGCTCACGGGCGTCGGCGGGATGACGAGCTTCGGGCAGGCCGCGTTCGTCGGCATCGGCGCCTACGCGACCGCGCTCCTGACGACGCGCTACGGCGTGTCACCGTGGCTCGCGCTGATCGTCGGCGTCGTGCTGACGGCACTCGTCGCGCTCGTGCTCGGCGCGGTCACGATGCGGCTGTCCGGCCACTTCCTGCCGCTCGGCACGATCGCGTGGGGCCTCGCGCTGTTCTACCTGTTCGGCAACCTCGAACTGCTCGGCAAGTACGACGGGATCAACGGGATTCCGGCGCTGAACCTGTTCGGCATCACGCTCGACAGCGGCCGCAGCCTGTATTTCCTGATCTGGGCCGTCGTGCTGGCCGCGATCGTGTCGGTGCAGAACCTGCTGAACAGCCGCCCGGGTCGCGCGATCCGTGCGCTGCGCGGCGGCGGCGTGATGGCCGAGGCGATGGGCGTGAACACCGCGTGGATGCGCGTCGTGATCTTCGTCTATGCGGCCGTGCTCGCGGCCATCTCGGGCTTCCTGTACGCACATCTGCAGCGTGCGGTGAACCCGACGCCGTTCGGGCTGAACCACGGGATTGAGTTCCTGTTCATGGCCGTGGTCGGCGGCGTGTCGCACGTGTGGGGCGCCGTGCTCGGCGCGGCGATCCTGACCGTGCTGCAGGACTACCTGCAGACGCTGCTGCCGAAGCTGCTCGGTTCGGAAGGCAACTTCGAGATCATCGTGTTCGGCGTGCTGATGGTGCTGCTGCTGCAGTACGCCCGCCAGGGCGTGTGGCCGTTCGTCGCCAGGCTGTTCCCGCGCGGGCCGCGTGCGCATGTACCCGAGCACGCCGACCCGTTGCCGCAACGCGCGAAGCCCGCGGCCGGCGAGCCGCTGCTCGTCGTCGACAACGCGCGCAAGCAGTTCGGCGGCCTCGTGGCCGTCAACGACGTCAGCTTCGACGTGAAAGCGGGGCAGATCATCGGGCTGATCGGCCCGAATGGCGCCGGCAAGTCGACCACGTTCAACCTCGTGACGGGCGTGCTGAAGCCGACGGGTGGCACGATCACGTTCCGTGGCGAACGCATCGACGGGCTCACATCGCGCCAGATCGTCCGCCGCGGCATCGGCCGGACGTTCCAGCACGTGAAGCTGTTGCCGGCGATGACGGTGCTCGAGAACGTCGCGATCGGTGCGCACCTGCGCGGCCATACGGGCGTGTGGCGCAGCGTCGTGCGGCTCAATGCTCACGAGGAAGCGCAGTTGCTGGCCGAGGCCGCCCAGCAGATCCGCCGCGTCGGGCTCGAAAAGCACATGTACGACGAAGCGGGCAGCCTCGCGCTGGGCCAGCAGCGGATTCTCGAAATCGCACGGGCGCTGTGCTGCGACCCGACGCTGCTGCTGCTCGACGAGCCGGCCGCCGGGCTGCGTTACCAGGAGAAGCAGCAACTCGCCGACCTGCTGCGGCGGCTGAAGGCGGAAGGCATGAGCGTGTTGCTCGTGGAACACGACATGGATTTCGTGATGAATCTCACCGACCGGCTGGTGGTGATGGAATTCGGCACGCGGATCGCGGAAGGGCTGCCGCAGGACGTGCAGCAGGATCCGGCGGTGCTCGAAGCGTATCTGGGCGGGGTGGAGTGATGACGGACACGACGATGCCGATTCTCGACGTGCGCGGGCTGGCGGTCCGGTACGGGAAGGTGGAGGCGCTGCACGGCGCGGCGATCAAGGTTGGTGCGGGACAGATCGTCAGCGTGATCGGGCCGAACGGGGCCGGCAAATCGACGCTGCTGAACGCGATCATGGGCGCGCTGCCGGTGACCGGGCATGCGTCCGGCGCGGTCGTGTATCGCGGTCACGATGTCGGTGCATTGCCGGTCGAGCAGCGCGTCGCACGCGGGATGTGCCTCGTGCCGGAAAAACGTGAGCTGTTCAGCACGATGACGGTCGAAGACAACCTCGTGCTGGGCGCGTATCGACGCAAGCTGGCAGGTGAAGCGAACTTCCTCGACCAGCTCGATCACGTGTTCGCGCTGTTTCCGCGCCTTAAGGAGCGGCGCAAGCAGGCGGCCGGCACGCTGTCCGGCGGCGAGCGGCAGATGCTCGCGGTTGGCCGCGCGCTGATGGGCAAGCCCGACCTGCTGATGCTCGACGAGCCGAGCCTCGGGCTGGCGCCGCTGATCGTGAAGGAGATCTTTCATATCATCAGCGCGTTGCGTGGTACGGGCGTGGCGACGCTGCTGATCGAACAGAATGCGCGGGCGGCGCTGCAGATCTCGGACTACGGCTATGTGCTGGAGACGGGCGAGCTTGCGCTGGAAGGGCCGGCAGCGGAACTCGCGCAGAATCCACGTGTGATCGAAACCTACCTCGGGTTAGCGAAGAAAACGGCTTGATCGGAGGCGCGGTGGGTGGGAAAGGGGCGGCGTGTTTCACGTGAAACACGCCGCTTTTGTTTTTGGGTGAAGGTCTGACTCCCATGCATCGGCGGTTAGCAACCAGGGGATAAGTACCGGAGGAACAATCAAAAGCTCTGTGCAGTGGCGTTGGAGGGAGGTATCAACAGCGCAGATGGCGATCCGGTTTGTCGATCGGAGTTGGCTGCCACTCGTTCCACAGAATGATGATGTGCCGGGTCACAGGGGATAAGTGTCGAGCGTACCGACGGAAATTCTGTGAGGGAGGGGGCACAGGGTGTTCCGCCTAGGTATTGGGCGTGACACAGGCCTCGAACGGGTTATATGTTCCACGTGAAATTTCTCGACACATGGATCCCTGCACAGGCGTAACGATGTGCGGAGGGCGGGTCGGATTATTCGCAGGCGGAGGCGCAGAACCACAGATCCATCGCTCCAACGCCGAAAAATCGTCGAAATGCACAGACCCTACCATTCGGACGGCATTCGGGTGAAAAGCGAACCCGCTATAATTCGCCCCATACATTTCTCTGATAGGTTCGTGCGCAGCCCTGCGTGCGGAATCCACCATGCTTTTTCCCACAGAATTTGACGTCATCGTCGTCGGTGGCGGTCATGCCGGCACCGAAGCCGCGCTGGCGTCCGCCCGCATGGGCGCAAAGACACTGCTGCTGACCCACAACATCGAAACGCTTGGGCAGATGAGTTGCAATCCGTCGATCGGCGGCATTGGCAAGGGCCATCTGGTCAAGGAAGTCGACGCGCTGGGCGGCGCGATGGCAGCCGCGACGGACGAGAGCGGTATCCAGTTCCGGATCCTCAATTCGTCGAAGGGGCCGGCCGTGCGCGCGACGCGCGCGCAGGCCGACCGTATCCTGTACAAGGCCGCGATCCGCCACCGGCTCGAGAACCAGCCGAACCTCTGGCTGTTCCAGCAGGCCGTCGACGACCTGATGGTCGAAGGCGACCGTGTGGTGGGCGCCGTCACGCAGATCGGCATCCGCTTCCGCGCCCGCGCGGTCGTGCTGACCGCCGGCACGTTCCTTGACGGCAAGATCCACGTCGGCCTGAACAACTATACGGGCGGCCGCGCGGGCGATCCGGCGGCCGTGTCGCTGTCGTCGCGCCTGAAGGAGCTGAAGCTGCCGCAGGGCCGCCTGAAGACCGGTACGCCGCCGCGTATCGATGGCCGCTCGATCGATTTCTCGCAGCTGACCGAGCAGCCGGGCGATCTCGATCCGATCCCCGTCTTCTCGTTCCTGGGCCGCGCGGAGCAGCATCCGCAGCAGCTGCCGTGCTGGGTCACGCACACGAACGAACGTACGCACGACATCATTCGCGGTGGTCTCGACCGTTCGCCTATGTATACAGGCGTGATCGAAGGCGTCGGGCCGCGCTATTGCCCGTCGATCGAGGACAAGATTCACCGGTTCGCGTCGAAGGAATCGCACCAGATCTTCCTGGAGCCGGAAGGGCTGACGACCAACGAGTTCTACCCGAACGGGATCTCGACGAGCCTGCCGTTCGATGTCCAGCTCGAGCTTGTGCATTCGATGCGCGGCCTCGAGAACGCGCATATCCTGCGCCCCGGCTACGCGATCGAGTACGACTACTTCGATCCGCGTGCGCTGAAGGCGTCGCTCGAGACGAAGGCGATCAACGGGCTGTTCTTTGCGGGCCAGATCAACGGGACGACCGGCTATGAAGAAGCGGCCGCGCAGGGCCTGCTGGCTGGCCTCAATGCGGGCCGCTACGTGCAGGAGAAGGACGCATGGTGCCCGCGCCGTGACCAGGCCTACCTCGGCGTGCTGGTCGACGATCTCGTGACGCGCGGCGTGGCCGAGCCGTACCGGATGTTCACGAGCCGCGCCGAGTATCGCCTCAGCCTGCGTGAAGACAATGCCGACATGCGCCTGACCGAGATGGGCCGCGAACTGGGGCTCGTCGACGACGCGCGCTGGGACGCATTCAGCCGGAAGCGCGACGCTGTTTCACGTGAAACCGAACGCCTGAAGTCGACGTGGGTCACGCCGAAGACGTTGCCGGCGGAAGAGGCGACCGCGCTCCTCGGCAAGGCGATCGACCACGAATACAGCCTCGCCGAGCTGCTGCGCCGCCCGGGTATCAGCTACGACGGTGTGTGTGGACTGAAGGGCGGCGAATGCGGCCCCGCAGAGCCGCTGGCCGACGATCCGGTGATGCTCGAGCAGATCAAGGAGCAGGTCGAGATCGGCATCAAGTATCAGGGCTATATCGAGCGCCAGGCCTCGGAGATCGAACGCAACGACGCGAACGAGAACACGCGCCTGCCGGACGGTATCGATTACCGCGAAGTCCGCGGGCTGTCGTTCGAGGTGAGCCAGAAGCTCAACGAGTTCCGGCCGGAGACGATCGGGCAGGCATCGCGCATCTCGGGTGTCACGCCGGCGGCGATCTCGCTGCTGATGGTGCACCTGAAGCGCCGCGGCCTCGGGCGCCGTAATGGCAGTGCCGCAGAGGCAACGGAGCAGGGGGACGGCGCCGTCCCGACGCAACAATGACGGCGCGTCGCGCGCCGGCGGTTAATCGGGACGTACTGGAGCAGATGCTCGTCGAAGGCACGACGGCGCTCGACCTCACCCTGACGGATGCACAACTCAACCAGCTGCTCGACTACGTCGCGCTGCTCGGCAAGTGGAACGCGGTCTACAACCTGACCGCGATCCGCGACCCGAAGCAGATGCTGATCCAGCACATCCTCGATTCGCTTTCCATCGTCCCGCATCTGCGCGGCCGTGCATCGGCCCGCGTGCTCGACGTCGGTTCGGGCGGCGGGTTGCCCGGTATCGTGCTGGCGATCGTCGAGCCGGATTGGCAGGTCACGCTGAACGATATCGTGCAGAAGAAGTCTGCCTTCCAGACGCAGATGCGCGCGGAGCTGAAGCTCGCGAACCTGTCGGTGGTCACCGGTCGGGTCGAATCGCTGCAGCCGGGTGTCGAAGTGCCGGAAAAATTCGACATGATCGTATCCCGCGCTTTCGCGGATCTATCCGACTTCGTTAAACTTGCTCGACATCTGGTCGCGCCGGGCGGATCGATCTGGGCGATGAAGGGCGTGCATCCGGACGACGAGATTGCGCGATTGCCGGAAGGCAGCCGCGTGAAGCAGACGATACGGCTGGCGGTGCCGATGCTCGATGCCGAACGGCATCTGATTGAAGTGGCCGTCGACGAAGCGAATTGAAGGGCCGGCGCGCAGTAGCGCGCCGTTTGTTTGAAGGTAAAGGGAACACACCAACGATGGCAAAGATCTTCTGCGTTGCGAACCAGAAGGGGGGCGTCGGCAAGACGACGACATCGGTCAATCTCGCCGCAAGCCTTGCAGCGCAGGAGCAACGAGTCCTGCTGATCGATCTCGACCCGCAGGGTAACGCGACGATGGGCAGCGGGATCGACAAGGCTGCTTGCGAAGCGACCGTGTACGAGGTGCTGGTCGACGGCGTGTCGGTGACCGATGCGCGCATCCGTCCGGACGGCGTCACCTACGACGTGCTGCCCGCGAATCGCGAGCTGTCCGGTGCCGAGATCGAACTGATCAGCATCGACAACCGCGAGCGCCGGCTGAAGGCTGCGCTCGAGCGCGTGTCCGACGACTACGACTTCGTGCTGATCGACTGTCCGCCGACGCTGTCGCTGCTGACGCTGAACGGGCTGTGCGCGGCGCACGGCGTCGTGATTCCGATGCAGTGCGAGTACTTCGCACTGGAAGGGTTGTCGGACCTCGTCAACACGATCAAGCAGGTTCACGCGAACATGAACCGAGACCTGAAGATCATCGGCTTGCTGCGCGTGATGTTCGATCCGCGCATCACGCTGCAGCAGCAAGTTTCCGATCAACTGAAAGCGCACTTCGGCGACAAGGTGTTCGACGCGGTGATTCCGCGTAACGTGCGCCTGGCGGAAGCGCCGAGTTACGGGCTGCCGGGCGTCGTGTTCGACCGCAGCTCGCGCGGTGCGCAAGCGTATCTCCAGTTCGGTGCCGAGATGATCGACCGCGTTCGCGCGTTCGAGGTGTCGTGATCCGGACATGAGCGAAGCGAGGAAGAAAGACATGAACGCGGTACCAAAGAAGAAGGGCTTGGGACGTGGCCTCGAAGCGCTGCTCGGCGGCAGTGCCGATATCACCGAAGCGGTGAAGATCGAAGGGGCACCGAACACGCTCGCGCTCGGCAAGCTGCAGGCCGGCAAATACCAGCCGCGTACGCGGATGGACGAAGGCAGCCTGCAGGAGCTCGCGGCGAGCATTCGCGCGCAGGGCGTGATGCAGCCGATCCTGGTACGGCCCATTTCATCAGACAAATACGAGATCATCGCGGGTGAGCGCCGTTTCCGTGCGGCGCGCCTGGCGGGTCTCGATGAAGTGCCGGTGCTCGTGAAGGACGTATCGGATCAGGCCGCCGCGGCGATGGCGCTGATCGAGAACATCCAGCGCGAGGATCTGAACCCGCTTGAAGAAGCGCACGGCATCCAGCGCCTGCTCGACGAGTTCGGTTTCACGCACGAACAGGCGGCCGAATCGGTCGGCCGTTCGCGCAGCGCGGTATCGAACCTGCTGCGCCTGCTGAACCTGGCTTCGCCGGTGCAGACGATGCTGCTGGCCGGTGATCTCGACATGGGGCACGCGCGCGCGCTGCTCGCGGTCGATGCGGCCACGCAGATCACGCTCGCCCATCAGGTCGTCAACAAGCGCATGTCGGTGCGTGAGACCGAGAAGCTCGTCACGCACACGACGAAGGAAGCGCCGGCGGTGAAGGCGCGCGCGAAGGACGATGGCGGTCGCGATACGCGCCGTCTCGAGGAGGAGTTGTCCGACCTCCTCGCGTCGACGGTGAAGATCAAGCTTGGCCGCCGCGGGCGAGGGCAGGTGACGATCGACTTCGGCAACCTCGACGCGCTCGAGGGCATTCTCGTGCGACTGCGCGGCAACGTCGCAACCGAAGAGTAAAGGGCGGCGCATGACGGAGACGGACGCACCGGCGCCGCGCCGGTGGTTGGGGTGGCTTGCGCAGGAGCCCGTGCTATCGGTGCTCGTGCTTGGGCTGATCGTGCTGCAATGGGTGCGTCCGCAACCATTTTCCGTGTTGGCCGATCGCGTCGACTGGCAGACGGTCGCGACGCTCGCGGGCCTGCTGATGCTGACCAAGGCGCTCGAGTTGTCCGGCTGCCTGATGTGGCTCGCACACCGCATCGTGCACCACGTGCACTCCGAACGCGGGCTCGCGATGCTGCTCGTCGGGTTCGCCGCGTTGCTGTCGATGTGGCTCACCAACGACGTCGCGCTGTTCGTCGTCGTGCCGCTGATGGTGTCGCTGCGTGCGCTGACGCCGCTGCCGTTCCGGCGGCTCGTGATCGTCGTCGCGCTGGCCGTCAACGCGGGGTCCGTCGCGACGCCGCTCGGCAATCCCCAGAATCTTTTCCTGTGGCAATTGAGCGGCGTGTCGTTCGGCCGCTTCGTGGTCACGCTTGGGCCGCTCGCGATCGCGCTGATGGCGCTGCTGCTCGTGCTGACCGCGTGCGCGTTTCGTGCCAAACCGCTCGACCTGTCCGGCGACGTCGTCGCCATTCCCGTCCAACGCCTGCACGCGCTGATCGCGGCGGTGCTGTTCGCGGCCTTCGTGCTGCTCGCCGATGCGCACCATCCGCTGCCGGGCCTGCTTGCCGTCGCGGTCGTGCTGCTCGTCGCCAAACGTGACGCAGTCCTGAAGATTGACTGGCTGCTGCTGCTGATCTTCGTGCTGATGTTCGTCGTGCTGCGTAGCGCGGCTGCGCTGCCCGTCATCCATGATGCGATTGCGCATGCGAATCTCGATTCACCGCTGCGCATCTTTGCGGCCGGTGCCGTGCTGTCGCAGGGCATCAGCAACGTGCCGGCCGCGATCCTGCTGTCGGAGTTCACGCATGACTGGCGTGCGCTCGCGTTCGGCGTATCGGTCGGCGGATTCGGTTTCGCGATCGGCTCGCTGGCGAACCTGATCGCGGTGCGTCTCGCGAAGGAGCCGCGCATGTGGCTGCCGTTCCACCTGGTCTCGATTCCGTTCGCGCTCGCCAGTGCGGCAGTCGGCGCGTGGCTGCTCGTTCACGGTTGAACGATGCGGATGCGTGTGGCACAGGCGTGCCATTCGGGTGGCGGGGAGGGCGCACAGCATTCGCGCTAGTGTGGGGCTGTTGATAAGTGCTGCACTCCACAGTCGATCGACTGTGGTGGCATGACAACTGATTGGATAATTCGTTGCGTCAGCATCAGTCCGGATTTCGCGCATCCGGCGCGGCCGGGTGATCACAGAGTTTCGTCTGTTCGGGGCTTCGTGCTGAACTCGAGCCCGGAGTCGCGCCACAGCGTGGGCGCTGGGTGGTGATCGTGCCGCCCTGACGGCACCCGCGCCGGGCATCGTTTCCTCGCCATTCCCTCGTCGCCGGATTTTTTCGAGCAAGAAATACCGGTGCAAAAAAGCGACCTTACAACTGTCATCGTACGTCGTCGAATCGCCCGTTTTTTCACATGATGAGGCGTCGTTTTACGCAGGTTTTTGTCGCGTCTAAAGCCTTGAATCACTTGCAACTATCGCTTACAATCGCCCGGATTTGTTAGCTAGGCACCCCTGAAAGCTTTCAGAAAGCTTGGGGCCGGGTTCAAGGATTTTGCGGAAGATTGCGATGGCGGGTCAGGCGCCGGACGACAGGCACGATGATCAGCGCACGCAACGCACCGCTTCAGCGGCCGGCGAGCGGCGCGAATTCGACGATGACTGGGATGCCGAGCAGCAAGATAACAACATCGTTCCGCTCACGCGGGCAGACGCCGAAAAGCTGTTCGGCCCGAACGTGAGCAAGCCCTCGCGCGTGACCCCCTATAAGGTGGTATTCGCGCAAGTGGTTCTGTCCCTGGTTGCAACGCTGGCGTGGTGGCTGTTTTCAAAGTCGCCGGGCGCCGCTGCGCAATCCGCGTTTCTGGGCGGAGCGATTGGCTGGGTGCCCAGTGCGGTATTCGTGGCACGACTGAAGGCAGGTGGCTCGGCCACCGTGATGAGCTGGGTGATGGGCGAAGCCCTGAAGCTCGCTCTGACGATCGGGATGTTCACTGCAGTGGCGTTCGGCTGGTCCGGCGTGCACTGGGTGCCGTTCCTCGTCACGTACCTCGTCGTGCTGAAGACGTACTGGATCGCGCTGGCCTGGCGGTAAGGAACAAGCAGCGTGCGGTTTCGACAACGAACCGCACCAGCCCGTTCCCGCAATAGCGTGTTGCGGAACGGGCAAAACGATTTTCGACAATTTGGGTGGCATTAACGATATGGCAGCTAGCGAAGGCACGCGCGGTCCGGATCCGTCCGAGTACATTGCGCACCACTTGCAGAATTTCTCCACCTCGCATCAGACGTCGATTTTCGACATCCACGTCTGGAATCTCGACACGCTGTTCTGGTCGATCGTTTGCGGCATCGTGACGATCCTCCTGTTGCGTCTGGCTGCCCGCAAGGCGACGTCGGGCGTGCCGGGCCGTTTCCAGTGCGCGATCGAGATGCTCGTCGAGATGGTCGAAGACCAATCGAAGGCCATCGTTCACGGCAATCGTACCTTCATCGCCCCGCTCGCACTCACGGTGTTCGTGTGGGTCGCGCTGATGAACTCCCTCGACTTCCTCCCGGTCGACCTGCCGGGCCGCGTGATCGGCCTGCTTGGTCTGTCGGACGTGATTTCCCACCATCGCATCGTCCCGACGGCCGACCTGAACGGCACGCTCGGCATCGCGCTCGGCGTGTTCGTCCTGATGATCTACTACAGCATCAAGATCAAGGGCGCGGGCGGCTTTGTGCATGAGCTGCTGTCGGCACCGTTTGGCGCCCACCCGCTGCTGTGGATCCCGAACCTCGCGCTCAACATCGTCGAATATCTCGCGAAGACCGTCTCCCTCGGTATGCGGCTGTTCGGCAACATGTACGCGGGTGAGCTGTTGTTCCTGTTGATCGCCCTGCTCGGCAGCATGTGGAGCTTCGGTGGCGACGCAACGTTCCTCGGCTTCGTTGGTCATGTGATCGCGGGTAGCGTCTGGGCAATCTTCCACATCCTGATTGTTCTGTTGCAGGCATTCATTTTCATGATGCTGACGCTGGTGTATCTCGGCCAGGCGCACGACAAGCACTAAGCGCGGCGTGCAAGAAAGAGTTTCCGTTTTAGTTTTTTAAATCTCAGTTCCAAGTCTTTTCACAAAGGAGTGATCATGCAAGCTTACATCGCCAACATCCAGGGTCTGACCGCCATCGGTATCGGCATCATCATCGGCCTGGGTGCAATCGGCGCCTGTATCGGTATCGCGCTGATGGGTGGTAAGTACATCGAAGCCTGCGCACGTCAGCCGGAACTCATCAACCCGCTGCAAACGAAGATGTTCCTGCTGGCTGGTCTGATCGACGCGGCATTCCTGATCGGCGTGGGTGTTGCAATGCTGTTCGCGTTCGCGAACCCGCTCCTGTCGAAGCTCGCAGGCTAAGGTTCCTCGGAAATATGCGTCCGGCGCAAGCCGGCGCAGGGCGGAACGGAGACTTGGGGCGCTGATCGAATGCAACTCGATGAGCGCCTTACCGTTTCATTTTTCCGGAATAGCAGATAAGGAAACACCGTGAATCTCAACGCAACTCTGTTTGCGCAAATGGTCGTGTTCCTGGTCCTCGCGTGGTTCACGATGAAATTCGTGTGGCCGCCGTTGATCAACGCCCTCGACGAACGTTCGAAGAAGATCGCCGACGGCCTCGCCGCCGCCGAGAAGGGCAAGGCAGAACTCGACGCAGCGCACAAGCGCGTGGACCAGGAACTCGCGCAGGCCCGCAATGACGGCCAGCAGCGCATCGCCGACGCTGAAAAGCGTGCCCAGGCGGTCGCCGAGGAAATCAAGGCCAACGCCCAGGCTGAAGCCGCCCGCATCATCGCCCAGGCGAAGGCGGAAGCAGAACAGCAAATCGTGAAGGCGCGCGAAGCGCTGCGTGGTGAAGTCGCTACGCTGGCCGTGAAGGGCGCCGAGCAGATCCTGAAGCGCGAAGTCGATCAAACGGCCCACGCCCAACTGCTGAATCAACTGAAAGCCGAGCTCTGATCATGGCCGAACTTGCAACCATCGCCCGCCCTTACGCAGAAGCGCTGTTCCGCGTGGCCGAGGGCGGTGACATCGCCGCCTGGTCCACGCTCGTGCAAGAGCTGGCCCAGGTTGCGCGTCTGCCGGAAGTCCTGTCGGTCGCGTCGAGCCCGAAGGTGACGCGCACGCAAGTAGCCGAGTTGCTGCTTGCTGCGGTGAAGTCGCCGCTCGGAACTGGCGCCGAAGCGAAGAACTTCGTGCAGATGCTGGTCGACAATCATCGCATCGCGCTGCTGCCGGAAATCGCCGAGCAGTTCGAGGCGCTCAAGAACGAACGTGAAGGTGCAGCCGACGCCGAGATCGTGAGCGCGTTCCCGCTGAACGGCGCGGATCTCGAGAGTCTCGTCTCGGGCCTCGAACGCAAGTTCAAGCGCAAGCTGAAACCGACGGTCGCAGTCGATTCGTCGCTGATTGGCGGCGTGCGCGTGACGGTCGGCGACGAAGTGCTCGACACCTCGGTTCGCGCGCGCCTCGCATCGATGCAGGCTGCGTTGACCGCCTGAGCGCCACGCCGGCACGCAACAGAATTGACTATCAGGAGCGAATAATGCAACTCAATCCCTCTGAGATCAGCGAGCTGATCAAGAGCCGGATCCAGGGCCTTGAAGCGAGCGCAGACGTTCGCAACCAGGGCACCGTGATCTCCGTGACCGACGGCATCGTGCGTATCCACGGCCTGTCGGACGTGATGCAGGGCGAAATGCTCGAGTTTCCGGGCAACACGTTCGGCCTCGCGCTGAACCTCGAGCGCGACTCGGTCGGCGCGGTGATTCTCGGCGAATACGAACACATCTCGGAAGGCGACATCGTCAAGACGACGGGCCGCATTCTCGAAGTCCCGGTTGGTCCGGAACTCGTCGGCCGCGTGGTCGACGCGCTCGGCAACCCGATCGACGGCAAGGGCCCGGTCAACGCCAAGCTGACCGACGCGATCGAAAAGATCGCCCCGGGCGTGATCTGGCGTAAGTCGGTGTCGCAGCCGGTGCAGACGGGCATCAAGTCGATCGACGCAATGGTGCCGATCGGCCGTGGCCAGCGTGAGCTGATCATCGGCGACCGTCAGTGCGGCAAGACCGCGGTGGCGCTCGACGCGATCATCAACCAGAAGGGCAAGGACCTGATCTGTATCTACGTCGCGATCGGCCAGAAGGCTTCGTCGATCATGAACGTGGTTCGCAAGCTCGAAGAAACGGGCGCGATGGAATACACGATCGTCGTCGCCGCTTCGGCTTCGGATTCGGCAGCGATGCAGTACCTCGCACCGTACGCCGGCTGCACGATGGGCGAATACTTCCGCGACCGCGGCCAAGACGCGCTGATCATCTATGACGACTTGACCAAGCAAGCCTGGGCATACCGTCAGATCTCGCTGCTGCTGCGCCGCCCGCCGGGCCGTGAAGCGTACCCGGGCGACGTGTTCTATCTCCACTCGCGTCTGCTCGAGCGTGCTGCTCGCGTGTCGGAAGAGTACGTCGAGAAGTTCACGAACGGCGAAGTGAAGGGCAAGAGCGGCTCGCTGACGGCACTGCCGGTCATCGAAACGCAGGCTGGCGACGTGACCGCGTTCGTTCCGACGAACGTGATCTCGATTACCGACGGCCAGATCTTCCTGGAAACCGACCTGTTCAACGCAGGCATCCGCCCGGCAATCAACGCCGGCGTGTCGGTGTCGCGAGTCGGTGGCGCCGCTCAGACGAAGGTCGTGAAGAAGCTGTCGGGCGGTATCCGTACCGACCTCGCGCAGTATCGTGAACTGGCGGCATTCGCGCAGTTCGCATCGGACCTCGACGAAGCGACCCGCAAGCAGCTCGAGCGCGGCCGCCGCGTGACGGAACTGCTGAAGCAGCCGCAGTACCAGCCGCTGCAGGTGTGGGAACTGGCCGTGTCGCTGTACGCCGCAAACAACGGCTACCTCGACGACCTCGACGTCAAGCAAGTGCTGTCGTTCGAGAAGGGTCTGCGCGAAAACCTGAAGACCAGCCACGCTGACCTCATCAAGCGCATCGAAGACACCAAGGATCTCTCGAAGGACGACGAAGGCGCACTGCGCTCGGCGATCGAATCCTTCAAGAAGTCCGGTGCCTATTGATCCGCGAGTGACACACTGAGGCCGCGCGGGTGCTGATGCGCCCGCGCCGCTTCGGTCAAGGAGCAAGCTATGGCTGGAATGAAGGAAATTCGCGGCAAGATCAAGAGCGTGCAGAACACGCGCAAGATCACGAAGGCGATGGAGATGGTGGCCGCATCGAAGATGCGCCGCGCGCAGGAACGCATGCGCGCCGCTCGTCCGTATGCGGACAAGGTCCGTGCCATCGCCGCGCACATGAGCCGCGCGAACCCGGAGTACCGCCACCCGTTCATGGTGGCGAACGAAGGCGCGCAGACGGCCGGCATCATCCTTGTCACGACGGACAAGGGTCTGTGCGGCGGTCTGAACACCAACGTGCTGCGTGCGACGGTGCAGAAGTTCAAGGAGCTGGAAGAGAAGGGCCAGAAGGTCGAAGCCACCGCGATCGGTAGCAAGGGCCTCGGGTTCCTGAACCGCTTCGGCGCGAAGGTGATGTCGCAGGTCGTGCACCTCGGCGACACCCCGCACCTGGACAAGCTGATCGGCGCCGTGAAGACGCAGCTCGACCTGTACTCGGAAGGCAAGCTGTCGGCGGTTTATATCGCTTACACGCGCTTCGTCAACACGATGAAGCAGGAAGCCGTGATCGAGCAGCTGCTGCCGCTGTCGTCGGAACACTTCGAAGCCGATGATGGTACGCCGGCCACGTCGTGGGACTACATCTACGAGCCGGACGCGCAGGCAGTCGTCGACGAACTGCTCGTGCGTTACGTCGAGGCGCTGGTGTACCAGGCCGTCGCGGAAAACATGGCGTCCGAGCAATCGGCGCGCATGGTCGCGATGAAGGCCGCGTCCGACAACGCGAAGACGGTGATCAGCGAACTGCAGCTCGTATACAACAAGAGCCGTCAGGCCGCGATCACGAAAGAACTGTCGGAGATCGTCGGCGGCGCAGCCGCTGTTTAAGCGCGCGCCCGGGACGACAACTGCGCCTTTGCGCGAGTAAAGAATCAGGTATTTAAAGGAAAAGCGATGAGTACTGCTGCTTTGGTAGAAGGCAAGATCGTACAGTGCATCGGCGCCGTTATCGACGTGGAATTCCCGCGCGACAGCATGCCGAAGATCTACGACGCGCTCATTCTCGATGGCTCGGAACTGACGCTCGAAGTCCAGCAGCAGCTGGGCGACGGCGTTGTCCGTACCATCTGTCTGGGTGCATCCGACGGCCTGCGCCGCGGCCTGACCGTGAAGAACACGGCAAAGCCGATCTCGGTGCCGGTCGGCAAGCCGACCCTCGGCCGAATCATGGACGTGCTTGGCCGTCCGATCGACGAAGCCGGCCCGATCGAGAGCGACGTGACGCGTTCGATCCACCAGAAGGCTCCGGCGTTCGACGAACTGTCGCCGTCGACCGAACTGCTCGAAACGGGTATCAAGGTCATCGACCTGATCTGCCCGTTCGCAAAGGGCGGCAAGGTTGGCCTGTTCGGCGGTGCTGGCGTGGGCAAGACCGTCAACATGATGGAGCTCATCAACAACATCGCGAAGGAGCACGGCGGTTACTCCGTGTTCGCGGGCGTGGGCGAGCGTACCCGTGAAGGGAACGACTTCTACCACGAAATGAAGGACTCGAACGTTCTCGACAAGGTCGCGCTGGTGTACGGCCAGATGAACGAGCCGCCGGGCAACCGTCTGCGCGTCGCGCTGACCGGCCTGACGATGGCCGAGCACTTCCGTGACGAAGGCCTCGACGTGCTGTTCTTCGTCGACAACATCTACCGTTTCACGCTGGCCGGTACCGAAGTGTCGGCACTGCTCGGCCGTATGCCGTCGGCAGTGGGCTATCAGCCGACGCTGGCTGAAGAAATGGGCAAGCTGCAAGAGCGCATCACGTCGACCAAGAAGGGCTCGATTACGTCGGTCCAGGCCGTGTACGTCCCTGCGGATGACTTGACCGACCCGTCGCCGGCTACGACCTTCGGCCACCTGGACGCAACCGTCGTTCTGTCGCGTGACATCGCTTCGCTGGGTATCTACCCGGCGGTCGACCCGCTCGACTCGACGTCGCGCCAGATCGACCCGAACGTGATCGGTGAAGAGCACTACTCGATCACCCGTCGCGTTCAGCAGACGCTGCAGCGCTACAAGGAACTGCGCGACATCATCGCGATTCTGGGCATGGACGAACTGTCGCCGGAAGACAAGCTGTCGGTCGCGCGCGCGCGTAAGATCCAGCGTTTCCTGTCGCAGCCGTTCCACGTTGCTGAAGTGTTCACGGGCTCGCCGGGCAAGTACGTGCCGCTGAAGGAAACGATCCGCGGCTTCAAGATGATCGTCGACGGCGAGTGCGACCACCTGCCGGAACAGGCGTTCTACATGGTCGGCACGATCGACGAAGCCTTCGAAAAGGCCAAGAAGATCTCGTAAGGGTCGGGCGTAACGCAGCGGGTGCCGTTGGCCGTTGATTCTCCTATAGCACTGGCAATAGGGGACACGGCACCCACGCAATATGCTCAATCCGCCGTGCATGGGATCGAAGTGGGCGTTTTAGCGTCCGCTCCGATCGACAGGAGTCGATATGGCAACCATCAAAGTAGACGTCGTCAGCGCGGAAGAGCAGATCTTCTCGGGCGAGGCGAAATTCGTCGCGCTGCCGGGCGAAACGGGTGAGCTGGGCATTCTGCCGGGCCACACGCCGCTGATCACGCGGATTCGTCCGGGTGCGGTGCGCATCGAAGTCGAGGGCGGCAACGACGAATTCGTGTTCGTCGCGGGCGGCATTCTCGAAGTGCAGCCGGGCGCCGTGACGGTGCTCGCCGATACCGCGATCCGCGGCAAGGACCTCGACGCGGCGAAAGCCGAGGAAGCACGCAAGCGTGCCGAGGAAACGCTGCAGAACGCGAAGTCGGATCTCGACCTCGCGAAGGCGCAATCCGAGCTCGCGACCGCGATGGCGCAGCTCGAGGCGATCCAGCGTCTGGCGAAGATTCGCAGCCGGCACTGAGCCGCGCCGCGTGTCCCGCGAAAGAAAAGCAGCCTTCGGGCTGCTTTTTTTTCGTCCGTCGTGTTCGTCTGATTTTTGCGGGCCGGATCATTCCGTCCGGTCGTGCTATTTCATCCGTTCGCCGTGATTTGCTGTCAGAGTATCGTCAGCCGCGCGCGTCATCATCCGGGTTGAGGCCATTCGTCGCGAGTAAGCGACGGAGGCGGGCGCAGGAAGCGCGCAGGCCGATCAGACAAAAAGGACGGAGACATTCATGGCAGCAGACCTTGGCGTGGGCGCGCTGATCGCGCCCGAAAACGGCTTGTCGTATGTGCGCGGCACGACCGATGTGCCGCTCTCCGAAGCGACGATCGGCCGGTTCCTGCTCGACACGGCCGGGCGCTTTCCCGATCGTCCGGCCGTCGTGTTCCGCGCGCAGCAGGTGCGCTGGACCTGGCGCGAGTTCGCGAACGAGGTCGACGTGCTGGCTGCGGGCCTGGCCGCGCTCGGCATCGTGAAGGGCGATCGCGTCGGCATCTGGTCGCCGAACCGCAGCGAATGGCTGCTCACGCAGTTCGCGACCGCGCGGATCGGCGCGGTGCTCGTCAACATCAATCCGGCCTACCGGCTGTCGGAGCTCGAATACGCGCTCAACAAGGTCGGCTGCAAGGCCGTGATCGCCGCCGAGCGCTTCAAGACGTCCGCGTACGTCGAGATGCTGCAGACCATCGCGCCGGAGCTCGCGACCGCGACGCCGGGTGACCTGCATGCGGCGCGCGTGCCGAGCCTGCGCACGGTCGTGTCGATGGGCGATGTCGCGCCGCCCGGCATGTTCCGCTTCGCGGACCTGATGGCGCGCGGCCGCCAGGCCGTCGATCCCGCATTGCTCGATGCGATCGGCGCGACGCTCTCGGCCGGCGAGCCGATCAACATCCAGTTCACCAGCGGCACGACCGGCAGCCCGAAGGGCGCGACGCTCACCCACCGCAACGTCGTCAACAACGGGCGCTCGATCGCGATGGCGATGCGTTTCACCGAGCAGGACACGCTGTGCATCCCGGTGCCGCTGTATCACTGCTTCGGGATGGTGCTCGCGGTGCTCGCATGCGTGTCGAAGGGCGCGACGATGGTGTTCCCCGGCGAAGCGTTCGACCCGGTCGCGACGCTCGCGGCGGTGGCCGACGAGCGTTGCACCGCGCTGCACGGCGTACCGACGATGTTCATCGCCGAGCTCGATCACCCCGAGTTCGCGAAATTCGACCTGTCGACGCTGCGCACCGGAATCATGGCCGGTTCGCCGTGCCCGATCGAGACGATGAAGCGCGTCGTGTCGCAGATGCATCTGTCGGAGATCACGATCGCGTACGGGATGACGGAAACGAGCCCCGTGTCGTTCCAGAGCTCGACCGACGATCCGCTCGAGAAGCGCACGACGACGGTGGGGCGCATCCAGCCGCACCTGGAAGTGAAGATCGTCGATCCGAGCGGCGCCATCGTGCCGGTCGGCACGACGGGCGAGCTGTGCACGAAGGGTTATTCGGTGATGCTCGGCTACTGGGACGACGACGCGAAGACGCGCGAGGTGCTGGTGGACGGCTGGATGCATACGGGCGACCTCGCGACGCTCGATGCGGACGGCTACTGCAACATCGTCGGCCGGCTGAAGGACATGGTGATTCGCGGCGGCGAGAACGTCTATCCGCGCGAGATCGAGGAATTCCTGTTTCGGCATCCGAAGATTCAGAGCGCGCAGGTATTCGGCGTGCCCGATGCGAAGTACGGCGAGGAGCTGTGCGCGTGGATCGTGCTGCGCGCGGACGAGCAGATGACGGAGGACGACGTGCGTGCGTTCTGCAACGGGCAGATCGCGCACTACAAGATCCCGCGCTACATTCGCTTCGTCGACGAGCTGCCGATGACGGTGACGGGCAAGGTGCAGAAGTTCGTGATGCGCGACCGGATGATCGAGGAGCTGAAGCTCGACGTGCAGAAGACCGCCTAGCGCGGCATGAAGGCGGGAAAAACGCGGCGGCCTGCGGGCCGTTGCGTTTTCGATGGACGAAAAAAAGCGGGCTTATTAGCCCGCTAAAAACCACACGCTACGGGGTTAGCGCGAGGAGACCAAAGATGAAACCGAGTCCGGCGGGGGGCCGGAAACGACTCCAACAGGGATGCCCCTCGGAAGGGCTTCGGTACGTGACCGACTGGCTCGCAGCGCTTCGCGTCCGCTCACACTTGGCACACGAGACCGCATCCGTGTTGAAACCGTTGAGGCCATTGTGGGCGAATTAATGACCCGTCGCGGTAACAAAGTGTTTCAGGTTGTAACGCCCGCCAGATAAGGCTTTCCGGGATTTTTTGCTGTTTTTGAGGGGTCGAAAAAGGTCATTTTTACCCATATTTTCCGCAGCGTTTTCAGCACATGCGCACGATGCGTTTTTCATGCGTATCAGGCGCGACGAATTGCCGATTTGCACGCGAGAAAATGCGCCATCCGGCCGATACCGCGCATGACGATTCATTCGTCAGAAAGATTTTGAAACGTGATTGGCAGGCGCGGAAGTCGGCCGTTCGGCCAATTCGGTGGCTTCGCGCCGATTTTCGGGGCGTCGGCACACTGCAGCGAAGTGTAACGACGGTGATGGGGCCACCGCCGCGCCGCGACTTTTGCAGGCGGCTGATGTGCGGTCGGTGCCCGCTATCGGCCGCCACGCACGAGCCTGCTTACTTCAGCCATTTATCCGAAATCGCCTGGTATTCGCCGGTCGACAGCGCGAGATGCAGCCACTGATCGACGTACTGCTGGAACGCGACGTCGCCGCGCGGCACCATGTACGCCTTCTCGCCGAACTGGAACGGCTTGTCCGGATGCACCGAGCACAGGCCCGGATTGAGCTTTTGCTGCAGCTGCGTCTCGGATGCATCCGTCACCATCACGTCCGCCTTGCCGGCGAGGATCTGCTTGAAGATCGTTACGTTGTCCGGATAGACGGTGAGGTTCGCGTGCGTGAAATACTGCTTCGCGAAACGCTCGTTGGTGCCGCCCGGGTTCACGATCACGCGCGTTTCCGGCCGGTCGATCTGCGCGACGGTCTGGTATTTGTCGACGTCCGCGCAGCGCACGATCGGCGTCTTGCCGTCGACCACGTACGGCTGCGTGAAGAACACGCGCTTCTGGCGCTCGAGCGTCGTCGACACGCCACCCACCGCGATGTCGCATTTCGCGACGAAGTCGCCGGTCAGGTTCGGCCAGCTCGTCTTCACGTAATCGGTCTTCACGCCGAGCGACTTCGCGAGCGATTCGGCCATGTCGATGTCGATGCCCTCGAAGCGGCCGTCCGCGCGGTAGTACGAATACGGCTTGTAGTCGCCCGTCGTGCACACGCGCAGCGTGCCGCGCGCGAGCACGTCGTCGAGCCGCGAGCCGACGCCTGGTGCGGCGGCAGCGGCGTGCGCGCCGGTCTGCGCGTGCGCGGCGGCGCAGCAAAGCAGCGCGGCCGAGGCGAGCGTGGCGAGTGTCTTCATTGGTCTCCTCCTTCGTTTCGTTCGATATGAGCGTCCGATCATAACGGAGCCATCGCGCGCGTCATATGGCCGCCATCGCGTCGGCATGCGCAGCCTGAGGGCGGCTGTCCGGTAAAATGCCGCTTTGCCCTCGCATCGTCGCTCCTACCGTGGCCCATACCCTGCTCAACGACACCTTCCTGCGTGCGCTTCTGCGCGAGCCGACCGACTACACGCCGATCTGGCTGATGCGCCAGGCCGGCCGCTACCTGCCCGAATACAACGCGACGCGCGCCCGCGCCGGCAGCTTCCTCGGTCTCGCGAAGCATCCCGACTACGCGACCGAAGTGACGCTGCAGCCGCTCGAGCGCTTTCCGCTCGACGCCGCGATCCTGTTCTCGGACATCCTGACGATTCCGGACGCGATGGGGCTCGGCCTCGACTTCCAGGTCGGCGAAGGGCCGAAGTTCGCGCATCCGGTGCGTACCGAGGCCGACGTTGCGAAGCTTGCGGTGCCGGACATCGAGGAAACGCTCGGCTACGTGACGGGCGCCGTGCGCGAGATCCGTCGCGCGCTGACCGACGGCCAGGGCCGCCAGCGCGTGCCGCTGATCGGCTTTTCGGGCAGCCCGTGGACGCTCGCGTGCTACATGGTCGAAGGCGGCGGGTCGGACGATTTCCGCACGGTGAAGTCGATGGCGTATTCGCGCCCCGACCTGATGCACCGGATCCTCGACGTGAATGCGCAGGCGGTGGCCGCGTACCTGAACGCGCAGATCGAAGCGGGCGCGCAGGCCGTGATGATCTTCGACACGTGGGGCGGTGCGCTGGCGGACGGTGCGTACCAGCGCTTCTCGCTGGACTACATCCGCCGCGTGGTCTCGCAGCTCAAGCGCGAGCACGACGGCGAGCGCGTGCCGGTGATCACGTTCACGAAGGGCGGCGGGCTGTGGCTCGAGGAGATCGCGGCGACCGGCGTCGACGCGGTGGGGCTCGACTGGACGGTCAACCTCGGCCAGGCGCGCGAGCGCGTTGCGGGCAAGGTCGCGCTGCAGGGCAACCTCGACCCGACGATCCTGTTTGCGCCGCCGGCCGCGGTGCGCGAGCAGGCGCGTGCGGTGCTCGACAGCTATGGCAACCATCCGGGCCACGTATTCAACCTCGGGCACGGTATTTCGCAATTCACGTCGCCCGATCACGTCGCCGAACTCGTCGACGAAGTACATAGCCACAGCCGCGCGATCCGTAGCGGAGCCGCCGGCTGAACGCAAGCGCTGTCATGCTGCACTGCAGCGTGGCGGCGTTTCGCTATTGGCACTAAACAGGGCGCAACCCCGCACCGGTTGCCGATTCAGTGCTTGTCAAGACTTGACTTATACACATTTTCCACGTTGCAGCGCGGTAGAGCCCTGTATCGGTCAATCTGTCTCGCTATGGTTCGGTAATTTGAATAGCAGCCTTATGGCATAAGGCTCCGCGGGGCACCGCAACACGCGGCGAAAATCAGCGGAAAGCGCGGCCCCGCGCGCGTTGCGGCCATCGAGCGGCGAGTTCTCAACAAAGTTATCCACAGGCTGGGCAGGGTATACGGCGATTCCTAATGCGAATCCAAAACTTAGCGCCGAAACTGAAGTTTTACTTTAAGTTCGCTGCCCCGAGGCGGGCGCGGATGTCGGCCGTCCATGCCCATGCGGCGCATCCCGCCGCCGGAGCGCCGGGATGAGCGGCACCTATCTGCGCGTCGCGCTCGACCATCCGCTCGCCACCCTGTTCGACTACCGCTGCGACGCGCAACCGGCGCCCGGGCCCGGCACGCTCGTGCAGGTGCCGTTCGGCAAGCGGCAGGCCGTCGGGCTCGTCTGCGAAGTGACGACTCACACCGACGTGCCGCCGTCGCGGCTGCGCGCGATCGACGCGATCTGCACCGACCTGCCGCCGTTGTCGCCGGACTGGCTCGCGCTCGTGTCGTTCGCTGCGGATTACTACCAGCGCGGGCGTGGCGAGGTCGCGCTGCCGGCGCTGCCGCAGGCGCTGCGCGATGCCGGGCGCTGGGGGCGGCTGCTCGCGCCCGAGGTGCGTTACCGGCCGACGGAAGCGGGCCGCGCGGCGCTGCCCGATGCATTGCCCGCGCGCGGCGCCGCGTTGCGTCGGCTCGCGCAGGCGCTGGTCGACAGCGGCTCGCTGGCGCTGCCCGAGGCGCGTGCACTGCACCCGAAGGCGGCGGCGACGCTCGACGACTGGGCGGCGCGCGGCTGGGTCGACGTCGAGGAGATCGGCTGGGCCGATGCGCCTGTGCCCAAAGCTGTGGATAACCTGTTGGCAGCCGGTGGACGAACTGTGCCGCCGGCGCTCACGGACCAGCAGGCCGAGGCGCTCGACGCGATCCGCGCCGCGCAGGGCTTCGCGCCGTTCCTGCTGCACGGCGTGACGGGCAGCGGCAAGACCGAGGTCTATCTGCATGCGCTCGCGTCGCTGCTCGATGCGCGGCCGGATGCGCAGGCGCTCGTGCTCGTTCCCGAAATCAACCTGACGCCGCAGTTCGAGGCCGCGTTTCGCGCGCGCTTCGCGGGGGCGCTCGCCGACGATGCGATCGTCACGCTGCACAGCGGGCTCGCCGAGGGCGAGCGTGCGCGCAACTGGCTCGCCGCGCATACGGGCCGCGCGCGGATCGTGCTCGGCACGCGCCTCGCGGTGCTCGCGTCGATGCCGACGCTCGCGCTGATCGTCGTCGATGAAGAGCACGAGCCCGCGTACAAGCAGCAGGAAGGGCTGCGCTATTCGGCGCGCGATCTTGCCGTATGGCGGGCGAAGCAGCTCGGCATCACGGTCGTGCTCGGCTCGGCGACGCCGTCGCTCGAAAGCTGGTGGCAGGCCGAGCAGGGCCGTTACACGCGGCTCACGCTGTCGCGCCGCGCGGTGGCCGACGCGACGCTGCCGACCGTGCGGCTGATCGATCTCGAAGAGGAGCGGCGGCGCGGCCGCGCGTCGATGGGCGGGCTGTCCGGGCCGCTCGTCGCGGCGCTGAAGGCGCGGCTCGAGCGCGGCGAACAGAGCCTCGTGTTCCTGAACCGGCGCGGTTATGCACCGCAGCTCGCGTGCGACGCCTGCGGCTGGGTCGCCGGCTGCCCGCGCTGCAGCGCGTACGTCGTGCTGCACAAGCCCGAGCACGCGTTGCGCTGCCATCACTGCGGCTGGGAATCGCGCATTCCGCGGTCGTGCCCCGAGTGCGGGAACGTCGACATCGCGCCGCTCGGGCGCGGCACCCAACGCATCGAGGAAGCGCTCGCCGAAGCCGTGCCCGGCGCGCGCGTGTTGCGGATCGACGCGGACAGCACGCGCCGCAAGGGCAGCGCACAGGCGCTCTTTTCCGATGTGCACGCGGGTGAGGTCGACATCCTCGTCGGCACGCAGATGATCGCGAAGGGGCACGACTTCCAGCGCGTGTCGCTCGTCGGCGTGCTCAATGCCGATACCGCTCTGTTCTCGCACGACTTCCGCGCGAGCGAACGGCTGTTCGCGCAGCTGATGCAGGTGAGCGGCCGTGCGGGCCGTGCCGGGTTGCCGGGCGAAGTGCTCGTGCAGACGCGTTACCCGCGTCACGCGCTGTACCACGCACTCGGGCGGCAGGACTACGTCGGCTTCGCGAATTCGACGCTCGGCGAGCGCCGCGACGCGCACCTGCCGCCGTTCGTCTACCAGGCGCTGCTGCGCGCCGAAGGGCGCACGCTGGACGCCGCGCTCGCGTTCCTGCTGCAAGCCGCGGCCGCGTTGCCGGGGCTGCCGGGCGCCGATCGCGTGACCGTCTACGACGCGGTGCCGATGACGATCGTCAAGGTCGCGAACGTGCATCGCGCGCAGTTGCTGCTCGAAAGCGCATCGCGGGCGGCGCTGCAGCATGCACTGCGCGCATGGCAGCCGGAGCTGCGCGCGTTGAAAGGCGTGCTGCGGTGGAGCGTCGAGGTCGATCCGCTGGATATCTGAGCGGCGCGCCGTGCGGCCGTCGTGCTGCGTGCCGCTGCGTTGCACCCCCGGCCACCGGGCCGGGTGCCCCTGAATCGTCTCTTGCCGCCCGGCCGCGCCTAGGCGTCTCACACCTTCCGTCGCACCCAGTGCAACCCGTTTTCGTCCGCCGCGACACGTGCGGACGGTTGCGCACGCCTGTCAAACCGACCCGCTCAGGGAAAACACCGATCCTCCGACCACGGGCAACTCCTAGGTTGCAACCGCATAAGTGGCTGATTATATTGAGTAACCTATGGGTGCAACCTGTCTCGTAATTTGGTTGCACCTTTTTATTGCGTGCCGTAGGATTTCGCGCATCCTCTCACACCACATTGCCGGGCTCGCACCGGCGCACGAACCCACCATGGCAAGCACGACTCTCGGCGTCAAAGTCGACGACCTTCTCCGCTCGCGCCTCAAGGACGCCGCCGCGCGTCTCGAGCGTACTCCCCACTGGCTGATCAAGCAGGCGATCTTCGCGTATCTCGAGCGGATCGAGCACGGCCAGTTGCCGCCCGAGCTGTCGGGCCACAGCGGCGTGACGGAGCTCGCCGACGGTCAATCCACGGACGGCGACGACGACAACTCGCCGCATCCGTTCCTCGAGTTCGCGCAGAACGTGCAACCGCAATCGGTGCTGCGCGCGGCGATCACGGCGGCGTACCGCCGCCCCGAGCCGGAATGCGTGCCGTTCCTGCTCGGCCAGGCGCGCCTGCCCGCGAACCTGCAGGCGGACGTGCAGGCGCTCGCGACGAAGCTCGTCGAGGCGCTGCGCGAGAAGAGCTCGGGCGGCGGTGTCGAAGGGCTGATCCACGAATTCTCGCTGTCGAGCCAGGAAGGCGTCGCGCTGATGTGCCTCGCCGAAGCGCTGCTGCGCATTCCCGATCGCGCGACCCGCGATGCGCTGATCCGCGACAAGATCAGCAAGGGCGACTGGCGCTCGCACGTCGGCCACGCGCCGTCGCTGTTCGTGAACGCGGCGACCTGGGGGCTGATGATCACCGGCAAGCTCGTGACGACCAACAGCGAAGCCGGGCTGTCGTCGGCGCTGACGCGCCTGATCGGCCGCGGCGGCGAGCCGCTGATCCGCAAGGGCGTCGACATGGCGATGCGCCTGATGGGCGAGCAGTTCGTCACCGGCGAGACGATTTCCGAAGCACTGGCGAACAGCCGCAAGTACGAAGCGCGCGGCTTCCGCTACTCGTACGACATGCTCGGCGAAGCGGCGACGACCGAAGAGGACGCGCAACGCTACTACGCGTCGTACGAACAGGCGATCCACGCGATCGGCAAGGCGGCCGGCGGCCGCGGCATCTACGAAGGCCCGGGCATCTCGATCAAGCTGTCGGCGCTGCACGCGCGCTACTCGCGCTCGCAGCAGGACCGCACGATGAGCGAGCTGCTGCCGCGCGTGCGCGCGCTCGCGCTGCTCGCCCGCCGCTACGACATCGGCCTGAACATCGACGCCGAAGAGGCCGACCGCCTCGAACTGTCGCTCGACCTGCTCGAGGCGCTGTGCTTCGATCCGGATCTCGCGGGCTGGAACGGCATCGGCTTCGTCGTGCAGGGCTACCAGAAGCGCTGCCCGTTCGTGATCGACTACCTGATCGATCTCGCGCGCCGCAGCCGTCACCGCCTGATGATCCGCCTCGTGAAGGGCGCGTACTGGGATACCGAGATCAAGCGGGCGCAGGTCGACGGCCTCGAAGGCTATCCGGTCTACACGCGCAAGATCTACACCGACGTGTCGTACCTCGCGTGCGCGAAGAAGCTGCTCGCGGCGCCGGACGCCGTGTACCCGCAGTTCGCGACGCACAACGCGTACACGCTGGCCGCGATCTACCAGCTCGCGGGCCAGAACTACTACCCGGGCCAGTACGAATTCCAGTGCCTGCACGGGATGGGCGAGCCGCTGTACGAGGAAGTCACCGGCCGCGACAAGCTGAACCGCCCGTGCCGCGTGTACGCGCCGGTCGGCACGCACGAGACGCTGCTCGCCTACCTGGTGCGTCGCCTGCTCGAGAACGGCGCGAACACGTCGTTCGTGAACCGCATCGCGGATAAGACCGTGTCGGTGAAGGAGCTGGTCGCCGATCCGGTCGACGAGGCATCGAAGGTCGTGCCGCTCGGCGCGCCGCACGCGAAGATCCCGCTGCCGCGCAACCTGTACGGCGACGAGCGTCCGAATTCGATGGGCCTCGACCTGTCGAACGAACACCGTCTCGCGTCGCTGTCGTCCGCACTGCTCGCGAGTGCGCATTTCCCGTGGCGCGCGGCGCCGATGCTCGCCGACGACACGCTCGCCGACGCGCCGGCCCGCGACGTGCGCAACCCGGCCGACCAGCGCGACCTGGTCGGCACGGTCAGCGAAGCGACGGCCGAACACGTGAGCGCGGCGCTCGCGCACGCGGTGGCCGCCGCGCCGATCTGGCAGGCGACGCCGGTCGATGCGCGTGCCGATTGCCTGGTGCGCGCGGCCGACCTGCTCGAAGCGCAGATGCACACGCTGATGGGCCTGATCGTGCGCGAAGCCGGCAAGTCGCTGCCGAACGCGATCGCCGAGATTCGTGAGGCGGTCGACTTCCTGCGCTACTACGCCGCGCAGATCCGCGACGAATTCTCGAACGACACGCACCGCCCGCTGGGCCCCGTGGTCTGTATCAGCCCGTGGAACTTCCCGCTCGCGATCTTCATGGGCCAGGTCGCCGCGGCACTCGCCGCCGGCAACACGGTGCTCGCGAAGCCAGCCGAGCAGACGCCGCTGATCGCCGCGCAGGCCGTGCGCCTGTTGCGCGAGGCCGGCGTGCCGGCCGGTGCGGTGCAGCTGCTGCCGGGCACGGGCGAAACCGTCGGCGCGGCGCTGGTGGCCGACGCGCGTACGCGTGCGGTGATGTTCACCGGCTCGACCGAAGTCGCGCGCCTGATCAACAAGACGCTGTCCGCGCGTCTCGACCCGGACGGCAAGCCGATTCCGCTGATCGCCGAAACGGGCGGCCAGAACGCGATGATCGTCGACTCGTCGGCGCTCGCGGAACAGGTCGTCGCGGACGTGATGCAGTCGTCGTTCGACTCGGCCGGTCAACGGTGTTCGGCGCTGCGCGTTCTGTGTCTGCAGGACGATGTTGCGGACCGCACGCTGACGATGCTCAAGGGCGCGATGCACGAGCTGGCGCTCGGCAATCCCGACCGGCTGTCGACCGACGTCGGCCCAGTGATCGACGCCGAAGCGAAGCAGACGATCGACACGCACGTCGCGGCGATGAAGGACAAGGGCCATGGCGTCACGCAGCTGCCGATGCCCGATGCCTGCGCGCACGGCACGTTCGTGCCGCCGACGCTGATCGAGATCGGCAGCATCGACGAGTTGAAGCGCGAGGTGTTCGGCCCGGTACTGCACGTGGTGCGTTACCGCCGCAGCCAGCTCGACAAGCTGCTGGAGCAGATCCGCGCGACCGGCTACGGCCTGACGCTCGGCATCCACACGCGGATCGACGAGACGATCGCACACGTGATCTCGAATGCGCACGTCGGCAACATCTACGTGAACCGCAACGTGATCGGCGCGGTGGTCGGCGTGCAGCCGTTCGGCGGCGAAGGGCTGTCGGGCACGGGCCCGAAGGCCGGCGGCGCGCTATACCTGCAGCGCCTGCTCGCGACGCGGCCGTCGGGCCTGCCGCGTTCGCTCGCGCAGACGCTGATCGCGGACGGCGCGGTGGAAGGCGACGCACGCGGCAACCCGGCGGCGGCGCTCACGACGCTGCGCGACTGGCTGATCGAGCAGCGCGAGCCGGCGCTGGCCGCGCGTTGCGACGGCTATCTGGCCCAGGTGCCGGCCGGTGCGACCGCGGTGCTGACCGGTCCGACGGGCGAGCGAAACACGTATACACTCGGCCCGCGCGGCACGGTGTTGTGTGTCGCGGCGACGCCGGGCGGTGCGCGCGCGCAGTTCGCGGCGGTGCTGGCGACCGGTAACCGCGCGCTGTTCGCGGGTGCGGCCGGCGAGGCGCTGGTGGCCGCGCTGCCGGCATCGCTGAAGGCGCATGCGACCGTGCGCAAGCAGGCCGACGCGCCGTTCGACGCCGTGCTGTTCGAAGGCGACAGCGACGAACTGCAGACGCTCGTGAAGGACGTCGCGCAGCGGCCGGGCCCGATCGTGTCGGTGCAGGGCGTGTCGGTGGGCGCGTTCGAGAACGGCGATGCGGAAGATTACGCGCTGGAACGGCTGCTGACGGAGCGCTCGGTGAGCGTGAACACGGCCGCGGCGGGTGGCAATGCGAATTTGATGACGATCGGCTGATCATCCTTGCCGTTCGGATCAAACATAGGAAGCGGCAAGGCGATCCCGAAGCCGCTCCATTTACCCTGGTACCAAGGAGATGCTATGCAACACACGATGAAAAAGCTGGCAGGCGCGACGTTCGTCGCGGTCATGTCGCTGGCGGGGACGGCCCATGCGGATGACGTGAAGATCGGTTACGCAGGGCCGATGACGGGCGCGCAGGCGCACTACGGCAAGGATATGCAGAACGGGATCGCGCTCGCGATCGAGGATTTCAACGCGACGAGCCCGAAGATCGGCGGCAAGCCGGTGAAGTTCGTGCTCGACACGCAGGACGACCAGGCTGACCCGCGCACCGGCACGACGGTCGCGCAGAAGCTCGTCGACGACGGCATCAAGGGCATGCTCGGCCACTTCAATTCGGGCACGACGATTCCGGCTTCGCGCATCTACGCGAACGCGGGCATTCCGCAGATCGCGATGGCGACCGCACCGGAATACACGCAGCAGGGCTACAAGACGACCTTCCGCATGATGACGTCCGACACGCAGCAGGGCTCGGTGGCCGGCACGTTCGCGTCGAAGGATCTGGGCATGAAGAAGATCGCGATCGTCGACGACCGCACGGCCTACGGCCAGGGTCTCGCCGACCAGTTCGAGAAGGCCGCGAAGGCCGGCGGCGCATCGATCGTCGACCGTGAATTCACGAACGACAAGGCGGTCGACTTCAAGGCGATCCTGACCAAGCTGAAGGCGGCGAAGCCGGATCTCGTCTACTACGGCGGCGCGGATTCGCAGGCGGCACCGATGGTCAAGCAGATGAAGGCGCTCGGCATCACCGCTCCGCTGATGAGCGGAGAAATGGTGAAGACGCCGACGTTCCTGAAGATCGCGGGCAACGCGGCCGACGGCACGATCGCTTCGCTGGCTGGCCTCCCGCTGGAAGAAATGCCGGGCGGCAAGACGTACGCCGACAAGTACAAGAAGCGCTTCGGCGAAGACGTGCAGACGTACTCGCCGTACGCGTACGACGGCGCGATGGCGCTGTTCAACGCGATGAAGAAGGCCGATTCGACCGATCCGGCGAAGTACCTGCCGCTGCTCGCGAAGACCGACATGGCCGGCGTGACGTCGACGCACGTCGCGTATGACGCGAAGGGCGACCTGAAGAATGGCGGCATTACGATGTACAAGGTCGAGAAGGGCGAGTGGAAGCCGCTGAAGAGCATCGGCGGGAAGTAAGCAGCCTGATGTGACGTGCGGGCGGCGTTGCAACGCGTCGTCACGCGCGCCTCATGCGAAAAAAGCCACCGGGTCCGGTGGCTTTTTCTTTGGTGGGACGCGGCCGACAGGGCATAGGATCTTGCAGGCAGGGTCGCCGCATGCATACGTCGATATCGCATCGCCGTGATCGCCGGCAGTATGACGTTACTCGCCGTCGCAGCACTTGTTAGGGCAATCGGGCAGGAAGGAAATTTCCACACGCCGTCCATTGTCCACGTCGCCATGCGAATAAACGCGGGCGCTCTTCTTGATGGTCCCGCGTAAAAAACCTAATTCCTCCAACAGCGCATACGCGGTTTGCAATCTCGATTGCGCAAGGGCCAGTGCTCCCGGTTCACTTTCCTCGGCATGGCCGCTGATCAGTGTTGTCTCTTGGGTTAGGTGATTCGCATAATTGATTTTTTGATCGATTGCCCATTTCTCAATGCGGGCGATTTCGGAGTTCGATATGTGCGAGCTATTTGGCAAGAAGTAGATATCGAAATTTTCGCTGGCGATGCATGCAAATGTCGGGCTGGAAGTGATCAGGAACAGGCTAATAATAAATTTAGGCATGTAAGTGACGTATCCTGCAATGCTGCGGGCATTGTTGATTGCTGGTCGCCGTTGCTCAACAGCAGCCCTGTCTCGGTAAACGGAATGTCCTGCCCCGAGACGCTATTCCAGATAAGAACCGTTGATCAATCGGACAAGTATGATTCGCTGTCCGTAATTTCTTATGCAGCGAGAGTATGAGTGCGCGGGTTGTAAATGCGCTGACTCAATCCTAGGTACTTAGTCTCCGCGCCGCACCCGCAGCAGGAACTTCTGCAGCTTGCCCGTCGGCGTGCGCGGCAGCGCCTGCGCGAACGTGAATTCGCGCGGGATCTTGTAAGCGGCCAGCCGCTCGCCGCAGAACGCGCGCAGTGCATCCGCGTCGGGCACGCTGCCCGCGCGCAGCACCACGTGCGCGACGACCGTCTCGCCCCAGTCGGGATGCGGGACGCCGACGACGGCCGCCTCGGCGATGTCCGGATGCGCGCCGAGCACGTCCTCCACTTCCTTCGAATAGACGTTCTCGCCGCCCGTCACGATCATGTCCTTCAGTCGGTCGACGATGAACAGGTAGCCATCCTGATCGATCCGTGCGATGTCGCCGGTGCGATACCAGCCGTCCGGCGCGAACGCGGCGCGCGTCGCGGCCGCATCGTCGAGATAGCCGAGCATCATGCTGTCGGTCTTCAGCCAGATCTCGCCGGTCTCGCCCGGCTGCGCGTCGAGGCCGTCCATCCGCACGACGCGCAGGTCGACGCCCGGGCCGCCGGTGCGGCCGATCGAACCGGCCTTCGCGATCTGCTCGTCCGGATATAGCGTCGTGCCGGCCGGCCCCGCTTCGGTCATGCCGTACACCTGGAAGAACGCGTTGCTGCGATACGCACGCGTGAGACGTTCGGCCTGCGCGGGGCCGATCGGGCCGCCGCCGTACAGCCACGCGCGCACGCTCGACAGGTCGAACGCCGCGAAGCCGTCGATCGTGTCGAGCGGCAGCAGGTACGACACCGGCGCGCCGAAATACAGCGTCACGCGCTCGCGCTCGATGGCCTGCAGGAAGCGCAGCGGATGGTATTCGCGCAGCAGCACGACGGTGCCGCCCGCGTACAGCGTGCCGCCGAACCAGTTGTTGAGCGGCGACGAATGCCAGATCGGCATCGCCATCAGCGTGCGCTCGTGGCGGCCAATGCCGGTCGCGAGCGCCGCCTGCATCGCCGCGAGCGTCACGGTGCGGTGGCTGTGCACGCAGCCTTTCGGGTGGCCGGTCGTGCCGGACGTATAGAGGATCTGCGCGATGTCGCCGTCGGCGGGCTCGATGCCCGCGAGGCCGTCCATCGTCGCGCACAGCGTGTCGAAGCACGGCACGCCGTCGAGTTCGCCTTCGGTCACGAGCCGCCGCGCGGGATGCACGAGGCGTTCGACCACCGGCGCGAGCGCGACGTCGAACAGCAGCGCCTTGCTGCGGCTGTGTTCGAGCACGTAGTCGACTTCCGGCGCCTGCAGCTTGTGGTTGACCGGCACGAACGTCGCGCCGAGCCGCCACGCGCCGAACATCAAGTCGACGAAAGACGGCGTGTTGAAGCACATCGCGGCGACGCGGTCGCCGGCCGCGACGCCGAGCGCGCTCAGCACGGCTGCCGCGCGGTGCGAGCGCTCGCGCGCGGCGGCATAGGTGATCGTCGCGGATTCGCTGACGAGGAACGGCTGGTCGGGCGTCGCACGGGCGGCGCGGTCGAGGGCGGCGACGAGGTTCATCGTGACTCCGGGCGGGCGAACGAAGGCGAACTGGGCCTTACCAAGCTATCCAAAGGGCATCAGGCCGGGTACGCGCGCTGCAGCAGCGCGGCGACGTCGATCGCGTGCGGATCGAAGCCGCCCGCGATGCGGCCCCAGTCGGGCGCGGCGAGCCGCGTCGCGACGAATGCGTCGGCCACGGCCGCCGGCGCATCGCGGCGCAGCAGGCACGCCTGCGCGACCACCGCGAGCCGCTGCGCGAACACGCGGCCCGACGCCTCGAGCGTGTCGGCCGGCGCCGCGAGCATCGCGCGCAGCGCATCGAGCGCCGTGCGGATGCGCGGTTCGCCCGCACCGAGGTCGGCGAGTTCGGCGAACAGCGCGGCGGCCGCGTCGGGTTCGCGCGATATCGCGCGCAGCACGTCGAGGCACATCACGTTGCCCGAGCCTTCCCAGATCGAGTTGACGGGCGCCTCGCGGAACAGCCGCGCGATCGGGCCGTCGTCGACGTAGCCGTTGCCGCCGAACACTTCCATCACCTCGCCGGTCAGCTCGACCGCGCGCTTGCACACCCAGAATTTCGCCGCGGGCGTGACGATCCGCTTCCATGCGCGTTCGCGCGGCGAGTCGTCGCGCTCGAACGCGTCGGCGAGTCGCATCGACAGCGACAGCGCGGCTTCGCTCTCGAGCGCGAGATCGGCGAGCACGGTGCGCATCAGCGGCTGCTCGGCGAGCGCGCGGCCGAACGCATGGCGCTGGCGCGTGTACGCGATCGCCTGCACGACGCCCTGACGCAGCATCGCCGCGCTGCCGAGCACGCAGTTCAGCCGCGTGGTGGTGGCCATCTCGATGATGGTCGGAATGCCGCGGCCTTCGTCGCCGAGCATGATGCCCCACGCGTCGTTCAGCTCGATCTCGCTGCTCGAGTTGCTGCGGTTGCCGACCTTGTCCTTCAGCCGCTGGATCTCGACCGCGTTCTTCGTGCCATCCGGCCGCCAGCGCGGCACGTAGAAGCACGACGGGCTGCCGGCTTCGGTGCGCGCGACGACGAGGTGCGCGTCGCACATCGGCGCCGAGAAAAACCACTTGTGGCCGCGCAGCCGGTATTCGCCGCCGCGGCCGCCCGCGCCGACGGCGGTCGCAAGCGTCGTGTTCGCGCGCACGTCGGAGCCGCCCTGTTTCTCGGTCATGCCCATGCCGAACCAGATCGAGCGCTTGTCGGCGACCGGCACGTCGCGCGGATCGTAGTCGTTGCTGTAGAGCTTGTCGCGCAGCAAGTCCCACAGCGCGGGCTCCTTCTGCAGCACGGGAATCGCGGCCTGCGTCATCGTCGCCGGGCACAGCGTGCCGGCCTCGATCTGGCCATGCAGGTAGAAGCCGGCCGCGGTCGCGGCCCAGCGGCCGCGACGCGTGTCGCGGAACGCGAGCGACACGAAGCCTTCGTGGCGGTACTGGCCGAGCAGCGTATGCCACGCCGGGTGGAAGTCGACGCGGTCGACGCGCCGGCCGCGCCGGTCGAAGGTGTGCAGTTCCGGCGTGTGGTGGTTCGCTTCGTCGGCGAGGCGCGCGGTGTCGGCGCTGCCGAGCCGCGCGCCGTAGGCGTCGAGCTGCGGCACGGCCCAGTCGGCGCCCGCGCGGGTGAGCGCGTCGCGCAGCGCGATGTCCGTCGCGAAGAGGTTATAGTCGACCAGTTCGTCGAACTGGTTCGTGACGGCGTGAGTCGATTCGGTCATCGAGGTGTCTCCGGTCTCATGCTGCGCGGGCGGCCGGCGTCATGCCGCACGGATGACGCTTCGGCGCCGGCTCCGGCCCCCGGTAAAACGCATTCCCTGCTGATTTCCAGAGTAGCAAATATGCCGCCGCGACATGTTCAGGTTCCGGCGCCGCCCGGCCAGCCGGCGGCGCAACCCGCGCCCGCCTTGCGCCGCCGGCCGCGCCAGTCGCGCGCGCAGGCGAGTTCCGACGCGCTGCAGCAGGCGTTCGTTCAGCTTTTGCTCGAACGCGGCTACGCGAAGGCGACGATCCGCGAGATCGCGGCCGTCGCGGGCGTGAGCATCGGCACCTTCTACGAATACTTCGGCGACAAGCAGAGCCTCGCGGCGCTCTGCATCCACCGACACGTGCTGGCGTTGGCCGACCGGCTGCGCGACGCCATCGCGCGACTGCACGGCGCGCCGCGGGCCGAACTGGCCGCCGCGCTCGTCGACCTGCAGGTCGAGGCGATCGGCGCCGACGCGGCGCTGTGGGGCGCGCTCTTCGCGCTGGAACGGCAGGTGTCGCCGCTCACCGCCTACCGTCGGCATTACGACGCGTATGTCGCGCTGTGGCGCGACGCGCTCGCGCACGCGGCCGATCCGCCACCCGTCGCGCGGCTCGACGGGCTCGCGCGGATGGCGCACACGATCTGCTACGGCGGGCTTTCGCAGGCGTTGCTGACGCTCGGGCCCGCGTTCGACATCGCCGCGCTGCGCGACGAACTGCGGGCCGTGCTGCTCGCCTACCTGGCGGCGGCCGGCCGGTAACGGGCCCTAGGGGAAATGCCTGATTCGCATGTCGCCCCGGCAGGCTAGCCTTGCCGCTGTGTACCTCTTCCCACGGGCCATGAGAAAAATGCATGGCCGCCATGACGAACTTTCGATTGTCCACCGATATTGGCTCGGGCTAAATCGTGCGACAGATGCAGGCCGCGCGTGTCGCGCGCGGCCGCCCGAAGGACATCAGAAGGAGGAGTCATGCGAAGCGCGACCGCGCCCCGTTCGAAACTGCCCGACGTCGGGACGACGATCTTCACGGTGATCGGCCAACTGGCTGCCCGGCACGATGCGTTGAACCTGTCGCAGGGGGCGCCGAATTTCGCGCCCGATCCGGCGCTCGTCGAAGGCGTTGCGCGCGCGATGCGCGACGGCCACAACCAGTACGCGCCGATGGCCGGCGTCATGGCGCTGCGCGAGCGGCTCGCCGAAAAGACCGAGGCGCTGTACGGCCCACACTACGACCCGGTCACGGAAATCACGGTGATCGCCAGCGCGAGCGAAGGGCTCTACGCGGCGATCAGCGCGCTCGTGCATCCGGGCGACGAGGTGATCTACTTCGAGCCGTCGTTCGACAGCTATGCGCCGATCGTGCGGCTGCAGGGCGCGACGCCGGTGGCGATCAAGCTGTCGCCCGAGCATTTCCGCGTGAACTGGGACGAAGTCGCCGCGGCGATCAACCCGCGCACGCGGATGATCATCGTCAACACGCCGCACAACCCGACCGCGACCGTATTTTCCGCCGACGATCTCGAACGGCTCGCGCAGCTCACGCGCGATACCGGCATCGTGATCCTGTCCGACGAGGTCTACGAGCACGTCGTGTTCGACGGCGCGCAGCATCAGAGCATGGCGCGCCATCGCGAGCTGGCCGAGCGCAGCGTGATCGTGTCGTCGTTCGGCAAGTCGTTCCACGTAACCGGCTGGCGGGTCGGCTATTGCCTCGCGCCGGCCGAGCTGATGGACGAGATCCGCAAGGTGCACCAGTTCATGGTGTTCGCGGCCGACACGCCGATGCAGGTCGCGTTCGCGGAAATCCTCGCGCGGCCGGACAGCTATCTCGGCCTGTCGGCGTTCTACCAGGCCAAGCGCGACCTGCTCGCGCGCGAGCTGGCCGATTCGCGTTTCGAGCTGCTGCCGAGCGAAGGCTCGTTCTTCATGCTCGCGCGCTTCCGGCACTTCTCGGACGAAAGCGACAGCGATTTCGTGCTGCGCCTGATCCGCGATGCACGCGTCGCGACGATTCCGCTGTCGGCGTTCTATACCGACGGCACCGACGCCGGCGTGATCCGGCTCAGTTTTTCGAAGGACGACGCGACGCTGGTCGAAGGCGCGCGGCGGCTGCGTTCGCTGTAAAGCCCGTACGGAAACCGGCGACGGGAGCGTCGCACCGACCAGACACAGGAGATCACGATGAAGCACACGGCCACCCTGAAACTCGCGTTCGCACTTGCGTGCGCCATCGGCTCGGGCGCGGCGCTCGCCGATGCGCAGACGCTGCGCTTCGGCCTGGAGGCGCAATACCCGCCGTTCGAATCGAAAGCGCCGAACGGCGACCTGCAGGGCTTCGACATCGACGTCGGCAATGCCGTCTGCCAGACGGCGAAGCTGTCGTGCAAATGGGTCGAGACGTCGTTCGACGGCCTGATTCCCGCGCTGCAGGGCCGCAAGTTCGACGCAATCAACTCGGCGATGAACGCGACCGAGCAGCGGCGCCAGGCGATCGACTTCACGACGATCATCTATCGCGTGCCGACCCAGCTGATCGCCCGCACCGGCAGCGGCCTGCTGCCGACGCCGGAATCGCTGAAGGGCAAGCGCGTCGGCGTGCTGCAGGCGTCGATCCAGGAAACCTTCGCGAAGGCGCACTGGGAGCCGGCGGGCGTCGCGGTCGTCGCGTACCAGGACCAGAACCAGGCGTACGCGGACCTCGTGGCCGGCCGTCTCGACGCGACGCTCGTGCTCGCACCGTCCGGCCAGCGCGGCTTCCTGTCGCGTCCGGACGGCAAGGGCTTCTCGTTCGTCGGCCAGCCCGTGCGCGACGACAAGATTCTCGGCAATGGCATCGCATTCGGGCTGCGTAAAGGCGACAGCGCGCTGAAGGCGAAACTCGATGCGGCGATCGACAAGCTGAAGGCGGACGGCACGGTGAAGTCGCTCGGCCTGAAGTATTTCGGCGATATCGACATCTCGGCGAAGTAAGCGGAGCCGCGCGCGATGCAGAACCGGAACACGGCCGCCGCGGGTGGCGAACAGGGCGGCGGATCGTTGTCGGGTGATGCGGTCGAAGCCGTGCTCGTCGCCGAACTGGGCGATGCGCTCGTTACGCGCTCGGCGGACATCGATCCGCGTTACTTCACCGCGTACAACGAGCCGGCCGGCGCGCGGCCGCGTGCGCTGGTGCGACCGCGCAGTGTCGACGACGTGTCGCGCACGCTCGCGCTGTGCGCGCGGCTCGGCCAGCCGGTCGTGCCGCAGGGCGGTTTGACGGGACTCGCGCGCGGCGCGGTCGCGCTCGGCGGCGAGGTGGTGCTGTCGATGGAGCGCTTCGCGGGCATCGAGGCGCTCGACGCGGCGGCCGGCACGATGACGGTACGTGCCGGAACGCCGCTGCAGACGGTGCAGGAAGCCGCGGAAGCGGCGGGTTTCACGTTCGGCGTCGATCTCGGTGCGCGCGGCTCATGCCAGATCGGCGGCATGCTCGCGACCAACGCGGGCGGCACGCGCGCGATCCGCTACGGGATGATGCGCGAGCAGGTGCTCGGGCTCGAGGCGGTGCTCGCGGACGGCACGGTCGTGTCGTCGATGAACCGGATGCTGAAGAACAATGCGGGCTACGACCTCAAGCAGCTGTTCATCGGCAGCGAAGGGACGCTCGGCGTCGTCACGCGCGCGGTGCTGCGGCTGCATCCGCTGCTGGCCGCGCCGGCCACGGCGCTTTGCCGCGTGCGCGACTACGACGCGGTGGTCGCGCTGTGGAACCGCGTGCGCATGTTGCCGGAGGTCGTCAGTTTCGAGGCGATGTGGCCGGCGTTCTACGACTACGTCGCGCGTCATACGCCGGGTGTCTCGGCGCCGTTCGTCGGCGACGATGGCTTCGCGATCCTGATCGAATGCGCGACGAGCGCGCCGGGCGGCGACGCGCGCCAGGCGCTGGAAGCCGGTCTCGGGGCGGGGTTCGACGCAGGGCTCGTGGAGGATGCGGTGCTCGCGACGTCGGAGCGGCAGGCGCGCGACTTGTGGACGCTGCGCGAAGGACTCGCGATCGACGCGCTGCCGCAGCTCGTCAACTTCGACGTGAGCCTGCCGACGGGAGAACTCGGCGCGTTCGCCGAGCGCTGCGAGGCGGCGTTGCGGGCGCGCTGGCCGGACGTCACGTGCCTGTTCTTCGGCCATGTCGGCGACGGCAACGTACATATCGGCGTGTCGCTGGCCGGGATGACCGACACGGACCTCGATGCGCTCGATCACGGCGTGTACGCGGTGGTGCGCGACATGGGCGGCTCGGTGTCGGCCGAGCACGGGATCGGCGTGCTCAAGCGCCCCTATCTCGCGCATACGCGCAGCGACGCGGAAATCGGATTGATGCGACGCCTGAAGGCCGCGCTGGATCCGCTCGGCATCCTGAATCCCGGCAAGGTGCTTTGATCGGGGCGATGCACGTTGCCGGCGGGAGTCGGCCTGCGTGACGCGTCAGCCGTCCACCCAGCGCAGCGCACCGATCTTCAGGTGCTCGACGACGCTGCGCGCCCAGTCGAGTTCGGCATTGAGCAGCACGAGCGCATGCTCGTTCTGCAGCAGGAACAGGCGCGGCACCTGGTCGGCCTGCGCGGTGGCGCGCAGCGTTTCGAGGCGTTCGCGCTCCGCGTCGAGCCGTGTGATTCGAAGCTCGAGCTGGTGGCGGGCGTCTTCGGCGTCGAGCAGCGGCAGGAACGCGAGACCGGCGCCGAACGCCGGGAATTCACGCGCGGGTTCCGCGAGCAGCGCATGCAGCCACGCCTGCCCGGCCGTGTGCCCGGCCTCGGTCAGCGCATACAGCGTGCGCTCCGGAAACGCGCCGTCGCGCTCGGTGTCGTGCACGGCGATCAGCCCGTCGCGCAGCAGCCGGTCGATCGTCTGGTAGAGGCTGGTGCGCTGGCGCACGTTGACGACTTCGTCGTATCCGCGCGCCTTCAGTTGCTGCAGCATCCCGTAGGGATGCATCGGCGTTTCGGTGAGCGTCGCGAGGACGGCCAGCGCGAGCGGGGACGGGCGACTGGTGGACATGAATAGTCATTCAATATCTAGTAAGGGTATAACTATTCTCAACCAGACTATCATACTTCACAAGGGTTTCAGCCGAGGTGCGAGCGCTTCGCGGCCGGGGCGACGGTTTCCATCGTCGCGAGACCATGCACGATGCCGCAATCTTCGACCGAATGTTCGCCGACGCACTGGCGGCGCAATTCGGTGAGCTGGTCGCGCAGGTGCGTGAGTTCCGCGAGGCGCGCATCGACGTGCCCGATGTGTTCGTCGAGCAGTGAGTTGATCGAGTCGCAGGGGTCGGCCGGCGTGTCGGTGAGCTGCAGCAGCGCGCGGATTTCGTCGTGCGCCATGTCGAGCGCGCGGCAGTTGCGGATGAAGCGCAGCCGCTCGACGTGCACGTCGGTGTAGTTGCGGTAGTTCGAGTCGGTGCGCTCCGCATCCGGCATCAGACCCTCTTTCTCGTAGAAACGGATCGTCTCGGGTGTGCAGCGGGCCGCTTTGGCCAGTTCGCCGATCTTCATGCCTTTCTCCCGTGTAAGGGTTGACCTTGTAGTGGCTTCAGGGTGTTAACTCTACACCGTTAGCCATTGAGGAGGTTGTCATGACCGACGCCCAGCGTACCCACGACCCACGACACCGTCATGCCGGCGGCGCCGCCCCGTGCTGCGCCGACGCGCACGATACGGATACGGCCACCGTCGCCGACGCGGCGCCGGCGGCCGGCGAGCACGCGCATGGTGAGGTCGCCGCAGCGCGTGGCGCGCAGTCGCAGGCCCACAGCCACGACCACGATCACGAACATGATCACGATCACGATCACGCCGGTCGTGAAGAGGGCCACGCCCACGGCGCCGGTTGCAGCCACGGCAGCGGCAAGGAACACGACCACGACCAGGGGCATGACCCTGCGCACGAGCACGGCGACGGCCATGTCCATGGCACCGCCTGTGCACACGGCAGCGCCGCACACGATCATGCCGGTCACGACCACGACCACGACCACGACCACGACCACGACCACGACCACGACCACGACCACGCGGCCGGTGACTGCTGCGCGCCTGCCGCGCTGACGCTCGCGCCGCTGCCGGTCGCGCAGGCGACCGCGTCGGGTCACGTGCGCTCCGCATTCCGGATCATGCAGATGGACTGCCCGACCGAGGAAACGCTGATCCGCAAGAAGCTCGGCGGGATGAGCGAAGTGTCGGCGCTCGAGTTCAACCTGATGCAGCGGATGCTGACGGTCGAGCACGTGCCGGACGCCCAGTCGGCGATCGAAAGCGCGATCCGCTCGCTCGGGATGACGCCCGAGGCGGCAGCGCCCGGCGCACCGGCCGCGCGCGTCGCTGACGCCCCCCCGAAGCCGTGGTGGCCGCTGGCGCTCGCCGGTGTCGCCGCGATCGCATCCGAGGGCGCGACCTGGGCGGGCCTGCCCGTATGGCTCGCGGCGGCGCTTGCGCTGGCGGCGGTGCTCGCGTGCGGGCTCACCACGTACAAGAAGGGCTGGATCGCGATCCGCAACGGCAACCTGAACATCAACGCGCTGATGAGCATCGCGGTGACGGGCGCGATGGCGATCGGCCAGTGGCCGGAAGCCGCGATGGTGATGGTGCTGTTCACGATCGCCGAGCTGATCGAAGCGAAGTCGCTCGACCGTGCACGCAATGCGATCCAGGGCCTGATGCAGCTCGCGCCGGACACCGCGACCGTGCAGGACGCCGACGGGTCGTGGCGCACGATCGAGGCCGCGCAGGTGGCGCTCGGTGCAGTCGTGCGCGTGAAGCCGGGCGAGCGGATCGGGCTGGACGGCGAAGTCGTCGCGGGCCGCTCGACGGTGAACCAGGCGCCGATCACCGGCGAGAGCCTGCCCGTCGAAAAGACGACCGGCGACGCCGTGTATGCGGGCACGATCAACGAATCGGGTTCGTTCGACTATCGCGTGACGGCCGTCGCGGCCAACTCGACGCTCGCGCGGATCATCCACGCGGTTGAGGAAGCGCAAGGCGCGAAGGCGCCGACGCAGCGCTTCGTCGACCAGTTCGCACGCGTCTACACGCCGATCGTGTTCGCGGTCGCGCTGCTGGTCGCGGTGGCGCCGCCGCTCGTGATGGGCGGTGCGTGGCACGACTGGATCTACCGCGCGCTGGTGCTGCTCGTGATCGCGTGCCCGTGCGCGCTGGTGATCTCGACGCCGGTGACGATCGTCTCGGGGCTCGCGGCCGCCGCGCGACGCGGGATTCTCGTGAAGGGAGGCGTGTACCTGGAAGAAGGGCGCAAGCTCGCGTGGCTCGCGCTCGACAAGACCGGCACGATCACGCACGGCAAGCCGGTGCAGACCGACTTCGACCTGCACGCGACCGACGCCGACGAGGCACGCGTGCGGCACCTCGGCGCGAGCCTCGCGGCGCGCTCCGATCACCCGGTGTCGCAGGCGATCGCAGCCGCGGCGCGCGACGCGGGCACGACGGCATTCGCCGATGTACAGGACTTCGAAGCGATCGTCGGGCGCGGCGTGCGCGGCACGATCGACGGCACGCGCTACTGGCTCGGCAACCACCGGCTCGTCGAGGAACTCGAGCGCTGCTCGACGGCCCTCGAAGCGAAGCTCGATGCGCTCGAGCGGCAGGGCAAGAGCGTCGTGGTGCTGGTCGACGAAGCGCGCGTGCTCGGCATCTTCGCGGTGGCCGACACGATCAAGGACACGAGCCGTGAAGCGATCGCGGATCTGCATGCGCTCGGCATCCGCACCGCGATGCTGACCGGCGACAACCCGCATACCGCGCAGGCGATCGCGCAGCAGGCCGGCATCGACGACGCACGCGGCAACCAGCTGCCGGAAGACAAGCTCGCGGCAGTCGAGGAGCTGTCGGCCGGCGGCGCGGGCGCGGTCGGGATGGTCGGCGACGGGATCAACGACGCGCCGGCGCTCGCGCGCGCCGACATCGGCTTCGCGATGGGCGCGATGGGCACCGACACGGCGATCGAGACGGCCGACGTCGCGCTGATGGACGACGACCTGCGCAAGATCCCCGCGTTCGTGCGGCTGTCGCGTGCGACGCATCGTGTACTGGTGCAGAACATCGGCTTCGCGCTCGGCGTGAAGATCGTGTTCCTCGGCCTCACGGTCGCGGGGCTGGGCACGATGTGGATGGCGGTCTTCGCCGACGCGGGTGCAAGCCTGATCGTCGTGGCCAACGGTTTGCGGCTGCTGTCGTCCTCGGGGGCGTTCGGCGGTGCGCAGGCCAAGCGTTGAGGAGCGGGCGATGAGCTTTCTGAAACGAATCCTGGGCGGCCACGGCGGTGGCCATGGCGGCGGGCACGGCAACAATAGCGGCCACGGTGGCGGGCATCACGGCGGGCAGCGCCGGGACGGGCACGACGGCCACGATGCGCGCGGCCGCGATCGCCACGGCTGGGGCTGGCAGGCGCCGGCCGACAGTCGAAGCGGGCAGGCCGGCGGCAACGTGCCGTTGAGCCAGCTTGCCTGCGCGGGCTGCGGCGCGCTCAATGCGGCGGATGCGCGCTTCTGCGCGCAGTGCGGTGCCGCGCAACGCGGCAAGTCCTGCAGCCGCTGCCACTCGGCGCTGGCGGACGACGCGCGGTTCTGCCCCGGGTGCGGGACGCAGGCTGCGTAAGCCGGTTGATCCGCGCATTCGCGCCGGCGGCGTGTGAACGCCAGCCGGCGCGCTTCGTTTCAGGGCCGCCGCGCACGCCTTCCGATCAGCGCAGCGGCAGGTAGATCTCGGTGCGCAGGTCGGCCGGCGCGGCATCCATCGGCGTATTGAGGTACAGCTCGAACGGCGGCGCGTCGGCGGCTTCGCGGCCCGAGTGGCGCAGCCAGTCGCCGTAGAGCCACTGGTAGGCCGTCTTCAGGTCTGCATACGGCCCCGTATGCAGCAGCACCGCATATTCGCCGCCTGCGACCGTCGCACGCTCCACCGGCGGCGCGGGTTCGATGTCCGGCGCGCCGTCGGCCGGCATGAAGCACGCTTTCGCGCGCAACTGCGCTTCGGGCGTCGTGTCCGGATCGTCGTAAAAAATCCCGATCATCTTCGCGCCCGGGCCGATCAGCCCGCGCGGACCAGCCCACGCACCGATCCGGGCGAACGCGTCGCCGACCTTCAGGTACGACCCGGTGTGCGCCACCGCATAGCCGTGTAATTCCGGCAGCCGCCGGATCTCGACTTCATGCTTGAACATGTCTTCCTCTCCTCGCTGTAACGGATAGATGGGCCGGTGGCTGCCCGTGCGTCGGTGCTGCACGGGCGGCACGCCGTATGCGTCGCGAAACGCCCGCGCGAACGCGTGCGTCGAACCGTAGCCCGCGCGCCGCGCGATTTCGTCGATCGGCCGCGCCGTGCACACGAGATCCTCGGACGCGCGCACGATCCGCATCCGCCGCACCGTCAGCACGATCGACTCGCCGTACAGCGCGCGATAGACGCGCTGCCAGTGGTACGGCGACAGGCACGCGACTTCGGCGAGCCGGTTCAGGTCGAGCGGGCCGTCGAGGTGTGCGCGGATGTACTCGTGCACGCGCGCCACGCTCGCCGCATAGCGAAGCCAGGCGGGCGGGTCGGGTTTCGTTTCGATGGTCATCGGCGTGTCAGGGCAGGAACCGACGTCACGGTAGCACGGCCCGATTTGATAAATCTTGCGGAAATGCGTAGGAGGCCGACCAATCGCGCCCTTTTTATTTTGACGAAATGGGGTCTTGCCCCTCCGAGAACTAGAACTAAAGTTAAAGACGGTGAAATCGGGTGATCGCGTCATTTTTCTCGGGTAAGTTGCTCCGTCGGGGCAGCACGTTTTTCGAAGTACGCAGGTAGTTCGTCGATGTTCAATCGCAACACCACGTTTTCGGGAGAAGAAGAAATGGATGCTTCCAGCTTCATCACGTCGCTGCAGACCACGCTAGGGGGGTATCTGCCAAAGATCGCCGGCGCGATCGGCATCCTGGTGATCGGCTGGCTGATCGCCGTCGTGGTGCGGGCCGGCGCGATGCGCCTGCTCAGCGCGCTGAAGGTCGATCAGCGGATCAACGAAAGTACCGGCCAGGGTGCCTGCGTCGAGCGCATCATCGCGGGCGGCCTGTTCTGGCTCGTGCTGCTCGTCACCGCGGTGGGCATCTTCAACGTGCTCAACCTGTATGCGGTGTCCAACCCGTTCTCGCTGCTCGTCACCCACATCGTCAACTACCTGCCGAACCTGATCGGCGGCGCGGCGCTGACGCTGATCGCGTGGCTCATCGCGTCGCTGCTGCGCAGCCTCGCGAACCGCGCGCTGAAGGCGAGCAAGATCGACGACAAGCTGTCCGAAGGCGCCGGCATGCAGCCGATGACCGGCTATCTCGGCGACGTGCTGTTCTGGCTCGTGATCCTGATGTTCCTGCCGGCGATCCTCGCGTCGTTCGCGCTGTCGGGGCTGCTGTCGCCGGTGCAGGGGATGGTCGACAAGCTGCTCGCGATCGTGCCGAACATTTTCGCGGCCGCGGTGATCGGCATCGTCGGCTGGATCGTCGCGCGCGTGCTGCGCGGCCTCGTGACGAACCTGCTCGTCGCCGCCGGCGCCGACCGCCTCACGCAGCGCCTCGACAGCCCGACGCCGGTGCGCGTGTCGAGCCTGGTCGGCACGATCGTCTACGTGTTCGTGTTCGTGCCGACGCTGATCTCCGCGCTCGACGCGCTGAAGATCGACGCGATCTCGGTGCCGGCCACCAACATGCTGAACCAGTTCCTCGGCGCGGTGCCGGACATCGTCGCGGCGATCGTGATCGTGCTGGTGACGTTCTACTTCGCGCGCTTCGTCGCGTCGCTCGCGCAGAAGCTGCTGGAAGCCGCGGGCGCCGACGGGCTGCCGGCCGTGCTCGGCGTCGAGCGTGTGTTTTCGGGGATCCTGCAGCCGTCGGTGCTGGTCGCGCGGCTGATCGTGTTTTTCGCGATGCTGTTCGCGTCGGTCGAAGCCGCGAACCGGCTCGGCTTCTCGCAGGTGCGCGACGTCGTCACGCTGTTCATCGAATTCGGCGGCCACGTGCTGATGGGCGGCGTGATCCTCGTGATCGGCGTGTGGCTCGCGGGCCTCGCGCGCCGTGTGATCGAGCAGGCCGACCGCGAGCACAGCGTGCTGTTCGCGCGCATCGCGCAATTCGCGATCCTGGGCCTCGTGTTCGCGATGGGGCTGCGCGCGATGGGCATCGCGAACGAGATCGTCCAGCTCGCCTTTGGCCTCGTGCTCGGCGCGATCGCGGTGGCGGTGGCGCTGTCGTTCGGCCTCGGCGGCCGCGAAGCGGCCGGCAAGCTGCTCGACCGCTGGTTCAACCAGCGCGGCGGCGGCCAGTAACGCCACCGTCGCGCCTCCGTCCGTCCGCGCTGCATGGCCGGACGGTGTTGCAGCCGCGTATGTATCCGGCCGGGCGGGAACGTCACGCGACAGCGTCCGCTCGGGCGGCGCCGCCAGCGCCCGGCTGTCGGCGTTCGGCGAAGGCTGCCGCGGTGCCGCCTGCGGCGTGTCGGCTTCGTCAGCCGTTCCGGGTCTGCATTTCCGCAAGCGAAATGTCAGCCGCGATCTTTGCCGAATTTCGATAACACGTCGTTTAATGACTCTCTAGCATCGATTCTCAGTCGCGCAGGCCGACAGGCACGGCGCCTTTGAGGAGAGAGTCCGATGAAAGCAGAGTCGAATGGCCGGCCCGCCGCCGGCGCCAAGTCGTCCGGCCAGCCCGCGCTGCAGCAGACGCTCGGGACCTGGCAACTGTGGGGCATCGCGGTCGGCCTCGTGATTTCCGGCGAGTACTTCGGCTGGAGCTACGGCTGGGCAAGCGCCGGCACGCTGGGCTTCGTCGTCACCGCGTTGTTCGTCGCGGCGATGTACACCACCTTCATTTTCAGTTTCACCGAGCTGACGACGTCGATCCCGCATGCGGGCGGCCCGTTCGCGTATGCGCGCCGGGCGTTCGGCCCGACCGGCGGCTATCTCGCCGGTGCGGCGACACTCGTCGAGTTCGTGTTTGCACCGCCCGCGATCGCACTCGCGATCGGCGCGTACCTGCACGTGCAGTTCCCGGGCCTCGAGCCCAAGCATGCGGCAATGGGCGCGTATCTCGTGTTCATGGCGCTGAACATCGTCGGCGTGCAGATCGCGGCGACCTTCGAGCTGGTCGTCACGCTGCTCGCGATCTTCGAGCTGCTGGTGTTCATGGGCGTCGTGTCGCCGGGCTTTGCGTGGAGCAACTTCATGAAGGGCGGCTGGTCGGGCGCCGATCATTTCAGCGTGGGCGCGTTCCACGGGATGTTCGCGGCGATCCCGTTCGCGATCTGGTTCTTCCTCGCGATCGAAGGCGTCGCGATGGCCGCCGAGGAGGCGAAGAACCCGAAGCGCTCGATCCCGATCGCGTACGTGGCCGGGATCCTGACCCTCGTCGCACTGGCGATCGGCGTGATGGTGTTCGCCGGCGGCGCGGGCGACTGGACCAAGCTCGCGAACATCAACGACCCGCTGCCGCAGGCGATGAAGTACATCGTCGGCGCGAACAGCGGCTGGATGCACATGCTCGTGTGGCTCGGGCTGTTCGGGCTGGTCGCGTCGTTCCACGGGATCATCCTCGGCTATTCGCGCCAGATCTTCGCGCTGGCCCGCGAAGGCTACCTGCCCGAATGGCTCGGGAAGGTGCATCCGCGCTTCAAGACGCCCCATCGCGCGATTCTCGCGGGCGGCGTGGTCGGGATCGCGGCGATCTACAGCGACGAGCTGATCCAGTTCGGCGGGCAGACGCTGACTGCGAATATCGTGACGATGTCGGTATTCGGTGCGATCGTGATGTATATCGTGAGCATGGCGTCGCTGTTCAAGCTGCGCCGCTCGCAGCCGAACATGGCGCGGCCGTTCCGCGCGCCGCTGTACCCGATCTTCCCGGCGTTCGCGATCCTGGCCGCGCTCGTCTGTCTCGGTACGATGGTGTACTTCAACGGGCTGGTCGCGCTGGTGTTCCTCGGCTTCCTCGCGTTCGGCTACGCGTACTTCCTCGCGACACGTTCGCAGCGTGCGAGTGCGCCGGGCGACGTGCTGCTGGAGGAGTGAGCAGGTGCAGGTGAACGGCCGTTCCTGACGGCATCCGGCGCGCCCCGTCGAACGGGCGCGCCGTCGGCTTTTGGCAAGGAGATTCGCAGATGTCCTATACGGAGACGATCGGTTCGCGCACGTACCGTTTCGCGGACCTGAAGACGCTGCTCGCGAAGGCGAGCCCGCTGCGTTCCGGCGACCAGCTCGCCGGTGTCGCGGCGGCGAGCGAGGAGGAACGCGTCGCCGCGAAGATCGCGCTCGCGGGCGTGCCGCTGAAGGCATTCCTGAACGAAGCGGTGATCCCGTATGAAGACGACGAGGTCACGCGCCTCATCGTCGACGATCACGATGCGGCGGCCTTCGCGGAAATCTCGCACCTCACCGTCGGCGAGTTCCGCAACTGGCTGCTGTCGCCGGCCGCCGACGGCGCGGCGCTCGAACGGATCGCGCCGGGCCTCACGCCCGAGATGGTCGCGGCGGTGTCGAAGCTGATGCGCAACCAGGACCTGATCGCGGCAGCGCGGAAGCGCCGCGTGGTCACGCGCTTTCGCAACACGGTCGGGCTGCCGGGCCGGATGTCGGTGCGGCTGCAGCCGAACCACCCGACCGACGACGTGAAGGGCATCGCCGCGTCGATGCTCGACGGGCTGATGTACGGCTGCGGCGACGCGATGATCGGCATCAACCCGGCCACCGACAGCCTCGCGGCGATCGTGAAGCTGCTCGCGATGATCGACGGCTTCCGCGAACGCTACGGCGTGCCGACGCAGTCGTGCGTGCTCACCCACGTGACCAACACGATCGCGGCGGTCGAGAAGGGCGCGCCGGTCGATCTCGTGTTCCAGTCGATCGCGGGCACCGAGAAGGCGAACGCGAGCTTCGGGATCTCGCTCGCGCTGCTCGGCGAGGCGCGCGAGGCCGCGTTGTCGCTCAAGCGCGGCACGGTCGGCAACAACCTGATGTACTTCGAGACGGGGCAAGGCAGTGCGCTGTCGGCGAACGCGCACTTCGGCGTCGATCAGCAGACCTGCGAAGTGCGCGCGTATGCGGTGGCGCGCAAGTTCGAGCCGTTCCTCGTGAACACGGTGGTCGGCTTCATCGGGCCGGAATACCTGTACGACGGCAAGCAGATCATCCGTGCTGGGCTCGAGGATCACTTCTGCGGGAAGCTGCTCGGCGTGCCGATGGGCTGCGACATCTGCTACACGAACCACGCGGAAGCCGACTCGGACGACATGGATACGCTGCTGACGCTGCTCGGTGCGGCCGGCATCAACTTCATCATGGGAATTCCGGGCGCGGACGACGTGATGCTGAACTACCAGAGCACGTCGTTCCACGACCAGCTGTACGTGCGCGAGGTGCTGGGCCTGCGCCGCGCGCCGGAATTCGAGGAGTGGCTGGAGACGATGGAGATCGCCGACGCGCACGGCGCGTTGCGTGCGGCGACGTCGCGCGTGCCGCTGCTCGCGGGCGCGAACGACTGGATGGGGATTTCGGCATGAGCGACGCCGTCGAAAAGAACCCGTGGGCGCAGCTGAAGTCGTTCACCAACGCGCGGATCGCGCTCGGCCGCGCGGGCAACAGCCTGCCGACCGCGCCGCTGCTTGCGTTCAACCTGTCGCATGCGCAGGCGCGCGACGCGGTGCACCAGCCGCTCGACGTGGACGCGCTGCGGCGGGAGATCGAGGCAGCCGGCTTCGCGACGCTCGGCGTGCAGAGTGCCGCGCCCGATCGCCAGCATTACCTGCGCCGGCCCGACCTCGGCCGCAAGCTGTCGGATGAAGGGCGCGCGCTGCTGGCGGCGCACGGCGACGCGGTGACGGGCGACGGGCCCGACGTCGTGTTCGTGGTCGGCGACGGGCTGTCGGCGTTTGCGGCCGCGAAGCAGGCGCTGCCGTTGCTGCAGGCCGTGCGGCCGCGGCTCGATGCCGATGGCTGGCGGATCGGCCCGGTGGTGGTCGCGACGCAGGCGCGCGTCGCGCTCGGCGACGAGATCGGCGAATTGCTGCGCGCGAAGGTGGTCGCGATGCTGATCGGCGAACGGCCGGGGCTCAGCTCGCCGGACAGCCTCGGCGTGTACCTGACTTGGGCGCCGAAGGTCGGCTGCCACGATGCATTGCGCAACTGCATCTCGAACGTGCGGCCTGAAGGGCTGCCGTACGCGGGGGCCGCGCACAAGCTGCATTACCTGATGACGCACGCGCGCCGGCTCGGGCTGACGGGTGTCGGGCTGAAGGACGACAGCGATGCGTTGCTGCCGCAGGCGGAGGCGGAGCGGATCGGCGATGCGTGACGACGCCGAACTAGGTCGCCGATATCAGGCCCTGATCGAATTGCTTGGCTTGTGCGAATGACCCTCCATGAAATTGCCCTTCATGTCTGTCCAGTGCCTCGAGCATCAAACTCCTGGCCAAGTCTCGACATAGGACCAAGTTCACTAGGAAGAAGGTTTTGACACGTGATATCCACATTAAATGTGGCGCAAATCTTCAGTTGCTCGGTAAGCTCAGGGCGACCGACGCCTGGAGTATAGAGATGGATTACCTTGCGTCGATTCGGGTAGTAACTTGAGTACGCTAGCACCTGCCCAAGGGCGTGCTTCCAATTTGCCAAGCTTTTTACTTCTACGACGGCTGTAGGCAGTAACAAGTCGATGTAGCCAACTCGGGTATGAACTTCGGTTTGCCCAGCCGGGTTTCGTACCGATAACACGTCACGTACGGCGCATTCGAGCCCGCGGTTTCGCGGAACGTATTTGAGGTACCGCTCGGCGATCTCTGATGTGGCGAAGTAGTAGCCATGTTTGTGACGTACTTTGCTGTCTAACCCTGCATCTCGAAGTTGCCTAAAGTGCTCGACAAGGTGGTCACCAACTCTAATTTCCTGTGTTCCTTGGGAAAGAAGATCGAATACACCGCCCTGCCCGAATTGTCGCCCGGCGTATAGCCATCGAGCGGGATGAATCGTTAAGATGCCATCCGAAGCTTTTTGCTCGTGTATGGCGTATAGATCAATCATATTCACAATGGCAGCTGTCCTGATTTTGCGAATGCGCGGGGCCTTGAGTTACGACCGGACCTGCTACCTGAACAACCGCTCGCACAGAAAATCGACGAACACACGCAGCTTCGGTGACAACTGCCGGCTCGACGGCCACACGATCGAGAATTGCCCCGGCGCGATCCGGTAGTCGTCGAGCACGGTGACGAGCGTGCCCTGCTCAAGCGCATCGCGCGCGAGGAAGTCGGGCATGTAGCCGATGCCGAGCCCCGCGAGCACGGTGCCGCGCAGCGCCTCCATGTTGTTGCAGGTCAGCGCGGTGCGCAGCTTCAGCGGCGTGCCGTCGTCGGCCGCGAGCGCCCAGTCCTGCAGCTTGCCGGTGGTCGGGAAGCAGTAGCGCACGCATTCGTGCGCTTCGAGATCGCGCGGTGCGCGCGGCGTGCCGGCCTGCGCGAGATACGCGGGCGTCGCGCACAGCACGAACGCGAACGGGCCGAGCCGCCGCGACATCAGGCTCGAATCCGACAGCGGGCCGCTGCGGATCACCGCGTCGAAGCCGCCTTCGACGACATCCACCATCCGGTCGTTGAAATCGAGATCGAGTTCGACGTCCGGGTAGCGCTGCCGGAATTCGGGCAGCACCGGCAGCAGGAACCGGTAGCCGATCACCGGCAGGCTCACGCGCAGCCTGCCGCGCGGGCGCTGCGCGGAGGCCGTCACGGTCGCTTCCGCGTCGCGGAAATCCTCGAGGATCCGCTGGCAGCGTTCGTAGAAATGCCGCCCCTCTTCGGTGAGCGTGACGCGCCGCGTCGTGCGGTTGAACAGCCGCACGCCAAGCGACTGCTCGAGTTTCGCGATCGTCTTGCCGACCGCCGACGCCGAGATGCCGAGCGCGCGGCCCGCCGCGACGAAGCTCAATGCTTCGGCGGTGCGGACGAAGGCGACGATGCCGGTCAGGTTGTCCATCGAATCGAAGGCGTGCGTCGACGCACGTGGCCGAGTGAATTGCGGAATTTTAGTCCGTTATATGCGGAGTTTTGCGTGGTTTTTCGTGGATTGAATCGGATTTATCTTCTGTCGCTCTGGCGGCGCATCCGCGCCGGCTTTTCGAGGAGCGATGATGGATCACCCTTTTTCAGCCGCTTCGGACCCGTCGGCACGCCGGCGCGCATGGGTGCTGGCCGCCGTCTGCCTGGCCGCCGTCGCGCTGCCGCTGTCGTTTTCGGGCGGCGCCGTCGCGACGCCCGCGATCGGCCGCGACCTGCACGGCGGGACGGTCGCGATGAACTGGATCACCAACGCGTTCATGCTCGCGTTCGGCAGTTTCCTGATGGCGGCCGGCGCGCTGGCCGACCAGTTCGGCCGCAAGCGCCTGTTCGCGATCGGCGTCGGCGGCTTCACGCTGATGTCGGGCGCGCTTGCGTTCGCGCCGTCGATGCTCGCGGTCGACCTGCTGCGCGCCGCGCAAGGGCTCGCGGCGGCCGCGGCGCTCGCGGGCGGCACGGCCGCGCTCGCGCAGGAGTTCGACGGCGCGGCGCGCACGCGCGCATTCAGCCTGCTCGGCACGACCTTCGGCATCGGGCTCGCGTTCGGGCCGGTGCTCGCCGGCGCGCTGATCGGGCAATACGGCTGGCGCGCGATCTTCGTGACGGGCGCGGTGGCCGGCGGGCTGTCGCTCGTATTCGGGCTGCCGCGCATGCACGAGTCGCGCGACCCGCATGCGACGGGGCTCGACTGGCCCGGCACGGCCGCGTTCACCACCGCGCTGACGCTGTTCACGTTCGGCGTGATCGAGGCGCCCGCGCGCGGCTGGTCGAGCCCGCTGGTGATCGCGCTGCTGGCAGGCGCGGCGCTCGGCGCGGGCGCGTTCGTCGCGATCGAGACGCGCGTCGCGCGGCCGATGCTTGACCTGTCGCTGTTCCGGATCGCGCGCTTCGTCGGCGTGCAGGTGCTGCCGGTGTCGACCTGCTGCTGCTATATCGTGCTGCTCGTCGTGCTGCCGCTGCGCTTCATCGGTATCGACGGCTTCAGCGAGATTGATGCCGGCTGGCTGATGCTCGCGATTTCCGCGCCGATGCTGATCGTGCCGTCCATCGCGGCGACGCTCACGCGCTGGCTGTCGGCCGGCGTGATCTCGGGGTTCGGGCTCCTGATCGCGGCAGCCGGGCTCGTGTGGCTGGGCATCGCGCTGCGCGGCGGCGCGGGGGCCGCGGCGATCGCGCCGATGATCGTGATCGGCGTCGGGGCCGGGATGCCGTGGGGGCTGATGGACGGGCTGTCGGTGAGCGTCGTGCCGAAGGAGCGCGCCGGGATGGCGACGGGAATCTTCAGCACGACGCGCGTGGCTGGCGAAGGGATCGCGCTCGCGATCGTCGGTGCGGTGCTGGCTGGGCTCGCGCGGACGGGGCTGATGCAGGCGGCGGGCGCTGCCGGCACGCCTGAAGCGACGCTGCGTGCGGCGGCGTGGCTCGCAACCGGTGATCTCGCGGGTGCGGCGGTTGCGTTGCCGGGAGTCGGGCATGCGGCGCTGCTCGCGAGCTACACGCATGCGTTCGATCGGTTGTTGATCGGGCTGGCGGTCGTGACGGTGCTGTGTGCGGGAGTGGTGTTTGCGTTTCTGGGTGGGCGACCGGCGGCGACTGAAACGGATGACGACACCGACGAGCACGTGCATGCCGACGTGCCGGTGCGCAACCGGATCGAACCGGCTTGTGCGGAGACGCACGCGCGTTGAGCCTCGCGTCGTCGCGCACGGACGGTCCGGCCACGGCGGCCGGAGCGATCATCGCCGCATTCGCACGCTGACGATCCGCCTTGCCCCTCAAGCCAGCACCAGCGGCGGCAGCGTCGCATCCGCCCGGGCCTGCGCATGCGCCACTTCAACCACCACATAACGCCGCGCATCGGGCCACAGATGCGCACGGCTTCCCGCCTCCTCGTCGATCGTCGCGCGGCCCTGCACGAGCCAGGTCGTCTGCCGCACGAAGTCGACGAACAGCAGCGCGATGGCCGGATTCACCAGCAGGTTGCCGATCGTGTTGAACAGGTGGTTGCCCGCGAAGTCGGGCAGCACGAGCGTGCGGCGGTCGGGCAGGTCGACGAGCGGCTCGAACGAGCCGTCCGCGCGCGGCTGGCGGCCGCGGTACGAGCAGTCGCTGTTGCCGGCCGCGTCGGCGGTCGCGACGATCAGGAACGCCTGCTCGCGGATGAACGCGATGGCGTCGTCGGTCAGGGGGCCGCGGTCGTTCATGGTGTCGGTCGGCGCACACGCCGCTGCATGGGAATGCGAACGGCGCACGCAAGCGACATGCCACGCGGCACGGCCTGCCTCCGCGCGCGGGTGCGCCTGCGCACTGTGGAGATTTCGAACACCGTCCCGGCGTGCTGCGCAACCAGGCTGTTCAGAATCGGCACACCCGCCATGCTGCGTCGGTGAACACGGCACGGTGCGCACGCGGGCCGGCCGTGGTTGCCGTGCTTCCGTCCTGTTTGGCACGCATGTTGCGTAAACGAGGGCAGCGCAATTCCAACCGGCGCTGTACTCACACAAGCACGATGAACAGGAGACATGTATGAACCCGTTTGACCTGAAGCAACTGGGCCTCGACGTCGAATACCCGTACCGTCAGCAATACGACAACTACATCGGCGGCAAGTGGGTTCCGCCGGTGAAAGGTGAGTACTTCGAGAACGTGTCGCCGATCAACGGCCAGCCGTTCTGTCGCATACCGCGCTCGGGCGCCGACGACATCGAGCTCGCGCTCGACGCCGCGCATGCCGCACGCCGCAAGTGGGGCAAGACGTCGGTCGCCGAGCGCGCGAACCTGCTGCTCGCCGCCGCCGACCGGATGGAAAAGAACCTGAAGCTGCTGGCCGTGGCCGAGACCATCGACAACGGCAAGCCGCTGCGCGAGACGATGGCGGCCGACCTGCCGCTCGCGATCGACCACTTCCGCTATTTCGCGGGCTGCATCCGCGCGCAGGAAGGCGGCATCTCCGAAATCGACGACAACACCGTCGCGTACCACTTCCACGAGCCGCTCGGCGTCGTCGGCCAGATCATCCCGTGGAACTTCCCGCTGCTGATGGCCGCATGGAAGCTCGCGCCGGCGCTCGCGGCCGGCTGCTGCGTGGTGATGAAGCCGGCCGAGCAGACGCCCGCGTCGGTGCTGGTGCTGATGGAGCTGATCGGCGACCTGTTCCCGGCCGGCACGATCAACATCGTGAACGGCTTCGGCAAGGAAGCGGGCGAAGCGCTCGCGACCAGCAAGCGCATCGCGAAGATCGCGTTCACCGGCTCGACGCCGGTCGGCAAGCACATCCTGCGCGCGGCGGCCGACAGCCTGATCCCGTCGACGGTCGAACTGGGCGGCAAGAGCCCGAACATCTTCTTCGCCGACGTGCTCGACCAGGACGACGCGTTCCTCGACAAGGCGCTCGAAGGGCTCGCGATGTTCGCGCTGAACCAGGGCGAAGTGTGCACGTGCCCGTCGCGGATCCTGATCCAGGAATCGATCTACGAGAAGTTCATCGAGAAGGCGGTCGCGCGGGTCGAGCGCATCAAGGCCGGCCATCCGCTCGACCTGCAGACGATGATCGGCGCGCAGGCCTCGCAGCAGCAGCTCGACAAGATCCTGTCGTACATCGACATCGGTCGCGGCGAAGGCGCGCAATGCCTGACCGGCGGCGAGCGCACGGCGCCGGCGGCGGAACTCGGCACGGGCTACTACGTGAAGCCGACGATGCTGCTCGGCAACAACAAGATGCGCGTGTTCCAGGAAGAGATCTTCGGGCCGGTCGCGTCGGTGATGACGTTCAAGGACGAGCAGGACGCGATCGAACTCGCGAACGACACGTTCTACGGGCTCGGCGCGGGCGTGTGGACGCGCAACGGCACGCGCGCGTACCGGATGGGCCGCGAGGTCGAAGCCGGCCGCGTATGGACCAACTGCTACCACCTGTATCCCGCGCATGCGGCGTTCGGTGGCTACAAGCAGTCGGGGATCGGCCGCGAGACGCACAAGATGGCGCTGTCGAACTATCAGCAGACGAAGTGCCTGCTGGTGAGCTATCAGGCCGAGGCGCTCGGGTTCTTCTGATCCGTGCGCGGGCGTCCTGGCCGGCCGGCGGTGGTATGCGTCGGCCGGTCGGGGCGCTGTCTCGAGCGGTAAAGCTTCGGATACCGGAGGGTCGTCGAACGCGTATCGCGCCGGGCGGCGGTGGCTGCCTGGCCGACGACCGGTGCGCGGATGCGTGCCGCGCGACCGACCGGCGATCCGGAGATTGACCGTTTCCGCCCATTCGCATTTGCAATCTGGTTCCGGCCGCGGATTGTCGCGGTCTTCGCCGGAAACGATACCGATGGTCGTTTGCTCGCGGCGGCAAGTCGAGCCGGCGCGCCGGACGTAAAACTCCATGTCAGAACCGCCCCGATCCTATCCGCGCCATCCCGTGTTCCACGCGGGTGAACTCGACGCGCAACACCGTTTCGGCGTCGCCGACGAGGCCGAGCGGATGAGCGACGTCGTGACGACGCGGCTGAGCATGGGCGTGCGCCAGTTCATCGAGACGCAGCCATTCATGTTCGTCGGCACGGCGTGCGGCGGGCAGGCGGGCGTGACCTGCGACATCGTGCAGAGCCGGCGCGACGCGAACGGCGACCTGCTGCCGGTCGTGCGCGTGATCGATACGAAGACGCTGCGCTTCGTGTTGCCGGTGTACGGCGAGAGCGACGGTGGCCGGATTGACGCGGCGCGGTGTAACGGCAGCGGCGTCGGTTTGCTGTTCGTCGACTTCGTGCGCGGTATCCGTTACCGGATCAACGGGCGCGCGACGCTGCGGACGGATCTGTCCGAGGCGGACGCGGCGCCCTGGCCGGCCGGCAGCGCGATCGTCGAGCTGGCGGTCGCGCAGGCGTACGGCAATTGCGGCACGCGCGTCGTGCGGTTGCGGCCCGCGAACGGTGGCTAGCCGGCCGTCGCGCATGGCCGGGCGGGCGGCGCGTACCGGATGCGCCGGCGCGGCGCGTGCCGCACCGACGGGGTGCGTGCGACAAGGCGTTCGGGCATGCCCGCATGGCGCGTCCGTGCCGCGCAGCGTCGAATGACGGACTTTGCGCGGGTCGTGCGCTGTTCGGCACGGGACTTGCGTGGCAGGTGTGGTTCCGGGCAGGTGAGGGAGGACACGATGGACCAATACGTGGCGTGCAGCGAAGAACCGACGGCCGAAGACACGCGGCGCAACGCGCAGGGCGACGACGCGCTGGCCGGGCAGGCGGTCGTCAGCGTCGCGCATGACGCCGACGAGCAGGCGCGCAACCTGATCGGCTGGCGGCAGACCTACGACCAGCTCGCGGCCGGCCGCTTCGTTGGCACATTGACCGAGCTGCCGCTCGACACGATGAAGCTGTTTCGCGAATCGACGAGCCACCTGCTGCGCCAGGCATGCGAGGTGCGCGGCGACGCGTACTGGTTCGGCATTCCGCTCGTGAGCGACGGCACCGCGCGCGTCGATGCGTGCCGCATCGGGCCGGGTGCGCTCGCGTTCCGGCCCGGCAACGTCGAATTCGAACTGGTGACGCCCGCGCAGTTCTCGATCTACGGTGTCGTCGTGCGCGGCGACGTGCTGCGCCGCTACGCGGAAGAGGTCGAGCACTGTGCGCTCGACGAGCGGCTGTTCACGCAGCGCGTGATGCAGGTTGGCGATGCGCGGCTCGCGCGCCTTTGCGCGCTGCTCGGCCGACGGCTCGACGGCGCGATGGCGATGGCCGGCCCGCTGGCCGATGCGCAGCGCGACGACCTGCAGGCCGAGGTGCTGGCCGCGCTGTTCGACGTGTGCGCGCAGCCGGCCGACGACGATTCGGGCCGTGCGCCGTCGATGCGCCGCTGGATCGTCGAACAGGCGCGCGACTACGTGCTCGCGCACCGCACGCGCCCGGTCGGCGTGCCCGAGCTGTGCGAGCAGTTGCACGTGAGCCGGCGCACGCTGCAGTACTGCTTCCAGGACGTGCTCGGCATGGCGCCCGCGACCTATCTGCGCACGTTGCGGCTGAACGGCGCGCGGCGCGACCTGTGCGGCCGTGCGGCCGGCTCGGTGCAGGACGTGGCGGAGGCGTGGGGCTTCTGGCATCTCAGCCAGTTCGCGACGGATTACCGGCGGCTGTTCGGCAAGCGGCCGTCGGAGACGCTGCGCGAGCGCGCGGTGATGGTGGCGGTGGGGTGAGCGCGGGGCGGTAGTCGAAGTGGTTCTGGTTTAGACGCCGCCTTCGACACCTGCTCAGGCACCGGCTCAGGCTCAGGCTCAGGCGACACGTCCACGCAGCGACGCTTTCAGCCTCGCAACCGGCCGCCGCTCCCGGTTTCCCTATTCGGCCGTAGCCGCCGTTTCGCGCGGCGCGGGCCACGCCAGCGCATCCCAGTCGATCGCGCGATAGGCGGCCTCGACCGCCGCGAGATCGGCCGGCCGTTCGCTGCGATGCATCCCGCGCAATTCAGCGGGCACGTCGAGCGCGACCGGCACGCAATGCGGATAGTCGCGCACGCGCAGCGTCGGCCCGATCGTCGTGAAGCACGCGAGCGTCGGCACGTCGAAACCGTCGGCGAGATGCAGCGCTGCCGTGTCGGGCGCGAACAGCACGCTGGCACCCTTGATCCATGCCATGAACCGGGCCGTACCGCCGGCCGCATCGGCGCTCACGTCGACATAGGCGGGATGCGCGACGGGCCAGAACCCGGCTACCGGCAACCCGTAGCGCTGCACGAGCTGCTCGACGATCGTCGCCTGCAGTGCCGGCGGCACGCTGCGCAACGCGGTGCTCGCGGTCGCGCAGAACAGCACGTACGGGCGTTGCCATTGCGCAGGCAACGCAGGCAGCGGCAACTGCGCGAGCCAGCGGTTGCGCTTGGCCGACGCCGGCACCGACGCGGGCTCCACGCCGAGCGCGTCGAGGAAGAAGTCGATCATCGGCAGCCGCGCGAACGCGGGCCAGTACAGGTGATTGCCGACGTCGATGCACGGCGCGTCCGCCGGCAGCGCGCCGGCGGGGTACGGCAGTGCGCGCGACGGCGCGACGCTGTCGGCAGCGAGCGCATACAGCGCCTCGACATAACCCGGCGCGCAGGCCGGTCGATACAGCGTGAAGTGCAGGCCCGGGTGCGCGGCGCGCAACGCGGCGAGTGCCGTGAGCCCGATCACCGAATCGCCGAGCGTGACACCCATCCCGTTGATCACGTGTACGTGCCGTGCACGGTCGTAGTCGAGCCTGAACGGCTGGTGCGCGGCGTGCAGCAGGCCACGTGCGGGCGCGGCCGGCACGTGGCCGACAGCACGCGCGCCGCCGTGCTCCAGGTCGTAAGGCGCGACGAGCGTGCCGTCCGGCGCGAGCAGCGTGCCGGGGTACGTGAGCGCGGCGTCGTGCGACAGCGCGACGGCGTGTGGCGCGGCGTGCGTGTCCACCGTCACCCACCGCGTGCGCGGCGGCCCTGTTCGCGGATCTGCTCGAGTGTCGCGGCCGGCGTGCTGGCGTCCTGCGGGATGCGGATCTCGATCAGCGCGGGCAGCCCGCAGGTCAGTGCGCGCTCGAGCGCGGGCGCGAAATCGGCGGTGCGCTCGACGGTCTCGCCATGTGCGCCGAACGCACGCGCATACGCGGCGAAATCGGGATTCGTGAGCCCCGTGCCATGCACGCGCCCCGGGTAGTTACGCTCCTGATGCATGCGGATCGTGCCGAAATGCCCGTTGTTGACGACGATCACGACGATGTTCAGCCCGTACTGCATCGCAGTTGCGAGCTCGTTGCCGGCCATCATGAAGCAGCCGTCGCCCGCGAGCGCGACGACGGCGCGTGACGGGTACAGCGACTTCGCGGCAAGCGCGGCCGGCACGCCGTAGCCCATCGCGCCGCTGGTCGGCGCGAGCTGCGAGCGGAAGTGCCGGTACGCGAAGTGGCGATGCAGCCAGATCGCATAGTTGCCGGCGCCGTTGGTGAGGATCGCGTCATGCGGCAGGCGCTCGCGCAGTTGCACCATCACGTCGCCGAGCTGGACGTCGCCGGGCATCGGCAGCGGCGCATGCCATTCGCGATACGCGCGATGCGCGTCGGCAGCGGTGCCGGCCCATGCGGGGTGTTCGGGCGGCTCGAGCGCGGCGAGCGGCGCGGCGATTTCGGGCATGCCCGACACGATCGGCAGGTCGGCCGCATACACGCGGCCAAGCTCGTCCGCGCCCTGATGTACGTGGATCAGCGTCTGGCGCGTCTTCGGGATGTCGAGCAGCGTGTAGCCGCCGGTCGTCGCTTCGCCGAGGCGTGGCCCGATCACGAGCAGCAGGTCGGCGTCGCGGATGCGCTTCGCGAGCGCGGGGTTGATCCCGAGCCCGACGTCGCCGGCGTAATTCGGGTGCGCGTTGTCGATCGTGTCCTGGTAGCGGAACGCACAGGCCACCGGCAGCTGCCAGCGCTCGACGAAGGTGCGCAGGTTCGCGCACGCGTCGGGTGTCCAGCCGCTGCCGCCGACGATCGCGAACGGCCGCTCGGCGCGCGCGAGCCGCTCGCGCAGCTCGTCGAGCTGCGCGGCCGACGGCGCGGCCGCGACGCGTTTTGCAGCCGGCACGACCGGCTGCGGCGCGCACGCTTCGGACAGCACGTCTTCCGGCAGCGCGAGCACGACCGGGCCGGGGCGGCCGGACGTCGCGACGTGGAACGCATGGCTCAGGTATTCGGGGATACGACGCGGGTCGTCGATCTGCGCGACCCATTTCGCCATCTGGCCGAACATCCGCCGGTAGTCGATTTCCTGGAAGGCTTCGCGGTCGAGGTGCTCGCGTGCGCACTGGCCGACGAACAGGATCATCGGCGTCGAATCCTGGAACGCGGTGTGCACGCCGATCGACGCATGGGTCGCGCCGGGGCCGCGTGTGACGAACGCGATGCCGGGGCGGCCGGTGAGCTTGCCGACGGCCTCGGCCATGTTCGCGGCGGCCGCCTCGTGGCGGCAGACGACCGTCTGGATGCGCACGGTGTCGTCCGCCAGCGCATCGAGTACGGCGAGGAAACTCTCGCCCGGCACGCAGAACACGCGTTCGACGTGATTGGCGAGCAACGCATCGACGAGCAGTCGCGCGCCGGTGGTGGCGGGCTGCTCGAGATCCTTGGAATGCGACATGGGCTGCCGTCTCCCTGGGTAGCGGGACGTACAGCTTACGCCGGTTGGCGGGGCGCCGGTACGCCGGCTGCTGAAAAGTGTCGGAACGAGGGGGAATAGATCGGACGGCCGTGGAGAAGGGAAGGCATGCTGGATCGCCGGTGGTGCGCGATGGCCAAAAGGCCGGCTTGTGGGCGATAGCCCGATGATGGAAAGTAGGGGCAACAAGGATCCAGCCAAATTTCCGTTTCACCCTCCGCGAATATGTCGCCCAATTAACAATAAAATGGGAACTCATTCAATAGTAAAATTTGCGTCGAAACGACTGACGAAATCAAGGAACGGCATGACAACCGAGACGATCGACCAGAAGACGCTCACCCAGCTCGTCGAAGCGGGCGCCGTACGTGCGGCGCGAGTGGTCGGCTGCGGCAACGGCTGGGCGCTGTCGGCCCGCTGTGGTGCGAACGAACGCTTCCTGTCGGCCAAACGCGGCGATGTGCGCGTGTTCCGTCGCTTTGAAACGCTGGTCGGCTTTTTGCGCGACATCGGCATCAGCCGGTTCGATGTCGATGCGGCCGGCTTCGACCCGGAGGCGCCCGGCCGGACGACCCGGCCCGATCGTGCCGAGGCGCTGAAAGTGGCCCACGAAGCGGCCGCTCACGATCGCTGGTTTCGCGAGCAGGTGCAGCAGGCGCTGGACGACCCGCGCCCCTCGATTCCCGACGCAGAAGTCAGGGCCGGGTTTGAGGCACGTCGTGATGCGCTGCGTCGGAGGATTGCCGGCAAGCAGGGTGATGCTTCTTGACCCTCGCACTGCACTGGCATCCGAAGGCGTACGAGGATCGTGTTGCGATCCTCGACTATATCGGTCAGGACAATCCACTGGCCGCGCTGGAACTGGACGAACTGCTGGAGGCAAAGGCCGCGTCGCTGCCGGCGCGCGCGGAGCTGTATCGACTGGGGCGCGTGCCGGACACGCGCGAACTGGTGATCGCGCCGAATTATGTACTGGTGTATCGCATTCGGCCAGCCGGCGGCATCGTGGAGATTCTCCGTGTACTGCATGCGCGCCGGCAGTGGCCGTGACGCGCCGCGCTCAGCACTCGACGATATTCACCGCCAGCCCGCCGCGTGACGTTTCCTTGTACTTCGTCTTCATGTCGGCACCCGTCTCGCGCATCGTCTTGATCACGGAGTCGAGCGACACGTAGTGCGAGCCGTCGCCGCGCAGCGCCATGCGTGCCGCGTTGACCGCCTTCACCGACGCCATCGCGTTGCGCTCGATGCACGGGATCTGCACCATCCCGCCGACCGGGTCGCAGGTGAGGCCGAGGTTGTGTTCCATCCCGATCTCGGCCGCGTTCTCGACCTGCTGCGGCGTGCCGCCGAGCACGGCCGCGAGCGCGCCGGCCGCCATCGAGCACGCGACGCCCACTTCGCCCTGGCAACCGACTTCCGCGCCGGAGATCGACGCATTCAGCTTGTAAAGAATACCGATCGCGGCGGCCGTCAGCAGGAAGTCGATCACGCCCTGTTCGTTCGCGCCGGGCGTGAAGCGCGTGTAGTAGTGCAGCACGGCCGGGATGATGCCGGCCGCGCCGTTGGTCGGCGCGGTGACGACGCGGCCGCCGGCCGCGTTTTCCTCGTTGACCGCGATCGCGTACAGGTTGATCCAGTCGATCATCGACAGCGGATCCTGCAGCGCGCGCTCGGGGCTGCCCGTCAGCGTGCGGTACAGCTGCGGCGCGCGGCGCTTGACCTGGAACGGGCCGGGCAGGTTGCCGTCGGCTTCCGGGTTGCCGATCCCGCAGCCGCGCGACACGCACGACTGCATCACGGCCCAGATCTTCAGCAGGCCGTCGCGCGTCTCTTCCTCGGTGTGCCATGCGCGCTCGTTTTCCCACATCAGCTGCGCGATCGACTTGCCGGTCGACTCGGTCAGCGCGAGCAGCTCGGCGCCGGTGCGGAACGGGTGGGTCATCTGCTCGGCCGCGCTCAGCACCTTCGTGTTCGGTGCGCCGGCCGTCACGACGAAGCCGCCGCCGACCGACAGGTAGGTGCGCTCGACCAGCACGTTGCCGCTCGCGTCGGACGCGCGCAGTTTCATCCCGTTCGGGTGCTCGGGCAGCGCCTGACGGTAGAACGCGATGTTCTCCTTCAGCACGAACGGCACCGGATGCGTGCCGAGCAGCGCGAGCTGCTTCGATTGTCGGATGTCTTCCAGCCGCGCGTCGATCGTGTCGGGATCGACGGTGTCGGGCGCGTCGCCGAGCAGGCCGAGCATCACGCCGCGATCGGTGCCGTGGCCCTTGCCGGTTGCGCCGAGTGAGCCGTACAGCTCGACCTTCACGTGGGCCGTCGCCGCGAGTTGCCCGTCACGCTCGAGTCCCTGGACGAACATCAGCGCCGCGCGCATCGGCCCGACCGTATGCGAGCTGGACGGACCGATGCCGATCTTGAAGAGGTCAAAGACGCTGACTGCCATAGTGATTTCTGCCTTGCTTTAAGAATAATGCTAGCGCGCCTGCAATGGCAGGCACGCGGCGAGCCATGCGGGCGGCGTTGGGGAGAGCTGCTGCGCGACGCGGGCGTAGCGCCCGTCGAGCCGCGCGGCCAGATGAAAGAGTTCGGTGGCGTTTTTCGGGTCCCACTGCCCCGTGTAGCCCGGCAGGCCGGCCTCGCGGCGCTTCGCATCGAACGGCACCGGCGAATTCACGAATTCCTCGTGCGTTTTTTCGCCGAGCGCGTACGGCACGAGCCAGTCGAGCGCGGCCGCGAGCGTCGCGCCGTTCGCGCCCCGTTCGCGCAGCCAGTTGCGGTTGAAGCGGCGCGCGGCGAGCGCGGCCGTCACCAGCGGCTGCAGGTCGTAGACCGCGTAATGCAGCGCATCGCGTTCCTCGAAATCCCAGGTCTTGCCGTCCGGGCCGATGTTGTCGGCGAGATGCTCGACGAACAGCCGCTGCGCGGCGTTCATCATCTTGCGGTCGCCGAGCGTGAACGCGGACAGCGCGATCAGCTTGATCCGGTGGCTCTGCCAGTTGTTGCGCCAGGTGCCCGTGAGCGGACGCTTCTGCGCGTCGATCTGCGCGACGTAGCCGGCGCCGAGCTTCGCGATGAACGCGGCCGTCGCGTTGCGGGTCTTCACCGGCAGCGCGCTCGCGGTCATGTCGTACGCGACGATCAGGCTTTCGAAGCGCGTCTCGTCGATCGGGTTGAAGCTCGGCTGGTAGGTCGCGACCCACGCGGACAGGAAGCGGTCGACGAGCTGCAGGTAGCGCGGCGCGTTCGTCACGCGCCACGCGAGCGCGGCATCGCGCATCAGGTCGAGATCCTTCAGCGCGGCGGCACTCTGGTCGTAGATGCCTTCATGCGGCAGCGTGCCCTCGGTGTGCACGCGCGCCATCGCCTTCGGCTGCTCGCCGATGCGCGCGTCGACGCTGCGGATCAGCGCCTGGATGCCCGGCTCGGCCTGTGTCGTCTCGCTCGCCTGCAGTGCCGGCGCCGCGCAGAAATTCATCGCCGCGCGCGCGCTGCCGGACGTGCCGAGGCCGGCGGCGGCAAACGACAGCGACGCGACGAGCATCGGCACGACGCGGCGCGCGCGCGGCCGCCCTTGCATTGCACCATGGCCCGGAAACATCGGACGCACCATGCGGAACTCCTTCTTTGGCTGGATCGCGTGTGATGTTAGCCGGATTGGCGGACGAACGTGAACCGGTTCGAGCGGCGAACAAAAAACCGCACGCAACTCCGGGTTGCGTGCGGTGCGGTCACCATCGGGCGGCTCCCGGCCTGGCGTGCGTTATGCGTATTCCGACATCGGCACGCACGAGCAGAACAGGTTGCGGTCGCCGTAGACGTTGTCCGCGCGGCCGACCGGCGGCCAGTACTTGTTCGTGCCCAGCGACGCCACCGGGTACGCAGCCTGCTCGCGCGAGTACGCGTGCGGCCATTCGTTCGCGGTGACGACGGCCGCGGTGTGCGGTGCGTGACGCAGCGGGTTGTCCTCGCGGTCGGCGCGGCCTTCCTCGACGGCGCGGATTTCGTCGCGGATCGCGATCATCGCGGCGATGAAGCGGTCGAGTTCTTCCTGCGATTCCGATTCGGTCGGCTCGACCATCAGCGTGCCCGGCACCGGGAAGCTCATCGTCGGCGCGTGGAAGCCGTAGTCCATCAGGCGCTTCGCGACGTCGTCGACGGTGATGCCGCTCGATTCCTTGATCGGACGCAGGTCGAGAATGCACTCGTGCGCGACCAGCCCGCCCGGGCCCGAATACAGCACCGGGTAGTGCGGCGCGAGGCGCTTCGCGATGTAGTTCGCGTTGAGGATCGCGGTTTCCGTCGCGGCGGTCAGGTTCTTCGCGCCCATCATCGCGATGTACATCCACGAGATCGGCAGGATCGACGCCGAGCCGTACGGCGCGGCCGATACCGCGCCGATGCCGTCTTCCTCACGCGTGTAGCCGGTCGAACGCTGATTCGGCAGGAACTTCGCGAGGTGCGCGCCGACCGCGACCGGACCGACGCCCGGGCCGCCACCGCCGTGCGGGATGCAGAAGGTCTTGTGCAGGTTCAGGTGCGACACGTCGCCGCCGAACTGGCCCGGCGCGGTCAGGCCGACCATCGCGTTCATGTTCGCGCCGTCGACGTACACCTGGCCGCCGTGCGCATGGACGATCTCGCAGATCTCGCGGACGTTCTGCTCGAACACGCCGTGCGTCGACGGGTACGTGATCATGATTGCCGCGAGGTCCTTCGCGTGCGCGTCGGCCTTCGCCTTCAGATCGGCGATGTCGACGTTGCCCTGCGCGTCGCATGCAACGACCACGACCTTCATGCCGGCCATGTGCGCGGATGCCGGGTTCGTGCCGTGGGCGGACGCCGGGATCAGGCACACGTCGCGATGGGCTTCGCCGCGCGATGCGTGGTAAGCGTGAATGATCAGCAGGCCCGCGTACTCGCCCTGCGAGCCCGCGTTCGGCTGCAGCGACACGGCCGCGTAGCCGGTGGCCGCCACGAGCATCTGCTCGAGCTGGTCGATCATCTCGCGGTAGCCGACGGTCTGGTCGGCCGGCGCGAACGGGTGGATCCGGCCGAACTCGGGCCACGTGACGGGCAGCATTTCCGAGGTCGCGTTCAGCTTCATCGTGCACGAGCCGAGCGGGATCATCGAGCGGTCGAGCGCGAGATCCTTGTCCGACAGGCTGCGCAGGTAGCGCAGCATTTCGGTTTCGGAATGGTGGCGGTTGAATACGTGGTGCGTCAGGTACGCGCTCGTGCGCTCGAGGCCGGCCGGCAGCGCGGGGACGCCGGCGAGGCCCGCGTCCAGCGCGTCGACGGCCGGTGCGGTGCCGCCCGCGGCTTGCGCGAACACGGCGAGGAGATCGGCGAGGTCGTCACGCGTCGTCGTTTCGTCGACCGATACGCCGACTTGCGTGTCGCTCACGCGGCGCAGGTTGATGCGCTTCGCCTTCGCGAATTCGTGGACCTGCGCGGTGCGCGCGCCGGTGTCGATCGTCAGCGTGTCGAAGAACGTGTCGTTGACGGTCGCGAAGCCGAGCTGCTTCACGCCCGCGGCGAGCAGCGCCGCGATGCGGTTCACGCGCAGCGCGATCGTCTTCAGGCCGTGCGGGCCGTGGTAGACCGCGTACATGCTGGCCATGATCGCGAGCAGCGCCTGCGCGGTACACACGTTCGACGTCGCCTTCTCGCGGCGGATGTGCTGTTCGCGCGTCTGCAGCGCGAGGCGCAGCGCGGGCTTGCCCTGCGCGTCGACCGTCACGCCGACGAGGCGGCCCGGCATCTGGCGCTTGAATTCGTCACGCACCGCGAGATACGCGGCGTGCGGGCCGCCGAAGCCCATCGGCACGCCGAAGCGCTGCGTGTTGCCGATCGCGACGTCCGCGCCCCAGTCGCCCGGCGGCGTGAGCACGGTCAGCGCGAGCAGGTCGGCCGCGACGACCACGTGGCCGCCGGCCGCGTGGATCGCTTCGGTGAGCGCGCGGTAGTCGCGCACGTCGCCGTTCACGCCCGGGTACTGCAGCAGTACGCCGAACGCATTCGCTTGCGCGGCGTCGGCGGCCGGGCCGGTCTTGACCTCGATGCCGACCGGCAGCGCGCGCGTGCGGATTACTTCGAGCGTTTGCGGCAGCACGTCGTCGGCGACGTAGAACACGTTCGACGCCGGCTTGCCGGTGCGCTGCAGCAGCGTCATCGCTTCGGCGGCGGCGGTGGCTTCGTCGAGCAGCGACGCGTTCGAGATCGCGAGGCCGGTCAGGTCGGCGACCATCTGCTGGAAGTTCAGGAGCGCCTCGAGGCGACCCTGGGAAATTTCGGGCTGGTACGGCGTGTAGGCCGTGTACCACGCCGGGTTTTCGAGCACGTTGCGCAGGATGACGGCCGGCGTGTGCGTGTCGTGGTAACCCTGACCGATATACGAGCGGAACACCTGGTTCTTGTCCGCGAGAACCCGCAGCGCGGCGAGGGCTTCGGCCTCGCTCTTCGGCTGCGCGAACGGGCCGAGCGGCAGCGTTTCGGCGCGGCGGATCGAGGCCGGGATCACGGCGTCGATCAGGGCGGCGCGCGACGGGAAGCCGAGCGTGTCGAGCATGGCCTGCTGGCTGGCGGCGTCGGGGCCGATGTGGCGTTCGGCGAACGCGTCGTGCGTTTCGAGCGCGGCGAGCGAGAGGGGCGTGCGGTTCATCAGGCGGTCCGGGTGTTCGAGCTTCATGGCGTTCCTTGGTCGGCCCGGGCGAGCGCTGCAGCGCCGACTCGGGCCCCATGCTTTGCGGTCGACCCGGGGCGGCGCCTTGACGCCGGCCCGGGTTCCGCGCGGGGCAGGGTGGCTGACCCGTCCCGCGCGATTCAGGGAAATTAGTCGATCAGCTTGCTGTACGCGTCAGCGTCGATCAGCTTGTCGGTCGACGCGCCGGCCGCGAGCTTGATCTTGAACAGCCACACGCCGTACGCGTCGCTGTTCACTTCTTCCGGCGAATTGGCGGCATCTTCGTTGATCGCGACGACCTCGCCGGATACCGGCGAGTAGATGTCGGATGCGGCCTTCACCGATTCGACGACGCCGACGGCGTCGCCCGCCGTCACCGACTTGCCGACTTGCGGCAGTTCGAGGAAGACGATGTCGCCGAGCGTGCTCTGCGCGTGATCGGTGATGCCGACCGTCAGCGTGCCGTCCGCCTCGGTGCGGATCCATTCGTGTTCGTCGGTGTATTTCAGATCGGCCGGGACGTTGCTCATCGGATGCTCCTGGTAAAAGGGTGTGTTCGTTTTGCTGGCGCGCCGCCGGGGCGCGCCGGGTGTGGTGTTGCGCCGGGCGCCATCTCCCGGCTTCCCGGGAGGCGGGCCTCCCGGCCGTTACGCAGCGAGGACCTTGCCGTTGCGCACGAACGGCAGTTTTACCACGCGCGCGGGAAGATTCTTGTCGCGAATTTGCACCTGGACGAGGTCGCCGATCTGGACGGCCGCCGGCACGCGCGCGAACGCGATCGATTCCTGCATCGACGGCGAGAACGTGCCGCTCGTGATCTCGCCTTCGCCGTGCGGCGTGACGACCTTCTGGTGCGCGCGCAGCACGCCGCCGGCGTTGCCGTTTTCCTTCTGCAGGATCAGGCCGACGAACGCGGCGCGGGTGCCGTTGGCTTCCAGTGCGGCGCGGCCGACGAAGTCGCGCGGCGCGGAGAGATCGACCGTCCACGCGAGGCCCGCGTCGAGCGGCGACACGGTGTCGTCCATGTCCTGGCCGTACAGGTTCATGCCGGCCTCGAGGCGCAGCGTGTCGCGCGCGCCGAGCCCGCACGGGCGCACGCCGTTTTGCTGCAGCGCGTTCCACAGCGCTTCGACGTGCACGGCCGGGACGATCACTTCGAAACCGTCTTCACCGGTGTAGCCGGTGCGCGCGACGGTGAGGTCGCCGAACGGCGTGCCGGCGACCTGCGCGGCGTTGAACGGCTTCAGTTCGCTGGTGGCGGCGCGCGCGGCGGGCACGGTCGTCCAGGTCTTTTCGCGGGCGTTCGGGCCCTGAACGGCGATGATCGCGAAATCGCGGCGCGGCGTGATCGTGACGCCGAAGCCGCCTTGCTCGTTCAGCTGGTTGAACCACGCGATGTCTTTCTCGGCCGTGCCGGCGTTGACGACGACGCGGAAGAATTCTTCGGTGAAGTAGTAGACGATCAGGTCGTCGATGACGCCGCCCTGCGGATTGAGCAGGCACGAGTAGAGGGCCTTGCCGGGCGTCTTGAGCTTGCCGACGTTGTTCGCGATCGCATGCTCGAAGAACGCGCGCACGCGGCTGCCGGTGAAATCGACGACGCACATGTGCGACACGTCGAACATGCCGGCGTCGGTGCGCACGGCTTCATGTTCTTCGATCTGCGAGCCGTAGTTGACGGGCATGTCCCAGCCGCCGAAATCGACCATGCGGGCATTGAGCGCGCGGTGCGCGGCGTTGAGCGGGGTGTGATTCAGTGCAGTCATCGAGGCCTCAGGCAAGGCGCTTGCGCGCGGATCAGAACGGCCATGTGCCGACCACCGCGGCCGATGGCCTGCGAGCGATCCGGTACATGCCCCTCTGTCCTCGATACCTGAGAGATTGCGCTGCCGGCCTGGCCTGGCGAACGCGCGCCCCTTCGGTGGGCAGCTTGCCCGCGCAGCGGATGCGCTGCGGGCTACTGCCGCTCTCCAGAGTGCGGGGAGAGTGTGGCCCGCGCAATGCGCGGACGGGATTCCCCGACGCGGTCGGTCCTTTTGCCTGAGAGTTTGCGGGTGTGCCCCTTCGGCGGCGCAACCGGCTGAAACAGCCCGGTTACACGCTCTCCCGACGCGTGCGGGCGACTGTACGCGAGCGGGTGGGCCTTGTCAATTTGAGCAAAAGAATGTCGCTTCGCGACAAGCGGCGGCAACGGTGCCGCCGCTTTTTCCGCTCCGGCGGGCGCCGGTGCGTTACTCGCCGATCGCGCGCGCGGCCGTGTCGAGTTCCTGGTTCAGCACGCGCTGCTCGTCGCCGGACAGGCCGCCGCTGTGCTGCGCGGACATGTCGTTCGATTCCTGGCGGATCACGTCGAGGCGATGATGAAGCTGCGCGCCGTACGGCGGCGGGTAGTAGCCGCCGTTCACGCGCGCATCGATGCGGCGGTGCAGATTGTCGATCCGGCCCTGGATCTGCTGCATCCGCTCGTTCGCGACGACCTGCGGATTCGGCCGCGGCGGGGGCGCCGGGCGGACCGGCTGCTGCGGCTGCACGATACAGGCCGCAAGCGAGGAAACCAGGACGCAGCACGCTGCTGCGCGAATCAACCGTTGCATCAACATTCTCCTGACGGATTGGTGTCGGATCGACTTTTTCGAGAAACGCATCAGACCAGTCTGCCGCTGACTTTCGTTCCCCCGGCATTTGTAACCGAATGTTCCGGCTGATCCCGCTGCACCGGCGCCGGCCGGCCGCCACCGGCCGGCGCGCGGTGTCAGATCGTGCGGCGCACGAACGGCAGCCGGCGGCCGTCGTGCTCGCTCTGCGCGGCGAGCTCGATGATCGTCATCACGTCGACGGCGTCCTGCGCGGTGACGGGGAACGGCGCGCCGTCGCGGATCGACGCGGCGAGCGCGCGGTAGAACTCCGCGTACTGGCCATCGAGCGTCGGCACCGGGCGCTCGACCTCGACTTCGCCGTCGAGCACGCGCAGCAGGCCGGGCGGGTTGCCGCCGCCGAATTCGACGTCGTCGGCGGTGAGGCCGGCCTTGAGCTGGTCTTCCTGCGTGTCGAGCCCGAACTTCTGGTAGCTGCCGCGCGTGCCGTGCAGCGTGAAGCGCGCGGGTTCGATCGCCGACAGCGCGCTCGCATGCAGCGCGACGTCCTTGTCCGGATAGCCGAGCTGCAGGTGCACGAAATCGGGCGCCGTGCCGTTGTCGCGGCGCGTCTTGACGGTCGCGCTCACCGTTTCCGGCAGGCCGAACAGCGCGAGCGCCTGGTCGATCAGGTGCGGGCCGAGGTCGAGCAGCAGGCCGCCGCCGCGAGCCGGCTCCTCGCGCCAGCGCGTGCGCGGCGTCGGGCGGAAGCGGTCGAAGTGCGACTCGAAACGGGTGATGCGGCCGAGCTCGCCCGATTTGACGATGTCGCGCACGGTGAGGAAATCGCCGTCCCAGCGGCGGTTGTGGAACGGCGCGAACAGCCGGCTGCGCGCGTTCGCGAGCCGCGCGAGCGCGAGCGCCTCGTCGGCGGTGAGCGTGACGGGCTTGTCGACGACTACGTGGCGGCCCGCTTCGAGCACCTGGCGCGCGAGCGCGAAGTGCGTGTCGTTCGGCGTGGCGATCACCACGCACTCGATGTCGTCGAGGCCGAGCAGCGTGTCGAGATCGGGGACGACGCGCGCGCCCGGATACGCCGCCTGCGCGCGATCGGGCTGACCCGTCGCGATCGCGGCGACTTCAGTGCGGCCGCTCGTGGCGATCACGGGCGCGTGGAACGTCGCGCCGGCGAAACCGAAACCCATCAAACCAATCCTGAGCAATGACGACATGGCAATTCCTGGCTGCGAAGGAAACTAAAGGATGGCGCGCCGGGACGGCGCGAAGACGACCGGCTATTTTGGCACGGCGCCGCCGCTTGCACCGGCGCGTTCGGGCGAAATGCGCGATGCGATGCGGCGCTTGCGCAAGGAAAGCCGGCATTTTGCGCGGGCCGGGGAGCCGCGCGAGCGGGGTTTGCCCGCCTACGCCCGTGCAATGAACGGCTGCCGCCGGGGCGCCGCCCGGCGTCATACGGTTGTCCGCCGCAGCACGGCGGCGGCGACCTGCGCGGCCCACACCGCGCAGGCGGTTGCGCCGGGGTGGAAGCCGTCGGTGGCCATCAGGTGGCGCTCGAGCGGCAGCTCGACGCGCAGGAACGTGCAGTGCGGCTGCGTGGCGGCCCACCCGGCGAGCGCCGTGTTGAGCCGCTTCGCGCGCAGCCCGAGATACCACGCGAGCGGCTGCGGCAGCGCCGGAAAGCGCTCCATCGGCGGCACCGCCGACAGGATCGCGTGCCCGACCCGGAAGCGCGCGGCGAGCAACCGGACGAGCTCGGCCTGCTGCGCCAGCCAGCGGGCCGGCGGCACGCCGCCCGTCACGTCGTTGACGCCGAGCGACGTGACGGCCACGTCGAACGGCTCGGCCGGCTCGGCGGCGAGCCAGTCGACCAGCTCCCGCGTGGTCAGGCCGGTGCGCGCGAGCAGTTTCCACCTCACGCGATGGGTGGCCGCGAGCGCGCTCGCCAGTTGCCCGGACAGCGCGTCGCGCTGCGTCGCGACGCCGACGCCCGCGGCGGCCGAATCGCCGACCACCAGCACGCGCAGCGGCGGGCCGTCGCCCGCCACGCCGTCGCGCGGGCCGGCGGCCTCGGGCAGCCGCGGCGTGACGCGGCGCACGTAGCGCCCCTGCGCGAACAGCAGCGGGCCGAGGGCGGCGGTGGCGAACGGGTATCCCATGATGTCGATCCGGTGGCGGTAAAGGTGACGCAAACGGGCCGGCCCGGGGGCGGCGCCGAAGTGGCCATATTGTGGCCGATCGGTGCGCGAAAGGGGCCGGATTGGCCGAACGGACAGGGGATGCCCGGCCGGTCGGCTCGCGCAGCCCCGCCCGGCGGCGCTCCCGAAAAGCGCGCCGCCGACGTGTTAACATGCGCGTCCTGCCCGCGTGTCCGCCTGCTTCGCTAGCCCGCCGCGCACGGCATCCTCCCGGCGTTCCGCCGTCAACCGCAACACCATCCGCCATCATGTCCGCAGGCCTGAATCCCGCCCAGAACGAAGCGGTGCGCTACCTCGACGGTCCCTGTCTCGTGCTCGCCGGCGCGGGCAGCGGCAAGACCCGCGTGATCACGCAGAAGATCGCGCACCTGATCGAAGCGAAAGGCTTCGAGCCGCGCCACATCGCCGCCGTCACGTTCACGAACAAGGCGGCCGCCGAAATGCGCGAGCGCGTGTCGAAGCTGCTCGAGGGCAAGACGCTCACCACGCCCGGCAAGGAAGGCCGCAAGGTGCCCGTCAACCAGCTCACCGTCTGCACGTTCCACTCGCTGGGCGTGCAGATCCTGCGCCAGGAGGCCGAGCACGTCGGCCTGAAGCCGCAGTTCTCGATCATGGATTCGGACGACTGCTTCGGGATGATCCAGGAGCAGATCGGCACGACCGACAAGGGCCTGATCCGCAAGATCCAGAGCACCATCTCGCTGTGGAAGAACGGCCTGATCATGCCCGAGGAAGCGATGACGATCGCGGCCAACGAGGACGAGCACCAGGCCGCGCTGGTCTACCGCAACTACGTCGCGACGCTGCATGCGTACCAGGCGGTCGACTTCGACGACCTGATCCGCCTGCCCGCCGAACTGTTCGCGAAGAACGAGCAAGTGCGCGACCGCTGGCAGAACAAGCTGCGCTACCTGCTGATCGACGAATACCAGGACACCAACGCGTGCCAGTACGAGCTGCTGAAGCTGCTCGCCGGCCCGCGCGCGGCGTTCACGGCGGTGGGCGACGACGACCAGGCGATCTACGGCTGGCGCGGCGCGACGCTCGAGAACCTCGCGCAGCTCGGCAAGGATTTCCCGAAGCTGCACCTGGTCAAGCTCGAGCAGAATTACCGGTCGACGGTGCGCATCCTCACCGCCGCGAACAACGTGATCGCGAACAACCCGAAACTGTTCGAGAAGAAGCTGTGGTCCGAGCACGGGATGGGCGATTCGATCACCGTCACGCCGTGCAACGACGAGGAGCATGAAGCCGAATCGGTCGTGTTCCGGCTGTCCGCGCACAAGTTCGAGCGGCGCGCGCAGTTTCGCGACTACGCGATCCTGTATCGCGGCAACTTCCAGGCGCGGATCTTCGAGCAGGTGCTGCGCCGCGAGCGGATTCCGTACGTGCTGTCGGGCGGCCAGTCGTTCTTCGACAAGGCCGAGATCAAGGATCTGTGCGCGTACCTGCGGCTGATCGCGAACGCCGACGACGATCCCGCGTTCATCCGCGCGGTCACCACGCCGCGCCGCGGGATCGGCAACACGACGCTCGAAGCGCTCGGCTCGTTCGCGGGCCAGGCGAAGGTGTCGCTGTTCGAGGCCGTGTACATGGGCGGGATCGAGGCGCGGCTGTCCGCGCGCCAGGTCGAGCCACTGCGGATGTTCTGCGACTTCATCCAGCGCCTGACCGAGCGTGCGGACAAGGATCCCGCCACCGCCGTGCTCGACGACATGATGGAGGCGATCCACTACGAGGCGTACCTGTACGACGCGTTCGACGAACGGCAGGCGCAGTCGAAGTGGCAGAACGTGCTCGAATTCCTCGAATGGCTGAAGCGCAAGGGCACCAAGCCCGAGACGGAAGCGGTCGACGGCGAGGCGGAAGGTTTCCACAACGCGGACGGGCTCGCCGATACCGGCAAGAACCTGCTCGGCCTGATCCAGACCGTCGCGCTGATGTCGATGCTCGAGGGCAAGGACGAGGATCCGGACGCGGTTCGGCTGTCGACGGTCCATGCGTCGAAGGGGCTCGAGTATCCGCACGTGTTCCTGGTTGGCGTCGAGGAAGGCATCATGCCGCACCGCGGCGGCTCCGAGGACGACGGCCCGATCGACAACGAGCGGATCGAGGAGGAGCGCCGGCTGATGTACGTCGCGATCACGCGCGCGCAGCGCAGCCTGCACCTGAACTGGTGCAAGAAGCGCAAGCGGGCGCGCGAGACGGTCGTGTGCGAACCGTCGCGCTTCATCCCGGAGATGGGGCTCGACGACGCGCCGCCGCCGACGCCGGAAGAGGCGCCGATGTCGCCGAAGGACCGGCTCGCAAGCCTGAAGGCGTTGCTGCAGAAGTGACGCGGCGGCGGCGGGCGCATGGCGCTCCGGCGCTCCAGTGGTTCGCCCGCAAAAACAAAACCCCCGCGATGCGTGTGCGTCGCGGGGGGTTTTTACTGACGGCCGGGTGGGGTTACTTCGACGCGTTGACCATGTAGTCGACGGCGGCCTTCACGTCGGCGTCCGACGCGTTCGACCCGCCCTTCGGCGGCATCGCGCCCTTGCCGTGCAGCGCGTAGTTGTAGACCGTGTCCATCGAGTCCTTCAGGCGCGGCGCCCAGTCTTCCTTGCTGCCGAACTTCGGCGCGCCGAGCACGCCCGCCGCGTGGCAGGCCTGGCAGGTCGACGTGTACAGCGCCTTGCCGGCGTCGGCGCCGGCCGGGGCGGCCGCTGCCGCGGGCGCTTCGCCGGCCTTCGGGAGCGCGGCGATCGCCGCCTGGGCCGCGGCGATTTGCGCGCTGGCGGCGTCCGCCGTGCCCGACGCGGCTGCGGCGCCGCTGGCCGGTTGCGCCGCGTTGGCGGCCGGCGCGGCCGGTTCGGGGAAGTTCGCGCCGTCGTTGTTCGCCATGTAGACGATCGCACGGGCGATTTCATAGTCGCTGACGTCGTCGGGGCTCGTGCCGCCGCGCGGCGGCATCGCGCCCTTGCCGGCCAGCGCCGTCTTCAGCAACGTGTCGAAGCCTTGCGAGATGCGCGGCGCCCAGTCGTCCTTGTTGCCGAACTTCGGCGCGCCGGCGGCGCCCGTGCCGTGGCAGGTCACGCAGACGGCCTTGTAGACTTCCTCGCCGGTCTTGTACGTGCGGGGCGCGTTGGCGTCCTTCACGTCGACCTTCGCGAGCGGGGCGACACGTGCGGCGACCTGTTCGTCGGATAGCGCGTCCGTGCCGGCGCCGGCACGGAACGCATGGTTCGCATAGTTGGCGAACAGGACGATCAGGATGATCGGAATCGCGAACGACGCGATGATGACGGCAATCAGCTGCCCGGGGGTTTTGACGGGAGATTCGTGGGGTGCTTCGCTCATGCTTGCCTCGTCTCCATGATTAGGAATTGTGAGCGCGGTGCAACGGCAAATGGCAGTCCAATGAAGCCCGGTCGATTATAGACGGAACGTTTACATCACGGCGAGCGGTGCGATGGCGCGTGTTTACCCGCACGCGGCCCGGCCCGGCGGGGATTCGTCGGGCAAGGTGGACGCGTCATGGGAAACCGGGTATCCTTGCCGTCTTGCCAATCGTGGGCGGCCTGTATATTGGGGTCGCTTCACTGTCACAGGCGCCCGTAGCTCAATGGATAGAGTACTGCCCTCCGAAGGCAGGGGTTGCTGGTTCGATCCCAGCCGGGCGCGCCAAGCCTAGTCAGGTTCTCAGCGGTTTTCTCCGTTCGTCGCACTGTCTCGTTGCAGCTGAATTGCAGCTGGCACCGGCACGGGCTCGGCCGTCAGCGGCGTGACCCATTGCGCGAGGTGGTCGGCCGACAGGTGCGCGTACCGCTGCACCATTTCCATCGTCTCCCATCCGCCCAGCTCCTTGAGCACCTGCAGCGGCGTGCCGCGCTGCACGTGCCAGCTCGCCCACGTATGACGCAGGTCGTGCCAGCGGAAATCGCTTAGGCCGGCACGCTGCAGCGCCTTGGCCCAGGCGGCCGTCGCCGTCTGGTAGACCGGCCTGCCGCGATAGGTGAACACGCTGTCCGCGCACTCCGGCGCCCGCGGGTTCGCATGCTGGCGGCGCAGTACCGCGATCGCGGTTTCCGAAAGCGGCACCGTGATGGCCTTGCGTGCCTTCGCCTGGTCCGGGTGGATCCACGCGACGCGCCGCGCGAGGTCGACTTGCGACCACCGCAGCCCCGTCACGTTGGCGCGGCGCAGGCCGGTCTCCAGACTGAAACGCGCCATGTCGGCGAGATGCGCGGGCAGTTCGGCGAGCAGCCGCTCCGCTTCGGCCGGGGTCAGCCAGCGGATGCGTTTCGAGACGATCTTCGCGCGTTTCGTGACCGGCGCGCGCTCCAGCCATTCCCATTCGACCGCCGCATTCAACACCGACTTCAGCACGCCGATCACGCGACGCACGGTGCCGTCGCTGACGGCCCGGTCGGTCTCGACGATGCCGTGCCGGGTGCGCACCGTGCGCGGCTCCTGGCGCTTCGCGAGCGCGATCGCGTCGACGCGGTTGCGGTCGATATCGGCGAGCGCGACGCCGGACAGGTGCCGGTCGAGCCAGCGCAGGTGAATCTTCGACGTTTCCAGGCTGGCGAGGCCCGCGCGTTCGCCGACGTAGCGCACGACCGCGTCGTTCCACGAATGGCGCGGCTTCGTGCCGAGCCGCGCCTGGTTCCACAGGTCGACCTTCAGCCGGTCGTGGAATTCCTGGGCCTGCGCTTTGTCGCGGGTGCCAGTGCTTCCCTGTACCGGCGGTCCGCCGCCAGGGGGGTACAGCTTGTATTGCCAGTTCGGGCTGGTCTTGCGCTTGTAGAGCGACATGGGCGGGTTTCCTCTTGCTGATCGTGATGGGCGACGGGCGGGAGCCATTCGCCGGCGAGGTAGCGCTGCAGGGCGGCGACGGAAAAGATCCAGCGCTTGCCGACCTTGCGGCCGGGCAGCGCGCCGGCCCGGGCCTTCAGGCGCACCGTCTCGGGATGGGCGCCGAGCAGCGCAGCGGCGCCGGCCAGGTCGACGGTGGCCGGATGCGCGCTGTCGGCAGGCCGCGCGCCGGGCGGGCACGCAGCGCAACTCGTGGAAGGATGGTTCGCGTGTGAAGAGTGCATAACACGTTGATGTTCAAGCGTTTTGTTGGCCATCGGTTGCCATCATTCAGGCGTGGCGAGCGCGTGGAACCCATGGCGCGAAATCGCTGCATCGCCGGCGACCGATGGCAATGCGGCGCCGACTCGTGGCGCGCGATGGCGGCTCGTCGCCGTGGCTTCCTGGTTCTCTTTCTTCTTTTTCTTCAATGAGTTGAAGAGAGAGAAAGAAGAAGGGACCGCCGCCGGCGCGCCGGCCGGACTCATGGCAAAAGCGGCATGACACGTGGCGAACCCGGCGTGAGGCAGGGCGGCAGTTTCCTCAGGAATCAAGGACTTGCGAGCCGTCACCCGCGACAACCACGACTCGCGTGCACTGCTTGCCCACTCCCGGCGGGTTCCGCCGTGCGGTGGTTGGCTGGACAGGGCGCGGCTCATGCTCGGCCGCCTTGCAGCGCGTCGGTCGCCAGATCCTCCCGCACCGACACGTGCAGGCCGAATGCGGCCAGACGCTCGAGCGACACCGGCGTCAGGTACGGCACGCGGCGCATGTAGATGCGGCGCTCGACCTCCTTCTCGCCGACCACGACGCCGGCGTGCTTGAGCTGCGCCTTGAACACGCGGTCGGACTTCACCGGCAGGCCGTTCCACTTGTCGCGCAGCGCGCTCGTGTGCGCGAGGTGATCCATCACGTGCCCGGTGCGCAGCAGCAGGCAGAATTCGCCGTCGACGGTGTCGAACGTGTACGGATGCTTGTAGTTGCCGCCGTCGATTTCCGACAGCACCGTTTCCATGATCCAGACCCACGGCTCGCGGTCGGCGCTGGTTTCGGCGACATGGCCGTTCATCTCGGCGATCAGGTCGCGCGGGAACTCGCCTTCGCTCGGGTCCATGCCGGCGAATTCGCACAGGTAGCGCCATGCGAGCCCGATCGCCGCGTAGTTGCCGGCCATGCGCCGCGCGCCGTCGTCCTCGCCGCTCGCGCGGCAGCCGGCGAGCGCCTGGTCGCGCAGCGTCGCGTACTGGTCGAGCGTGGTGCGCCGGTCGAGGCCGGTCAGGAACTCGAGCCATTGGCGGACCGGGAAACGCGGCAGGTCGTCGGGCAGCAGCGGCCCGCGCTTGCCGGTCAGCGTCGTGCGCACGAGCTTGCCGAGCAGGCTGCGCACCGGCACGTCCTCGCCGGCGAGCATCACCGGCGCGCACAGCAGGTATTCGGTCATGTCGGTGCCGCGTCGCGTCACCGTGTACTGGTAGTTCTCCTGCAGCAGCCCGACCGCCTTGTCGATCACGTCCTGCCGCCGCGCCGACAGCTCTTCCCAGCCGACCGGGTGGCTCGTGTGACTGATGCTGGTCAGCAGGCGGAATTCGGTCTGCAGCGACTGCCCCGAGAACATCGTGAACGCGAGCGAGCGCTCGAGCCGCTTGATGAGCGTCGACTTGCCCGCGCCCTTGTTCGCCTGGACCGTCAGATGCGGCCAGAAGCCGAGCAGCGCCTTCAGGTGGCCGCCGAGCGCCCACACGAGCGGGATCGTCGCGGCGTTCTGCCGGAACGTCGTCTGGTAGGCGGCGATCACGCGGCGTGCGTCGCTCACCGGGCCGCCCGGGAACGTGAGGTTGTGATACGGGCACTGCTTGTCCGCTTCGGTGAAGTAGCAGTCGGGGCCTTCGTTGACGATCAGCCGCCCGTCGCGCCACGCGAGCCCGACGAAGTTCGCGGCCCGGCGCGCGCCGAGGTCGGCGCCGCGCTCGAGGATGTTCACCATCCGCTTGAACGGCGCCGGCGCCCAGATCGGGCCGAACTTGCTCCACTGGTCGACGTTGTGCAGCTGGTCGTCGAGCATCACGCGGCGGATCAGCTGCGCACCGTGCCGCGGCGCCTGCACCGACACGGCGAAGTAGACGGTGGGCGCCTGGTCGGCGTCGCCCGTCATCGTCGACGTCGCGCTCGCGACGGCCACGCGGCTGATGCCGGCGATGCGGAAGCCGCACAGGTCGGTCATCACGGGCGTCTCGACGCCGGATTCCTCGTTGCGATCCATCTTGGTGATGTAGTTCGTGAAGTCGGGCCGCACGCGAAACCGCCAGTACTGCGCGAAATCGTGCGCCGGCAGGAAGATGCGCGGCCGGCCGCGGCGCGAGGCGTCGCCCGGCAGGCCGGCGACGAGCCACGGCTCGAGCTGGTCGAGCGCGCGTGCGAGGTCGGCCGGGCCGCGCAGCTGCAGGTAGTCGTTCACGTCGTTGATCGGCGTGCGCTTGGCGTCGCCGTCCGCCAGATCCGCCAGCCAGTCCGACTGGTCGACCAGCACCGCGCTGATGTCGAGCGCGGTCAGCCGTTCATGGAGCGCCCACGTGGCCTCGGGGCCGGGGCGCTGCCCGGCGCGCGGGTGGCCTTCCGCGAACGGCTCGTCGTTGTCCAGGCAGATCGTGACCTGCTTGCCGCGCAGGAACGCGAAGTCGATGCGCTCGACGTTCGCGAGGCCGCGCAGCGCCAGCGCGGCCGTGCCGGGCAGCGCGCAGGTGTCGATCGACAGCGCGTTGATCGCGCTTTCGACGATGATCACGCGTTTCGCGCGCTCGAGCCGGCGTGCATCGGCGGTCCAGCCGTAGCCGGCCTTGTCGCCCTGGGTCTGCGTCTTGACGCCGCCGTTGAGCGCGGGGTCGACGTAGCGCATGTCGACCGCGACGACGCGCGCATCGCCCGGCGCGCGCACCACGAACGCGGCGGCGGGGCCGCCGTGGCCGACGTCGCCGGCGGCGATCTTCGGGCTCGTCCACGAATTGAAGCCGAGCGTGCGCGCCGCGAACGCCGCGTCGAGCGCCGCGGCGGAAATGCCGCGGCCGCCGAGGTAGTCGCGCACGCGATCGCGCTCGGCCGTGCAGCGGTCGGCGATGTATTCGACAGTGGATTTCTCGCGGCGCTCGGCGGGCGCCGGGCGCTCGGACGGGAGGCCATACGCGTCGTGGAGATAGCGGACGGCGTCGGCCACCGTGCCGCCGCGCGCGTGGATCACGAGGTCGATGCACGAGCCGCCGGCGTCGGCGCTGTGATCGCGCCAGCCGGTGCCGTACTTCGGGTGATTCGCATAGATCGACAGCGACGGGCTCCGGTCCGCGTGCTGCGGCGAGTGATAGAGCGCGCGGTCGCCGCCGCGGCCGCGCTTCAGGCCGAGGCGGCCGGCGAGGTCATGCAGGTCGATGTGTCGTTTCAGTTCGTCGATCGAGGCCATATCTTCGTCATTGCTGCCGTTCGGGTTGCGGTGATGCGGGCGATGCGGGATGGCCCGTCGTGGCCGGTGAATGGGCGAGCGCGCGCAGCGCGGCGGCGGATTGCGGGAAACCGAGCGCGAGGCGATCGGCGAGCGCCGCCACGAAGCGGCCGAGCGTGCGTTGCCGCTCGGGGCTGTCCGGCGGGGCGTCGAAGCTCAGCGTGTCGGCGGCCGCCGCGATCGTGGCGCGCAGCGCGGCGTCGTGCGGTGCGGGTTCGGTGGCGTAGCGGTTCATGGGCGCGCCTCCTGGTGATAGACCCGTACGCATTGCGCGGGGTGACGGACCAGCGCCGCGCTGGCGGGGCATCGAACGGCGCGGCCCGCTTGGATCGGGATCATGAGGTGTCCTTTTCAATGGCAAAGGCGATCCCTCGCGCCGTTCAGGCACGATGCGAGGGAAACGCGGGAACGAGGGGTTAGGGCGTCAGACCGGCAGCTCGAGTTGCGCGGCCAGGCGTTCGCGGACGTGCGGCGAAAGCGGCAGCTGCAACGCGAGGTTCGGGACGGCGGACGGCGACAGCGTGCGGGCGAATTCCATGTTGACGACGTACGTGTGGCCGCACTCCGGATTCGCGCACTGGAACGTGATTTCGCGGAACGTCAGCGACATTTCGCGGCTGCTGCGCGCGGTGGCGCGGGTGCGGCAGTGCGGGCAACGGTTCAGGATTCGCATGGGGGCGTGCTCCGGGCGAGAGTCTGCGCATGGCCGGTCGGACGGTGGGCTGCGCGGGCGATCCGGCTGCATCGCTGGCCGATCGGCGGATGGTTGCGGGCGCGCGCGCAGTTCACAATCGACGTTGCGGGCACGGACGGTCGGGCGCGTTCGACGGTGCGGAACATGAGAGCGCCCGGTTCAACGGCCGGTGGGGCGCGAGCGCGGCGCCGCGATCGCGCGCAGGTGGCTCGCGCCGATGCGGATCAGTTCGCGTGCCATGCTGGAGATCGAGCGGTTGCGCTGCGCGGCGAGCTGCTCGAGCTCGCCGCGCTCGACCGGCGTCAGCCCGACATAGACGGGTTTGTCCGACATCGTGCCGCGCGGCGAACGGCGCGGGCCTTGGGGAGTAGTCATGGTCGGTATACTTTGTCGAGATAGTCTTGCGTTACGGTAAGGCCAGTGTAATGAGCAAAAAACAGCGCGTCAATTGTTAATGGGTAATTTATGACACAAATCGGGAGTCGCTTGCGGGACGAGCGCTTGCGGATCGGGCTCAGCCAGGATGAGTTTGCGACCGTGGGCGGTGTCGCGAGGCGCTCGCAGTCGGCGTACGAGTCGGATGAGCGCTCTCCCGACGCGTCCTATCTGCTGGCCGTTCGCGAGATCGGTGTCGATATCGGCTACGTGTTGACCGGCGAACGGTCCGCCGCAGGCGAACCGGCGTCGGAGGCCGGCGGCCGCGACGCGGACGAAGCCGACGTGCTGGCGATGTACCGGCAGCTCAACGACGCAGGCAAGGCATCGCTGCACGCGTTTCTCGCCAGTTGCATCAGCACGGGCGCGATGGTGCAGGCGGCGCCGGCGCGACGCGCGAAGCGCTTGCCGGAGAATCGCCGTGCGGCACTCGATCAGCGCACGGCGGAAAACGTCGAACGGGCGATGGCCGAGGTCGAACGGCTGAAGTCCGAGCGCGCGGCGAAGCAACCGAAGAAATGAGCGGCCGCGCGGCCCGGCGCACGCGCTGCCGCGCATGCCGGCAGCGCGCCGCATGCGGCCACGCGCTGCCCGATCCGGGCCCGCAGCGCATGCGGCGGCGCGGGCGGCCCATCACCTTTCCGTTTCCCCGATTCCACTGCGGTGCGCCGAGCGCGCCGCGCACGCGCATCGGATAAAATCGGACGAATCACTGTATATCCATACAGTATTGGTTTAGCATTCTGAAAGCCGGTGAGCTGGCGGCGGGGCGTTCCGAGGCGACCCGTCGTGTCAGGCGGCCCCCGGTGGATGACTGAGTTTGCGGAGACCGGAAAAATGGACACCAACAGGAAGCACGACATCGGGACGATCGGCGCGTCGGCGCGCGCCGACCATCGCGCGGACCCGCGCGGATCGACGATGGGCCCGCCGCGATATCGTCCGGACCTGACCGAAGACGAACGGGCCGACGCGCACGCAAAGATCGACAGCGCGATGCTGTCGGTCGGGCAGGTGCTCGAGGCCGCGCTGCAGGCGATGGCCAATTTGCGCGATGCGCGTGCCACGTTGCAGCAATGCGGCGACGCGCGGGACACGCGCATGACGCTCGGCGGGCGTCAGCAATCGAGCTGAACCGCCACCACGCCTTCCCGCCGGCCGGCATTCGCTCCGGCCGCTGCATCGAATCCGAGCCGCGCACCCCGCGCATTGCCTCGCCCCGCCCACCGGGATCCTGAGTTCGCCACCGCGATCGCCGGCACGCGATCGCGTGCCGGGCATCGCGGCCCTGGCCGTTACTTCACCCGTCAGCGCTTGCCGGTTCGGCCCGACTGCTTAGGCGCATCGCGTACCTCGAGCTCGAGCGCGGTCGTGAACCCGCCGTCGCCGATCGTATGCGTCGCCTTCTTCACGAGCCACGGCGTCTCGTCGATTTCCGGCTTGAACCCCGTCACGGTGACGGGCATTTCGGGAAACAGTTCGGGCCGGCCCAGTGCGAGCGTGTAGCTCAGCGTCGACTGGCCGCGCTGCGTGCGCGCATAGTCGGCTTGCGCGGCCGCCCGGGCCTCGGCTTCCGTCGCGTAATCCTCGGGCAGCACCTTGACGTTCTTGCCTTTTGCGTCGCCGACGACCACCGACAGCCGCCGCGCGCTGCCGTTCGAGTGATAGTGCGCGCGCACCGACGTGTAATCGTCGCGCTGCGCGATGTGGTAGCGATGCTGGTCGCCGCTCGCGCGGGTGAGGGCCAGCACGTCGAGCGGCTTGCCGCTGACGGTCTTGCCGCTGCCGATCGGCGTGAACAGCAGGCGCTTGTCCTTCACGGTCATCACCGCGTCGTAGCGCCTGGCGAGGCGCGTCAGGAACGACATGTCGGATTCCTGCGTCTGGTCGACATGGTCGATCCGCGTCGCGGCGAGCGTGGCGTCGACGGCGGCCGTGAGCCCGTGGCGCGTCGCGATGGTGCGCACGATCGCGCCGATCGTCTGCCGGTGCCAGCTTTTCTCGCGGCGCTCGTGCATGCCCTTCGTCATCGATGCCGAGCGCGCGCGGATCGTGATGACGTCCGGTGCGCCGCCGTGCTCGACTTCGTCGACCGTGAACGCGCCCTTGTCGACGAGCGGCTCGCCGACCCAGCCGATCGACAGCTTGATGCTCGCGCCGCGCTTCGGAATCGCGAACGTGCCGCGCGCGTCGTCGAGCACCAGGTCGAGCATGTCGGCCTCGTCCGCGCGCGACTCCGACAGCGACAGGCTGATGAGGTTGGGCGCGATCAGGCGCGACAGGTCGCGGCCGTCGAGCGTGATCCGATAGTCGGCCTGCGGCTGCACGCGGCCCGCGCGGGCCTGCGCATCGCCCGGCTTGCGTTCCAGCGTGCTCATTGCTCGTCCGCTCCGCTTTCGTCGTCCTGCTGCGGTTCGGCCAGCACGCCGTCGTCCACGCGCTTGAGCGTCAGCGTGAACGCGATCTTGCGCGCGATGCCTTCCTTCGTGTGATACGTGGCCGTCTCGTTGAGGCTGTCGATCACGTACGCGCCGTACACGTTGCCGTTCCCGTCGACGAGCACGTAGGCATCGCCGGCGTCGCCCATCCGGGCGAGCGCCTCGATCGACGCGATCTCGCCGATGCCGTTGTCGGGGGCGACGATGCCGGACAGGGTGATCGTGTCGTCGCCGGCGCCGGTGAACTGGCTCGCATCGCGCACGCCGATGCGCGAGCTGGTGCGGTGCTTCCAGTTGCGCTGGCGCTGGAGCTCCTGGTACGGCGTGGTCGCCAGGCTGAAAACGAACTGGTCGAGCGACATCATCATGGGCGGGTTTCCTTCAACGAACGATCAATCGGACAGGCGCGAGCCGGCGCGCGACGCCTTCGCGCGTTCGGCCCGTTCGAGCTCGGCGCGCACCATGCGGGCGATCTCGGCCGCATCGGCGCAGGGCGGCGGTGCGATGTTGATGGTGACGGGGCCGCTCGCGGGCGCGGCGCTGGCGGCAGCGACGGCCGGTGCCGTGAGCGGCGCGCGGTAGTCGAGCGACAGGTTGTAGCGCTCGAGCGGGGCGGCGGCGGCGATCGCGGGGCTCGCGGCGAACGCGGGCGGACCGACCAGCGCGGCGGTGGTCGTGAGGGCGGCGGCGGTGCGGGCCATGAGCGACGGGGCGCCGGCCGTGGCGTCGTCGGGCGCGGTCGAAGCCTTTATGCCGAGTTTTTCCTTGGCCCAGTCGCGCATCGAACTGCCCAGGCCGCCGACCGTCTCCTTCACCGCGACGAAGCGGCTCTTGATGCCGTCGACGAGCCCCGACACCAGGCTGGCGCCGATTTCCTGGAAGCGCGTGCCGATGTCGCCGAACCAGTCGCCGATGCCGCCGATCGCGGTCTTCACCCACTCGACGGTGGCGTCCCATTTCGCGGTGATCCAGTCGCCGGCCGCGCCGAACGCGCCCTTGATGGTTTCCCACAGCGCGATGAACTTCGGGCCGAGCGTGTCCCAGTTCTGCCAGACGTAGATGGCGGCCGCTGCAATCAGGCTGATCACGGCGATCACCGGATTCGCCAGCGCGAGCCGGCCAAGCACCATGAACGCCTGCCCGACGAGCCTGAACGCGCTGACCATCGACGTCGCGAAGCGGAGCACGTTCACCGATCCGAGCACGTTGCCGAAGACGCTCGCCAGCGTGCCGACGACCGTGAGTACGCCGCCCAGCCCGGCGAAAGTCGTGGCGAGGATGCGGGTGGCCGTGCCGTGTTCGCGCACGAACTTGACGATCTTCTCGAGCACGGTGGCCGTGACGTCCAGTGCCGTGTTGTACATCGGCGTGATCTTCTCGCCGATCTCGAGCTTCAGGTCGCGCAACTGAGCGAGGACGACGAGCTCGCGGCCCGCGGTCGAATCCGCGGCTTTCGCCCGCATGCCGGTGACGCCGTCGGCGGCGGCGCTCTGCCGCTCGGTGTCGTGGATCTGCTCGCGCTGGTCATACATCGTGGTGAGCAGGTTCCCCGCGGCCTTGTCGGGGAACAGTTTCGCCAGCTCGGCCTTGACCTTGTCGGGGCTCGTGATGCCCTTGGCGGCGAGCTTCGGCAGCAGCACCTTTTCGAGCCATTCGAACGGCGACGCCTGCAGCATGTCGCTGCCCGCCAGCGCGCCCGGCTTGAGCCCGGCGATCGCACCGTTCTTCCGGTGCGTGAGCCCTTTCGGATCGACGAGGCCGAGCGCCGCCAGCCGTTGCGCGGCGAGTGCGGACGCCTTGCCCTCGAGCGCGCTGCCGGACAGGGCGGCCAGGCCTGCGCCGGCCGACTTGCCGCCCAGCTTTTCGATGAGCGGCTGCATCTGGTAATAGAACGCGTCGGTGCGCAACTTCTTGGCCGCGTTGCCGCCCGATTCGGCGAAGTTGTTCCACTCGTCGCCGCTGACCTTGCCGCCGGTCGCGGTCTGCATCTTCTGCACGATGTTCGCTTCGGCGCCGAACGCCGCTTCGCTCTTCGTGCCGCCGCGCAGGTCGATCACCTTCAGCATGCTCATGAACTGGTCGACGCTCTTCTTCGCATCTTCCTTGCCGTACAGCGCCTCGTTCGCGAATTTCATCGAGGACAGCAGCGGCAGCGCGACCCGCGCATGCTGTTCGTCGCCGCCGAACTCGGTCAGCGATTCGCGCATCAGCGCCAGGTTGTCGATGGTCGACAGCCCCGGGGCCTGCTGCGCGCGCGCGAACTTCACCGCGTCGGCCGACGCACCCGCCGCACGCATGCGCAGCGTTTCGCTTTCGGCCTGCTTCGCGGCGTCGAGCGGATCGGACAGCATGCCGAGCATGTTCTTGCCGACGCCCTTGACCGTCTCGCCGCGCTTCGCCCACTTCTCGCCGACGCCGCGCAGTGCGTCGATCCTGGCGCGCCGGGCGTCGGCCTGCTGCTGGCGCCGGGTGTCGTACCCGCGCACCCCCGCGTCGATCATCGACGCACGCGACGCCATCGTCGCGCGGAGGTTGCGCTCGTCCCGCGACAGGTTGCGCGTGTCGATACCCGCGCCGGCGAGCTGCGTGCGCATGGCTTGTACGCGACCGGCCTGGTAGTGGTGCGCGGACGCCAGGTTCTCGGCCGCGCGTTGCGCCTTGTTGAAGTCGCTGATCATCTGTTGCGACGGCGAGCGGGTCGCGCGCAGCGACTGGGCGAGCGTGTCGACGCGTGCGCGTGCCGCCGAGAGCTCCGATGCCGTATTGGCGAGGCCCTTGCGCATCTCGCGAAACTCGCCGATGCGCTTCTGCGTCTTCGCCATGTCATCCAGCTCGCGGCGGGTGGCCCGCAGCGAATCGGCCAGCCCCTTGTTGCCGGTCAGCATCATTTGCAGGGGCTTCGTCATGTTGTCGACCATGTCGAACATGACGCGCAGTTTCGTGGTGTTGTCCATCGTCGATCGTTTCGCTCATTGGGCGCCGGCGCGTACTCGTGCGCGCTCGCGCCAGTCCATCAGCTCGGCCAGGCTGAAGGCATCCATCACGGGCGGTGTCCAGCCGAACACCGTCGCGATGTCCGCCATCGGGTCTTCTACGCGGTCTGGGAGGCCAGTCGGGATTTCACGGCCTTCGGCATCAAAAAACCGGCGAAGATGCCTCCCAGCTGCACGAGGTCGGCGGGGTCGAGGCCGGCGACGTCGGCTTCGGTCAGCATCGGCGAGCTGATGCGCGGCAGCACCTTCGACAGCGCGACGACGTCGAGGCTGACAAGGTCGGACAGCGATACGCCGCGCAGTTCGCCCGATTTCGGCTTGCGCAGCGTGATCGACGTGATCGTCTGGTTGCCGCGCACGAGCGGCGTGTCGAGCGTGTGGGTGGCCGGATCGTCCTGGTCGGGCGCGGCGACGGTGGACGCATCGGCCTGCAAGTCGTTCGCGGCCGGGTCGGGTTGCATCGGATTCATGGTGGTCCTGTCGGTGATCAAGCGGGGGGAAGGGCGAGGAAGGGCCCGGCCGGGTGACCGGCCGGGCGGCGGATTACAGGCCGATCGCGTTGCGCAGCGCCGCGAACAGGTCGTTGCCGTTGACCTTCTCGATCATGTTGACGAAGTCGATCTCGATCACGTCCTGGCCGTTCACGGACAGCTTGTAGTAGCTGGCGACGGTCGTGACCTTGAACGCGGTGTCTTCCTTCGACTTCGCGGTGCCCGGGTCGATTTCGCTGTGGCGGCCGCGGATCACGATCTCGATCGCGTCGACGTTGGTCGAATCCTCGGACTGGTAGCCGCCGGCGAAGCGCAGCAGCACGCCGTCGTGCTTGGTGATCGCGTATTGGCCGAGCACGGAGCGCATGAAGCCGCCGCAGGTCCATTCGAGCTGGATCCCTTCCTGCCCGAAGTCGACCTTGATCGGGCCGCTCATGCCGCCGCCCTGGTAGTCCTCCATCTTGCGCGTGAGCTTCGGCAGCGTGACTTCGACAACCTGGCCGACGAAGTTCTCGCCGTTCTGGAACAGGTTGAATCCCTTGAGTTTGCGAGGCATACCCATCGTGTTTGACTCCTGGTGAGGCCGGTCGTTACGCGCTGACGCGCGCGGCGAAATCGGCGAGGTAACGGTCGGTGATGCGCTGGCGCAGCATCAGGTTTTCGAGCGGCGGAACCGGCGTGTATTCGTAGTCGAGATACGCCTTGCCGGACTTCAGCACGTCGGTCGTGTTCGGCTCCGGGTCGTACCAGGCCGAGCCGCCGATCAGGTAGCCCTGCGAGATCCATTCGCGGAACTTGGCGTTGATCGTTTCGATGATGTCGCGCGGCAGCGACGGGTTGAGCGGGCCGTCGATGATGGCCATCTGCGCTTCGGCGATCGAATCGGCGATGACCTGCGCGGTGCGCGTGTAGTTCTCGAACGCGAACAGCGGATCGTCCGAGCACGTGCGCGAACCCCAGAAGCGGAAGCCGTTGCGGTTCACGAGCGTCGTCACGTCCTGCTCGTTGAGGAAGCCCGCGTCCGTCGCCGGATCCTGCAGGTCCCACGACACGTCGGCGCTGATGCCGGTGACGCCGTTCACGCCGACGTTCGACAGCGTCTTGTGCCAGCCCGTGTCGTTGTCGATCTTCGCGCGCAGGCCGGCCGCGTACGCGGTGGCCGGCACGACGATCGTCTTGCTGGTCGTGTCGTCCCACGCGAGGAAGTCCGGCCAGACGACCATCAGTTCGCGCTGGCTGAACTGCTTGCGATACGTGACGGCTTCTTCCTTCGTCTTGCAGCCGTTGGCCGACACGTAGGCGAACGCGCGCAGCGACTGCGCGATCGACGCGAGCGCCGCGGCGACGGGTTGCGTGTCGAGGCCCGGCGTCGCGAGGATGCGCGGCTTCACGCCGAAGCGCGCCTGCGCGCCGAGCAGTGCCTTCATGCCGGTGTACTTGCCGTCGGCGGTGACGGTGCCGATCACGTTGGTCGCCGTCTCGGCGGCGTCCTTGCCTTCCGCGACGCGCACGACGATCGTGACGGGCTTGGTCTGTCGGCCGATCGCGTCGAGCGTGCGGCGCAGCGTGCCCTTGGTGCCGGCCTTGCCGAGCGCGGCGACGACGTTGGTCAGCAGGACGGGCGTGTCGAGCGGGAAGGCGGTGGCATCGGCGTCGGACGCGGTGCAGACGATGCCGACGACGGCCGTCGACACGGTGCGGATCGGGCGCGAGCCCTCGTTGATTTCGATGACGCGTACGCCGTGGTGGTAATCCTGCGGCATGGTGTGTGGCTCCTGTGTGTGCAGATCAGATGAAAGAGAACGGGAGAAATCCCGTGCGGATCAGGCCGCGGGGTCCGCGACCGGAGCTGCAGGTGCGCTGGGTTCGTCGGGCTGGGGCTTCGATTCCGGTTCCGGCTGCGGTTCCGGTTGCGAAGGCGGAGGCGGTACGTATGGCGCCGGCGTAGTCGGCCACGTCACCGCATCGGGGAACGTGTCGGCCTGGACGACCGAAACGAGTGCCATCTGGTAGGCCGACCAGGCCTTGAAGTAATAGACGCCTTCGTCGTCGAGCAGGCCCGCGGCGTAGGCATCGGCCTTGCCGGCGTTCGCCTTGCGCGCGGCTTCGAGTCGTCGCTCGAACTCGGCCATCGCGGCGTCGCGTTTCTCGCGCTCGAGCAGCGCAGCCGGAACGGTCCACGCGCCGTTGATCCACGCATGGCGCGGCGACGGTTGCGGTTCGGTCGTGAGGCCGAGTTCGTCAGGCGTCTTGCCGGCAGTCGCGATTTCGACCGGTTCGCCCGTGTCGGTGCGATAGCAGAGGCGGCCGCGGAAGTCCGGCAGCAGCGTCCACGCGTTGTCGCGGTAGAACGGCCAGGTCGTCGGCGTGCGCGCCGGCGGCTCGTCGAACGTCGCCCATGACGGCACGAGCCAGCGTTCGGGGTTGCGCGGATCGGCGTCGGGCTGGCCGCTGCTCAGGTATTCGCCGTTTGATTGGCTGTAGTGATGGATCAGCATGTTTCGTTATCCAGGTTAGTAGGCGCGGATCATGGCGAGTAGCGCGACGTTGCGCGGCCGCGCTTCGTTGCCGCCGTCACCGTTGACGGTGATGGCGTGGCTGTGGCGGCCGGCGCCGCCGATACCGACGTTGTGGCCGTGGTTGCCGTCGCCGTTGATGCCAATTCCGGTTCCGGAGCCGCTCAGCCAAATTCCTGTTCCCGAGCCGTATGTGTTGTAGAAGCCGTCAATACCAAAGGGGCCAACTACTGAGCGTTGATTTCCCCCGCCACCGCCGTGGGGCACGTCCGTACCGTGCGAGTGCCCTGGGTCGTTGACGCCGTGGCTATGCCCGGGATCGTTGACGCCGTGACCGTGCCAGCCCTGCGCGTCGGTCCATGCCGAGTGCACGTGATCCCCGACTTCGCTCGCGCTCGCGCCGTGGCCGTGCAATCGGTTCGTGCTGTCCTGCCAGGAGCCGATCGTGCGATCTTTGTCGATACTGCGGGCGTCGTCCCAGCACCGGATGAACTCGCCGCGCAGCTCCGGGAGGCGGAACGTCGTCGATCCGTCGCCAGTGGAGAAGCAGCCCCAGCGTCCGTTGCGCCATTCGTCGTCCGAGACGAGCGTGCCGCTGGCCTGCGCATAGGTCCAAAGAGCGGGGTAGTCGGCACGATTGACGAGGACGCCGTTCGCTTTCAGGAACCCGGCGCGCGGCAGCGTGCGCGGCTCGAATACGATCTGGCCGACCGTCGCCGTCGAGAGGGCGGCCAGCACCCATTCGGTCGTGGCGAGCGCCTTCGAGCGATCGCCCGTTGCGGGTGTCGGGCCTTGCACGGGGGTCTGGAAGACGGTGCCGCCCGGCGTGAACGAAACCTGCGGGATCGAGTTGCACGTCACGCCGAACGAGCCGTCGTTGATGTGGTATAGGCCCGTGTCCGGCGCGCCGTCGTTGATGAACGTGAGGGACGGTGCTTTCGCGCTGCCTTCCGACAGGAAAATCCGCTTGCCCGGATCGAACCAGAGATCCCCCGACATCGTGCCGCCCTTCATGCGGTCGAGCGGTGTGAGGTTGGCCGAGTGCCACACGGGGTTACCGTCAATGCGGAAAGTGCGATCGGCGATGTAATACTGGAATGCGCCTTTTGTCGGCGTCCACCAGCCATAGCCATCGCTGTTCGAATAGAGGAAGCCGTCGACAGGACCGACACGAATCGAGCCTTGAGCCTGACTGGTACCAACCGAAAGCTCGCCGCGGACGTTTGCATTGCCGCCGATCGTCGTACCGGCGCCCTGGCCGTCGATCGTGACGAGGCCGGTCGCGAGATTCCATGCGAACGGGCGGAAATCGTTCCACTGCCCTTCCGGGGTGCCCTTGTTCGTCGACAGCAGATACATGTTCGTGCCGTCGTTGCGCAGCAAGGCACCGTAGTCGTTGGAGATCGCGCGGAAATGCGCACCGTTGGCGTCCATTTCGCGGGAGGTTAAGCTGCCCTTGAAAGTGGCGTTTCCGCCGACCTGCAGCAAGTGCGTGCCGGCGTCCTTCGGCTGACCGATCAATACGTTGCCGTTCTGGCTGATGGAGGCCTTGGTCTCGCCCAGGACCTGGAAATTGATCCCGACGCTGCCGCCGGTCACACCGGCATTCGACGCATCCGTGGTCGAGTTGAGTACAAGCGGGCTCGCGTTCGCAGGATACGAATACGAGTTCACCGCGTTCAGCACGCCGGCCGATAGCGCCACACGTTGTGCGGATCCGTAGCGCGCCACGGCGAGACCATTGTTGACCTGCAGACTGTTCGTGCCGTCGTCGCTCGTCATCCCGATCAGCACACGGCCACCGTACGCGATGCGCAGGGCGAGCGCCTGATTCGCGTCGTTCTCGTTGTCGTTGACCGCACGGTTGAGCCACAGGTCGACGTATTCGCGCCCCCATGCGCCGTTGTCGAAACCCGAGCGCATCGTCGCGACGAGGCGCGACCCGGTATCGGTACTGGTACCGCTGAACGTGCCATACAGGCGCATGCGGCCTTCACGCCCACTCTTGCCCGATGGGGGGCGAATCGTGACATGCGCCGTGTCGGGACCCGCATCGAATTCAGTCACGACCGGCCCGGTGAACTTCGCCCCGGTCAGCGCCGCATATCTCGACGCCGCGGTTTTCGGCGTCACTGCGCGCGCATCGTCCGCACCCGCGTTCACTTCCGCCTGCGTCGCCAGCTCGACCACGCCTTGCCGCTCGGTAGTCGCCGGCGGATTGAGGAACGACGCGTCGCCGAACACGAGTTTCGTCGCGTCGATCGTCGCGAACTGCAGGTCGGACGACAGCAGCAGCATCGCGGCCGGCGACTTCTCCATGATCGGCGTCGCCTGGCCATAGCTGGCCAGCAGCACGCCGTTCTCGAGATAGAGGCCGAACCCGTACAGCGAGTACTGGTCCGCGGTGTCGTCCTTCAGCGTCGTATGAATCGTGTCCGGCGCGACGTTGGCGCCGCCGAAGGACTTGATCCGCTTCAGCTCGTTCGGCAGCTTCGTGAGCCCCTTGTCGGCGACGAACGGCGCGTTCGCCAGGCCGATTTCCACGACCTGGTGGGCGTTCGTGCCGCCGTTGCCGGCGGCGACGAGCGCGGCACGGCCGGCGTCGGTGATGATGATCTGGGTTGCCATGTGCGATCAGTAGTCGGTGAGGTTCAGGCGGCGATAGGCCGCCACGCGCGCGGCGGCGCCGACCGGTTGTCGGCCCCGCATCTCGAAGCCCTGCGTGAACGTGTAGTGCGCCCGTACCGGCTTGGTCCGGTCGATTTCCGTGAGGATGTCGGCGACGTATTCGGCGGTCGGCGGCTGGCCTTCCTGGCCGCTGACGGTCATCACGAGGTCGAACGTGCCGGGCTGGCCCGGCGGGCGCTGCTCGAACCATTCACGCAGGACGATGTTTCCGCCGAAGGCCGCGACGACTTCGCGCACCGCGGCGGCGGTGCCCTTGCGGCGGGCGATCGGAATCGCCTGGCCGACCCGGGCGCGCTTCACGTACTCGGGCCAGTAGTCCTTCCACGCATCGACGCCGAGGTGCCACGCGAGCCACGGCAGCAGGTCGGACCGGATCGCGTCCGGATTCATCAGCGTCGCGAGCGGCGTCGGCACGTCGTCGATGCGCGCGTTCGTCGCGGCGAGCCGGCGCTCGAGCCGCGTCGCGTTCGGCGGGAGGACGTCATTCATTGCTGTACACCCCGCCGTCGATCAGCTCGATTCCGGTGCAATACGGCGCCTGCTGCTTCGTCGCCGGCAGGCCGGCGAGCGGGCTTTCGAGGATCACCTTCTGCACGCCGGCCGCACGGGCGGCCGCATAGATCCCGTCGAGCGTGACCTCCATTCCCAGGCGATGCATGGATTCGGTGTACTTCTTCATCGCGCGGTTGGCTTCCGCGAGCGCCACCGCGCGATCCGGGCCCGCAAAGAACACGAGCCGCGCGCGCACCTGGTAGCGCAGGATTTCCGCGCCGCGCACCGTGACCTTGTCGGTGAGCGGCCGCACGTCATCGGCCTGCAGCGCGGCTGCCACCGCGGCGATCAGCGCCGGGTCCGCCGTGCCGTCGCCATCGCGCGCCAGCACCGAGACGAGCACTTCGCACGGCGCCGGGCTGACCGCCGACGCGTCGAGCACGCGTCCGTCCGCGTTGCGTGCGTGCGAAACGTACGCGCCTTCGGGGCCGGCGACGGACAGGCTCTGCGGCGCGAGCTGCGTGCGGGCGCGCAGGTCGGTATCGCTTTCCATGACCGCCGCGACGTCGTGTTCCGGATCGGCGGGCGTGATCGTCAGGCGCCGGATGCCGAACAGCGCGGCGAGATGATCGAGGTCCGTGCCGACCGCATAGGCCAGCATCACGGCGCGCGCGGCGTCGTTTACGCGCTGCCGCAGCACGATCTCGCGGTACGCGTTCTCCTGGAGCAGCTTCACGACCGGCTCCGATTCGAGCGCGAGCGTCGCGGCGATCTCGGCCTGCTCGTCGGCCGGGTAGAGCGACACGAAGCGGGCCTTGCGCGCGGCAAGCAGGGTTTCGTAGTCGATCGTTTCGACGACGTCGGGTGACGGCAGCTGCGAGAGGTCGATCGGCGTCACGCTCATGCGGGGCTCCCGTTCGTCATCGGCACGCGGGTCGACACGGCCGTGCCGTTCTCGCCGGTCCAGCCTTCGATGTCGAGATAGACCGACCCGGCGGCCGCATTCGCGTCGTCGGCGGCGAGCACGACGCGGGTGAGCGTCAGGCGCGGCTCCCAGCGCATGAGCGCCGTCGCGACGGCCGCGTACAGCCGGGTGCGCACGGTGCCGTTGCCGGGTGCGTCGATCAGGTCGGGCAGCTCGGAGCCGAACGTGCGGCGTTTCACGCACGACGCGAGCGGCGTCGTCACGATCCTGCCGATCGACTGGTAGAAGTGGTCCAGGCCCGAGATCGAGCGGCCGGTGTTCGCGTTCATGCCTTTCATTGCGGTGCGCTCACGAGTTGTCCATCGCCTTGTTCGCGATGCGTGTGATGCGGGAGGCTGATGCCCTGGGATGTCACTTCGCGGGTGAAGGTGGCCGCGCCGTCGATCTGCATCGTGGCGCCGCCGCCGGCGCCGCCGGTGCCGGTCATGCCCGATTCGAACGCGAACGGGCCCTTGACCGTCATCGCGCCGGTGCAGGTCGTCTGCGGCGCGTCGAACGTGATGCGCTCGGCCTTCACCGTGGCGTCGCGGGTCTGCACGACGACCGAGCCCGGCGCGATGATGCGCACGGTCGCGCCGGCGGGCAGCTCCGCCGTGAGCGCATGGGCGGCGTGGTCGTACGTGATGCTCGCGCCGTCGGGGTAGACGCGTGCGTGGGTGTCCGGGCTCGAGGCAGGGGCCGGCGCGGCATTCGAATACACGCCGCGCAGCGCGACGCCCTGCGCCGGATCGCCCATCGGGCAGAGCAGCACGACCTGTTCGCCCGGCGTCGGCGGCAGCCACTCGCGCGTGCCGCCGGCGGTACCGGCGACCCACGGAATCCAGTTGGTCTGCAGGCCGCTGCCGTCGGAGTCGGCGTCGCCGACCGAGACGCGGCACAACGCGGCCGCATGGTCGACCGCGAGGATCGTTCCCTTGCGCACCGCGTTGCGTGCCTGCCGTTGAATTTCATTTGCGTCCATGCAGCCATGGTGACGGTCGGGCAGCCGGGGCGCGAGCGATGGCCTGTGTCGTCGCGACGAGGACAGCGCGCACCGGATGCCGGCACGAACGCGCGCGTCGAAAATCGCATCACCGGTTGGCGTGAGGATGGCGTCGTGCGCCCTGGCGATGGGGTGGCGAGGCTGGAATGCGTGAGCGGAGCGACGTCGCCGCGGCGGCTGGGCGGAGGTGCGACGGGTTGCGTGGCGACGAGATGCAGAGGGGTGTTGTGCGGCGGGACACGAGGATGGGGCGCGCATGGAGGTGTTGCCACGGGCGACGACGTCGACGCGGCGCGCGTCGCCGATGCCGGTCGATTCGAGGGCGATGCACGAGCAGGCGATCGGCGTTGCGATCGCGACATGCAAGTTCGCCACGGCGCGCGAAACGAAGAGGGCGAGACGAGATGTCCGGTAGCGACGCGCAGCCGTTGCGGCAGTGAACGCAGCGGAACACTGTGCACGCACGGTGCACGGTGTTCGTTCGATAGCGCGCGGCGTCGATGCCGCATGCAGGAAGACGGGCGGCCGCCCGCCGGGCTTACCTGGTGAATGAACGCTGCAGAACACTGTGCACGCACGGTGCACGGCGGTCGTTCGATAGCACGCGGCATCGATGCCGCGTGCAGGAAGACGAGCTGCCGCCCGCCGGGCTTACCTGATCTGCGGCAGCGCGACCCAGGTGAGCGTATTGGCCGGATCGACCAGCGTGTCGTCGACGTGGGTGATCACGTGCCGGCCGTCCGGCCCGGTTGCGACGTTGACGCTTTCCGTCAGCGCCAGCCGGATCGACAGGTCGACTGCCGCCGGGTCGCGAACGCCGACCTCGAAGGTGATGCCGCTCGTGCGCGCGGCGGGATTCGTCACGAGATCCGGCTGGTTCTTGCGGACCCATTCGACGACCGCGACGAACACCGGATCGGTGTCGCCGGAGAAATTCGTCGCGAGCACGTGGGCCGTGTACCGGTATTCGAACGACGGCGTCAGCGTGCCGGTGGTCGCAATCGATCCTTGCTCGACGAGCACGGTCAGCGCACGCGGTTCGGTCCCGAGTGACGGGATGGCGGCGACGAGCGCCTGCCGCAGGCTGTCTGGCTTAATCATGCGGATGCGCTCCGTGGCGGGTTGCGGGCGTGCCGGCCTGGCATGCCGCGATCATGTCGACTTGCGCCGCGCAGGTCGCCCAGGCCGCCTTCGCGAGCGTGAGCGCGGCATCGAGCTCACCGTTGGTGCGGGGCGCGAGCATCGGCAGCGTGCAGGGGCTCACCGCCTGGCACGTATTCGACGTAAGCGTCGGCGCCGGTGAGAGCGGGATTGGCTTGCAGGCGGACAACGTCGTCAGGCAGACGAGTGCCAGCCCAGGCGCGAAGCGCGGCGTTTTCATCGGTCAATCTCCGGTTTTCAAGTCGGGTGGCGTCGAGCTTCGACGCGATCGCGGCCTGCGAGCGGTCGAGCCGGGCCTGCTGTCGGGCGCGCTCGGCGGTGTCCTGCCGCATGCGCGCGATGACGTCGTCGCGCCCGGCGAGCGCCTGTCGTGCCTCGACGAGTTGCTGCCGCGTGGCGCCCAGGTCGGCGCGCAGCGCATGCACGACCAGCGCCGCGACGGCGCACGCGGCAAGCGCGGCGACGCAGGCGGCGAATTTCGCGGCGAGCCCGTTCATGCGGCGGACGGGGCGCCGGTCGATGCGGATCCGCCCGGCGTCGACGCGGCCGGTTGCGACGCATAGCGGTCATAGGCGCGCGCGAGCTTCACGTCGTAGAGGTTCGCCGCGTAGTCGGGGCCGTTGTATGCGCGTGCGAATGCGGCCCACTGGCGGTCGCGGAGTGCGCGGCGCAGCGCGTCGTCGGCCGCGATGTAACGGACGAAGGCGTCGAGATGCCGGGCTTCGCCGCTTTCCATGCACGCGACGAATTCGTCGATGCCGGCATAGCCGAGGCGCGCCCAGTGATAGCCCATCACCTGGAACGCGCCCCAGCTCGCGGATTCCCACGCGGCGCCGGCATCGATCGACTCGGCCGTCGCGAGGCGCGTGTATTCCGCGGCGCCGCCGCGATAGCCGCCGCGCGTGCGCGACACGATGTCCGGCTGGCGCGCCGCGAACGGTGCGAGATCGATGCCGCGTGCCTGCAGCCGCTTCCAGAACACATGGCGTTCGAACAGGATCACGGGCCGGCCGTCGGGCAGGAACCCGGCGCCGCGCGACTCGACTTCGTTGACCGCGCGAATGCACGCGAGCGGCACGTCGAGCGTGCGTGCGGCGCGTTCGAGATCGGCGAGCGCGAGGTGGGTCGGATCGCGCCGGCCGGTGGCCAGCGCGGCGCAGGTCTTCGGGCCGGCGATGCCGTCGTCGACGAGGCCGGTGTTCCGTTGCAGCGCGATCACGGCGGCTTCGGTCGCCGCGTCGTAGAGATGCGTGACCTGCACCGGATAGCCGGCGCGGATCAGCCGGCGTTGCAGCAGGCCGACGTCGTCGCCGTGGTCGCCGAGGCGGCGGGTCTTCATGATTCATTCACTCCTGAGCAGGCGGGCGACGTTGCCGCGCGTGCCGCAGACGGACATCGCCAGCAGGACGGCGGTAGCCGCTTCGAAGAAGCCGACGGAGCCGGCATGCAGCAGCAATTCGATCGATGCGCCGCCGGCGACCGCCACGACGATCCACGCGAACCAGGACGCGCGATGCCGGTGCCGCGCGCCGTTGCGCCGGTAGGTGAGCACGCGCACGAGCACGGCGACGTGGGCGCAGAGCGCGATCAGCACGAGCGGGAGCGGCATGTCATCCCCCCTTGCGGAACAGCGCGAGCAGGTCCAGCGTCTTGACCCGTTCGATGAGTTGCAGCGTGACGGCGATGACGAGCGCGGCCGCGAAGAACGCGGCGACGCCCGTCGAATGGATCGGCGTGGCGCCGACGATTTCCGGCGCGGCGAGATAGCCCATCACGAGCGAGATCAGCAGGTACGCGGCGCGCCGTGCGACGCCGATTTCCTTCGACGTGACGACCACGAGCGCGGCGCCCGTGAACGCGCCGATCAGCGCGTTGCCGTCGATGCCGGGTGCGAGCCCGGCGACGCCGATCGCGGCGGACAGCATCGCGGCGGTGGTGAGGTTCGGTTCGGCCATGCAGGCGATTCCAGGGTCAGTCAAACAGTTGCAGCAACGGCCGGGCGCGCGTGGCGGTGTCGAGCGGCGGCAGATGGACGGGCGTGCCGGCCGGCAGCACGACGCCGAGGCCGGCGAGCCCGGTGTTGGCTTCGAGCACGGTTTCGACGGTGCCGTCCGTGCGGCCGTAATGGCGCCAGCACAGCGCGTCGACGGTGTCGCCCTGCAGGGTGCGCACGATCATGGCCGGCGCTCCTGATGCGGGAACGCGACGCAGTCGCCGGCCGGCGCGTGGTGGAGGCTTGTCGATGTCGTGCTGCTTGCCATGGCGAGGTCCCGGGCGGTGAGGCAGTGGAGAGGGTTCCCATGGTCGAGCTTCGCCGGGCGGCGTTCAACGACACGCATGCGTGGCCTGTGCGGAGACGCAGCGCGGCGCGTGTCGCGACGGGCATCGGGCCTTACGCTTTCCGTGCGGGTGTTCGATCGGCGCTTGATGGGCGCGTCGCGGGCGGGTGCGGCGTGCGCCGTGCAGCCGGAATGCAGCTGGCGTGAGCCGGGGCGGCCTTGATTGACCTTGTGCAGCCTTGGTTTTGCGCCGTGCGACGCGTGTCGAGCCCTTGCCGGGCAAGGGCGGGGGGCGCGTAGGTAAAACTCCGAAGGCAGGGGTTGCCGATGCACGGCGTGCGCCTGCCGCCGCACCGTCATGCGAGAATCCCCTGCAACGACCACTCCAAGCGACGATCGCGGCGGCCGTCCGCGCATCGCGCCGACTTCCGATGGCTGACATCCTGTCTACCCCGACCGCAGTCGATGCCCGCGCGCTGACCGATGCGCAGCAGGCATTGCTCGCGCGTCTGCACGCCTATTCCCCCGACGATCCGACCGCGCCGCTGCCGTACAGCCGGCGCCTTGCCGAAGCCGAAGGCTGGTCGCATGCGCATGCGCTGGCCGTGATCGACGAATACAAGCGCTTCGCGTTCCTCGCGCAGGCGGCCGGCCATCCGGTCACGCCGTCGGTCGCGGTCGATGCCGCGTGGCATTTCCACCTGCAGTACACGCTCGAATACTGGGACGTCTTCTGCGCCGGCGTGCTGCGCGCGCGGCTGCATCACATGCCCGGCACGGGCGCGCCGGACGAAGCCGCCGTATACGCGCAGCGCTATCGCGACACGCTCGACAGCTATCGCCGGCTGTTCGGCTGCGAGCCGCCCGAAGCGATCTGGCCGCGCCCCGTCGCCGAGCCGGCCGTGCCCGCCGACGCCCCGGTGCAGCGCGCAGCACTGCGCGACGGCCCGTCGAGCGCGCCCGCCGCGCGCCCGCGACGTTGGCGGCGCTTCGCGAAGTTCGCGTGGCCGACGGCGGCGATCAGCGTCGCGGCGACCTGCGCGAGCGCGAGCGATCTCAATGTGCTGGACTTCTCGGGGCCGGACTTTCTCGGGTTGTTCTACGTGCCGCTCTGCACCGCCGCGCTGCTGCTGATCGCCGGCCTGCAGTGGATCGAATACCGCCACCGGGTGTGGGGAACGCGCGCCCCCGAATCGTCGCCCGACCTGAGCGCGGAGGAAGCGGCGTATCTCGCGGGCGGCGGTGCGCGGATGGCGCAGGTCGTGATGCTGTCGCTTGCGCATGCCGGTGCGATCGAGCTGCGGATGAGCAAGGGCCACGACGCGCGGGTGCGGATCGACGATCCGCGACACGCAGGCGTGTATGGCGCCGACTGGGAATGGCTGAGGCGGCAACCCGGCGGCGAGACGAGCTGCCACGCGTTTCGTCAGCGTCTCGCGTGGCGCGAAGCCGACTGCGCCGCGGCGTTGCAGCGCAAAGGCTGGCTCTGGGCGCCGGGCGAGATGCGGGCGACGCGGATGGCCGCGCGCGCGATCCTGCTGCTCGTGTTCGGCGCGGGCGCGGCGAAGCTCGCGGTCGGCCTGAGCCGCGGCCGGCCCGTGCTGTTGCTGATGATTGTCATGGCGGCGTTCATGGTCGCGTACCACTTCATGGTCGAACGCCTGCCCGGCTTCGGGTGCGGCGGCATGACGCGCGGCGGCGAGGCGGCGCTCGACGCGCACCGCGAGCAACGCCGGGGCGACCGCGCGACGCCGGACGGGCTCTTGTGGACGGCCGCGCTATTCGGCGCCGGCGCGCTCGCCGGCACCGTGTGGGCCGCGCATTCGAACGTGCTGATGGCGCCGCCGCCCGTTGCCGTGCAAACCGGCGGGTCGAGCGGTTCGTTCGACTCGGGCGCCGGAGACAGCAGCAGTTCCAGCTCGTGCAGTTCGTCGAGCTCATGCAGCTCGAGCAGTTGCGGCGGCTGTTCGAGCACCTGAGCACAGCGCGCGCTGCAGGGATCGCGCGCCTGGCCGCCAGCGTCAGGCAGGCGGCACGGCGCGCACAGACTTACGCGATCATGGCATCGGCGGGCGTGCGTGCCTGCGCGGCACGCCCGTCGCCTGCCTCGACGATCAGCGTCCAGTCGAACGCCGGCAGTGCGCAGAGCTGCTCGACGGTGGCCGTGTACTCGTGCGCGGGCGCGTGCAGGTAGCGCACCTTGTCGGTCCATTCGGGCAGCGGCGCCTGCGACGTGGTCACCACGACCGCCAGCAGATCCTGTTCCGGCCGCCGTGCGATGTCCTGCAGGCTCAGCCGGACCTGGTCGAGGTCGCCCTCGGCGTCCAGGATCAGCGCGCCGGGGATCGGCGCATCGGGGCGGGCGGGCAGGTTGCCGATCGCGCCTTTGTCGATGCATTGCTGATACACATGGCGATAGCGCGGCAGCGCCTGCTGCAGCGCGTGATGCTTGCGGACCTTCGCCTGCGCCGTGCGCGCGAGCCCGCGGCGCAGCGCCGGGTGCGCGATCAGCCGCTCGAGCGCGTCGACCCAGGCCTGCGGCGCATCCGGGACCAGCAGGCCGTCGCAGCCGTCGTGCAGCGCGAAGCGATAGGCGGGCCGGTTGCTGACGATCGACGCGATGCCGGCCGCCGCGTATTCCTGCCACTGGATCGTGCTCGTGCCGGCGTTGTAGTCGTGGTCGGCGAGCGGCAGCAGCGCGATGTCCCAGCGCCGTTCCGGCAGGCGTTGCGCGTGCGCGTCGTAGTCGTGAAGCTCGGGCTCGCACCCGGCGGCCGGGTGGCCGGCCCAGCCCGGCGGGACGTCCGCGCCGACGAAACTCACCCGGACCTTGCCGGGATGGCGCGCGCAGATCGCGTGTAGCGCCGCGTCGACGAGCGCGAAGTTGTCGGCGCGCAGCGACGCGCCGGCGATGCCGATCGTCACGCAGTCGTCGCCGCGCGCCGTCACGGGGCGGTAGAACCGGTCGAAGTCCACGCTGTCGGGCAGCACGTGAACGCGCGGGTGCGACAGCCGGTAGCGGCTGGCGATGAACGGCGTGGATACGATCACGGCGTCCGCGTTGCGCAGCACGAGCTCGATCCCCGCGCGGGCCATCCCGCCTTGCGCGGCGAGCGGATGCGCGGCCGGCAGGTCGGTCAGCAGGTCGTCGGTCTCGTAGATCACCGGCTTTTCATGCTTGAAGATCGTATACAGGTCGTTGCCCGTCAGCATGCCGGGCGCCAGCCGGTGCAGCAGGATGGCGTCGGCCGTGGCCAGCACGCTGCTGTCGAGCTGGCCGTCCCGGAAGCCCGGGACGAGTTCCCATTCATCGCTCAGCAGACCGAACGGCAGCGTGAGGCGAATGCGCGACGACGCGCATGCGTCCGGATCGATCGAATACACGACCATGCGCTTGCCGCGCGGTGCGGCGTCCGCAGTTGCGGCGACGGGCGCGAGCGTCCGGTTCTCCGCCAGCAGCCGCGCGTACAGCGCACCGTGGCGGGCGGCGTTGCGGCCGATGTCGTGCTGCGCGCGGATCGCATCCTGCGCGGCCGCGGCGAGTTGCGCGCGGGTGTGCGGATGCTCGATCAGGTGCGCGATCGCGTCGACCCACGCGTCGGCGGTGTCGGCGACGAGCCAGGCCGTGCTGCCGTGGACAACCGGGCCGCCTTGCGCCGGCGTGGCGACGAGCACCGTGGCCGCGCCGGCCGCCGAGCATTCGAGCCATGCGCGCGGCGGCGCATCGTCGCGCAACGTGACCGGCGCCGCGACCAGCGCGATGTCGAGGTCCGCGCGCTTCAGCGCGTCGGCGTAGCGGTCGTAAGGGGCAGGCTCCGCGATCAGCGTGACGTCCGGTTCGCGGTCCCAGCCGGCCGGCAGCGCCGCGCCGACGAACGACACCCGGAGCTTCCCCGGAAACCGCCGGCGGAGCTCGGCCAGCGCGTGGCGGACCTGCTCGAGACGCGTGCCGTCGAGCCCGGTGCCGGAAACCGCGAGATTCACGTGGTCGCGCACGCCGGGCGCCGCGCGGTGCAGACGCTCGAGATCGACGCCGGTCGGCAGCGCGTGCACCGAGGCATTGACATGACGGTACTCCCGCACCAGCGCTTCCGACGGCACGACGATCGCATGCGCATGCTGCACGGCGCTGCGGATGCCCGCCTTGCGGCGCGCGTTGTCGGCCGCGCCGGGGAGGTCGGCGAGCAGCGTGTCGAGCGGCACGTCGATGTCGAGGACGACCGGCTTGCCGAGCGAGAACAGGTGTTCCAGCGTGGCGGCGGACAGCAGGCCCGGCGTGTCGCCCTGCAGCACGATCAGGTTCGCGCGCTGCAGCGCGTCGGGATCGATGCCGGCTGGCGTGACCGGGAACGTCAGCGCCCATTCGCGGTCCAGCCGCGCGAACGGCTGCGCGAAGCGCAGGCTGGTGCGCGCATGGTCGGCCGGTTCGGCGGTGACGACCGCGATGCACGAGCGCGGCGCGGCCGCGGGCTGTCCCTGGGCGGCGGCGCCCGTCGCGACGGCCTGCGCATCCAGCGTGTCCGCGTGCGCCTGGGTCCGCTCGACGAAGTGCTGCAACTGCTGCCAGAACGTCTCCTCTTCCTTCAGGTAGACGCTGCGCGCTTCGTGAACGGTGGCCTTCGCGTGGGCGATCTCGTGTTCGTCGAGCCCCCACGCGATGCCCTTGCCGTCCATCACCCACCGGGTCGGCTCCGACAGCGACGCGTCATTCATGATGCACACGACCGGGCAGCCACACAGCAGCGCTTCGAACACGGCGGTGGACCATTCGTACGTGTACACGCACTCGACCTGTCGGAACAGCGCCGCGAGTTCGTGCGCCGAACGTTCCGGCACGCGGGTCGAGATTTCGATCGACTCGGCGGTGACCGGATGCAGCGTGCCGCCGCGCCGCAGGTGGCGATTGATGAAGACGGCCGTGCCGTTGCGGCGGGCGTCGTCGACACCGTCGCTGTTGAAGATGCGCGTGTCGACCAGCGGTATGCGCAGCAGGTCCGCCTGCCATTCCTCGGGCACCAGCGACGGCCCGAACGTGAAGATGAGGTCGTCCGGCTGCAGGCTGATCGGTTCGCCGTTGATGCGGCCGGGCTCGGCCAGCAGGTAGCGCACGACGCAGCGCGCGTTGAGCGGGTTGCCGGTGACGACGTCCGGGTAGACGACGATCGGGCTGCGGTTCGCGCGGGCATGCATCTGTGCGATGTCGTTGGTCAGCGGCGGTGTGCGCAGCTCGGGATGCACGACCGCCGTGCAGACGTACGCTTCGTGGCCGAGTTGGTTCAGCACGTGGCACAGGTAGTGCATCGCGCGGATCCCGCCGGAGGTTTGCCGGAAATTCGGCGCGAGGATGTAGTACGGGTGGTCGAGTCGCGTAAAGATGCGCGAACCGCCGTGCGCCACGCCAGGTGTGGGAGTCGTCATCGTTATCGGGTGCGGTAGAAATCGAAGACCACGTCGAGGATGCGATCCTGTTCGGCTTCGGTCATGTCGTGGTACAGCGGTAGCCGGACGAGCCGGTCGGCGACGAGGTCCGTCACCGCCATGCCGGATCCGCAGCGCCCGTAGCGCTGGCCGGCCGGCGAACTGTGCAGCGGCACGTAGTGGAACACCGCGTTCACGCCCACCGCGCGGATCTGCTGCAGCAGCGCGGTGCGTTCGGCGAGGTCGCGTGCGAGGAAATAGAACATGTGGCCGTTGCCGCGCTCGGCGAGCGAAATCGCGGGCAGCTCGATCAGCCCGTCCGCGTGCAGCGGCTGCAGCGCGTCCTGGTAGCGCTGCACGGTCGCGCGCCGCTGCGCGGTGATCACGTCCGCGTGCTCGAACTGCGCGTACAGGAACGCCGCGATCAGCTCGCCCGGCAGGAACGACGAGCCGACGTCGACCCAGGTGTACTTGTCCACCTGCCCGCGGAAGAACTGGCTGCGGTTGGTGCCCTTCTCGCGGATGATCTCCGCGCGCTCGACGAGGCGCGGGTCGTTGACCAGCAGCGCGCCGCCTTCGCCCGAGATCACGTTCTTGGTCTCGTGGAAGCTGAGGCACGCGAGGTGGCCGAGGCTGCCGAGCGGCTTGCCGTTCCACGTCGACTGCAGCGCCTGGGCGGCGTCCTCGATCACCCACAGGTCGTGGTCCGCCGCGAGCTGCCCGATCACGTCCATGTCGCAGGCGACGCCCGCGTAGTGCACCGGCACGATCGCGCGCGTGCGCCGGGTGATCGCGGCGGCGATCTGCGTCTCGTCAAGGTTCAGCGTGTCGCGGCGGATGTCGACGAACACCGGCGTCGCGCCGCGCAGCACGAACGCGTTGGCGGTCGACACGAACGTGTAGGACGGCATGATCACTTCGTCGCCGGGCTGCACGTCGGCGAGGATCGCGGCCATCTCGAGCGCGGCCGTGCACGAGTGCGTGAGCAGCGCGCGCTGGCAGCCGATGCGCGCTTCCAGCCAGCGGTGGCAGAGCTTCGTGAACGCCTGGTCGCCGGCGAGGCCGCCCTGCTCGACCGCTTTCGCGATGTAGTAGAGCTCCTTGCCGACCACGAACGGGCGGCCGAACGGAATGCAGTCGAGGTTGGGTGGGCCGAACATGGTCAGGCTCCGCGTCAAGGGGTGGGACGTCCGGCCGCGCGGCTCGCGCGCGGCGCCGCTCAAATGTCCTTGCGGACGAGAATCGTGAATTCGTACAGGCCGTAGTCGTGCAGCAGCGCGACGTGGCGCGAATAGCGGCGCTTGCAGCGATCGAACAGCGCGCACGGGTCCGCGTAGTACAGGAGGTCCGGGCGCATGAACGGCGGATCGGAATACGACGTCAGGCAGTTGAACGCGAAGCCCAGTCGGCTCGTCGCGTGCAGCGTGTCGAGCGTCGCGTGGATGTAGTCGAGCCACGCGTCGTCGTCGTGACCGCGCCTGACGTTGAAGATGCCGGATGCGATCCCGTAGTCCGACGCGGCCTGCGGCACCGCGCCGACATGAAACGCGACGTTCGCGTCGTCGCGGTAGCGCTGCCGCGCGGCGTCGACCATGTCGGACGAGATGTCGTAGCCCGCATACGCGAAGCCGTCGGGCAGCGCGCGCGCCTTCAGGAAATCGACCAGCGCGCCGTAGCCGCAGCCGATGTCGTTCACCGAGTGGCCGCCGGACGCGGGCAGGATTTTCGTCAGTTGTTCGAAGCGCAGGAACTGGCCGGTTTCGCCGTTCCAGTCGACGCCGCGCGCGGTCGCGCCGTGCTCCGCCAGCCGCGCGCTGTAGTACGCGGCCACTTCTTCCAGCAGGCTCGCATGCCGGGATTCGCTCATGGGCATCACCTCAGTCTTTCGAGGTCAGCGCGTACCGGCGCGCTTCGGGACCGCAATTGAACAGCACGTCGAGCACCGTCACGCCGTGGACGAAGTCGCCCCACTGCTGCGGATACTCGGGATAGGCCGGATAGTCGAACCAGCGCACCGCGATGCCTGCATCGGCGAACAGGTTCTCGTCGAGGTAGCTGCGCGCGGCCGGGCCGGACAGGTACTCGGTCGCGCCCGCCTGCACGCACAGGTTCAGCAGCTTCTCGGTGCGATCGCCGTGCAGCGCATAGTCCGACGTCGACGACACGCGCGTGCCGATCTCCAGTTGCCGGAGGACCCACGTCAGCATCGCGGCATTCAGCTCGCTCAGCATCCCGTAGGTTCGGCCGGTGTACAGCGCTTCGAGCTCGTCCGCATAGCGCGCGAAGTGCGGCGCGCGTGCGTAGTTCTGCTGCAGGGCCTTCCAGTGCAGCGGCGCCCAGTCGGCGCCGTCGATCTCGGTTTCGCGGATCGACTGGTGATACTTGCCCTTCACCTTCACCGGCACGCTCAGCCATTGCACGCCCTGCGGCGTCTTGATCTGGTTGCGGTTGCGCCAGTCGCGGCGCGTGTACTGCGCGTCGTCGTAGAGGATGAACTCGTCGCTGGCGGCGATCAGGTCGAAGTAGCCCTTCCACGGAATGTAGTTGGACTGGACGATCGCCACCCGCTTCGCGTCGCGGTTCATGGTCGCACCGCTCATGCCGGAATGTGGCCGTACCGGTACATGTCGACGAGCTCGGGCGGAATGCCCCAGTCCGTTGCGCCCAGCTTGTCGTGCAGCGCCTCCAGGTCCGCGCGGATCGCGTTCTGGAGCTGTTCGACCATGCGGTTGCGCGCCGGCACGAAGTCGTGCTGGTACGCGGCATTGATCTGATGGCGTACCGTCTTCGCGATCGCGGCCTCGCGCGTCATGTTGCGGATCAGCTTGCGTTCGGGCGCGAGTTCCGCGTAGCGTGGATCGATCGGCTCGCCGCGCATCGCCGCGACGAGATCACGGCTCAGCACCGGCGACAGGTGGAAGCCGTCGCGCTTGGTGCCGCCGAGAATCCACAGGTCGCGCACGCTGGTTTCGCCGAACAGCGGATACAGGTCGGACGTCGTCGGCCGCCAGCCGACGTTGACGTTGACCAGGCTCGCGCGCGAGAAGCGGGTGTTGATCTGGTCCATCGCCGACTTCAGCAGCGTGTACGCGCTGCCGGCGTGGCCGTGCTCGTGCGGCACCGGGCTGATGTAGTTGCTGGCGCCGACGAGGGTCCGGTCAGGCCCGTGCGGTGCCGAATACACGCCGCACGCGAGGCCGCGGTTGGTCGTGCGCACGCAGTGCGTGTGCACGTTCTCCGTGCTCTGCAGTTCGATCGACATGCCGATGCCGTAGAACATCCGCTGCACCGGCAGATCGGGCAGGCTCGCCTGCAGCACGCGCGTCACGTTGGCGCCGTTGCAGAGGATGAAGCGGTCCGCGCCGAGCACGCTGCCATCGGACAGGCGCGCCCCGGTGACGCGTCCGGCCGCGGTGTCGAGCCGCTCGACCTCGGCGTCGATGAAGCGCACGTTGCCGGCTTGCGCGACCGACTCGGTCAGCGCGTCGAGAAACTGTTTCGGATTGACCCAGCCTTCGCGTTTCAGGAAGACCGCCTTCAGCGCGCGATAGCGCGGGTCCGGATGATAGTTCGGGATCCCTGACGGATCGACCGCCTCGCACGGCTCCTCGAATTCACGGCAGAACCGCTGCATGGCCGCGAAGTTCTCGTCGTCGAGCGCGTCGGTCGCCGCGTTGTTCAGCACGAAGGTGCCGAAGCCGTGCGCGATCGCGCGCGCCGGCGTGCAGATTTCAGCGAATACGGCGGGCCAGGCCGCCGTCGCGCCGCGGCTCAGCTCGAACTTGAAGCGGTCGATCGGCGTGCCGAGCGAATCGCCTTCCAGCTCGGTGAACGAATTGAGCATCGCCGCCGCGGCGCGCGTGGCCGAGCCGGGCCGATGCGCGTGGCCGACGACCACGAGCTCGACGCCCGGGTCCGCCCGCTGCCATGCACGGGCCGTCATCAGGCCGAGAATGCCGTTGCCGAGGATCGCGATTTTCATTTGCGTGTGCCTCCACCCTCGGGGAATGACAGGTAGCACAGCGACGGATAGGCCGCCGCCTTGTGGATCTGGTGCGGACGGTTGCCGAGCAGGTCGCGCAGGTAATGGATGCCTTCCGCCGGCAGCTGGCCGCCGCGGGTGAGCTGCCAGAACGCGACGATGCCGCCGGGCACCAGCCGCTCCATCACCGCGTCGAACGCGTGCCGGGTCGGCTCGATCACGTTCAGGTCGAACCACGCGAGCGCGACCATCTCGCCGGGATGCGCTTCGCCGAACGCCGCCAGCGTGTCGCGGCAGTCGCCTTCCCACACGTGGTGCTTGTCATGCACGTGCCCCATCGCGTTGCTGCGCTCGTGCAGGTTCAGCAGCTTGCGCAGCAGGTCGGCGTACTCGCCGGACAGCGAGTACGTGCCGTCGGAGAACAGCTTGCGATCGCGCGTGTCGTGCTCGGCGAAGCCCGTGTAGCCCGTGAACGTATCGAATGCGTGGATGCGGCGCTGGAAGTTCAGCGGCTCGAGAATCGCGCGGAAGTTCTCGCACAGCACGGCGGTCTGCCCGCGCCACGTGCCGAGATCGAGGATCGCGCCCGGCAGCGGCACGATTTTTTGATAAATCTCGAAGGTCGCGAGAATGCGTGCGAGGAGCGAGCCGCGCACGAACAGGCCGAGCGACCGTTCCAGTTCCTCGCGCGTCGCGGGGTAGGTCTGCATCAGGTCGAACAGTTCGCGGCGCGCCGCGAGCTGATCGCCATCTGCGTTGGTGATGATCGCTGATTCGTGCATACACAGGGCTCCAGGCACAAAGGGTGTGGCCGGACGAGCACGTGTCGGCGCGGTGGCATCGGAATGCGCAACCGTCCGAACGTCGCAGGTCGGACATCTTTCTACGATCAAGTCTAGCGAGCGCCGCCAGGATCGAATGTCGGATTAGCGGGTGGTTTCACCCCGCATTTCGATGGATACGCGGGTGTCCGGCGCGCATTCGGCGCGCCCGCGGGTGCGGCTTGCAGTCGCGGGAATAGCGACCAATTCCAGCACCTGCTCGCCAGATTGGAACGCGGCGTGCGCGAGGAGAATTCGGACACGTCGGAGACCGTCGGTGCGTGCGTCCGCGGGCGAAGGCGTGCGCCGGCGCAGGGGTGCCGGCCGCGATTCGAATCCCGTATTGGCTACCAGGACGACTTAGCTCATGATGCCCACCTCCCCCGCCGCCGCCACGATCGAACAGGCGCTGGCGCACCATCAGGCCGACCGGCTGGAAGAGGCCGAGACGCTGTACCGGCAGATCCTCGACACCGATCCCCGGCACGCGGACGCGCTTCACCTCCTCGGCCTGATCGGTCATCAGCACGGGCGCTATCGGGAGGCATCCGACCTGATCATGGCGGCGATCGAGATCAGGCCGGACGCGATGTACTACTACAACCTCGGCAACGTGATGCAGGCTGACAACCGTCACGCCGCCGCCGCCGAGTGCTTTCGTCTCGCCATCGAGCTGCGACCCGACTACGTCGATGCGTACAACAACCTCGGCAACGCGCTGCGGCTCGCCGGCGACGCCCGCGCGGCCGTCGATGCGTTCTGCCAGGCCATCGCGCTGAAGCCGGACAACGGCCAGGCCTACAACAACCTTGCGAATGCGCTGTTCGACCTGAACGAGATTCCGGCCGCACTCGAGGCTTACCGGCACGCGGTCGCGCTGCGCCCCGAACTGCCGGAGCCGCGCAGCAACCTGCTGTTCGCGAGTCACTGCAGCGAAGCGTTCGACCACGACGCCTATCTCGCCGAGGCCGCGCGCTACGACGAAGTCGTCACGCGGGGCGCGACGCCGTGGACGGACTGGCTCGTCGACCTGACCGCCCGCGCCGGGCGGCCGCTCAAGGTCGGCATCGTGTCGGGCGACCTGAAGGCGCATCCGGTCGGCTATTTCATCGAGAGCATGCTGAAGCATCTCGACCCGAACCGGATCGAGATGCATGCGTACCCGACGCGCGACGTCGAGGACGACGTGACCGCCCGACTCAAGCCGGCCTTCGCGACGTGGACCTCCATTGCCGGCCTGAGCGACGCAGCGGCGGCCGCGCGTGTTCGCGCGGACCGCATCGACGTGCTGCTCGACGCGGCGGGTCACACGGTCTACAACCGCCTGCCGCTGTTCGCGTGGAAGCCGGCGCCGCTGCAGGCGAGCTGGCCCGGTTATTTCGCGAGCACCGGCGTGCGCGCGATCGACTACGTGATCGGCGACCGTCACGTGCTGCCGCCCGCCGAGGCCGCGCATTTCACCGAGCGGCCGTGGCATCTGCCGGACAGCTATCTGTGCTTCACGCCGCCGGCCGAGCCTGTCGACGTCGGCGCGCTGCCGATGCTCGCGAACGGCCATCCGACCTTCGGCTATTTCGGCAAGCTCGCGAAGATCACCGAGCACGTCGTCGCGGTCTGGTCGCGCGTGCTGCAATCGGTCGCGGGCGCGAAGCTGTTCGTGAAAGCGGAGCATCTCGACGATCCGCGCGAGCAGCAGGCGCTTGCCGCGCGCTTCGCGGCGCACGGCATCGACGCGCGGCGCCTGATCCTCGAAGGCCGCTCGCCGCGCGCCGAATACCTGGCCACGTACCGGCGCGTCGACCTGATGCTGAGCCCGTTCCCGTATCCGGGCGGCACGACGACCGCCGAAGCGCTGTGGATGGGCGTGCCCGTTCTGTGCCGGCGCGGCGAGCGCTTCCTGTCGCACATCGCCGAGAGCCTGCTGCATTCGGCGCGGCTGCCCGAGTGGATCGCGGACGACGACGACGCGTATGTCGCGAAGGCCGTCGCGCAGGTCGGCCAGCCTGCCGAGCTGGCGGCGCTGCGCACGACGCTGCGCGCGCAGGTGCTCGCGTCACCACTGTGCGACGCGCCCCGCTTCGCGCGCCACTTCGAGGACGCACTGCACGGCATGTGGGCGCAGCACGTCGAAGCCGCGGCGGGCGCAACCGTGTGAGGCCGTTCACGACGTGACGTGCGTGGGCATTTCCACGCCGGCGGCAAGCGGAACATGGCGCCCCTCGCGCTGAACACCGCGCCGGCCGACGTGATCGTCATTCCGGCCGGTGGCGCGTGCGCGACACCGTCGTCGGGATGGCACGCGACGGGATGGCGGCGTCGGCCGTGATGATCGGGCACGGCCGCAGGCTGATCGACTTCGGACGCGAACCGCATCGCTATTGAGCAGAGCAGACGAGATGGACGGAACAGGACAGGCATTGCAGACGGCGCTCGCGCATCACCAGGCGGGGCGTCTCGCGGAAGCGAAGACGCTGTACGACGCGATCCTCACCGCGCAGCCGGGCCAGCCGGATGCGCTGCATTTCCTCGGGTTGCTGGCGTGCCAGCTGAAGCAGTACGACGCGGGGCTCGCACTGATGGAGCAATCGCTCGTCGCGCGGCCGGACGCGTCGTACTTCAACAACCTGGGCAACATGCTGCGCGAAAACGGCCGGCTAGACGACGCGATCGCGCACTATCGTCGCGCGGTGGCGCTGCGGCCGGACTATCCGGAGGCGCACAACAACCTCGGCAACGCGTTGCGCGACGCGCACGAGCCGGCGGCTGCGATGCAGAGCTGCGCGCGCGCGATCGAGCTGCGGCCCGGCTATGCGCAGGCGTACAACAACCTCGGCAACGCGCTGCAGGATCTGGGCGATCTCGACGGCGCCGCCACGCACTACGGCCGCGCGATCGAGCTGGACCCGTCGATGGCGATGGCCCATGCGAACCTGAGCGCCGTGCGTCACAAGCAGCTGCGCTGCGCGGAAGCGCTCGCGCATGCGCAGGACGCGATCCGGCTCGCGCCGACCCTCGCCGAAGCGCACAACCACGCGGGCAACGCGTATCACGGACTGGACCGGCTCGACGCGGCGCAGGCCAGCCATCGCACGGCCGTCACGCTGAATCCGGCGGACGCCGGCGCGTGCCACAACCTGTCCGTCGTGCTGCTGAAGCTGCAGCGGCTCGACGAGGCGCTCGTGTATTGCCGGCAGGCGTTGCAGGCCGGCTCGCCGGCCGTGTTGATGCACGTCAATCTCGGCGACATCCTGCGCGCGCAGGGCAACGTCGATGCCGCGGTCCACGCGTATCGCGATGCGCTTGCGCTGGTGCGCGACGACGCCGACGACGTCGCGGCGACCGTGCTGAACCGGCTGCTGTTCAGCGCGGCGGCATCCGCTTGCGTGACCCCCGCCGACTACCTGGCCGACGCGCGGCGCTACGGCCGGCACCTGGCCGCGCGTTCGACGCGCCATGCGCACGATCCGCGCGAGCGGGCCGCGCGCGCGCAGGGGCGGCCGCTGCGCGTCGGCTTCGTGTCCGGCGACCTGCGCCTGCATCCGGTCGGCATCTTCCTGGAAAGCGTGCTCGCGCACCTCGAGCGCACGCGCATCGACCTGCGCGTGTACGTGACCACGGACGAGGAGGACGCGATCACCGCGAAACTGAAGCCGCATGCGAGCGGCTGGCGCTCGATCGCCGCGCTGGGTCCGGAGGCGGCCGCGCGGATGATTCACGACGACGAAATCGACGTCCTCGTCGACCTCGCGGGCCATACGCAGTCGAGCGGGCTGGCCGTGTTCGGCTGGAAACCCGCGCCGGTGCAGGCGAGCTGGCTCGGCTTTTTCGCGTCGACCGGCTGCGACGCGATCGACTACTTCATCGGCGACCGCTACACGCTGCCGGACGCCGAAGCGCATCACTTCGTCGAGAAGCCATGGCGGCTGCCGGACAGCTTCCTGTGCTTCACGCCGCCGGCCTGCGACGTCGAGGTCGGCCCGCTGCCGATGGCGGCGCGCGGCCATCCGACGTTCGGTTGCTTCGGCCAGCTCGTGAAGGTCGGCGACGACGTCGTGCGCGCGTGGTCGCGCATCCTGCACGCGCTGCCGGACGCGCGGCTGCTGCTCAAGGCGCACGAACTCGACCGCGAGGGCGTGCGCGACGCGACCGCCGCACGCTTCGCGCGGCATGGCATCGACGCGAGCCGGCTGATCCTCGAGGGCGGTTCGCCGCGCGCGGAATACTTCGGCGCCTATCACCGCATCGACGTCGCGCTGAGCCCGTTCCCGTACCCGGGCGGCACGACCACCGCGGAAGCGCTGTGGATGGGTGTGCCGGTGCTCGGCATGAAGGGCGGGCGCTTTGTCACGCACATCTGCGAAAGCGTGCTGCACGCGGCGGGCATGGGCGAATGGGTCGCTGACGGCGAGGACGCCTACGTCGCGAAGGCGATCGCGGCGGTGCGCGACCGCGAGCGGCTCGCGACGCTGCGCCCCGGGCTGCGCGCGCAGCTGCTCGCGTCGCCGCTGTGCGACGCGCGCCGGTTCGCGGCGCATCTCGAAGCGGCGTTCATCGGCATGTGGCAACGCTATACGAACTCGGAACACAAAGCATGAACGATATTCACGACACGCTGCAGTCCGCGCTGGCGCATCACCAGGCGGGGCGTCTCGCGGAAGCGAAGACGCTGTACGACGCGATCCTCACCGCGCAGCCGGGCCAGCCGGATGCGCTGCATTTCCTCGGGCTGCTGGCGTGCCAGCTGAAGCAGTATGACGCGGGCATCGCGCTGATGGAGCAATCGCTCGTCGCGCGGCCGGACGCGTCGTACTTCAACAACCTGGGCAACATGCTGCGCGAAAGCGGCCGGCTCGACGACGCGATCGCGCACTACCGGCGCGCGGTGGGGTTGCGGCCGGACTATCCGGAGGCGCACAACAACCTCGGCAACGCGTTGCGCGACGCGCGCGAGCCGACGGCTGCGATGCAGAGCTGCGCGCGCGCGATCGAGCTGCGTCCCGGTTACGCGCAGGCGTACAACAATCTCGGCAACGCGCTGCAGGACCTGGGCGAGCACGAGGCGGCGGCGGCGAGCTACGCCAAGGCGGTCGCACACCAGCCGCAATACGCGGATGCGTACTGCAATCTCGGCAACGCGCTGCATGCGCAGGAGAAATTCGACGATGCCGCGGAGGCCTATCGTCGCGCCATCGCGCTGCAACCGGGCTTCCGCGTCGCGCACCAGGGGCTGAGCGCGACGCTGCGCGCGGCAGGTGACCTGCGGGGTGCGGTCGACCATGCGCGCGAGGGGCTCGATCCGGGCGACGCGGACGCGCACTGCGTACTGGCCAGGCTGCTGCAGCGCATGAGCGAGTTCGGCAAGGCGGTCGAACTGCTCGAGCGGGCGATCGCGATCGATCCCGCGCATGCGCGGGCGTGGGCCTGGCTCGGCGACCTGCGCAACCAGCAGGGCGAATACGGGCAGGCTGTGCAGGCGTGCCGGCACGCGATCGAGCTCGATCCCGAACTGGCCGATGCGTACAATTTCCTCGGCTACGCGTATCACAACCTCAACCGGCTGGCGGCGGCGGAACTGAGCTACCGGCACGCGATCGACCTGAACCCCGACGATGCCGACGCCCATCAGAACCTCGCCGCCGCGCTGTTGCGGCTCGAGAAGCTCGACGAGGCGATGAAGCACACGGAGATCGCGCGGGAACTCGGCATCGATCCGCTGAAGCTCCAGATGACGCTCGGCGACATCCTGTGGGCGAAAGGCGATCTCGCCGGCGCGCTGGACGCATTCCGCACGGCAATCCGGTTCGACCTGCATCGCGCGTACTCGCGGATGCTGTTCAACATGTCGAGTTCGCCCGCGTTCGAGCCGCAGGAGTGGGTCGCTGAAGCGCGCCGCTACGGCGAACATCTCGAGCGCGATGCGCTTCCGTTCGAGCACGACCGCGCGCAGCGCGTCGCGCAGGCGCAAGGGCGGCCGCTGCGCGTCGGCTTCGTGTCTGGCGACCTGCGGCAGCATCCGGTCGGCATCTTCCTTGAAAGCGTGCTCGCGCGGATCGACCGGTCGCGCATCGAGCCACATGCGTATGTGACGTTCATCGGCGAGGACGACGTGACCGCGCGGCTCAAGCCGAACTTCGTGAGCTGGAAGAAGGTGGTCAGCCTGGGCCGCGAGGAGGCCGCGAAACGGATTCGCGACGACGGCATCGACATCCTGATCGACATGGCAGGCCATACCGACTGGAGCGGCCTGCCGATCTTCGGACACAAGCCCGCGCCGGTGCAGGCGAGCTGGCTCGGTTTCTTCGCGACGACCGGTTGCCGCGCGATCGACTATTTCATCGGCGATGCGCATACGCTACCCGACGACGAGGCGCATCACTTCACCGAACGGCCGTGGCGGCTGCCGGACAGCTACCTGTGCTTCACGCCGCCGCCGTACGATGTCGCGGTCGGCCCGCTGCCGATGGCGGCTCATGGCGGCGTCACGTTCGGCTGCTTCGGCAAGCTGGTCAAGATCAGCGACGAGGTCGTCGCGCTGTGGTCGCGCATCCTGCACGCGCTGCCGGACGCGCGCCTGCTGCTGAAGGCTCATGAGCTCGGCGCCGACGACGTGAACCAGGCGACGCTCGACCGCTTCGCGCGGCAGGGCATCGGCGCGGATCGGCTGATTCTCGAAGGCGGTTCACCGCGTGCGGAGTACTTCGCCGCGTATAACCGCATCGACATCGCGCTGAGCCCGTTCCCGTACCCGGGCGGCACGACCACGGCCGAAGCGCTGTGGATGGGCGTGCCGGTGCTCGGGATGAAGGGCGGCCGGTTCGTCACGCACATTTGCGAAAGCGTGCTGCACGCGGCGGGCATGGGCGAGTGGATCGCGACGGACGAGGAGGCGTACCTGACGAAGGCCGTCGCGTTCGCACGCGATCGCGACCGGCTGGCGACGTTGCGGGCAACGCTGCGCGCGCAATTGCTCGCGTCGCCGCTGTGCGACGCGTCGCGCTTCGCGCGCAACCTGGAGGACGCGCTGCACGGCATGTGGGCCTGCTACGCGTCCGGTGAGACGGCGACCCCGGACGCGTGACGAGCGGGATCGCGCCACGGCTGGCAGCCGCGCTCGCGCATCGTCGGCCCGGCCGCCCGAGATGATCGGCTCGGCCGTCGAGCGGGCGACGCGGGCGATGCGTGCGATGCGGGCGATGCGGGCGATGCGGGCGATGCGGGCGTAGCCGGCGCGATCCGGCTCGTGCTCCTGCCCGCCGGCGAAAAAAAAGCCGCATTGAAGCGGCTCGACGGTACGGCGACAACGGTCCGCTCGACTGGCGGCGTCTTTTAATTCGACCTGCGCGATGGGCGAGACGCCCGGCCGGTCACAGCATGCCGGCCTTCTGGTACTGGCTCGCGGCCTTGATCCGCTCCTGGGACTGCGCAAATTCCGCAGCCAGGCGGTCACGGTCCGTCTGCGCATGCTCCGTGATCGACGCGTCGATCGCCATGATCTGCCGCACCTGGTCCAGCACGTCCGGGGTCTGCTCGCCGGACAGGTTCATCAGCAGCGGCGAGCGTTCGTCGACGAGGGCCGCGACGCGCACCCAGTCGCGTGCGTCGGCCGCCGACTGCATGGCACGGGTCAGGTCGAAGGCGCGGGACAGGGTGTCGTTCGTCATGGTTCGGCTCCGAAGGGGCGGTGTGGCGAAGGCTTACTTGTTGGTGGCCATCGCGCCGGCGCTGTTCTGGCCGCCGAACAGCTGGGTCAGGTAGCGGGTGTTGTTCGCCATCTGCGCCATCAGCGTGTTCAGCGCGGTGAACTGCGCGGTGTATTGCGTGGTCAGCTGGTTCGAGTAGGTCTGCAGTTGCGTGGCCTGATTCTGCACGCTCGTCAGGTCGGCATTGATCGCGGTGGTGCGCTGGTCGATCAGGCCGGACGTCTGCGTGTACGAGTTGATGTTCGCATTGAGCGCCTGGGCGATGCCGTTCGTCTGGTTGAAGATCGCCGTCACCGCGGAACTGTTCGACTTGAGCGCGGTGGTCAGCGCGGCGGTGTCGACCGACATCGCGCCGGTCGAGTCCACGTTGATGCCGATGCTGCCGAGCGCATAGGTCGTGCCGCCCGTCGTGACGCCGCTGCTGAGCGTCGTCGCGAGCGTGCTCCTGATCGTGTTCATCATCGCGTCGCCGAGCAGCGGGCCGGCGGTCTTCGCCGTCGGGTCGTAGCTCGTCAGCGATTTCGCGGTATTCACGAAGTTGGTATACGCGGTCGCGAAATTGGTGATCGCGGTCGTCGCCGCGGCCGTGTCCTGCGACAGCGTGACGGTTTGCGTCGTGCCGACAGCGGCCTGCGACAGCGCCAGCGTGACGCCCGTCAGCGCGCCCGACACGTTGTTCGACGCGCTCGACACCGGCGTGCCGTCGATCGTCAGCTTCGCGTCGGCCGCCGGCGTGACCGTCGTGTACCCCGACGTCAGTTTCGAGTTGACGCCCGTGCCCGTGATCGAGATCGTGTTGGCCGCGCCGGTGGCGTTCGACTGCATCACGAGATGCTGGCCGTCCGAACCGGTGATGACCGATGCGGTGACGCCGGCATTGCCGGACGCGGAGTTGATCGACGACGCGATGTCGGACAGCGACGCGCCGGCCGCCACGTTGACGTTGAACGCGGGGTTGCTGCCGAACGTGATGCTCAGCGAGCCGGCCGAGATCGTGTCCGCCGACGTCACGCCGGCCGACGACAGCTTGTTGGCGGTCGCGAGCTGCGTGACATTGACCGAATACGAACCGGCCACCGCGCCGCTGCCGCTCTTGATCGTCGTCGCGATGCCCGTGCCGCTCGCCGTCGCGGCCAGGCTGCCGAGCGCGGTGCCGTCCGAGAGGCCGGTGAGCGCGGTCTGCAGCGCGGACAGCGCACCCTTCAGCTGGCCGATCGCGGACAACTGCGTATTGTCGTTCGTCTGCCGGGTCTGCAGGGTCTGCAATTGCCCGGCCGTCTTCGCGTTCACCAGCGTCGTGACGAGCGTATTGACGTCGAGCGACGAATTGGTCGCGCCGCTGATGATCGATTGACCTGCATTCGCCAGGATGCTGCTGATGTCCGTGCTGCTGACGGGGGTCGTGGTGGCCATGCCGTTGCTCCGGTCGTCCGCGCAACCAACGTGCGCGATGCGGCGGGGCGCCGCGGTTCAATGCAAAGAGGGAGGCGTGCCTCCCTGGAGAATTCTGATCCGGGCGGTGTCGGCGGCGTCGCGATGCATCGCATGGCGACGCCGCCGGGCCCGGAGGCGGGCGGGCGCGTGGCCCGCCGCGGGTGCTGCTCGATTAGCCGAGGAGCTTCAGGACTTGCTGCGGCAGCGAGTTCGCTTGCGCCAGAACCGAGATACCAGCTTGTTGCAGCACTTGCGCCTTGCTCAGGTTCGCCGTTTCCGTCGCGAAGTCCGCGTCGGTGATCTGCGAGCGAGCGGCGGTCATGTTGGTTGCCTGGGTTTGCGTCGTCGAGATCGCAGCCTGGAACGTGTTCTGTGCTGCGCCCAGCGTTGCCTGGAACGTGTTGACTTGCTTCAGTGCCGCGTCGATCGCCGTGATCGCCGATTGCGCGCCCGACTGGGTGGCGACGCTCAGGGTGTTCACGCTCATGCCCGTGCTGTTCCAGTTCGCCGTGCCGAAGTCGACGGTAACGACCTGGTTCGCTGCTGCGCCGATCTGGAACGTGACGCTGCCGGTGCCGCCCAGGATGGTCTGGCTGTTGAACGTCGTTTGCGATGCGACACGGTCGATTTCGCCGAGACGCGTCGTCACTTCAGCTTGCAGGTTCGCGCGAGCGCTCGAATCCAGCGAGCCGTCGCCGGCTTGTTGCGCCAGCGTACGGATACGCTGCAGGTTGTCGACCGTCGATTGCAGCGCGCCGTTGGCGGTCTGGATCATCGAGATGCCGTTGTTCGCGTTTGCAACACCTTGCGTCAGCGCATTGATTGCCGCCGTTTGCGACGTCGAGATCGCCAGGCCTGCTGCATCGTCAGCAGCGGTGTTGATGCGCTTGCCCGACGACAGGCGGTTGATTGCTTGCGACAGTGCGCTTTGCGAGCCCGACAGATTCGTCTGCGTCGTCAGCGAAAGGATGTTGGTGTTGATGTTCAGCATTTGCTTCCTCGTTTTGGAAAATGCCTGGGATACAGACAGGTTCTGATTTCGGCGTTGCGCTTTTTCGCGACTGGCGCTGCCCGCCTTTCCTGGTTGACGGCGGCACCCGGCGAAAACTTTAGAGGGATGTTTGGGTAAATTCGGGACGGAAGGAGGGTTGTCGGCCGAAAGGCCCGCCCGGCTTGGCCGGCCGGGCCGCGGACAGGCGCGGCACCCGGCCCCGTTCGACGGGGCGAGCGGCCGCGCCACGCGGAGCGACGAACCGGGAGATGCAAAAGGGTAGTTTTGTCTGTGATTCTCTGCTATGATGGCGGGCTGAATTGAGATTTCTGTCACGCCTCTGCCGTTTTCGGCATGTCTGCTGGCAGTCAAACGCGGCGCTGCACGCGGTTGTGAAGCGTACTCGCGGTGCTTTCCGCCTCTCTTTTCCGGCCTCCGAGGCCGTATTTCCGCTCGTTTCGCCTGTTTGTGGGGACGCTCGGATGGCCGGTGCGTGGCGCTTGGCCGCTACGTTTTTGACCGTTTAAGCAATTTAGGAACGACATGACGACGATTCTTCTGAAAGAAAACGAGCCGTTCGAAGTGGCGATTCGCCGCTTTCGCCGTGCTATCGAAAAAAATGGCCTGATCGCTGAACTGCGCGAACGCCAGTCCTACGAAAAGCCGACCGCAGTCCGCAAGCGCAAGAAGGCAGCAGCCGTCAAGCGCCTGCACAAGCGCCTGCGCAGCCAGATGCTGCCGAAGAAGCTCCACTAAGAGCGTCTTACGGTTCGCCGCGAAACGGCGGAGCGTGCTTCGAAAGAAGCCGCTCCGCCGTTTTGCTTTTGGGGGCCGGGAAAATCCCGATGCTGTGGCGGGGCGGCCGTTCCGGCCAATGGCTGGCGGCCGGCGGCCGGCGGTTTGCGGCCGCCGGCCCGCCGTTCAGAAGTCGATCTTCGCGCTCAGGCTCACCGTGCGCGGATCGCCCGGCTTCACGTAGTCCGCGTACTGGTATTCCCAGTATCGGCGGTTCAGCACGTTGTCGATCGACGCGCGCAGCGTCACGTCGTGGCGGCCGACCCGCGTCAGGTAGCGCGCGCCCGCGTTGACGACCAGAAAGCCCGGCGCGTCGAGGCCGCCGGCCGCGCGCAGCGGCGTCGCGCCGGTGAATTTCGCGTCGACGCCGAGCGTCAGCCCCGGCACGCCCGGCACCGCGTAGCCGAGGTCGCCCGCGAGCACGAAACGTGGCGCGCCCGCGACACGGTTGCCGTTGTTGCCGATCCCGTTCGCGTACCACGCGTCGAGCAGCATCGCGTCGACGCCTGCGTTCCAGCGTGCGCCGAATTTCGCGCGCGCACCGAACTCGATCCCCTGGATGATCGATTCGCCGTCCTGCACGTAGACGTTCGCGGCGTTCGCATATTCGGCGCTGCGCTGGATGCGGAACAGCGCGGCCGTCGCGCTCCAGCGCGCGTGCTCGCTCTTGATCCCCAGCTCGTATTGCTTGCTGCGCAGCGGCTTGAGCACCTGGCCGGCGTTCGCGTAGACGTCGTTCACGCGGCTGCCGGGCTCGAGCGATTCGGCGTAGCTCGCGTAAGCGGTCGTGGTCGGCGCGAGCTTGAACATCACCGCGAACGTCGGCGTGACCACGCCGTTCTGGCGGTAGCCGGGATCCTCGGCGCCGCTCGCCTGGAACGAGCGCTGCTCGTAGTTCATGTAGCGCACGCCGGCGAGCACCGACCACCGCTCGGTGAGCTGCACGGTGTCGCTCGCGAACAGCGATTTCTGCACGATCTCGCTCGTGCGGTACTGGATGAAGCCGTGCGGGCTGTCGTAGCGGTATGGGTTCGGCGCATACAGGTTGCCGGCGCCGAGCGGCACGAACACGCTGTTCGCCGAATAGTCGTTCGCCTGCTTCTGCCACGACGCGCCGAGCACGATCTGGTGGCTGAACGGGCCCGTGCGCACCTTGCCCTCGACCATCGCGCGCCACTGGCTGAAGCGGTGATCCTCCATCCCGACGTAGCGGCTGTCGGTGTAGTTGCCGGCCGCGTCCTGCAGGTACAGCGTGCTTTCGTTGCGGCGGCGCGTCGCCTTGCTGTAGCTGTACGCGACGTCGAGCTGCCAGTCGGGCGCGAGCTGGTATTGCAGCCCGGCCGTGTAGAGCTGCAGGTTCGTGTTCAGGTACTGGTCCTTGCCGCCGAGGTTCGTCGTGCCGCCGCTGATCGTCGCGGGCAGCGCGCCGCCCGGGTAGCTGCCGGTGAAGATCGACGGCGTCTGGCCCGTCGTGCGGCGGTCCTGGTACAGCGCGCCGAACGTCACCGACAGGTCGCGCGTCAGGTTCGCCTGCAGCGCGAGCGAAACGCTGTCACGGCGGATGTTGCCGTCGTTGTACGTCTTGCCTTCCTCGTGCGTCGCGTTCAGCCGCGCGCCGAACATGCCGTTCGGCCCGAAGCGCTGGCCGAGATCGACGTGCTCGGTCCACACGTTGGTGCTCCGGTAGCCGACGTCGACGCTGCGCACGGGCTCGACGCCCGGCTGCTTCGTCACGTAGTTGACGACGCCGCCGGGCGTCACGAAGCCGTACAGGAACCCGCCGAGCCCCTTCAGCAGCTCGACGCGGTCGAGCTGTTCGTACGGCATCGTGATCCCGTACGTGACGAACGGCAGCCCGTCGATCTTGTAGCCGTTCTGCCAGTCGAGCTGCATGCCGCGCACGGTCATGTAGCTGGCCCATGCGCTGTACGCGCCGCTGTTGTCGGACACCGAGGCGTCGTTCGCGAACACGTCGCCGAGCTTGTACGGCTGGCGTGCCTCGAGCTCCTCCGACGTGACGATCGTCGTCGAGAACGGCGTGTCGAGCTGGCGGCGCGTGCCGAGCGCACCGGTGGAGAGCGTGTCGGTCAGGTGCTGCGGCGAGTCATGCGCAGCGGTGACGTTGATGGCCGGCAACGCCGTGGCGCCGCCGGGCGAATCGTCCGCGTGCGCGAGCGACGCGGCAAGGCAGGCAAGGGCGGCGGCCACACGACGTGGGCGGGCAGGAGGATGGGCGAGGCTGACGGTCATGACGGGTAAGTAAAAATGCAAGTAAGAATCATTCGCATTGCGATAAAATGTTGCGCATCGTATCAAAACCCGTCGAACGCGCAACAATTCCATGCCGCGTGCAAGGGCATCCGGCCTCGCCAGCGGCGGCCGGCCGGCTCGTGCGCGGCGCCTGACCGCAAATGACCTGCATCCCGTTGAACCGGGGCCGCTCGTGCTGGCCCGCTTTCCCTTCCCAGGGCGCGCGATGAACGCGTTCCTGCGACCGTTTCTCGTCCGCCTGCATCGCTGGTTCGGCCTCGCGATCGCGCTGTTCCTGTTCGTCGCGGGCCTTACCGGCGCGCTGATCGCGTGGGATCACGAGCTCGACGCGGCACTGAACCCGGACTTCTACACCGCCCGCAGCGATGCGGCGCCGCTTGATCCGCTCGCGATCGCGACGCGCATCGAGGCCGCTGACCCGCGCGTGCAGGTGACCTATCTGCCGCTCGCGATCGAGCCGGGCCACACACTGCAGGCGGGCGTGATGCCGCGCACCGACCCGGCAACGGGCCAGCCGTACGCGCTCGGCTTCAGCCAGATCGCCGTCGATCCCGCGACGGGCGCGGTGCAGGGCCGCCGCGAATGGGGCGCGCTGTCGGTCGCGCGGCTCGACCTGATGCCGTTCATCTACCGGCTGCACTATTCGCTGTTCCTGCCCGTGTACGGCGGGATCAACTTCGGGTTCTGGGTGATGGGCGTCGTCGGCATCGTGTGGGCGATCGACTGCCTGATCGCGCTCGTGCTCGCGTTTCCGAATCCGAAGAGCTGGCGCAAGTCGTTCGCGTTCCGCGTGCGCCGCGGCGGCTATCCGCTGGTGTTCGACCTGCACCGCTCGGGCGGCGTGTGGGTGTGGGGGCTGCTGCTGGTCGTCGCGGTCACGTCGATCTCGATGAATCTCGCCGTGCCCGTCGTGCGGCCGCTGGTATCGCTGGTGTCGCCGCTGGCCGAGACGCCGTACACGAATCCCGAACACTTCCCGCCCGCCGCGCCGGGCAGCACGGTGCTGCCGCGCGAGCGGATCGTCGAGATCGCGCGCGCGGCCGGGCGCGACGCGGGTTTCGCCGCACCGCCCGGCGCGCTGCTGTTCGCGCCGGCGATGAATGCCTATGCGGTCGGGTTCTTCACGCCCGGCAACGATCACGGCGACGTCGGGCTCGGCAATGCGTGGCTTTACTGGGACGCCGTGACCGGCAAGCCCGTCGCCGCCCAGGTGCCGGGCCGTGGCTCGGCCGGCGACCTGTTCATGCAGGCGCAGTTTCCGCTGCACTCGGGGCGGATCGCCGGCGTCGCGGGGCGTGCGGCGGTGAGCACGCTCGGTATCGTCATCGCGATGCTGAGCGTGACGGGCATCTGCATCTGGGTGAAGAAGCGCAGCGCCCGCGTGCGGGCCGCGCGCAGCATGCGCTCGGTTGCGCCGGCGTCATCGCGCGCCGCAAGGTGAGGGGTGGCGCGCCGCGCAGCGCAGCGCTTCGTGAGCGGTGAGCGGTGAGCGGGCGGCGCAACCGGCGCTGGGCCGCGGGGACCGGCGGGCGACCGGCAGCTGCCCGCGCCGTCGGCCCGCCTCGTGCCGTCAGCCCGCCTTGCGCCGGCGTGCGTGCGACTTGCCGCCGAGCGCCGCGCATTGCGCGTGGCACGGGCAGCCGACCTCGTGATCGTTGACCATACCGGTGGCCTGCATCAGCGCATAGCAGATCGTCGAACCGACGAACTTGCAGCCGTACGCCTTCAGCGCCTTGCTGAGTGCGTCGGACTGTTCGGTCGACGCGGGCGCGTCGCGGTACGACTGCCACGCGTTCTGGACCGGCGTGTCGCCGACGAACGACCACAGGAACGCGGCGAGCGACCCGTGCTCTTCGCGGATGCGCTGCACGGCGCGCGCATTGGTGACCGCCGATTCGACCTTCGCGCGGTTGCGCACGATCCCGGGATTCTCCAGCAGCTTCTCGATGCGTTTCGGCGTGAAGCGTGCGACGGCATCGACGTCGAAATCCGCAAAGGCTTCGCGATAGCCCGCGCGCTTGTTCAGGATCGTCGACCACGACAACCCGGCCTGCGCGCCTTCCAGAATCAGCATTTCGAACAGGTGGCGATCGTCGTGCGACGGCACGCCCCACTCGGTATCGTGATAGTGAGCATCCGCTTCCGTCTTCACCCAGTTGCACCGCTGCGACATCGTCTGCCTCGCTTTTCGTATCGATTCGATCGCGTCAGCATAGCGGAAGCCCTTTTCACGGAACAGCCGGCCGAACGGCAGATGGGCGCGCGGCGCCGATCCGGTTAAGCTTGGCGCCTGTTCGAATCAGCGGGATGAAGGCATGGCGGCATTACTTTTTGCGATCGGCATCGACGGCGGCGGCACGGGCACGCGCGCGGTGCTGGCCGACCGGCACGGGCGCGAGCTCGCGCAGGGGCGCGGCGGCCCGTCGGGGCTCGGGCTCGGCATCGAGCGCGCGTGGGCGTCGATCGGCGCGGCCTGCGCGGATGCATTCACCCAGGCCGGTCATGCATTCGACTGGTCGCAGTGCGCGCTCGGCTGCGGGCTCGCGGGCGTCAACAATGCGGCGTGGCTGGCCGCGTTCCGCGCGCAGGCACCGCTCGGCGCGCTCGCGGTCGAGAGCGACGCGTATACGACCGTCGTCGGCGCGCACGGCGGCGCGCCGGGGCTGATCGTCGCGCTCGGCACCGGCAGCATCGCCGCGGCGCTCGATGCGGCCGGCGCGTGCCGGATCGCGGGCGGCTTCGGCTTCCCGTCCGGCGACGAGGCGAGCGGCGCATGGCTCGGCGTGCGCGCGCTCGCGTATGCGCAGCAGGCGCTCGACGGCCGCGTGCCGCGCGATGCGTTCGCCACCGCGCTGCTCGCGGAAACGGGCGCGCAGGATCGCGACGCGCTCGTCCAGTGGTCGTGCGATGCGAACCAGACGGTCTACGCGCGGCTTGCGCCGATCGTGTTCGCGCATCGTGCGCATCCGGTCGCGGCCGCGCTGATCGCGCAGGCGGGCGACGAGATCGGCAAGATGATCGACGCGCTCGATCCGCAGCACGCGCTGCCGGTCGCGCTGTGCGGCGGATTGGCGGACGCCCTCGCACCGGCCGTGCCGGCGCGCCATGCCGTCCGGCTGCGCGCCCCGCTCGACGATTCCGCGCACGGCGCGCTGCGGCTCGCGCTGCAGGCGTTGCAGGCGGCGGAAGGGCGCTGACGGCGTGTCGAGGCGGGCGGAAAGCACACTGCAACCGCGCCGCGGGCGGCAATCGGCCGGGAACCGTCCGGCGGGCAACCGGGCTCGACGTTAGAATGGCCGTTCCGCAGAGCCCTGAGCGCCATTCTTCCGTCCCATGTACAAAGTCATCGCCACCGATCTCGACGGTACCCTGCTGAACAGCGACCACCAGCTCGATCCATACACGATCGACACCGTCCGCCGGCTCGACCGCGACGGCCTGCAGTTCGTGATCGCCACCGGGCGCCATTACGCGGACGTCGCCGGCATTCGCGACGTGCTCGGCATCCGGCCGTACCTGATCACGTCGAACGGCGCGCGCGTGCATGCGCCGGACGACACGACGATCCACGCGCAGGACATCGATCCGGCGATCGTCCGCGGCCTCGTGCAGCCCGATGTCGTCGGCGCGCATGGCCGCGTAATCGTCAACCTGTTCACCGACCAGGGCTGGCTGATCGACCGCGATGCGCCGCACCTGCTCGAATTCCACCAGGATTCGGGCTTCCGCTACGACGTGATCGACATGCCCGCGCATGACGGCGCGGATATCGCGAAGGTGCTGTACATCGGCGATCCGGCCGATCTGGCGGTCGTCGCCGAGCAGATGCGCGTGCGCTTCGGCGATGCGCTGTACGTCACGTACTCGCTGCCCGACTGCCTCGAGGTGATGACCGCGAACGTGTCGAAGGGCCGCGCGTTGCGCTCGGTGCTCGCACGGCTCGGCGTCGACACCGGCCACTGCATCGCGTTCGGCGACAACATGAACGATATCGACCTGCTCGAAACCGCCGGCCACGCGTTCATGATGAACAACGCGAATCCCGACCTGGTCGCGCGGCTCCCGCACATCCCGCGGATCGGCAACAACTTCGATGCGGGCGTCGCCCGCCACCTGCGCACGCTGTTCTCGCTCGAAGACAACGTCGCCGCCTCCTGAGCGCGCTGCCGGCGCGGAAATGAAAAACGGGCGCCAGTGGCGCCCGTCGAAATGACTTGCCTCGATCTTCTTCGACAGCGTGAGGCTCGCTGCTCTGCTCGCTTGACCCCGTAGTGTTTTATTCGCTTGTGCGAGCCGATGCCGGCAGCAGGTCGACCGCGTCGTCACGCCCCGCGACCAGCGGATAGATGATCCCGGCGAGTACCGCGCCGATGATCGGTGCCACCCAGAACAGCCAGAGCTGACCGATCGCATCGCCGCCCACGAACAGCGCGGGGCCGGTCGAGCGGGCCGGGTTCACCGACGTGTTGGTGACCGGAATCGAGATCAGGTGGATCAGCGTCAGGCACAGGCCGATCGCGATCGGCGCAAAGCCGGCCGGCACGCCGCGCTTGTCGGTGGCGCCCAGGATCACGAACAGGAAGAAGCCCGTCATCACGACTTCGCAAATGAACGCCGAACTGAGTGCGTAGTGGCCGGGCGAGCGCTCGCCGAAGCCGTTCGTCGCGAAGCCGCTGCCGACGACGTCGAAGCCCGGTTTGCCGGTCGCGATCAGGTACAGCACGAATGCGCCGAGCGTCGCGCCGACCACCTGCGCGACGATGTACGGCACGAGATCGCGTGCGGGGAAGCGGCCGGCGACCGTCAGCCCGACGCTCACCGCCGGATTCAGGTGGCAGCCCGAAATGTGGCCAATTGCGAATGCCATCGTCAGCACGGTCAGGCCGAAGGCAAGTGCGACGCCGGCAAAGCCGATGCCGAGGCCCGGAAAGGCGGCGGCCAGCACGGCGCTTCCGCACCCGCCGAGCACCAGCCAGAACGTGCCGAATACCTCTGCAGCGAGACGCTGAGAAAGATTCATGTAAGGACCTCGTTCAAGTGGATTGAAGACAACCGGACGACGCGACGGATTTAAACCGTCACCCGGAATTGGTCTGGATTATAGGAAATGAATCGGGTCGGGGAGGGTCAACGATTGTTAAATTTGAATAGCTGACGAATGCCTTTTATTAGAATAAGTCCGCATTCTCGATATAGCCGAATCGGTTAAAGATGACAGCATTCATTTCAAAGGGCAGGGCGGCAGTGCGGATGGCGTAACGGATGTTGGTGTCCCGGCCGGATTCGCCGGGGCCGCATCATCGAAAAGGGGAGTCAAAAAATGTCTCAATACGCGAAGCTCAAGGCGCAGATCGCCGATCTGCAAGCCCAGGCGGACGATGTGCGCCGCCAGGAAGTGGCGGCGGTGATTGCGGAAGTCCAGCAAAAGATTGCCGAATATGGGCTGACTGCCCAGGATCTGGGCTTCGCGGAGCGAGCGAAGCGCGGGCGTCCGCCGAAGAAGGCGCCGCTGCCCCCGAAATACCGCGATCCGAAGTCGGGCGCGACCTGGAGCGGGCGCGGCAAGCCGCCGAATTGGATCGTCGGTAAAAACCGCGATCGTTTCCTCATCGAATGACCGAAAGCCCAAACAAAAGAGCCGCATCGAGATGCGGCTCTTTTGTTATCCGCGCCAATTTCGGCGCGGATTGGATTACGGCATATTTCCTTGCGGCATTCCGTGTCAGGCGCCGGCGACCCGGCGCAATGCCGGTTGACGGGCTCCCGTGCAAAGCGATTCGTAAGTTTCGACATATCGCTGCGCCATGGCCTTCGAGCTGAAGCGCGTATCGAAACGTTCGCGGATGGCGGTGCGCGACAGGCTGTCGATCCGGTGCAGCGCGCCGACCGCGCCCTGCACGTCCTCGACGATGAAGCCGGTCACGCCGTCCTCGATCACTTCGGGCACCGAGCCGCGGTTGAACGCGACGACCGGCGTGCCGCAGGCCATCGCCTCGATCATCACCAGGCCGAACGGCTCCGGCCAGTCGATCGGGAACAGCAGCGCCTTCGCGCCGGACAGGAACGCGGGCTTCTGCGCCTCGTTGATCTCGCCGATGAATTCGACGTGCGCCTGGTCGAGCAGCGGCTCGATCACTTCCTTGAAGTAGTCGGCGTCGGCCTTGTCGACCTTCGCGGCGATCTTCAGCGGCAGCCCGCTTTGCGCGGCGATCCGGATCGCGGTGTCGACGCGCTTTTCCGGGCAGATCCGGCCGAGGAACGCGAGGTATTCGGGCTTCACGCCCGGTTGCGGCGTGAGCAGCGTGTCGGGCAGCCCGTGATACACGGTGCCGGCCCACGCGGCCTGCGGCAACGGCTTGCGCTGGTTGTTCGAGATCGACACGACCGGCGAATCCGGGAACGCATCGAACACCGGCTGCAGTTCCGGCAGGTCGAGGCGGCCGTGCAGCGTCGTCACGTACGGCGTGTCGAGGCGCGACATCAGCGGGAACGGCAGGTAGTCGAGGTGGAAGTGCAGCACGTCGAATTCGTGCGCGACCCGGGCGACCTTTTCGAGGAGCCGCATATGGGGCGCCATCGAATCGCGGATCGACGGGTCGAGCCGCAGTGCGCGCGGCCAGGCCGCCTCGAGTCGGGCCGACGTGACGGAGTCGCCGCTGGCGAACAGGGTCACGTCATGGCCGAGATCGACGAGCGCCTCGGTGAGGTAGGACACGACACGCTCGGTGCCGCCGTAGAGTTTCGGCGGAACGGCTTCGTAAAGCGGCGCGATCTGGGCAATTCGCATGGATGTTCTCCTGTTTCGACCCGGGGCGCGGTGGCGCCGATGCGGATCCCGTGCAAGGTTGCGGAACTCGCCGGCGTACGCGGTGGGCGGTACGTGGCCGTGCCCTGGGCGGGGTGCGCGGGGCTTCGGACGGCAAGCTGCGGGGCGGGCCGGCACGGCTCGCGCCGCCGCCCATTGGAGTCCATTATCGATATCGCCCTGAGGGGTTCGAGTGTTTTTTCAAACACTTAAGGCTTGTTACACGATGAAATACGCGAAAACCCCGATAAAAAGGGTGCGGAAACAGAAATAGAGATAGACGCAACTATTGTTGCGTCTTCGTGAAAAAGCACTATAATTTTTACCGATCCGATTGCCGGCAGCCTTGCCGGCAAGCCTTCCAGGACTGCACGGAGGCCATCGGACCCATCACAGCCGAATCCGCGCTGCCAGCCGCTTTCCCGATTGAGCCTTTCAATTCGCTTTGTCGGAAAAATTCCTACACGGTTTACAGACAAATCCTGCGCGGCATACGCCACTTCGCTGATACCGGCGCACATGCCGTTTGGCCAAAATTCGCCCTGTAAGACTATAAACGAGCCGACTGAGCGCCAAGAGCGCCCTGATCGAGCAAACGTTTTCATAACACGAATGGCCAAAGCAAAGCTCTTTAACGGGGGAATCATGAGCGCTACCAGCGAAATGCTCAGTGAGATCAAAGAGGTCAACCTGTCGTACCTCCTCCTCGCGCAACGCCTGCTGCGGGAAGACAAAGCGATGGGCATGTTCCGCATGGGCATTTCCCAGGAACTCGCCGACGTGCTCGCCAGCCTCACGCTCGCACAGACCGTGAAGCTGGCCGCGTCGAACCAGATGCTGTGCCGCTTCCGCTTCGATGATCACGCGCTGCTCTCGTCGCTCGCCGACAAGGGCCGCAGCGATGTCGTCGCGCACGCCCACTCGGCCATCCTGATGGCCGGGCAGCAGGTCGAAGGCGTCCGCTGATCCATCCCGCCTTGCGTTTGTCCCGGCGTGCCGCGCCGGTGGGCAGCGTATTGGCCATCCATCCGAATAACGTCAAGCGGACGGTTATCACCATGGCAAGCAAAAGCGTCGTGATCGAGGTGAAGGAAATCACCCTCGCCATCGAACTGATCGAACTGGGCGCCCGGCTGCAGCTGCTGGAAGCGGAGACGAGCCTGTCGCGGGACCGTCTGATCAAGCTGTACAAGGAACTGAAGGGCGTGTCGCCGCCGAAGGGGATGCTGCCGTTCTCGACCGACTGGTTCATGACGTGGCAGCCGAACATCCACTCGTCGCTGTTCTACAACATCTACCGGTTCATGCAGGACCACGGCCGCTGCGAGCCGATCCAGTCGATCGTGAAGGCGTACCGGCTCTATCAGGAGCACGTGAACCTGTCCGGCGACGAGGCCGCGCTGAGCCTCACGCGCGCGTGGACGCTCGTGCGCTTCTTCGATTCGGGGATGCTGCAGATGACCCCGTGCACGCGCTGCGGCGGTCACTTCGTCGCGCATGCGCATGATCCGCATCAAGGTTTCGTCTGCGGCCTCTGCCAGCCGCCGTCGCGCGCGGGCAAGACCCGCAAGGCCGCCGCCGCGCGCGCCGAACTGGCCGCTGCCGCGGCCTGAGCAGCGCCGGGTGGGGCGCTCAGGCCGCGCCGGGTGGCGCGAATCGTCTGCGAATTGCTGGTAAACACCGTCGGGCCGCCGCCTGGCCGCCCGCGAAAGTTTTCCTGCCGACTGCCGTAAACCTGTTTAACGGCGGTCTCCCCGCCGGTCATTCGTGAGGGACAGGCAGTGCTGATTATCGTGGGAACACTCGTGACGCTGTTGTCCGTCTTCGGCGGTTATGCGCTGGCAGGCGGGCATCTGGGCGCCTTGATCCAGCCGGTCGAGATCCTGATGATCGTGGGTGCCGGTGTCGGCGCGTTCATCCTCGGCAACGGCGGCAAGACCATCAAGGCCACGCTGCGCGTGCTGCCGACGCTCTTCAAGGGCTCGAAATACACGAAGGATGTCTACATGGAGCTGATGGCGCTTCTTTACGTGCTGCTCGCGAAGGCACGCAAGGAAGGCACGCTCACGCTCGAGGCCGACATCGACGATCCGGAAAAGAGCCCGATCTTCACGCAATACCCGAAGATCCTCGCCGATCATCACATCGTCGAATTCCTGACCGACTACCTGCGCCTGATGGTGGGCGGCAACATGAACGCGTTCGAGATCGAGAGCCTGATGGACGAGGAGATCGAGACGCACCACGCGGAAGGCGAAGGCCCCGCGCATGCGCTGATGCGCGTCGGCGACGCGATGCCGGCATTCGGTATCGTCGCGGCCGTGATGGGCGTCGTGCACACGATGGCGTCGGCCGACAAGCCGCCCGCGGTGCTCGGCGCGATGATCGCGCAGGCGCTGGTCGGCACGTTCCTCGGGATCCTGCTGTCGTACGGGCTGATCGGGCCGCTCGCGAGCCTCGCGGAGCAGCGCGTCGCCGAGTCGACCAAGATGTTCCAGTGCATCAAGGTGACGATCCTCGCGACGCTGAACGGCTATGCGCCGGCGATTGCGGTCGAGTTCGGCCGCAAGGTGCTGTTCTCGACCGAGCGCCCGTCGTTCTCCGAGCTCGAAGAACATGTGCGCCGCGTGAAGGCGAAGTGACGCGGAGCGCCCAATGAGCAAGAGCAAGGATCGCGCAATCGTCGTCAAGCGGGTGGCCCCGGCGAAGAAGGGCCACCACGGCGGCGCATGGAAGCTCGCGTACGCGGACTTCATGACCGCGATGATGGCGTTCTTCCTGCTGATGTGGCTGCTGAGCTCGGTCACGCCGGTGCAGCTGAAGGGGATCGCCGAATACTTCAACACGCCGCTGAAGGCCGCGCTGTTCGGCAGCGGCGACCGCAGCTCGCAGGATTCCAGCATCATCAACGGCGGCGGCCGCGACCTGTCGAGCGTCGACGCCGGCACGCTGCGCCGCACCGACGGCACCACGCAGCTCGCCGAACGTCTCGCGAAGATGGGCGACGAGCATTCCCGCTCGCAGGCGCAGAACGCGCAGGCCGCGCAGGACCGGCTCGAGCAGGCGCGCCTGCACGACCTGCAGATCAAGCTGATGGCCGCGATCGAGGCCAACCCGACGCTGCGCCAGTTCAAGCAGCAGATCCGCATCGATTCCACGCTGATGGGGCTGCGCATCGAGATCGTCGATTCGCAGAAGCGGCCGATGTTCGCGATGTCGAGCGACCACGTCGAGCCGTACATGCGCGACATCCTGCGCGAGATCGGCAAGACGCTGAACGACGTGCCGAACCGGATCATCGTCCAGGGCCACACCGACGCCGTGCCGTACGCGGGCGGCGAGGGCGGCTACAGCAACTGGGAGCTGTCGGCCGACCGCGCGAACGCGTCGCGCCGCGAGCTGATCGCGGGCGGCATGGGCGAGGCGAAAGTGCTGCGCGTGCTCGGCCTCGCGTCGACCCAGAACCTGAACAAGGCCGACCCGCTCGATCCGGAAAACCGCCGGATCAGCGTGATCGTGCTGAACCGCAAATCCGAAGAGGCGCTGATGCGCGACGATGCGACGACCACGACGCTGTCGGCCGATGCGGCCGGCTCGCAGCAGCTCGCGCAGCAGCTGGCCCCGGCGCCGGCCGTGCGCCCGGCGCTCGCGGCGTCCGCCGTCGCCGTGCCGAAACCCTGACGTTTACGAGATTCCGAGACAGACATGATCCGAACCATTCTCGCCATCGACGACTCCGCGACCATGCGTGCGCTGCTGCAGGCAACGCTGATGCAGGCCGGCTACGACGTGACGGTGGCGCCGGACGGCGAGGCCGGCTTCGACCTGGCGGCCACCGTGCCGTACGACCTGGTGCTGACCGACCAGAACATGCCGCGCAAGAGCGGGCTGGAAGTGATCGCCGCGCTGCGCAAGCTGACCGCCTATACGGAAACGCCGATCCTCGTGCTGACGACCGAAGGCAGCGACGCGTTCAAGGACGCCGCACGCGACGCGGGCGCGACCGGCTGGATCGAGAAGCCGATCGACCCCGCCGTGCTGGTCGACCTGGTCGCGACGCTGTCCGAGCCGGCCGCCTCCTGACATTCACGCGACGCATTCAACCCGGGACCGGGCATGACTCTCGACATCACTCAGTTCTACCAGACATTTTTCGACGAAGCGGACGAGCTGCTCGCACAGATGGAGCAGCTGCTGCTGAACCTCGACGTCGGCTCGCCCGACCCCGAGGATCTGGCCGCGATCTTCCGCGCCGCGCATTCGATCAAGGGCGGCGCGGCGACGTTCGGCTTTTCCGCGCTGACCGATACGACGCACATTCTCGAATCGCTGCTCGACCGCGCCCGCAACCATGAGCTGACGCTGACCAAGGAAATGGTCGACGCGTTCCTGGAGACCAAGGACGTGCTGTCCGACCAGCTCGTCGACTACCGCGCGAGCGCCGAACCGGACGCGGCCGCCGCCGCGACGATCTGCGCGAAGCTCGAACGGCTGAAGGCCGAGAGCGGCGCGGCCGCGCCGGCTGTCGCCGCCGTGGCGCCCGCGGCGCCGGTCGCGGCTGTCGTCGCACCGGCTGCGCCGGCCGTGGAACCGGCTGCCGGCGACGATCGCGTGCCCGACCACGTGATCGAGCAGGCCGTCGCGGCCGCGCATCCGGCGGGCGACGCAGGCGAAGGCGGCCCGCACCTGAAGATCACGCTCGTGGGCGTCGATGCGAAGGATCGCGAACTGCTCACCGAAGAACTCGGCAACCTCGGCCGGATCGTCGGCCGCGAGGAAGTGGGCGCCGACCTGACGCTGTGGGTCGAATCGGACGTGCCGTCCGACGACATCGTCGCCGTGTGCTGCTTCGTGATCGACGAAAGCCAGATCCGCGTCGGGCGCGGCACGGCGCCGGCCGCACCGGCGGCCGCGCAGGACGCCGCGGTGCCGGCCGCGGAACCGGCCGCCGCCGCGCAACCGGCGCGCGCCGAGGTATTCGCGCCGCAGGCCGCGGCACCGCAACCGGCGGCATCGGCACCGGCCGCACCAGATCGGCCGCCGCCGCGCAAGCGCCGCAGCCGGCCCAGCCGGCGGCGCACGCCGACCACGCGCCGCAGGCCGCCGCGCATCACGACGACAAGCGCGCCCGCCCGGCCGCCGCCGCGGCCTCGGGCGCCGAAGGCAGCTCGATCCGCGTCGGTGTCGAGAAGGTCGACCAGCTGATCAACCTGGTCGGCGAGCTCGTGATCACGCAGGCGATGCTCGCGGAAACCGCGAGCGCGTTCGATCCGGCGCTGCACGACCGTCTGTTCAACGGGATGGCGCAGCTCGAGCGCAACGCGCGCGACCTGCAGGAAGCGGTGATGTCGATCCGCATGATGCCGATGGACTATGTGTTCAGCCGCTTCCCGCGTCTCGTGCGCGACCTTGCCGGCAAGCTCGGCAAGCAGGTCGAGCTCGTCACGTTCGGCCAGGCGACCGAGCTCGACAAGAGCCTGATCGAACGGATCATCGATCCGCTGACCCACCTCGTGCGCAACAGCCTCGACCACGGGATCGAGACGGTCGACAAGCGCGTGGCCGCCGGCAAGGATGCCGTGGGCCAGCTGGTGCTGTCGGCCGCGCATCACGGCGGCAACATCGTGATCGAGGTGAGCGACGACGGCGCGGGCCTGAACCGCGAGCGGATCCTCGCGAAGGCCGCGAAACAGGGCATGCAGGTGTCCGACAACATCAGCGACGACGAAGTCTGGCAGCTGATCTTCGCGCCGGGCTTCTCGACCGCCGAGACGGTGACCGACGTGTCGGGCCGCGGCGTCGGGATGGACGTCGTGAAGCGCAACATCCAGTCGATGGGCGGCCACGTGGAAATCACGTCGGTGGCCGGCCGCGGCACGACCACGCGGATCGTGCTGCCGCTCACGCTCGCGATCCTCGACGGGATGTCGGTGAAGGTCGGCAACGAGATCTTCATCCTGCCGCTGAACTTCGTGATGGAGTCGCTGCAGCCGTCGAACGACGACATCTACACGGTCGGCAACGGCGAGCGCGTGGTGCGCGTGCGCGGCGAATACCTGCCGCTGGTCGCGCTGCACGAGGTGTTCTCGGTCGACGACGCGCGCACCGACCCGACGCAAGGGATCGTCACGATCATGGAAACCGAGGGGCGCCGCTTCGCGATGCTGATCGACGAGCTGGTCGGCCAGCAGCAGGTGGTCGTGAAGAACCTCGAAACCAATTACCGCAAGGTGCACGGCATCTCGGCGGCGACCATCCTCGGCGACGGCAGCGTCGCGCTGATCGTCGACGTCGCGGCGCTGAACCGCGAAACCCGTGCGATGCACGGCGCCCGTGCCGGCGCCGAGCTCGCGATGTTCTGATGTCACTCGCCATTCAACCGATTGGGGGCAAACGTGTCTGCTGAAGTCCAAATGATCAATCCGGCCGCGGCGAACGCGGCGACGAGCCGCCGCGACGCGGAACAAGGCGACGCGACGGGCCAGGAATTCCTCGTGTTCACGCTCGGCGACGAGGAATACGGGATCGACATCCTGAAGGTGCAGGAAATCCGCGGCTACGACAGCGTCACGCGCATCGCGAACGCGCCGGAGTTCATCAAGGGCGTGATCAACCTGCGCGGGATCATCGTGCCGATCGTCGACATGCGGATCAAGTTCCATCTCGGCCGCGTCGAGTACGACCACCAGACCGTCGTGATCATCCTGAACGTCGCGCATCGCGTGGTCGGGATGGTGGTCGACGGCGTGTCGGACGTGCTGACGCTGCAGACCGACCAGATCATGCCGGCGCCGGAATTCGGCGCGACGCTGACGACCGAGTACCTGACGGGCCTCGGCACGGTCGACGGCCGCATGCTGATCCTGATGGACATCGAGAAGCTGATGTCGAGCCGTGAAATGGCGCTGATCGAGACGCTCGGCGGGTAAGCGCGCCGCGCGCGCAGGAATTTCGGGAGAATCTGCAATGTTGCAAAACTGGTCGATCCGCACGACGCTCACGGCGGTCGGACTCATCCTCGTGGCGCTGGCCGCAGCCGTCGGCGGGCTCGGCCTGGTCGCGCTGAATCACGCAAGCCGCTCGCTCGACGCGATCGCCCACGTCGACCTGCCGGCGATCCACTCGCTCGACGATACGTCGTCGTACCTGCTGCGCGCACGCGTGTCGCTCGACCGCTTCCGCTCGTTGACGGAAGCCGGCAACACGGCCGAAGCGGCCAAGGTGCTCGACCGCGCGCAGGAGCTGTATGCGAAGTCGAACCAGAACTGGCAGGCGTTCCAGGCGACGCCGAAGCTCGGTATCGAGCAGGCGCTCGTCGACGACCTGGCCGCCCGCTACGCGACGATCGTGAAGGAAGGCGTCGAGCCCGAGTTCGCGGCTGCGCGCGCGGGCGACATGGCCGCGTACCACGCGGTCGCCGATACCAAGATCAGCCCGATGTTCGTCGCGTACGACCAGGCCGCGGCGGCCGTGGTCGCGTCGCTGCAAAAGCGCGCGGAAGATCGCCAGGCCACGACGCAATCGCAGATCTCGCTGATGATCGGGTTGATCGCGGCGGGCATCGCGATCGCGTTCGTCGTCGTGATCGCGATCCGCTTCGCGCTGCGCGGGCTGATCGTGCAGCCGCTGGAAGACGCGATCGCGCACTTCGAGCGCATCGCCGGCGGCGACCTCACGCAGCCGGTCAACGTGTTCAGCACCAACGAGATCGGCCGCCTGTTCGGCGGCATCAAGCGGATGCAGGACGCCGTCACGACGATGGTGCAGGCCGTGCATCGCGGTACCGAGTCGATCGACGTCGGCGCGCGCGAGATCTCGACCGGCAACACCGACCTGTCGCAGCGCACCGAGGAGCAGGCCGCATCGCTGCAGGAAACCGCGTCGAGCATGGAGCAGCTGACGGGCACCGTGCGGCAGAACGCGGAAAACGCGCGGCAGGCCAGCCAGCTCGCGGTGAACGCATCGGACATCGCGACGCAGGGCGGCGAGGTGGTCGGCCAGGTCGTGTCGACGATGCAGGACATCGCGGCAAGCTCGGGCAAGGTCGTCGACATCATCGGCACGATCGAAGGCATCGCGTTCCAGACCAACATCCTCGCGCTGAACGCGGCGGTCGAAGCCGCGCGTGCGGGCGAACAGGGCCGCGGCTTCGCGGTGGTCGCGGGCGAGGTGCGCTCGCTCGCGCAGCGCAGCGCGAGCGCGGCGAAGGAAATCAAGCAGCTGATCGGCGATTCGGCCGAGAAGGTCGAAAGCGGGTCGGCGCTCGTGTCGCGCGCGGGCTCGACGATGGACGAGATCGTGCAGGCCGTGCGCCGCGTGACCGACATCATGGGCGAGATCAGCGCCGCGTCGGACGAGCAGTCGACCGGCATCGAGCAGGTCAACCGCGCGGTCGGCCAGATGGATTCGGTCACGCAGCAGAACGCGGCGCTCGTCGAGCAGGCGGCCGCCGCGGCGGCGTCGCTCGAGGAGCAGACGCGCCAGATGAAGGCGATCGTGTCGGGCTGGCGCGTGGCGGGCGGCATCGTGCTCGCGCCGTCGCGCGGTGTCGCGCGGCCGGTCGCGCATGAGTCCGCGCCGGCGCTGACGTCGGAGCCGCGTTTCGACGCGGCGCCGGTCGCCGCGCTGCCGGCTCCGCAGGCTGCCGCACAACCGGCACGGCGCGCCGCGCCGGCGCCGCGTGCCGCCGCCGCGGCTGCATCGGGTGCGGGCCATGAAACGAAGCGTGCGGCCGAATCGGGCGCGCACGCGCACAAGGATGCACCGGCTTCCCGCGGCACGGCCGCGGGCGGCTACGGGCCGCGTCTCGCGAAAACCGCCGCACCGGCCGACAAGCCGGCCGCGAAGCCCGCGCTCGTGCGCCCGGCGCTGAACGGCGAGAAGCCGGCGGCGGCCACGGCCGGCACGTCCGACGACGATTGGGAGACCTTCTAAACCATGCCGCACGCGCGCGCGCCGTTTCGACCCGATGTACCGGATGCCTCGCCTCGCGCGGGCGAGCCGGGGCGCGACTTCGCGTTCACCAGCGCGGATTTCGCACGCATTCGCGCGCTGATCCATCAACGCGCGGGAATCTCGCTGTCCGAGCACAAGCGCGACATGGCGTACAGCCGTCTCGCGCGCCGCTTGCGGGCACGCGGCCTCGACACGTTCCGCGACTACCTCGACCTGCTCGAGCAGGAAGACGATCCGCTCGAGTGGGAAGCGTTCACCAATGCGCTGACGACGAACCTGACCGCGTTCTTCCGCGAGGCCCACCATTTCCCGATCCTGTCGGATTTCGTGAAGGGGCGGCCGGCGCCGGTCTCGGTCTGGTGCTCGGCGGCGTCGACCGGCGAGGAGCCTTACTCGATCGCGATCACGCTGATCGAGGCGCTCGGCGAATCGGCCGCGCGCGGTGCGTCGATCCTCGCGACCGACCTCGACACGCAGGTGCTCGCGAAGGCGGAGGCCGGCATCTACACGTACGACCAGGTCAAGCACCTGGCGCCGGAGCGGCTGAAGCGCTTCTTCCTGAAGGGCACGGGCGCGCAGGCCGGCCGCGTGAAGGTGCGCCCCGAGCTGCGCGCGATGATCCGCTTCGAGCAGCTGAACCTGACCGATGCGGATTACGGGATCGCGAAGCCGTTCGACGCGATCTTCTGCCGCAACGTGATGATCTATTTCGACAAGCCGACGCAGGGGCAGGTGCTGTCGCGCTTCGAGCCGCTCGTGAAGCCGGGCGGGCTGCTGTTCGCCGGCCATTCGGAGAACTTCACGTATGTCACGCAGGCGTTCCGGCTGCGCGGGCAGACGGTGTACGAACTGACCCGCGACGCCGCCCAGGGCGCGCGGCCGCGGGGCGCGCAGGCGAGCGCGATGCAGGCTCCCGCGCGCATGCATGCCGCGGGCGCCGCATCCGCTCTGGGAGAGCGCGGATGAGCGCCTTGCCGATCGCCACCAATCGCTACTTCGACAACCACTTCGGCCGTCCCGGCGTGAAGCTGCTGCCGAACGAGTTCTACACGACGTCCGAGGACATGGTGCTGATGACCGTGCTCGGCTCGTGCGTCGCCGCGTGCCTGCACGATCCGTACGCGGGCATCGGCGGGATGAACCACTTCATGCTGCCCGACGACGGCGCCGATCCGGGCGCGGCCGCGTCCGAATCGATGCGCTACGGCGCGTATGCGATGGAAGTGCTGATCAACGAGATGATCAAGGCCGGCGGGCGCCGCGAACGCTTCGAGGCGAAGGTGTTCGGGGGCGCCGCCGTGCTGGCCGGGATGACGACGATCAACATCGGCGACCGCAACGCGGATTTCGTGCGCCGCTACCTCGCGCTCGAACGCATCCGCATCACGGCGGAAGACCTGCAGGGCGTGCACCCGCGCAAGGTCGCGTTCATGGCGGCCACGGGGCGCGCGGCGGTGAAGAAGCTGCGGCTGCAGGTGCCGGGCGTCACCGAGCGCGAAGCCGCGCTCGCCCGCGAGGCCGATCGCGCCCGCGCCGCACGGCCGCGTCCGCAGGTCGAGCTGTTCGCGGCCAAGCGTCCGGCCCCGCCGCAGCCGGCGCGCCCGCGCATCGAGCTGTTCGGCGCGCGCAGCGCGGCGCCGGCCGGCGGCGTGCGGGCGGCGAACCTATCAAGAAAGCAGGAGGCATGACCGCAGTGCAGAAGATCAAAGTGTTGTGCGTCGACGATTCGGCGCTGATCCGCAGCCTGATGACCGAGATCATCAACAGCCAGCCCGACATGACGGTGTGCGCGACCGCGCCCGATCCGCTCGTCGCGCGCGAGCTCATCAAGCAGCACAACCCCGACGTGCTCACGCTCGACGTCGAAATGCCGCGCATGGACGGGCTCGACTTCCTCGAGAAGCTGATGCGCCTGCGGCCGATGCCGGTCGTGATGGTGTCGTCGCTGACCGAGCGCGGCTCGGAAATCACGCTGCGTGCGCTCGAACTCGGCGCGGTCGATTTCGTCACGAAGCCGCGCGTCGGGATTCGCGACGGGATGCTCGACTACGCGGAAAAGCTCGCCGACAAGATCCGCGCGGCGTCGCGGGCGCGCGTGCGCCAGGCGCCGCAGCCGCAGGCCGCCGCGCGCGCGACGGACAGCCACCCGGCCGCGCCGATGATCAACAACCCGCTCGTCAGTACCGAGAAGCTGATCATCATCGGCGCGTCGACGGGCGGCACCGAGGCGATTCGCGAAGTGCTGACGCCGCTGCCGCCGGATGCGCCGGCCGTGCTGATCGCGCAGCACATGCCGCCGGGCTTCACGAAGTCGTTCGCGCAACGGCTGAACGGCCTGTGCCGGATCGCGGTGAAGGAAGCCGAGCACGGCGAGCGCGTGCTGCCGGGCCATGCGTATATTGCGCCGGGCCACGCGCACCTGTTGCTTGCGAGAAGCGGGGCGAACTATATTGCGCAACTGTCGGACGAGCCGCCGGTGAACCGGCACCGCCCGTCGGTCGACGTGCTGTTCCGCTCGGCGGCGACGCACGCGGGCAAGAACGCGCTCGGGGTGATCCTGACCGGGATGGGCCGCGACGGCGCGGCCGGCCTGCTGGAAATGAAACGCGCGGGCGCTCACACGTTCGCGCAGGATGAAGCAAGCTGCATCGTGTTCGGGATGCCGCGCGAGGCGATCGCGCTCGGCGGCGCGGACGAGATCGTGCCGCTCGCCGAGATGAGCCGTCGCGTGATGGCGCGCCTGGCGACGATGGGCGACCGCGTGCAGCGCGTTTGAATGGAATGTCACGGGGCGCGTGCCACGATACGCGTCCCGACGGAAACGAATCTGGAAAGGAACGACGATGGACAAGAGCATGAAAATCCTGGTGGTGGACGATTTCCCGACGATGCGCCGGATCGTCCGCAACCTGCTCAAGGAACTGGGCTATTCGAACGTCGACGAGGCCGAGGACGGCGCGGCCGGCCTGGCGCGGCTGCGCGGCGGCGGTTTCGACTTCGTGATCTCCGACTGGAACATGCCGAACCTCGACGGCCTCGCGATGCTGAAGGAAATCCGCGCGGACGCGACGCTCACGCACCTGCCGGTGCTGATGGTCACGGCCGAGTCGAAGAAGGAGAACATCATCGCGGCCGCGCAGGCCGGCGCGAGCGGCTACGTCGTGAAACCGTTCACGGCCGCGACGCTCGACGAGAAGCTGAACAAGATCATCGACAAGATGGCGAAGACCGGGAGCTGACGTGAACGAGCCGATCCATGCCGCGCTGACCGGCGCCGGGTTCAGCGCCGACGGCCAGGCCGAAGGCGCCGATTTCGCGAGCGACCGCATCCTCGCGCGCATCGGCCATGTCACGCGCACGCTGCGCGATTCGATGCGCGAGCTCGGGCTCGACAAGCATGTCGAGCGGGCGGCGGAAGCCGTGCCCGATGCGCGCGACCGGCTGCGCTACGTCGCGACGATGACCGAGCAGGCCGCCGTGCGCGTGCTGAACGCGATCGAGGTCGCGAAGCCGATGCAGGAGCGCATCCAGAACGAGGCCGAGGCGCTCGATGCGCGCTGGGCGCAGTGGTACGCGGCACCGATCGAGCACGCGGAAGTGCGCGAGCTGATGGACGATACGCGCACGTTCCTGCGCACGCTGCCCGAATCGGCTTCGGCCACCCGCGCGCAACTGCTCGAGATCATGCTCGCGCAGGATTTCCAGGACCTGACCGGGCAGGTGATCAAGAAGATCATGGACATGGTCTACCTGATCGAGCAGCAGCTCCTCACGGTGCTCGTCGAGAACATCGCGCCCGAGCGGCGCGAGCAATTCGCGGCCACCGCGGCTTTGCTCGCGGCCGAGCAGATCAGCCCGACCGGCAGCCCCGAGTCGCTGCTGAACGGCCCGCAGATCGCGCCGGAAGGCAAGACCGACGTGGTCCAGGACCAGGGGCAGGTGGACGACCTGCTCGCCAGCCTGGGCTTCTGACCCTGCCGCGGGCATCGGCGCGCCGCGTCTCGCAGCGGCGCCCGATGCCCGCGTCACACCGTCCCCCGCACTGCTTCACCGCGCACGCGGCCCCCGCGTGGCGCAGCGCGATCCTGCGTCAAATTGACACTTCGACACACTCAGCAGGCATACTACGCGTCAGCAGCAACGTAGCGTCAATCGTACGATTTCATATGTTGGCTGGTGGCGCGGACGCGATGGCCGCACCGCCGTCGACGAAGCCAGTCCCTTGGGGGGGAACGTGAAGCTGAAACGCTTGGGCTGGGCCGTCGCGCACGCGACGGCTGCAATGGGTGTGCTGTGGAGCGTCCACGCATACGCTGAACTGGGCGGCGCGCCGATGTCGCCGCCGGCGGACGATCGGGCCGCAACCGTGCGCGCACTGCAGCGCGCGATGCGTTCGGCAGACGGCATGCAGACGAGCACGGCCGCCTATACCGTCCGCGAGATCACGCTCGGATCGGGCACCGTCATCCACGAATACACGTCGGCCGCCGGCAGCGTGTTCGGCCTCGCATGGCAAGGGCCGACGATGCCGGATCTCGCGTCGCTGCTCGGCAGCTATTTCCCGCAGTACACCGCAGGCGTCCAGGCGGCGCACCAGGCGCGCGGCTGGCGCGCGCCCGTGTCCGTCGACACCAGCGGCCTCGTGATCCGGACAGGCGGCCACATGGGCGCCTTCTCGGGCCAGGCGTGGCTGCCGGCGGCGCTGCCTGCCGGCCTGACCGGCACCGACATCCAGTGACAGCGGGAGAGCGATCTTGAGAATTCCTCGTACATTCAAGCGCTGGCTCGGCGTGCTGGGCCTTGCGGCGGCAACGGCCGTCCTCGTGACGGCATGCGGCGGCGGAGACGGCGGCGGCGGCAGCAGCTCGGGCAACAACGGCAACGGCGGCAACAACGGCAACGGCGGCTCGGACGGCAATTCCGGGAACACGGCCGTCATCACCGTCAGCGCCGGCGTCGCGAACGTGATCAACATCCCGACCGTCAGCCTGAAGGTCTGCGCGCCGGGCACGTCGAACTGCCAGGTGGTCAACAACGTGCTCGTCGATACCGCGTCCTACGGGTTGCGGCTCGTCGGCAGCGCCGTGTCGGGCGTGCTCGGCAGCCTCCCGCAGGTGACGAGCGGCGGCGCGCCGGTCGCCGAGTGCGGCAAGTTCGTGTCGAGCTATACGTGGGGGTCGGTGCGCACGGTCGACCTGTCGATCGGCTCCGAGCAGGCGAGTTCGCTGCCCGTGCAGATCATCGGCGACCTCGGCACGACCAACGTGCCGAGCTCGTGCACGAACGGCGGCGCGTCGGCCAACTCGGCGAGCGCGCTCGGCGCGAACGGGATCCTCGGCATCGGGCCGGCGCCGGTCGACTGCGGCACGACCTGCGCGACGTCGACGTCGACGAACAACAACTATTACGCGTGCCCGAACGGCAACAACGCCAACTGCACGGTCGCGCTCGTGCCGGTGGCGCAGCAGGTCGCCAACCCGGTGCATCGCTTCGCCGACAGCAGCGGGGTGAGCGTGAGCATGTCGAAAATTTCGGACAGCGGGCAGGCCAGCGCCACCGGCACGCTGACGTTCGGCCTGCCCGACCTGACCGGGAAGACCGTGATGACGTCGACCACGACGGGCGACGTCAGCGCGACGTTCCAGGGGCGCAACGTGACCGCGTTCTTCGATACGGGTTCGAATGCGTACTTCTTCAACGATACGTCGGGCACGTTGCCGACCTGCCCGAAGAACACGCAGTTCTACTGCCCGTCGACGACGACCAGCAATTCGGCGACGCTGACCGGCCAGAACGGCGTGAGCGGCACGGTGACGATGCCCGTCGTGAACGCGGACTCGCTGTTCTCGAACCCGTCGACGTTCGCGTTCGACGACATCGCGGGCCCGTTCGGCTCGTCCAGCTGGCTCGACATCGGCATGCCGCACTTCTACAACCGGACGATCTACTTCGGGATGGACAAGACCGCGAGCGGCGGCGCGGCGCCTTTCGTCGCGTTCTGACGCGGCACGGCGACACGCAGGACCCAGGGGGCGAGCGATCGCCCCCTTTTTTATTCGGCGGCCGTGCGCGGCACGACGGGTCCGACCGGTGCGCCGCGGCGCGCTGGCACAGCGCCTACGATGTAATACCGGCACCCATGCCGGCACGACATCGAGGAGGCAGCGCCATGAACCCGCGCATACAACGCATCACGCCGTTCCTGTGGTTCGACCGCGACGCCGAGGCGGCCGCCGGTTTCTACGTATCGGTGTTCGACAACGCGCGCATCGTGCACGTCGCGCGCTACGGCAAGGCCGGCGCGCACGCGTCCGGCAGCGCGGAGGGTGCGGTGATGACCGTCGCGTTCGAGCTCGACGGGCAGGCCTTCGTCGCGCTGAACGGCGGCCCCGTGTTCCAGATCACGCCGGCCGTGTCGTTCGTCGTCAACTGCCGGGACCAGGACGAAATCGACCGCTACTGGGCGCGCCTGTCGGAAGGCGGCGACGAGCGTGCGCAGCAGTGCGGCTGGCTGCGCGACCGCTTCGGCGTGTCGTGGCAGGTCGTGCCGGCGCAGATGAGCGAGCTGATGACGGGCGATCCGGCGCGCGCGGAGCGCGTGATGGCGCAGGTGATGACGATGAAGAAGCTCGATCTCGACGCGTTGCAGCGGGCGGCGGCGGGCTAGGGGCCGGGTGGCGGGTTGCAGGCGTGAACCGGCGAACCGGCGCCAGGGGCCGCGCAAGCCCCGTGAGCGGCCGGAACGGGCGCTAGGCTGGCGGCCGGCCGTCGCGCATCAGGCGCGTGTGGTCGAGGAAGCGGTGGCCGGGCCCGTACGCGGTGCTTTCGATCCGGACGGCGTCGGCCGGCGCCACCGGGCGCCCGGCGGCATCGACCGGAACCGATTCGATTTCGACGACCGGCACGCACCAGGCCGCGCGGGCGCGTTCCGCCGGCTCGCCGTGCGTGTCGACGCAGCGGAAGGTGACGCTCGCGGGGAAATCCCGCGCGCGCAGGGTTTGCGTCGATCCGTTCCATGCATCGCGCAGGGCGATCGTGCCGGGATGCGGCGCGTCAGGCGCCTGCGCGCCGGGCGGCAGGGCCGGCGTGCCCGCGCAGCCGGCGCTCAGCGCGCAGGCAAGCGACAGCAACGGAACGAGCGGATGACGGAGCATGGTGCGGTTCGATCGGAATCGGCGAGTCAGGGCGAAGCGTAGCGCGCTTTGCACGCCCGCGTAATGGCGGCCGGTTAATCGAATGCGGCACACTCGCTGCCGATTATCGATCGCACTCGATTTCATTCGGATGTAATCAAATGCTGGATTATCCGGGGCTGTCGTTTCTGTCAGGTCTTCAAGATTATTAAAATGACGCGGCATGCAAGTCGATGGCGCCGGATTCCGCTATTGCAGCCATTCCCGCACCGTGCGGGCCGGCGGGTCGGCCGGTCCGCGCACTACCCGGTATGTGAAAAGAGATGGAGCCCGTCTAAATTCAAACATATAATGCCGGCGTTGTTTCCGGGGTCGTCTATATAAAACAGGAGGGTAATAAAATGAATTTTTCCGAAGCCGTTCGTGCCGTACTCAATAAATACGCGACATTCGAAGGCCGTGCGCGTCGTGCCGAATACTGGTATTTCGTGCTGTTGACCACGGTGCTGTCGATCGCCGCGCAGATCATCGGCGCGGCCGGCCGCGACGGCGGCCTGATCACGCTGCTGCTGCTCGCCGTGCTCGCCCTGGTCTCGCTGGCGCTGATCATTCCGGGCCTCGCGGTCAGCGTCCGCCGCCTGCACGATACGGGCCGCTCGGGCTGGTTCCTGCTGCTCGCGCTGATTCCGGTCGTCGGCGGCATCCTGCTGCTGGTATGGACGTGCACGCGCGGCACCGAAGGTCCGAACCGCTTCGGCGCGGACCCGATCGTGGCGGCCTGACCGACGCCGGCCCCGACGCGCGACGCCGCCGCGTCGGGGCCCGATTTCGCGTCGCATCCGCTGCACCGCTGCACCGCTGCACTGCTTCACCGTTTCCGCGCTTTTTTCCCCGCTTCACGCCGTCGCCGCTCCGCCCGGCGCCGGCCCCCGCCATCGCCCCCGCCGGCACGTTTTACCGCCGCGCCGCACCCCGTTCCGTCCCCCGTCCGGCCCCGTTCGCACCGGCTCGCCCGATTCCCCGAAATACCCCCCTTTCCCGGCTTTGCTCGACCGATCGGCGTTTGACGCCTCCATGAATAATCGGTGTCACTGGAAAGCGGCATTCCGCCGTACCCGACTGGAGGCCCCGTGGCAGACGAGAGCGATCTCGACAAGACCGAAGCCGCCACTCCCAGGCGCCTCGAGAAGGCGCGTGAGGAGGGGCAGGTCGCGCGTTCGCGCGAGCTGGCTTCGTTCGCGCTGCTCGCGGCCGGGTTCTACGGCACGTGGCTGCTCGCGGGCCCGTCGGGCGGGCATCTGCAGGCGATGCTGCGCGGCGCGTTCACGTTCGATCGTGCGACCGCGTTCGACACGAGCCGGATGCTGTCGGCGGCCGGCAGCGCGAGCCTCGAAGGCTTCGCCGCGCTGCTGCCGATCCTCGCGCTCACCGGCGTTGCCGCGCTGCTCGCGCCGATGGCGCTCGGCGGCTGGCTGATCTCGTCGAAGACGTTCGAGCTGAAGTTCGACCGCCTGAACCCGATCTCGGGCCTCGGCCGGATCTTCTCGATCCAGGGGCCGATCCAGCTCGGGATGTCGTTCGCGAAGACGCTGGTCGTCGGCGGCATCGGCAGCATCGCGATCTGGCGCAGCAAGGACGAGCTGCTCGCCCTCGCGACGCAGCCGCTGCGCGTGGCGCTGCCCGATGCGCTGCACCTGATCGCCGTGTGCTGCGGCACGACGGTCGCCGGGATGCTGGTGGTCGCCGCACTCGATGTGCCTTACCAAATCTGGCAGTACAACAAGAAGTTGCGCATGACGAAGGAAGAAGTGAAGCGCGAGCATCGCGAGAACGAAGGCGATCCGCACGTGAAGGGGCGGATCCGCCAGCAGCAGCGTGCGATCGCGCGCCGCCGGATGATGGCGGCCGTGCCGAAGGCCGACGTGGTCGTGACGAACCCGACGCACTTCGCCGTCGCGCTGCAATACACGGACGGCGAGATGCGCGCGCCGAAGGTCGTCGCGAAGGGCGTGAACCTCGTCGCCGCGCGCATCCGCGAACTCGCGGCCGAACACAACGTGCCGCTGCTCGAAGCGCCGCCGCTCGCGCGTGCGCTGTATCACAACGTCGAACTCGAACGCGAGATTCCCGGCTCGCTGTACTCGGCCGTCGCCGAAGTGCTCGCGTGGGTCTACCAGCTCAAGCGCTTCCGTTCGGAAGGCGGCGCGTTCCCGGCGATGCCGGTCGATCTGGAGGTGCCGGCCGACCTCGACAAGGGCGCGTCGGTGTCCGCTGAAGAAGAGCGCGAAGAGCAGGAAGACGCGCTCGGCAAGGGAGGTACGGCATGAGCACCCCGACCGGCCTGTTCGCGAAGCGCCCGAACCCGTTCGCGGGCACGAACCTGCGCGCACTCGCGGGCCCGATCCTCATCTGCATGATTTTGGGGATGATGATCCTGCCGCTGCCGCCGATGCTGCTGGATCTGCTGTTCACGTTCAACATCGCGCTGTCCGTGATGGTGCTGCTCGTCAGCATGTACACGATGAAGCCGCTCGACTTCGCGGCGTTCCCGAGCGTGCTGCTGTTCTCCACGCTCCTGCGCCTGTCGCTGAACGTCGCCTCGACGCGCGTCGTGCTGCTCGAAGGCCACACGGGCCCGGACGCGGCCGGCCAGGTGATCGAGGCGTTTGGCCACTTCCTGGTCGGCGGCAACTTCGCGGTCGGCATCGTCGTGTTCGTGATCCTGATGATCATCAACTTCATGGTGATCACGAAGGGCGCGGGGCGGATCGCCGAAGTGTCCGCGCGCTTCACGCTCGACGCGATGCCCGGCAAGCAGATGGCGATCGACGCCGACCTGAACGCGGGCCTCATCAACGAAGAGCAGGCACGCAAGCGCCGCCTGGCCGTGTCGCAGGAAGCCGAGTTCTACGGGTCGATGGACGGCGCGTCGAAGTTCGTGCGCGGCGACGCGATCGCCGGCCTGATCATCATGGCGATCAACGTGATCGGCGGGCTGATCGTCGGGATGGTCCAGCACGACATGACGTTCGCGGCCGCCGGCACGAACTACACGCTGCTGACGATCGGCGACGGCCTCGTCGCGCAGATCCCGTCGCTGGTGATCTCGACCGCGGCCGGCGTGATCGTGTCGCGCGTCGCGACCGACGAGGACATCGGCACGCAGATCACCGGCCAGCTGTTCACGAACCCGCGCGTGCTGAACATCACCGGCGCGATCATCGTGCTGATGGGGCTGATCCCCGGCATGCCGCACTTCGCGTTCCTCGCACTCGGCGGCGGCGCGATCTGGCTGGCCCGCACGCAGACCAAGCGCGCGGCGGCCCGCAAGGCGGCCGGCGACCTGACCGACATCGCGCCGCCCGCGGTGCTGCCGTCGGACAGCCACGAGGCGACCTGGGACGACGTGCAGCTGATCGACCCGCTCGGGCTGGAAGTCGGTTATCGCCTGATCCCGCTCGTCGACAAGAACAGCGACGGCGAACTGCTCAAGCGCATCAAGAGCATCCGCAAGAAATTCGCGCAGGAAATCGGCTTCCTGCCGCCGGTGATCCATATCCGCGACAACCTCGAGCTGCGGCCGAACGCGTACCGGATCGCGCTGAAGGGCGTCGAGATCGGGGTCGGCGAAGTGTTCCCGGGCCAGTGGCTCGCGATCAACCCCGGCCAGGTGACGGCCGCGCTGCCGGGCGCCGCCACGCAGGATCCCGCGTTCGGGCTGCCGGCCGTGTGGATCGACGTCGCGATGCGCGAGCAGGCGCAGGTGTACGGCTACACGGTGGTCGACGCGAGCACGGTCGTCGCGACGCACCTGAACCATCTGGTCGTCCAGCACGCGGCCGAGCTGCTCGGCCGCCAGGAAGTGCAGTCGCTCATCGAGCGCACCGGCAAGGATGCGCCGTCGCTCGTCGAGGACCTCGTGCCGAAGACGATCTCGCTGACGACGCTGCAGAAGGTGCTGCAGAACCTGCTCGAGGAAGGCGTGCCGATCCGCGACATGCGCACGATCCTCGAAGCCGTGTCCGAACATGCGGGCCGCGGCGATGCGTTCGAGATCACGGCCGCCGTGCGGCTGTCGCTCGGCCGCGCGATCACGCAGCAGTGGTATCCGGGCGCCGGCGAGATGCAGGTGATGGGCCTCGACTCGAATCTGGAGCGCGTGCTGTCGCAGGCGCTCGCCACCGGCGCGAACCCGGGCCTCGAACCCGGCCTCGCGCACAACCTTCTGACCGGCACGCAACAGGCGATGCTGCGTCAACAGAATCTCGGGCTGCCGCCCGTGCTGCTGGTGCAGCACGCGCTGCGCGCGATGCTCGCGCGTTTCCTGCGCCGCAGCCTGCCGCAATTGAAAGTGCTGTCGTATGCCGAAGTGCCGGACACACGCACGATCAAAGTCGTTAACGTCATCGGGGGTTCCGCTTGAACATTCGCAAATTCACCGGCGCAACGAGCCGCGACGCACTTCGTCTGGTGCGCGAGGCGCTCGGCGCCGACGCGGTCGTGCTGTCGAACCGCACGCTCGATGACGGCAGCGTGGAAATCGTCGCCCTGGCAGATTCGGACCTGGCCGCCGTGACCCCGCCCGCCGCGGCACGCCCGCGCATCGCCGCGTCGCGCCCGCCGGAATCGGTGCCGGCCGCCGCCGTGCCGGGCATCGTGTCGCGCCCGGGCGCGCCGCTGGCCCGCCCGACGGTCAATCCGTATGCGGCAGGCGAAGGCGGGTTGCCGGACGTGTTCTCGTCGATGTTCGGTGCAAGCGCCGACGCGGACGAGGCGACGGCACAACCTTCGGCGCTCGATGACGAAGCGCCGGCCGCGGCAGCGCCGTCCGCCGCCGCACCGGCCGCCGCCTCCGAACCCGCGCCGTGGCTCGTCGAGCACGCGAAGCGCCTGACGCAACAGCGCGACGCGCTGATGGCGCGTGCGCAGGCGACGCCCGCCGCGCCGCAAGCGAGCGCGCCTGCTCCGCAGGCCGCCGCGAGCGCGACGCCGCCCAACTGGGCGCGCGACATCGTGCGCGAGGCCGAACGCCGGATGCCGGCCGCCGCCCCCCGCGCCCCCGACACGAACACGAGCGCGGCGCATGCCGCGAAGGCGGCCGAGCGCACGCGCCTGTCCGCAGACGCGGCCGCCGCGGTGGCCGACGCCGTGAAGTCGCGCATCGAGCGGATCGTCAACGATACGGTGATGCAGGAGCTCGGCGAACTGCGCGGGATGATGGCAGAGCAGTTCGACAGCCTGATGTGGCACGACCGCCAGCGTCGCAGCGCCGTGCATGGCGCACTGACGAAGCACCTGTTCGCGGCCGGCTTCTCCGCGCAGCTCGTGCGGATGCTGGTCGACAACATGCCGGCCGGCGACGGCGCGCAGACCTTCGAACAGGCCGCCGAATGGGCGCAGTCGGTGCTCGCGTCGAACCTGCCGGTGCTCGAAAGCGAAGATGCGCTGATGGAGCGCGGCGGCGTGTTCGCGCTGATGGGGCCCACGGGCGTCGGCAAGACGACCACCACCGCGAAGCTGGCCGCGCGCTGCGTGATGCGCTTCGGTGCGAGCAAGGTCGCGCTGCTGACCACCGACAGCTACCGGATCGGTGGCCACGAGCAGCTGCGCATCTTCGGCAAGATCCTCGGGGTGCCCGTGCACGCGGTGAAGGATGCGGGCGACCTCGCGCTCGCGCTGTCCGAGCTGCGCAACAAGCACATCGTGCTGATCGACACCATCGGCATGAGCCAGCGCGACCGCGCGGTGTCCGACCAGATCGCGATGCTGCACGGGGCGAACGCGCCGGTGCAGCGCCTGCTGCTGCTCAACGCGACCAGCCACGGCGACACGCTCAACGAAGTCGTGCAGGCGTACCGCAGCGCGGGCGAGCATCCGGACCTGGCCGGCTGCATCCTCACGAAGCTCGACGAGGCGACCCACCTCGGCGGCGTGCTCGACACGGTGATCCGCTACAAGCTGCCGATCCATTACGTGTCGACCGGCCAGAAGGTGCCGGAGAACCTGTACGTCGCGTCGACCAAATTCCTGCTGAAGAGCGCGTTCTGTGTACCGCGTGACGGCTCGCCCTTCGTGCCGCAAGACGAGGACATGCCGACGCTGCTTTCCGCACTGACCGCACGTTCCACCGCCGAGCTTCACGAGGTGCGATTTGGATAAACGAATCATCGACCAGGCCGAAGGGCTGCGGCGCCTGCTGGCCGGGCGCGCGTCACGCATCGTCGCGGTGGCGGGCGGGCCGGCGGGGGTCGGCTGCACGTCCACCGTCGTGAACCTGGCGGCGGCGCTCGCGTCGCTCGGCAAGGATGTGCTCGTCGTCGACGAGCGTGCCGACGTGCATTCGGCCAGCGCGACGCTGGCGGGCGCGTGGCTGCGCGACGGCGAGCGCACGCGGGTCGCGGCCGGCTTCGGCCTGTGCGCCGCGGCGCGGCTCGCGCGCACCGGCTACACCGACGCGCAGCTGAGCGATTTCATCGACGGCCCGGCCGACATCGTCCTCGTCGACGCGCAGCTCGGCGGCGACGGTTCGTTCTCGGCGCTCGCCCGCGAAGCGCACGACGTGCTGGTCGTCACGCGGGTCGCCGCGCAGGCGATCACCGAGGCGTATGCGTGCATGAAGCGGCTGCATTTCGCGCACGCGTTCGCGCAGTTCCGCGTGCTGACCAATCACGTCGGCAGCCACGCGGACGCGAAGACGGCGTTCGACAACCTCGCGGGCGTCGCGAGCCGCTACCTGACGGTGTCGATCGCCGACGCGGGCTGCGTGAGCGCCGATCCGCTCGTCGAGCATGCGCGCGAGCTGACGCGTGCCGCGGTCGATGCGTTCCCGTCGTCGGCCGCCGCGCGTGACTACCGGCAGATTGCCGCCGACCTGCTGTACTGGCCGATGCGCCCGCGCTCGGGTGCGGGCCGGGCCGTGCACGCGGGCGGCAAGCCGTCGTATGAGGCGGGCGCGGCACACGCCGCGTGAGCGCCACCGGAAGGAGAGAGCCATGATGTACAACGCTCAAGGAAAGATGTCCCAGGCCGACGTGCTCGCGCAATATGCGCCGCTCGTGCGACGCCTCGGGCTGCAGCTCGTCGCGAAGATGCCGGCGAGCGTCGACCTCGACGACCTGATCCAGGCCGGCATGATCGGCCTGATGGACGCGGCCGGCCGCTACAAGGAAGACCAGGGCGCGCAGTTCGAGACCTACGCGACCCAGCGTATCCGCGGCGCGATGCTCGACGAGCTGCGCAGCAACGACTGGCTGCCGCGCAGCCTGCGCAAGACGTCGCGCGAGGTCGAGCACGCGGTGCACCAGGTCGAGCAGCATCTCGGCCGCTCGGCGAGCGAGACCGAGATCGCGCAGCACCTGAACATGCCGCTCGACGAATACCAGGGGATGCTGCAGGACCTGCACGGCAGCCAGCTGATCTACTACGAGGATTTCGACCGCGCGGCCGACGACGAGCCGTTCCTCGACCGCTACCGCGTCGATCACGCCGATCCGCTGTCGGCGCTGCTCGACGAGCACCTGCGCGAAGCGCTCGTCGAGGCGATCGAGCGGCTGCCGGAGCGCGAGAAGCTGCTGATGTCGCTGTACTACGAACGGGGTCTGAATCTGCGCGAGATCGGCGCGGTGCTCGAAGTGAGCGAATCGCGCGTGTGCCAGCTGCACAGCCAGGCCGTCGCGCGCCTGCGTGCCCGGCTGCGCGAACAGGCGTGGGTCGGCGCTGAGTCCTGACCCTTTGCTGACGGCCGCGCGCGCCGACGCCGCGCGCGCGTGCCGGATGCGCATCGTGTGTGCGCATGCTTGCGCATTCTGCGCGCCGATTTGCTACAATCCTCTCCGCTTTCCGAGGAGCGTTGCGACGGACCACCCTGCGTCCGCCAGGCTCGGAAGGCTTCACCAAGCAGTCGTGCGGCACAACCGCGTCGGCCCCGCTTCCTGAACGGCGCTCACGTCACCAATCTAGAAACTTTTTAGAAAGGAGGGCGTGATGAACGCCATTATCGATTCCAAAGCTTCCAACGATTACGTCGTCGCCGACATGGCGCTGGCCGGCTGGGGCCGCAAGGAACTGAACATCGCCGAGACCGAAATGCCGGGCCTCGTGCAGATCCGTGACGAATACAAGGCGCAGCAGCCGCTGAAGGGCGCGCGCATTGCCGGTTCGCTGCACATGACGATCCAGACGGGCGTGCTGATCGAGACGCTGAAGGCGCTCGGCGCGGACGTCCGCTGGGCCTCGTGCAACATCTTCTCGACGCAGGACCACGCCGCTGCCGCGATCGTCGAAGCCGGCACGCCGGTGTTCGCGTTCAAGGGCGAATCGCTCGACGAATACTGGGAGTTCTCGCACCGCATCTTCGAATGGCCGAACGGCGAATTCGCGAACATGATCCTGGACGACGGCGGCGACGCAACGCTGCTGCTGATCCTCGGCGCGAAGGCCGAGAAGGACCGTTCGGTGATCGCGAAGCCGACCAACGAGGAAGAAGTCGCGCTGTACAAGTCGATCGCGCAGCACCTCGACGCGGACCCGACCTGGTACTCGACGCGCCTCGCGCACATCAAGGGCGTGACCGAAGAAACCACGACCGGCGTGCACCGCCTGTACCAGATGGAAAAGGACGGCCGCCTGCCGTTCCCGGCGTTCAACGTGAACGATTCGGTCACCAAGTCGAAGTTCGACAACCTGTACGGCTGCCGTGAATCGCTGGTCGACGGCATCAAGCGCGCGACCGACGTGATGATCGCGGGCAAGGTCGCGGTCGTCGCGGGCTACGGCGACGTGGGCAAGGGCTGCGCGCAATCGCTGCGCGGCCTGGGCGCGACCGTGTGGGTCACCGAAATCGACCCGATCTGCGCGCTGCAGGCGGCGATGGAAGGCTACCGCGTCGTGACGATGGAATACGCGGCCGACAAGGCCGACATCTTCGTGACGGCCACCGGCAACTACCACGTGATCAACCACGATCACATGAAGGCGATGCGCCACAACGCGATCGTCTGCAACATCGGCCACTTCGACTCGGAAATCGACGTTGCGTCGACCCGCCAGTACCAGTGGGAAAACATCAAGCCGCAGGTCGACCACATCATCTTCCCGGACGGCAAGCGCGTGATCCTGCTGGCGGAAGGCCGCCTCGTGAACCTCGGCTGCGCGACCGGCCACCCGTCGTTCGTGATGTCGAACTCGTTCGCGAACCAGACGCTCGCGCAGATCGAGCTGTTCGTGCGCGGCAACGAGTACGAGAACAAGGTGTACGTGCTGCCGAAGCACCTCGATGAAAAGGTTGCGCGCCTGCACCTCGCGCGCATCGGCGCGAACCTCTCCGTGCTGTCTGACGAGCAGGCTTCGTACATCGGCGTGCAGAAGGACGGCCCGTTCAAGCCGAACCACTACCGCTACTGATCCGATGCGCCGCTGCCGCGGTGCCGGGCGCGCGTCACCCGCGCGCACCCGGTACGGCGGCACGGCGCGGGATCGCCGGCTGCCGCGGCGCGCCTTCAGGCACCCGCGGCAGCCGGCGGCGGCCACTGATCGTACCGATCGACAACCGAACCGGAGCACTCCATGAGCGTCATCCTCACCTGGGTCATCAACGCGCTCGCGCTGCTGATCATCACCTACCTCGTGCCGTCGATCCACATCAAGAGCTTCGGCACGGCGCTGATCATCGCGGTCGTGCTCGGCCTGATCAACACGGTGATCCGTCCGGTGCTGATCCTGCTGACGCTGCCCGTCACGATCGTCACGCTCGGGGTGTTCATCCTCGTCGTGAACGCGTTGTGCTTCTGGTTCGCGTCGTCGCTGCTGAAGGGCTTCGAGGTGTCGGGGTTCTGGTCCGCGTTCTTCGGTTCGATCCTGTACAGCATCGTGTCGTGGCTGCTGTCCGCCCTGATCTTCGGTCAGCGCGACATCGGCTGACGCCCCAGGGCCTGTTCCCTCAGAATCATGAAACCGATCGAACTCTCGTTTGAATTCTTCCCGCCGAAAACGGCGGAAGGCGTCGAGAAGCTGCGCGCCACGCGTGCGCAGCTGCTGCCGCTGAAGCCGAAATTCGTGTCCTGCACGTTCGGCGCTGGCGGTTCGACGCAGCAGGGCACGCTCGATACGGTGCTCGACATGCAGAAGGACGGCCTCGAGGCCGCGCCGCACCTGTCGTGCATCGGTTCGTCGCGCGACAGCCTGCGCGCGATCCTCGACCAGTACCGCTCGTACGGCATCCGCCACATCGTCGCGCTGCGTGGCGACCTGCCGTCGGGGATGGGCGAAGTCGGCGAACTGCGCTATGCGTCGGAGCTCGTCAGCTTCATCCGTGCCGAGCACGGCGACTGGTTCCACATCGAGGTGGCCGGCTATCCGGAGTACCACCCGCAGGCGCGCTCGCCGAAGGCCGATCTCGAGAATTTCGCGCGCAAGGTGAAAGCCGGCGCGAATTCCGCGATCACGCAGTACTTCTTCAACGCCGACGCGTATTTCCGCTTCGTCGACGATGCGCGCAAGCTGGGCGTGGAGGTGCCGATCGTGCCGGGCATCATGCCGATCACGAACTTCTCGCAGCTGATGCGCTTCTCCGAGATGTGCGGCGCCGAAGTGCCGCGCTGGGTCGCGCGCCGGCTCGAGAGCTTCGGCGACGATCGCGAGTCGATCCGCGCGTTCGGCGCGGACGTCGTCACGAGCCTGTGCCAGCGTCTGGTCGACGCGGGCGTGCCGGGGCTGCACTTCTATACGCTGAACACGGCGGCCGCGACGCGGACGATCTGTGAGCGGCTCGTCATGTAAGCGCGCTTACGCGATTGCATGCGTCAAAGCCCCGCCGGTTGTGCCGGCGGGGCTTTTTTTCATGGCTTGCGGCGCGCGGCCGCGTGCGTCAGCGCTGCGCCTGCATCAGCGGCGGGCGGCGCTCGAACCACGGCCGCGCCTGTTCGAGCTGGCGGGCGAGCCGGAGCAGCAGCGCGTCGTCGGCATGACGCGCGGCGAACTGTACGCCGATCGGCAGCCCGCGCGCGTTCCAGTAGAGCGGCACCGACATCGCCGGCTGGCCGGTCAGGTTGAACAGCTCGGTGCAGCCGGCCCACGTGAACGCCTTTTCCGACGACTTCGCGAGCATTTCCTTCAGCAGCGGCTTCACCGGCAGCGCGGCGAGCACCTTCATCTGCGCCGCTTCGAACGGCGTCGGCTGCAATTCGCCGATCTTCACCGGCGGGCCCGCGAGCGATGCGCACAGGATCGCGTCGTAGCGCGACACGAGGCCGGCCACCTGCACGGTGAGCTGGCGCTGCCATTCGAGCACGTCCGGCAGCCGCGTGCGCGCGAGGCGCCGGCCGATCACGGCCATCGCCCACGTCGCGGCCTCGAATTCGCCGCGCTTCGGCGTGCGGCCGGTCAGCGCGCGCGCGCCGAGCACCATCTCCTCGGCGATCGTCGCCCATAGCGTGAGGAAGGTTTCGGCCGCGCGCGCGTAGTTGACGTGCAGCGTCGCCGGCTCGACATGGTGGCCGAGCGATTCGAGCAGCGCGGCCGCGTCGTCGAGCGCCGCGCGCGTGTCGTCGGCGAGTGCCGGCGCGAGCATCGGGTCGAGCACGAGGCCGATCCGCAGCGGGCCGGGCGGCGTGTCGAGCTCGCCGAGGAACGTGCCGGGCGCGCCCGGTGGCAAGGTCTGGCCGGTCGTCACGTCGAGCAGCAGCGCGCTGTCGCGCACGCTGCGCGTGACCGCATGCTGGACGACCAGCTCGCCGTTCGACGGCAGGTCGACGAGTACCGGGTTGCGGCTCGGCTTCAGGCCGAACAGCCCGCAGCACGACGCCGGGATGCGGATCGAGCCGCCGCCGTCGGATGCATGGGCGAGCGGCACGATGCCGGCCGCGACGGCCGCCGCCGCACCGCCGCTCGAGCCGCCGGGCGTGTGATCGAGATTCCACGGGTTGCGGCACGCGCCGAACAGTTCGGGTTCCGTGTACGGCATCTGGCCGATCTCCGACGTGTTGGTCTTGCCGAACACGTTGAGACCGGCCGCGCGGCTGCGCGCGATCACCGGCGAATCGTCGGCGGGCACGAAATACCGGTAGTGCCGGCTGCCCATCGACAACGGCAGCCCGGCGACCGCCGCGCCGAGATCCTTCACGAGATAGGGAACGCCGGCGAACGGCGCGTCGGCGCCGCCGTCGGGTGTGGCGGCCGCGCGCTGGCGTGCGGCTTCGTAGTCCTGCAGCACGATCGCGTTGATCGCGCCGTTGACCGCTTCGGCCTGGCCGATCGCGGCGTCGAGCAGTTCGCGCGGGCTCGCCTTGCGTTCGCGTACCAGTGTGGCGAGGCCGATCGCGTCATGCGCGAGATAGTCCGAGTGCATCGCTGTCATCCCCGTGGTGGCTCGTGGCGATGACAGCAGCATAACGCGGGCCCGGTGCGCGGGGCCCGCGGCCGGCGGTTTTTAGAGGTGCTCGGCGAGGAAGGTCAGCGTGCGGCCGTGCGCGAGCGCCGACGCGCGCTGGTTGTACGACGCACGGTCCGTGCAGTTGAAGCCGTGCTCGGCGCCCGGATAGTCGTGGAACGACGCTTGGCCGTGGCCGGCGAAGGCGGCCTTCACCTGGTCGACGGCCTCGGGCGGGATCGCGTGGTCGTGTCCCGCGTAGTGGAACAGGATCGGCTGCTTGATCTGGCCGGCCAGATCGAGCGCGTTCTGGATGCCGCCGCCGTAGTAGGCCACGGCCGCGTCGATCTTGCCGGTCGCGGCCGCGCGGTACGCGAGCTGGCCGCCGAAGCAGTAGCCGATCGCGGCAACCTTGCCGGCCACTTCCGGGCGCGCGCGCAACACATCGGCGGCCGCGCCGATGTCCGCGACCGCGAGGCCCACGTCGGTCTTTTTCATCAGCTCGATGCCCTTGTCGCGATCCGCGCCTTCGTAGGTCAGTTCGACGCGCGGCTGCGTGCGCCAGAACACGTCCGGCGCGAGCGCGACGAAGCCGTCGGACGCGTACTGGTCGGCGACCGCGCGGATGTGCGCGTTCACGCCGAAGATCTCCTGGATGATGATGACGGCAGGGCCTTTGCCGCGCTTGGGCAGCGCGAGATAGCCGCCGAAGCTGTCGTTACCGGCGGGGATGTCGATCCATTGGGCAGTCACGTTCTGAACTCCTGGCGAACGGGGTGCGCGATGCGCGCCCCGGGGTGGAAGAGGGCGGCCTAGTGTGCCATCGATCGTGTGACGGTGCAGGGCACGCGCCCGCTTCTCGCGCAGCGATCGTTTCGATCTCGATTATTCATTTTTCGGCGCTGCGCCGCTTCGATAGAGTCGATGTGCCGGCCTTTACAAAGCGCTTTCGCGCATCGTCATCGAAGGATTCGCCATGTCTGCCCGTCTGTTTTCCACGCCCTTTTCCGAACGCTTCGGCCTGCGCCTGCCGCTCGTGCAGGCGCCGATGGTCGGCGCGACCACGACCGCGATGGTCGCCGCCGCGTCGAATGCCGGCGCGCTCGGCAGTCTCGGTGCCGCCGCGTTCGCGCCCGAGCGCCTCGCGACCGAAGTCGAAGCCATCCGCGCGGCGACCGATCGCCCGTTCGCGATCAACCTGTTCGTGCTGCCCGACGCCGCGCCCGACGCGGCGACCGTCGCCCGCGCACTGGCCGCGATCGACCCGCTGAACGCGGTGCTCGGGTTGCCGCCGGGCACCGCCCCCGCGCGCTACGCGCCCGACTTCCGCGCGCAGCTCGATGCGCTCGTGGCGCTGCGCGTGCCCGTTGCGAGCTTCACGTTCGGCGTGCTCGATGCGGCCGACGTCGCGCGCCTGAAGGCGGCCGGCACCTACGTGATCGGCACGGCGACGCACGTGGCCGAGGGCCTCGCCTGGCAGGCGGCCGGCGCCGATGCGCTGTCCGCGCAGGGCGCCGAGGCGGGCGGCCATCGCGGCACGTTCATCGGTTCCGCCGACGATGCGCTGATCGGTACGCTCGCGCTCGTGCCGCAACTGGTCGACGCGACCGGCCTGCCCGTGCTCGCCGCGGGCGGCATCATGGACGGCCGCGGGATCGCGGCCGCGCTTGCGCTCGGCGCGCAGGGCGCACAGCTCGGCACCGCGTTCCTCACCTGCACGGAAAGCGCGATCGCGGCGGACTGGAAGGCGCGCCTGCTCGCGAGCACCGACACGTCGACGCAGGTCACACGCGCGATCACCGGCCGCCACGCGCGCGGGCTGCGCAACACGCTGATGGCCCGGCTCGGCGAACGCGTGGCCGACGCCGCGCCGTACCCGGTGCAGAACGCGCTGACCCAGCCGCTGCGCCAGGCCGCCGCGCGCGCGAACGACGGCGACTACCTGTCGCTGTGGGCCGGGCAGGGCGCGCCGCTCGCGCGGCGGCGCGGCGATGCGCTGACGACGTCGCAGCTCGTCGCCGCGCTCGATGCCGAATGGCGTGCGGCGGCTGCCTGATGCGTTCATGTCGGACGACGAAACGCGCGTTGTCACGCGCGTTTCATTCAATGATCACGGGCACAAAATACCGAATCGAAATGCCCCCGGATTGTTTTAAAACGACCTTTCAGAAAGTCGCCAGGAATTAGCGGAAACCCTTATCCGGCGGGGCTCGCGGCGATATTCGAGTCGTCATTCCAAAGCGTGCATATCGGTAGTGTTACCACTACCCCAAAAAAGTCCCACAAATTAATTTGATCACCTACACTTGCGCGCAAGTACGGATGGGCGGCTGCTAAAAGCGGCGGTTTTCACGTGCTTGAGGCCAAGTGCATGAACGATGCAACCGGCGAATCGTCCAGTGATTGCAAACACAGGGATGGCAGCGGGGCACCGGGCGATGGCGTTTATTGGGACCGAAACTGGAGACTTACATGAATATCAAGATGCAAAAGCTGTTGCCGATCACCGCGGCCGCGATGCTGTGCGCTGCAGCTGCGGGCAACGCAGCGGCCGATCAAGTCGTCAAGATCGGCCACGTCGCGCCCTTGACGGGCGGCATTGCACACCTGGGCAAGGACAACGAAAACGGCGCACGTCTCGCGGTTGAAGAGATCAACGCCAAGGGTCTCACGGTCGGCGGCCAGAAAATCACGCTGCAACTCGACCCGCAGGACGACGCGGCCGACCCGCGGCAGGCCACGCAGGTTGCGCAGAAGCTCGTCGACGACAAGGTCGTCGCGGTGGTCGGCCACCTGAACTCGGGCACGTCGATCCCGGCCTCGAAGATCTACAGCGATGCGGGCATCGTGCAGATCTCGCCGTCGGCGACCAACCCGGCCTACACGCAGCAGGGCTTCAAGACCACGTACCGCGTGGTGGCCACCGATGCGCAGCAGGGCCCGGCACTCGCGAACTACGCGCACTCGAAGGGCATCAAGAGCGTGGCCGTGGTCGACGATTCGACCGCGTACGGCCAGGGTCTCGCGAACGAGTTCGAGAAGAAGGCCAAGGCGCTCGGCCTGAAGGTGATGTCGCATGACGCGACGAACGACAAGGCGGTCGACTTCCGCGCGATTCTGACCAAGATCAAGGGCGAGAATCCGGACGCGATCATGTACGGCGGCATGGACGCCACCGGCGGCCCGTTCGCGAAGCAGGCGAAGCAGCTCGGCCTGCGCGCGAAGATCTTCGCGGGCGACGGCGTGTGCACGGAAAAGCTGGCCGATCTGGCCGGCGACGCGACCGACAACGTGGTGTGTTCGGAAGCTGGTGCTTCGCTCGAGAAGATGTCGGGCGGCGCGGCGTTCAAGGCGAAGTACGAGAAGCGCTTCGGCCAGCCGATCCAGATCTACGCACCGTTCACGTATGACGCCGTGTACATCATCGTCGATGCGATGAAGCGCTCGAACTCGGCGGATCCGGCGAAGATCCTCGCGGCGATGCCGGCGACGAACTACTCGGGCGTGATCGGCACGACGACCTTCGATTCGAAGGGCGACCTGCAGCACGGCGTGATCTCGCTGTACAACTACAAGGGCGGCAAGAAGTCGCTGCTCGACGAAGTGAAGATGTAACGATACAAGCGGTCAACAGAAGGGGTGAAAGCGCGCATGCGGCACCGCATGCGCGCTTTCTTTTTGGGCCGGCGCGTCGTGCCGCGCCCCGTCAGATCTTCAGCCGCGCGAGCACCTTCGGCGCGACGGCCGCGACGAGCGCCGCGCACAGCGCGACGACGGACAGGCCGATCGTCAGGTTCGACGCCTGCGCGACGGCGCCGATCACGACCGGACCGAACAGCATGCCGAAATACGCGAGGCCGGCCACGTGCGCGAGCCCTTCGGCCGCATGGATGCCTTTCACGCGCGCGGCGGCCGCGAACAGCACCGGCATCATGTTCGCGAGGCCGAGGCCCATCAGCGTGAAGCCGGTCAGCACCGTGGCCGAATACGGCAGCAGCAGCGCGCCGATCATCCCCGCGCAGGCGAGCGACGCGCTCGCGAACACGAGCTGCGGCGCGCCGAAGCGGGCGCGCACGGCGTCGCCCGCGAAGCGCGCGATGGCCATCCCGCCCGAGAACGCGGCATAGGCGGCGCTGGCGAGCGCGGGGCTCGCCACGACGACGTCGCGCATGTAGACCGTCGCCCAGTCGTACATCGCGCCTTCGGCGATCAGCGCGACGAGCGCGATGCCGCCGAGCATCCACAACGCCGGCGAGCGCCAGCGGTTGCCGCCGCCGTGCGCGTGTTCGTGATGCGGCACATGCGGGAGCACGGCCGGGCTGGCGACCACGAGCACCGTCGCGCTGGTCGCCGCCGCGAGCGCGAGATGCACGGCCGGCGCCATGCCGGCCGACAGCAGCGCGCCGCCGGCGGCCGCGCCGGCCATCCCGCCGATGCTGAACATGCCGTGCAGCGACGACATGATCGGCCTGCCGATCGCGATTTCGACCGCGCTGGCCTCGGCGTTCATCGCGACGTCGAGCGTCGCCATCGAGAAGCCGAACAGCGCGAGCACCGCCAGCAGCAACGGGTAGTCGGGCACGACGAGGATCAGCGCCGCGCAGGCCGACATCACGAGCCCGCCCGCGAGGCACGCGGTGCGCGAGCCGACGCGCGCGATCCAGCGCGCGATGGTCAGCATCGCGGCGATCGAGCCGACGGCGACCGCGAACAACGCGATCGACAGCAGCCCGGGGCTCAGCGCGAACTTGTCGCGCACGGTCGGCACGTGCACGCCCCACGACGCGAACATCATGCCGGCGACGAAGAACAGCGCCATCGATGCCGCGCGGGCCCGCTGGCGGGCCGGCAGCGACAGCACGCGATGCACGTCGGGCGGCGCGGCGAACGGGGACGACGATTCGGGGGAGGAGGATTCGGACACGATGACGCTCATCAAAGGAAATGCACGGACGCACGCGGCGCCCGTCGGATTCGTCCGATTCTATCGAACCGCTTACGATCGTGCCGGGCGTTGGCCGTTCGGCCGATGATCCGGCGATTAGTCAGTGACCCGCGTTCGGCCGCATCGACTGCCCTGGCCGTTCGACCGATGCACGGCGCGCCGCGCCCGCGGGTAACATCGGAGCGCATGGCGTGCCCGGCGCGCCCCCCTTCGACCGCAGGAGTCCTCTTGAACATCGATCCCGCTCTCGCCGTGCATTTGCTGCACCGCTGCGCGCTCGGCACGCTCGCCACCCATTCGCGCGATCCGCAGGGTTTCCCGTATCCGACGGTCGTCCCGTTTGCACCCGATGCAAGCCATCGTCCCGTGATCCTCGTGAGCGGCCTCGCGGAGCACACGCGCAATCTGGCCGCCGATCCGCGCGCGGGCTTCCTCGTCGTCGACGCGCCCGACGGCGACGTGCTGAACGCCGAGCGCGCGACGCTGCTCGGCCGGTTCGTGCCGCTCGGCGACGATCCGCACGTCACCGCGCGCTACTGTCGTTATGAGCCGGATGCCGCGCGCTATCTCGCGCTGGGCGATTTCACGTTCTGGGCACTCGACGTCGAGCGGCTGCGCTATATCGGCGGGTTCGGGCGCATGGGCTGGGTCGACGGCACGCATCTCGATACGCTGCCGCCGCTCACGTTCGACGAGGAGCAGGCGTTATGGGACGCGTACGATGCCGGCGCTGCGCGCCGCGACGGGCTCGAATTGCTCGGCGTCGATCGCCACGGCGTCGACTGGCGACATGACGGCCGCCGCGTGCGTACGCCGTTCGATACGCCGTTGGCCGATGCGGGCGAATGGCGCGAGCGGCTGATGGCGTGCGCGCGGGATGTGACGTGACGTCGCGGATGCCGGCTGGTCTGCGCTTTGCCCGTTTAGCGAGGCGCGCCATCCGATTTTCGTAAAACTGTCGTCCGATGAAAGCTTCTATTTTTCAAATGCAGGGTAATTGCGTATGTTGATAGACCTAATAGCCAATCGCTAATGTCCTAATCTCTGTGTAGGAACGTAAAAATTTGAGAAAAGGCCGTGGCCGGTCAAAATGACACGTGTGAATTCCAATTGATCTCGGGATTTTCATGAATCCCGCTTCTATCAAATCTTTTTTGTGCTAATCTCTGCCTTCGAAAATCCGAGGCACATATATTTCATGAATGGTGAGCTGGCTGCAGACCGGCGCCATTGGTCAGATAGAAAGGGAAACTATGTCTTCTTACAAGGACCTGCTGGCCCAGCGGGAGAAGCTGGAGAAGCAAATCGAAGAAGCAAAGTCGCGTGAATACGCTGAAGTGCTGAATGACGTGAAGCAGAAAATTGCCGACTACGGCTTTTCGCTCGCCGAACTCGGTCTCAGCCGCGCGAAGGCAGGTAAGGTTGGCCGTCCGCGCGCAGGCGTTGCCGCGAAATACCGCGATCCGGAAACGGGCGCGACGTGGTCGGGCCGCGGCAAGCCGCCGCGCTGGATCGCCGGCAAGAATCGCGAACAGTTTGCGATTTAAACGTCCGTTTAAATAGCCTGCTCTTCAAAAGAGCCGCGTGTCCGTTAAGGAGCGCGGCTTTTTTGTTTTCAGCGCTCGCCGCGCACATGGTGTTGTCATGAAAATGTAATGATGGGGCGTGAATGAAAATACGACCCGTTCGCATAAGCGGTTGATTTAAATAAGAAATTTGTGGGTATTGGCGGGGTTCACGGGGCGCCCTTGATAGAATCGGGTATCGCTCACCGATATCTCATATTTCATGTCCACGTTTTCCGGCGACGCGCAGAGCGCAGATAAGCACGCGGTTGCACGCAAGAGCACGTTCGTCAGTATTGTCCTGAATGTCGTGCTTGCGACATTTCAGATCGTCGTCGGCGCGATTGCCCATTCGCAGGCATTGATTGCTGACGGGGTGCATTCGATTTCCGATTTGATCTCGGATTTTGTCGTGCTGGTTGCGAATCGGCATAGCGGCGCATCGCCGGATGCCGACCACAATTACGGCCACAGCCGCTACGAGACCGTCGCCTCGCTGTTTCTCGGCGCGATCCTGATTGCGGTCGGCGTCGGCATGCTCTGGCGGGCCGGCGACCGCCTCGTTAATCTCGAAAACATTCCGGCGGTACATTTTTCCGCGCTGCTCGTCGCGCTGACGGTGCTCGTGTCGAAAGAGGCGCTGTTTCGCTACATGCTGCGCGAAGCGCGGCGCGTCCGCTCGGCGATGCTCGTCGCGAACGCATGGCATGCGCGTTCGGATGCCGCGTCGTCGCTCGTCGTCGCGATCGGCATCGTCGGCAGCCTGGCCGGCGTGCGGCTGCTCGACCCGATCGCGGCGGCGATCGTCGGCTTCATGGTTGCGCGCATGGGCTGGACGTTCGGCTATGACGCGTTGCAGGACCTCTCCGACCGCGCACTCGATACGACCGATACGGCCGAGATCCGCGCGCTGCTCGCGGCGACGCCGGGCGTGCGCGACGTGCACGACTTGCGCACGCGCAAGATGGGTGATGCCGCGCTCGTCGACGCGCACATCCTCGTCGATCCGAAAATCTCCGTCTCCGAAGGGCACTACATCGCCGAGACCGCGCGTGCGCGCGTGCTGACCGACGCGCGCGTGCTCGATGCGCTGATCCATGTCGATCCCGAGAACGACGCGGCGCGCCGTCCGGCGCTCGCGCTGCCGCCGCGCGGCGAGATCGTGGCACGGCTCGAGGCCGCGCTCGCGCAGCGTGGGCTGCATGCGGCGGCCATCAACCTGCATTACCTGAGTACGGGGCTCGAGATCGACGTGACGCTTGCCTGCGATCCGCACGAGACCGACGCGGCGCTGGCTGGCCGGCTCGACGCCGACGCGCTGAAGCGCGAGTTCGGCGCGCGCCGGATCGGCTTCACGCGCACGATGCCCGCGCAGGCGTGACCCGCCGCGGGCACACGGGATGGAGGGCCGCCAGCGCGCGCCGGCGCGTTACAGCGGCAGTTGCGTGTCGAACTTGATCTCGCGCAGCACGACGCTCGTGCGCACCTGCGACACGGCGGGGATCTTGAAGATGCGTTCGTGCAGGAACACGTCGTAGGCCTTGATGTCCGGCGCGACGATCTTGAGGATGTAATCGGCTTCGCCGGTCGTGCTGTAGCACTCGGTGACTTCCGGGCAGGTCGAGATCTCGCGCTCGAACTGCTCGACGCCACCTTCGTTGTGGCGGGTCAGGTGCACGTGCGCGAGCGCGCAGACGTGCAGGCCGAGCTTCTCGCGATCGAGCAGCGCCGTGTAGCGCTGGATCACGCCCGACTGTTCCATGTCCTTGATGCGGCGCCAGCACGGCGTGCTCGACAGGCCGACCTGGTCCGAGATTTCCTGGACCGAGCGGCGCGCGTCGAGCTGCAACAGGCGAAGGATTTTTTGCGAAAAGGAATCGAGCGTCACCTGCGCCTCCATGCGGCAACTACAACACGCTGAATGTTAGAGGGCCGGGAAAGGAAAGGCAATCTGGCGTCGCGTTGTTGAGCGAGATTCGCTAATTTGCTCGCGGATCCGTGGGATTTTGTCCCGCGCCTGCGCTTTCCGACCGATCGGTGTCCGACACCGCGAGGCCCGCGAGCGCGGCCTGCTGGCGGCGCAGGTCGGCCAGCATGTTGCAGAACAGCGCGCCTTGCTCGATCGCGTCGTCGAGCGCGACGTGCGTGTGCGGATGGTCGTCGAACCAGTGCTTCGGAAAGCGCGGCTTGATCGCCTTGCGGTACGGCAGGCCCGTCATCGCGAACGCGAGCGTCTTGATGTCGAGCGCCGACCACGAGAACGGGCAGCGGCCCGCGAAGCGCATCATGTACCAGAACATGAACGTGAAGTCGAAGCCGGCCGGCATTGCGACGAACACCGGCTTGCCGGGCAGCGCCTCGACCCAGTCGACGTACGCGAGCAGCGCCGCTTCGGGCGCCTGCAGGTCCTTTCGGCACGCGGCCCATGCTTCGGGCTCGGTCTTCCACCACGCTTCCTGCACCGGGTGCGCCTGCGCGCCGGGCAGCGTGTCGAGATTGGCCGAGAACGTCGCGATCAGCTGCTTGTCCTCGGTATAGGCGGCCGACGCGAAGCTCAGCATCGAGTGCGGGCCGGGAATCGGGCCATCGGCCTCGACATCGGTGCTGACGTAGATTTCCGGGATGGCGGTCTGGTTCATCCGAATACCTTATCGGACACGAACGGGTTGGTGCGGCGCTCGTCGCCGAACGTCGACACCGGGCCGTGGCCCGGCACGAACGTCACATCGTCGCCGAGCGGCCACAGCTTCTCCTTGATCGACCGGACGAGATCCTCGTGATTGCCGCGCGGAAAATCGGTGCGGCCGATCGAGCCCGCGAACAGCACGTCGCCGACGATCGCGACGCGATGCGCGCGGCTGAAGAACACGACGTGGCCGGGCGTGTGGCCCGGGCAGTGATAGACCTCGAGCGTCTCGTCGCCGAACTGCACGGTGTCGCCGTCGTTCAGCCAGTGATCCGGCTCGAAGGTTTCGGCGGCCGGAAAGCCGAAGCGCTCGCTCTGCATCGGCAGCTTCTCGATCCAGAAGCGCTCTTCTTCCTGCGGCCCCTCGATCGGCACGCCGTAATGCGTCGCGAGCGTCTTCGCGCCCGCGCAGTGATCGATGTGCCCGTGCGTGAGCAGCACCTTCTCGACCTGCACGTTCTGCCGCGCGACTTCCTGTTCGATCCGGTCGAGATCGCCGCCCGGATCGACGACGGCGGCGCGGCCCGTTTTCTCGCAGACGAGCAGCGAGCAGTTCTGCTGGAACGGCGTGACCGGAATGAGCGTGACTTTCATGGAGGCACCGGCGGCTAAAAGGAGCGATTGTACCGGTCGCGCGTGCCGCCTGCCGGTCGCGCGACGCGTGTCGCGGTGGACGCCTCCGGGCATTCCCGGAGCATGTCGATTGTTACCGCCATAGTGAGAATCAATGGTCCCCGGCGGGCGCTTTTCGAGACAACCTTTTGGTTTATGTATAATGCGCCCCATTGCACGTGAATTTCACGCAATTCGCTGGTGTTTCGGCCCCGTTAAAAAAGGGGCGTCGGAGGCACCGTCAAGCATCAGCCGCCGGGGAGTCCGGCGGTGTATCCAGCACCGAATATTCGGTGCTCACGTCTTGTCCGGCCGGGTGCTGCGCGCCCGCCTGCGGCCCTGCTGCCGCGCCGCCGGATGGGGCCTGTGCCGCCGTTCCTGTGAGTCGGTCGTTTCGACGCGCGCGAACGTGAAGCCATGTTCGATGGCGGCATGTGGGGTCTGGTCAGGCTGTTGGGGACAGGTTGCGCCAGACGTGAAAGCTAATCAGGACGGTTGCGGCCTAGACGAAAGCCGCGCCCATGCTAGCCGCCTGCTCGCATCCGAGCGGGGCGTGCACGCATTTGCCGTCCGGGCCGCATATCCGCGCCGTGAATCGGCGTGATGAAGGCGCGGCCCGAACCAGAAGGCGACACGTCGATGAATTTACGTTTTCCGAGTCGATTCGGGACCATTGCATTGTTTTTTGCGCTGACGGGCTGCGCGGTGCCACCCAGCCAGACCACCGGTAGCGCGAACCAGAAGAACGCCGTCGACAAGACGGCCGCCGCCGCGAAGGCGGATAGCGACAAGCAGCTGAATTTTGATTCCGCGCTGGCATCGATGCCGGCTGCCGACAGCAAGGACGCGAAGAAGTCGTCGCTGGCGGACGCCGAGCCGATCGACGGCAAGGATGTGTCCGATTTCCGCCAGACGGGCCGCGCATCGTGGTACGGGCGGGATTTCCACGGCCGCCGCACCGCGAACGGCGAGCGCTTCAACATGAACGCACTCACCGCCGCACACCGCACGCTGCCGCTGTCGTCGTACATCAAGGTGACGAACGCGTCGACCGGCAAGTGGGTCGTCGTGAAGGTCAACGATCGCGGGCCGTTCAAGCGCGGTCGCGTGCTCGACCTGTCGTATGCGGCCGCCAAGATGATCGGCCTCGTGCACGCCGGCACGGGCCGCGTGAAGATCGAAGGGCTGTCGCCGCAGGAAGCGCGCGAGGCACGCGACGAAATGTTCGCGTCGGTCTCGGCGAAGTAACGCAGCGGCTCGACCGCTCATGCAAAAGGGCTGCCCGCGGGCAGCCCTTTGTCTTTCCTGCGCGGCGCGATTCCGGCGCCGGCTTCCCGGTGCCGGCCGCCTCGCGCGTCAGCTTTCGTCCTTCAGCGCCAGCGCACGCGCATACAGCGTGTTGCGCGACGCGCCCGTCAGCGCGGCCGCGAGCCTGGCCGCGCTCTTTACCGGCACCTCTTCCAGCAGCAGCTTGAGCAGCGCGTCGTGCGCGGTGTCGTCGGTTTCGCCGCTCGTCGCCGGCGCGCCTTCGACCACCAGCACGAACTCGCCGCGCTGCCGGTTCGCATCGCCGGCGAGCCAGGTCTGTCCTTCGGCCAGGGTGCCCTGGAACAACTGCTCGTGTAGCTTGGTGAGCTCGCGCGCGATCAGCAGCCGGCGCGCGGGGCCGAATGCGTCGGCGAGTGCGGCGACGGTTTCGGCGATCCGGTGCGGCGCCTCGTAGAACACCAGCGCATACGGGTGCGATACCAGCCCCTGCAGCGCGGTCGCGCGCTGCTTCGCCTTCGGCGGCAGGAAGCCCGCGAACGTGAACGCGCCGGCCCAGTCGCCGGCCACGCTCAGCGCGGTCACCGCCGCGCTCGCGCCCGGCAGCGGGACCACCGCGAAGCCGGCGGCGCGCACCGCGTCGACGAGCCGCGCGCCGGGGTCCGAGATGCCGGGCGTGCCGGCGTCCGATACATAGGCCACGCGCTCGCCGCCGCGCAGCAGTTCGATCACGCGTTGCGCGGCTTCGCGTTCGTTGTGCTCGTGCACGGCGACGAGCGGTTTCGAGATCCCGTAGCGGGCGAGCAGCTGGCCCGTGTTGCGGGTGTCTTCGGCCGCGATGCGGTCGGCGAGGCCGAGCACGTGCAGCGCGCGCAGCGTGATGTCGGCGGTGTTGCCGATCGGCGTGGCGACCACGTAGAGCGCGGCGTCCGGGTAGTGCTGCGTGTGCGCGAGTTCGAGGAGGGCAGTCATGGCAGGCAATGCGCGCAATCGCGGCGCAAGCGGAACAAGGACGGCATTGTGCCACGCGGCGCCGGCCCGGCCGGGCGACGGGCGCGGTTTGGTGCGCGCCGGCGACAACTTTTCGGATGCGGCGCGATCCAAACCGGTCGGCGCGGCATTCGAGCTGCGCGCGCGGCAGTTTCTCGAACGCCGCGGCCTCGGGTTCGTCGCGGCGAACGTGACGATGCGCGGTGGCGAGCTCGATCTCGTGATGCGCGAGCCTGACGGCATGCTCGTGTTCGTCGAGGTGCGCGCGCGGCGCAGCGTCCGGCATGGCGGCGCGGCCGCGAGCGTCGGCTGGCGCAAGCGGCGTCGCCTGGTGGCGGCCGCGCTCCAGTTCTGGGCGCGGCACGGCGCCGGCGCCGCGTGCCGCTTCGACGTCGTCGCGTTCGAGGCCGGCCGGCTCGCGTGGCTGCGCGATGCATTTCGTGCCGACGATGTGTAGCGGCGAGCTGTGACGAGATGTAAAGAGTTCTTGCCGGACCGCCGGAGAGGGTGCCGGAGTACGGTAAACTCGCCGCACCCACGATGTCGCGCGATGCGTGCCACGCGCCCAGTTCACCAGGAATCGATGTCAGTCGAACGTATTCAGCAACATTTTCGCGACAGCGCCGCGCTTCACGCCGAAGCGGCCGACGCGCTGTCGCTGCCGATCGCAGCCGCGGTCGATGCGATGTTCGCCGCGCTGGCGAACGGCAACAAGATCGTCGCGTGCGGTGACGGCCCGTCGGCCGCCGCCGCGCATTACCTCGCCGTGTCGCTCGTCGGCGGCTTCGAGCGCGAGCGCCCGGGCCTGCCCGCGATCGCGCTGGCCACCGATGCATCGCAGGGCGGCCTCGCGGGCGCGGTGTCCGCCGATCAGCTGTTCGCGCAGCAGGTGCGCGTGCTCGGCCAGACCGGCGACATCCTGCTGGTGCTCGATCCGGCCGGCGCGTCGCCGCGCGTGCTGGCGGCGATCGACGAAGCGCACGAGCGCGAGATGACCGTCGTCGCGCTGACGGGCGGCGACGGCCATGCGGTCGCCGCCGCGCTGTCCGATACCGATATTCCGATCAGCGTGCCCGCCGTTCGCGCGGCGCGCATCCACGAAGTCCATCTGCTGACCATCCACTGCCTGTGCGACGGCATCGACGCGATGCTGCTGGGTGAGGATTGAACGAAGGAGAGCCGTCGATGAATCAAAGCCGCGTCAAACAGACGCTCGTCAGAACCACGCTGCTCGCTGCGCTGACGGCGGGCCTCGCCGTGTCGCTGCAAGGTTGTGTGCTCGGGGTCGTGGGCGCAGCGGCCGGCGGCGGCGCGCTGATCGCGACCGATCGCCGTACGCTCGGCGCGCAGACGGAAGATCGCGAGATCCAGGTCAAGTCGCTCACGCAGATCAACAACGGGCTGCCCGACCAGTCGCACGTGAACGTGACGGTGTTCAACCGCCGCGTGCTGCTGACGGGCGAAGTGCCGAACGATGCATCGAAGCAGCGCGCCGAGGAAATCGTGCGCGGTATCAACAACGTGAACGGCATCGTCAACGAGCTGTCGGTCGAGCCGGCGTCGTCGCTGTCGTCGCGCGCGAACGACTCATACCTCGAAGGGCGCGTGAAGTCCGAGCTGATCGCGACGAAGGGTATCTCGTCGAACTACTACAAGGTCGTCAGCGAACGCGGCAACCTTTACCTGATGGGGCTCGTGACGGTCGACGAGGGCAATCGCGGCGCGGAAGCCGCCAGCCAGGTGCCGGGCGTCGAGAAGGTCGTGAAGGTGTTCCAGTACGTGAAGCCGCAGGACGCGCAGGCGCTGCAGAACGCATCGCCCGCGAGCGGCGCATCCGGCGCGCAGGCTGCCGCCGCGCCGGCGGATACCGCGACGGTGGGCGCCGTGCCCGACGCGTCGGTGCAGTCCGCGCCGCTGCAGCCGCCCGCACCGATCTCGAACTCGTCGAACGTGCATCCGGGCAACCCGAAGGCCCCGGCGCAATGAAGAACAGGCAGATGAAGCAGATGAAACAGTGGATGGTGCAGGGCGCCGCGGCCGCGGCGCTCGTGATTGGCGCGCTGGGCGTCGCGCATGCGGATGTCGGTGACGGCCTGAAGGTCGCGCGCGGCAACGCATGCATGGGCTGCCACGCGGTCGACCGCAAGCTCGTCGGCCCGTCGTTCAAGGATATCGCCGCCCGCTACAAGGCCGATCCGCAGGCCGTGGCCAAGCTGTCGAAGAAGGTGAAGGAGGGCGGCTCGGGCGTCTGGGGCGCCATTCCGATGCCCGCGCACCCGCGCATGAGCGATGCCGACGTGCGTTCGGTGGTCGAATGGGTGCTGGCTGGCGCGCCGTCAAAGTAAGGTTTCAGGGGCGATTCAACCCCTATTGCCAAGCGCAGAAATGCGTGTGTATGATGGTTGACTGTTGGGGCGGTAGCTCAGCTGGGAGAGCGTCGCGTTCGCAATGCGAAGGTCGGGAGTTCGATCCTCCTCCGCTCCACCAAGAATATATTCGTGGTCATCCGACTGCATCCTGAAACCCCGTAGCCAGCAAGGCTCACGGGGTTTTTTATCGCCTATACTATCCAATGACATCCTTTTGAATCCTGGTGTCGATGGGGGCAACATTCGGGATAACTGACCTGCCCCCGCAGGCACTTGCCCCCAGGAGGTGCCGCATGGCCCTCACCGACGTCAGAATCAAGAACGCCAAGCCGGGCGAAAAAGCGATTCGCCTGTTCGATGGCGGTGGCCTCTATCTCGAGATCGCTCCCGCGGGGGGCAAATGGTGGCGCTTGAAGTATCGCTTCGGCGGGAAGGAAAAGCGCATCTCCCTAGGGGTCTACCCGGATGTCGGTTTGAAGGACGCTCGGGAGCGCCGGGATGCTGCCAGAAGGCTTCTGACGCAGGGAGTGGATCCGGGCAACGCCAAGAAAGCCCAAAAGACGGCGAGCATGGAGCGGGCGGCCAACTCGTTCGAAGTGATCGCTCGTGAATGGTTCGCGAGACACGCGCCTGGCTGGGCCGCCAGCCACTCCGACAAGATCATTCAGCGACTCGAAAGGGATGTGTTCCCTTGGCTCGGTTCACGCCCCATTGCCGAAATTACTGCCCCCGAGTTGTTGAGCGTGATACGCCGCATCGAAGAGCGTGGCGCAAAAGACACCGCCCACCGGGCGTTGCAAAACTGCGGGCAAATTTTCCGTTATGCCGTGGCGACAGGCCGGGCGGAGCGCGATCCTTCTGGCGACCTGAGGGGTGCGCTTCCGCCGGTGAAGCATGAGCACTACGCGGCCATCACCGATCCGGTTAGGGCAGGCGAGCTGCTCCGGGCCATTGACGCGTTCAAGGGGACGTTCGTTGTTAAATGCGCCTTGCAACTGGCCCCGCTTCTGTTCGTGCGCCCGGGAGAGCTGCGCAGGGCCGAATGGTCTGGATTCGACCTTGATAAGGCTGAATGGCGCTATTTCGTAACCAAGACCAAGACAGAGCAGCTCGTGCCGTTGCCAACGCAGGCAGTGGCGATCCTACGCGAACTATACGACCTGACGGGGCGGCGCGAACATGTTTTTCCAGGGCGAGATCCCCGCAAGCCGATGAGTGAGGCGGCAGTCAACGCCGCATTGCGACGTATGGGATATGACACCAAAACTGAAATTACCGGGCATGGGTTTCGGGCGATGGCACGCACTATCCTGCATGAGGAACTGCATATCCAGCCGGAAGTGATCGAGCACCAGTTGGCTCATCGGGTACCTGATTCCCTCGGCACTGCGTATAACCGAACAAGGTTCCTCAAGGAACGGCGGAAGATGATGCAAGAATGGGCCAACTACCTGGACCGAGTAAAGCAAGGGGCCCAGGTTATCCCGCTGCCGGTGCAGGGGTGACTCCTTGGCGTGCATTGGGATCGGGGGCGCGTTGGGTATCTCGCAAACTCTGTCGCCGCGACCAGGGAAATCAAGGGGGCGCAGTCGGCGTAAGCCATTTGTCTTGCTATTCGCCTTGACCCACCGGATTGGCAGGCTATGGTGCGTGCACTCAATTGCAACGGATTGGTCGGCGCCCGGCCAGGGGCGCCAAAAGCAACCGACGTGGCGATGTGTTTGTGCAAGCCGCCGCGGTCCAGCTTAGGGCCCAAATGTCTTTGAGCACGCACGTGCTTTGTGTAGGCGCTTCGCGCACGAAGCCCGATGCTCGTAGTTGTTGTGGTAGCGTGACGAGCAACGCGGCGGCTCGTTGCCGGCCGGATTCTGGAGGTGCGCGTGATTCAGTTTCTCGCCGATCAACTTGATCAGTTAGACCTAGCGCTGGACCAGCTCACATTGAAGGACCGGAACTTTGATCGCTTTGCGTTGATGCTGATCGATAACGTCGTCGAACTCACGCTGCATCAGCACGCGCAGGACACCCGCCTCGATGCAGAACTTCACCGGCCGGATGACGGACCCCGCTTCGATCCCAAACTCGTGGCCGCCGCGCTTGGCTCACATTTCGACGCCAAGGTGAAGCTGGCCCGCACCACGGGACTCATCACTAACAAGCTAGCCGAATCGCTGCAATATCTACACGGGTTTCGCAATACTGCCTATCACCGCGGGGCCCGTCACGAGGGCATACTGCACGCGCTCGCTCTCTTCTATGGGCGGCTCGCCTGTCAGGTGCTAGCCCAGTATGAGCCCTTGTATTTCATGAGCGGTAGCACCGACCACTTGCCCCACCGTGCCGTGAAGTACCTCGGCACGTTTCGGTCCGTGTCTCCGCGTGACGCCTTCAAACTCGCGTGGGAGCGCCTTGAAGTCGTCGCCGCTCTTCAAGGTGACACTCTGATCGATGACTTAAGTGCTGACATGGAGAAGACGATCGAGGGCGCTGACGAGCAGATCACGTTTCTGGCCGTCAATGCACCGCCGATGGGGATCTCCCGGGATCAGGCGATCCTGGACTGCCAATTCTGGCTGTTCGCGTTTTCGGAGCAAGGCGAGGCGTTCGCTGCTGCAAACGGGGGGCCCGGCCCGTCGATGCCGGGATATGTCGGCTGGATCGAGCAGCACTACCGGTGGCCGCACCGGACAGACCCGGTGCCGTCGTGGCGTCGACGCGCTGCCTCGCTTGCTGCGGAGAAAGATCCGCACGCGGCGCTGCAAAAGTACTGCGAATTCATGAGCCAGAGCGAAGTGCTGCGCAGCGCGATCGATACGTCTGCGAATCAGCTCGATGCGCACATCCAGGCGCAGGTCGACTCGATGCTTGAGGAGCGGCATCGGGATCATCTTGGAGGTTGAGTCCCGCAGGTTTGTCGCTAGTTTGGGGTTAAAAGCGATATTATTCTTACTCTATTACGACAATAGGTATGTAATAATTTCGTCCATGGCAAAAAAAGTTACCACGCTTGGACAAGCCGCTGAGCTACGTATCCAGCAGTTCGGCGGCCGTTTGCGCATGGCGCGACTACGGCGACGCTTGACTGCCAAGCATCTCGCTGAACGGGCAGGAATGACTGCGGTCACTCTCCGTAACCTCGAGCGGGGCAATGCGGGCGTGACGATTGGGGCGTATCTAGCCGTCATGCAGGTTCTGGGCGTGGATAGCGACTTGGATTTTCTGCTGAAAGACGATCCTCTGGGAAGGCAAGTTCAAGATGCGAATCTGCCTCAGAGGGGGCGCGGAAAGCTCTGAGGCGTTTCCAAGCGCGTTCCGATGGGATGAATGAGATGGCCGGCGGCAAGCCTCATACGTCGAGCTCCGTGTCGTCTGAGTGAATACGTGGTGCCATGTCATGCATGCCACCACGACGATTAATGCCGAGAGAGCGGCGCACCGACGCTCACTTCTGCAGTGAAAGCAATTAATGGCCCTTAAGAAATCTGAACTTTACTCATCACTCTGGCAAAGCTGCGACGCCCTACGTGGCGGTATGGACGCCAGCCAGTACAAAGACTACGTATTGGTGTTGCTGTTCATCAAGTATGTGAGTGACAAGTATGCTGGCAAGCGCTATCAGCCGATCACCATTCCACCCGGCGCCAGCTTTGCCGATATGGTTGCGCTGAAGGGAAAAAGCGATATCGGCGATCAGATCAACAAGAAGATCATTGCGCCACTGGTGGCTGCCAACGCTCAACTCTCATTGTCCGACTTCCCGGATTTCAACGATGCCGCGAAACTCGGCACGGGCAAGGAGATAGTGGATCGGCTCACCGACTTGGTGGCGATCTTCGAGAACAGGGCGCTCGACTTCTCTAAGAATCGCGCCGACGGCGATGACATCCTTGGAGACGCCTACGAATACCTGATGCAGCACTTTGCCACGGAGAGTGGTAAGAGCAAGGGGCAGTTCTATACGCCGGCTGAAGTGAGTCGCGTGATCGCTCAAGTATTGGGTATCGGTGCAGCCGCGACAACGCCCGAGACCACCGTATATGACCCGACCTGCGGTTCGGGCTCGCTACTGCTCAAGGTGGCTGACGCGGCACACAGCAAGCTCACGCTCTATGGCCAAGAAAAGGATTCCGCCACTAGCGGCCTGGCGCGAATGAACATGATCTTGCATGACAATCCGACCGCCGAGATCAAGCAGGGCAACACGCTGGCTGATCCAAAGTTTCGTGATGGTCGTGCGGGCAACGAGAGCCTCAAGGTTTTCGACTACGTTGTCGCTAACCCGCCGTTCTCTGACAAGCGCTGGAGTACCGGCATCGACCCGCTGAACGATCCTTGGGAACGCTTTGCGGCTTTTGGCGTGCCGCCGGCCAAGCAGGGCGACTATGCCTACCTCCTGCACATCGTGCGCTCGCTCAAGAGCACCGGCCGCGGCGCTTGTATCCTGCCCCATGGGGTGCTGTTTCGCGGCAATGCCGAGGCCGACATCCGGCGTGCGCTCATCCGCAAGGGCTACATCGAAGCCATCATTGGCTTGCCGGCTAATCTGTTCTACGGCACCGGAATACCGGCCTGCGTGATCGTCATTGACAAGTCGCGCGCTGTCGAGCGTGTGGTTGCCGGCACGGGTATTTTCATGATCGACGCAAGCCAGGGTTTCATGAAGGATGGTCCAAAGAATCGCTTGCGCGAGCGGGATATACACCGCATCGTCGACGCTTTCCAGCGCCGCCAGACCGTGGCACGCTACGCCCGGCAGGTGAGTTTGCACGAGATCGAGAAGAACGAGCACAACCTCAACCTGCCACGCTACATCGACAGCCAGTTGCCCGATGACCGACAGGATATCGAAGGCCACCTGCGCGGCGGTATACCCGAAGCCGACGTGACCGCGCCGGATGGGTTGATCAGTCGTTACTGGGCTGTATGCCCTCAGCTCGGACACGCGCTATTCAGACCCAATAGGCCGGGGTACTTGGATCTGGGGGTGGATAAGGCCGCGATCAAATCCACCATCCACGGTCACCCGGAATTCGCCGGTTTCATTGACATGATGAACGCGCATTTTGCGGTCTGGCGTCGCCGGCAATCGAAGTCGCTCAAAGCCTTGCGTCCGGGTTGCCAGCCCAAGCAAGTGATTGCCAAACTCTCCGAAGATCTTCTTGGTCACTATCTGGGTCAACCGTTGATCGACGCTTATGCGGTCTACCAGCATTTGATGGATTACTGGGCGGAGACCATGCAGGACGACTGCTATCTGATTGCCACTGAAGGCTGGAAGGCGCATACCTATCGCGTGATTGAAACAGACAAAAAAGGCAAGCAGAAGGACAAGGGCTGGGCCTGCGACCTGGTGCCGAAGTCACTAATCGTGTCGCGCTACTTCGCCAAGGAGCAAGCGGGGCTGGACGCGCTGCAGGCAAAACTTGAAGTCGTGAGCACTAAGCTGGCTGAGATGGAGGAAGAACATAGAGGCGACGACGCCGCGTTCTCCGGTTTCGACAAAATCAACGTGGGATCGGTGAAAGATCGGCTGCGCGAACTCGAGGGCGAGGTGAAGACCGAAATCAAGGCGGCAAAGCGGGGCAAGCGCGGTGTGGCCGTTGATGGCGAACTCGAGGATGGCGTCACAGATGAACTGCGCGTGCTACTGGACTGGCTAAAGCTGGCGGCCGAAGAATCAGTGCTGAAAAAACGCGTGAAAGAATCTGATGCCGCGTTGGATGCAGCAGCCTACGCCCATTACTCTAGGCTTACCGAGGGCGAGATACAGCGGCTGGTAGTGGACGACAAATGGTTCGCCACCATAGATGCGGCCGTTCACGGTGAAATGGATCGACTGAGCCAGCAACTCACAGAACGAGTCAAGGAGCTGGCCGAGCGATACGAGTCGCCGTTGCCGCGATTGAATGCGCGTGTTGTAGAGCTGGAGGCACGGGTGAGCGGGCATCTGGAGAGGATGGGGTTCGCATGGAAGTGAAGGAAACGAATGCAGCCCATCGCCTAACACCGGAGCACGTAGAAAGTTTTCGGCACACCGAGGTCGGGCTGCTCCCAACTGATTGGCGACTCGCTCGTCTGCATGAATTGGCCGATATTAGAACTGGCATCGCAAAGAATAGCGGAGCTGTCATAGACAATCCCGTGATCGTTCACTATCTGCGTGTTGCGAACGTGCAGGATGGCTATCTTGACCTCTCGGAAATGAGTCAACTGAGGGTCCGGCCGGAGGATGTCAAGCGATATGCCGTCTTGGCGGGCGATATGTTGATGAATGAAGGGGGCGACCTCGATAAGCTCGGGCGTGGGGCGCTTTGGACTGGCGAGTTCGAGCCTTGTGTTCACCAGAACCATGTTTTCGTTGTTCGCTGCGGATCGCAGCTATTGCCGGAGTTTTTGAGCGCATGGACGGGCTCAGTGCATGCGCGTCGATTCTTCATGTTGGCTGGGCGTCAAACCACGAACCTTGCATCGATTAATAAAACGTCATTGGGACAGTTCCCTGTTCCCCTTCCGTCGACGAAGGCCGAACAAAAGGCTATCGCCGAAGCTCTCTCCGATATAAATTCCCTGATCGAAAACCTTTCGCTGCTTCTTGCTAAGAAGCGTCAGATTAAGCAAGGCGCCATGCAGGAACTTCTCACCGGCCGGAAGCGCCTGCCGGGTTTTACTGGAGAATGGGGGGCGAGAGTCTTGGGGCAGTCCGCGAGTCTGAAGGCACGGATAGGCTGGCAGGGTTTGACGACAAAGGAGTACCTCGATAGCGGCGATTTTTTCTTGGTGACGGGAACCGAAATTCATGATGGTGAAATCAACTGGGATGAGTGCAAACACGTAGACGCCGTACGATACAAGCAAGACGTGAACATCCAGCTTCAAATGGATGATGTTCTCGTAACAAAAGATGGAACTATTGGCAAGGTTGGGATCGTTGCGGAGTTACCGAAGCCGGCCACTCTTAACAGCGGTGTCTTCGTCATCCGACCGATTTCAAAAGCATTTCATCCGCGGTTCTTCTACTATCTGCTGTGCTCGAGTGTCTTTTCTGATTTTTTGGAGCAGCTAGCTGCAGGATCGACTATCAGTCATCTGTATCAGAAAGATTTTGTCAAATTCGCCTTTCGTCTGCCACCAACAGAAGATGAGCAGAAGGCGATAGCTCGTGCATTGACGGATATGGATGCTGACGTCTCTGCTATAGGTGCAAAGCTCTCCAAGGCTCGCAAGCTTAAGCAGGGCATGATGCAAGAGTTATTGACTGGCCGTATCCGTCTGACACGGAAAAGGCCGTTCAGAACCTGACACGACTGCCGCTAAAAACGAGGAGGCCTCCCGTGACATCGATCGGACAACCCGAACGAGCCACTCAGAACCGCGTGGTGGCGCTGTTTCGCGACGAACTTGCGTGGCGCTACCTCGGTGATCGGTCGGATCGTGTAGGTAACAGCAATATCGAAGAAGGCCTGCTGTCACCCTGGCTGGAAAAGCGCGGTGCCACGCCGGCGCAGATCAGTGCAGTACTGTTGCGACTTCGGACCGAAGCCGCCAACCACCACCGCACGCTATATGCGAACAACCGAGCCGTTTACGGCCTGCTGCGCTATGGGGTGCAGGTGCTGTCCGAAGCCGGTGTGTCGACACAGACGGTGCAACTGATCGACTGGCAGGAGCCTGAAGAGAACGACTTCACGATTGTAGAAGAGGTGACACTCAAGGGCGATCGAACAAGGCGTCCCGACCTAGTGCTATACGTCAATGGTATCGCCATCGGTGTGCTTGAGCTAAAGAGCAGTCGTGTGTCGGTTGGCGATGGCATTCGTCAATGCCTATCGAACCAGCAGCCGATGTTCCATCAGGACTTCTTCAGCACGGTGCAGTTCGTCTTCGCGGGCAACGACTCCGAGGGACTTCGCTACGGCACGATTGAAACGCCGGAGAAGATGTTCTTGAAATGGAAGGAAGACGAGGCCGACGACAGCCGCTTCAAGCTGGACAAGTACTTGCTTAAGATGTGTGCTAAGGCGCGGCTGATCGAGCTAATGCACGATTTCGTACTGTTCGACGGCGGCGTGAAGAAGCTGCCACGTGCGCACCAATATTTCGGCGTGAAGGCGGCGCAGGCACATGTGGCCGAAATGCGCGGAGGCATCCTCTGGCATACACAGGGCAGTGGCAAGAGCATTGTGATGGTGCTGCTCGCGCGGTGGATTCTAGAAAACCGGCCGCAGGCACGCGTTGTGATCGTCACTGACCGCGATGAGTTAGACAAGCAGATCCAGCGGGTGTTCACCGATGCCGGCGAGAAGTTGCACCGCAGTCGTAGCGGCCGAGATCTGATGACGCAATTGGCACAACCGACGCCGCGCTTGCTGTGCTCGCTAGTGCACAAGTTTGGCGTGGAAGCGCGTGGACGTGACAAGCGCGAGTTCGAGGCTTTTATCCACGAACTGGAAGCGCAACCCGCGATGGCGGTGGGCGAGCTATTCGTCTTCGTGGACGAATGCCACCGCACGCAGAGCGGCCGGCTGCACCGCGTTATGAAGGCGCTGATGCCCGAGGCAGTGTTCATAGGCTTCACCGGCACGCCGCTGCTCAAGGCCGACAAGCAGTCCAGCCTTGAGGTGTTCGGCGGCTATATCCACACCTACAAGTTCAGCGAGGCGGTGGAAGATGAGGTGGTGTTGGACCTGGTGTATGAAGCGCGCGATATCGACCAGCGGCTGGGTTCACCTGCGAAGATCGACGCCTGGTTCGAGGCCACGACAGAAGACCTGAACCCATGGCAGAAGAACGAGCTCAAGGCCAAGTGGGGCACCATGCAGCAAGTGCTGAGTTCACGCTCGCGCATGCAGCGCGTGGTGGACGACATCAAATTCGACTTCAGCGTCACCAAGTTCGGCAAGCCTCGGCTATCCAGCGGACGAGGCAATGCCATTTTGGTGGCGTCTAGCATTTACGAGGCGTGCAAGTACTTCACGCTTTTCAATGCGGCGGGCACCGGTTTCAAGGGCAAATGCGCCATCGTCACCTCGTACAACCCGCTCGCTAAGGATGTGACCACCGAAGAAGTCGGTGCCAACACCGAGAGCGACAAGCAGTTCATCTTCAACATCTACACCGAACTGCTTAAGGGCGTAGAAGCTAAGCCCGGTATGAGCGCCACCGAAACGTACGAGGAATGGGCCAAGGCCCTGTTCGCCAAGGAGCCGGCCAACATGAAACTGTTGGTGGTAGTCGACAAACTTCTCACGGGCTTCGACGCGCCGCCGTGCAGCTACCTCTACATTGACAAGTCCATGCAGGACCACGGCCTGTTCCAGGCCATCTGCCGCACGAACCGACTGGACGGGGATGACAAGGAGTTCGGCTACATCGTGGACTATAAGGACCTGTTCAAGAAAGTGGAGAAGGCCATTGCCGTCTACACCTCGGAGCTGGATCACAGCGCGGGCGGCGCCGACCCAGAGGTCATGATGAAGGCCCGGCTGGAAACCGGTCGCAAGCGACTGGACGACGCGGTAGAGGCGTTGGCGCTGTTGTGTGAGCCGGTGCCGCCGCCCCGCGGCGAGCTGGAGCACATTCGGTACTTCTGCGGCAACACTGAGATCGCTGCAGACCTGGCGGCGCACGAGCCGCAGCGGGTAATGCTCTACAAGGGTGTGGTGGCGTTGTTGCGTGCGTGGGCGAGCATGGCCGATGAATTGGGCGCTGCAGGATATTCGGAAGCCGATAGCGCCCGTCTACGGGGGCTGCTGGATCACTACGTGAGACTGCGCGAGATTGTGCGCAAGGCCAGCGGCGAGACGCTGGACCTGAAGCCCTACGAGGCCGACATGCGGCACCTGATCGATACCTACATCGAGGCCGATGAGCCTCGGCAGATTTCGCCGTTCGAGGGTGTCGGTCTGCTGGACCTGATCGTCAAGACCGGTATTGCGGATGCCATCGCAGCCAAGCTGGGTGAGTTAGCGGGCAGCCGCGACGCGATTGCTGAGACGATCGAAAACAACGTTCGAAGCAAGATCGTCAAGGAGCACTTGAACGATCCGGCGTTCTACGAGCGCATGTCGGCGCTGTTGGACAGCATCATCAAGCAACGCAAGGAAAAGGCGGAGGAGTATGAGCAATACTTGCAGCGCATTGCTCAACTGGTGCAGCAGGTGGAGTCGGGCAGAGCAGAGGACGAACCCATCGAACTGACGACGCCGGGGCGGCGCGCCCTGTACAACAACCTGCAGCCTTGGTTGGCGGAAAAGCCCATGCAACATATAGCAGAGCCAACGCCATCCTACGGTGCGGAGACCTCGAATCCCGCGTTGACGCTGGCATTGCGTATTGATCAGACCGTCAAGGCGGTGCGGCCCGATAGCTGGCGGGGCAACCCCGCCAAGGAAAACACGATCAAGGCGGCTCTGTTCGCGCTACTGCAAGATGCCGAGCAGGTCGAACGCATTTTCGTGATCGTCAATGCCCAAGGGGAGTACTGATGCCGTCACGCATTACCTTAGGTGAGATCGAGGCGGAAGTGGTGTTCAAAGACATCCGCAACGTGCACCTCACGATACTGCCGCCCAAGGGGCGGGTGCGTATTTCGGCGCCACGGCACATGGCGCTCGACACGGTCCGTGTTTTCGCGCTGTCCAAGCTAGTGTGGATCAAGGTGCAACGCGAGAACATGGCTGGCCAGGACCGTGAAGCGCCGCGCGAGTATCTGGAGCGCGAGAGTCATTACGTCTGGGGGCGGCGCTATTTGCTGAAGCTGATCGAGGCGGAATCCGCCTCGTCGGTCGAGCTGCGTCATCGAACGTTGGTGCTCGTCGTTCGGCCGAATGCCGCCGCCGCCACCAAGGATGCTTTGCTTGCACGCTGGTATAGGGATCAGGTCAGGTTTCGCGCTGCAACACTGGTGGCCAAGTGGAGCCGAGTCCTTGGGCTGGATGTACCTCGCGTCTATGTCCGGCACATGAAGACGAAGTGGGGGAGTTGTTCACCGGCCCGCAAATCGATACGCCTTAACACGGAGCTTGCCAAGAAGCCGCCCGGATGCCTGGAGTACATCGTGGTGCACGAACTCGTACATCTGTTGGAGCCGACCCACAACGAACGATTCAAGGCACTTATGCGGACTTTCATGCCGGAGTGGGAGGAGCGGCGGCGTGAATTGAACCGATTGCCTGTCAGGCATGAAGACTGGGACCATTGAGTAAGTCCGCTGTTCCTGGTCCGAAGTTCTGTGGCTGTACTTTAGTGGCTCTACGCTCGAGCAACAACAGCGTGAACAATGCTTACCGCTGCCATGCAATCAATTGCAGGCCTATCGCTGACGCTCAAGCTGCGGCACGAGCGCCGCTTCCGGCTGGACCGCCATCACGAAGTCCTGTTTGAAGGATCGAATGGACCCGAAGTCCCAGAAACCGACCTGTTCACCGTGGACTTCAGCGACGACACGAGGATAGCTGCAATCTCCCACGATGCAACAACCGCCTACTTCGATTCGCGGTGCATCGGACAAGTCTGTGCTCCAGAACCGGCCAAACTCGTTGGTGAGCCGAATCCATCTGTCCACGCGAGCGGCATCCAAAGGATTGGGACGAAGCGTCGCCGCGGTGTAGCGTCTGAGTTCGTCGCTTGCGTTGTCGTCGCTGGCAACAGGGGGGGCGAGGGCGAGGAACATTGCTTGGGCGCGCAGCTGTTCATTCTGACCTTCTGGGTCGAACGCATTGACCGGCGATTCTGGGACCTTGTCGCCATTAGTCCATGCGAGCCACAACAGCAACACACGAAGCTGAATTGCTTCCTCAGCTTCCGAATCCGTATCGTCCACCAGTGTGTCGATGAGCCGCGTTCTGGAATTGAACAAGCACCGCAAGGATTCATCCAGCAAGCGACGGCGATCGGCCTCGGGAACGAGGAACTCGCGCGCCATTCGCCAACGGGGTAAGCGTTCGAAGCGCACCAACTCTTTCACGAGCGAAAGTACGGCGATGAGTTGAACGAGCGCCCTTGCCTTGGTGTCGGATTGGTCGGCCTTCGTCAGCTTGAGGAGCATCCGGTTGATGAGGTTCGTTACCTTTCTGGCGACCCGCCGTGCGATCTCGGCATCTTGGAGCGCCTGGGACTGAGCATCTACGTACGGCGGGTCGTCCGATTGCTCCGGGTCGTCGTCCTGATTGACTTGTTCTTCCTCGGTTCGGCCCGACCTGTCCATAGGCACGCTCGGCTGGGTCTGTAGCTCCTCGCCAATTTTGCGGGCGAGCAGGTCGATCAGCGTGACGATATCGGAGGATTCGACTAGGCGGCGACGCTTCCGGGCCTGCCGAAGCTCGCTGACGCTGATTTCGAATGTGTCGGGCCGCCCGCCATTCGCGGTTCCGATTTGCGCCGATCTACGCCGCGATCGCACTTCGTTCTGCACTTCCTCTTCGGCGGCCGGATCGAAGATTGCATCTTCGACCGCTTTGAGCATGTCCGAAATGGTCTCGCCGGACGGGTCCAATGCACCTAGTGCATCGCGAACCTGACGATGTGACGTTTGCGTCGCCGCCGTTAGCAAATGCGGATGCGCGATCATCGCCCTTGCCACGCGCTCGCTACCCATGAACAAGTCGCATGCGCGGACCAACTTCATGTCGACCGAGACGGGAACAATCAGAACGTCTCCCTTCCGAGTGACGGCGATATTTGTTTGGATCACGCCTAGACTGTCGCTCAACAGGCTAGCACTGCCAAGCTCAATGGCCGGGTTTTGCGTCGTAATTTGCAGTTCGGTGGGGCTTGCCGCCACACCTATCCAGAAGCGCTCGGCGGATCCATCGGTCGCGCGCATTTCGGCGACACTTCGTGCAGCCGTGGCCGCGAGCTCGCTGGCCGAAAGCGCTGGCAACGTGAACATGCCGCACAAACCCAGAGCCTCTGCCGCGGCTTGTGCGTCCGGGCCTATGCGCATCACCACCGCTTCGACATTCGCGCTGTTCCCACTGCCCATCCAAGCGGGGCGGCTGGGGTTAGCGCTTCCGGATATGAGTGCGTGCCCATCGCTATGCGTCTGCTCAATGTAAAGCACCTTCGCATGCAAGTACTTGTCGCCGCGATTGCCGGTGCTCGTCCAGAGAAGCCTCGAGTCGACGAAACGTGCCTGCACCTCACGTATGCTTGGCAAATGCACGGTTTCCGGATCGATTGCGACGACCACGTTGGCCTGCGGCCAGCGTTCGTGCAGGTGCGCGATGAAAGCCAGATCGCTATCGAAGAATGCACCAGTTACCCCGATACTGCGAACTGCGCCTTTCACGCGCGCCCCGATTTGCTCGATGAGCGACGGCCCCCCCGGGCGCTGATGCAACGCGACGGTTGTCGTAGTCTCGCCCGGCGACGACAGTGGTGCCACGCTTTTGGAAAAGGAAAGCACAGCTTCGATTAAGGACGGCGGCACATGCTTGCGTGCAAGTTCGATCCATTCGCGCACCATCTGCCACACCGAGTCCAGCAACGCGGTGCCTTCCCGATCCGTACGGTCGGTCACGTGTACCCAGTTCGTGATCTCCCGATTGTAGCCAAAGCCCGACAGCGTCAGATTGTGGCTTCCGACGAGAACCGCCGCCTTCTTTTTGCCGGCCAAAATGCAGACCTTCGGATGGAACGCTCCGGACACGCTTACCGGCACGAGCGAATACGCCGTGCCTGCGAGCCTCGGGCGGGTCGCTTCGGATTGCCAGCTCAAACTGCATTGCGCGTGATCCATCAATACGATGTTCTGCTGACAGCCTGCCGCCACCAAACGACGCAGCACGACCTCCTCGTAGAAGGACAGACTTGCGTTGAACGAGGTGATCAGCGAAGCGTCGAATCCGCCTTGCTTGATGACATTCAAAAGGGAAATCGAATCAGGCACTGACGGCCTCCATCAGCTGCTTGCCTTCCGCGCTCAGCGACGTCTGCTTGTCGTCATCGCGCACAACCGCACCTATGTCCATCAAAATCTGTAACGCCTGACGAAAGCGCGGCGTGGTATTGGAGGGCGCCGGTATGTTTCCATCCGTCAGTTGCAAGCCGCGCTCAGAAGGACGGAAGCGAAACGTTGCCGAACTCGTGCGATGAAGCTTGCGCAACGACACGCGCAAATGCGTATTCATGCACCACGCCACGACTTCGTAGACTACGTCACCTAGCGGCATCTCACGCCATGCCGCGGCTTTGCGCCGGAACGTATACAGATTGATGGGGTAATCCTGTAGCGCTTGTGGCGTGATTGCGAGCCCCTCATAGGGAGGGCGATTTAAATCGTCGCGAATGGCGAGGATCGCGAGCACCCGCATGGCCGACGCAAGCAACGCAGCGTCGCTTGCTCGCCCCCAGGACGACACCATGTTTTGAGACAGCGGCATCTCGTGACCGTCTGCGGACCACTCACCGAGCGCCGGCAACGCCGATTCGATGTCCGAGAGCCACGCTCCAAATGTCGCACAACCCGTGTCGGCAACGAAGCCAGCCACGTGGTCCGATTCCTCGAATGCCTTTGCGAAAGCCTCGACCGTGTCGGACACGTAGCGCTCTCCCGCGGTCTGCGGGGACAACTTGTTCAAGGCAAGGGCGAAGATCGTCTGAACCGCGACTGATAGCAGATCGTTGCGGACGTAGACGGCCCAGTTCTCACGCGTGGACGCGAGATCTGCCGGGATGCTCCAGTCCGTTGCGCCAGGCAGCGCGTTGCCATACACGGCGGTCCGGAATACATATTCGGAGAACTCGATACCGGGCGGCAGATTGTCGATGAGGCGCTGGATCAGTGCCAGCGAACGCTTGCGCTGCGTGCCATCTTCGCCGTACTCACGCTGCCGGTCGAAATAGATGTCGGTGAGTTGTTCGCGCTCGCTCGATCCCGCGTTTCGAAGATGACACGGGCAAAACGTATGCAACTGCCGAAGGTCGACGTCAGCGACCTCACCACGCTCGAGGATGTTCCAGAAAAGGTCTGCCGGCACCGACGCATCAAAGGCTTCGGCAATGGGCTTGCCGACTTCCTTGGTGAATCGAAACCACGGTTTTCTGCCGCCGTCCAGCACACGCAAGTCGGCCAGCGTGCCCGCGTAATACTGCGAAAGTCCACCCATGCGATTCATGAAGTACCGGTCTTCGGAGTCGTTGGCGGTGAACCTGACGAGCTTCAGTGTCTCGCCGTCGATCACTCGTTGTACCGCGCTGACCAGCTTCTGTCGACCGACCATCGCTGCGCCGTGACGCTCGCTAATTTTGTCGGTGCATTGCGCGTGGTGTTCGGCGATCAGCGTGAACAGGCAATCGGCCCGCCGAAAGCGCTCGACGAACGATGTCTCGTCCTCGTCATCCGGAAAGCGTTGAGCGAGCGACCAAATGAGCCACGGATAGAAGGAGTAGTAGCGGGCCCGGTCAGTGACGTTCGTGATACCCGGCAACAGCTGGCTGTAGATAAGGACGCACGGCGCCTGTGCACCGAGGTGATCCAATCCGCCGATGGAGTACGGAGGTTCAACCCACGCGGTGTCGACTTTCAATTCTCTTTCTCGCTTGGTGGTATTTATTTGAGGAACAGAATGACTTGGCATGCGCAGTGGGGCCGTTCTGTTTGCGCAATCGTCGCTTCGCCGGGTTCATCTACGTTATCGGCAGACGTTGTCAATTCTAAAGGACCGATGGACGCGCGTGCCTCGTGTTTTACCCCGTCTCGAATCGTCTGCCATACGACGGCTTGATTGATGCTGTTCAAGCTGTCCCCTTCCCCAGCCGGAGGTGCTTCGGCGTCGACAGAAATCCATGCCTTGCTGGCTTCGAGATACAGTCGAAGTCGGTCGACGACTCGTTCATTGACCGCTTCATCGTCGATAAGAGTCGCTCGAGCACGGAAGGATTTAGATCGTCTTTGGATGAGCTACTGCCGGCCGCGTCGGCAGGCAGCGAAGGACGTCAACAATTGGCAAGTTCGGGGTCACCGCCCAGTTGCCCGTTCAGCGGCGTTTCCTAGGTCGCGAGCTCTTGGGTACGTCAACCACGCCGCCGCGGCTCGCCTACCGGGTGAGCGGGACTGCCATGCAATCAATTGCAGGCTCACCACCGGCACTCAAGCTGCGGCGCGGTCACGCACGCGCATGATGACTTGTCGTGCTACCCCGTACTCTCTGGCGAGCGCGTAGACCGTCGCGCCCTGCGCGAGGCGTTGCCGTACATTCTGCTGTTGATCATCCGATAGTACCGACGGGCGGCCTAGCTTGCGGCCTTGTGCTTTCACCCGCTGCAAGCCTGCTTGCGTGCGCTCGATGAGCAAATCGCGTTCGAACTGCGCGACGGCTGTTAGGACGCCCATTGTCATCTTCCCTGCGCTAGATGTTAGATCTACTCCACCGAGCGCTAGGCAGTGAACGCGCACACTCAATTCGGCGAGTCTCTGTACAGTCTGCTGTACGTCGATGGCGCTGCGGCCCAGTCGATCGAGCTTCGTTACTACCAGCACGTCGCCCTCTTCGATGCGGTCCAGCAGCTTTTGAAAACCCGGCCGCTCGTTTGCGAGCACGCTGCCAGAAATGTGTTCGCTGATTGTTCGCTTGGCAGCGACATCGAAGCCTGCTGCCTTGATCTCCGCTATCTGGTTTTCGGGGTGTTGGTCGTTCGTGCTGACACGGCAGTAGGCGAAAACGCGACTCATGATCACCTTCACGGTGTTTTGCAATTGACTGCACGGCCGCCGCAACGGCCCAGGAGTACCAAAACCTACTTCAATATTAGTACAGGGGTACGAAAACTCAATGCCTAGTTTTCGCACTCGTTGGTGAACGGATGAGAGCATGAGTCCGGAACCGTTCGTATTAGTACTCACCGCGGAGCTCCGAATACTTGTTACGAGTCCCTGGGCAACTGGCGTGAAGTACGGCAGGCGCAATTGGTTACAAAAGCAAGCAAGGCCGCTGCAATGGGCGCCGGTCAACGCTCGCACGAGCGTTTGGCGCGACGGAGCTTGTGGGTAGAGTCAATCGTCAAATTGGCGCTGCAATCAAGTGCAGCGCTCCACGGCGCATGTGTCGCTCATGCGCCGCAGCTCAATCCGCCCGGGCGATCGCCCTTAATTGTCCTTCCAGATTTCCCGGTCCAAGCTGAATTGCTCAATCACGCCTTCGACGAGCTGTCTCTGGTAGGCGGACAGACGACGCAAGCGGCCAAGTAGTTCGAGTTCGTCAGGCGTTGGCTTGACTGCCTTCTCCTCTTGCTGTTGCTGCGGGGAGTGGCGGGGGCGCCTCATGTCGGTGACGCCGAACCGAAGCCACTGCTCGGAAACATCCAGCCATGTGGCAAGCGTCTTGACTTTGTCTACGGTCGGCCGGGCGGTCCCCATCAGCCATTTCTGAGCAGCTTGAGGAGTGATCGGCTCGGCAGGGTGGCGAAGGTTGAATTGAATAGCCAGTTCCGACGCAGTCTCGATGCGCTTCGAGCTGCGCTTCAGGGCCTGCTTGAGGCGGGCCGCAAACTCCTTCTTTTCGTCTAAATCGGGCATTCGGCAAGTCTCGGGCACGCCGAACTTGCTCTGGAAACTAAACAGTTGTTTATGTAAACCAAACGGTTCTAAACTGGGATCATGCGCGCGAGGTTGCGATGTGCTTCGCGCGAAGCTGTGGACGAAGGACTGCTTGCGGCGAAGCTCGGCTTCGCTTCAATCGCACCCGCGGGGGAGCTATGGACTATAAGACGCTCGACAAGATTGTGCTGGCAGTGGTGCTCGTTCCTTTGGCAGCCGTTGCGCTGGGTATCTTTATGAAGGGGAATAGTGCTGGAGCGAGTAGTGCGGGTGCGGCAGTTCCCGAGCAATTGGCCACATCAGCGCAAATGAGCGAAGCCGACGTTGTCCGCGAAATTCAGCGAACCTCGCCGCTCGAATGGCACTACGGTTACATTGCGCCTGGTACCGTTGAAGTTGTTTCTTCGTTTGCGGGCCATGATGGTGCCAGGTGTGGCACAGTTGGCTACCGCGCGGATTGGGGAAACCTAGGAGACGGATATCATCTGAGCCGCTTTATCGCACGCGATGGTCATGTTTCGTACGAGGTCCGACTCGGTGACCTCGCGGAAAGCTGGTCGCAGTATTGTCGATAGAGCGCCGCGTTACGAGACGGAATGAACTGTGCCGTCGATCGTGCAACTGCGCCTCTTTTTTCCGGTGGAATTTGACGGTCGGTTCGTCCATCGTCAAAAGGCCCGTGCACTCGATTGCATGAACCGATTTCCCGCGCACCCGAGTGCATCCAATATGGCGCTGTTATTTCGCAGGACAACAAGGTTAACGGTGTCGTCACCGTACCAGGCTACGGTCTGTCCGATCACTGTTTTGCAATCAAGTGCAAAAGGCGACCCCGTGAAGGCCTGGAGCTGTCGCCACTATCGGAGCCGAGTTGGTGCCTTTTCCCAGGACGTGCCTCAAAAGCGCTCTTTAGGATTTCAAAGGCACAGGCCGCAGGGTCGAAAGATGGATCCTGAGCGTCTGACGGTACATGATTCTCCTTTGCCTTCTGCTCGGTGTTTGTATTCATCGTTAACCTTGAGATGCTTGTAACGTTTCGGCGCTTCTTCGTCATAGTCGTTGATAGTATGTGAGTCGAGTTATAACGACACCTTGGGCGATTGCAGAAATTTTGACGGTGTGCGTCTACTTGGGCGTCGCGGTCGATCGGGCCAATCGAATGTTCAGGAGACGGAGCGCGAATGTGGGTTGAATTGTCTGACGTTGCGCATATGGGGACTCGGCGACAGGCTAATAAAAGCCTTCGAAATCGTGGGTGATTCCTGCTAGCTCAGCTAACTCCCATAGAACCGTTAGGCAGCTTTCCAAAAGCAACATAGTTCGATCGGGATTGGCCCAATCTCTGTCAGCATGCTTTCCTCCATGGAAGAGATTGTTGCGGACTACTTGAAGCAGGCGAACCACTTGTGCGAGCTGTGGAGTGTTGGGTTCAATTGCAATCTTTTTCCATACAAGTTGCTTTCCGTGCCCGACGTATTGTTCCTTGGGGCTGGCGGTCAGCAATTGTGCCGCAGCTTCAGAAAATTGAAATTCGGCATGATACCTGCCAATCAACCTGCCCCAGCCCGGCAGTGCTTTCGCACCTTCATTTTCATTTTGCAGATAGCCATTCTCCTTTAGCGCGAACTCGAAACGAGAGAAGCGATAGAAGAACTCAAATGCTAACTTGGATAGTTCGGAGGTGGGCGCTTCCATTGCCATATTCCGGTCTTGATGTGCGGTTGCGGTCGTGCAATTGAGTGCAAGAGAGCGAACTACTTGGGCTACTCGCGGACCCTGCTACTGTCCGGATGGCTTTTTCTTCAGCGCCACTCGTACCACTCCGGGTACTCTGGGAGTCTTCCGGCACCGTCCGCTCAGGCGTAGATGTTTTCGAACGTTTCGGCGTTGCTTTCCGGGATGTCCGGACGGAGCAGACGCTCATTGTCGAACTTGTTCGGGGTCAGCTGGTACTTGTCGAGATGCGATCGTGGATCGCTACACTGTTTTTGCGTAGTCATGACCGGCTCCATTGTCTGCCTGATTGCTGCTTTTTCGTCGCAATATTTGACGACCCTAACGTCGATCACCAAGTTTTATCGGCGCTGCAATCAGTTGCAGAGCTTACTCTGCACGTTCGCCGTCTCATAGTAGTTGTTGAGGTTCGCGATCAGCCGATCGTGTCGAACCGGGTCCAGAATTGTCTTCATGTGCGCAGTTACCCGCTGATTGGGGTGTTCGCCCTCTAATTCTTGGAATTCAGAATAGCCATTGCCTTCTCGTATGCGGCCTGCTTCTCGGCTTCCGTCATCGGCTTGTCGGCCGGGTCTGGGGTCTTCTCACCACTATGGACTACAGCAGCCGGTTTGTGAAACGACTTGGGTGTGGTAACAGACAGTTGGGCGGGCTTGTACATCATCTGCGCCAGCACATCAACGTGCGCCAGCAGAAAGCCCGTGTGGGGCTTCGTAGGGATCGTCAGCAGCCCTGCCGCCTTCTTGGTCTTCACCGCGAACTCTGCCCAATTCGCAATGGCGTAGTCGAGCGCTACGAGCGCCTTGTCGCCCATCTTCTGGCCGAACTGCTTCAACTGGCCCTTCTCTTTTTGCGTCAGTTCGCCCTGAAACTCTCCCGTGGTTTCGGCCATGTGCTGCTTCCAGCGCACCACCAGAGCCGCCGCGCCTTTCGCCTGAATGCCTTTCAGCGAGAATTTGTCCAGCACGTCTTTCGCGGTTGTCATTTCGGGGTTCGCCTGTCCGCTGTTCCCGGTGTCTTTGAGAGTGGGTTCGGCGAGCGGGTTTTCGCTCGCGGAATTTAAAGCTGTTCCTGTTTCTGTTCCTTGTTCCGATATTCCTTGTTTATGGGCCAATATGGCACCAAGGTCGGTGCCATATTGGCACTTTGGCCCGGCAGTGGGTGCCATGGTGGCATTGATCAATAACTGATAACTATTCGAGATTGGTTCGCCCGCTCGTCGACGCGCCTTCGAATGGATCAGCCCTGTATGCTTGAGTTCGGCGAGCGCTCGTTTTACAGTGCGCTCGGAGTTGCCCGTTTCCTTAGCGATCAATGCGATCGAAGGGCAACACAATCCTGTGTTTCTGTTGTGGTGATGGGCTAGACAAAGAAGCACGGCTTTTTGCCGACGTGGCAGCATCAGCCCTTGAGCCCAATCCGTGGCTTGATAGCTCATGATCAGTCCGCTGTCAGAGGCAGAGGGCCGCAACTTCACTTGTGCGAAAAATCGTGCCTAAGCGAGCGTCGTCAATAACGGGGGTAATGAGGCCCAAGGTCATCGCCTTTTTCACGTCTTGCCAGCGATAACCTTGTGCTTTCAAGCCGTTGCGGCTGATCAATTCGGGCGGCAGTTTGCCCAGTTGCGTGTTGTACTTCGGCCGAAGCTTCATGACGTAGAGCCACTTCGCCTCAGCGGCGGCTTCCGCCGTCTCACAAGCAATGACGGTATAGCGCGAGAACACTTTGCGACTGCGCATGTGCATGGCGACCGATTCATCCGCCCACCCGGTCGAACTGCCAACATAGACGACCTCATCCCCCTCGATAAGAAAGTAGACGCAGGGTCCGCCCACCGGGACAGGGCGGCTAGTTGTAACCAGTTCGACTTGTTCGGCTAGTGCATCCGAAAGGAACATTGCTCACTCCTTTGATTAGCGGCTCTCAGAGCTATCGCTGGCTCGGTTGATGGGAGCCGACGGACTTGGTCCGCGAATCGCGACGTGCACGTTCTAGTAAGCTGCGACGAACGTGCATGCGGGACGAACGCTGTGTCGACGGTGTCGGTGTACGGGCCGCAAGGCGGCGACACCTTTTGCATTGCGGGTTTCCAAAACGGCGCTCGGTGATAAGGCCTGTCGCGGAGTGTTCGTGCGTGCGCTCAACAGCTATGGGAGGACCACGGCAACACGTCGAGCGACAGACTCAATCAACGAACACTGCGCCAGCTGTCTACGTTTCGAGAAATTTTTTGACCACCTCTGTTCGCCAGTACGGACGTCCATCATTTCCACAGGGTTGGGGAATACGGCCCAACTTCAGACGCTGATAGAACGCGCTACCCGAGATGCCGCCAAGCAACGCCTGGAAATTGGCAACGCGGATGCGGCCCGGTTGATCTAGTGAGATCGCTGGCGGTTTAGGTGCCGTATGGCCATTGGTGCGTTTGCGGGGGGCTGACGCCACGGCGTGAGCGTGGCCTGCGCGGTTGTTGTTAAAGGTGACTGCCATTTCATGCGCTCCGATGGTGGGGCGCAAAAGCGCCGCCAGTTAATCAATCAACCGGCGATCAAACATGCTCAAGGGAATTGAGCGCCGGAAGTGCGGATGTGACCCATTGCGGGTCCACCGTGATCCACTCCATTGGCGCGGTGAGATGATGCATAATTAGGATGTCATAACTTTGACTTGGATGCAAGCACATGGGGCGGTCATGTGCTTGCACTGTGCGCCTGAAATACGTCAGCATTGAAAGATCAGAACACGTCAGAAGTTCGCGTTGACCACCGAGCCGCCCCAATCCTCGGGCTTTACGAAGCCCGCGCGAAGAACACCGCGCTTGCGCTCACTTGAGATTAGCCCGACACGTTCGCCCAGTGCGTGTGAGTAGCAGGAGATAGGCGGGGGCAACTTTGGGGGCAACCAAGCGTGATCGGAAAATATGGATCAAGCATTCTCGGGGCATCTAGCCAGATGTTCGATCCTCCTCCGCTCCACCAACGGAATTCGAAGGGCTCGATCGTCTTGAGACAGGAAGGATGATTTTGCGCTGGTTGCAAAGATATGCTTCTGTTTACAAGGTGCAGCCTTATGCTTCGCGTACAAAGCCGGCCTCGAGCCGGCTTTGTTGTTTGTGAGCGACTTGCAATGACCCACTCGGGCCAAGTATTTGCTGGATCTGATGTGGAGTCACGTCAGCCGCCGTGGCTACGCTGGAGCCGACCTCCATTAGTGGCAACCGCCGCCCAGTGCCTGCACGCAGTCCCGGAACGACTGGCAACCCGAGAGAGCCAACGTCCACGCCAGCAGCAGCACCATTCCCGTCCATTTTCTGACCATCACACGACTCCCTAGCTGAAAAACAACGACATTCGCTGTCGACATCGGCAACTCGCCGCCGACGCTACGCATCCACATACGACGTCTGCTGGGACGGCACCAAGCGTGGCGGCGGCGTACACAAGCAGACACACAGATCATCGCTCAGTGCCGCCTGCCGTCCGTCGGGTCCGGTCGTGGAGACGCGCGGACCTTCGCACTGGATATGTCCCATGGTCTTGCAGACCGGACACCAGACCGGATCGGTCTCGTACGCCTGCTCGCGGCCACCGAGCAGATCGTGCGCGTCGCCGCCCTGCACGATCCCGCCGACCGTCGTCAGGTCACCCTTCACAATATCGTAACGGCGCATCGTTGGGCTCCGGTCAGACCGCGCCTGGTCGCGCGCGCAGGCTGTTCACCAGTGTGTCCCACGTCTGCAGCGCCCCCGCCTCGTCGACCGGCGAGGTGGATCGGTCCGGCGGCAGATCGCTACGCGCGGGCGCGCCCAGCAGCAGTTCGACCGATGTGTGCGGCTGCGCCACCGTGGCTGGATTCCCCGGCGCGAGCAGGTAGAAGCGATACACCGTGACGTCGCCGTCCTTCAGCGCGAACAGCACTTCCTCGGCGTCCATGCCGGCCACCGTTCGCTTGCCCTGTCGCAGGATACGATAGCTTCCGGGCATGCGATCGAGTTTCGCACGCAACTCGGGCAGGCTACTGGTGAGCGGCTGGGCTTGATCTTCTTCCACCGCGTCGCGCAACTTGATCACTAGCAGTGCCGGCCGGCCCGGCATGAGCGCGAACGACTGGCTTACTTCTTCCGTGTAGGTCGACGGTCCGGTGACAATCCCGCCGTCGAAGCAGAAACCCGATTCCGTCGGCACGGCCCAGTTGTCGCGTACCTTGATGCGGCGGTAGGTGTCGTTATAGATGCTTTCGGCTCGGTTCATCGCATCCGCCCCGATCCTGCCGGTTGTTTGGACGAGCGTACGGTTCGCGAACAGATAACCTTCCGAATCGAACGGTAGAGCTACTCCTTTCACCACTGCACCGTTGAAGAGGAAAACCCGCGAGTGCTGCACCGGAGAAAACGCCATTTCCAGCCATGCGCGCCCCGTTTTCTCATCCAGATTGACGGGATTCACCCGCTGTTTGGTGCGCAGTTCCTTCTCGCGCGCCGCGACTTTGGCATCGTAGGTCTCCACCGACACGTCGTGCGTTGTGACGAGTTTTTGTCCGCGGTACAAGTAGCTTTCGTTCGAGATCTCGCTCGAAACGGGGCGATCGAACACGAGGCGACCGACGCACCACGGACGTACTTTGGACAGCAGAGGATTGTTCATCGTTGGTTCCACGGAAAACGCAAGGGAGCAGGCACACAGACCCGCAAGCAAAAAAAGTATGCGAACGAAGCGCGTCATCATGCCTCTCCCGGCACGTCGATGTCCTTCACGATCTGCACCATACTGTAGAGGAGCGCCCAGCGTGTCCAGGGATGCGCGTAACTCTTCATGTGCTCATATCCGGCCTGCACGAACGCCATCTGCACGCCGTTCGCCGGATCACCCGGCACATCGGGCTTCAGGCCACGCGCCTGCGCGTCAGCCGACCATGCCGGCACGGTGCCGTCACCGCGAATGATGCCGGTCTTGCTCGCCACGCGATTCCAGTCGGTCGTAGCGCTCACGTCGGGGATCTTGTTGGTCTTCTGCATCGTAAACGTGACGCTCAGGTTGCGCTCTTTCAGCCGCACGCGGAGTTGGCCCTTGCCCGAATCGTCCAGCAGCTCGGCGGCGCGGAGCTCGGATTCCTGCACATCGGCCGGAACGTCGCCGGTCCAGATGGCGTTGCCCCAAGCCAGCAAGTTCTTCGTCAGCTCTCCTTGCTCGACAGTGGGCTTGTCCTTGTCGGTAGCCTCGGTCGTCGTGCCCGACGCGGGAGATCGCGTATCCAACCCGCCGTTGCAATATGCCACATACGTGTTGCCATGGTACTTATTCTTCAACTGGCTTTGCCGTGCGACCACTAGCGTCATCGTGGAGACGTAATTGTCGACCAGCGCACTGTCGCCGGTGTCGTCCCTGCCGAGTCGCTTCCTTACCACTTTGCCCGGATCGAGCTGAGCTGCCTTCGGCAGCAATCCGTACCAATCGGCATTGAGATACAGTTCGCGGAGCGCGTCGCCATGCTTCGGAAACTGCATGAGCACCGTTCCGTCAGGTCGAGCGAAAATCCACCATGCCGTGCCGTTGTTATAGTCCGGCATCGGTGTCAGCTCCATCGGCCCGGGTGCGTTCGCCATCACCGCAATGAATTCGTCCGCATCGCGTCCGAGCAGGCTGCCGTTGATAAATCCGTTCAATCCGCCTTCGGGGCCGCCACCTGTCTTGTAACGCTTAGCTGCCAGCGGCGCCCCGGTGGCAGGCTGTGCGCCGTGAAATACCCCGTGGATCGAGTCTTCCGCGCCATGGTTCAACACGGCAAAGCGAGCCACCAGACCACCCATCGAATGCGTCACGATGATGGCCTTGCCCGTGTCGTTCTCCTTGCAGATCTCGGTAATGCCCATGAGTCGTGTCTTCCCCTTGGTCTGCGGATCGGGACAATCGACACCATTGACCACATCGCGCCCCGAATCGTCGTTCGACTGCAGCCAGTTGTAGCCGATTGCGTAGACACGGTAGCGGAACTTGACGAACCGCCTGAACTCCGGCGACTCCGCGGCGATCGCCTCGCCTTTTCCGTACGCACCGTATTGCGTCGGCGCGGTGTCCAGCACCGGATGCAGCGCCCACGTCTCGCCCTTCGGATCGGGCTCGCACCAGGCACCTTTCAACTCGCCGCACAGCATGGGGTTGTTCAATTGTTGCTCGAGCCACAGCAGCACGGGCTGGTAACTGGTTCGGTAGACCGAACCCCAGCCGCGCCGCCGCGCCTCCTTTTCGGTGATCGTCTTGCCATCGCCCACGTTGATCGGTCCGAGCGGCGTCACCGACACCTTGAGAGGATCGAAACGGATCTCTCGCGACGATGCGCTTTGAAACCACCCGAAGAGGACCGACAAAAATCCGCCGAGCATCGAACCGACCGTGTCCATGTTCGGCGCAAAGAAGGCCTCGTCGCCGGTATCCTTGGTGACGATGGGGGAGCCCATGACGCCGGGGATGAAGATCACCGGGATGATGGGGCGTAGGTCATGCAACGTCTCCTTGGCGCGCGTATCGTCGGCCGGCGTCAGGGTGGCATGGGCATATGAGTCGCCCCCTTCATCGGTATGCGATGAAAGACGGACGACTTCGTGTTCGGCCTCGTCGTCGCCGGAACCCTGGCCCGGGGTGCCGGGACTCTCAGGCTGATTTTCGCTCATGGATGCTCGCTGATAGAGGTTGTGTGTGCCGCCTAGGCTTTGCTGGCGCCCGGTCGCAGCGCACGGATCATCACGGTTTCGATATCGTTGTTCTTCTGCTCGGTCGTATGGCCCAGTTCGTCGGTGACGCCGCTCAGGCGTGTGCCATCGCCACGAACGATCTCGTACGGATGGTTCTTGAGCGGATCGCCGGTGATGCGGTCGCGCAAGATGTATTTGTCGTTGAACGCCGGCTTCGGAAGGCTGTTCATGTGCTCGGCCACCGAACTGGGCCCCTGCCGGCTGAACGACGCCGACTTGACGGTACGCGCACCGCGGGTGCCGTCTTCGATGCCTTCGGCGGTAATCCGGATGTACGACCCCCCGCACTTGAGCATCAGCTCGGTCTTGGCGTCGATCACGATGCTGCCGTTGTTGCTCTTGAGCGTGAGGCCGAGTTCGGAAAGCAGGCGTAGCTGATCGCTGAGTGCCTGGATATCGACCGCGCCTTTTCCGGCGATCAGCTTCATGCCGGCGCGCTGGACGAAGATGCTGATTTTTTCCGCAACGCCCGCCACCAGCGATTTGCCGACCGCCCAGTAGGTGTCCTTGCCGCTCACCAAATTCAGGTGTTCGTCGGCCACCAGCTGCGCCGACGCGCGTGTGGTCAAGCCCATGCTTTCCTGACTCGATCCGAGCATGATGGGCTTGGTAAAGGCGTTCGCGTTACCGGTCCCGCCGCCGGCCGTGCTGCCGCCATTGGACACGCCCGCCTTGCTGTGCTGGGTTGCCTTCGCAAACGCGGAGAGGGCTTCACGTCCCGGCTTCAGATCCTCGCCCCTGGCCGTCGCGCTGGCAGAGGACAGCGACTCGACCAGCAGATCGGCGCGTGCCAGGATCTCTCGTGGCTGGCTGGTATCAAGTGGCTGGCCATCGACGCTGGTGGAGTGGGTACTGAAGTACAGTCCCTCGCCCGCGTGAATCGCGCCGGCGTTATCGGTACGCAGCGTAAAACCACTACCCACATAGGCGCCCCGGGTATTGCCATTCTGGACGATCTGGTAACCGAGATGCAGGCCGCTCATGCCGTGGCTGCTCATCACGCGCATCCGCGGCTGGCCGGTCGAGTCGTCCATGACCTGTTGGTTGTAGCCACCGCCGCCGCCATACTCCCGTGACTGATAGCCGGACATCAGGCCGTTCGAATGCCACTGCGGCTTTGCCTTGCCGTTGTACACGCGGTGAAGCGCAATCGGGCGGTCGATGTCGTTGCCGATATGCCCGATCAGCAGTTCCTCACCCGCGCGCGGCATGTGGACGCCGCCATAGCCCTCGCCGGTGTCGGACTGCGCGATGCGCACCCAGCACGAGGCGCGCTCGTCACCTTCGTTGAGACGATCCCAGATGAACAGCACCTTCACACGGTTCAGTTCATCGGTATAGCATTCCTGGCCTTTGGGGCCTGCCACGATCGCCGATTCCAGCTTCGCTTCGGGCTTGCGATGTTCGAACGGGCTGCGGTAGGGCACTGTCGTGCGCTGCGCCTCGATGGCGATCCGGTAAAACCCCGTCGATCCGTCGGCGTGGCTCACGCCGAACGTCTGGCCGGGGTCGTCGGCACGAGCCTGCGTCAGCGCATGACTCAGGCTGTGGGGAAAATTCGTTTCATGTCCGGAGAGCGGTAGGTTGTTCTCGATGGTCCACTCCACCTCGATGCTCGCGAATTCGTTCTGGCCCGCGGCGTCATGATCGTGCTCCGGATGTCCGGTCAGCGTGAAGCGCCGACCCGCATCGATGGCACGTAGACCGCCGATGCCATGAAAGCGTTTGGCCTGCGACTCCCACTCCTCCATGCGGATCTTCGACAGATGGTCGCCCCGATCCTGTTCCGGATACGTGTAGCCTCCGGTGTATTCATAGACTTCCGCTTGCGCGGGTAACGCGCCCTGGTTGGCCATCGTCGGCACCGACGTCGCTTTCGGATTGAAGGGCGTCGAAGGATTTTTGTAGTCGAAGGTGCGCGTCGACAACAACACGGATTGCAGCGTCCGGGTCCCTGCCCATTGAGTTAGTGCATCGGCCTCGCTGTGTATGCCCGCACGATAGAACTCAACTGTGGCCGGTGACAACGGTTCGATCGTGTCGAGGCGATCGGTGATCACCAGCGTATGCGATTTACCATCGGTGGCTTGTTGCCAGACACCGTATAGACCTTCCGACTCCAGGAGCCGGTGCACGAAGTTCCAGTCGGCCTCCTCCTGCCGGCAATAGGAACGTGCCGGCAACGGCTTCGAGAGCGCAAAGCGGTACATGCCCTTCGCCTGCGGATGTTCATTGAATACGTCTGCAATGATTTCGTCCGCGGTCTTGTCCTGCCAGTGCCGCTGGTCGCGACGGAACCTCAGGAAGTGCATCCACGAGGAAAAACCGAGCTGATAGCTTGTAAGGCCACCGTCCGCTCCAAGCCGACGGGCCGTATGCACATAGCCATGATACGGGTGATAGGAACCATCGACCTGCTGAATCCAGAGGGTCACGGCCTGGGAAATCAGCGTTTTGAGCTGAACATCGCTGGACGTGGAGACGCAGTCGAGCAGGAAGAGATAATCGCGGCCGATCCGTGAACGTCCGGTCACGCGGTGGGGCAGCAGGACATTCTGACCTGCCGGCGTGTCCAGTTTTAGAAGACGGTCCTGTTGCGATAATCCGCCGGTTATTGCCCCGATTATGTCACGCGTGCCCATACCGCCTCTCAGTGGTTTGTTTTTTACTTCCCACGCGATTTTACGGTGAAAACTCCAGACGATTATTAGAAATTGAAAGGATTCGGCGTAGTTAAGCGCGAAACAGATATTTGGGGGCAGACCGGGGCATAAACGCCCGCGCAAACCAGCCCTGTTTGTGTGACGGATCTCGCACAATATCCAGTGTGTGGCGTGCCTGAGTGTGCGGTGTCCTTGTTGCATGGATTATTTCGCTGATCCGAACCACTGCCTCGAGAGGCTCCTGTCCCAGACTACCTCCCCGATCTCGACGCAAGCGCTCGTCGACGCGCTTGCGTTCCGGGAGGGGCGCGAGTCGGCATGAGGGCGTTGCGGCAATGGAACGGAGGTGAGTTCGTATGCAGTGGTTCTGACATGCCGCCCGTGGTAGCCGCCGTGCCACGTGCACAAAGTGCAGCGAAATCAGAGCAGCTAGGACAAAGTGCAGAGAATAGCTTCCGTCTGTTCGGTGTCCGCTTTTCAGATGCTTTTGATTTCAGCGGTTGGAGTGCAAAGAGGTGAGTCCTACTGCTCGCAAGAATTTGCTCCCAGTCTTGCAAGATCGGGCCTTTTTCTTTTTGCGGGTCCGCGATGGCGGGCCGGACCCAGGGGCCGCACTCGACGTGGCGGGGTGGGTCGACCGGTGGCCGGTCAGTCAGGTCAGCAGTTCGTGCGCGAGCCTGAACGTCGGCACCGCCAACGCGGCGAGCGCCATCGTGACGACTGCGAGAATCACCGTTCTCTTCCGCAGCAGCGCGAAAATGACGAACGACAGCGCGTAGAACGCGCAGATCAGCAGGATGAGCCACCACAACGTTGCGTAGCCGGCGCCGCCTTCGAAGTTCGACACGTTCCGCGTGATCAGCGGCGCGACATAGCCAGCGGCGGTCATGCTCGCGGGCAGGCCCAGCACCGAATACAGGATGTAGACGATGAGCTGTCGCGGTGTCGGATTGGAAGACGTCATGACGGGCGGTTCTTATTCGGGTGGACGGGCAGCCGAACCGTTCGCCGTGCAGGCCGATTCAGGCAGCCGGCAGGATGCGGGCGTTTGCCGTGTTTGGCAACTACCCGCCGCCGCCCACCACCACCCTCACCCCCGCCCGACACTCGGCCGCTTCGGATCGTACGTCCACCCCGGCACGAGATAGCGCATCGCGACCGCGTCGTCGCGCGCCGTGCCGCCGACTTGCCGATAAAGCGCATGCGCGGCCTCGACCTGCGCCATGTCGAGTTCGATCCCGAGCCCCGGCCGCTCCGGCACGGCCACCTGGCCGCCGACGATCTTCAGCGGCTCGCATGTAAGCCGCGCATCGCCTTCCTGCCAGATCCAGTGCGTGTCGATCGCGGTGATCGTGCCGGGCGCGGCCGCCGCCGCATGCGTGAACATCGCGAGCGACACGTCGAAGTGGTTGTTCGAATGCGAGCCCCACGTGAGCCCCCAGTCGCGGCACAGCTGCGCGAGCCGCACCGAGCCCTGCATCGTCCAGAAATGCGGGTCGGCGAGCGGGATGTCGACCGCCTGCAGCCGCACCGCATGATCCATCTGCCGCCAGTCGGTCGCGATCATGTTGGTCGCGGTCGGGATTCCCGTCGCGCGGCGGAATTCGGCCATCACCTCGCGGCCCGAATAGCCGCCTTCCGGCCCGCACGGATCCTCCGCGTACGCGAGCAGGTGGCCTTGTCCGCGGCACAGCGCGACGGCCTCGTCGAGCGACCACGCGCCGTTCGGGTCGAGCGTCGCGCGGGCGTCGGGGAAGCGCGCCTTGATCGCGGCGATCGCTTCCATCTCGTCGGCGCCGGCCATCACGCCGCCCTTCAGCTTGAAATCGGCGAAGCCGTAGCGATCGACCGCGGCCTCGGCCTGCAGCGCGATCGCGGCCGGCGTGAGCGCTTCCTCGTTGCGCAGCCGGAACCATGCATCCGACGCCTGCGCCTCGTCGCGATACGGCAGGTCGGTGCGGCCGCGATCACCGAGATAGAACAGGTACGCGAGCATCGGCACCGCATCGCGCTGCTGCCCTTCACCGAGCAGCGCCGCGACCGGCACGTCGAGATGCTGGCCGAGCAGGTCGAGCAGCGCGGCCTCGATCGCGGTGATCACGTTGTCGAGCCGCAGGTTGATCTCGTGCGGCTGGCGCAGCACCGCGGCTTCGCCGGCCGACGTCACCTCGTGCCGGATCGTGCGGCCCGCACCCGCGCCCGCGCCGGACAGTGCCGCGCGCACTGCATTGAGTGTCGCCTGGTAGCGTCCGATCGACTGGCCGACCACGAGATCCGTCATGCGCTCGAGCGCATGACGGATGCCTTCGCCGCCCGGCACTTCGCCGACGCCACTGTGTCCGCTGCTGTCGTCGAGGATCACGAGGTTGCGCGTGAAGTACGGTGCGTGCGCGCCGCACAGGTTGAGCAGCATGCTGTCGCGGCCGGCGACGGGAATCACCTGCATGCGCGTGACGTGCGGGGTGCCGGCACGGCGGGAATCGGACATCGGCTCGCTCCTGGTTCCGGTGGGGCACGGGCCGCCGGCTGCGCCGGCGCGGCCCGCGCCGTTCATTGAAGCTCGACGCGGCGGATCTCGCCGACGACGAACAGGTAGCAGATCACGGCGACGAGCGCGTGCGCGACCACGTAGACGAGCGCGCCGTTGAACGAGCCGCTGCGGTCGACGATGTAGCCGATCGCGATCGGCGTCGTGATGCTGGAGAGGTTGCCGCACGTGTTGAGCAGCGCGCCGCTCAAGCCCGCGATCTGGCGCGGCGCGGTGTCGGCGTTGACGGCCCAGCCGAGCGCGCCGAGCCCCTTGCCGAAGAACGACAGCGCCATGAACAGCACGACGAGCACGTGCGAATCGGTGTAGTTGCAGACGATCATCGACATCGACAGCAGCATGCCGACCACGATCGGCACCTTGCGCGCGACCGACAGCGAGCGACCCTGCTTGAGCAGCCCGTCGGACACGACGCCGCCGAGAATCCCGCCGAGGAACCCGCACACGGCCGGGATCGACGCGACGAGCCCCGCGTTGAGGATCGACATCCCGCGCGCCTGCACGAGGTAGACGGGAAACCACGTGATGAAGAAATACGTGAGCGCGTTGATGCAGTACTGCGCGACGTACACGCCGATCAGCATCCGGTTCTTCAGCAGCGCCTTCACGTGGCGCATCGACGGGCCGCCGTCGCGTCCGCCGGTCGCCTGGTCGATGTTGACGAGCGCGCCGCCTGCGGCGAGGTAGTCGAGCTCCGCGCGGTTGACGTTCGGGTGGTCCTTCGGGTCGTACATCGTGCGGTTCCACACCAGGACGAACGCGAAGCCGAGTACGCCCATCACCGCGAACACCGACTGCCAGCCGAACGCGTGTACGAGCCAGCCCATCAGCGGCGCGAACACGACGGTCGCCGCGTACTGCGCGGCGTTGAAGATCGCCGACGCGGTGCCGCGTTCGGCGGCCGGGAACCATGCGGACACGATCCGGCTGTTGGCCGGGAACGACGGCGCCTCGGCCGCGCCGACCAGGAAGCGCAGCCCGAACAGCAGCGCGAACGCGGCCGCGCCGCCGAAGAAGCCGATTCCGCCCTGCAGCAGCGTGAACAGCGACCAGAAGAAGATGCTGAACGCATAGACGATGCGCGACCCGTAGCGGTCGAGCAGCCAGCCGCCCGGCAATTGTGCGATCACGTACGACCAGCCGAACGCGGAAAAGATGAAGCCCATCTGCACGTGGCTCAGGTGCAGCGCGCGGGCGAGGCTCGGGCCCGCGATCGCGATCGCCGCGCGATCCGCGTAGTTGATCGTCGTGACCGCGAACAGGACGGCCAGCACCAGCCAGCGCACGCGCGTGCGCCGGGCCGTTGCCGACGCGGACGCCGGCAGCGCTTGAAGCGGATTCATGACTGTCTCCTCCGAAGGGCGGAAGGTGCCGTCGGGCGGCGGGCGCGTCGATGCGCGCCATTCGTGTGGGTGCTGCCGGCCGGAGGCCGGACGCCGCTGCCGGTGGGCAGGGCGTCCGGGCCATTCTGTCATGTCGAAATTTGCGCCTTCATGCCAATTGCTGACTTGATCGATTCACGATTTGAATCGATCGCTCAGACACATGCGTCTTCCGCGGCGGCGCCGTGATGGCGCGCCACGTGCTGCGCGAGAAATTCGACGGCGGCGCGCACGCCGGGCAACTGGCCGCGCCGGTGCGGCATCAGCAGCGTCGTCGTGACGGTGCCGGCGCGCCAGCCGGGCAACACGCGCACGAGGGCACCGGACGCGAGCGCCGCGCCGGCGATCCAGTCGGGCAGGCATGCGATGCCGAGGCCGGCGGTCGCCGCCTGCAGCAGCAGCGTCGATTCGTCGGCCTGCAGGCGCAGGCGCGGCGTCACGTCGACGGTGTCTCCGCCGCGTTGCAGCCGCCACGGCTGCTGGGCCGGTTGCAGCCCGTCATGCTGCGCGAGATCGGCGGGCGCGTCCGGTGTGCCGGCACGCGCGAGATAGGCCGGTGACGCCACGGCGACGATCGGCGATGCCGCGAGCGGCCGTTGCACGAGCGCGGAATCGGGCAGCGGCGCGAAATGGCTGCGCACGGCGATGTCGAAGCCTTCCTGCGCGATGTCGACGAGGCGGTCGCTCGCGTGAATCTGCAGCAGCAGCTTCGGGTGCGCGACCGCCAGCGCGGGCAGGCACGGCGCGAGGATGTGCTGCGCGACCGGCACCGAGCTCGTGATCCGCACGACGCCGGCCGGCTCGGCGGCTTGCCGCAGCACCGCGTCGCGCGCGCTTTCGGCCTCGATCACGGCCGCGCGGGCATGTTCGAAGAATTCGGCGCCGACCGGCGTGAGCCGGAAGCTGCGCGACGTGCGATGCACGAGCCGCGCGCCAAGCGTGCGCTCGAGCTCGGCCACGCGTTTGCTGACCGTCGATTTCGGCAGGTCGAGCCGGCGCGCGGCGGCCGACATGCTGCCGGCGTCGACCGCCTGCACGAACAGGTAGAGATCGTTCAGGTTCACTTCGAGCGTCCACATGGAGAAACGACGGGTTTCAATTTTAGCGGCTACTGCGTCATCGTTCGTCATGGGAGCATGACTGCTCGTTCAACTTCTGCGGATTCTCCCGATGTCTCCCATCCTTCTCTACGGCATTCCCGCCGGCTGCTCGTTCGGCTCGATCGTTGCGCTCGAATGGATCGGCCGCCCGTACCGGCTGTCGCGCATCACGATGCCGGGCCTCGTGACGAGCGACGCGTTCCTCGCGCTGAACCCCGTCGCGGAGACGCCGGCGTTCGTGACCGCGAACGGCGACGTGCTGACCGAAAGCCTCGCGATCCTCGGCCATATCGGCGCGCAGGCGCTCGACAGCGGCCTTGCGTTCCGCCAGGGCAGCGCCGATTTCGACCGGCTGAACCGGATGCTGGCATGGTTGAACACGACGTTCTTCAACGCGTTCGGTGCGCTCTGGTACGTGTACGAACACGACACCGAAGGTGCCGAGAAAGCGGCGTTGCAGGCGTACGGCCGCGGCAAGGTGCTGAAGGCGCACCGGCAGCTCGAGGCGATGCTCGAACGTGGTGAAGGCCCGTGGCTGCTGGGCGCACGGCGCACGCTGGCCGACGCGTACTTCGCCGGGATCGCGCGCTGGGCCGACTATCACGCGGTGTTCGAGCCTGAAGCATTCCCGCGCGTCGCCGCACTGCGTGCGCGGCTCGCCGACGATGCAGGCGTGCAGTTCGCGCATGCGATCGAGGAAAACCTGCCGCTGCCGGCATCGTCGGCGTTCGAAGGGCATGTATCGGTCGACGATGCACTGGCAAGCGCACGCGACATCGCGATTCCAGCCCGCACGATCTGACCGGCGTCGTGATCGCCCGAAGGGATGGAACGCGTGGATGCTATTTTTTACCCGGATAATATTGACATCCAATTTATACCCGGATAAAAATAGCGTCATTCCGATTCCAGCCTCCGGGCGACCACGATGACTATCACCACACTGCTTCCTTCCTACACGGCGTTCGACGGCCACCGACGCCTTGCGTCAGGCCCGCTCGCGACCGTCGCGCTCGCGGTTCGCCAGGCTGCCGGCGATGCGATGTCCACCACGATCCTGATCTTCGACGACGCGACCGGCCGTTCGATCGACCTCGACCTGCGCGGCACGGCGGACGAAATCCGCGCGCGCTATGCGCCGCCGCGGGGCGATGCATCGGCCGGCTCAGGCGAGCCGGCCGGCGCGGGCGAACAGCGCAGCCGCGGCCGGCCGAAGCTCGGCGTCGTGTCGCGCGAGGTCACGCTGCTGCCGCGTCACTGGGAATGGCTGGCCACGCAGCCCGGCGGCGCGTCGGTCGCGTTGCGCAAGCTTGTCGAGGACGCACGGCGCACGCACGCGGAAGCCGACCGGCGACGCGATGCGCAGGCGCGCGCGTACCACTTCATGTCGGCGATGGCGGGCGACCTGCCCGGTTTCGAGGAGGCCGCGCGCGCGCTGTATGCGAACGACCTGGCACGGCTCACCGAGCTGATCGCCGGCTGGCCGGACGACGTGCGCGACCATGCGCTCGCGCTGGCACGCGGCGAACTGCCGCCGTCCACCGAAGACTGCTGACAGGAGCATCGGACGCCATGACCGCATTCGATCTGAATCGCGGCGCGATCGCGCCGGTTGCCGACGAGGCCGATCTCGTCGATCTGCGCGTGACCGGCACGATCCCGCACGAGCTCGCCGGCACGTTGCTGCGCAACGGCCCGAATCCGCCGGGCGGCCGTTTCGACGGAAACGACATGCTGTCGTGGTGGCCGGAAGCCGCGATGCTGCACGCGATCGCGTTCGAAGGCGGCCGCGCGACCGGCTACCGGAACCGCTGGGCGCGCACGCAGCGCTGGGCAGCCGTGCATGCGCCTGAAGCGGCATCGCAGCTGCCCGACACCAACCCGAACGTGAACGTGCTGCAGCATGCCGGCGAGTTGCTCGCGCTGGCGGAGGGCGGCGCGCCGTTCGCGATCACGGCCGCGCTCGATTCGCTCGGTGTGCCGGCGCGGCACGCGGGCCTCGGCGGCGGGATGACCGCGCATCCGAAGGTCGATCCGGTGACCGGCGAGCTGATTGCGTTCCGCGCGGACTGGCGCGCACCGTGGCTGCGCTACGGTGTCGCCGATGCGCAGGGCGTGCAGCGCGTCGATCTCGAGATCGCGCTGAACGCGCCGTCGATGATGCACGACCTCGCGATCACCGAAACCCGCAGCCTGCTGCTCGACCTGAACGTCGGCTACGACTTCTCGCTGCTGAAGCACGGCCACCGGATGCCGCTGCGCTGGCACGACGACCGGCCCGCGCGCATCGGCGTGCTCCCGCGCCACGGCGGCGCGGTGCGCTGGTTCGACGTCGAGCCGTGCTTCATCTTGCACGTCGTGAACGCGTACGACTGCGACGCGTCGTGCATCGTGCTCGATGCGGTGCGCTATCCGTCGTTCCTGCGGCTCGACGCGGGCACGGGCCGCTTCGCCGACAACCCGGTCGGCGAGCTGTGGCGCTACGTGATCGATACGGCGAACGGGCTGATCGACGAAGGGCCGCTCGCCGACGGCGGCATCGAGATGCCGCGCATCAACGAAAGCCGGACGGGGCGCCGCTACCGCTACCTGTATGCGGTCGAGCAGCCGAACCCTGTGGAAATGCGCGGCGTGATGCGCTTCGACCACGCGAGCGGCACGACGACGCACTACGCGGTGCCGCCCGGCGACCAGAACAGCGAGCCGGTGTTCGTGCCGCGCCCGGGCGGCGCGAACGAGGACGACGGCTGGCTGCTGGTGATGGTCTACCGCGCGGCGACTGATACGAGCGACGTCGTGATCCTCGATGCGCGCGCGATCGATGCGGGGCCGGTTGCCACCGTGCACCTGCCGCGCCGCGTACCGGCCGGGTTCCACGGCGCGTGGGTGCCGTGCGAACGTTGAACGTGAGCGGCGGCGCGCGTCACTGCGCGCGCAGCGCGTCGACGATCTTCAGCCGCGCGGCCCGCATCGCCGGCAGGAACCCGCCGACGAGCCCCATCACCAGCGAGAACAGCAGCGTCTTCACGACGATCGCGGGCGTCAGCACGAAGCGAAACGACAGGTCGGCGAAGGTTTGAAAGTTGGTCGTCGAGAACGACGCGAACTGCATCAGCGACGCGCACGCGAGCCCCGCCACGCCGCCGACGAAGCCGAGCAGCAGCGCTTCCAGCAGGAACGCGGCGAGCACGTTCGTGCGCTTGAAGCCGAGCGCGCGCAGCGTGCCGATCTCGGCGACGCGGTTCGCGACCGACGCATACATCGTGATCATCGCGCCGATCATCGCGGCGATCGAGAAGATCGTCGACAGCGTGATGCCGAGGATGTTGATGAACGTCGACAGCGCCTTCGACTGGTCGCCGTAGAAAGTCTGTTCGCGTTTCGCCTCGTCGGTGAGGCGCGGGTCGACGTCGATGTCGGCCTTGAAGCGCGCGAAGCCGTCGGCGCTCGGGATGCGCAGCACCATCGACGAATAGCTGGTGCGGCGGAACGACTGCATCAGCTGGTCGACGTCGCCCCAGATCTCCGAATCGAAGCCGCTGCCGCCCGCGTCGAAGATGCCGACGATGGTCCAGTCGCGCTGCGCGAAATGCAGGCTGTCGCCGAGCTGCGTGCCGCTGAAGCCTTTCGCGATCGCGCTGCCGACGATGATTTCCGACGAGCCGGGCGCGAACATGCGGCCGGCGACGAGCTTCACGTGCGGGCGCAGCGCGAGGCCCGTCGGCGACACGCCGCGGATCACGACGTTCGACGGCTTGCCGGTCGAGGTCTTCACCAGCGAGATCAGCACGACCGCTTCCTTCGACACGAGCGGCCGGCCGTCGGGGCCGAGCGCGACGGCCGGATGCATCTCGAGCGCATTGGCCTGCTGGTGGTCGATCGAGCTCTGGATCTCGGTTTCGGCGCCCTTGCGGATCACCACCGCGTTGTCGGGTTCGCCGGTCGACACGAGCGTCTGCGTGAGCCCCGCGTCGAGCATCTGCACGGTCGCGAACACGAAGATCACGAGCGCCATCCCGCCGGCGGTCAGCGCGGTGGTGAGCCGTCGGGTCCACAGGTTGCGCGCGATGTAGTTGAGCGGGATCGCCATGTGCCAACCTAACCGATTGCCCGGAGGCCTTCGACGACGCGCACGCGCGCCGCCTGCCACGCCGGCACGATCGCCGCCGCGAAGCCGACCGCGACCGAGCATGCGGCCTGCAGCACGACCGTCTCGGTCGACACCTTGAACACCGGGAAGATGCCGCCGGCCGCCTGCTTGAAGAGACTCGCGGCGGGCGGCGTCGCGAGGATCCCGAGCCCGCCGCCGGCCACCGCGATCACGACCGATTCGCCGAACACGATCAGCGCGAGGAAGCCGGGGCCGAAGCCGAGCGCCTTCAGCGTCGCGTATTCGGCCGTGCGCTCGCGCGCGCTCATCGCCATTGCGTTGGCCATCACGGCCATGATGATCAGGATCACCACGTACGACACGAGGCGGATCGCCGCGATGATCTGGTTCGACATCGCGACGAAGCCGAGCTGGAACGCCTGCTCGGTTTCGGTCAGCGTCTCGGCGAGCGAGTTCTTGAACACCGCGTCGACGTGGCGCGCGATCGACGCGCCGTCGTCGGGGTTCGCGACGCCGAGCACGAATACGCCGACCTGGTCGGCCTGCTTCGGCGTGCGCTGGCGCACCGTCTCGTTCAGGTATTCCCAGTGGAACACCAACTGCCGCGTGATCGTCGAGTCGTCACGGCCGTCCAGGATGCCGCGCACGACGAAATCCCACGTGCCCGGGTAGATCGTGCCCTTCAGCGGGATCACGTCGCCGATCTTGAAGCCGAACTGCGTCGCGAGCTGGCGACCGACGAGGCAGCCGCGGCGGTCGCGATCGTAGTCGGCGCGCTGCTGCGCCGGGATGATGAATTCCGGGTACAGGTCGAGATAGTTGTCCGATACCGCGAAGCTCGCGAAGAAGTTCTTAGGGTCGCGGTAGATGCCGCCGAACCAGTTCGAGCGGACCACGGCCGTCACGCCTTCGACGCCGCGGATCCGGTTCTCGTAGCTGACAGGCAGCGGAAACACGAGCGAGATCGCGTTGCGCGTGACGAGCCGCCCGCTGGACGCGGCGGCCGCGCCCGCGTACCACGCGTCGACCACGGTATGCAGCAGCCCGAACGCGAGCACGGCGATGGTAAGCCCGAGCACGGTCAGCAGCGTGCGCAGCCGGTGCCGCATCGCATTGCGCGCGATCAGCTTCAGCACGTACATTGCGCGCGCTCCCGCAGCCGGTCAGCCGGCGTGCCCATCGATCAGCTCCCCTTTTTCCAGATGCACGAGCGAGCGCGCGGCGCCGGCCGCATGCGCGTCGTGGGTCACCATGATGATCGTCTTGCCGAGCTCGGCGTTCATCCGCTGCAGCATCGCGAGCACGTCGGTGGCCGACGTGCGGTCGAGGTCGCCGGTCGGCTCGTCGGCGACGATCAGCACCGGATCGGTGATCAGCGCGCGCGCGATCGCGACACGCTGCTGCTGGCCGCCCGACAGCTCGGACGGGTAATGGCTCGTCCGGTCGCCGAGGTTCACCATGTCGAGCACGAGCTCGACGCGCTCGCGCCGCTCGCGGCGCGACAGGTGCGTGAGCATCAGCGGCAGCTCGACGTTCTCGAACGCGGTGAGCACCGGCATCAGGTTGTAGAACTGGAAGATGAAGCCGACGTTCGCCGCGCGCCATTCGGCCAGTTGCGCCTCCGCGAGCAGCGAGATGTCGAGCCCGCCCACGCGCAGCTCGCCGCTGTCGGGCCGGTCGATGCCGGCCACCAGGTTCAGCAGCGTGCTCTTGCCGGAGCCGGACGGCCCCATCAGCGCGACGAAGTCGCCTTCGCGGATATCGAGCGTGATGTCGGTCAGCACGGGCACGATCTGGTTGCCGCGCCGGTACGACTTCGCGACGTGGCTGATCTCGACGAGGGGCGGTGGGGCGTCGTTCACGCGTGCGCTACTTCTTCGCGACGGTCACTTTCGCGCCGTCCTTCAGCTTCGCACCCGGCGCGAGCACGACGGTGTCGCCGGGCTTCACGCCGGCGAGCGCGACGAGCTCACCAATCCGCATGCCGCGCGTCACGGGCACGGCGTGCACGGCGTCGTCCTTCACGACGAACACGACCGGCCGCCCGTCGCGCTCCACGACCGCGCTTGCCTGCACGGCCGTCACGGGCTGCCGGTCCTGTGCCGACACGGGCTTCGACAGGAACGCGATCTTCGCGCTCATGTCGGGCAGCACGCGGTCGTCGCGGTCGACGAAGCGCACCTTCACGAGCACGGTGGCCTTCGAACGGTCGACGGTCGGCACGATGCGCGACACGCGGCCCGCGAAGCGCATGTCGGGCAGCGCGTCGAGCTGGATCTCGCACGGCTGCTCGGCGCGGATCTTCGCGATGTTCGATTCGGCGACGTCGGCCTCGACCTCGAGCGTGTCCATGTCGGCGATCGTCACGACCGCGCCCTTGCTGTCCGACGCGGACGAGAACGGCGTGATGTTGTCGCCGACGTTCGCGTGCTTCGCGAGCACGATGCCGTCGAACGGCGCGCGGATCACTGTCTGGTCGACTGCCACCTGCGCGGCCTGTGCGTTGGCCTCGGCCGATGCGATCGCGGCCTGGTCGCTGTCGAGCGTCGCGCGCGCCTTGTTCACGCGGGCCGTGTCGGTGTCGAGCTGCGCGGCCGGCACGGCGCCCTTGGGCGCGAGCGCGGACGTGCGGCGCAACGCGATCTCTGCATCCTTCAGTTCCGCCTGCGCGACGCCGAGGTTCGCGCGGGACACCTGCACCTGCGCGCGCGCCTGCGCGAGCGATGCTCGCACGTCGTTGCTTTCGAGCCGCGCGATGATCTCGTCCTGCTTCACGCGCGTGCCTTCGAGCACGCCGAGCCATTCGACGCGCCCCTGGCCCTTCGACGCGACCGCGGCCTTGCGCTGCGGCACGACGTAGCCGGTCGCATTGAGCTGCGTGTCGTTCTGGTACGGGTAGGCGGACGTGACGGCGGTAGTTTCGACGGCCGGCCGGCCGGTGAGTGCGAGGCCGGCGCCGATCGCGCCGATGACGAGCGCGGCGGCCACCGCATAGCGGAGCCACCGGCGACGACGGGGCGCCGGGGCGAGCGGACGCCGGTCGATTTTCAGTTTGTCCAGATTGTGATCGGGCAATTTGAGCGCCTCGAGACGGCGGCGGTCTGGCGACCGGCCGCGATCCGGTTTCCGGGGAAAGGGACGGATGGACGCCAGTATAAGCGTCGCCCCGACGGTGCGCGAGCCGGTTTGCAGCGCCGCCGCGGCGGCCGCCGGACGGGGCACCGCCCCGGGGATACGCGTGCTCCCCCGGGGAAACCCGAGGGGCGCAAGCAACGTGTCAACTTGCCGCGAACACGGTGCGTTATGGAACCAGTGCGTCAGGTTTTGTCGCGACGGCACGGCGAAAGCCGGCCTTGCGGCCTGGGGCTCCGATGCGAATGCCTCGCATCTTTACTGACCGGTACGTTTGATTTTTTCTCCGCTAAAGGAAGAACAATGAAGAAGACGCTCGCTTCGATCATCGCCGCAGCATTCGCACTCGCATCGGTTTCGGCATTCGCACAGGCGTCCGCGCCGGCAGCCGACACGTCGGCAGCCGCTCCGGCACCGGCCAAGAAGGATCACAGCAAGCCGAAGCACCAGCTGAAGCGCCACGGCTCGGCCAAGGGCAAGGCGAAGGCCGAAGCCGCATCGGCAGCCGGCACGAACGACGCAGGCGCGCAGAACTAAGAAGCGCGTTGCGCTGCGGCCGGCACCGCCGGCCGCCAGTCGCGAGACCCCGCATGTTCACGCATGCGGGGTTTTGTTTTTTCAGGCCTCGTGTTCATCGGCCGGCGACGGCGGCGCGCGCATCGCGTCGACCACCGTGCGCATGCGCCGCCAGTGCGAGCCTTCCCAGAACACGCGCCGGCACACGTCGCACGCGGCGAAGCGCCGGTGCCGCAGCCGGACGCCGGCCGGCACGCGTGGCGCGGCAGCGGCCGCGTCGAGCGGATGCAGCGGCGCATTGCAGCGCAGGCACAGCCGGAATGGCCGCATGTGCGGCGCGAGATCGAGCCGTTCGAACAGTTCGCGCAGCTGGTCGGCCGGCTGCAGCGCGTGCAGGTAGCAGCCGCGCGCGACCGCGCGCCGCTTGAGCAGCTCGCGGTCGCGGGTCAGCACGATCCGGCCCTCCCGCGCGGCGAGCGCCGCGAGCTCGTCGTCGCGGTAGTGGTTGTCATAGCAGGTGTCGAAGCCCGCGAGGCGCAGCAGTTGCGCGAGGTCGCCGAGATGCGCATCGGCGACGAAGCGCCATTGCGCTGGCGGCGCGGTGGCCCCGTTCACGGCAGCCGGCCGTGCGCGTTCCGGAAAAGCCTCGACCCGGTCGCCGTCGTCGAGCGGCCGGTCGAGCGCGGCCGGCGCATCGTTCACGCACAGCCGGCCGATTTCGGTATGCGGGACGCCGAGCGCCTCGATCGCGTGCTTCACCGTCGCGTCGCGCGCACATGCGTGCCCGAACGCGCGGTCGCGCTGGGCGCGCGGGAGAAAGGCGTTCAGTTCGTCGTGGAAGCGGAAGGTCGCGGTCGCCATGCGGGCAGTATGGCACCGCGCCTGGCCGGCCGCGTGCCCTGCAGGCGCCACGCATCTGTGTTTAACTCCCCGCTTCACGGAGCGAAGGAGCGGGAAATGGATCTCGGATTTATCGGGCTGGGTGAAATGGGGCAGGCAATCGCGACGAACCTGCTGAAGGCCGGGCACACGGTGCGCGTCTGGAACCGGTCGCGCGAGCGCGCCGAGCCGCTCGCGGCCGTCGGCGCGCAGATCGTCGACACGCCGGCCGACGCGTTTCGCGGCGACGCGGTGTTCTCGATGCTGGCCGACGACGCCGCGGCGCGCGCGATCTTCGACGACGCACTGCTCGCCCAGGCGCCGCGCGGCCTGATCCACGTGAACATGGCGACGGTGTCGGTCGCGCTGGCCGAATCGCTCGCGCACGCGCATGCATCGCGCGGCATCCATTATGTCGCCGCGCCGGTGATGGGCCGGCCGGACGTCGCGGCCGCCGCGCGCCTGACGATCATGGCGGGCGGCCCGGCCGAGGCGATCGACCGCGTGCAGCCGCTGTTCGACGCGATCGGCCAGAAGACCTGGCGGTTCGGGTCGTTGCCGCAGCACGCGAACGTCGCGAAGATCGCCGCGAACTTCACGCTCGCGTCGGCGATCGAGACGCTCGGCGAAGCCTCTGCATTGCTCGGTGCGCACGGCGTCGCGATGCGCGACTTCCTCGACGTGATCACCGGCAGCGTGTTTCCGGGCCCCGTCTACGAAGGCTACGGCTCGATGATTGCCGAGCGGCGCTACGAGCCCGCGCGCTTCAAGGCGCGCCTCGGGCTGAAGGACGTTCGCCTCGCGCTGGAAGCCGGCGACGCCGTGTCGGTGCCGCTGCCGGTGGCGAGCGTCGTGCGCGACAACCTGCTCGACGCGCTGGCGCACGGCGGCGGCGAGCAGGATTTCGCGGTGCTCGGCGAAGTCGCGCTACGCCGCGCGGGCCGCTGAGCCGTCGCGCGACAGAAGTCCGGCGCACCGGCATAATCGACGTTTCCTTTTTCCTTGCATCGACGCAGAGGCGGGCATGAACTTGCATACGTGGTGGCTTTTCGTGGCGACGGTGTTCGTCGTGTCGGCGATTCCGGGCCCGAACATGCTGCTGGTGATGACGCACGGCGCGCGGCACGGGCTGCGGCGTTCGACGTGGACGATGGCCGGCTGCCTCACCGCGCTGGTGCTGATGCTGTCGGTGTCGGCGGCGGGCCTCGGTGCGGTGCTCGAAGCCTGGCCGGCGATGTTCAACACGTTGCGCTTCGCGGGCGCGGCCTACCTGATCTACCTCGGCGTGAAGGCATGGCGCGCACGCGTCGATGACGAGCAACCTGCCGCCGACGTCGACACCGTGCCGCGCCAGGCCGCGCCGGCATCGCGCGGGACGCTGTTCCGCAACGGCTTTCTGGTCGCGGGCAGCAACCCGAAGGCGATCCTGTTCGCGGCCGCGCTGCTGCCGCAGTTCATCAACGCGGCCGAGCCGACGCTGCCGCAGTTCGGCATTCTCGTCGTCACGTTCGCGGTGATCGAGGTGAGCTGGTATCTCGTCTACGCGTCGTTCGGCACGCGCATCGGCGCGACGCTGAAGAGCCAGAGCGTGGCGAAGATCTTCAACCGGCTGACGGGCGGGTTGTTCGTCGGCTTCGGCGCGATGATGGCGCTGGTCCGTCACTGATTTCGCACTGACACCGGCGTACCGAACGCCCCGTTCCTCTCAAGAGGGCGGGGCGTTCTGCTTTTCGGGCCTGCGTCACGCGCTTGCTTAAGCACGCGGGCGCGTCAATGCCGCCGTGCCGGCTCCGCGTCCGGCCGTGAGCCCGAAGACGGCGGCCGCGCCGGCGAACGCAAACCCCACGCCGCACACCGCGCTCCATCCGCCCGAGGCCCACGCGCTGCCTGCGAGCGCCGCGCCGAGCGCGCCGCCGATGAAGAACAGTCCGACGAACAGTCCGTTCAGGCGGCCGCGCGCGGCCGGGTTCAGCAGGTTGATCGCGCGGCGGCCGATCGTCTGGTCGACGATGACGCCCGCGTCGAGCAGCGCGGCGCCGCCGGCCAGCAGCGCGAGCGCGAGGCCGCGATGCAGGTGTGCGTCGAAGCCGAACCAGCCGGCGCCCGCGATGCCGAGCAAGACGAGCGCCACGAGCATCGTGACGTGCGCGATCCGCTGCGCGGCCGGGCCATGGCCGTGGTCGCCGGCACGGCCCGCGAGCGGCGTGACGATCGCACCGCTGGCGCCGGCGAACGCGAACAGCGCAATGCCGTGCAGGTCGAGGCCGAACGGCGGCTGCGCGAGCCGCAGCCCGACCGCGGTCCAGAATGCGCTGAACGCGGCCATCGCGAGCGCGGCCGACAGTGCATGCCGGCGCAGCACCGGCTCGTCGGCGAGCAGGCGCCCCATCGACGCAAGCAGCGTGCGGTAGCCGGCCGAGCCCGCGATCAGGCTCGCGAGCGGCCGCGACAGCAGGATGCCGAGCATCAGCCCGCTCATCACGTTGCCGACCGCGCGGCCGCGCTGCGCCTCGGGCGCCATCGACGCGGCCATCGGCACGAGCATCTGGATCACGCTCGACGCGGCGCCGGCCACGAGCGTCGCGAGCAGGAATACGGTGCCCGACCGCGTGAACGCCGGCAGCGCGAGCGCGGCCGCGCACGCGGCCAGCGTCGTGACGATCAGGCGGCGGTTCTCGAGCAGGTCGACGAGCGGGACGAGCAGCACGAGCCCGGCCGCGTAGCCGAGCTGCGGCAGCATCGCGACGAGGCCGGACAAGCCGGGCGGCAGGTGCAGGTCGGCGCTGATCGGGCCCGTCAGCGGCTGCGCGGCGAACAGGTCCATCACGATCACGCCGACCGTCGCGGCGAAGAACAGTGTCATGCCGGCGCTCAGCGCGGGCGGCGTGCCGGCCGGCGCGCTGACGGGTGGGCGCGCGGCGGCGGGGCAGGGGTTGGCAGGGCAGTTCATCGGAAGCCTGGCGAGTGGGTCGAAGAAGTCCCCATCGTAGGTGCCCGATGTTTATGCGACAATTGAAATATCTCTAACATGATTATGCGAGTTTGTTTTGAATACGCGTGATCTCCAGGCATTCGTCGCGGTGGTCGACAGCGGGTCGATGGTCGCCGCGGCCGCGAAGCTCCACCTGACGCAGCCGGGCCTGACACGGCGGGTGCAGAACCTCGAAACGCTGCTGGGCATGCCGCTGCTGGAGCGGCAAAGCAAGCCGCTGAAGCCGACCGCCGCCGGGCGCGACGTCTACGCGCTCGCGCGCAACGTGCTGGGCGCGGTCGACGAGCTGATGGCGGCGGGCGCGCCGGACAGCGAGCCGTCGGGCGAGCTGCGCATCGGCGTGCCGCCGTTCCTGTCCGAGCTGGCGCTCGAGCAGCCGATCGACCGGCTGCGTGACGCGTTTCCGCGCCTCACGCTGCGGGTGACGGCCGGCTGGTCGCCGGCGCTGATGCAAGGCGTCGAGCGGGGCGCGCTCGATGTCGCGGCCGTCATGGTGCCGGCCAGTTCGACGCTGCCCGACACGTTCGCGTCGACGCTGATCGGCACGCAGCCGACGGTGCTCGTCGCCGCGCGCGACTACCCGCTGCCGGACGGTCCGCTGTCGATCGACACGCTGTCGGGTTTTCCGTGGGTGCTGAGCCAGGACGGCTGCGGGATGCGCTCGGCGCTGAGCCGCATGCTCGGCGCGGCCGGGCTGCCGTTCGACGTCGCGGTCGAGGCGTTCGGCTCGGAGCTGCAGTTGTCGCTCGTCGCGCGCGGCGCGGGCATCGGCATCGCGGCGCCGAACGCGCTGGCGCGCAGCGCGCATCGCGATGCGCTGAGGGTGGTGGAAACGGTGGGGCTGGAGACGCGGATCAACGTGTGGATCGTGCACGGCGCGCTGCCGGGCCGGCTGGTGCGGCCCGTCGCGCTGCTGCGCGATGCGCTGGGCGAAGTGCTCGACCGGGTAAACAGGGCGGGGTCAGATGCGGTAAAGGCGGTCTAGAGGCGACATTCGAGGGAAAATCCTTATTTTCTCTACGGAAATGTTGCATTGCGGAAACTGTTTCGCTATAGTTGCACCTGTCTCCTCCATGTCTCCTCTGATATGGATTCAGCCCGCCTCTTAGGCGGGCTTTTTTTTGCCTGCGATTTTGTCGCGGCCGTCCATTCGTCGTCCGTCGCTGCGCTCAGAACTTGTACGTCATCCCGACGTAGCTGATGATCGGGTCGGCCTTCAGGTCCGATTTCGACTCCGAGAGCACCGTGCCGTCGGCCGCCTTGATCGTCACCGTCGACGTCGTCTTCAGCGGGATGTACGTGACCGACGCGATCAGCCCGAAATGCTCCGTCATGTTGTACTGCAGGCCCGCGTTGAACACGGGCTGCCATGACGACGACGCCTTCGCCTCCACCGATGTCGTACCCGGCTTGCCCGCGCCCGCCGCGAGAACCGCGCCGAGGTTGTCCTGCGTCTGCTTGATGAAGTTCGTGTTGAGCTGCAGGTCGCTGAACCAGTTGTACGACACGCCGAGGCCGAGGAACGGCCGGAACTTCGCGTTCGCGGCCCCGAAGTAGTACTGCAGGATCGCCGCCGGGCTCCACTGCCGCACGCTCTTCACGATCGGGTTGACCGAGCCCAGCCCGATGTTCTGCGTGCCGAGCGCGCCGGCCGGGCCCGGCGGCTTGATCGTGCCCTGGCCCGAGACCTTGAACACCGGCGGCACGCCGGCCACCGATGTCACCGCGATATGGTCGGTCAGGAAGTGGCTGACCGTCAGGCCGACGGTGTCGGCGCCGCTCGTGTGCAGCCCGGTGCCCGGCGACGTGAACGACGGCGGCAGCCGCAGCGGCGTGTTGATCGGCGTCGGCGCGACGTTGGTCGTCATCGGCGTGCTGCTCTGCTGCGGCATGATGTGGAACCAGCCCAGCGTCACGACGTTGCTACCGGCGCTCTGCGCGTGCGCCGCGAGCGGCGCCACGGCGGCGGCGCCGGCCGCCGCGCAGAGAAGGGTCTTCTTCATCACGGCTCTTCCCTCCGCTTACTGGACGAATGCGCCGATCGTGAAATACGGCGTCGATCCCGCGTTGTCGAGGAAACCGAACACGCCACCCGTGAAGATGAACTTGCCGGTCGGCGACGTGCTGCCCGAGCCCGTGTGAATCGTCGTGACCGTGCCCGGCACCTTCTGCGTGTAGTCGAGATCGAGCGCGGTCGCGAGCGAGGCCTGCGACGCGTTGAACGGATCGAGCAGCGTGGCCTGCTTGTCGATCAGCGCGGTGGTCCGGTAGTCGAACTGGCTGTCGACGCCGATGTACTCGCCGTTCTGCGAGCCGAGCGCGACGGCCGTCTGCGGCGCGAGGATCGAGATGCTCGATTCGTCGTCGGCGGTGAGGCCCGGCACGCCGTTGGCGTCCGGCGTCGGGTTCGGGTTCGCGACGCCCGTGCGCACGAGGATCGGCACGAGCTGGTTGCGCAGCTTGCCGACGATCATGAAGCCCTTGCCCTGCGGCGTCGCCGACAGCGTCGGCTTCAGCTGGCTCGCGTAGTTGTTCGACTGGAACGCGCCGCTGCCGTCGGCCGACTGCACGAAGTTCGTGCCCTGCTGCGCGCAGGCGCCACCGGCGAACTGGCCGGTCGTGTCGCACTTGGTCCACGTGCCGTCCGCGTTGATCGTCACCTTCGCGTCGATCGACGCCGGCGCGAACTTCTGCGACGGCACTTCGCCGAAGCCGACGTGGCTGTACGTGCCCGCGACCTTCGTGATGTCGGTTTCGATCGACGAGAAGCCGATGAACGGGTAGTACGGGAACTTCGTATCGGGCACCGCGGCCTGGCCGAGCACGCCGTCGAACTGGATTTCCTTGCCGGGGATCGTGCCGCCCGCGACGCCGAAGCCGACGAAGATGCGTGCCGGACGCGACGCATCGAGGCTCGCGCCGTTCAGCCGGAACGCGCACTGGTTCAGCTTGTTGGTCGGCAGCAGCGTTTCCTGCGTGAGCGTGCCGCTGTCGACGGTGCCCGCGCGGGTCGGCGTGACGGTGCCGGTCTTTTGCGGCACCGCCGATTCGACATAGGTGACCTGCCAGGTCATCTTGGTCGTGTCGAGCTGGACTTTCGCGAGTTCGCCGCTGCCCGCGCCGCCCGTGAATACGGTGTTGTAGTCGAGCGTGGCGGGGCAGAGCCGGTCTTCGACGAGCGGGGGCGGGTTGTCACCGCCGCTGCCGCTGCCGCCGCAGGCGGAAAGAAGGGGGGCGGCAAAGGCCGCCGCCAGAATGAGGTTGCGCTTCATGTTGCTCCTCCAGATTTGTCTTGTGCGGCGGCCAGCTCCCTGTCGGCCGCTTCTGTTGGTCGTGCTCGTCCTGCTTGCGCCGTGCCGAGCGCCTTCGTGCCTTCCCAGCGTCACGCGACGGCAGGCCGGCCGCCGCGTCCTCGTTCGCTACTTGCTGATCTGCGCACCCACGCCGAAGTACGGTGTCGATGACGTCGTCGAATTCGCCGACGTCGACGTGACGCCGCCGTTCACCGTGCCCTGGATCAGCGCCGCATACAGGCCGCCCGTCGCGATCACCACGCCCGATGCGGCCGAGCCGCTCTTCGGAATCGTCGTCGCGTTCAGCAGGCCCGGCGTCGCCTGGCCGTAGTCGAGCGTGAAGCCGTCTTCCTCGGCCTGCGTGCTCGGGTTGATGAACGACGCGTTGCTGCCGCGGATCAGCGCGGCCGTGTACTTGAAGTTCGAATCCGCGCCCGCGTAACCGCCGTCGATCGCGCCCGACGTGATCGCCGTCGCCGCGCCGAGCACCGCGATGCCCGACTCGTCGTCGACCTGCGCATCGAGGTGCAGCGGCGGCGTGCCGAGGTTCACGTTGCCCGTGCGTACGATCACCGGCACCGTCGCGCCGTTGAGCTGGCCGATCACCATGTGCGCGGTCGCCGACTTGCCGGTCGCGCCGGTCGGCAGCTGCGTCTGTGGCAGTATCTGCGGGGCCTTCGTGCTGTCGAAGTAGCCGCCGTTCGCGCTCGCCTTCCACGGGTCGCCGGTCGTCTGGCAGCCGCCTGAGCCGCTCGACGTGCACGCGCCGTTCGCGTCGAACGTCTCGCTCGAGTTCGAACCCTTCGTCGCGTAGTTGCTCGACGGCACGAGGTGGTAGAGCAGCGCGTTGTACGTGCCCGGCAGCTTCGAGATATCCGTCGTCGTGTTCGCGAAGCCGAGGAACGGATAGAAGTCGAAGTGTCGCTTCGGCACCTGGCCGATGTTCTGGAGCACGCCCGGGATGATCGTCAGCCCGTCGTACTGGATCGTCGCGCCCGGAATGCCGCCGCCCGCGACACCCATGCCGACCAGCAGCATCGGCGGGTTCGCCTGGTTGAAGTCGGCGGCCGTCGAGTAGGTGGCGCCGCTCGGCGCCTTGCCCGTGCCGGGCGTCAGGATGAACGCGCAGCGCGTCTGCTCCGCGGTCGGCAGCACGCCGGTCGGCGGGTGCATGACTGCGCCGGTGATCGTCGTGCCGACGCGGCTCGGCGTGACCGTGCCGGTCGCGAGCGGAATCGGCGATTCGAGCCACTTGAGCGTGTAGGTCATCGCCACCGCGTCGATGTTGACGCTGACGATCTCGCCGCTACCGGCGCCGCCGAGGTACGTGCTCTTCACGATGTCGGCGTTGGCCGGGCACAGCGCACCGTTGATGGGCTGTGACGGCGGCGGCCCTTGCGTGCCGCAGCTGGATCCGGAACATTGGGGCGCATTGATCGGCGCGGGTGCGCCGCCGTCCCCCCCACCACATGCAACCAGGAAAGGGGCAATGGCAAAGGCCGTTGCCACCCCCTTCGATAAGGTGTGCGACATGCCGCTGTCTCCAATCGTTTAATTGTGCGAGCTAATGTCGCCGCCTTGATTTTTGCTGTCAATTGATGAACCCGTCTAAAAAAGGCGATTGAAACGGGCATCGTGTTTTGAATCCTTGTCCGACACGGCATTCGGTAAGAATTAAAACGTGAGACGGGCTGCCGAAAGCGGCTGGAGTGGGGGATGTGCGACGCCGGACAGGCCGGCGCAGAGCCTTCCTGCGTATAACGGCAGCGTTTAAAGCGGCGGTATCCGGTTTATCCCTATTCGGGATTGACTGGATAAAGAAGGGGTGGGATTAATTCACTGGTAATCGCGCAATGGAAAGCTTGTAAATATTTGTAAATGCGCGATGCGGAATTTTTTATATATTGCCCGGCAGGGGTAAATAAAAAGCCGGCCAGTGGCCGGCTTTGCATTGCATGCGATGCTGAATCAGCGTTTGAGACCTGCGTCCTCGTCCGCGCCGATGCTCAGGTTCATGCACTGGATCGCGGCGCCCGATGCGCCCTTGCCGAGGTTGTCGAGGCGCGCGACCGTGACGAAGCGCTCCGCGTTGCCGAACACGAACAGGTCGACGCGGTTCGTGTCGTTGTTCGCCTGCACGTCGAAGAAGCCGCCGTCGAGGTTCGCGTCCGCATCGAACGGCGCGACGCGCACGAATGCTTCGTCGGCGTAGTACTCGGCGAACACGCGCTGCACGTCCTGCGGCGTCGTGCGCTTCGCGAGCTGCTCGGGCGTGAAGTAGGTCGTCACCGCGAGACCCTTCAGGAACGGCCCGACGATCGGCGTGAAGATCGGCGGGTTCGCGAGGCCCGTGTGCGCGGCCATTTCCGGCAGGTGCTTGTGCGTGAGGCCGAGCGCATACGGCCGCGGGCTCGCGAGCTTGCCGCCCGGCGTGGCGTTTTCGTAGTCGGCGATCATCGACTTGCCGCCGCCGCTGTAGCCGGTGATCGAGTAGCTGTGCGCGGCGAACGTCGGTGCGACGATGCCTGCATCGACGAGCGGACGCATCGCGAGCACGAAGGCCGACGCGTGGCAGCCCGGCACGGCGATGCGCTTCGACGTGCGAATCTTCTCGCGCTGCGCGCGGGTCAGTTCCGGCAGGCCGTACGCCCAGTCGGCGCTGGTGCGGAACGCGGTGCTCGCGTCGATCAGCGTCGTGTTCGGGTTCTCGACGAGCGACGCCGATTCGCGCGATGCAACGTCCGGCAGGCACAGGAACGTGACGTCCGACGCGTTGATCAGGCGGCGGCGCTCTTCGACGTCCTTGCGCTTCGCTTCATCGATGCGCAGGATCTCGATGTCGCTGCGTGCCGACAGGTATTCGAAGATCTTGAGGCCGGTCGTGCCTTCCTGGCCGTCGACAAAAACTTTGGTGCTCATTTCGCTCTCACTGAATGAAACGGGGGCCCGCGCCCTGAAGCCGCCATTTTAAGACGTCATCCGGCGGGCCTGCACCGCGCGGGGCGAAAAAAAGACGGCCGGCCGGCCGTCTTGTGTCCCTTTGTCGCCCGCCGGAGCGAGCGCCAGGGCGTGCTCAGCCGCGGCCGGCGACCCACCGGGCGGTCGCTTCGGCAACCCGCCGGCCGAATGCCTTGCCGGTCTCGAGGTCGCCCGGCAGCGGGCCTTCGTCGGGCGTCGAATCGGCCGGCGACTGCGCGAGCAGGCCCGTCGAGCCGCCCAGGTAGTTGATGTCGTTGCGCGTGGCCGCCTTCGAGTTGGCCGGCATCAGGCTCGTGCCGACCCACACCATCCCATGCTGCATCGACAGCGTGACGAAATATTGAATCGTCGAGAACTTGTCGCCGTTCATCGTCGCGGAGTTCGTGAAGCCCGCGGCGATCTTGTCCTTCCATTTCTGCGTGAACCACGCTTTCGACGTCGCGTCGGCAAACTGCTTGAACTGCGCCGACGGGCCGCCCATGTAGGTCGGCGCGCCGAAGACGATCGCGTCGGCCGCGTCGAGCGCGGCCCAGCCCGCGTCGTCGACGTCGCCGACGGCGAGCAGACGCACGGTCGCGCCGGCGTCCTGCGCGCCCGCGTGCACGGCCTCGGCCAGTTTCTGCGTGTGACCGTAGCCGCTGTGATAGACGATGACGATGTTCGACATGAAGCGTTCTCCGGAAAGGAACGGGAACGGCGGACCGCAGGCTCGCCGCGTCATGCGTCGCCGGTGGGCGGCGCGACGGATCCGCGGCATGGCGCCGCGACCGGTGACGACGAGTCTAGCAAGCCGAAATGACGGGAAAGCACACGAGTGCGAAGGACGGCATTTCGCGGCGGCGGCAATCGCAGTGCGGCGGCGTGGCGGCGCGTCACGCCCGCCGCCCGTTACTGCCCGTAGTTGACTGTCAGTTGCGCGGTGCCGATCGCCAGCGTGCCGATCTCGTGCTCGAACATCGGCGCGGGTCGGCCCTGCGCGACGCGCAGGTCGTCGCCCTTGAGCGCATAGACGGTGATCACGTAGCGGTGCGGCTTGCCCGGCGGCGGGCACGGGCCGCCGTAGCCGTCGATCCCGAAGTCGTTGCGCGCCTCGCTCGCGCCGATGCGCCGCAGGAACCCGGACGCGCTCGCGTCGGCCGGCAGGCTCGTGACCGTCGCCGGAATGCCCGCCACGGCCCAGTGCCACCAGCCGTGCCCCGGCGCATCGGGATCGAAGACCGTGACCGCATAGCCGCGCGTGCCGGGCGGCGGGTTGTGCCAGCTGAGCTGCGGCGAGTGATTGCCGCCCTTGCAGTCGCCGCGGTCGAACACGTTCGCGGCGCGGACGCGCCCGCCCGGCGTCAGGTCGTCGCTCGTCACGGTGAACGGGCCTTCCGCATGCGCGGGCAGGGCGGAGAGGACGGCGGCGTAGAGGAGGGCGACGAGGAACGGCGACGGGCGACCCGATGGCGCAGGCGGAGTGATCCGGCGATCCACACGCATATGGCGCTTCTCCCGTCACGTGGGCCGGACCGATGCGTCCGGCGTTGTTGGCGTAGTGCGTTGCCTGCGCAGCTGATGGCAGCGATGGATCAAGTCTAGCATTAGGGTTCGATGAGCGATGCACGCCGCGACGCGTGGTCGCGATCGTTTCCCGCGCGAATCGGCGGACGCAAAATCGACGGACGAAAAAAAGCCGCCCGCGATGAAGCGGGCGGCTCGTTCAGCCAGGACGCCGGCCAGCGGGCCGGCGCGGCGTCAGTCCTTCGGGGACGTCGCGCCGCCGTGCGCCGCCGACCACTCGGCCGGTGCGTGCAGGAATTTCTCGACTTCGTCGAGCGTCTTCGTCTCGAAGTAGCCCGAGGCCTTCGCGACGCGCAGCACGTCCCACCACGTGGCGAGCGCGTGCAGGTCGACGTCGATGTCCTTCAGGACCGACACGCTTTCCTTGAAGATGTTGTAGTGGAACAGCACGAAGCAGTGATTCACCGTCGCGCCCGCGGTGCGCAGCGCGTTGACGAAGTTGATCTTGCTGCGGCTGTCGGTCGTCAGGTCTTCCACCAGCAGCACGCGCGAGCCTTCTTCCAGATGGCCTTCGATCTGCGCGTTGCGGCCGAAACCCTTCGGCTTTTTGCGCACGTACTGCATCGGCACCATCATCCGGTCCGCGATCCAGGCCGCGAACGGGATGCCGGCCGTCTCGCCGCCCGCCACCGCGTCGATCTGCTCGAAGCCGATGTCGCGCGTGATCGTCGTTTCCGCCATTTCCATCAGCGCGCGGCGCACGCGCGGATACGAAATCAGCTTGCGGCAGTCGATATAGACGGGGCTTGCCCAGCCGGACGTGAAGATGAACGGTTTTTCTGCGTTGAAGTGCACTGCCTGTACTTCGAGCAGGATTTTGGCGGTCGTATCCGAGATCGACTGACGATCGTAGCCTGTCATGGGCATTCCTTGGGTGATGAGCGAAGAGCGGGCGCGGGCCCGGTGGCGCAGCAAGGGGAACCTGCCCAGAGGGCCGGGGCGCGATCGGAGGGCCAATCGCATCGCTGCGCGCGTAGCCGGCTATTTTACCCGATTCAGGCCGGTTTTCGGCGGAATTCGCGCGGGTTCGCCGCGCGGCTCACCACCGGCGAAACAAGCGGGGCCGGATCGCTCGCGCGCTGATGCGGAGGATGCGGCGCTGCACCAACATGCGTCATTTAGGGGGTGTACACTAGGCGGCCCTTAGAAATCGTTCAGTACTTTGTACTTTCCTCTTGCCACCCGCCAAGGTTCGATGGCGTGCCGACCCGGCGCGTCGCGTGCCGTCTCGCAGTCGACCACCCCCTCGATTCAAGCAGACGCGGCCGAAGGTGCTGCGTACTGAACCGTCAATATTTCGCATGTCTCTCGCAGGTCAATCATGGACGAACAACTGAAGCAGGCCGCACTCGCTTATCACCTGAACCCGAAACCCGGCAAGATTTCGGTCACCCCGACCAAGCCGCTGTCGAACCAGCTCGATCTGTCGCTCGCGTATTCGCCGGGCGTCGCCGCAGCGTGCGAAGCGATCCACGCCGATCCGCTCGACGCGCAGAAGTACACGTCGCGCGGCAACCTCGTCGGCGTCATCACGAACGGCACCGCCGTGCTCGGCCTCGGCAACATCGGCCCGCTCGCCGCGAAGCCGGTGATGGAAGGCAAGGGCTGCCTCTTCAAGAAATTCGCGGGCATCGACGTGTTCGACATCGAACTGTCGGAGTCCGACCCCGACAAGCTCGTCGAGGCGATCGCGATGCTCGAGCCGACGCTCGGCGGCATCAACCTCGAGGACATCAAGGCGCCGGAATGCTTCTACATCGAGCAGAAGCTGCGCGAGCGCATGAAGATCCCCGTCTTCCACGATGACCAGCACGGCACCGCGATCATCGCGTCGGCCGCGATCCTGAACGGCCTGAAGGTCGTCGGCAAGAAGCTGTCCGACGTGAAGCTCGTGTGCTCGGGCGCGGGCGCCGCGGCGATCGCGTGTCTGGACCTGCTGGTGAACCTCGGCCTCACGAAGTCGAACATCCTCGTCGCCGATTCGAAGGGCGTGATCTACGAAGGGCGCGGCAACCTCGATCCGTCGAAGCAGCGCTATGCGGCGACCACCGACGCACGCACGCTCGCCGACGCGATCGTCGGCGCGGACGTGTTCCTCGGCTGCTCGAGCGCGGGCGTGCTGAAGCAGGACATGGTCAAGACGATGGGCGACCGCCCGCTGATCCTGGCGCTCGCGAACCCGGAACCGGAAATCCGCCCGGAAGACGCGAAGGCCGTGCGCCCGGACGCGATCGTCGCGACCGGCCGTTCGGACTACCCGAACCAGGTCAACAACGTGCTGTGCTTCCCGTTCATCTTCCGCGGCGCGCTCGACGTCGGCGCGACGACGATCACGGAAGAAATGAAGCTTGCGTGCGTGCGCGCGATCGCCGAGCTGGCGCAGGAAACCGACCAGAGCGAGGAAGTCGCGAAGGCGTATGAAGGCCACTCGCTCGAATTCGGGCCGGACTACCTGATTCCGAAGCCGTTCGACCCGCGCCTGATCATCAAGATCGCGCCGGCCGTCGCGCAAGCCGCGATGGATTCGGGCGTCGCCACCCGCCCGATCCAGGACATGGACGCGTACCGCGAGCAGCTCGGCGCGACCGTCTACCGCACCGGCATGGTGATGCGTCCGGTGTTCGCCACCGCGAAGCAGAAGCAGGCCCGCATCGTGTTCGCCGAGGGCGAAGACGAGCGCGTGCTGCGTGCCGCGCAGTTCGTGCTGCAGGAAAAGATCGCGAAGCCGATCCTCGTCGGCCGTCCGTCGGTCATCGACATGCGCCTCGCGAAGATCGGCTCGAAGCTGAAGGCCGGCACCGATTTCGAGATCGTCGATCCGGAAGACGATGCGCGCTACCACCGCTACTGGCAGGCGTATCAGGAGATCGGCGCGCGCGACGGCGTGACGCCGGAAGTCGCGAAGGCCGCGATGCGCAAGTTCAATACGCTGATCGGCGCGATGCTCGTGCACCTGGGCGACGCGGACGGGATGATCTGCGGGATGATCGACACGTTCCACAGCCACCTGAAGTTCATCGAGCAGGTGCTGGGCCGTGCGAAGGGCGCCGAGCATTTCGCGGCGATGAACCTGCTGATGCTGCCGGGCCGCAACCTGTTCGTGTGCGATACGTACGTGAACGAGCTGCCGAGCGCCGAACAGCTCGCCGACATGACGATCCAGGCCGCGGCCGAGATCGAGCGCTTCGGCATCGTGCCGAAGGCTGCGCTGCTGTCGAACTCGAACTTCGGCAGCGCGCCGTCGGCGTCGTCGCGCCGGATGGGCGAAGCCCGCAAGCTGATCGTCGAACGCGCGCCGAACCTGGAAGTCGACGGCGAAATGCACGGCGACGCGGCGCTGTCGGAACTGATCCGCAAGCAGGCCTTCCCCGGCACGACGCTGTCGGGCGAAGCGAACCTGCTGATCATGCCGAACGTCGAAGCGGCGAACATCGCGTACAACCTGCTGAAGATGGTCGGCGGCGAAGGCGTGACGGTCGGCCCGTTCCTGCTCGGCGCGGCGAAGCCGGCCCACATCCTGACGCCGGCCGCGACCGTGCGCCGGATCATCAACATGACGGCCGTTGCCGCCGCGAACGTGAACACGAAGTAAGTCCACGTCCGCGTGTGCCGCGCTTCACGCGCGGCGCAATGAAAAACGCCACGGAACCTGCGTTCCGTGGCGTTTTTTTATCGTGAAGCGACGTGAGCCGATAAGCCCTCGCCGGCGGGCATCCGGCCGCGAATGCCCGCCGCGTGCCGTTACGCGACCTGCTGGTGCGACTGGCCGCCGGCAGGCGAACGCCACTTCGCGAGCAGCGTGTCCCACTTCACACGTACCGCGCGCAGGTTGTTCTCCTTCACGTGGCCATAGCCGCGAATGCCGTCCGGCAGCGCCGCGAGCTCAAGGGCGAGCGGGCGGTTGGCCGCGTTCAGCTTGGCGAGCACCTCGCCGATCAGCGCTTCGTACTCGCCGATCAGCGCGCGCTCGGTGCGACGCTCGTCGGTACGGCCGAACGGGTCGAGCGCCGTGCCGCGCAGGAACTTCGCTTTCGCGAGCATCCGGAACGCCGACATCATCCACGGGCCGTACGCCTTCTTCACGAGATGGCCGTGGGCGTCCGTCTTCGCGAACAGCGGCGGCGCGAGGTGGAATTTCAGCTTCCAGTCGCCTTCGAACTGCGCGGTCAGGCGCGCGAGGAATGCCGGATCGGACTGCAGCCGCGCGACCTCGTATTCGTCCTTGTACGCCATCAGCTTGAACAGGTTGCGCGCGACCGCTTCGGTCAGCTGCTCCTGCGCCGTGTCGCCGTCCGCCAGCGCACGCTCGGCCGCGCGCACCTTGTCGACGAACGCCGCATAGCGTGCTGCGTACGCGGCATTCTGGTACGCGGTGAGGAATTCCACGCGCTTCGCGATCAGCGCGTCGACCGCCTTCTTCGTGTGCAGCGAAATCACCGTGGCGCCTTGCACGGGGCGCGCGTCGCCGGCTGCGGCCTGCTTCACGCTCGCCAGGTCATACGCGGCGCGGCGGCCCCAGTCGAAGGCCGCACGGTTCTTCTCGACCGATACCGCATTCAGCTCGATCGCGCGGACCAGCGACGCGAGCGTCAACGGCAGCCAGCCCTTTTGCCACGCGTAGCCGAGCACGAACGGGTTCGTGTAGATCGCGTCGCCGAGCAGCGCGACCGCGAAGCGGTTCGCGTCGATGAAATCGACGGCTTCGCCCGCCGCCGCGCGGATGTCGTTCTCGGCGGACAGGCCCGGGAACGCCCAGTTCGGGTTCTTGATGAACTCGGCGGTCGGCGTCTGCGCGCTGTTGACGACCACGCGCGTCGTGTCGTGGCGCATGCGCGACGTGCACTCGTCGCCGGCCGTGACGATCGCGTCGCAGCCGATCACGAGGTCGGCCTCGCCCATCGCGATCCGCGTCGCATGGATGTCGGTCGGCGCGTGCGAGATCTGCACGTGGCTCATCACGGCGCCGCCCTTCTGCGCGAGGCCGGTGACGTCGAGCACGGTCACGCCCTTGTTTTCCAGGTGCGCGGCCATCCCGAGCAGTGCGCCGATCGTGACGACGCCCGTGCCGCCGACGCCCGTGACGAGCACGCCGTATGCGCGGTCGATGTCCGGCAGCGTCGGTTCGGGGATCGGCGGCAGTGCGTTGCCGTCGACCGACACGGCCTTCGGCTTCTTCAGCTGGCCGCCCTCGACCGTGACGAAGCTCGGGCAGAAGCCCTTCACGCACGAGAAGTCCTTGTTGCAGCTCGACTGGTTGATCTGGCGCTTCGTGCCGAATTCGGTTTCCAGCGGCTCGACCGACAGGCAGTTCGACTGCACCGAGCAGTCGCCGCAGCCCTCGCACACCGCGTCGTTGATCACGACGCGCTTGGCCGGGTCCGGATACGTGCCGCGTTTGCGGCGGCGGCGTTTCTCGGTCGCGCAGGTCTGGTCGTAGATCAGGATCGTCGTGCCTTCGATCTCGCGCAGCTCGCGCTGCACGTCGTCGAGCTGGTCGCGGTGATGGATCGTCACGCCCGGCGCCAGCAGCGCCTTCTGGCTGTCGTACTTCTCCGGCTCGTCGGTGACGATCACGATCTTCTTCGCGCCTTCGGACGCGAGCTGGTGCGTGATCTGCGGCACCGTCAGCACGCCGTCGACCGGCTGGCCGCCCGTCATCGCGACGGCGTCGTTGTAGAGGATCTTGTAGGTGATGTTCGCTTTCGACGAGATCGCCGCGCGCACGGCCAGCAGGCCCGAGTGGAAATAGGTGCCGTCGCCGAGGTTCGCGAACACGTGCTTCTCGTCCGTGAACGGCGCCTGGCCGATCCACGGCACGCCTTCGCCGCCCATCTGGCTGAAGGTGCTCGTGCTGCGGTCCATCCACACGGTCATGTAGTGGCAGCCGATGCCGGCGATCGCGCGCGAGCCTTCCGGCACGTTGGTCGACGTGTTGTGCGGGCAGCCCGAGCAGAACCACGGCTTGCGCTCGGTCTGCACGTGCGGCTTCGCGAGCGCCATTTCCTTCGCGTTGATCACGGCGAGGCGCGCGGCGATGCGCGCACGCACGTCGGACGGCAGCTCGAACTTCTCGAGGCGCGTCGCGATCGCCTTCGCGATGATCGCGGGCGACAGCTCGTAGTGCGCGGGCAGCAGCCAGTTGCCCATCGGCACCGACCATTCGCCGCCGGCGCCGTCCTTCTCGTCGAACTTGCCGAACACGCGCGGACGTTGCCCGTCGGGCCAGTTGTACAGCTCTTCCTTGATCGCGTATTCGAGGATCTGGCGCTTTTCCTCCACGACGAGGATTTCGTCGAGGCCGCGCGCGAACGCCTGCGCGCCCTGCGCTTCGAGTGGCCACACGCAGCCGACCTTGTAGAGCCGGATGCCGATCCGCGCGCAGGTTTCGTCGTCGAGGCCGAGGTCGGTCAGCGCCTGGCGCACGTCGAGGTACGCCTTGCCGCCGGTCATGATCCCGAAGCGCGCGCTCGGCGAATCGATCTCGATGCGGTCGAGCTTGTTCGCGCGCACGTAAGCGAGCGCCGCATACCACTTGTAGTCGAGCAGCCGTGCTTCCTGCACGAGCGGCGGGTCGGGCCAGCGGATGTTCAGCCCGCCTTCCGGCAGGATGAAGTCGGTCGGCAGCACGATCTCGGTGCGGTGCGGGTCGATGTCGACCGATGCCGACGATTCGACGACGTCCGTCACGCACTTGAGCGCGACCCACAGGCCCGAGTAGCGGCTCATCGCCCAGCCGTGCAGGCCGAAATCGAGATATTCCTGCACGTTGGACGGGAACAGCACCGGCAGCCCGCAGGCCTTGAAGATGTGTTCGGACTGGTGCGCGAGCGTCGACGATTTCGCCGCGTGGTCGTCGCCGGCGAGCACCAGCACGCCGCCATGCTGCGACGAGCCGGCCGAGTTCGCGTGCTTGAATACGTCGCCCGTGCGGTCGACGCCCGGGCCCTTGCCGTACCACATGCCGAACACGCCGTCGTGCTTCGCGCCGGGGTACAGGTTCACCTGCTGCGAGCCCCACACGGCGGTGGCGGCGAGATCTTCGTTGAGGCCGGGCTGGAAGACGATCTGGTGGGCGGCCAGGTGCTGCTTGGCTTTCCAGAGCGACAGATCGAGGCCGCCGAGCGGCGAACCACGATAGCCGGAGATGAAGCCGGCGGTATTGAGACCGGCGGCGCGATCGCGTTCCTGCTGCAGCATCGGCAGGCGCACGAGGGCCTGGATGCCGCTCATGTACGCGCGGCCGCGTTCCAGTGTGTATTTGTCGTCAAGCGTGACGGACTTCAGCGCGGCTTCTAGCGACGCGCGTTGGCCTGCGTCTAGCGGGGCATTCATTAACTGTCTCCTCCACCCAGTTTGGGATCACCAAAACTCGACTGCTTCGGGCGTCTTGTGGACGCGTCGGCAGTGGCCGGCATATTGGCCGGTTTTAAGCGATGGTAGCACTGGGGCAAACCCGCCGCCCATCGGTTGGAATGCCGGTGGAGTGCGGCGCTGCGTCAAAAAAACAGGGCGGAACCATGCGTTACATCATGTAAAAGCATGTAAAGCCGGGTTCATCTGCTGGCAAATGCCGTTAATCTTGTCGGCCTGCCGGAGGTGCCCGGCCGCGTTGGCTGGTTTCGACGCAATCGGGGAGGCGCCGGCAGTTTTACAGGAGGTGCAATGAACACACGTCATATCCAGAGTTTCCTGATCGTGTCCGCCGCGTTTTTCTCGATGACCGGCCCGGTGCACGCGCGAGGCGCGAGCGCACTGGCGGCAGCCGGCGCGCAGATGCAGCAGATCGTGCCGGCCCAGGACGCCGTCGCGCAACCGTCGGCCGAGCGCGCCGTCGAGTCGAAGGCGAACGCGCGTTGATCCGCTCGCGCGGCCTGCGGGTCGCGCCGGAATGCAAAAAGGGCGGGAATCCGAGGATTCCCGCCCTTTTTCTTTGCGCCGCCGGATCGTGCGGGCCGCCGGGTTGCCCCGGGCAGCCGCCCGCCGGATGTGTCAGGCCTTGTCCTGTACGACGCCGCGGCGGATCTGGTCGAGTTCGATCGATTCGAACAGCGCCTTGAAGTTGCCTTCGCCGAAGCCCTGGTTGCCCTTGCGCTGGATGATCTCGAAGAAGATCGGCCCGATCTGGTTCTCGGTGAAGATCTGCAGCAGCAGGTCGTCGCGTGCGCCGTCGATCAGGATCTTGCGCTTCTTCAGTTCGTCCAGCGATTCGCCGTGGTTCGGCACGCGGCGGTCGACCAGTTCGTAATACGTGTCGATCGTGTCGAGCAGCTTCACTTCCTTGCTGCGCAGGCCATCGACCGCCTGATAGATGTCGGTGGCGCCGAGCGCGATGTGCTGGATGCCTTCGCCGTGATACGCGTCGAGGTATTCCTGGATCTGGCCGGCCGTATCCGAGCCCTCCTCGTTGATCGGGATGCGGATCTTGCCGCACGGCGACGTCATCGCCTTCGACTTCACGCCCGTCACCTTGCCTTCGATGTCGAAGTAGCGCACTTCGCGGAAGTTGAACAGGCGCTCGTAGAACTCGGCCCATTCCTGCATGCGGCCGCGATGCACGTTGTGCGTCAGGTGGTCGATGTAGGTGAGGCCGTGGCCGACCGGGTTCGGGTTCGCGCCGGCGATCGGCTCGAAGTCGACGTCATAGATGCTGATGTCGCCGATGGCGCCCGGTTGCGCGCCGTTCTTGCCGCGCCAGCGGTCGACGAAGTAGATCAGCGAATCGCCGATGCCCTTGATCGCCGGGATGTTCAGCTCCATCGGGCCGGTCTTGTTGTCGAAGCCCCATGCGCCGAGTTCCAGCGCGTGCTGGTACGCCTTCGCGGCATCCTGCACGCGGAACGCGATCGCGCAGATCGACGGGCCGTGCAGGCGCGCGAAGCGTTGCGCGAACGAATCGGGTTCGGCGTTGATGATGAAGTTGATGTCGCCCTGGCGGTACACCGTCACGTCCTTGTGGCGGTGGCGCGCGATCGCGGTGAAACCCATCCGTTCGAACAGTTGTCCGAGCGCTTTCGGGTCCGGTGCCGTGTATTCGATGAATTCGAAGCCGTCGGTGCCGACGGGGTTGTCCCAGTTCGGGATCTGCATGGCGTGTCTCCTGTGGGGGCGATCGGCCGGGGCGACGTGCGCAGGCCCGGCCTGGTTCGATGTCGAACGTGGCGCACGCGGTGGCGTGCGCGACGCATCGGTACGTGCGACAAAGTGTAGCGGGCAGTCACGAGCGTAAACTTGCGAACTTAATTGCCGGAACCTACGATGGCGCAATTTCCAGTCTCAAATCATTTATTGGAGGGCAGAAGATGGCGCAAGCCGAATTGGATGCCATCGACCGGCGGATTCTCGCGATTCTTCAGGAGAACGGGCGCCTGTCGAACCAGGAGATCGCCGAGCGCGTGAACCTGTCGCCGAGCCCGTGCCTGCGGCGGATTCGTCGGCTCGAGGAAATCGGCGTGATCACCGGTTATGTCGCGCTGCTGGATCCGCAGAAGCTCGGGCTCGACCTGCTCGCGTACGTGAGCGTGCGGCTCGAGAAGCGCGGCGGCCTGGCACCGGTGCGGGCCGACGAAACGTCGGCGCGTGCGGGCGCGACCCATGCGGAGCTGTTTCGCGCGGCCGTGCAGACCTGGCCGGAGGTGGTCGCGTGCCACGCGATGACGGGGGACATGGATTACCTGCTGCGCGTGCAGGTCGAGGACATGGCACATTTCTCCCGCTTCGTGCAGGAGCATCTGCTGCATCACCCGTCGGTGATCGACGTGAAGACGAGCTTTTCGCTCGAATGCTTCAAGGAGACGACGGCGTTGCCGATTCGTTCGGTGCGCTAGTGCGCGGCGGGGAAGGGAGGGGCCGGGCGCGCGGCTGGCGCGGCCCGGCTGGCCGACATTACGCCGTCAGCGCGGCGGGCATCAGCGATTCGATGAACTTCGTGGTGCGGCGCGCCTGGCGCTTCATCGCATAGTCGAACACCGCGGCCTGTTCCTGCAGCATCTCGGCGATGATCGTCGAGTGGTCGGCGGGCGGCAGCGACAGGTACGCATCGGCTTCGCCGTACGCGTACTCGATCCGCATCCCGGATTTCTTCGCGATATGCATCATCGTCGCGTTACGCGACAGGCAGTGCATGTACAGCATCGTCACGTGCGTGTTGCGGCTGCGGATCGCCGCGCGCTCGAACAGCTTCGAGCCGACGCCGCGGCCGCGTGCGCTTTCGAGCACCGACACGCCGAATTCGGCCGTGCGCTTGTCGCCCTCGGCCGGCAGGTAGGCCAGGTGGCCGACGCCGATCAGTTCGAGGTCGTGGTCGAACACGCCGAACACGGTGTCGCGGCCGAAGTCGATCGTGCGGACATAATTCTCGATCACGTGGTCGGGCACCATCTGGCCGAAGCGCAGCAGGCGGTCCTCTTCGTCGAGCGAGAGAAAGTGGGTGAGCATCTGCTCACGGTCTTTGGAAGCCAGTTCCCTGACGAGAACCGGCGCACTGCCGACCGTGCCGACAACTTCGGCAGGGCCGTTGAATTGCGTGTTCATCGTGGGTTCCTCAGTGTGGGTGCACAAGCGGGTTGTGCAATGCAACAGCATTTTACCCGAGCGAGGTTGGGGAAAACCCGTATTTGACGTTATTTGTGCCGAGGGGAAATTCTAAAACCGCTTAGTTCATTCTGTAAGCTATTGATTTTAAGCGAATTTAAAATTCATCATATGAAATGCGCGGCGGGCAGCCGCAGTGTACCCGTCGCGCAACGCATGCTGCTGCGCGTCAATCAGGCGGCCGTCGACAGCCCGCGCTCGATCAGGTCGATCACCTGCTCGGCGAAGTCGCGGTAGCCGAGGCGGCCGCCCGGCTTCAGCCACGTGAACGTCCAGTTGATCATCCCGAACACCATCATCGTCACGGACGTCTGGTTTTCCTTCGAGATGCGGTCCGGGTACGCGCGTGCGAGCTGCCGCGTGAACGCCGCGACGATGTCGCGCTGGCGGTCGAGCACGATTTCGCGCTGCGCGTCCTCGAGATACTTCACGTCGTTGAGCAGCGCGACGTGCCGGCTGTGCGACGTCTCGTACTCGGCGAGGAACGCACGCACGAGCTCGGCGAACGCGTCGCGCTCGCTGAGCCCGCGTCGCTGGCTCGCCCCTTCGACCTCGGCGATGATCAGCATCAGCCGTTTCGTGTAGCGGTCGAGCAGGTCGAACAGGATCGCTTCCTTGCTCTCGTAATAGTGATAGAGGCGCGCCTTCGACGTGCCGCTCGCGGTTGCGAGATCGGACATCGACGTGCTCGGGTAGCTCGTCTGCGCGAATTTCTCGGCGGCCAGATCGAGGATCTGCTCGCGCTGGGATTCGTGGTCGGGCGCTCGGGTACGGGCCATGGTCGAATGGGGAAGATTAGCGGTGCGCGGTGGCCGTGCGGACCGCGCGCACCTGCGTGGAAGAGAGGGCGTCGGGCGCGTCGTCCTGCAGCTCGAGCCGGCCGGTTGCCGCGAGTTCGCGGCAGCGCCACCAGGCGATCGAGTCGCTGACGAACAGCCCGCCGCGGTCGGCGTCGGCCATGATGCTGCCGACGAGGCGCGCCGCAGGCCGCCAGTCGGCTTCCGCGCGCGCGACGATCAGCGCGTCGAGGTCCTCATAGTAGCCGCTCTTGATGGTGTTGCTGACCCAGTAACGCAGCTCGGCGTTCAGGTGCTTCGCCTCCTGCCATTCGAGCGCGAGGCGGCCGATGCGCAGCACCGAGATCGGCGCGGCCACCGGGCGCTTGCGCGCCAGCTCGGCCGCCGAGAACATGCCGGTCGCACACGCCTGGTCGGTGCGCGACAGCGCCGCGCGCTGGGCCGAGTCGAGATCGGCGGCCGACAGCCGCACTTCGTTCAGGCGTTGCGGGACGTTGCGCAGGTGATAGGCGACGCGGCGCAGCAGCAGTTTGTCGCCGACGCTCGGCGCATGCCACACCACCACCTGGCCGGTATCCGTCGCGAGCTGGTCGAGGCGCGCGAACTCGCCTTCGATCTCCGCGTTCCAGTCGGGAATCTGGTCGCCGAGCACGCGCTGCCAGAAGGCGGCGCGCGTGTCGGGCGTCTCGTCGGCACCCTTGAGCGGCCCGACGCCGAGATCGTCGAGCAATCCGACGACGCGCTCGTCGCGTCCGGCTTGCGCGAGTGCCTCGCGCAGCGACGCGGCGGCGGTGCCGCCCTGAATCACATGAATGGTACTCATCGGCCTGTCGTCAACAAAAGAAAACCGCCGGCCGGGCGGACGTTGCGATGTCCAGCCGGCCGGCGGCCCCTAGTGTAAGCGAGATGTGTGACGGCGAGAAACCGTCCGGCGCCGCGACGCGACGTCGCTCAACGCTCGTCGTAGCTCACGACGACCTTGTCGCTGATCGGGTGGCACTGGCACGTGAGCACGAAGCCGTCCTTCACTTCATGCTCTTCGAGCGTGTAGTTCTTCTCCATCCGCACTTCGCCCTCGAGCACCTTCGCGCGGCACGTGCAGCACACACCGCCCTTGCATGCATACGGCAGCGCGAGGCCCGCGCGCAGGCCGATATCGAGCAGGCTCACGCCTTCGTACGGCAGGCGCAGCTTGCGCTTCTTGCCGTCGAGCACGATTTCCAGGTCGGCGGCCGGGGTCTGGTCGGTGATTTCGACGACCGGCGCACCGGCTTGCGGCAGGGGCGTGCCGAAGCGCTCGACGTGCACCTTCGCCTGCGGCACGCCGGCCGCCTTCAGCGCGGCCTCGGCTGCATCCATCATCGGCGCGGGGCCGCAGATGAACGCCTCGTCGATCGCGTCGGCCGGCATCAGCGTATCGAGGAATTCCGCGCATTTCGCCTGGTCGAGCACGCCGTTGAACAGCGCGACGTCCTGCTGGTCGTCCGACAGCACGTGATAGAGGACGAAGCGGTTCATGTAGCGGTTCTTCAGGTCCTCGAGCTCCTCCGCGAACATGATCGCGTCGACGCTGCGGTTGCCGTAGATCAGCGTGAACGTGCTGCGCGGCTCGAGTTCGAGCGTCGTCTTCACGATCGCGAGCACCGGCGTGATGCCGGAGCCGCCGGAAAACGCGACGTACTGCTTGCCGTGATCGGCGTTCAGGTGCGTGAAGAAACGGCCGTCCGGCGTCATCACGTCGATCGTATGACCCGGCTTGAGCGAGTCGAACGCGAAGTTCGAGAAGCGGCCGCCGCGCACCCGCTTGATGCCGATGCGCAATTCGCCGTCACGGTCGTAGTCCGTCGTGCCGACGCAGATCGAATACGAGCGGCGCGTTTCCTCGCCGTCGATGTGGGTCTTCAGCGTGACGAACTGGCCCTGCGTGAAGCGGTACGCGTCGCGCAGCTCGGGCGGCACGTCGAAGGAGACGGTGACGGCGTCGGCGGTCTCGGGCCGCACGTCGCGGATACGCAGCGGATGAAATTGCGGGGTCGCCATATCGATTAATAAGGTTTGAAGTAGTCGAAGGGTTCGCGGCAGTCGACGCAGCGATACAGCGCCTTGCAGGCCGTGGACGCGAATTGCGCGAGACGCTCGGTACGGGCGGAGCCGCAGCGCGGGCACGCGGGTGCCGCGACCGGCCTTGGCACGAAGCGCACGACGTTTTCCCGCGGCGCGGCGGTGCCGCACTGGCCGACCGGTGGCGCGATGCCGTACGCGCGCAGCTTGTCGCGCGCTTCCTGCGTGATCCAGTCGGTCGTCCACGCGGGCGCGAGCACGGTCTCGATCCGGTGCGCCGGAAGGTCCGCGGCCTGCAGCGCGGCGGCGATGTCCTCCGCGATCTGCGACATGGCCGGGCAGCCCGAGTAGGTCGGCGTGATCACGACCTCGAGCTGGCCGTCGTCCGCGCGGCGGACGTCGCGCAGGATGCCGAGCTCGCGGATCGACACGACCGGGATCTCGGGGTCGGGCACGGCTTCGAGCACGTCCCATGCACGGGCGAGCAGCGGGTCGGCGTGGCGCGCGGCGGGCACGGCGTTGGCGGGGGCGGTCTGGACGGACATCGTCGGGCTCCGTTGGGCGTGGGGGCGGCCGATTACCAGCTCGCGCCGGGATGCTGGCGTGCGAGGCTCTGCATTTCGGCGAGCAGGTAGCCCATGTGCTCCGAGTGCTCGCCCTGCTTGCCGGTCGTCACATGCTGCACGGGTGCCGGCAGCGTGAGCGTCGCTTCCGCGAGGGCATCGTCCACGTCCGCGCGCCACGCTGCTTCGAGCGTGGCCGGCGCGGGGGCGATGCCCTCGGCGGCGACCGCGTCGTCGATTGCATCGGCAGCGAAGAATTCGCGCGTGTACGGCGTCAGGTAGTCGAGCGCTTTCTGCGCGCGGCGGTGCGATTCGTCGGTGCCGTCACCGAGGCGAACCAGCCACTCGCGTGCGTGCTGCACGTGATAGCGGGTTTCCTTCACCGATTTCGCGGCGATCGCGGCGAGCTGCGTGTCGGCCGACGTTTCGAGCGCGGTCCACACGTGCAGCATCAGTGCCGAGTACAGGAAGTTGCGCACGATCGTCACCGCGTAGTCGTTGTCGGCGTGTGCGGTGCCGGCGATCGGGCCGTAGTGCGGCAGCTCGGCGAGCGTGAAGTTCGCGAACTCGCGCTCGGTGCGGAAATACGCGTAGTCGTCCTCGGTCTTCGTCGCGCCGGTGAGCTGGCGCTCGAGTTCGGCCGCGTGCGTGTACAGCATGCGCGCCTGGCCGATGAGGTCGAGGCTCATGTTGGTGAGCGCGATGTCTTCCTCGAGGATCGGGCCGTGGCCGCACCATTCGGCGTTGCGCTGACCGAGGATCAGCGTGTTGTCCGCGAGGCGCAGCACGTAGGAGAGGTGTTCGGGCGTGGTCGTCATGGCGCGGGCGTTACATGTGGTTGACTTCGTCGGGCAGCGTGTAGAACGTCGGGTGGCGGTAGATCTTGTCGCCCGCCGGTTCGAACAGCTCCGCCTTCTCGTTCGGATCGGACGCGGTAATGGCCGACGACGGCACCACCCAGATGCTCACGCCTTCCTGGCGGCGCGTGTAGACGTCGCGCGCCATGCGCAGCGCCATCGACGCGTCGGCGGCGTGCAGGCTGCCGCAATGCTTGTGATCGAGCCCCTGCTTGCTGCGCACGAACACTTCCCAGATCGGCCATTCCTTGTTCATCACTTTCTCCTCAATCCTCAATCCTGAATCCTGAATTCGATGGTGTGCCGCCGCTCAGGCGGCGTGCTGTTCGGCGCGCGCGCGGCGCTTGGCTTCGTGGGCGAGTGCGGCTTCGCGCACCCATGCGCCGTCCTCGTGCGCTTTCACGCGGGTCGCGAGGCGTTCCTTGTTGCACGGGCCGTCGCCGTTGACCACGCGCCAGAATTCGTCCCAGTCGATCGTGCCGTAGTCGTGATGGCCGCGCGCCTCGTTCCACTTCAGGTCGGGGTCGGGCAGCGTCACGCCGAGCACCTTCGCCTGGTCGACCGTCGCGTCGACGAACTTCTGCCGCAGATCGTCGTTCGAGATCCGCTTGATGCCCCATTTCGCGGACTGGTTGCTGTGAACCGAATCGGCGTCGCTCGGGCCGAACATCATCAGCACCGGCCACCACCAGCGGTTCACGGCCTGCTGGACCATTGCGCGTTGCGCGTCGGTGCCCTTCATCATCGACAGCAGCGCGTCGAAGCCCTGGCGCTGGTGGAACGATTCTTCCTTGCACACGCGGATCATCGCGCGCGCGTACGGGCCGTACGTGCAGCGGCACAGCGGGATCTGGTTCATGATCGCGGCGCCGTCGACGAGCCAGCCGATCACGCCGACGTCGGCCCAGGTGGGTGTCGGGTAGTTGAAGATGCTCGAGTATTTCGCCTTGCCGGCGAGCAGTGCGTCGATCAGCGAATCGCGCGACACGCCGAGCGTTTCGGCCGCGCTATACAGATAGAGGCCGTGGCCGGCTTCGTCCTGGACCTTCGCGAGCAGGATCGCCTTGCGCTTCAGGCTCGGTGCGCGCGAGATCCAGTTGCCTTCGGGCAGCATGCCGACGACTTCCGAGTGCGCGTGCTGCGAGATCTGGCGAACCAGCGTCTTGCGATAGGCGTCGGGCATCCAGTCCTGCGGTTCGATCTTCCCGTCGGCGGCCATGACCGCATCGAACCGCGCCTGCTCGGGCGACTCGGCTGCGGCGTCGAGCGGCGCGACGTTGCCGGGGATGTCGAGGGATTGCGTGTACATGGCGAAAGCTCTCGTCCGGTTGAATGTGTGCGAAGTATAAACCAACCGACCGGTCGGTTAATAAATTTCTTGCGGATTTGCGGTGAGACTCGGGTAAACGAGTGACGTCAGGGCGCGATCGGAGGGCGAGAGGGTGGGCCGGCGCGTGGGGTTCGCGTCTTCTGCGGCACAATGCCCGCTTTCCGACGAGGATTTTGCCGATGTCATTTCGAAGCAGTATCGCCGCGGCCGTGCTGGGTGCCGCCGTCTTTGTCTCGCCGGTCGTGGCATCGGCTTCGGCCGCGCCGGCTGGATGGGTGGCGGCGTGGGCGACCGCGCTGCAGCCGATCCCCGACCTTGCCGCACCGCCGCCGCTTTATCGTGCACCCGACGTGTCCGGACGGGCCGTGCGCCAGATCGTCTATCCGACGGTGTCGGGGCGTGCCGCGCGGATCCGCGTCAGCAATGCCTACGGACATGCGCCGCTGGTCGTCGAAGCGGCGAGCCTCGCGCGCGCCGGCGAAGGGGCGGCGCTTGCTGGTGCGGCGGCGCCGGTCCGGTTCGGCGGCAAGGCGTCGGTGACGCTTGCGCCGGGCCAAGAACTCGAAAGCGATCCGGTGGCGATCGATGTGGCGGCCGGGCGGCCGTATGCGATCAGCCTCCAGATGGGGGCGAACCAGCGGATGACGGTCTGGCACCGCGTGTCGAACCAGTTCAATTACGTGTCTGCACCGGGTGACCATGTGAGTGACCCGGGCGCCGCCGCGTTCCGCACCCGTTTTACCCAATACGCATGGGTGAGCGAGCTCGCGGTCGAGGCCGGTTCAGCGCGCGCCAGCGTAGCGGCGATCGGCGATTCGATCACCGACGGGCTGCGCTCGAGCGTGAACCGGAATCGCCGCTGGCCGGATGCACTGGCGCGTCGGCTGACCGCTTCCGGCGCGGAGTCGATCGGCGTCACGAATCTTGGTATCAGCGGAAACCGGCTGCTTAGCGATTCGGCGTGCTACGGCACGTCGCTGGCGTCGCGGTTCGAGCGTGATGCACTGTCGCGCGCGGGGGTGAAGGCGGCGATCGTGCTGATCGGGATCAACGACATCAACTTCGCCGCGATGCCGCCGCGCGCGGGGCTCGATTGTGACCACCCGCATACGCAGGTCACGGCCGCATCGCTGATCGACGGCTACCGCCGGCTGATTGAAGCGGCGCACCGTCAGGGCGTGAAGGTCTTCGGCGCGACGCTGACGCCAGCCGGGCTGCCGGAGGGGCGCGAGGCGATCCGGCTCGAGGTGAACCGGTGGATCCGGAGCGGTGGCGGGTTCGACGGTGTGGTCGACTTCGATGCTGTGCTGCGCGATCCGGCGCGCCCGAGCGTGCTGCAGCGTCGATACGATAGTGGGGACGGCATTCATCCGAGCGACGCCGGCTACACCGCGATGGCCGACGCGGTGCCGGTCGAGCAACTGCAGGCTGCGGTGGTCGGCAAGTGACGCGCTTCTATATATAGAGAGAAGTGTTGCCGGCAACGCGTAGGTCAGCGGCACCACTTGGCCCGTCGAGCGCGAAGCCCCCGAGCGCGCCAGCGCACGGGGGCTTTTTCAAAATATTTTCACAAAGGGCTTGCGTAGACGAGGGTGGGTGCTTAGAATCACGCCTCTTTCGCGCTAACGGAAACGCGGCGCGGGAGAAGGGAAGCAGGGTGGGTGGTGTGCTGGAGTCTGAAGCGCGCAGCTGGCCTGGAAGTTGAGCCACGCAGTCGCAACGATGATGTTAAAAAGTTGTTGACGAACTGCGAAACACGGTTCATAATCTCGCTTCTCTGCTGCTGAAAACGCAGCGCTGCCGGGAAACACGAAGTTCCTCGCAGAATGCTCTTTAAAAATTAACAGCCGATAAGTGTGGGCGCTTGATGAAAGCGAGCTGATCCTCGGATCAGATAGCGAAAGTATCAAGAGTCTCACACTAAAGTAAGTCAGGTT
>NZ_NKFK01000004.1:0-1072607 GCF_002223365.1 Burkholderia sp. AU6039
AACCTGACTTACTTTAGTGTGAGACTCTTGATACTTTCGCTATCTGATCCGAGGATCAGCTCGCTTCCATCAAGCGCCCACACTTATCGGCTGTTAATTTTTAAAGAGCATTCTGCGAGGAACTTCGCGTTTCTCAGCAGCGCTGCGTTTTCAGCAGCAGAGAAGCGAGATTATGAACCGTGTTTCGCAGTTCGTCAACAACTTTTTAACATCATCGTTGCGACTGCGTGGCTCAACTTCCAGGCCAGCTGCGCGCTCCAGACTCCAGCACACCACCCGCCCTGCTTCCCTTCTCCCGCGCTGCGTTTCCGTTAGCGCGAAAGAGGCGTGATTGTAGATAGCTCGCGACGTTCGCGCAAGGGGTTTGAAGCAACTTTTTTACAAAAGCTGCAATTCGGCCAGCCAGCCATGTGTCGGCACGAGACCGCTTATGGTGCAAAGAACGGACTAGAATGTGAGGCTCTTCGCCTCTTTCTATATACGTCTTTAATATGCGCCAGCGAATCGCCAAACGCCTCCCCCCCGATGCCGACAAACTGGTCGGCCTGTCGCTTGCGCTCTTCGCCTCGGGCAGCCGCATCGAGGACCGCTTCTGGGAAGCGAAGCTCGATGCGCTGCTCTCCAAGATTGTCCGCAACGGCAACCAGACCACGCTCGACGCAGCGCTCGACCATCTGCAGCAGAATCACCCCGACGCCTATGGCGCGCTCGCCGACATGGCCGAGACGCACAGCGAGTCGATGGTGATCGAGCACGACGGCCAACCGTTCGATGCGCTACTGGTCGCCGTCCCGGTTCTCGCATGGACGCGCTACATGATTCCATCGGGCCCGCTCAAGGGCGACGTTGCCGACGCACTTCGAACGCACCTGCAGGCGCACGTCCTTGCGAACGGTACCCTCGTCGGGCTTGCCCCGTTCCTCTACAGCATCGACCAGTTGCCGCGACACCACGTCGAGACCTACCGGCTCGCCCAGCAGCTCGCGCATGGGGCGATCAGCCAGCACACGCCCAAGCTCAGCTTCGGCGACCTGCCCGAAACCTCGCCGATCCTCGCCGATCCGCGCTTCCTGCTCGCCGTCGTTGCGGCCCCCGCCGGCGCACCGCTGTTCCGCTGGCAGGAAGAAGAAAACGGCAGCCGGATCGAACGCGGCCAGTGCCTCGAGCAATGGACGGCCCAAGGCGGCCCGAACCTGTCGATCGCGCTGCCCGGCTGCGAATTCGAATGCCTGCTTCCGGACGCGTACTACTCGGCCTGCCGGGATGCGGACGAACGGATACGTCCACATACGGTCCGAACGGCCATTCGTTATCTATTCGACACACTTGGTGCAGCACCGCAAGAGCTGCGCGCGGTGGTCGCCGGCTTCGGCGAACGCCGTATCGACGAGTACCGTGTCGGCTTCACGCGGCGTGCCAGCAACGACGTAATCTACGGCGTCGTATGGCCGCTCTACGGCCGTGAAAACGGCGACATGTCGATCGACAGTGCGACGCTCGAAGGCGAAGCGCCGATCGAAGGCCCGGTCGAGGAAATCGTGAGTCTGCTGAAGGAATGCGGCGTAACCGACGTCCGGCGGCACGCGGGCCGCTTCGAACCCGAATATTGCGATGACTGCGGCGTGCCGCTCTACGCAGATCCGCTCGGTGAAATCGTCCACGCAGAAATGCCGGAAGACGCGTCCCCCGCCCAGCCGCACTTCCACTAATCCGCAGCACAACAGGCCCGACGGCCTGCCCACCTGAAGCCGCTCACGGTTCCCGCCGGAGCGGCTTTTTACTTGTCTGTCCTCCCGTCGCCCGAAATTTCATACTTTTCCTAAGCCTTTCAGCCAAGCAGACATCGTGTAAGGTCTTTGTCATTATCAGACCCAAGGCATGCCAGACGGCAGATCAATGGCTCACATTACGGAGGTTGAATATGCGGTTCCTGATGCTCAATTCAGACGCCGAGCGGCGTGACGGACTGAAGGCCCTGTTGCGACAGATCGACCGTCACGCCGGAATCAACGACGTGCCCGACAGTTTTCAGGCGCGCAGGCTGCTGCGCAACCAGCGTTTCGACCTGGTCGCGATCGACTGGCTCGACGTCGGCCGGCTCAGCGAGCTTCAGGCGCTCTGCAGCGCGTGCTCGCCGACACCCGTCGCCGTCCTGGTCGACGAAACTTCGCCCGAAGCGATCCAGCGCTTCTTCAATTACGGTGTCGCCGGCGTGATCCCGCATTCCACGCGGCCACACCTGATCGTGCGTGCGCTCGAGATCGTGCTGCTGGGCGGACACTACATTCCGCCGATCGCGCTGCGCCTGCTGCCTTCCACTGCTGCGGCGCGCTACGATGCCCATTTCCAGACGCTCGCCGGGTCGCTTCCCCGGCGGCCGCCGAGCGGCCTCCTGTCGCCGCGGCAAGCGCAGATCATGCGCTTCGTCCACATGGGCAGCACCAACAAGATGATCGCTCGCACACTCGGCATCAGCGAAGGCACCGTCAAGATCCACCTCGCCAGCATCTTCCAGCAGCTCGGTGCCGCCAATCGGGCCGCCGCGGTCGCAATCTACAACGGCTGGCTGTCGCCCCACCTCGAGGTGCTGTTGGCGAACCGCAGTCGTGCGCGCAAGCCGCCCATCGGCGAACAGGGCCCGGTTCCGCTGCGTACGCAACGGAGTAACCGCCCGTACCCGTTGCCGGCCTCGATCGATAGCGCGCAGGACCTGCCGATCGCCGCCGAGCCGCCGGCGCGGTTCCGGCGCGAACGCTAGTCAAACAGTCTCGATATTGCGACGGTTGGTGTGTGCGGATTCCCACCTTTGATGCTCAACGAGTAATATGGACGCATGGGTTTTCTTTTCACACCGCTTCCGTTCTGGGTTGGCATCGGTGGCTGGATTGCCGCCGTGGCCCTGCTCGCGCTCGCGATCTGGAATCGTCCCTTCGTGCGCCTGCAGGACGCCACGCTCCAGCACGTGTGGCTTGCGCTCGTCACCGCCATTGCGGTCCTCTGGGCCTCGAATGCGTGGCTCGATGATGGCATCGTCATGCATCTGCTTGGCGCGACGCTGCTCGTCACGCTGTTCGACTGGACACTCGCACTGATCGCGATGGGCGCCGTCACGGCAGTCGCCGCGATCATTTTCGATGCGCCCTGGCAGGGCATTGGCCTGACCTATCTGATCTACGGCGCGCTGCCGGTCGCCGTGTCGGCATTGCTGCAGCGCGCCGCACTCGCATGGTTGCCGCACAATCTCGCGTCGTTCATTACCGGCCAGGGATTCCTGTCGCCCGCCATCGCGATCATCGCGGTTGCCGCTGCCGCTGCCGGGGTCCAGCTCGCGCTCGCGGATGGCGTTCCCGTCGTGATTCCGGCCGGCTATCTGCTGAACACCACGCTGCTCGCACTCGGCGAAGCGTGGTTCACCGGCATGGCGACCGCACTCATCGCTGTCTATCGTCCCGCATGGGTCACGACCTTCGACGTCCGGCGCTATCGTCTCGGCGGCCCGCGCGCCTGAATTGCCCTTCGAAGGCGGCGCCGTCATCACGCGCCGGCCTCCCCTCGCTCAGTACGGCAGAGTGCGACATCTACTGCCGCACAACTTTTTTACGCTAAGATTGAACTCCGGTTCTTCATCGGGCATCTATACGTGCCCGATGTCTCATTCGCTCCTCACCAATAACCAGATGGACAGCTCTCCTGCGTCGCTCCGGATTTTCCGGGCGCTCGGCAAGCTGGCAGCCTGTATTGCGGGCCTGTCGCTTGCGCTTCCGACACCGGCATTCGCCGATCTGCTCGACCAGCGCTCCGAACTGATCAACAAATTCGTCAACGAAATGCATGCCGATCCGCTCGCCGCCGATTGTGCAGCGCACGGCAGCTTCATCGCCAGCACCTCGTCGGCCTTCGACCGCGTCGACTTCGCGCCGAACGCATTCGACAGCGGCAACGCGACGATCACGCCATGGAACGACTCGTTCGACCAGGGCAAGCAGCGCGTGAAGGTCGACAATATCGTCACGGTCGACGGCCTCGGCATCCACAGCGACGGCAGCGACCCGACGCCGCTGAAATTCCGATGCGGCTATGTCGGTCAGCAGATGCTCGCGTTCAGCTGGAACGACCCGGTTCCGCCGCTTAAGCCGCGCGTCGAGCGCTCCTCGTCCTCGACGAAGAAATTCAAGGGCAAGTCGCACCGAGGCAAGGGCAAGGCAAAGGCATCGGGCCGTACCGGCAGCAAGAAGGCCGTCACAACGAAAAAGTCGAGCGGCCAGAAGAAGGTCGTGAAGAAGACCGCGAAGAAGTCCTGATCCGCCGAAGCGGCATCCACAGAAGTAAAAAAAGCCGGGGCATCCTGAGATGCCCCGGCTTTTTTAATACGGCGACGCTACGCTTACGCGAACGTGTCGACGTGCACCAGGATCGCCGCCAGCATCGCTGCGCCGAGCGCCGCGCTTCGCTCGCCGTTCCAGCCGACGCGTTCGTCGGGCAGGTTCGCGTTGTCCTTGAACGGCATCTCGAGCGTCAGCGACAGACAGCCGAACTGATGGCCGATGTACTTCGACGCGAGCTTGAGCGCGTCCTCCTTGTACTTGCTCGCGGCATAGCCGTGCTCAGTCTGGAAGTCCGGGCTGGCGACCTTGAACGCTTCGATGAACGCGGTCTGCTCCTTGCCCTGCTGCTCGGTAAAGCTCGGCAGCATCTCGGACCCGGCAACGAACACATACGGCAGATCTTCGTCGCCGTGAATGTCGAAGAACATGTCGCAGCCGATCGCATGGATTGCATCGCGCACGGCCAGCACCTCGGGGCTGCGCTCGGCATCGGGCGCCATCCACTCGCGGTTCAGGTTCGCGCCTGCGGCATTGGTGCGCAGGTTGCCATGCACGCTGCCGTCCGGGTTCATGTTCGAGACGATATAGAAGGTCGCACGATCGTACAGCTTGCGCGCGACGGGATCGCCGGCCCAGTCGCCCCATCCGGCCAGCCGCTTGACGAGGCCTTCGACGAACCATTCGGCCATCGACTCGCCGGGATGCTGGCGCGCGATGATCCACACCTTCTTCTTCGGCGCGCCATCCGTTTCCGGCGTACCGAGCGTCAGCAACGACATCGGGCGACCTTCAACCGTGCGGCCGAGTTCGACGACGCTCGCCTGCGGCAACTGCTGGACCGCGCCGAGAAACGCCGCGTGACGCTCTTCCGAGTACGGCTCGAAATACGCGTAGTAGATGCTGTCGAATTCCGGTGTATGGTCGATGGTCATCGTCTTGCCGTCGAACGTCGTCGGCACGCGGAACCAGTCTACCCGGTCATAGCTCGCCACCGCGCTGTAATTGCGCCAGCCCGACGGATACGCGCATTCGGCAGCATTCTCGAACGTCATCACGCAGCGCTCGCCGCGCACGCCCGTCAAGCGGTAGTAAAACCATTGCGCGAATTCCGAGCGGGTGTCGCCGCGCACGCGCAGCCGAATCGCATCGGGACTGTCGCACGACACGACGTCGATTGCGCCTGCGTCGAAATTGCTGGTGATCGAAAGGGCCATCTGTCTCTCCTGGGGCGACCGGAACAGGCGGTGTAGCGCTTGCCCGGCCTCATGCATGCGCCGGCCGTCTCGTGAACGGCCGGCAGGGTCACTCGCCGACTCGCCGGCGATATACGTAAGTCGAATCGTTCGACGCCGCCGCATCGAACGCATAGCCTTCCGTCGCGAAATCCTTCAGCGCCTTCGGGTCGGTAATACGGTTTTCGACGATAAAACGCGCCATCAGGCCGCGCGCACGCTTCGCATGGAAGCTGATGATCTTGTAGCGGCCGCCCTTCCAGTCCTCGAACACCGGCGTGATGACCGGTGCGACCAGCAGTTTCGGCTTGACCGACTTGAAGTATTCGGTCGACGCGCAGTTGACCAGCACGCGCGCCGCGCCGCTGCGCGTTTCGAGCTGTTCGTTCAGCGCCCGCGTAATGCGGTCGCCCCAGAACGCGTACAGATCCTTGCCGCGCGCGTTCGCGAAACGCGTGCCCATCTCGAGCCGGTACGGCTGCAGCAGGTCGAGCGGGCGCAACAGCCCGTACAGGCCCGACAGCACGCGCACGTGCTGCTGCGCATAGTCGAGATCGGCGGACGACAGCGATTTCGCGTCGAAACCTTCATAGACGTCGCCGTTGAACGCGAGCACGGCCTGCTTCGCATTGGCGGGCGTAAAGGTCGACGACCAGTCGGCGTAGCGCTGGAAATTCAGGCGCGCGAGTGGATCGGAGATATCCATCAGCGTTGCGATGTCCTGCGGCGACAGCTTGCGCAGGCCGTCGATCAGCTCGGACGCGTCGTCGACGAATGCAGGCTTCGTGTAAGACTGGACGTGCGCGGGCGTATCGTAGTCGAGGGATTTGGCTGGAGAGAGAACGATTATCATAGAGGCTCGCTGGCACGCCGTGCCTTGCGGTCAGACGAAAACCACCGATTGTAACGAATGACCCGCTCTCTCGCCCCGCACGCCGCGCACCGCGTCGTGCTCGACTCGAACGTCTGGATCGACATCCTCGTATTCGACGACCCCGCTACGCGCCCGATCCGGGCTGCGCTGGAAAGCGGCGCGCTTGCCGCCGTGATCGACGGCCGCTGCCTGACCGAGCTCGAATACGTGCTCGACTATCCGCAGTTCCAGTCGCGCGCCATCGACAAGGCGGCCGCACTCGCGACCGTCGCCCGGCTGGCGAGTCTCGTCGAGCCGCCGCCCGTCGACGCCGACGCGCCGCCGCTGCCGAAGTGCAAGGACCGCGACGACCAGAAGTTTCTCGAACTCGCCCGCGCCGCGCAGGCCGAGTGGCTCGTGTCGAAAGACCGCGCGCTGCTGAAGCTCGCGAAGCGCACCGCACGCGACTTCGGCTTCCGGATCGCGCAGCCCGCGCCATTTACCGAGGCCTGCTCGCTCGACGCCGCACCGGACACGACGACGACGCCGGCCTGACCTACGCCGCACCACCCGACTTCGACCGTATCGATGAACGCTCCTTCAGACATGCCAACGACTCCCGTTTTCCCCTCGCGCCTGCCGAACGTCGGCACGACGATCTTCACGGTCATGAGCGCGCTTGCCGCAGAAAAAGGCGCGGTGAACCTCGGCCAGGGCTTTCCGGATTTCGACTGCGATCCTCGCATCATCGATGCGGTTGCCGCCGCGATGCGCAACGGGCACAACCAGTATCCGCCGATGGCCGGTGTCGCGCCGCTGCGCGACGCGATCGCTGACAAGATCGCGCAGGTCTACGGCCGGCGTTACGATCCGGCAACCGAAATCACCGTCACGGCCGGCGCGACGCAGGCGTTGCTGACCGCGATCATGTGCGCGGTGCATCCGGGTGATGAAGTGATCGTCGTCGAACCGACCTACGACAGCTACCTGCCGTCGATCGAACTCGCGGGCGGCAAGCCCGTGTTCGTCACGCTGGAAGCGCCCGACTACGCGATCCCGTTCGACCGCCTGGCGGCCGCGATCACGCCGAAAACGCGCATGATCCTGATCAACACGCCGCACAACCCGACGGGTACCGTGTGGCGCCAGTCGGACATGCGCAAGCTCGAGGAGATCGTGCGCGGCACCAACGTGCTGATCCTGTCCGACGAGGTCTACGAGCACATGGTCTATGACGGCGCGCGCCACGAGAGCGTCGCGCGCTATCCGGAACTCGCCGCGCGCAGCTTCATCGTGTCGAGCTTCGGCAAGACCTATCACGTGACGGGCTGGAAGGTCGGCTATGTCGCGGCGCCTGCCGCGCTGACCGCGGAATTCCGCAAGGTCCACCAGTTCAACGTGTTCACGGTGAACACGCCGATGCAGATCGGGCTCGCCGACTACCTGCGCGACCCGGCGCCGTACCTGACGCTTGCCGACTTCTACCAGAAGAAGCGCGACTTCTTCCGGGCCGGCCTCGAGCGCACGCGCTTCAAATTACTGCCCTGCACGGGCACGTACTTTCAGTGCGTCGATTATTCGGCGATCAGCGACCTGCCGGAAGCGGAATTCTCGAAGTGGCTCACGTCGGAGATCGGCGTGGCCGCCATTCCGGTGTCGGCGTTCTATCACGAGCCGCACGAATCGGGCGTCGTCCGATTCTGCTTCGCGAAGCAGGAAAGCACGCTCGCATCCGCGCTCGAACGGCTCGCCCGCCTGTAAGGCCCGCACGGGCGGCCGCACACCGCCCTGCGGGAACCGCGCTTACGAGCGCGCGACGCTCGTCGCGTCGATATACGCCTTGCGCTCGGCCGCCACGCGCTGCGCGGCAGGGCGCTCGCCCACCTTCTTCGCATGCGCCTTCCAGTCGATGCCTGCATCGAGCAGGAAATCGCGCCCGAATACGGCTTTCGTCGCCATGCCGATGACCGGCAGGTGGACCCACGCGGCGATGTCCGCGAGACCGAACGACTCGCCGAGCACATACGGCGAAAACCGCGTCATCTGCTTGAATCCGTCGATCGCGCGCGGCAGGCGCTTCTCGACGTGCGCCTTCATCCCGTCGCTGACCTTGCCGCCGAAAAACGCTTCGGTGTAGACCTCGCGCGCCATCCATTCGAGATAAAGTTCGAGCGTCTCGATGAGTTCGCGCGCCTTCGCGGCCGCGAACGGACTCGCCGGGAGAATGCCTTTTTCGGGATAGCGCGCCGCCAGGTACTCGATGATCACCTGGGACTCGAACAGCGCACCTTCTTCGGTCTTCAGAAAGGGAATCTTGCCGAGCGGCGAATCGGCGAGCTGTGCCGGATCGCTGACCGGCAATCCGCACACCGACTCCTCGAACGGAATGTCGTGCTCGAGCAGGACGAACTTCACCTTGTTGTAATAGTTGGACAACGGAATACCGCACAGCTGTAGCATCGGAGTCTCCTTCCTTGCTGAAGCGCGGCCGCATCGATGTCGGCCGCATCGGGATTCATCGCGCTGAAAAGCACGTTCGTGCTAGTCTAAAGCAAGTTTCGCGTCCGTCACGACAACAATACCTCTGCTACGACATCGTCCGCATCAGCACGCGCTATGTGTCCGCTGCCGCAGCCCTGCCATCCGATGGAGACACGCTCGCATGAGTGCTGAACTGCTGGCCTCGCGTCCGCCCGAGAGCGAATCGACGCTCGTCCTCACGCTATCCAACCCCGGCGCGCGCAATGCGCTGCATCCCGACATGTACGCGGCCGGCATCGAAGCGCTCGCCACCGCCGAACGGGATCCCGGGATTCGCGCGGTCGTGCTCACCGGCGCCGATCGCTTCTTCTGCGCGGGCGGCAATTTGAACCGGCTGCTCGACAACCGCTCGAAGGATCCGTCCTACCAGGCCGACAGCATCGATCAGCTCGCCGCCTGGGTCACGGCGATCCATGCTTCGACGAAGCCGGTGATCGCAGCGGTGGAAGGCGCCGCGGCCGGCGCGGGCTTCTCGCTCGCGCTCGCGTGCGACCTGATCGTCGCCGCGCACGACGCGAAGTTCGTGATGTCATACGCGCGTGTCGGCCTGACGCCCGATGGAGGCGGTTCGTGGTTCATCGCCCGCGCGCTGCCGCGTGCGATCGCGGCCGAGATCCTGTTCGAAGGCAAGCCTGTTGCAGCCGAACGTCTGCACACGCTCGGCGTCGTCAACCGGCTCGCCGTGCCCGGCGCGGCACTGACCGATGCACTGGCATGGGCCGATGCGCTCGCCGGCATCTCGCCGAACGCACTCACGCGCATCAAGTCGCTGCTCGACGACGCGACGACGCAACCGCTCGACGCGCATCTCGCCACGGAGCGCGATCATTTCGTCGCATCGCTGCATCATGCGGACGGGCTCGAAGGCATCACCGCATTTCTCGAGAAACGCCCGCCCCGCTACAAGCGCTGAGCGGTCGCGCCCGCTTTGGAATTGACATGTCACCACCGCATCGACCGGATGCGGCACGGCGACGCCGCCATCTCGACGACTCGGGACGATACGCGATCGCCCCCACGCACACACGCCGGCTCACACGCACCGGCACGCACGTTCCCGTCGCCAGCAGCCCACATCGATCCATGCTCTAATGACCGCCTGTCGCGGCGCTGCCTGCGCCGTTTTCGCGCATGCAACACAGGAGTTCACGATGATTGACGTCTATAGCTGGGCGACCCCGAACGGCCACAAGGTGCACATCATGCTCGAGGAAACGGGCCTCGCTTATCGTGCCCATCCGGTCGATATCGGCGCAGGCGACCAGTTCAAGCCGGAGTTCCTGAAGATCAGCCCGAACAACAAGATCCCCGCGATCGTCGATCCGGACGGCCCCGGCGGCACGCCGATCTCGCTGTTCGAATCGGGCGCGATCCTGATCTACCTCGCGGAGAAGACCGGCAAGTTCCTGCCGACCGATCCGGCCGCACGCTACGCGGCGCTCGAATGGCTGATGTTCCAGATGGGCGGCGTCGGCCCGATGCTCGGGCAGGCGCACCACTTCCGCCTGTATGCGCCGGAGAAGATCGAGTATGCGGTCAACCGCTACACGAACGAGGCAAAGCGCCTGTACAACGTGATGGACAAGCGCCTTGGCGAATCCGAATATCTCGCGGGCGACGCGTATACGATCGCGGACATTGCGACGTTCCCGTGGACGCGCTCGTGGCAGAACCAGGGCATCGTGCTCGACGAATTGCCGAACGTGAAACGCTGGCACGACGCGATCGCCGCGCGACCGGCCGTGCAACGCGGTGTCGAAGTGCTCGCGTCGATGCGCAAGGCGCTGCAGGACGACAAGGCACGCGAGGTGCTGTTCGGTGCGACGCAATACGCGAAGCACTGACACGCATGTGACGGGCGGAGCGGCATCCGTGCATGCCGCTCCCCGCTTCAGAAGTAATGCAGCGTGATGAATTCGGCCGCGCAGACGGGCAGCGGCACATCGGGACGCTCGACCTGCATCGTCACCGACCACGTCACCTGCACACCGTCCCGCGCAGCCTCGGCGGTTTCCTTTACCGCAAACAGCGCACGCACACGCGCGCCGACCGGCACCGGCTTCAGGAACCGCACGCGGTTCAGTCCGTAGTTCACCCCCATCTTCTGCTCGAAACGCATCGCATCGGCCATCAACGCCGGAATCAGCGACAGCGTCAGGAACCCGTGCGCGATCGGGCCGCCGAATGGCGACTCGCGCCGCGCGCGTTCGGGATCGACGTGAATCCATTGATGATCGCCGGTCGCATCGGCAAAGCCATCGACACGACGCTGGTCGATCGCGATCCAGCCGCTCGCGAGCGGCTCCGCGCCGACTCGCGCCTGCAGCGCCTGCGCCGATGCGATCAGCGGCAAGGTCACGTCGGTCATGCCTGCGTGCCTCCCGGATGGCGCAGCCCGAAGATCACCTTGGTATGCACGGTGATCACCGTCTCGCCGGCGCCGTTCACACCGACCCATTCCGTCGACACGATGCCGCGGTCGGGCTTGCTCTCCGACACGCGTTTGTCGTGGACCTTCTGATACATCGTGATCGTGTCGCCGGCGCGCACCGGCTTGAGCCAGCGGATCGAATCGATGCCCGGCGAGCCCATGCTCGTCGAGTCCGACCCGAGCTTCTTGATGAGCAGGCTCATGAACACCGAACACGTATGCCAGCCGCTCGCGACGAGCCCGCCGAAATGCGATGCTTTTCCCGCTTCTTCGTCGAGGTGGAACGGCTGCGGGTCATAGCGTTGTGCGAACGCCTTGATGTCGTCGGGTTCGAACGTGTAGCGGCCCACTTCGGTGGTACTGCCGACCACCAGGTCTTCGTAACTGATGCCCACTCGGTGTCTCCTTGTCTGGTGCGCTCGCGCGTCGCCGTCATGCTGCGTCGGTCTGCGCGAAATCGGGCAGCGCCGCAATGCGGGCAAGATGATGATCGGTGTCGCCGAGCGTCGTCTCGATGATCGTCAGCCGCTTGAACAAGTGTGCGGCGGCGACCTCGTTGGTCACGCCCATGCCGCCGTGCAGCTGGACGGCCTGCTGGCCGACGAAGCGCGCGGCGGCGCCGACACGCGCTTTCGCGGCCGACACGGCCTTGCGCCGCGCATCGGCATCGCCGCTCGCGTAGCGTACGGCTGCCAGATAGGTCAGCGAACGCGCCTGCTCGGCATGGATCAGCATGTCGACCATCCGGTGCTGCAGCGCCTGGAAACGCGCGATCGGCACGCCGAACTGTTCGCGCGTCTTCGTGTATTCGACCGTCGCGCGATTCAGTTCGTCGAGCACGCCGACCGCTTCCGCGCACAGCAGGAACGTCGCGTAGTCGGCAACCTGCTCGAGGGCCGCCGCGTCGCGCGCACCACCCGTCAGCAGTCGCGCCGGCGTTTCATTGAACCCGATCGTCGCGGCACGCTGGCCGTCGATCGTCCGGTAGTCGACCACCTTCGCGTTCGCGGCATCCCGTTCGACGACGAAGAGGCCGATGCCGCCACCGTCGACGCGTGCGGGCACGATCCACGCGTCCGCCTGTGCGCCATGCTGAACGACCGACTTCGTGCCGGTCAGCCGGTACGTGCCACCCTGCTCGCGCGCACGCGTGTCGAGTTCGAACAGGTCGTAGCGCGCATGCGGTTCGTGGAACGCGACTGCCACACGCTTCTGCCCCTGCGCGACGGCTTCCAGCAGCGCCGCATCCTCATCCGCGCCGGAACCGCCAACGCGCAACGCCTCGACGCCCACCGCCGTTGCCCAGTACGGCTCGATCACGAGCGCACGGCCGAGTTCCTGCATCACGACCAGCATGTCGACCGGGCCGCCGCCGAAGCCACCCTGCGCGTCCGGCACGGGCAGCGCGGTCAACCCCAGTTCGGCGAACGCGCTCCATTGCGTGTCCGACACACCCGCATCGCTGCGCACGATTGCCTGGCGCGCTTCGAAGCCGTATTGCTCGCCGAGATAACGGCGCAGCGCGTCGGCAAACTGCTGCTGCTCATCAGTAAAGCTGAAATCCATGGTTGTCTCCGTTCCCTGATCACAGCCCCAGAATCATCTGCGCGATGATGTTCTTCTGGATCTCGTTCGAACCGCCGTAGATCGACGTCTTCCGGTAATTGAAGTAGTACGCGGCAAGCGGTGCCGCATCGTCGTCGCCCGCGATGCTGTGCTCGCGCTGGCCGTCGAGGAACGGTACATCGAACGGTGCGGCGAGCGGGCCGATCGCGTCGACCATCAGCTCGGTGAGGGCCTGCTGCACTTCCGTGCCCTTGATCTTCAGCATCGACGCCTCGGGGCCGGGCCCCTTGCCGCTCGTCTCGCGGCTGACGACGCGCAGCACCGTCACCTCCAGCGCCATCAGCTCGACCTCGAGCGCCGCGACCTTCGCAGCGAACACGGGATCGGCGAGCAACGGCTTGCCGTTCTTGCGCTGGTTCGACGCCACACGCTTCAGGAACGCGAGTTCGCGCTTCGACCCGCCGACGCGCGCGATGCCGGTGCGCTCATGACCAAGCAGGTATTTCGCGTAGGTCCAGCCGCGGTTCTCGTCGCCGACGAGATTCTCGACCGGCACCTTCACGTCCTCGAAGAACACCTCGTTGACCTCGTGGTCCTCGTCGAGCATGACGATCGGGCGCACCGTGATGCCGGGCGTCTTCATGTCGATCAGCAGGAACGAGATGCCCTCCTGTTTCTTCGCGGCCGGATCGGTGCGCACGAGGCAGAACATCATGTCGGCGTACTGGCCGAGCGTCGTCCAGGTCTTCTGGCCATTGACGACGTAGTGGTCGCCCTGGCGCTCCGCGCGCGTGCGCAACGATGCGAGATCGGACCCCGAACCCGGCTCCGAATAGCCCTGGCACCACCAGTCCGAGCCGTCGAGAATGCGCGGCAGATAATGACGTTTCTGCGCTTCGCTGCCGTATTTCATCAACACCGGCGCGACCATCGATACGCCGAACGGCAGCACGGTCGGTGCGCCGATCCGCGCGCACTCCTCGTCCCAGATGTGCCGTTGCGTCGCGTTCCAGCCCGGGCCGCCATATTCGACGGGCCATGCGGGCGCAGACCAGCCGCGCTGGCCAAGAATCCTGTGCCAGCTCGCGAAATCCTCGCGATCGAGTCGTTTGTGATCGAGTACTTTGGCGCGCAGTGCGTGAGGCAGGTTGGCCTCGAGCCAGGCGCGGACGTCGACGCGGAACGCGTCGTCCGAGGGGGAATAATCCAGATCCATGCGCAGTGTCTCCTGTCGACCGGAGTTAGCGCTTCAGCGGTTAGTCCGGTCCCATGCAAGGCTGTCCGCAGCCGTCCGGCCCGGCAAGGACTCACTGCATATGTCTATTGCAGCGGTTCTTTGAGCGCGGCAGGAATCGGCAGCGGCATCACGTCGATGCCTTCTTCGGCCAAGGATTGCGCGTCTTCGGGCGTCGTGACGCCCCGAATGCTGCGTGCCGGCGCCTCGTTGTAATGGATGCGCCGCGCTTCCTCGGCGAAGCGCTCGCCCACATTCTCGGTTTTCTCCAGCACCTCGCGCAGCGCACGCATTACCTGCGCCTGCAGTGCACGCGAATCGACCGGCTGGGCCTGCGTCGCGCCCGACAGGTTCAGGCGCGGCGCCGACGGCAGACGGTTGACCTCGGTCGTTCCGCACACCGGACATTCGACCAGCTTGCGGGACAACTGCGCTTCGAATTCATCGGCGGAAGCGAACCAGCCTTCGAACCGATGACCGTGCGGGCACTGTAAATCGAGGACCTTCATGCTGAATCAGGGCGTGTGGCGAGTGTAGCGCAAAAAGCGGTTTTGTGAACGGTCGTGCTAAATATCGATCGCGCGACGGCGTGGCGCCGCGTCACCGGATTGTAACGCGGCGCCCCACCCGCCGCTGACGCTGCGCTCAGGGCGTCAGGACCGGCCCGAGCGGCCACGTCCCGGACAGCACCTTGTCGAGCCACATCGTGCCGATGATCGTCTTCACGTCGGAGATCTGGCCCGTGCGCACCCATTCCTGCAGGTCGGCCTGCGTCGCAATGAAGGTCTCGAGGAATTCGCCTTCATCGAGCTTGCGCTCGCCGGCCGTCAGCCCGCGCGCCAGGTACAGGTCGATGAATTCGGTCGAATAGGAAATGATCGGATGAATCCGGGCCAGGAACACGTACTCGCGTGCCGTGTAGCCGGTTTCCTCGCGCAGTTCGCGCACCGCGCATGCGAGCGCGCCTTCGTTCGGATCGAGCTTGCCGGCCGGGAATTCGGCCATCACCTTGCCGATCGGGTAGCGATACTGGCTTTCCATCAGCACGCGGCCGTCGTCGAACAGCGGGATCACCATCACCGCGCCCGGATGCTGGACGTATTCGCGCGTGGCTTTCTTGCCATCCGGCAGACGGACGGTATCGCGCTTGAGCTTGAGGAACGCGCCTTCGAAGATCGCCTCGCTTTCGAGGCAGGTTTCGGTCAGTGCGGCGTCGTGATTGGGTAGTTCGGCCATCGGCGGCTCCAAAATTGAGCGCGACGGCCGAAGCCGTCAGCGTCGTTTGACGAGATACTGGAACGTGAAGCCGGGAAACGCGAACACGACGAAAAGACTGAACGTGATCGCGTAGAACTGCCAGCCCTGTTCGAAGCGGTTGCCGGCGCGCGACTCGAGCCAGAAGCCGAGCGCGCCAACGATGAAGTACAGCACGATCAGCTCGCCGATCCGTACCCAACCGCTCTTCTTCGCCGCGCCGAACGGCACGACGGCGAAGAGGCGTTGGTTCAGGAACGGCAGGTTGGCGCAGACGAGCGCCAACAGCACGATAAACCAGCCGGCTGCCGACATTACAGCGGCAGCGTGTGACGAATTGCCTGCAGGCAGGCCGTCAGCAGCGGGCTCGGGATCAGGCCGAGCGCGACGACCGCGAGGCCGTTCAGCACGAGGATCGTGCGCTTGCAGAAATCGCCCGAGATCGGCGTCGTATCCTGCGGTGCATCGAAGTACATCAGCTTCACGATGCGCAGGTAGTAGAACGCGCCGAACAGCGACGTGATCACGGCCAGCACGGCCAGCCACGTGAGGCCCGCGTTGACGGTTGCCTCGAGCACGGCGAGCTTTGCGTAGAAGCCGACGGTCGGCGGAATGCCGGCCAGCGAGAACATCATGACCATCATCACGAACGCGAACACCGGGCTGCGCTTGTTGAGGCCCTTGAAGTCGTCGATCGTTTCGGCTTCGAAATCGCGGCGTGCGAGCAGCATCACCACGCCGAACGAGCCGAGCGTCGTGATCAGATAGACGATCGCGTAGAACATCGCCGAGCTGTATGCGTTCGCCGGTGCCGTCGCGTCGCCCTTCACGATGCCCGCGAGCAGGCCGAGCAGCACGAAGCCCATGTTCGAGATCGCCGAGTACGCAAGCATCCGCTTGATGTTGCGCTGGACGATACCCGTGATGTTGCCGACGATCAGCGACAGTGCGGCCAGGATCACGAGCGCGGTCTGCCAGTTCTGTGCGAGCGGCAACAGGCCCATCACCAGGAAGCGCAGGCCCCACGCGAACGCGGCAACCTTCGGGCCGCCGCCGACGAACAGCGTCATCGCGGTCGGTGCGCCCTGGTAGACGTCCGGCACCCACATGTGGAACGGCACGGCGCCGAGCTTGAACGCGATACCGGCGACGATGAAGACCACGCCGAACATCAGCACGGCCGCGTCGGTGTTGCCGCCGACCGCCTTGTACACCTCGGCCAGCTCGAGCGAGCCGGTCGCACCGTACAGCATCGAGATGCCGTACAGCACGAAGCCCGATGCGAGCGCGCCCAGCACGTAGTACTTCATCGCGGCTTCGCTCGACTGTGCGGCATCGCGGCGCAGCGCGATGACGGCGTACAGCGACAGCGACATCAGTTCGAGACCGAGGTACAGCGTCAGGAAGTTGTTGCCCGACACCATGACCAGCTGACCGAGCAGCGAGAACATGCCGAGCAGGAACACGTCACCGCGGAACATGTCGCGATCTTCGAGGTACTTGCGCGAATAGACGAGCGAGACCGCGAAACCGAACGACACGACAGCCTTCATCATGCTCGCGAACGAGTCGACGACGACCATCTTCGAAAAGAAGTAGTACTGCTGCGGGTCGAGTGCCTGCACCGCGAACCACACGCCGGCCACGACCGACGAGACGACCGCGATCAGATAAGTCAGGCGGCGGCCGGAGGCGCCGGTAAAGGTGTCGTTCAGCCATGCGACGACGATGGCGGCCAGCACCAACGCGTCAGGCAACAGGACATTCATAGGGGCGTTTTGCATGATCTTGAGTTCCTCCGCTCGCGATTACTGGGCCAGCGGCAGCTTCGACTGCGCGACGTGGGAGAGGAGGTTTTCCACGGAAACGTGCATCACGTCGGTGAAAGGCTTCGGATACAGGCCCATCAGCAGCGTGAACGCGGCGAGCACGGCCAGCATCAGGAATTCGCGACGGCCGATGTCCTTCAGCTTGGCAACGTGATCGTTCGCCACCGCGCCGAAGTACACGCGCTTGTACATCCACAGCGTGTAGGCAGCGCCGAGGATCAGCGTGAATGCCGCGCCGAATGCGATCCAGAAGTTGTACTGGACGGCCGCGAGAATCACCATGAACTCGCCGACGAAACCCGACGTGCCCGGCAGGCCGCAGTTGGCCATCGAGAACAGCATCGCGAAGGCCGCGAACTTCGGCATCACGTTGACGACGCCACCGTAGTCGGCGATCTGGCGCGAGTGCACGCGGTCGTACAGCACGCCGATGCAAAGGAACATCGCGCCCGACACGAAGCCGTGCGAGATCATCTGGATGATCGCGCCTTCGACGCCGAGCTGGTTGAAGATGAAGAAACCGAGCGTGACGAAGCCCATGTGCGCGATCGACGAATACGCGACCAGCTTCTTCATGTCGGCCTGCACCATCGCGACGAGGCCGATGTAGATCACCGCGATCAGCGACAGCGTGATCACGACGGGTGCCAGGAAGTGGCTCGCGTCAGGCGTGATCGGCAGCGAGAAACGCAGGAAACCGTATGCGCCGAGCTTCAGCATGATCGCAGCCAGCACGACCGAGCCGCCCGTCGGCGCTTCCACGTGCGCGTCCGGCAGCCAGGTGTGGACCGGCCACATCGGCACCTTCACCGCGAACGCGAGGAAGAACGCAATGAACAACAGTATCTGCGGCGTCATCGCAATCTTGGCGTTCTGCCACGTCGCGAGGTCGAACGAATGCGTTTCCGTGTACAGGTAGATCAGCGCGACCAGCATCAGCAGCGAGCCGGCCAGCGTGTACAGGAAGAACTTGAATGCCGCATACACGCGGTTCGGGCCACCCCACACGCCGATGATGATGTACATCGGGATCAGGGTCGCTTCGAAGAACACGTAGAACAGCAGGCCGTCGGCCGCCGAGAATACGCCGATCATGATCCCGGACAGGATCAGGAACGCCGCGAGGTACTGCGCGACGTTCTCGGTGATCACTTCCCATGCGGCGATCACGACGATCACCGTGATCAGCGCGGTCAGCACGACGAACCACATCGAGATGCCGTCGACGCCGAGGTGATACGCGATGTCGAAGCGTTCGATCCAGGTCGACTTCTCGACGAACTGCAGCGCAGCCGTGCTCGAGTCGAAGCCCGTGATCAGCGGGATCGTGACCGCCAGGCCGAGCAGCGAACCGATCAGCGCGATCCAGCGGGCCGTCCCCGGATTTTTGTCGTTACCCACCGCAAGCACGAGGAGGCCGAAAACGATCGGCAGCCAGATCGCGGTACTGAGAATCGGAAAAGCGTGCATTAAGTTGTCCCCCGCCTTATTTGCCGCCGAGCGTTACAAACAGGGTCAGGAGCCCCAGCATGCCGATGATCATGGCGAACGCGTAGTGATAGATGTAACCGGATTGGAGGAAGCGGATCACGCCGGCGAACCAGCCGATGAACCGGGCGCTGCCGTTGACGAGGCCGTCGATCACCACGACGTCACCTTCCTTCCACAGGCCGCGGCCGATCGCCACCGAACCACGGGCGAACACCACTTCGTTGATCTTGTCCATGTAGTACTTGTTGTCCAGCAGCGTGTAGATCGGGCCGAACGCGCGGCGGATCGACGCCGGCAGTTCCGGACGCTTCAGGTACAGGAACCACGCGACAACGACACCGGCGAGCGCGAGCCAGACCGGCAGGCCCGACACCGAGTGCAGGCCCATGCCCACCCAGCCGTGGAACTCCTCGGCCATCTCGGCCAGGGCCGGATGGTTTTCGCCGATGAAGATCACCTTGTCGAATGCAACGCCGTGCTGGAAGAAGTCGCCGAACAGCATCGGGCTGATCGCGATCGCGCCGATGATGACCGACGGGATCGCCAGCAGGACCAGCGGCACCCACACGACCCACGGGGTCTCGTGCGGTTCGTGCGCGTGGTCGTCATGACCGTGGCCATGGCCGTGGTCGTCGTGGCCGTGCGCAGCCGCCATGCCCATCGGCGATTCCGGATGCTTCGGCTTGCGGAAGCGCTCTTCGCCGTGGAACACCAGGAAGTACATGCGGAACGAGTACAGCGCCGTGACGAACACGCTCGCGACGACCGCGAAGTACGCGAAGCCCGAACCCGGCAGGTGCGACAGCTTCACCGCGTCGATGATCGAGTCCTTCGAGTAGAAGCCCGAGAAGAACGGCGTGCCGATCAGCGCGAGCGAACCGACGAGCGACGTGATCCACGTGATCGGCATGTACTTGCGCAGGCCGCCCATGTTGCGCATGTCCTGGTCGTGGTGCATGCCCATGATGACCGAGCCGGCGCCGAGGAACAGCAGCGCCTTGAAGAACGCGTGCGTCATCAGGTGGAACACGGCGACCGGGTAAGCGGACACGCCGAGTGCGACGGTCATGTAGCCGAGCTGCGACAGCGTCGAGTACGCGACCACGCGCTTGATGTCGTTCTGGACGATGCCGAGGAAGCCCATGAAGAGCGCCGTGATCGCGCCGATCACCGTGATGAACGACAGCGCGGTATCCGACAGCTCGAACAGCGGCGACATGCGCGACACCATGAAGATGCCGGCGGTCACCATCGTCGCCGCGTGAATCAGCGCGGAGATCGGGGTCGGGCCTTCCATCGAGTCCGGCAGCCACACGTGCAGCGGGAACTGTGCCGACTTGCCCATCGCGCCGATGAACAGGCAGATACAGGCAACGGTCAGCAGACCCCAGTCGGTGCCCGGGAAGTGCAGGCTCGCGAGTTCCGCGCGCTTTGCGAACACTTCGCCGTAGTTCATCGAGCCGGCGAATGCGAGCAGCAGGCCGATGCCGAGCAGGAAGCCGAAGTCGCCCACGCGGTTCACGAGGAACGCCTTCATGTTCGCGTAGATCGCGCTCTCACGCGTGAAGTAGAAGCCGATCAGCAGGTACGACACCAGACCCACCGCTTCCCAGCCGAAGAACAGCTGCAGGAAGTTGTTGCTCATCACGAGCATCAGCATCGAGAACGTGAACAGCGAGATGTACGAGAAGAAGCGCTGGTAGCCGTCTTCTTCCGCCATGTAGCCGATCGTGTACACGTGCACCATCAGCGAGACGAAGGTCACGACGACCATCATCATCGCGGTCAGCGAATCGACGAGGAAGCCGACTTCGAGCTTCAGCGAGCCGACGTTCATCCATTCGTAGACGGTCGCGTTGAAGCTTGCGCCGCCCATCACGTCGAAGAAGACTTTCGCCGACAGGAGGAACGCGATCATTACGCCGAGGATCGTGATCCGGTGTGCGCCCTTGCGCCCGACTGCGTTCCCGAACAGCCCCGCAATCAGCGAGCCGGCCAGCGGAGCGAGCGGAATCGCCAGCAGCAGGTTTTCATTGAGTGTCGTTGACATAACAGCGTTGCCTGAAATTAACCTTTGAGCTGATCGAGATCCTCGACATTGATCGTGTCGAGCTTACGGAACAGGGTCACCAGAATCGCGAGACCGATCGCGGCTTCCGCTGCGGCGACGGTCAGCACGAAGAACACGAAGATCTGGCCGTGCACATCGCCGAGGTAATGCGAAAACGCGACGAAGTTGGTGTTCACCGCCAGCAGCATCAGTTCGATCGACATCAGGATGATGATGACGTTGCGGCGGTTCAGGAAAATCCCGACGATCGCGATCGCAAAGAGGATCGCGCCGAGCACGAGGTAATGAGCAAGAGTCAGCATGTTTTCTTTTCCTCCGCTTAGCCGTTGGTGCCCGAACCGGCTTCGCTCTGCGCCGTTTCCGGCTGCGGCTTTTCCGCGTCCATCTTCACGAGGCGCACGCGATCGTTGCGGCGCACCTTGACCTGATCCGACACGCGCTGGCGCTTGCTGTCCTTGCCCTTGCGCTCGGTCAGCCCGATCGCGGCAATGATCGCGACCAGCAGCACGAGGCCGGCGATTTCAAACGCGAAGATGTAGTCGGTGTAGATCACCTTGCCGATCAGGCGCGTGTTCGACCAGTTGGCCATCTCGCCCGTCGCCATCGCGTGCACCGTCTGCGTGTCACCGTAGCCGCGCCACAGGATCAGCGCGGTTTCGATCACGATGATCGCGCCGACCACGGTCGCCATCGGGACGAAGCGCTTGAAGTCGCGGCGCAGGTAGTCGATGTTGATGTCCAGCATCATCACGACGAACAGGAACAGCACCATCACCGCGCCCACGTAGACCAGCACCAGCAGGATCGCGAGGAACTCCGCTTCCAGCAGCATCCAGATCGCGGCGGCGTTGAAGAACGCCAGCACAAGGAAAAGCGCAGACGCCACCGGGTTGCGCGAAGTGATCACCTTCAGCCCTGATACCACCAGGAGCAGCGCGAAGATGTAGAACAGTACGGTCGTGAATTCCATGATTACCGGTTCATCGTTAGGCCATAGTCAGGCGCGGCTTGCGGGACGCTCTCGCGTGCCGCACCCGTCGCGGCGGCTCGGCCCTGGCTTCGGGCCGGCACTGCAAACACAATCAACGATACGGCGCGTCGGCAGCCTTCGCCGCGGCGATGTCCTTCTCGTAGCGATCGCCCACCGCGAGCAGCATTTCCTTCGTGAAATACAGGTCGCCGCGCTTTTCGCCGTGGTACTCGAGAATCTGCGTCTCGACGATCGAATCGACCGGGCAGCTCTCTTCGCAGAAACCGCAGAAGATGCACTTCGTCAGGTCGATGTCGTAGCGCGTCGTGCGGCGCGTGTTGTCCGCGCGCGTTTCCGATTCGATCGTGATCGCCATCGCGGGGCACACGGCCTCGCACAGCTTGCACGCGATGCAGCGCTCTTCGCCGTTTTCATAGCGGCGCAGTGCGTGCAGCCCGCGGAAACGCGGCGAAATCGGCGTCTTTTCTTCCGGGAACTGCACGGTGACCTTGCGCTTGAACGTGTAACGGCCGGTCAGCGCGAGCCCCTGCAGCAGCTCGGTCAGGAAGAAGGTCTTAAAGAAGTGTTGGATTGCGCTCATGATTTCGTCCGATTACTTCACCCAGATGTTGAGCGGCGACATCATCCAGAAGCCGACCACGACCACCCAGACCACCGTGACGGGCAGGAACACCTTCCAGCCCAAGCGCATGATCTGGTCGTAACGGAAACGCGGGAACGTCGCGCGAACCCAGATGAACACCGACAGCAGCGCGAATATCTTCAGCACCAGCCAGAAGATGCCCGGAATGAACGACAGGAATTCGAACGGTGCATCCCAGCCGCCGAGGAACAGCGTCGCGGTCAGCGCCGAGATCACGATCATGTTGATGTACTCGGCGAGGAAGAACAGCGCGAACGCCATGCCCGAGTAATCGATCATGTGACCGGCAACAATTTCCGACTCCCCTTCCACCACGTCGAACGGGTGGCGGTTCGTTTCGGCGATGCCCGAGATGAAGTACACGACGAACGCCGGCAGCAGCGGCAGCCAGTTCCACGACAGGAAGTTCACGCCGTGGCCCGCGAAGAAGCCGTGCTGCTGCGAACCGACGATTTCCGACAGGTTCAGGCTGCCGGCCGTCATCAGCACCAGCACCAGCGCGAAGCCCATCGAGATTTCGTACGACACCATCTGTGCCGCGGCGCGCATCGCGCCGAGGAACGCGTACTTCGAGTTCGATGCCCAGCCGGCGAGAATCACCGCGTACACGCCGATCGACGAGATCGCCATCGCGTACAGCAGGCCCGCGTTCACGTTCGCGAGGACCGCTTCGGCCTGGAACGGGATCACGGCCCACACGGCGAACGCCGGCACGACGGTCATCACCGGCGCGATCAGGTACAGCCAGCGGCTGGCGGCGCTCGGCTGAATGACTTCCTTCAGCAGCAGCTTCAGCACGTCGGCGATCGGCTGCAGCAAGCCGCCGGGGCCGACGCGGTTCGGGCCGAGACGCACGTGCATCCAGCCGATCAGCTTGCGTTCCCACAGAATCAGGTACGCGACGCACAGCAGGATGACGACGGAGACGACGAGGATGCGCACGATTGCCCACACCGTCGGCCATGCGAAGCCGAGAAGCTGGGACCCGCCCGCGTTGATCGTATCGAACAAGCTCATTTACGCCTTCTCCACCACCAGTTCACCGGACAGGCTGCCGAGCGCTGCGCCGGCAGGCGTCGCCGCCGACACGCGAACGACGGTCTCCGCAAGATTCGCGTCGCGCACGGCCGGCAACTGCACCGCACGCTCGCCCTGGCGCACGCGCACCGCGTCGCCTTCCTTCAAGCCCAGCTTGTCGAACAGCGCGGCCGGCAGCGCCGCGGCATTCGCCGCCTTCGCGGCGGCCGTCAGGTGCAGTGCACCTGCGCGGCGCACGAGTGCGTCGGCGTGATAGATCGGCACATCGGCCAGGCGCTCGAAGCCGCCGTTCGCGGCATTCGCCGCGACGCGCACCGGCGCGACCGACGTCTGGTTCGACAGGCGGCTCGCGACGCCGGCATCGCCGAGCGCGGCGAGACGCACTTCTTCCGCGGTCTCGTATTCGAAATTCGGCAGGCCGAGCAGGCTGCCGAGCACGCGCAGCACCTTCCAGCCCGGACGCGTGTCGCCGAGCGGGCGCACGACGCCGTTGAAGCTCTGCACGGTGCCTTCGGCATTCACGTACGTACCGGCCGTTTCCGTGAACGGCGCAACCGGCAACAGCACGTCGGCGTAGTCGAGGCCGTGCTTGAACGGCGACATTACGACGACCATCTCGGCCTGGTTCAGCGCGGCGAGTGCCTGCGCCGGATCGGCGGTGTCGAATTCCGGCTCGACGTTCAGCAGCACGTACCCCTTGCGCGGCTGCTCGAACGCTTCGCGCGCGTTCAGGCCGCCTTCGCCCGGCAGTGCGCCGACGACGTGCGCGCCGACCGTGTTCGCCGCTTCCGTCAGGAAGCCGAACGTGGCGCCGGTGTTGTCGGCGATCCACTTGGCAACGGCGTGCAGCTTCGCGAATTCCGGATGGCGGACCGCGACGTTGCCGAGCAGCACCGCGCGGCGTTCGCCGTTCGCGAGCGACTGGGCGACAGCCTGCGCGGCCGGCGATGCCGTGACGCCCGCAAGCGTGTCGGGCAGTGCGACGCCGCGCAGTTGCGCGACGGCCGCTGCGATGCCGGCCAGCTGGTCGAGCCATGCCGACGGTGCGGCAACGATGCGCTGCGCGGTCGGGATCAGGGCGTCGTCACCGGTCGCGTGCAGGAAATGCAGCTTCGCGCCGTTCTTCGCGGCCTGACGCAGGCGGGCGGCGAACAGCGGGTGGTCGCGGCGCAGGAACGAACCGACGACGAACGCGGCGTCCACGTTCGACAGGTCGGCGATCGGCATGCCGAGCCACGGTGCGCCCTGGACCGGCGCCGAGAAATCCTGCTGACGCAGACGGAAGTCGACGTTCGGCGTCTTCAGTTCGTTGGCGAGCTGCTTCACGAGGAACAGCTCTTCGGCCGTGCTGTGCGCGCTCGCGAGCATCGCCAGCGCGTTCGCGCCGTGATCCGCGGCGATGCCCTTCAGGCCCTTCGCGACGTATTCGAGTGCGGTCTGCCAGTCGGTCTCGATCCACTGGCCGCCCTGCTTCAGCATCGGCTTAGTCAGGCGCTCTTCGCTGTTGAGGCCTTCATACGAGAAGCGATCCTTGTCCGAGATCCAGCATTCGTTGATGGCTTCGTTCTCGAACGGCAGCACGCGCATCACGCGATTGTTCTTCACTTGAACGACGAGGTTCGCGCCGACGGAATCGTGCGGGCTCACCGACTTGCGGCGCGACAGTTCCCACGTACGGGCGCTGTAGCGGAACGGCTTGCTGGTCAGCGCGCCGACCGGGCACAGGTCAATCATGTTGCCCGACATTTCGGAATCGACCGTCTTGCCGACGAACGTCGTGATTTCCGAGTGCTCGCCGCGGCCCAGCATGCCGAACTCCATCACGCCGGCGATTTCCTGGCCGAAGCGGACGCAGCGCGTGCAGTGGATGCATCGCGACATTTCTTCCATCGAGATCAGCGGGCCCACGTTCTTGTGGAACACCACGCGCTTCTCTTCCGCGTAACGCGACGACGACTTGCCGTAACCGACCGCCAGATCCTGCAACTGGCATTCGCCGCCCTGATCGCAGATCGGGCAGTCGAGCGGGTGGTTGATGAGGAGGAATTCCATCACCGACTGCTGCGCCTTCACGGCCTTGTCGGATTGCGTATGGACGATCATGCCGGCCGACACGGGGGTCGCGCAGGCAGGCACGGCCTTCGGCATCTTCTCGACTTCGACGAGACACATCCGGCAGTTCGCCGCAACCGACAGTTTCTTGTGATAGCAGAAGTGAGGAATGTACTTGTCCGCCTTGTGCGCAGCCTGGATCACCATGCTGCCTTCGGGCACCTCGACCTTCTTGCCGTCTATTTCAAGTTCAACCATGATGGTGAATGGTCCTTAACCTATTTCCGCCCGTTCGCGCCTTCGCCCGACCGTGCGCTCAAATTCCGCAACCGGGTTCGCTTCAGGCTGCCGCCGCGTGCGCGTGGCCGCCGACCATGCAGTGCTTGTGCTCGACGTGGTACGCGAATTCGTCCCAGTAGTGCTTGAGCATCCCGCGTACCGGCATCGCCGCCGCATCGCCGAGCGCACAGATCGTGCGGCCCATGATGTTCTCGGCCACCGAGTTCAGCAGGTCCAGATCTTCCTGGCGGCCTTCGCCGTGCTCGATACGGTTCACGACGCGATACAGCCAGCCGGTGCCTTCACGGCACGGCGTGCACTGGCCGCACGATTCCTCGTAGTAGAAGTACGACAGGCGCAGCAGCGAGCGCACCATGCAGCGCGTCTCGTCCATCACGATCACCGCGCCGGAACCGAGCATCGAGCCCGCCTTCGCGATCGAATCGTAGTCGAGATCCGTCTGCATCATGATGTCGCCCGGGATCACCGGCGCCGACGAACCGCCCGGAATCACGGCCTTGATCTTCTTGCCGCCGCGCATCCCGCCGGCGAGCTCCATCAGCGTCGCGAACGGCGTGCCGAGCGGCACTTCATAGTTGCCCGGACGCTCGACGTCGCCCGACACCGAGAAAATCTTCGTGCCGCCGTTGTTCGGCTTGCCGATCTCGAGGTAATTCTGCGGCCCGATGGACAGCAGGAACGGCACCGCGGCGAACGTCTCGGTGTTGTTGATCGTCGTGGGCTTGCCGTACACGCCGAAGCTCGCCGGGAACGGCGGCTTGAAGCGCGGCTGGCCCTTCTTGCCTTCGAGCGACTCGAGCAGTGCCGTTTCCTCGCCGCAGATGTACGCGCCGTAACCGTGGTGCGCGTGCAGCTGGAACGAGAATTCCGAGCCCATGATGTTGTCGCCGAGGAACCCCGCGGCACGCGCTTCATCGAGCGCGGCTTCGAAGCGTCGATACACTTCGAAGATTTCGCCGTGGATGTAGTTGTAGCCGACGGTGATGCCCATCGCGTACGCGCCGATGGCCATGCCTTCGATCAGCGCGTGCGGGTTCCAGCGCAGGATGTCGCGATCCTTGAACGTGCCCGGCTCGCCTTCGTCCGAGTTGCAGACGAGGTACTTCTGCCCCGGGAACTGGCGCGGCATGAAGCTCCACTTCAGGCCGGTCGGGAAACCCGCACCGCCACGGCCACGCAGGCCCGACGCCTTCACGTCGGCGATCACCTGCTCGGGCGGAATCTTTTCTTCGAGAATGCGGCGCAGCTGCTTGTAGCCGCCGCGCGCGACGTAATCTTCGAGATGCCAGTTCTCGCCGTTCAGACCAGCGAGGATCAGCGGTTTGATGTGACGGTCGTGGAGGGACGTCATTTCGAGAGCTCCTCAAGCAGCTGGTCGATCTTCTCGCGGCTCATGAAGCTGCACATTCTGTGATTGTTCACCAGCAGCACCGGCGCATCGCCGCACGAGCCCATGCATTCGCCTTCCTTCAGCGTGAACTTGCCGTCGGGCGTGGTCTCGCCGAAGCCGATGCCCAGCTTCTGTTTCAGGTAGTCGGCAGTCGCTTCCGCGCCACCGTCCGGGCCGAGCTGGCACGGCAGGTTCGTGCAGAGCGTGATCTTGTGCTTGCCGACCGGGTTGAGCTCGTACATCGTGTAGAACGTCGCGACTTCCTGCACGGCAACGGCCGGCATGCCGAGATAGTCCGCGACGAACTGCATCAGTTCGGGCGACAGCCAGCCGTGCTCTTCTTGAGCCACGGCCAACGCCGACATCACGGCGGACTGTTTCTGATCGGCGGGATACTTCGTCAACGCTCGATCGATTTCCTTCAGGCCTTCAGCTGAGATCATTTTCAGACACGACTCTTTCAATTCCTACCGAACGAACAACCTGCCGCACACTGGGGTGCATGGACGGCAGACCTGGCGCTCACTCTGTTGACAGCTTGCGAAGCCACGCCGGTTCAGCGCGCATCGCGTGTGACTTGCTGCTCGCCGCCCACTCGCGCGGGCGGCGCTAACCATTAGCGATCGATTTCGCCGAACACGATGTCCTGCGTACCGATGATCGTGACGGCGTCGGCGATCATGTGACCGCGTGCCATTTCGTCGAGCGACGCCAGGTGCGCGAAACCCGGTGCGCGAATCTTGAGGCGATACGGCTTGTTGGCACCATCCGACACGAGGTAGATGCCGAACTCACCCTTCGGATGCTCGACCGCCGCGTACGCTTCGCCTTCCGGCACATGGAAACCTTCGGTGAAGAGCTTGAAGTGGTGAATCAAGTCTTCCATGTTGGTCTTCATGCCGACGCGCGACGGCGGTGCAACCTTGTGATTGTCCGTCATCACGGGGCCCGGATTCTTGCGGAGCCACTCAATACACTGTTTCGCGATGCGGATCGACTGGCGCATTTCTTCGACACGCACCAGATAGCGGTCGTAGCAATCGCCGTTCACGCCGACCGGCACGTCGAAATCCATGCGATCGTACACTTCGTACGGCTGCTTCTTGCGCAGATCCCACGCGATACCCGAGCCGCGCAGCATCGGGCCCGTCAGGCCCATCTGCAGCGCACGTTCCGGGCTGACCACGCCGATCCCGACCAGACGCTGTTTCCAGATCCGGTTGTCGGTGAGCAGCGTTTCGTATTCGTCGACGCACTTCGGGAAGCGCGTGAAGAAGTCGTCGATGAAGTCGAGCACCGAGCCGCTGCGCGCTTCGTTCATCTTCGCGAGCGCCTTCTCGTTGCGAATCTTCGACGCCTTGTATTGCGGCATTGCGTCAGGCAGATCGCGATAGACGCCGCCCGGACGGTAGTACGCCGCGTGCATCCGGGCGCCGGACACCGCTTCGTACACGTCCATCAGGTCTTCCCGCTCGCGGAACGCGTACAGGAACACGGCCATCGCGCCGACGTCGAGCGCGTGCGCGCCGATCCACATCAGGTGGTTCAGCACGCGCGTGATTTCGTCGAACAGCACGCGGATGTACTGCGCGCGCTCCGGCACGTCGATGCCGAGCAGCTTTTCGATCGCGAGCACGTAGCCGTGCTCGTTGACCATCATCGACACGTAGTCGAGACGGTCCATGTACGGCACGGACTGGATGAACGTTTTGGATTCCGCGAGCTTTTCCGTCGCGCGGTGCAGCAGGCCGATGTGCGGATCGGCACGCTGGATGACTTCGCCGTCGAGCTCGAGCACGAGGCGCAGCACGCCGTGCGCTGCGGGGTGCTGCGGGCCGAAGTTGAGCGTGTAGTTCTTGATTTCTGCCATGACGCCCCCTTAATGTTTCAGACCGCCATAGCGATCCTCGCGGATCACGCGCGGCGTGATTTCGCGCGGCTCGATCGTCACCGGCTGGTACACGACCCGCTTTTCTTCCGGGTCGTAACGCATTTCGACATAGCCCGACACCGGGAAGTCCTTGCGGAACGGGTGGCCGATGAAGCCGTAGTCGGTGAGGATGCGGCGCAGGTCGGGGTGGCCTTCGAACACGATGCCGTACAGGTCGAACGCTTCGCGCTCGTACCAGTTCGCGGAGGTCCAGATGTCGACCAGCGATGCCACGATCGGCAGGTCGTCGTCCGGCGCGAATGCACGCAGGCGCAGGCGCCAGTTGTTCGTGACCGACAGCAGGTGCGACACGGCCGCGAAACGCGGGCCGTCGTAGGCGCCGTCGCCGAAGGTCTGGTAGTCGACGCCGCACAGGTCGATCAGTTGCTCGAAACGGAGCTTCGGATCGTCGCGCAGCATCTTTGCGACTTCGAGGTAATCGCTCGCCTTCACGACGAGCGTCAGTTCACCGATCGCTTCGGTGAGGCTCACCACGCGCGCGCCGAGCGCGGCTTCGAGGTTTGCCTTGAGGGTCTCGATTTTGCTTGCCATATTGAGGGGACGCTCGGGGCTTTATTGACGGGCGATGGTATTGGTGCGGCGGATCTTCGCCTGAAGCTGGATCACGCCGTAGACCAGCGCCTCGGCCGTGGGCGGACAGCCCGGCACGTAGACGTCGACCGGCACGATCCGGTCGCAGCCGCGGACCACCGAGTACGAGTAGTGGTAATAGCCACCGCCGTTCGCGCACGATCCCATCGAGATCACCCAGCGCGGCTCGGCCATCTGGTCGTACACGCGGCGCAGCGCGGGCGCCATCTTGTTGCAGAGCGTGCCGGCGACGATCATCACGTCCGACTGGCGCGGGCTCGGGCGAAACACGACGCCGAACCGGTCCAGGTCGTAACGGGCCGCGCCCGCATGCATCATTTCGACGGCGCAACACGCGAGCCCGAACGTCATCGGCCACAGCGAGCCGGTACGCGTCCAGTTGATCAGCTTGTCAGCCGTCGTGGTGACAAACCCTTCCTTCAAGACCCCTTCGATACTCATTTGCTTTCCACTCCAGACGAGCGACCGAGCGTGGCCGCCCATGCAAACCGGCGATTAACCCATCACTCCCAGTCGAGGCCGCCTTTCTTCCAGATATAGGCAAAGCCCAGCAGGAATTCGAGCAGAAAAATCATCATTGCGATGAAACCCGGCCAGCCGATATCCCGGAGCGCGACGCCCCACGGAAACAGGAATGCGGTTTCGAGATCGAAGATGATGAACAGGATGGCGACGAGGTAGTACCGGACGTCGAATTTCATCCGGGCGTCTTCAAAGGCTTCGAAGCCGCACTCGTACGGTGCGTTCTTCTCGACGTCCGGCTTGTTGGGACCAAGGAGCTTGCCGATGCTGACCAGCGCTATACCTAAACCAGTGCCCACGAGGAGGAACAACAAGACGGGGTAATAGGCTGCGAGGTTCAAGGCAATCCTCTATCGGTTGGTTCTGAGCGTCCGGAGAATACCACTTCCGGCGGAAGGAATCATTTCGGAGTGCAGGCGATCGCAAGACAACCGCAAGCACACCCCAGAAATGAAAAATGCCAGCCACTAGAAGCGGCTGGCATTGAGTAACTTTGGTGCCGACGGCGAGACTCGAACTCGCACAGCTTTCGCCACTACCCCCTCAAGATAGCGTGTCTACCAATTTCACCACGTCGGCACTGCATGCAACCGGGGTTGTAACTACTTGTTTCCCGCGAATCGCTTCAAGAATTAAATTCTAACCCGACTTCGAGATTTGTTCAACGCACAATCGCAAAAAATTTAACTTTTTATTTCGGGACGTCCTGGCCCGGCGCGCTTGCAGCCGAACCTGCGGCAGCGGATGCCGCGACGGCCGGCGCCGATGCGGCAGGCGCCGATGCCGGTGCGGTCGCGACCCCACCCAGCACGCCCGCCGACGGCGTCGACTTGTACGAACCGAGGTACGTCAGCGCGAGCGTCGCGACGAAGAAGATCGTCGCGAGAATGCCCGTCGTACGCGACAGGAAGTTCGCCGAGCCCGTTGCACCAAACAGGCTGCCCGACGCGCCGCTGCCGAACGCAGCGCCCATGTCGGCACCCTTGCCGTGCTGCAACAGCACGAGACCAATCACACCAAGTGCAGACAGCACCTGCACCACAATAATCAGCGTCTTGAATAACAGCATCACACCCACCCGAATGGATCAGGCGACCGGACCGACCGGCCGCCGTCATGGTTCAATTCGATCTCGGACCGCTCAGCGCGCGGCCCGGCAGATCGCCAGGAAATCTTCCGCCTTCAGCGACGCGCCGCCGATCAGGCCACCGTCGATGTCCGGCTGCGCAAACAGCTCTTCCGCGTTGTCCGGCTTCACGCTGCCGCCGTACAGCACGGACACGTCCGCCGCACCCTTTGCCGTGAGACGCGCACGCAGGAACGCGTGCACGTCCTGCGCCTGCGCCGACGTCGCGCTCTTGCCCGTGCCGATCGCCCAGACCGGCTCGTACGCGACGACGATGCGCGCGGCCTCGTCGGCCGTCAGCACGGCCAGCACTGCGTCGAGCTGCGCACCGACCACCTGCTCGGTCGCGCCCGACTCACGCTCGTCGAGCGTCTCGCCGACGCACACGACCGGCGTGAGCCCCGCCGCGAGCGCGCGCTGCGTCTTCGCCGCGACCGTCTCGTTGCGTTCGCCGTGATACGCGCGGCGCTCCGAGTGACCGACGATCGCATAGCGTGCGCCGAACTCCGCGACCATGGCTGCCGCCACTTCACCGGTAAACGCGCCCTGCTCGTGCGCCGACACGTCCTGCGCGCCCCAGGCGACACGGCCGCCGTCGAGCTGCGCCTGAACCTGCGCGAGATACGGGAACGGCACGCACACGCCGACCGACGTTTCGGCCGCCACCGCGCCCGCGCCCTGCACCACTTCGTTCAGCAATGCCTGGTTGCCGGCCAGCCGGCCGTGCATCTTCCAGTTGCCGATCACACGCTTAGTTCTCTGTTTCGACATCGTGTCTGTCTCGTCACCGCTTGGTCATTAACGCGCCGGAAACCGGCCGCCAGGTTTGATCTGGCGAAGCAAACCGGCGATTTTACTGCGCGCGGCTTGAACCGGTCAAACCGCGCATGTCAAGCCCGGCCGCATGGGCCGTCAGGCGTTCGTACCCCAATCGAGCACGATCTTGCCGGTGTGCTCGCTGCTTTCCATCAGCGCATGCGCCTGCGCGGCGTCCGCCGCCGGCAATATGCGATAGATCACCGGCTTGATGCGGCCGTCGGCAAGCAGCGGCCACACGCGCGCCTTCAACTGCGCGGCGATCTGCGCCTTGAATTCGACCGGACGCGGGCGCAGCGTCGAACCCGTGATGGTCAGCCGGCGACGCAGGATCTCGCCCAGGTTGACATCGGCCTTCGCGCCGCCGAGCAGTGCGATCAGCACGAGACGACCGCCATCCGCGAGCGCGGACAGTTCGCGCGGCACGTACGAGCCCGCGACCATGTCGAGGATCACGTCGACGCCGCGATCGTGCGTCAGCGACTTCACGACCTCGACGAAGTCTTCCGTCTTGTAATTGATCGCACGCTCCGCGCCGAGCGCCTCGCACGCGCGGCACTTGTCGGCAGTACCGGCCGTCGCGAACACGCGAAAGCCGAGCGCATGCGCGATCTGGATCGCCGTCACGCCGATGCCGCTCGAGCCGCCCTGCACGAGCAGCGTTTCCTGCTCGCCGCCCTCGCCCGCGCCGAGCTGCGCGCGGTCGAACACGTTGCTCCACACCGTGAAAAACGTCTCGGGCAGCGATGCGGCCTCGATATCGGTGAGCCCGTCAGGCACCGGCAGGCATTGCAGCAGCGGCGCGACCGCATATTCCGCATAGCCGCCGCCCGCGAGCAGTGCACACACGCGATCGCCGAGCTTCAGGCCGAACGGGTTCTGAGCGGCGTCGGACAGGTCGCCGCCGACGATCTCGCCCGCGACCTCGAGGCCCGGCAGATCCGACGCACCCGGCGGCGGCGCATACGCACCCTTGCGCTGGAACACGTCGGGCCGGTTCACGCCGGAAGCCGCCACCTTGATCAGCACTTCGCCGCGCTTCGGTTCGGGGCGCGGACGCTCCGCAAGCTTCAGCACGTCGGGGGCGCCGAACTCGGTGATTTCGATGGCTTTCATGGTGAGGGTCGCTCCAGGATCAGGATCGGAATCGGATGGCGCGCCCGCACGCGGCACGGGGCGCCTTGCCGGCGCTGCTGCGCCGCACAACGATGCTACAGAAAAAACGGCCGGCACGCTTTCGCACTGCCGGCCGCTGATCCGCCTATCCGCTTACTGCTGCGGCGGCGTGTCCGACTGCGACGCGGCCGCTGCTTCGTTCAGCAGCGCCTTCGCCGACAAACGCACGCGACCCTTTTCGTCCGTCTGGATGACCTTGACCTTCACTTGCTGGCCTTCCTTCAGGTAGTCGTTGATGTCCTTCACACGCTCGTTGACGATCTCCGAGATGTGCAGCAGGCCATCCTTGCCCGGCAGCAGGTTCACGATCGCGCCGAAATCGAGCAGCTTCAGAACCGTGCCTTCGTACACCTGACCGACTTCGATCTCGGCCGTGATCTGCTCGATGCGCTTCTTCGCTTCGGCCATGCCGTCACTGTTCGTGCTCGCGATCGTCACGACGCCGTCGTCCGAGATGTCGATGGTCGTGCCGGTTTCTTCCGTCAGCGCACGGATCACCGAACCGCCCTTGCCGATCACGTCGCGGATCTTTTCCGGGTTGATCTTGATCGTGATCATGCGCGGCGCGAATTCCGACAGTTGCGTGTTCGCACCCGAAACCGCCGACGTCATCTTGCCGAGGATGTGCATGCGGCCTTCCTTCGCCTGCGCGAGCGCGACCTGCATGATTTCCTTCGTGATGCCCTGGATCTTGATGTCCATCTGCAGCGCCGTCACGCCTTGTTCCGTGCCGGCCACCTTGAAGTCCATGTCGCCGAGGTGATCTTCGTCGCCGAGGATGTCGGTCAGCACCGCGAACTTGTTGCCTTCGAGGATCAGGCCCATCGCGATACCCGCGACGTGTGCCTTCATCGGCACGCCGGCGTCCATCAGCGCGAGGCAGCCACCGCACACCGATGCCATCGACGACGAACCGTTCGATTCGGTGATTTCCGACACGACGCGGATCGAGTAGCCGAATTCGTCGGCGCTCGGCAGGCACTTGACCAGTGCGCGCTTCGCGAGGCGGCCGTGGCCAATTTCGCGGCGCTTCGGCGAGCCGACGCGGCCCGTTTCGCCGGTCGCGAACGGGGGCATGTTGTAGTGGAGCATGAAGCGCTCGCGGTACTCGCCTTCAAGCGCGTCGATGATCTGCTCGTCACCCTTCGTGCCGAGCGTCGCGACGACCAGCGCCTGCGTCTCGCCGCGCGTGAACAGCGCCGAGCCGTGGGTACGCGGCAGCACGCCGGTGCGGATTTCGATCGGGCGCACGGTGCGCGTGTCGCGGCCGTCGATGCGCGGCTCGCCGTTCAGGATCTGCGAACGGACGATCTTCGCCTCGATGTCGAACAGCACGTTGCCGACCGTTGCCTTGTCGGCTGCGGCCGTACCGGCTGCCAGCGCATCTTCCTCGAGCTTCGCCGAGGTTGCCGCGTAGACTTCCTTCAGCTTGGTCGAGCGTGCCTGCTTGTCGCGGAGCTGGTAAGCAGCGAGCAGGTCGTTCTGTGCCAGCTCGGTCACGCGCGCGATCAGCGCTTCGTTCTTCGGCGCCGGCTGCCAGTCCCACTCGGGCTTGCCGCCTTCGCGGACCAGTTCGTGGATCGCGTCGATCGCGACCTGCATTTGCTCGTGGCCGAACACCACGGCGCCCAGCATCACTTCTTCCGACAGCTGATCGGCTTCCGATTCGACCATCAGCACGGCACGCTCCGTACCTGCGACGACGAGGTCGAGGCTCGACGCCTTGATCTGGTCACGCGTCGGGTTCAGCACGTATGCGTTGTCGATGTACGCCACGCGTGCGGCACCGACCGGGCCGTTGAACGGCAGGCCCGACACGGCGAGCGCAGCCGATGCGCCGATCAGCGCGGGGATGTCCGCCGGGATTTCCGGGTTCACGGACAGCACGTGGATCACGACCTGGACTTCGTTGTAGAAGCCTTCCGGGAATAGCGGGCGCAGCGGACGGTCGATCAGGCGCGACGTCAGCGTCTCGTGCTCCGACGGACGGCCTTCGCGACGGAAGAAGCCGCCCGGGATCTTGCCGGCCGAGTAGGTCTTCTCGAGGTAGTCGACGGTCAGCGGGAAGAAATCCTGACCCGGCTTCGCCGACTTCGCGCCGACGACGGTTGCCAGCACGACGGTGTCTTCGACGTCGACGATCACGGCGCCGCTTGCCTGGCGAGCGACTTCACCGGTTTCGAGGCGCACCTTGTGCTGGCCCCACTGGAATTCCTTCACGACCTTGTTGAACATGGACATGGTTGCTCCTTTGAATTCATGCATTTCATTCGCCGCGCCGGCCATCCCGCGCGGCGGCGTCCCGACCGAATCACCCGGAGCAAGGTGTGTTTTTTATGCCATTCCAGCGCGGCGCTCATGCAGCGACGCGCTGGAATGACACAAATCCTGCCCCGGTATCAGTCGTTGCGGCAGCCCGGCACAACCGTGCCGGACAGCCTGCGGTGCGTGTGACGCTACGCACCGCGCAAAAACAAAATGCCTGCATCAGCGGACTGACACAGGCATCTTGCTGGCGGCAATCGCCTCGATTACTTACGCAGACCCAGCTTCTCGATCAGTGCGCGGTAACGGTCGGCATCCTTGCCCTTGAGGTAGTCGAGCAGCTTGCGGCGGCGGCTCACCATGCGCAGCAGGCCGCGGCGGCTGTGGTGATCCTTCGCGTGGGTCTTGAAGTGACCCGTCAGTTCGACGATACGTGCGGTCAGCAGTGCGACCTGGACTTCGGGGCTCCCCGTGTCGTTGGTACCGCGGGCGAACTGAGCAACAACTTCCGACTTCTTGATATCTGCAACAGACATGTGATTTCCTTTCTAACTGAACAGGCGGACACGGAAGAATGGCCGTGCCGTGACTTACAACCGGCGCGCATTGTAGCACAACTCCGCGCCGTTCTTACCGCCTCCTGTCACGGGCGCGTCATCGAGCAGGCGGACGGCATCTCCGTGCGCGGCGCCGGCACCGCGAGCACCGTCCGGAAACCGTAGCCCGAGCCCTCGTTGTCGAAGCGCACGCCCGGCGTGCCGACCTTGTCCATCTCCATCACGTAAAGGGGCTGGATCAGCTGATGATCCTGCGCGCGCATCTTCGACGCGTGGAAGCCGTCGTCGAACGACAGGCCCTCGAGCGCGCGTGCGACCGCGACGGGGTCGGCGGAACCCGCGCGGTTCATCGCGGCGGCCAGCATCTCGATCATCAGGCTCATCCGTCGCACCGGATAGTCGTCCTGGGCGGCCGGAAAACGGCTCCGGAACGCGCGGTAGAACGCATCCGATTTCGCGCCGCCCGCGTTCGGGTGCCAGTCCGCCACGGCCACGACCCGTCGGACACCGGCATCGCCAAGCGCCGCCGGCGCACCGAGGCTGTTGCCGTAGAAGGTATAGAACTTCGCATTCAGCCCCTGCTCGCGCGCCGCCTTCACGAGCAGCGTGAGGTCGTTGCCCCAGTTGCCGGTCACGACGGCGTCGGCGCCGCTCGCACGGATCTTCGCGATGTACGGCGAGAAATCCTTGATCCGGCCGATCGGGTGGAATTCGTCGCCGGCGATCGTCACGTCCGGGCGCCGCGCGGCCAGCGCCTGCCGGGCGAGCGCGCTGACGTCGCGGCCGAAGCTGTAGTCCTGGTTCAGCAGGTAGACCTTGTGGAGCGCGCGGTCGCGCGCCATCACGTCCGCGAGCGCGGCCATCCGCATGCCCGCGTGCGCATCGAAGCGGAAATGCCAGAAACTGCAGCGTGCGCCGGTCAGCGCCGGATCGTCGGCCGAATAGTTGAGGAACAGCATCCGGTTGTCCGCATCGCGCGCGTTCAGCTTGTCGAGCGCCGCGACGAGCGCGGCGGCGACGGCCGAACTGTTGCCTTGCGTGACGAACCCGATATGGCGGTCCGCGGCCGCGCGCAACTGCGCGAGCGCCTCCTCGGGGCTGCCCTTGCTGTCGAGCACGACGAGTTCGAGCGGATGCGCGCCATCGCGCAGCTTCACGCCGCCCGCCGCATTGACCTGCTCGACGCCGAAGCGCAGGTTGCGCTCGACCGCCGCGCCCGCATTCGCGAACGGGCCCGACATCCCTTCGATCAGCGCGATCCGCACCGGCTCGCCCCCGGCAAACGCCGACGACACCAGCATCCATCCCGCGCTCAACGCGAGCGCACAACGCTTCCACCCCTGCATCGGCCACCTGCCCTTCAATCTGCCCGAGAAGCGCGGATCATAGGCCGGCGCCCGCGCCGCCCGCAAGCGCGACGCGCCCGGCGATCCGCACCGATTTTTTCCGCGCGATGCGCCGTCGCACGCCGTCCGTGATAAAACGGGACTTGTTTCCGTGTTCTGGAGAATCCCCATGCGCATTCGCATTTCCGCGCGCCTGCCGGTGCTGGTCGCCAGCGCCGCCGCGCTGCTGGCCGGTTGCGCGCAACCGTGGCAGCAATACCAGGCCGGCCAGGACGAGTCGGCGATCGTCGCACGCATGGGCCCGCCGCGCGAAATCTACGACCTGCCCGGCGGCGGCAAGCGCCTGATGTGGCCGACCCAGCCGATGGGCGAAATCACCATCGCGGCCGACGTCGACGCGGCCCACAAGATCGTCAACGTGCGCCAGGTCCTGCAGCCGAACGAGTTCTATCGCGCGGAGATCGGCAAGTGGACGAAGACCGACGTCCTCGTGAACTTCGGACGCCCCGTCGAGACGTCCTACTTCCCGCTGATGAAGCGCGAGGTGTGGACTTACCGGTATCTCGAGGACAACGTCTGGTACATGATGTACAGCTTCTACTTCGATCCGCAGGGCATCCTGCGCATCACGCAGAAAACGCCCGACCCGCTGCACGACCCCGACCGCCGCAACCTGTTCTGACCCATTACGCATTTACGCGCAATATTCAGCATGGCCATTCACGAATCATTGCGTGAATGGCCATTTCCTTTTTTCCGCTTTCCGATTAATTCGGAAAATGCGACGGAAATCTTTTCCGATCGATGACATTCCGATGGCACCTCGCTGACATCCCCGTCATGCGGGCCTTTGCGCGGAAACAGGCATGCGCGGTGCATGTCATGCGGCGAATTGGTGCACGCAATGCACTACGCCAAATCAATTTGAAACAAATTGTTTCATCACCCCCGAAGTGCTAGGGCATACCCCTAATATCAGTCGAAAACCAACCTTTCAATTTAGAAAGAATGCCATTGCGACATTTTTGCCGATATTCGTTTGCCTTTATCACAAAGGAGTCCTCATGAATCGCCCCAAGAGCATGCTGGTTGCCAACATCGCCTGGGCCCGCGAAACGCGTGAATACACGCCCGGCTTCTTCGACGCGCTCGCGCGCGGCCAGAATCCGCGCGTGCTGTGGATCGGCTGCGCCGACAGCCGCGTGCCGGCCGAGACCATCACGCACTGCGCGCCCGGCGAGTTGTTCGTCCATCGCAACATCGCGAACCTGTTCCATCCCGACGACGACAATTCCGCCAGCGTCCTCGAGTACGCGGTGCGCGTGCTGCAGGTCGACCACGTGATCGTGTGCGGGCACTACGGATGCGGCGGCGTACGCGCGTCGCTGCTGCCGCCGCCGTCCGACCTGCCGCACGTCGCACGCCGCATCGCGCCGCTCTGCGCGCTCGCGCGGCGCCATCGCGACACGCTGGACGGGCTTGACGACGCGGCCGCCGCCGACCGCCTCGCCGAACTCAACGTGCTCGAACAGGTGAGGCTGCTGCGTGCGTCCCCGATCGTGCAGGGCCGCGAACGGCCGCCGCTCGTGCACGGCTGGATCTTTTCGCTCGCCGACGGCCGCCTGCAGGAACTCGATTCCGGCTACACCACGCCGCCCGCCGACGTCGAACCCGTGCAGGCCGCGACGGCCGGCGCGCTCGGCTGACCTACCCCGCCCCCAAGCCAATGAAATCGCCCCAACCATGAAACTGAACGAGCGCCTGTCCACCCTGCCGCGCGACATTGTCGCCGGCGTCGTCGTTTTCCTCGTCGCGCTGCCGCTGTGTCTCGGCATCGCCAATGCATCCGGCGTCGAACCGTTCGCGGGGCTCGTGTCCGGGATCGTCGGCGGCATCGTCGTCGCGCTGCTGAGCGGCTCGTCGCTGTCCGTCAGCGGGCCGGCCGCCGGTCTCGTCGTGATCGTCGTCGAAGGGATCGCGCAACTCGGCAGCTTCTCCGCGTTCCTGCTCGCGGTGCTGCTGTCCGGCGTGCTGCAGTTCGGGTTCGGCATGCTGCGCGCCGGCCGCTTCGCCGCCTACGTGCCGTCGCCCGTCATCAAGGGCATGCTCGCCGCGATCGGCCTGCTGCTGATCGTGAAGCAGATTCCGTTTGCCTTCGGTATCGGCGGCTCGGCCGCGCAATCGTTTGCGAATTGGCCGGGCCTGCCGGTCGCGTGGGCTGCGACGGCCATCGCGCTCGCCTCGCTCGCGCTGCTGGTCGCGTGGGACACGCCCGCGCTGCGCCGCTTTGCGCTGGTGCGCGCGGTGCCGGCCCCGCTTGCGGTGGTCGTGCTGGGGATCGGCGCCACGCTCGTGCTGAGCGTCGTCGCGCCGTCCGTTGCGCCGGGCGCCGCCCATCGCGTGACGCTGCCCGAACTCGGATCGTTCGCGGCCTTCGCGGCGTCGCTCAAGCATGCGGAGCTCGGCCCGAACTTCGCACAGCTGGTCAATCCGGACGTGTGGCGCGTCGCGATCACCCTTGCGGTCGTCGCGAGCCTCGAGACGCTGCTGAGCCTCGAAGCCGTCGAGCAGATCGACCCGAAGCGCCGGCCGACCCAGCCTGACCGCGAGCTCAAGGCCCAGGGCGTGGGCAATCTCGTCGCCGGCGCGGTCGGTGGGCTGCCGATCACATCGGTGATCGTGCGCAGCTCGGTGAACGTCAATGCGGGCGCGCAAAGCCGGATGTCGGCGATCGTGCACGGGATGCTGCTGCTCGCGAGCGTGTTCGCGCTCACCGGCCTGATCAACCTGATCCCGCTCGCGAGCCTGGCCGCGATCCTGATCCACACCGGCTTCAAGCTCGCGAAACCGGCGCTGTTCCGCGCGGTGATGAAACAGGGGCCAGCCGCATTCGTGCCGTTCGCCGCGACGATCGCCGGCGTGCTCGCGGTCGACCTGCTGTTCGGCATCGCGCTCGGCCTCGCCTGCAGCGTGCTGGCGGTCGCCGTCGCGAACCTGAAGAGCCCCGTCACGCTCGCGCAGCACGACGACCACTTCCTGCTGTCGTTCCGCAAGGACGTGTCGTTTCTCGGCAAGGTGCAGGTCAAGCATCACCTGCGGCACATTCCCGACCGGGCCGCGGTGATCATCGACGCGACGCGTGCCGACTACATCGATCACGACGTGCTCGAACTGCTCGACGCGTTCGTCGCCGATGCGCCGCGACGCGGCATCGCGGTCGAGTTCCGGCGGCGCAGCCCGGCGCCGCGCACGGCCGCGCGCCGCTGGCTGTTCCGTGCTCCGGCTGCCGAATGAGCAGTGGATGAGTGGGTAAATGAAAAACCGCCCCGGCGGCACAGGGCCGCACGGGGCGTTTTGCTGACGCGCAGCGCGCAGCGCTTATGAGCGCTGCGGATTGACCTTGTCGTCCTTCGAATGCAGCTTGTTCAGTGCGGAGATGTATGCCTTCGCGGATGCGGCGACGATGTCCGGATCGGTGCCGACCCCGTTGACGATCCGCCCGCTCTTCGACAGCCGGACGGTCACTTCGCCCTGCGCCTGCGTGCCGGTCGTGATCGCGTTCACCGAATACAGCAGCAGCTCCGACCCGCTGCCGACTTCGCTCTCGATCGCATTGAACGTCGCGTCGACCGGGCCGTTGCCGCGCGCCTCACCGGTCACTTCCTTGCCTTCGACCGCGAACACGATTTTCGCCTGCGGCTGCTCGCCCGTCTCCGAACGCTGCGACAGCGACACGAACTTGAAGTGCTCCTGCTCGTGCGCGAGCGCCGATTCCTCGGACACGATCGCGATGATGTCTTCGTCGAAGATCTCGGCCTTGCGATCGGCCAGATCCTTGAAGCGCATGAACGCGGCATTGAGTTCGCTCTCGCTGTCGAGCGCCACGCCAAGCTCCTGCAGGCGCTGCTTGAACGCGTTGCGGCCCGACAGCTTGCCGAGCACGATCTTGTTCGCGGTCCAGCCCACGTCTTCCGCGCGCATGATCTCGTAGGTGTCGCGCGCCTTCAGCACGCCGTCCTGGTGAATGCCCGACGCATGCGCGAACGCGTTCGCGCCGACCACCGCCTTGTTCGGCTGCACGACGAAACCGGTTATCTGCGACACGAGCTTCGACGTCGGCACGATCTGCGTCGTGTCGATGCCGACGTCGAGGCCGAAGTAGTCCTTGCGGGTCTTCACGGCCATCACGATTTCTTCGAGCGACGTGTTGCCCGCGCGCTCGCCGAGGCCGTTGATCGTGCACTCGATCTGGCGCGCACCGCCGATCTTCACGCCGGCGAGCGAGTTCGCCACCGCCATCCCGAGGTCGTTGTGGCAATGCACCGAGAAGATTGCCTTGTCCGAGTTCGGAATGCGCTCCCGCAGCGTCTTCACGAGGTTGCCGTACAGCTCCGGCACGCCGTAGCCGACCGTGTCCGCAATGTTGATCGTCGTCGCGCCTTCCGCGATCACGGCTTCCAGCACGCGGCACAGGAAGTCGAGATCCGAGCGGCTGCCGTCTTCCGGCGAGAATTCGACGTTGTCGGTGAACTTGCGCGCGAAGCGCACCGCGAGACGCGCCTGCTCGAACACCTGGTCCGGCGTCATCCGCAGCTTCTTCTCCATGTGCAGCGGCGACGTCGCGATGAACGTGTGGATCCGCGCGCTGTTGGCCGGCTTCAGCGCGTCAGCGGCGCGCTGGATGTCCTTGTCGTTGGCGCGCGCCAGCGAGCAGATCGTGCTGTCCTTCACGAGACCGGCGATCGTGTGGATCGCGTCGAAATCGCCGTTCGAGCTGGCCGCGAAGCCGGCCTCGATCACGTCGACCTTCATCCGCTCGAGGTGCTTCGCAATGCGGATTTTCTCTTCCTTCGTCATCGACGCACCGGGCGATTGTTCGCCGTCACGCAACGTCGTATCGAAAATGATCAGCTTGTCTGTCATGGGGGGCTCCAGGGCTCTTTATACGGAAGTCAAACGTAACGAGATCGCGCCACCGCTGGCGACGCTAGACAACAGACGAAGCTTGACGGGGGGCGAGAACGGTCAGCGCGGCAGGCGCGCCGAAGCTAGCGCGCGTAGCGGCGCACCGGCTAGAAGGAGGGAGAGGCGGGAAAATGCAGTCATGTCAAAGACTATAGCGGCATTCCGTTGGGTGCGCAATCGGACGGCACCCGGGGTTTCCAGCCGCACGGGCCGAACCAGGGACAAATGAAAACGGCGACCCTGGGGCCGCCGTTTCCGGGCAAAGCATGCGCGTGCGTCAGTGATCGCGCTGCGACGAGCGCGCCGGATTCGCGCGCCCGCGGATGGCCATGTAGCCCCAGAACACGTAGCCGGACAGCCCGTACAGCACGAACAGACAGAACAGCATCAGCGGCGGATCGGACGACACCAGCACGAACGCGACGACGACCAGCAGGATCGCCGCGAACGGCACGCGGTGCCGCACGTCGAGCGCCTTGCCGCTGTAGAACGGCGCGTTCGACACCATCGTCACGCCCGCATAGATCGTCAGCACGAACGCGACCCACGGCAGCCAGCCGAGCTTCATCGGCACGCGGTTGTCGGTGGCAAGCCACACGAAGCCCGCGATCAGCGCGGCGGCGGCCGGGCTCGGCAGCCCCTGGAAGAAACGCTTGTCGACGACGCCGATGTTCGTATTGAAGCGCGCGAGGCGCAGCGCGGCGCCCGAGCAGTACACGAACGCGGCGAGCCAGCCCCAGCGGCCGAGATCCTTCAGCACCCACTCGTACATCACGAGCGCGGGCGCGACGCCGAACGACACCATGTCCGACAGGCTGTCGAACTGCTCGCCGAACGCGCTCTGCGTATGCGTCATGCGTGCCACGCGTCCGTCCATTCCGTCGAGCACCATCGCGACGAAAATCGCGATCGCGGCGATCTCGAAGCGCACGTTCATCGCCTGCACGACCGCGAAGAAGCCGCAGAACAGCGCGGCGGTCGTGAACGCGTTCGGCAGCAGGTAGATGCCGCGCGTCTTCAGGAACCGCTGGCGCGCGGCGCGGCGGCTCTCGATGGGCACCGGATCCTGTGCCATCACCTTGTTGCGCCGGAACGGGCGTGGCGTCTGGCCGGCGCCGTTGCGCGGCCGACGCGGTTTGAATGCGGCCATCGTGCGCCTCGCCGCTTACTGTTCGAGTTCGGCGAGGATCGTCGACGACGCGTAGACCTTCTCGCCGATCGACACCTTCGCGCGGCTGCCGAGCGGCAGGTACACGTCGACGCGCGAACCGAAGCGGATGAAACCGTAGCGCTGGCCGCGCGACAGCGGTTCGCCCGCACGCACGTAGCAGAGGATCCGGCGTGCGACGAGGCCGGCGATCTGCACGGCGGTCACGGTCTTGCCGCTCGCCGTCTGGATCACGACCGCATTACGCTCGTTCTCGGTCGACGCCTTGTCGATCGCCGCGTTCAGGAACGCGCCCGGGAAGTATTCGACCTTGGAGATCGCGCCATCGACCGGCGAACGCTGCGAATGCACGTTGAAGACATTCATGAACACGCTGATCTTCAGCGCTTCGCGGTTCGCGTACGGGTCCTGCGTGGTCTCGACCGCGACGATGCGGCCGTCCGCCGGGCACAGCACCGCGTTCGGCTGCGCCGGGATCGGGCGCTGCGGGTCGCGGAAGAACTGGACGACGAAGACGAGCAGCAGCCAGAACGGCCACGCGAAGCCGAAGCCCCCGACAGCATGGATCAACAGCGCGATGACGGCTGCAATCGCGATGAACGGCCAGCCTTCGCGCGCGATGATCGGATGAGGATAGTTCATGGATTCGTTCTGTGTTCGGTGAATTGCAAAGCCCGTAGGATAGCAAAAGCCGCCCGGGGCACTGCTGCCTTCGGGCGGCTTTTTGGTACCGGCCCTCTATTCGAGGGGCCGGAACAGCACGCGGTGCTTAGTTCTTCGACTGGTCGACGAGCTTGTTCTTCGCGATCCACGGCATCATCGCGCGCAGCTTCGAGCCGACTTGCTCGATCTGGTGCTCGGCCGTCAGGCGGCGGCGCGACTGCAGCGTCGGCGCACCTGCCTTGTTCTCGAGAATGAAGCTCTTCGCGTACTCGCCCGTCTGGATGTCGGTCAGGCACTGCTTCATCGCCTTCTTCGTCTCTTCCGTGACGATGCGCGGGCCCGTCACGTACTCGCCGTACTCGGCGTTGTTCGAGATCGAGTAGTTCATGTTCGCGATGCCGCCTTCGTAGATCAGGTCGACGATCAGCTTCAGTTCGTGCAGGCACTCGAAGTACGCCATTTCCGGCGCGTAGCCTGCTTCGACCAGCGTCTCGAAGCCGGCCTTGATCAGCTCGACGGTACCGCCGCACAGCACGGCCTGCTCGCCGAACAGGTCGGTTTCGGTTTCTTCACGGAAGTTGGTTTCGATGATGCCGGCACGGCCGCCGCCGTTCGCTGCCGCGTACGACAGCGCGATGTCGCGTGCCGCGCCCGACTTGTTCTGCGCAACCGCGATCAGGTGCGGCACGCCGCCACCTTGCGAGTACGTGCCGCGAACCGTGTGGCCCGGTGCCTTCGGCGCGATCATGATCACGTCGAGGTCGGCGCGCGGGATCACCGCGCCGTAGTGGACGTTGAAGCCGTGCGCGAATGCCAGCGCCGCGCCCTGCTTGATGTTCGCGTGGACTTCCTTCGCGTACACGTCGGCGATCTGCTCGTCCGGCAGCAGCATCATCACGACGTCGGCGCTCTTCACCGCTTCCGCGACTTCCTTGACCGACAGGCCTGCGTTTTCGGCCTTGCTCCACGACGCGCCGCCCTTGCGCAGGCCGACCGTCACGTTCACGCCGCTGTCCTTCAGGTTCAGCGCATGTGCATGGCCTTGCGAGCCGTAGCCGATGATCGTGACTTGCTTGCCCTTGATGAGGGAGAGGTCAGCGTCTTTGTCGTAGAAAACGTTCATGATGGTTCCTTCGCTAATTCAAAAATTCAACAATTCGTTCGGATGGAGTACTGCGGGCCGGGACATGACGGCGCACCCGGCGTGCCTGTCTGGCATCACACCTTCAGGATGCGCTCGCCGCGTCCGATGCCTGAGCTGCCGGTGCGCACGGTCTCTAGGATCGCGCCCGCGTCCAGCCCCTGGATGAATGCGTCGAGCTTGTCGCTCGCGCCCGTCAATTCGATCGTGTAGGTCTTTTCGGTCACGTCGATGATGCGGCCGCGGAAAATGTCCGCCATCCGCTTCATTTCTTCGCGCTCCTTGCCCACTGCACGTACCTTGATCAGCATCAGCTCGCGTTCGATGTGTGCACCGTCGGTCAGGTCCACCACTTTCACCACCTCGATCAGGCGGTTCAGATGCTTCGTGATCTGTTCGATCACGTCGTCGGAGCCAATGGAAACGATGGTGAGCCGCGACAGCGATTGGTCTTCGGTCGGCGCCACCGTCAAGGTTTCGATGTTGTAGCCGCGTGCGGAAAACAGACCGACCACGCGCGACAGCGCGCCCGGTTCGTTCTCCAGCAGGACGGAAATGATGTGTCTCATGTTCGCTTCTTCCAGAATGTGTCCGTGTCGATTCACTCGCGCCGCGCGCTGCCGCGTGCCGCGCCGCCCTTCGTGAAGGCGGCCGCATCGGGCTCAGGCGCGCGTCGCGCCGTTACAGGTCTTCCGATCCGAGCAGCATCTCGGTGATGCCCTTGCCGGCCTGTACCATCGGCCAGACGTTTTCGGTCGGATCGGTCTGGAAGTCGAGAAACACGGTGCGGTCCTTCAGGCGCAGCGCTTCTTTCAGCGCCGGCTCCACATCCGAGGTCTTTTCGATCCGCATGCCGACATGGCCGTACGCTTCGGCGAGCTTCACGAAATCAGGCAGCGCATCCATGTACGAATGCGAATAGCGCTTGCTGTATTCGATCTGCTGCCACTGGCGAACCATGCCGAGATAGCGGTTGTTCAGCGAAATGATCTTCACGGGCGTGTCGTACTGCAGGCAGGTCGACAGTTCCTGGATGCACATCTGGATCGAGCCTTCGCCCGTGATGCACAGCACGTCGTCGTCCGGGTGCGCCATCTTGACGCCCATCGCTGCCGGCAGGCCGAAGCCCATCGTGCCGAGGCCGCCGGAGTTGATCCAGCGACGCGGCTTGTTGAAACGGTAGAACTGCGCCGCCCACATCTGGTGCTGGCCGACGTCCGAGCACACGAACGCATTGCCGTCCGTCAGCTCCCACGCCTTCTCGACCACGTACTGCGGCTTGATGATCTCGCTTTCGCGGTCGTACTTCAGGCAGTCCTTCGAGCGCCAGCCCTCGATGTCCTTCCACCATTGCGCGAGCGCCTCGGTGTCGGGGCCATGCTCGGCCGTCTGCAACTGCTCGATCAGCTCCTTCAGCACTTCCTTCACGTCGCCGACGATCGGGATGTCGACCTTCACACGCTTCGAGATCGACGACGGGTCGATGTCGATGTGGATGATCTTGCGCGGACGCGACGCGAAGTGCGCCGGGTCGCCGATCACGCGGTCGTCGAAGCGGGCACCGATCGCGATCAGCACGTCGCAGTGCTGCATCGCCATGTTCGCTTCGTAGGTGCCGTGCATGCCGAGCATGCCGAGGAATTTCTTGTCCGACGCGCGATAGCCGCCGAGGCCCATCAGCGTGTTCGTGACCGGGTAGCCGAGCAGGTCCGCGAACTGGTTCAGTTCGCGCGACGCGTCGGCGAGGATGATGCCGCCCCCCGTGTAGATGTACGGGCGCTTGGCCGTCAGCAGCAGCGACACGGCCTTGCGGATCTGGCCCGAATGGCCCTTCGTGACCGGGTTGTACGAACGCAGCGACACGCTCTTGACGGGCTCGTATTCGCACGGCGTCTTCGAGATGTCTTTCGGGATGTCGATCAGCACCGGGCCCGGACGGCCGGTGCGGGCGATATAGAACGCCTTCTTGACGGTTTCCGCGAGGTCGCGCACGTCCTTCACGAGGAAGTTGTGCTTCACGCACGGACGCGTGATGCCGACGGTGTCGCACTCCTGGAAGGCATCCTGGCCGATCGCAGCCGTGGGCACCTGGCCGCTGATCACGACCATCGGGATCGAATCCATGTACGCCGTGGCGATGCCGGTCACCGCGTTGGTGACACCGGGGCCCGACGTCACGAGACAGACGCCGACATTGCCGGTGGAACGCGCATACGCATCGGCTGCGTGCACGGCCGCCTGTTCGTGGCGCACCAGCACGTGCTGAATCTTGTCCTGCTTGTAAAGCTCGTCGTAGATGTAGAGTACCGAGCCGCCGGGATAGCCCCAGATGAATTCGACGTTTTCATCGGCCAGTGCCTTCATGAGCACGGTACCGCCGATGGAGTCGCTATCGGGAGGGGAAAGGGGTTCCGACGTGGAGAATTCCGCGCTGGGCATGTTCATTTTGACCTTTCGAATTTTCGGCAAAAAATTGATCGGGTGCTCTCTGCCGGGCTTGTGGCTCGGGTTCAAGCGGCGCGTCCAGTTTGAAGGGCAGGCTTCTTGGGCCAGCCTCAAATGAGACCATCACTTCATGTTGCGAATCATTGACGATAGCGGGTCGCGGTGGGGTCGTCAAGCAAAATATCCCGCAGCGCATCATGAGTGCCGCCCGGCACCCCGCCGCCGCGGCTCGCGCGCAACGTGCGGCGCCCAACCCGGTGCCAAGCGGCGCGAAAATTTGATAGCATCCGCGGGTTTTACGAAATTTTTCGACCTTTTACACCACGCAGCGGCCCGCAGCGCATACCTTCACGGAATGGCATCAGACAAGGAACTCGCCGACTTTCTGGCGGGCGTCGAAAGGCGCGCGTTCAAGCAGGCTGCGTACGCCGTGCGTGACGACGATGCGTCGCTCGACATCGTGCAGGACGCGATGATCAAGCTTGCGGAGAAGTACGGCGACCGGCCGGCGGCCGAGTTGCCGCTGCTTTTTCAGCGGATCCTGCAGAACGCGATCCACGACTGGTTCCGCCGGCAGAAAGTCCGCAACACGTGGGTCACGCTCTTCTCGTCGCTGAACAGCAGCGACGACGACGACTTCGACCCGCTCGAAACACTCGAATCCGCGGACGACAACGCGGGCGTCGAAAGCAGCGAGCACCGCCTCGAACGAGAGCAGGTTCTGGCCCTGATCGACGAAGAAATCCAGAAGCTTCCGGCGCGTCAACGGGAAGCGTTCCTGATGCGTTATTGGGAAGATATGGATGTCGCCGAGACTGCCGCCGCAATGGGGTGCTCCGAGGGCAGCGTGAAGACGCACTGCTCACGGGCCACCCACACGCTGGCGCACGCGCTCAAGGCCAAAGGAATCACGCTATGAGCTCCGCTCCCGCAAATCGAGAACACGAATTCGCGTTGAAGGTGCGCCGCGCGCTGGACGAGTGCGCGGCCGACCTGCCTGCCGCGACCACCGACCGTCTGGCCGTCGCCCGCCGGGCTGCGCTCGCGCGCAAGAAGCCCGAAGCCGCGACCGTGCCGGTGTTCGTACCGGCCTTCGCCGGCGCGGCCGGTGCGTACGGCACGGCGCCCGCGAGCCGCCCGCAGGCGTCGTTCGCGCGCCGCCTGCTGCGCGCGTGGCCGCTGGCCCTGCTGCTCGCGGGGCTCGTCGGCATCGCCTACTGGGAAGACATGCAGCGCACCGCCGAACTCGCCGATATCGACGCGGCGATGCTCAGCGACGACCTGCCGCTCAACGCGTATCTCGACCACGGGTTCAACGCGTATCTGTCGCGCGCTCACTAACAGACAATAACGAGGGGATCGCACGGGTGAGTCAGAAGCGCGGCCTGGCCGTATTTTTCGGATGCGTAATCGCGATCGCCGTTTCCTACGTCGCCACTTACCCACGATTCCACCCGGCCCCCGCGACGACCACCGCCGCGGTCAGCAGCCCTGCCGCGCCCGCATCGGCCGCGACCGGGCTGAGCACCGAACTCCCCCCGCTGCCCCTGCCGCTGCCGGCCGCTACCGGCCCGTTGTCGTGGGCGCGCCTCACGCCGGCGCAGCACGCGGCGCTCGCGCCGTTCGCCGACCAGTGGGACGGCTTCAGCGATGCCCGCAAGCGTAAATGGCTGAAGATCGCGTCGCGTTTCGCGAAATTGACGCCCGATGACCAAAAGCGCCTGCAGGACCGGATGACCGAATGGGCCAGGATGACGCCCGAGCAGCGCCGCGTCGCGCGCGAGAACTACCAGAGCGCGAAGGAGCTTTCCGCGCAGGCGCGCGAGCGGGCGTGGAAGGCATACCAGCAACTCCCGGAAGAGCAGAAGGAACGTCTCGCGGCCGCCGAGCGCCGCCGCCGGCCGAGCGTCGTCAGTGCGCCGCCGACCGTCGCCGACCGGGACGTGCGCCGCCTCGTCAATTCGCACGAACACCCGGCAAGCGGCCCGGCCACCGCACCGGCGCCCGTCTCGGCAGCCGTCGCGCCGCCGGTGCCCGCGTCGTCGACGGCCGGCACCGCATCCGCGCCGGCTGCCGTAGCGCCGGTGTCGCCCGCCGACGCGCCCTCGCTGTTCAAGGGCTCCTGAGCGCCCGTGGCGAACGCCCACGCACCTGAAACCCCGGCCGCCGCGCCGTCCGTGCGGCGGCGCCTCGCCGCGCTGCTCTACGAAGGCGTGCTGCTGTTCGGTGTGGTGTTCTTCGCCGGGCTCGCGTTCAGCCTCGCGACGCAGCAACGCAACGGCCTCGTCCATCACAACCTGCTCGCCGCCTGGATCGCGCTCGTGGTCGGCGCGTACTTCGTCTGGTTCTGGACCCACGGCGGCCAGACGCTGCCGATGAAGACCTGGCGGCTGCGGCTCGAATCGTCGAGCGGCCGCCCGCTGAGCGCAGGTCACGCGCTCGTCCGCTATGCGCTCGGCTGGCTGTGGTTCCTGCCGCCGCTCGCGCTGCATCCGCTCCTCGGCCTGTCGGTACCCGTCACGCTCGCGCTCACCGCCGCATGGATCGCCGTCTGGGCCGGCGCCGCGCGGCTGCATGCCGGGCGGCAGTTTCCGCACGACCGGATCGCCCGCACGCGCGTCGTCGCGATACCGCGCTGACACGCGGCATTCGCCTGACGAAAACACCTCGCCGAGGCGACTTCCGCCCGTCCCGGCAGCGCTGCCCGACAATGACCGTCCGTTCTGTACGGCACATTACGCAACGCCCCATCATTCACTGCTAAACACCCTGCAGCGGTCGTAATAAGAACGTCTCGTGACTGTCATGGCACAGTCACGCCCGCATGGCGGAATGCCGGTAATGTCAACCGGCGCGAGTCATGCATGGGCCAGAAAACGTCCGCGACCTCCCTGTTCCGTCACCCCATCGGCGCCCGCGCCGCCACAGCATTCCTGTCCGGTTCTGCCGCAACCGACGGGCTGGTCTCGCAAGACCCGCCTGCGGGGCACGCCACGCAGCATGACGACCCCGACTCGTCGGCCCACCGCTACCGCACCATCTGGCTGTCCGACATCCACCTCGGCTCGAGCGGCTGCCAGGCGCCGTACCTGCTCGACTTCCTGCGCCACAACGATTCGGAGTACTTGTACCTCGTCGGCGACATCATCGACGGCTGGCAGCTGAAGAAGGGCTGGTACTGGCCGCAGGCGCACAACGACGTCGTGCAGAAGATCCTGCGCAAGGCACGCAAGGGGACGCAGGTCGTCTACATCCCCGGCAACCACGACGAAGGCGCGCGGCAGTTCTGCGATCTCGCGTTCGGCGACATCCAGGTGCGCGGCGAGGCATTCCACACGACGCTCGCAGGCAAACGTTTGTGGATCGTGCACGGCGACCTGTTCGACGGCGTGATCCAGCACGCGAAATGGCTCGCGTACCTCGGTGACACGCTCTACACGCTGATCCTCGTGCTGAACCGCTGGTTCAACCGGATCCGCAGCCGGCTCGGCTTCCAGTACTGGTCGCTGTCGCAGTACCTGAAGCACCAGGTCAAGAACGCCGTCAACTTCATCTCCCAGTTCGAGACCGTGATGACCGACGAGGCGCGCCGCCGCGGCTGCGACGGCGTCGTGTGCGGCCACATCCACAAGGCGGAGATCCGCGACATCGACGGCGTGCTGTACTGCAACGACGGCGACTGGGTCGAAAGCCTGTCCGCACTCGTCGAGACGATGGAAGGCGAACTGAAGATCGTCTACTGGACGGTGATGCGCACCGCACCGACGGAGACCACGTCGCGCAAGGCCAAGGCCACTGCCTGACACCCCCCTACTTACAGGACAAAGCCGCGATGAAGATCATGATCGTCACCGACGCGTGGGAACCGCAGGTCAACGGCGTCGTGCGCACGCTGAAGAGCACGTCGCGCGAACTCACCGCGCTCGGCCACCGCGTCGAACTGCTGACGCCGCTGGAATTCCGTACGGTGCCCTGCCCGACCTACCCGGAGATCCGCCTGTCGATCCTGCCGTACCGCAAACTGCGCGCGCGGATCGATGCGTTCGCACCCGACGCGCTGCACATCGCGACCGAAGGCCCGCTCGGCCTCGCCGCGCGACGCTACGCGCGTTCGCGCAAGCTGCCGTACACGACCGCGTACCACACGCGCTTTCCGGAATACGTGCAGGCGCGCTTCGGCATCCCGCTCGCCGCGACCTACCGCTTCCTGCACTGGTTCCACGGCCCGTCGCTCGCGGTGATGGCGCCGACGCCGGTCGTCAAGCAGGACCTCGAGAAATTCGGCTTCACGAACGTCGTGCTGTGGACACGCGGCGTCGATCTCGACGTGTTCCGGCCGATGGAATCGAAGGTGCTCAATACCGCGAGGCCGATCTTCCTGTACGTGGGCCGCGTCGCGATCGAGAAGAACGTCGAGGCATTCCTGCGCCTCGACCTGCCCGGCTCGAAGTGGGTCGCGGGCGAAGGCCCCGCGCTCGCGGAGCTGAAGTCGCGCTATCCGGAAGCAAACTATCTCGGCGTGCTGTCACAGGCCGAGCTCGCCAAGGTGTATGCTGCGGCCGACGTGTTCGTGTTCCCGAGTCGCACCGACACGTTCGGCCTCGTGCTGCTCGAGGCGCTCGCCTGCGGCACGCCGGTAGCCGCGTATCCCGTGACGGGCCCGATCGACGTGCTCGGCGAAGGCGACGCCGGCGCAATGCACGAAGACCTGCAGGAAGCCTGCCTCGAGGCGCTGAAGATCGAACGCACCACTGCGCGCGCGTGGGCCGAACGCTTCTCGTGGCGCGCGGCATCCGAGCAGTTCGCGTCGCATCTGAAGCCGCTGCCGAAGACCGCGTACTCGCCAGCAGAAGGTGCCGCCGTTTGAAACGAGACCTGAACGACAAAATCCCGCCCCCCGACGCAACGCCGCAACGGCACCGCCCGTTCGACGAGGAAGAGCCGCACGCCGACGCGGACGTGCACGCGCACGAGCCGCTCGGCCCCGACGATCGGCTCGCGCCGCTGCCGCCGAACCCGTACAAGCGCCATCGCGGCATCACGCGCGCTTGGTACGCCCTCAAGCATTCGCTGAACGGTTTTCGCGTGGCGATCCGCGAGGAGAGCGCGTTTCGCCAGGAGCTCACGCTCGCAGCGCTGATGCTCCCGATCGGCGCGTTCGCACCGGTGCCGGCGGCATCGCGTGCGCTGCTGATCGCGTCGGTGCTGCTCGTGCTGATCGTCGAGCTGCTGAACTCGAGCGTCGAGGCCGCGATCGACCGCATCTCGCTCGAGCGTCACGAACTCTCGAAGCGCGCGAAGGACCTCGGCAGCGCAGCCGTGACCGTCGCGCTGTTCGCGTGCGTGACGACGTGGGGCTTCGTGCTCGGCCCCGTCGTCGCACGCTGGCTCGGCTTCTAGACGGCTGCCCCGCGGGTACCTGGCGCACCGCCCGCGTGCGGCGCTGCACCATGCGCCGCGCGGCGCGGCGATCACGAAATGCCCCGATGTGGCGAAACCCCGGTTTATAATCGTCCGCTAGACATAGAACAGCAACCCGCGCCGGACGAATCACGCAGCATCGATTGCAGCGCCCGCCAGTCCGGCACACACAGGGCCGGACGACATGGAAGCGAAACCTCCCCGCCGCACCCGCGAACGGATTCTCGAGTTGTCGTTGAAACTCTTCAACGAGATCGGCGAGCCGAACGTCACCACCACGACGATCGCCGAGGAAATGGAAATCAGTCCAGGCAACCTGTACTACCATTTCCGCAACAAGGACGACATCATCAACAGCATCTTCGCGCAGTTCGAGCAGCAGATCGAACGGCGGCTGCGCTTTCCCGAAGATCACCGTCCGACGATCGACGAAACCTGGTCGTACCTGCAGTACATGGCCGATTTCATGTGGACCTACCGGTTCCTGTATCGCGACCTCAACGATCTGCTCGCCCGCAACCGCACGCTCGAGACGCACTTCAAGCAGATCATCAGCCACAAGGTGCGCTTCGCGCGCGACATGTGCGAGCTGCTCGTGTCCGACGCCGAGATGGTCGCGACGCCCGCCGAGATCGAAGTCATCGCCACCAACATGGCCGTCATTTCGACGTACTGGCTGTCGTATCAGTACGTGATGCATCCGCGCAAATACAACGACCAGGACGCGATCCGCGAGGAACTGCACCAGGTCAGCATGCACGTGATCTCCGTGATGGCACCGTACCTGCGCGGCCGTTCGCGCCAGCTGTTCGACGACCTGGTCTCGGGCAAGCTGCCGAAGCGCCAGTTCACCGACTACCTGCCGCCGCGCGACGGCTCGCCGCGCCCCGCCGACAGCCCCGTCGTCACCGGGCAGGCACCCGCCAAGGATTCCAAGCAATGAAGGCTGTTTGTGTTTACTGCGGCTCGTCGTCCGGCGTGCGGCCCGTCTATGCCGACGCCGCGCGCGCATTCGGCCGCGCGCTCGTCGATGCGGGCCTCACGCTCGTCTACGGCGGCGGCCGGGTCGGCCTGATGGGCGTGATCGCCGACGAAGTGATGGCGGCCGGCGGCCGTGCGGTCGGCGTGATCCCCGAACTGCTCGTCGACAAGGAAGTCGGCCATACGGGGCTGTCGGAACTGCACGTCGTGCCCGACATGCACCACCGCAAGAAAATGATGGCCGACCTGTCCGACGCGTTCGTCGCGATGCCCGGCGGCGCCGGCACGCTCGAGGAGCTCTTCGAGGTCTACACGTGGGCGCAGCTCGGCTATCACCGCAAGCCCGTCGCGCTCTACAACATCGATTCGTTCTACGATCCGCTGATCGCGCTGTTGCGTCATACGGTCGACGAGGGCTTCATGCGTCCGGCCTATTTCGACGCACTGTGCGTCGAGTCGGAACCCGTCGAGCTGATCGAGCGACTGCGCCGCTACCAGCCGCCCGCCCGCGACAAGTGGGCGCCCGACGCGGCCAAGTAACCGTCACCGGAACCCGCACGCGATGACCGCACCGTCCGACCGCAAGGCCGTCCTCATCACCGGCGCGAGCCGTGGCATCGGCCGCGCGACCGCCGTGCTCGCGGCCGAGCGCGGCTGGGACGTCGGCATCAACTACGCGCGCGACGCGGCGGCGGCCGAACTCACCGCGCAGGCCGTCCGCGACGCGGGCGGCCGCGCGTGCGTCGTCGCGGGCGACGTCGCGAACGAAGCCGATGTCGTCGCGATGTTCGACACCGTCACGGCCGCATTCGGCCGCCTCGACGCGCTCGTCAACAACGCGGGCATCGTTGCGCCGTCGATGCCGCTCGCCGACATGCCGGCCGACCGGCTGCGGCGGATGTTCGACACCAACGTGCTCGGCGCGTATCTGTGTGCGCGCGAAGCCGCGCGCCGGCTCTCCACCGACCGCGGCGGCCGCGGGGGCGCGATCGTCAACGTATCGTCGATCGCCTCCCGGCTCGGCTCGCCGAACGAATACGTCGACTATGCGGGGTCGAAAGGCGCGGTCGACTCGCTGACGATCGGCCTCGCGAAGGAACTCGGCCCGCACGGCGTGCGCGTCAACGCGGTCCGACCCGGCCTGATCGAGACCGACATTCACGCGAGCGGCGGCCAGCCGGGCCGTGCGGCCCGCCTCGGCGCCACGACGCCGCTCGGCCGCGCGGGCGAAGCGCGGGAGATCGCCGAAGCAATCGTCTGGCTGCTCGGCGACGCGGCGTCTTACACGACCGGCGCCCTGCTCGACGTCGGCGGCGGCCGGTAAGTCCGCACTGCCGCACATCAAAAACCGCCGTCCGAAGCAATCCGTCGTCACGACACCACAAATCTCCACAATTTCGTGACACGAACGGTAATCCACCGTAACAATTCCGTGGTCTACTAGCGGACATTCAGACAGGTGTCATAAACATCCGTCCGTTGGCCTTCGATATGGCCCCAATCGGTCCTGCCCACGTCGCCGGACCGGCTCGACTCGACCCGAGATTCCTTCCATGCCTGGAACCGCAGCGCCCAGCCGGCGACGCACGTCTGTGCCCGCTCCGGCCCCGCACACCCATTCGACCGCCGACGCCGAACTCACCGCATCGCTCGACGCCGCCGGCACGCCCGTCGTCGCGTCGACCGCTGCCACCGGCACGACGCGCGAACGCTTGCGCCTGCTCGGCTGGCGCGCGTGGCTGTTCGTCGCCGCACTGATCTGCGCGTATACGCTGCCGGGCGTGCTCGGCCACGATCCGTGGAAGCAGGACGAAACCTACACGTTCGGCATCATCCAGCACATGCTCGAGACCGGCGACTTCGTCGTGCCGACCAATGCCGGCCTGCCGTTCATGGAAAAACCGCCGCTCTACGCGTGGGTCGCGACCAGCCTCGCCTGGCTGCTGCAGCGCGTCATGCCGCTGCACGACGCGGCCCGGCTCGCGAGCGCGCTGTTCGCCGCACTGGCATTCGGCTTCATCGCGCGCGCGGCGCGCGTCGCCAGCCGCGCGGACGCCTGGCTCGACCTGCGCGTGATCGGTCCTGTCGTGCTGAGCGCCGGGACGCTCGTCGTCATCAAGCACGTGCACGACATGATGACCGACGTCGCGCTGTTCGCCGGCACGGCAATCGCGTTCTGCGGGCTGCTCGAACTCGTGATGCAGCACGTCACGCGCGCGCAGCAGATGCGGCACGGGCTACCGGTCCGGCCGTCGGGCCGCTGGGCCGCGCCGATCTTCGGCGCGGGCGTCGGCATCGCGCTGATGACGAAGGGGCTGTTCGTACCGCTCGTGTTTGCCGCCACGCTCGTCGGCGCGCTGGTGCTCTATCCGGCCTGCCGCACCCGCGCGTTCGCGCGCTCGCTCGGCATCGCAGCACTGGTGTTCGCGCCGTTCGCGCTCGTCTGGCCGACCGCACTGTTCCTGCGCTCCGAGACGCTGTTCATGACGTGGTTCTGGGATAACAACGTCGGCCGCTTCTTCGGTTTCTCCGTCCCCCAACTGGGCGCGGAAAACGACAAGCCGTTCTTCATCCTGCGTGCGTTCCTGCTCGTCGGCTTCCCGGTCGCGCCGCTCGCGATCGTCGCGCTCGCGCGGGGTGCGTGGCGCGACTGGCGCACGCCGCGCATCGCGCTGCCGGTGATGTTCACGGTCGTCGGGCTCGTCGTGCTGCAAGTGTCCGCGACGTCGCGCCAGCTTTACATCCTGCCGTTCTTCGCCCCGCTCGCGCTGGTCGCCGCACAGGCCATCGACCGCCTGCCGCGCCAGCTGCATCTCGCGTGGGACTACCTGAGCCGCATTCTGTTCGGCACGGCCGCCGCGCTCGCCTGGGCCATCTGGGCAGTAATGGCCGATCCGGCCGCGTCGCGCAAGGATCTGACGCTGCTCGGCCGCTGGCTGCCGCTCGACTGGACGATGCCGATCGAACCCGCGCTCGTGGTCGGTGCGCTCGCGCTGACGGTCGGGTGGCTGACGCTGCTGCCGAAGCTGCGTACGACGGGCGTCTGGCGCGGCGCGCTGTCGTGGGGCGCCGGCGCACTCGTTGCATGGGGGCTCATTTACACGCTGCTGCTGCCGTGGCTCGATGTCGCGAAGAGCTACCGCTCGGTGTTCGACGACCTGAACGCGCACCTCGCGCTCGAATGGAACGACGGCGACTGCATGGCGAGCCTGCACGGGCTCGGCGAATCGGAAGCGCCGATGCTGTACTACTTTTCCGGCATCCAGCACACGCCGATCGCCGACGCGAAGACGACGCGCTGCACCTGGATGATCGTCCAGGGCGTGCGGGCCGTCGATCCGGCGCCCGGCGACGAATGGAAACTGTTCTGGACGGGCGCCCGCCCGGGCGACAACGAGGAACTGCTGCGCGTATACGTGCGCACGCCTGAACAGCACGTTGAGTAATGCGAGGAGGCACGGCGGACGCGCCGCCGTGCTTGCCCTCATGCCGGGCGTGGGGCGGTAAGCACCACCGCCGGAGCAGCGAACAGCGATCGGGAAATGCGCGCCGCCGACCGGCGTGCCCGGCCGCCACCGTGCCCGCGAGACTCCGCGGGCCCGCCCCCTCCCCGCGTCACACCGCCGCCCGAATCCTCAGAACGACGAACCGGGCTCGCGAAGAAACGCCATCTCTTCGTCACTCGATACCCGACCGAGAATCGCGTTCCGGTGCGGAAAGCGGCCGAAGCGCTCGACGACGGCCGCATGCAGCAACGCGAAGCGGTGATAGCTCTCGCACCCTGCTTCGTCGCGAATGCCCGCGCACAGGCGCACGGCTTCGCGCTGGCTCTCGACCGACTCGTCATGCTCGAACGGCAGATACGCAAACGCGCGGTGATGGCCGCTCGGCAACTGCGCGTCCCAGCCGGCCGCGACGACGCGGCGCGCGAGCGCGAGCGCCTTCGGATCGGCGGCAAACGCGCGCGGCGTGCCGCGATGGATGTTGCGCGAGAACTGGTCGAGCACGACGATCAACGCCAGTGCCCCCGACGGCGAGCCCGCCCAGTGATCGCAAGCGCCGTCGCACGCGGCGTCGAGCAACGCGCCGTAGCGCGTGCGCAGCACGTCGTCGAATGCCGCGCCGCCGTTGAACCAGACCTTGCGGTTCTGCCCGAATTCGGCCGAGCCCGGCTCGCCGAACCAGAAATCGAGAATCTCCCGCGCTTGCGGATCGAGCGCCGCCGCGCCCGCGTGGGGGGTGTCAATCGTCATGCAAACTCCAGTACGAGGCGCCGGGTGCGCGCGCTCTTCTTTTCCAGTTTCGCGACCCGCAGCTCGCCGATTTCGGACGTATTGCGCACATGCGTGCCGCCGCACGGCTGCAGGTCGACCTGCTCGATGCGCAGCAGCCGCACACGGCCGAGGCCCATCGGCGGCTTCACGCTCATCGTGCGCACGAGGTCCGGCCGCGTGGCCATCTCGTCGTCGGTAATCCATTCGGTCGTGACCGGATGCGCGCCGCCCACCAGGCCGGCGAGGCGCCGCTCGACGTCGTCGCGGTCGATCGCGTCGGACGTCGCGAAATCCATCCGCACGTAGTCGGCCGTCACGCTGCAACCGTCGACCGCGTACGGCAGCACCGCGCACATCAGGTGCGCTGCGGTATGCAGCCGCATGTGGCGATAGCGGCGCAGCCAGTCGATCTCCGCGACCACGCGCGTGCCGGGCTCGAGCGCCGCGACGCTCGCCTCCTGCCCCGGTGCGGGCACGTGCACGGCGTCGTCGGGCGTCGCGCCGTCGAACTTGGCCTTGCGCGTATCGGCAATCGCGATCGTGCTGCCGTCGGGCAGCGTCAGCGTGCCGGTGTCGCCGGCCTGGCCGCCGCCGAGCGGATAGAACACGGTGCGGTCGAGCCGGATGCCGTCGTCGCCGACGGCCAGCACGACCGCGTCGCATTGCGTGAGGTACGCGTCTTCGCGAAACAGCGCTTGTGTCGTCATCGGGCGAGCCTCGTATCGATTGGGGGGAAGCGGCCAGTGTCGCGCCGCGCGGTGCGCGCGCCCAGACGCAGATCGTCCCGCGCGCGGGCGGCGGCGTACCGGTCGATCAACCGGGCCGGTTGCGCATCCAGTCGGCCGTGTCGTAGAACGAATGCATGAGCCGCTCGCGCAGCGGCTCGGGCAGCCCGATGTCCTCCATCGCCCACGCCATGCAGCGCAGCCACTGGTCGCGCTCGACCGACGCGATCGGGAACGGCAGGTGCCGCGCGCGTAGCCGCGGATGGCCGAACCGGCTGATGTAGTGGTCGGGGCCGCCGAGCCACCCGCACAGGAACCAGAAAAACTTGTCGCGCGAACCGTCGAGCGAATCCGGGTGCAGCGCGCGAATCTGCGCGAACTCGGGCTCGAGATCCATCAGGTCGTAAAAGCGGTCCACCATTTCGCGCACGCGGGCTTCACCGCCCACGAGCTCGAACGCCGTCGGTTGCGACGGCGCATCGTCATTCACATCGGTCATACGGATAGTCGGAAAACAGGATCTTCGGGGCCGCCGGCGACGCTCATGCGTCGCGCAGCGACTGCAGCGCGGGGCGCCGCAGCACATTATGCAGGCTCAGCCAGCCGGCCGCACCGGCGCACGCGACGCCGGCCGCGATGCCGGCCGGCACGAGCCACGGATCGACGGCGAGCCGGAAATCGAACACGCGCGACGCGAGCACCCAGCCGACCGCGATCGCGCCCGCCGACGCCAGCGCACCGGCCAGTGCGCCGACCACGACGAACTCCGCGCGCTGCACCGCGTTGACCTGCGCGCGCGACGCGCCGAGCGCGCGCAGCAGCGCGGCCTCGCGCACCCGCTCGTCGCGCGTGCCGGCGAGCGCCGTGTACAGCACGAGCACGCCGGCCGCGAGCGTGAACATGAACAGGAACTGCACTGCGCCGACCACCTGCAGCATCATCCGCTGCAACTGCGCGAGGATCGGCGCGACGTCGATCGCGGTCAGGTTCGGATAGCGCGCGATCAGCGGATCGAGCAGCGCGGCATTCGATGCCGGCAAATGGAAGCTCGTCAGGTACACGGCCGGGAAATCCTTCAGCACCGGCGGCGGCATCAGCACGAAGAAATTGACGCGGAACGAACCCCAGTCGAGCTTGCGCACGCTCGTGATCGGCGCGTCGACCGTCAGCCCCGTCACGTCGAAGCGCAGCACGTCGCCCGGCTTCACGTTCAGCGTCTTCGCGAGGCCCGCCTCGATCGAGATCTGCGGCGTCGCCGCGGTGCCGAACCAGTCGCCTTCGACGATCCGGTTGTCGGACGGCAACCGGGTCGTATAGGACAGGTTGAACTCGCGGTCGACGAGCCGGCGCGCCTCCTCGGACGGGTAGGCGTCCGGATTCACCGGCTTGCCGTTGATCGCGACGAGGCGGCCGCGCACCATCGGCTCGGGCACCGCGTCGCGCACGCCGTGCGCGGCCAGATAGGCCGCGACGTCGGCGCGCTGGTCGGGCTGGATGTCGATCAGGAACTGGTTCGGCGCATCGGGCGGCGTCGACTGCTGCCAGCCCGCGACGAGGTCGTTGCGCGTGATCGCGATCAGCAGCAGGCACATCAGGCCGAGCGCGAGCGCGGTGATCTGCAGCGCGCTCGCCGTGCCGCGCCGGTGCAGCGACGCGAGCGCGTAACGCCAGCCGACGCCCGCGGCCACGCGCGCGTTGCGCACCGCGCGCGCAGCGGCGAACAGCACGAGCCGCGCGATCAGCACGAAACCGACCAGCGCGCCGGCGAAACCGCCCGCGACGATCAGCCCGAGTTTCAGGTTGCCGGCGGCCACGATCAGCAGCCCCGCGAACAGCACGACGCCGACCGCATACGCGGCCCACGCCGTGCGCGACGCGTCGCCCCACTCACGCCGCAGCACGCGCACCGGCGGCACGCGCGTGAGCGGCACGAGCGGCGGCAGCGCGAAACCGAGCAGCAACACCAGCGCGGCGCCCATGCCGATCAGCGCCGGCCACAGCGTGGGGGGCGGCAGCACCACGTCGATCAGGCCGCCGAGCGCGGCCAGCAATGCCCAGTGGCCGCCGTAGCCGAGCACCGCGCCGGCAGCGCCGGACACGATCCCGATGCCCGCGAATTCGAGTGCGAACAGCGCGCCGAGCGTGCGGCGGCTCACGCCGAGGCAGCGCATCGTCGCGCAGCCGTCGAGGTGGCGCCGCATGTAGCGCTGCGCGGCCATCGCGATCGCGACCGCCGCGAGCAGCGCGGTGAGCAGCGCGACGAGCGTCAGGAAGTGGCGCGCGCGATCCAGCGTCTGCCGCACCTGCGGCTGGCCTTCCTGCAACGACTCGAGACCGACGCCGCGCAGTTTCCCGCCGTCGACACGTGCGTGCGCATACGCCTCGAAACGCGCGACGGCCTGCTGGTCGCCGGCAACCAGCAGCCGGTACGTGACACGGCTGCCATAGCCCGTGAGCCCCGTCGCGGCCAGCTCGTCCGCGCGCATCATCAGCCGCGGCGAGAAATTGACGAAGGAAAACCCGCGATCGAGCTCGCGGGAGATCGACGCGGCGACCTTGAACGTGCGCAGCCCGACGCGCACCGTATCGCCCGCCTTCAGGTGCAGCGCATCGAGCAGCGCCGGATCGGCCCATACGGTGCCGGGCGCGGGAATCGCGGCCGCCTTCTGCGCGGTGGCCGCGCCGGCCGGCAGGATCTCGACCGCGCCGCGCAACGGATAGCCGGGCGACACGGCCTTCACGGCCGCGAGGCGCGACGGCGCCGCGTCGGTCGCCTGCCCGCCCGTGGCGGACGCGATCATGCTCGGGAAGATGGCGGTCGTCGCAGTATGCAGGCCGAGCGCGCGGGCCTGCTGGTCGAACGACGGATCGACGGGGCGATCGGCCCGCACGACGAAATCGGCGCCGAGCATCTGGCGCGCGTCGCGCTCGAGCCCCTGGCGCAGCCGGTCGGCGAGGAAGCCGACGCTCGTCAGCGCCGCGACCGCGAGCACCAGTGCAAGGACGAGCAGCGTCAACTCGCCCGCGCGCCAGTCGCGCGCGGTCATGCGGGCGGCCTGGCGGAACAGGTCGCGCAGGCCGAAGCGGCCGGCATGCGCGTTCACCTCATGGCCGGGATGCCCGGCCGGCGGCTGCGCCGCGGGTTGCCGCCCCTTCAATCGCGCTTCCCCCCGATCGAGTTGAGCCGCGACACCATGTGGTTCGCCATCCCGCGAAAGCCGCCCGAGACACCGCGCCACAGGCGCGGGAGCGCCCACGCGGACGCCGCGATGAAGGCGGCAAGCAACACGAGGAACGCGAGCGGAACGAAGAACGCGAGCACGAGCCCGCCGACCACGAGGCCGTCCTCGGTCGACGACGCGATCCAGTTCGAAATCGGTTCGGGTGACAGGTTGATCATCGCGCGCGTGCCGGCCTTCGCCACGTGCGCGGCACCGGCGAGCGAGCCGCCGGCGAGCCCTGCGACCGCGAGCACGGTCGGATCGGCATGGCCGAGCGCGCCGGCCGCGAGCACGGCGCCGGCCGGAATGCGGATGAAGGTATGCACGGCATCCCACAGCGAGTCGAACGCGGGGATCTTGTCGGCAAGGAATTCGGTGACGGTGAGCACGGCCGCGGCGCCGATGACCCACGGCGACATCAGGACGGCCAGCGTGTCGGGCAGGTGGAGCCAGCCGAACCGCGCCAGCACGCCGGCGATCAGCACGGTCAGGTACAGGCGCAGGCCGCTCGCCCACGCGAGCCCCGCGCCGAGCGAAATGGCTTCGATCATGGCCCTCTCCTTGCACTTTCCGTGCGATTTGCCGATTGATCGGATCGGGTCGGACAGACCGGCCGCGCGGCGCGTGGCGACCGGCACCACGTGCCGCGAGAAGCACGACGGTATTCAGGCCCGAATGCGTTCCATTATAGACAGGCCAGGCGCACGGCCGGCGCAATTCCGCAGTGCGGCACCGGGCGCGTGCGCACCGGGACGCCCTCGTCAGGCAGCCGACGACAGCTTGAGGCCGATCAGCCCCGCGACGATCAGCACGGCGCTCGCGACGCGCGCGACGGTCAGCGCCTCGCCCATCATCACGATGCCGAACACGAACGCACCGACCGCGCCGATGCCCGTCCACACCGCGTACGCGGTGCCGAGCGGCAGCTGGCGCATCGCGACCGCGAGCAGCCCGAAGCTGGCCAGCGCCGTCACGATCGTAAACACCGACGGACCGAGCTTCGTGAAGCCGTCCGACGATTTCATGCCGGCCGCCCAGGCCACTTCCAGCAAACCGGCAATGAACAACAATACCCACGCCATCTCGACGTACTCCGTATCGGATGGGGCCGTCCCCGTTGAAGCGAATGACCCGGGGTCGTCCCCGGGCGGCGCCGAGTATAACAAGATGCTTACGGACGCGGCGCGTGGCCGGCGGCCGATCGGGGGCACGATCGGCCAGGCCCGGTCAGTTCGACACGCGCTTCGGCGTGACGCCGGCGACGCAGCGGTCGTCGCGGTACAACGCCCACTCCTCGCACACGCGGCCATCCTTGAACACGCACATGCCGACCTGCCCGCTCGACAGGTTGCGGGTCGTGTGGCGGCCGCCGAGCTTGGCGCAATTGACCGACGCGGGATTGGCCATCGCCTGCTGCTGCGACGACGGTTGCTGCCCGGGCGGCAGCGGTTGGGCGAACGCGCCAGACGCGGCAAGCGCCAGCGCACAGATGACGACCAGACGGACGGACATTGCACGCTCCTCGTTTTCGTTCGCGGAACGGTCAGGATAACGGGGAATGAGCGCCGGGTGTGCAACGCGCGCGCCGGCCGCGAGACTGTCGCGCCGGCGCAACCGTGCCGGCACGCGACGTCACGCGCACGGGCGCCGTTGCGCCCCGGCTATGCCCGTCATGCGGCGCCGACCAGCCGGTAACCGACGCCCGTCTCGGTCACGATGTACTCGGGCTGCGCCGGGTCGCGCTCGAGCTTCTGGCGCAGGTGCGCCATGTAGATGCGCAGATAGTGGTGGCTTTCGACGTGCGACGGCCCCCACACGTCGCGCAGCAGCTGGCGGTGCGTGAGCACGCGTCCCGCGTGCCGCACGAGCGTCGCGAGCAGCCGGTATTCGAGCGGCGTCAGGTGCACGATTTCGTTGTCGCGCCACACCTGGCGCAGCGCGAGATCGACGGTCACGGTGCCGAAGGTCACCTTCGGCGACTCGTTCGCGCCGCCCTGGTTGCGCCGGCGCAGTTGCGCGCGGATCCGCGCGCGCAGTTCGGACACGCCGAACGGCTTGGTCAGGTAGTCGTCGGCGCCCGCGTCGAGCGCCGCGACCTTCTCTTCTTCCTGCGTGCGCGCGGACAGCACGATCACCGGCACCTCGGACCAGCCGCGCAATTCCCGGATCACGTCGAGGCCGTCGGTATCGGGCAGGCCGAGGTCGACGATCACGAGATCGGGCTTGCGCGTCGCCGCGTCGATCAGCCCCTGCTTGCCCGTCTCGGCCTCGAACACCGCGATGTCCTCCTCCTCGAGCGCGGCGCGCACGAAACGGCGGATCTGCTTTTCGTCCTCGATCAGGACGACGGTCAGGCTGGGTTCACTCATGATCTGGCAATGATTCGGATGGGGACGACGCCCCCGGCACTTCGGGTTCGTCGTCGGGTACGGCAGGCGCGGCCGGCGGTGTCTCGACCGGCAGCGTGAACCAGAAACGCGCGCCCGTCACGTGGCCGTCGGGTGCCGTCCGGTTGAACGCGCCGATTTTACCGCCGTGCGCTTCGACGATCGCGCGGCAGATCGCGAGGCCGAGGCCGATGCCCGGCGTCGCCGATTCCTTCTCGCCGCGCGTGAACTTGTCGAAGATCCGCGCTTCCATCCCGGCCGGCAGGCCGGGACCGTAATCGTCGACGAGCACGCGCACGAACGGCAGCCCGTCGTCGGTCACGCGCTCGGCGCCGATGTCGAGCGGCGTATCGGCCGGCGTGTACTTCGCCGCGTTCTCGAACAGGTTGGTGAACAGGCGCTCCATCAGCACCGCGTCCATCTGCAGGAGCGGCAGGTCGGCCGGCAGCACGACGCGCGCCGGATGGCGCGCAAGCACGCGCTTGCAGGCGGCGAGCGCGGCCCCGACGGTTTCCTCGAGCAGCGACCACTGGCGCTTCAACTGCAGGCTGCCGGCCTGCAGCCGCGCCATGTCGAGCAGGTTCGTGACGATGCCCGTCATCCGCAGCGCTTCGTCGTGGATCGCGTCGACGAGTTCGCCCTCGCGCTGCGCGAAGCGTTCGGCCGCCGCGGCGTCGCCGCCCTGCGCGGCCGCGCGCCCGTTCGCGAGCATCGACGAGAAGCCGACGATCGTCGTGAGCGGCGTGCGCAGATCGTGCGAGATCGCCGACAGCAGCGAGTTGCGCAGCCGCTCGGATTCCATGTTGACGAGCGCGTCGCGCGCGATCTCGACGTAGTGCACGCGTTCGAGCGCGAGCGCGATCTGCGCGGCGAACGCGTCGAGCATCCGCTGCTGCTCCGGCACCTCGAGTTCGCGCGGCTCGCGCGACGCGACCGCGAGCACACCGCGCGTGCGCATCGGCGCCTTCAGCGGCAGGTACAGCGCGGCCGTCGCGGGCAACGTATCGGTGCCGCGGCCGGCCGGCTTCTGCTGGTCGTACACCCACTGGCCGACGTCGCTGTCGAGGTCGGTGCCCGTCAGCGTGACGGCCGCATCGGGCTCCTCGATCTTCTGGCGCACCTTGTCCGCACTGTCGGGCAGCAGGAACGCGACACGCGCGCGGAACACCTCGCCCACGTGACGGCTGCCGATCTCGACGATCTGCTCGGTCGTCAGCGCCGCGCCCAGCTCGCGCGCCATCGCATAGATCGCGCCGGTGCGGCGCTCGCGGCGCTGCGCGACGCTCGCCTGGCGCGTCAGCGTCGACGTCAGGTGGCTGATCACGAGCGACGTCAGCAGCATCCCGAAGAAGGTCAGCAGGTATTGCGTGTCGCTGACCGAGAACGACATGCGCGGCGGCACGAAGAAGTAATCGAACGCGGCCACCGACAGGAACGACTGCAGCACGCCCGGGCCGCGCCCGAGCCGCACGGCCGAGAACACGACGCCGAGCAGGTACAGCATCACGAGGTTCGTGAGGTCGAGCCGCTCGGACACGAGGCTCGCGACAACCGTGATCGCCGCGCAGATCGCGGCCGCGTACACGTAGTGCCGCGGCGGCGAACGGTGCGTGCCGAACTGCGCGAACGCGTCACGCCAGTCGCGCGCACGTGCGTCGAGGGGGGCTGCGCGCGCCTCGTCGCTCGCGGACGCCCGGATCAGCATCAGGTCGACGTCGCCCGCGCGTTCGGCCAGCTTCTCGCCGAACGGCCGCACGAAGCGGCGCACGAGCCCGACCTTCGGCGAGCCGCCCGCGACGATCTTCGACACGTTGCGCACCTTCGCATAGCCGATCAGCGCGGCAACCGCGTCGGCGCCGGCGAGCGTGGCCGTCTCCGCGCCCAGCTCGGCCGCGAGCTTCAGCGCGTCGAGCGTGCGCTGCCGTCGCGCATCGGGCAACCGCTGCAGGCGCGGCGTCTCCACATAGACGGCGATCCAGTCGGCCTTCAGGCTCGCGGCGAGCCGTGCCGCCGCGCGCACGAGCGTCGGCGCTTCAGGGCCCGGCCCGACGCACACGAGCAGCCGCTCGCGTGCCTGCCAGATGCGCTGGATCGAACGATCGGCGCGATACTCGCGCATCTGCGCGTCGACGCGATCGGCCGTGCGCCGCAGCGCCAGTTCGCGCAGCGCGATCAGGTTGCCCTTGCGGAAGAAGTTGCGCACCGCGCGCTCGGCCTGCTGCGCGAGATAGACCTTGCCGTCGCGCATCCGCTCGAGCAGCTCCTCGGCCGGCAGGTCGACGAGCGTGACTTCGTCGGCCGCGTCGAACACGCGGTCGGGCACCGTCTCCCACACGCGGATGCCGGTGATCGCGCCGACCACGTCGTTCAGGCTTTCGAGGTGCTGGACGTTGACGGTCGTGTAGACGTCGATGCCCGCGTCGAGCAGTTCGTACACATCCTGCCAGCGCTTCAGGTGCCGCGCGCCCTGCACGTTCGAATGCGCGAGTTCGTCGACGAGGATCAGTTGCGGCTCACGCGCGAGCGCGCCGTCGAGATCGAATTCGGCGAGCGTGCGGCCGCGATAGTCGATGCGCGCGAGCGGCAGCACGTCGAGGCCGTCGAGCAGCGCGGCGGTTTCGCTGCGCCCGTGGGTCTCGACGATGCCGACGACGACGTCGACGCCTTCCTGCAGGCGCTGGCGCGCGGCCTGCAGCATCGCGTAGGTCTTGCCGACACCGGCCGATGCGCCGAAGAAGATCTTGAGCTGGCCGCGCCGCTGCTTTTCTTCGTCACGCTGCAGCTTGTCGAGGAGTTGGTCTGGATCGGGACGATTCATGCGTCAGAAAGGCGGAGCGCCCGGATGCGCGCGAGTACGAGCATTGTTGTTCCAAATCGCCGCAAAAGGCAAAGACGGCGCATGCGCCGTCGGGAAAAGGCGCGCCCGGCGCGGGGCGTGCCGCGCCGGACGCCGGTTGCCGTCGGAAGCCCGGACGCGCGCTCAGTGCGCGGCCTGTGCCGCATCGAGCGCGAGGTTCAGCTTCAGCACGTTCACGCGCGTCTCGCCGAGCACGCCGAACTGGCGGCCCGTCGTATTCGCGGCGACGAGCTGCGCGACCGCGTCGGGCGCCAGGTTGCGCGCCTTCGCGACGCGCTCGACCTGGTACGCGGCGGCGGCCGGCGTGATCTCCGGATCGAGGCCGCTGGCCGACGCCGTCACGAGGTCGACCGGCACGGGCCTCGACATGTCGGTGCCCGCGTCGCGCAGCGCGGCGATGCGCCCCTTCACCTGGTCGGCGAGCGACGGGTTCAGCGGGCCGAGGTTCGAGCCGCCGGAGCCGGTCGCGTTGTACGGCATCGGCGAGGTCGCCGACAACCGGCCCCAGAAGTACTTCGGCGCATCGAACGGCTGGCCGATCAGTGCGGAGCCCACCGCCTTGCCGTCCTTCTCGATCAGGCTGCCGTTCGCCTGCGACGGGAACACGGCCTGGCCGAACACGGTCATCACGGCCGGGTAGGCGAGCCCCGTCACGGCAGTCAGGACGACAAAGAGCACGACGAGCGGACGAATCAACGTTTTCATGATGTTTCCTTCAAATACGGCCGGCTCAGGCCCAGCCGAGTGCAGCGAGCGTCATGTCGATCAGCTTGATGAACGGGAACGGCAGCAGCACGCCGCCGAGGCCGTATACCAGCAGGTTGCGGCGCAGGAGCGACGCGGCGCCGAGCGGCCGGTACGTGACGCCCTTCAGCGCCAGCGGAATCAGCGCGACGATGATCAGCGCGTTGAAGATCACCGCAGACAGGATGGCCGACGCCGGCGACGTCAGGTGCATGATGTCGAGCACGCGCAGCTGCGGGTACGTCGTCACGAATGCGGCCGGGATGATCGCGAAGTACTTCGCGATGTCGTTCGCGATCGAGAACGTCGTGAGCGACCCGCGCGTCATCAGCATCTGCTTGCCGATCTCGACGATCTCGATCAGCTTCGTCGGGTTCGAGTCGAGGTCGACCATGTTGCCGGCTTCCTTCGCCGCCTGCGTGCCGGTGTTCATCGCCACGGCCACGTCGGCCTGCGCGAGCGCCGGCGCGTCGTTGGTGCCGTCGCCGGTCATCGCGACGAGGCGCCCTGCGGCCTGGTGTTCGCGGATCGTCGCGAGCTTGGTTTCCGGCGTCGCTTCGGCAAGGAAATCGTCGACGCCCGCTTCCGCCGCGATTGCCGCGGCCGTCAGCCGGTTGTCGCCCGTCACCATCACGGTCTTGATGCCCATCTTGCGCAGTTCCGCGAAGCGCTCCTTGATGCCGCCCTTCACGATGTCCTTCAGCTCGATCACGCCGAGTACGCGCGCCGCGCCTTCATGCAGGTCGGCCACGACGAGCGGCGTGCTGCCGCGGCGCGCGACTTCGTCGACCGCGCGGCGCACTTCTTCCGGGAAGCGGCTGCCGTGCGTCTCGACGTAATTGCGGATCGCGTCGGCCGCACCCTTGCGGATTTCACGGCCCGGCAGGTCGACGCCGCTCATCCGCGTCTGCGCGGAGAAGCCGATGAACGTCGCGTGCAGTTGCCCCATGTCGCGCTGGCGAATGTTGAAGCGCTCCTTCGCGAGCACGACGATGCTGCGGCCTTCCGGCGTTTCGTCGGCGAGCGACGACAGTTGCGCGGCATCGGCCAGCGCTTCCTCGGTCACGCCCGGCGCCGGCACGAACGTCGATGCCTGGCGGTTGCCGAGCGTGATCGTGCCGGTCTTGTCGAGCAGCAGCACGTCCACGTCGCCGGCGGCTTCCACCGCGCGGCCCGACGTCGCGATCACGTTCGCCTGCATCATCCGGCTCATCCCGGCCACGCCGATCGCGGACAACAGCCCGCCGATCGTCGTCGGAATCAGGCACACGAGCAGCGCAACCAGTGCGGTAATCGTCACGACATGGCCGGCCTTCATCGCCTCGACCGCGAACGTCGAGAACGGCAGCAGGGTGGCAGTGGCGAGCAGCATCACGATCGTCAGCGCGACGAGCAGGATCGTCAGCGCGATCTCGTTCGGCGTCTTCTTGCGCTTCGCGCCTTCGACCATCGCGATCATCCGGTCGAGGAACGCCTCGCCGGGATTCGCGGTGACCTTGACGACGATCCAGTCCGACAGCACGCGCGTGCCGCCCGTCACCGACGAGAAGTCGCCGCCCGATTCGCGGATCACCGGCGCGGATTCGCCGGTGATCGCCGATTCGTCGACCGACGCAACGCCATCGATCACCTCGCCGTCGGCCGGGATCACGTCGCCGGCCTCGACCAGCACGACGTCGCCACGGCGCAGCTCGGTCGCGGTCGTGATGCGGATCGGCGACTTCGGATGCGGCTCGTTGAGCTTCTTCGCCATCACGTCTTTCTTCGCGCTGCGCAGCGACGCGGCCTGCGCCTTCGAGCGCCCTTCGGCGAGCGCTTCGGCGAAGTTCGCGAACAGCACGGTGAACCACAGCCACAGCGCGATCGCGAGGATGAAGCCCGCGGGCGCCTCGGCCTGGCCGGCGAGCGCCGCGATCCACAGGATCGTGGTCAGGATGCTGCCGACGTACACGCAGAACATCACCGGATTGCGGAACTGCGTGCGCGGCGTGAGTTTCTTGAACGAGTCCACGATCGCCGGGCGCAGCAGCGCCGGATCGAACATGGACCGTGTTGCGGAATGTTGAGTCATTGCGATCTCTTCAATCTCTTCAGTCTTTTCAAGGTGTCGCCATGCGGGCGCGCATCACGCGCCCAGCCACATCATCAGGTGCTCGACGCCCGGGCCGAGCGCGAGCGCCGGCACGTAGGTCAGCGCGCCCACCAGCAGCACGGTGCCGAGCAGCAGCACGACGAACAGCGGACCGTGCGTCGGCAGCGTGCCGCTCGTTACCGCGATGCGCTTCTTCGCGGCGAGCGAGCCGGCGATCGCCAGCACCGGCACGATCGTGCCGAAGCGGCCGAACCACATCGCGATCGCGGTCATCCAGTTGTAGAACGGCGTGCCGACCGTCAGGCCCGCGAACGCGCTGCCGTTGTTGTTGGCGGCCGAGCTGAACGCGTACAGGATTTCCGAGAAGCCGTGCGGCCCCGGGTTCGCGATGCCGGCCTTGCCCGCATCGGCGAGCACGGCGATCGACGTGCCCACCAGCACCAGCAGCGGCGTGAGCAGCACGACGATCGACACCATCTTCATCTCGTACGCTTCGATCTTCTTGCCGACGTATTCCGGCGTGCGGCCGATCATCAGGCCGGCGACGAACACCGCGAGCAGCGCGAACACGAGCATCCCGTAGAGACCCGAGCCGACCCCGCCGTAGATCACTTCGCCCAGCTGCATCAGCAGCATCGGCACGAGGCCGCCGAGCGGCGTCAGCGAATCGTGCATCGTGTCGACGGCGCCGCACGACGCGGCCGTGGTCGCGACCGTGAAGATGCCGGTCTGCGCGATGCCGAAGCGCGTTTCCTTGCCTTCCATGTTGCCGCCCGGCTGCAGCGCGCTCGCCGACTGGTCGACGTGCAGCGCGGCGAGCGTCGGGTTGCCGGCCTGCTCGGCGCTCACCTCGAAGCCGATCGCGAGCACGAACGCGACCGTCATCGCCGCGAGCACGGCGATGCCCTGCCGGCGGTCGCCGATCATGCGGCCGAACACGAGACACAGCGCGGCCGGGATGATCAGGATCGCGAAGATCTGCAGGACGTTCGCGAACGGCGTCGGGTTCTCGTACGGGTGCGCGGAGTTCGCGTTGAAGAAGCCGCCACCGTTGGTGCCGAGCATCTTGATCGCTTCCTGCGACGCAACCGGGCCCATCGCGAGCGTCTGCTTCGTGAGCGGGGTCGGCACCGTGACCGCGTTGCCCTTGTCGTCCTTCACCGGATTGCCCTGCGCGTCGAGCTTCGGCGCGGCGTAGGTGCTCGCCTGCAGCACCGGCACGTCCTGGTACGACTTCATGTTCTGGATCACGCCCTGGCTCATCAGCAGCGCGGCGATGATCATCGACATCGGCACGAGCACGTACATCGTCACGCGCGTGAGGTCGACCCAGAAGTTGCCGATCGTCTGCGCGGTATGACGCGCGAAACCGCGGATCAGCGCGATCACGACGACGATCCCGGTTGCCGCCGACAGGAAGTTCTGCACGGTCAGGCCGAGCATCTGCGTCAGGTAGCTGACGGTCTGCTCGGGCGTGTAGTCCTGCCAGTTCGTATTGGTGACGAAGCTGACGGCCGTGTTGAACGCGCCGTCGACCGTCATCGCACCGAACTGCTGCGGGTTGCCGGGCAGGAAGCCCTGCAGGCGCAGCAGGCCGTAGAGGAACAGCGCGCCGAGCGCGTTGAACGCGATCGTCGCGATCGCGTACTGCTTCCAGTTCATCTCGCTGCCGGCGTCGACGCCGGCGATGCGGTACAGCGCGCGCTCGAGCGGCCCGAACACGCGCACGACGCGCGAGCTGCCGTCCATCACCGCGGACAGATAGCGCGCGACCGGCACGGCCGCCGCCAGCAGCACGACGATGAAGAGCAGCGTCTGAAAGAGATTGTTCGCGTTCATTCAATGTCCTCCGCGCGCAGCAGCGCAAAGACGAGATACGCGAACAGCAGCGCCGTCGAGGCGCCCGCCAGCCAAAGCATCCAGGTCATGCTCGCCCCCCGCGACCGTATTGCACCAGCTTGTCGCAACCGGCAACCAAACCGAGGATCAGCGCGGTGAAGAGCACCAGTGCGCCGATGAAAACCCCATCCATTTTTCTGTTCTCCATCGTCGAAATCAGACGACTAGAACCTTATGGGAACGCACGTAAAGGACGGGTCAAAGGTATCGGGGCGCGTATAAAAAACGCGTAAACGAGGCATTCTGGGGGGACGACGGCGGGAACCGGGAGACGGGACGGACGGCGCCGTGGCGCCGCCCGGAGAAGCGCGTGCCGGCGTGGCGCCGGCACGGGGAGACAGGTCAGGGAACGAGGATCGTCGAGCCGGTGGTCTTGCGCGCTTCGAGATCTTCATGCGCGCGGCCAACTTCCGCGAGCGGATAGCGCTGGTTGATGCTGGTCTTCACCTTGCCCGACAGCAGCACGTCGAACAGCTCGGCGGCCGCGGCTTCGAGATCGGCGCGCTTCGCGATGTACGAGAACAGCGTGGGGCGCGTAAAGAACAGCGAGCCGCGCGACGAGAATTCCTTCGAGTCGATCGGCGGCAGCGGGCCCGACGCGTTGCCGAAGCTGACAAACAGCCCGAGCGGCGCGAGGCTGTCGAGCGAGCCGACGTAGGTGTCCTCGCCGATCGAGTCGTAGACGACCGGCACGCCGGCGCCGTTCGTGATCTCCTTCACGCGCTGCGTGAAGTTCTCGCGCGTGTAGACGACCGGATGGTCGCAGCCGTGCGCCTTCGCGAGCGCGGCCTTCTCGTCGGAGCCGACCGTCCCGATCACGGTCGCGCCGAGCGCCTTCGCCCACTGGCACACGAGCAGGCCGACACCGCCGGCCGCCGCGTGGATCAGGATCGTGTCGCCGGCCTTCACCGGATACGTGCGGCGCAGCAGGTAGTGCGCGGTCAGGCCCTGCAGCATCACCGACGCCGCGTCGTCGTAGCTGATGCCGTCGGGCAGCTTCACGAGCCGGTCGACCGGCATCACGCGTTCCTGCGCGTATGCGCCCGGCGGTTGCCCGACGTACGCGACGCGGTCCCCCGCCTTGAGCGTGGTCACGCCTTCGCCGACGGCCGTCACCTCGCCCGCCGCCTCCATCCCGAGACCGCCGGGCAGCGCTTGCGGGTACAAACCGGTGCGGAAATAGACGTCGATGTAGTTGAGGCCGACCGCGTGCTGCCGGATGCGGACTTCGCCTGCCTTCGGTTCGCCGACCTCGACATCGACCCACTTCATCACGTCCGGGCCGCCCGGTTGGTCGTATCGGATTGCTTTCGGCATCGTTTCGCTCCTCGTTTCTGATTCGGTCAGGGAAAAATCCGGGTCGCCGATCCGCGGGGCCGGCCTCATGCGGGTACCGGCCGGCAGGCGCGCGTCGCGACGCACGATTCTCGCGCGCCGCGGCCATCCGTGCATGGCCCTGCCGCCAGCAGGGGCAATCGGGCGCGGGCAGCCCTCAGCAAACGTCCTGCATGTTGCGCGCCAGATCGTCGAGCAGCATCCGCGCGGTGGCGACGTTGGTCGCGACCGGCACGTCGTGCACGTCGCAGGCACGCACGAGCGCGGTGATGTCGGGGTCGTGCGGCTGCGCGGTCATCGGGTCGCGCAGGAACACGACAATGTCGATGCGGCCGTCGGCCAGTTCCGCACCGATCTGCAGGTCGCCGCCGAGCGGCCCCGACAGCTTGCGCTCGACCTCGAGCCCGTGCGCGTCCGCGATGCGGCCGCCGGTCGTGCCGGTCGCGACCAGCCGGCATTGCGCGAGCGTCGTGCGGAATTCGCCCGCGAGCGCGACGATCTCGTCCTTCTTCGCGTCGTGCGCAATCAATGCGATGCGGGGTTTGCTCATCTCCAGATCCTTCGTTTCAGGTGGTTGTCGTGAAAGGCGGTGCGCGCGTCAGAACGTGCCCGGATACGAGCCGCCGTCGAGCAGCCAGTTCTGCCCGGTGATGTAGCCCGCGTGCACGCTGCACAGGAACGCGCACGCCGCGCCGAATTCCGCACGCGTGCCGAGGCGGCCGGCCGGGATGTCCTTCGTGCGCCGCGCGCGCATCTCGTCGACGCTCACGCCCTGCGCCTTCGCCGACGCGGCGAGCGTGGTCGCGATCCGGTCGGTGTCGAACAGGCCCGGCAACAGGTTGTTGATCGTCACGCCCTGCCCCGCGACCTTGCGCGACAGCCCCGCGACGAAGCCGGTCAGCCCCGAGCGCGCGCCGTTCGACAGCGCGAGCACGTCGATCGGCGCCTTCACGGCCGAGCTCGTGATGTTGACGATCCGGCCGAAGCCGCGCGCGATCATCCCGTCGACGGTCGCGCGGATCAGCTCGATCGGCGTCAGCATGTTCGCTTCGAGCGCGCGGATCCAGTCGTCGTGCGAGAAGTCGCGGAAGTCGCCGGGCGGCGGGCCGCCGGCATTCGTCACGAGAATGTCCGGCTGCGGGCACGCGGCGAGCGCGGCCGCGCGCCCGTCCGGCGTCGTGATGTCGCAGGCGACCGCGGTCACCGACACGTTCGCGCCGGCGCGGATCTCCTCCGCGGTTTCCTCCAGCGTGTCGCGCGTGCGCGCGACGATCACGAGGTTCACGCCCTCGGCGGCCAGCGCTTCCGCGCAGCCGCGACCGAGCCCCTTGCTTGCCGCGCACACCAGCGCGGTCTTTCCTTCGATGCCGAGATCCATCGTCGATTCCTTGGTGGCGACACGCGCCGGCTCGGCCCGATCACGCCGGCGCACGGACCCCGGACGGGTCGGGCGGGCAATCGGGCGGCAGCGGGCGCGCGGATTGTCGTGAGACGTCGATATTATCCGGATCATGCGGCGCGCCTTGGTAAAATTGCGGGCATAAGCGCGCGGCCGGCTTGCGCCCGCCACCGCCCCCGATCCTCTTTTGCCGCCAAGGCGCCCCCGTCATGAAACAGGACAGCCGTTTCCCGAATCTCTTCATCACCGATCACCCGCTGATCCAGCACAAGCTCACGCACATGCGCGACAAGGACACGTCCACGCGCACGTTCCGCGAGCTGCTGCGCGAAATCACGCTGCTGATGGGCTATGAGATCACCCGCAACCTGCCGATCACGACCAAGCGGGTCGAAACCCCGCTCGTCGAGGTCGACGCGCCGGTGATCGCGGGCAAGAAGCTGGCGATCGTGCCGGTGCTGCGCGCGGGCATCGGGATGTCGGACGGCCTGCTCGACCTGGTTCCGTCCGCCCGCGTCGGCCACATCGGCGTGTACCGCGCCGACGACCACCGCCCGGTCGAATACCTGGTGCGCCTGCCGGATCTGGAAGACCGCATCTTCATCCTGTGCGACCCGATGGTCGCGACCGGCTACTCGGCCGTGCACGCGGTCGACGTGCTGAAGCGCCGCAACGTGCCGGCCGCGAACATCATGTTCGTCGCGCTGGTCGCGGCGCCCGAAGGCGTGCAGGTGTTCCAGGACGCGCACCCGGACGTGAAGCTGTTCGTCGCGTCGCTCGATTCGCACCTGAACGAGCATGCGTACATCGTGCCGGGCCTCGGCGACGCGGGCGACCGCCTGTTCGGCACCAAGAACTGAGCCCCGGTACGGCCGCGCGGCGCGCGGCCCGGCTCGCGGCGGCCCGCCTGGCCGTCCGGCCATGCGCGGCGGCCCCGATCCGGCGGTCGCCGCGTGATAAAATCTCGATCCACTCGACACGCGCGGCCCCGCGGCTTCATGCCCGCCGAAACGGCCGCCGATTCAACGACACATTGAAACAATCGCCCGCGCTGTGCGCCCGGGCACGGAGAAAGGTATGGCTGGTCATTCGAAATGGGCCAACATCAAGCATAAGAAGGCAGCGGCCGACGCGAAGCGCGGCAAGATCTGGACCCGCCTGATCAAGGAAATCCAGGTCGCGGCGCGCCTCGGCGGCGGTGACGTCAACTCGAACCCGCGCCTGCGTCTGGCGGTCGACAAGGCGGCCGACGCGAACATGCCGAAGGACAACGTCAAGCGCGCGATCGATCGCGGCGTCGGCGGCGCGGATGGCGCGAACTACGAGGAAATCCGCTACGAAGGCTACGGCATCAGCGGCGCGGCGATCATCGTCGACACGCTGACCGACAACCGCACCCGCACGGTCGCGGAAGTCCGCCATGCGTTCTCGAAGTTCGGCGGCAACATGGGCACCGACGGCTCGGTCGCGTTCATGTTCGATCACGTCGGCCAGTTCCTGTTCGCACCGGGCACGTCGGAAGACGCGCTGATGGAAGCCGCGCTCGAAGCCGGCGCGAACGACGTGAACACGAACGACGACGGTTCGATCGAAGTGCTGTGCGACTGGCAGGCATTCTCGGCGGTGAAGGACGCGCTCGAAGCCGGCGGCTTCAAGGCCGAGCTCGCCGAAGTGACGATGAAGCCGCAGAACGAAGTCGAATTCACCGGCGACGACGCGGCGAAGATGCAGAAGCTCCTCGACGCGCTCGAGAACCTCGACGACGTGCAGGACGTGTATACGAACGCCGTCATCGTCGAGGAATGAGGTGCCGGCCGCCGTGTTCCTGTCGCGGCGGCGGCCCGACCGAATCCGCGGCCGGCGCGCCTGAGCGTGCCGGCCGCCCTGTTTTCTAGTCTGCGGGGAATCCCATGAAACTACTCGTCGTCGGTTCCGGCGGCCGCGAACATGCGCTGGCGTGGAAGCTCGCGCAGTCGCCGCGCGTCCAGATGGTCTACGTCGCGCCCGGCAATGGCGGCACGGCGCAGGACGAGCGTCTGAAGAACGTCGACATCACGGCGCTCGACGAACTCGCCGATTTCGCGGAACGCGAAGGCGTCGCGTTCACGCTCGTCGGGCCGGAAGCACCGCTCGCGGCCGGCATCGTCAACCTGTTCCGCGCACGCGGCCTGAAGGTCTTCGGCCCGACCCGCGAAGCCGCGCAGCTCGAGAGCTCGAAGGATTTCGCGAAGGCGTTCATGAAGCGCCACGGCATCCCGACCGCCGAGTACGAAACGTTCTCCGACGTGGCCGCCGCGCACGCGTACATCGACGCGAAGGGTGCGCCGATCGTCGTGAAGGCCGACGGCCTCGCGGCCGGCAAGGGCGTCGTCGTCGCGATGACGCCGGAAGAAGCGCACGAAGCCGTCGACATGATGCTGTCGGGCAACAAGCTCGGCGACGCCGGCGCGCGTGTCGTGATCGAGGAATTCCTCGATGGCGAGGAAGCGAGCTTCATCGTGATGGTCGACGGCAAGCACGCGCTGGCGCTGGCGTCCAGCCAGGACCACAAGCGCCTGCTCGACGAGGATCGCGGCCCGAACACCGGCGGCATGGGGGCGTATTCGCCCGCGCCGATCGTCACGCCGCAGATGCACGCACGCGTGATGCGCGAGATCATCATGCCGACCGTACGCGGGATGGAGAAGGACGGCATCCGCTTCACGGGCTTCCTGTATGCGGGCCTGATGATCGACAAGGAAGGCAATCCGCGCACGCTCGAGTTCAACTGCCGGATGGGCGACCCGGAAACGCAGCCGATCATGGCGCGCCTGAAGAGCGATTTCTCGAAGGTCGTCGAGCAGGCGATCGCGGGCACGCTCGACACGGTCGAGCTCGACTGGGACCGCCGCACCGCGCTGGGCGTCGTGCTGGCCGCGCACGGTTATCCGGACGCGCCGCGCAAGGGCGACCGCATCAACGGGATCCCGACCGAGACCGAACAGGCCGTCACGTTCCACGCGGGCACGACGCTCGACGGCGACAAGCTGACGACGTCCGGCGGCCGCGTGCTGTGCGTGGTCGGCCTCGCCGATTCGGTGCGCGAAGCGCAGCAGCATGCGTACGATACGATCAACCAGATCAATTTCGAAGGCATGCAGTACCGCCGCGACATCGGCTTTCGCGCGCTCAACCGCAAGAGCGCCTGACGCTGCAATTGCCGCCCCGCCCGCGCGCGGCGGCGGCTCGTCTGCCGGGGTTCGATAGAATGCCCGGCAGAAGCCTTTTTTACGGCCCCCGCTTCGGGCGGGGGCACCCAGTCCAGACATGACCGATTCGACCTACGACGTAGCGCGCGTGCGCACGTACCTCCAGGGCCTGCAGACACGCATCGCCGACGCGCTCGGCGCGCTCGACGGTACGCCGCTCGCGACCGACGCATGGCAACGCGGGCCGGCCGAACGCCTGCGCGGCGGCGGCTGCACGCGGATTCTCGAAGGCGGCCGCGTGTTCGAACGCGCGGGGATCGGCTTTTCCGACGTCGCGGGCGATGCGCTGCCGCCGTCGGCGAGCGCGGCGCGCCCGCAACTCGCGGGCCGCGGCTTCGAGGCGCTCGGTGTGTCGCTGGTGCTGCACCCGCGCAATCCGTACTGCCCGACCGTCCACATGAACGTGCGGATGCTGATCGCGACGAAACCGGGCGAGGAGCCCGTGTTCTGGTTCGGCGGCGGCATGGATCTGACACCGGTTTACGGTTTCGAGGACGACGCCCGGCATTTCCACCAGACCTGCAAGGATGCGCTCGACCCGTTCGGCGTCGAGCTCTACCCGCGCTTCAAGAAGTGGTGCGACGAGTATTTCTTCCTGAAGCACCGCAACGAGATGCGCGGCATCGGCGGGATCTTCTTCGACGATTTCTCGGAGCCCGGTTTCGAACGCTCGTTTGACATGATGCAAAGCGTCGGCGACGCGTTCCTGCAGGCCTACCTGCCGATCGTCGAGCGACGCGCCGAGCTGCCGTACGGCGAGCGCGAGCGTAACTTCCAGGCGTACCGCCGCGGCCGCTATGTCGAATTCAACCTCGTGTTCGATCGCGGCACGCTGTTCGGCCTGCAAAGCGGCGGCCGGACCGAGTCGATCCTGATGTCGATGCCGCCGGTCGCGAACTGGCGCTACAACTGGCAGCCCGAGCCGGGTTCGCCGGAGGCGCGCCTGTACAGCGACTTCATCGTGCCGCGCGACTGGGTCTGACCCTGCCTCAAGCAAAGGACGCGTTTCTGGACACCACCGCCCGCCCCGCCCCGCTGCCGCGTCGTATCGGCTTGCTGGGCGGCACTTTCGACCCGATCCACGACGGCCATCTCGCGCTCGCGCGCCGGTTCGCCGAACTGCTCGGACTGACCGAACTCGTGCTGCTGCCCGCCGGGCAGCCGTACCAGAAGCGTGACGTGTCGGCTGCCGAGCATCGGCTCGCGATGACGCGCGCGGCCGCCGGCTCGCTGTCCGTGCCGGGCGTGACCGTGACCGTCGCCACCGACGAGATCGAGCACGCCGGCCCGACCTACACGGTCGAGACGCTCGCGCGCTGGCGCGAGCGGATCGGCCCAGGCGCATCGCTGTCGCTGCTGATCGGCGCCGACCAGCTCGTGCGCCTCGACACGTGGCGCGACTGGCGCAAGCTGTTCGACTACGCGCACATCTGCGTGTCGACGCGCCCGGGGTTCGACCTCGGCGCGGCGCCACCGGACGTCGCGCAGGTAATCGCCGCGCGGCAGGCCGGCGCCGACGTGCTGAAGGCCACGCCGGCAGGCCACCTGCTGATCGATACGACCCTTTCGTTCGACATTGCCGCGACCGACATCCGCGCCCACCTGCGCGAATGCATCGCACGCCATGCGCAAATGCCCGACGCATCGGCCGAGCATGTGCCGGCCGCCGTATGGGCCTATATTCTTCAACATCGCCTCTACCATTCCTGAATCCATGGATATTCGCAAACTGCAGCGCGTGATCGTCGACGCCCTCGAAGACGTCAAGGCGCAAGACATCAAGGTGTTCAACACCAGCCACCTGACCGAACTGTTCGACCGCGTGGTCGTCGCTTCGGGCACCTCCAACCGCCAGACCAAGGCGCTCGCGTCGAGCGTGCGTGACAAGGTCAAGGAAGCCGGCGGCGACATCGTCAGCTCCGAAGGCGAAGACACCGGCGAATGGGTGCTCGTCGACTGCGGCGACGCAATCGTGCACATCCTGCAACCGGCCCTGCGCCAGTACTACAACCTCGAGGAAATCTGGGGCGACAAGCCCGTGCGGATGAAGCTCGGCGGCGGCAAGGGCAACGGCTTCGCCCAGGCCAGCGAAGGCGACGACGAAGAAGAGGAAGCCGCGCCCGCCCGCCCGGCGCGCAAGACGGCCGCTCGCCGCCGTTGAGTCCCGAGTCGTCAAGCGTCTTCCGATGAAGCTTTTCATCCTTGCGGTTGGCCACAAGATGCCGGGCTGGATCGCATCCGGCTTCGACGAATACACGAAGCGGATGCCGCCCGAGCTGCGCATCGAGTTGCGCGAGATCAAGCCTGAACTGCGTTCGGGCGGCCGCAGCGCCGAAAGCGTGATGGCGGCCGAGCGGCAGAAGATCGAGGCCGCGCTGCCGAAGGGCGCGCGCCTCGTCGCGCTCGACGAGCGCGGCCGCGACTGGACCACGATGCAGCTCGCGCAGGCGCTGCCCGGCTGGCAGCAGGACGGCCGCGACGTCGCGTTCGTGATCGGCGGCGCCGACGGGCTCGATCCCGAACTGAAAGCGCGTGCCGACACGCTGCTGCGCATCTCGAGCATGACGCTGCCGCACGGGATGGTGCGCGTGCTGCTCGCCGAACAGCTTTACCGGGCGTGGAGCATCACGCAGAATCACCCCTACCACCGCGCATGACGTGTCGTCCTCGAGACGCGCGCCACGCGCGCACACCGAGATAACGACACCATGCCGTCCAGCACGCCCCCCGCGCTTTTCCCGACCCTTTACCTCGCTTCGCAAAGCCCGCGCCGCCAGGAGCTGCTGCAACAGATCGGCGTACGCTTCGAGCTGCTGCTGCCGCGCCCCGACGAGGATGCCGAGGCGCTCGAGGCCGAACTGCCCGGCGAAGCCGCCGATGCGTACGTCCGGCGCGTGACCATCGCCAAGGCCGAGGCTGCGCGTGCGCGCCTCGTCGCGAGCGGCAAGCCGGCCTCGCCGGTGCTGGTCGCCGATACGACCGTCACGATCGACGGCGCGATCCTCGGCAAGCCGGCCGACGCCGACGACGCGCTCGCGATGCTCACGCGCCTCGCCGGCCGCGAACACGCGGTGCTGACCGCCGTCGCCGTGATCGATGCCGACGGTGAACTGCTGCCGCCCGCGCTGTCGCGCTCGTCGGTGCGTTTCGCGGCCGCGTCGCGCGACGCGTACGCGCGCTACGTCGAATCCGGCGAGCCGTTCGGCAAGGCCGGCGCATACGCGATCCAGGGGCGCGCCGCCGAGTTCATCGAGCGAATCGACGGGTCCCATTCAGGTATCATGGGTCTGCCCCTTTTTGAGACTGCCGCGCTGCTGCGTGCCGCGCGCGTCGCCTTCTGAACCCACCATGAACGAAGAAATCCTGATCAACCTCACGCCGCAGGAAACGCGGGTCGCACTCGTCCAGCAAGGCGCGGTGCAGGAGCTTCACGTCGAGCGCACGCTGTCGCGCGGGCGGGTCGGCAACATCTATCTCGGCAAGGTCGTGCGCGTGCTGCCCGGCATGCAGTCGGCGTTCATCGACATCGGCCTCGAACGCGCGGCGTTCCTGCACGTCGCCGACATCTGGCATCCGCGCCTCGCGGGCGAGCCGCAGTCGAGCACGCCGCACCAGCCGATCGAGAAGATCGTGTTCGAAGGCCAGACGCTGATGGTCCAGGTGATCAAGGATCCGATCGGCACGAAGGGCGCGCGGCTGTCGACACAGGTCAGCATCGCGGGCCGCACGCTCGTCTACCTGCCGCAGGAGCCGCATATCGGCATCTCGCAGAAGATCGAGAGCGAGGCCGAACGCGAGGCCGTGCGCGCGCGCCTGACGGCCGTGATCCCGCCGGACGAGAAAGGCGGCTACATCGTGCGCACGATCGCCGAGGATGCCACCTCCGACGAGCTCGCCGGCGACGTCACGTACCTGCGCAAGACGTGGGCGACGATCGTCGCCCAGGCACAGCGGCTGCCGGCGACGAGCCTGCTGTACCAGGACCTCGATCTCGCGCAGCGCGTGCTGCGCGATTTCGCGAACGACGACACGACGCGCATCCAGGTCGATTCGCGCGAGACGTACCAGCGCCTGTCGGAATTCGCGGGCGAATTCACACCGGCCGTGAGCCCGAAGCTGCACCACTACACGGGCGAGCGTCCGCTGTTCGACCTGTACAACATCGAGACGGAGATCCAGCGCGCGCTGTCGCGCCGCGTCGACCTGAAGTCGGGCGGTTACCTGATGATCGACCAGACCGAGGCGATGACGACGATCGACGTGAACACGGGCGGCTACGTCGGCGCACGCAACTTCGACGACACGATCTTCAAGACCAACCTCGAGGCCGCGCATACGATCGCGCGGCAGCTGCGGCTGCGCAACCTCGGCGGGATCATCATCATCGACTTCATCGACATGGAGAACGCCGAGCATCGCGACGCGGTGCTGTCCGAGTTGAAGAAGGCGCTGTCGCGCGACCGCACGCGCGTAACGGTCAACGGCTTCTCGCAGCTCGGGCTCGTCGAGATGACGCGCAAGCGCACGCGCGAATCGCTCGCGCACGTGCTGTGCGAGCCGTGCCCGACCTGCCAGGGCAAGGGCCAGGTGAAGACCTCGCGCACCGTGTGCTACGACATCCTGCGCGAGATCCTGCGCGAGTCGCGGCAGTTCAACCCGCGCGAATTCCGCGTGATCGCCGCGCAGCAGGTGATCGACCTGTTCCTCGACGAGGAGTCGCAGCATCTCGCGATGCTGATCGACTTCATCGGCAAGCCGGTGTCGCTGCAGGTCGAATCGAACCTGAGCCAGGAGCAGTACGATATCGTGCTGATGTAACGTTCCGTCCATCCGCCGCCGGCATCGCCGCGCGGCGCTTCGATGCGGCGCCCGGGCCGCCCGCGCATGTCGCGCCGGCACCCGCCGCCGCCCTTTCACCCTACCCTTTTCGCATTCACCACACACCATGAGCCAAGGCCACAACCGCCGCCAGCGCAAGAAACTCCACATTGGCGAATTCCAGGAACTCGCGTTCAACGCCACCGCGCATTACCGCAACGAAATGACCGACCTCGAGCGCGGCGAACTGATCGATGCGTTCATCGACTTCGTCGAAGCGAACGGGCTGCTGACCGTCGCGTCGGCGGACGAAGGCATCGGCGCTTACGTGATTTCCGGCGCACCGCGCGGCACGACGACCGACGCCGACCGCGAGCTCGTGCGCGGCTGGCTGGCCGCACGGCCGGAACTGACCGACGTCAAGGTCAGCGAATTCACCGACGCGTGGTACCCGGAAGCCTGAGTTTCCGGCTTCACGCCCGTCGCGCCGCGCCCGCGCCTGCCCGCCGCCACGGCGGGTGAGGCCGGCGCCGCCCCGCTCCCTCCGCCTCGCCTCCCCCATCCTCTCCCGCCATCGCGCGACATCCGCGCCACCGGCACCGACTCACACGATTTCCGCCGCGTCGACGGTGATTACCCCGATTTCGGCAGTGAATCGGACGCTTACTTCAATTTAACGTTGCTTAAAAGACGGCTCGCGCCGGCAGACCTACTCTGATCGCCAGGAATCCGATGTTTTCCGGTGCGATCAGCAAGCAAGACGAAAGAATGCAAACCGCTCGCCCGACCGATGTTCCGGATTCCGGTACGGGCGAAAACGCGACACGGCGACAGGCCAATCAGGGAGACAACCAACAATGCGCCAGCCGCTTCCCATCGCAGCGACACATTGACGCACACGAAGGCCGCCTGACCCCACTCTCCAACGAATACGAGGACGACATGGATACGCCTACCACCCATCAAGCAGGACTCCGAATGATCATGATCGCGGCTGGCGTCGCAGCGCTGGTGTCGCTGTCCGCGTGCGGCGGCTCCGGCTCGCTGAGCCAGGGCACCGGTGGCGCAGGATCGGGTTCGGGCGACACGACGGCCACGACCGGCGGCACGAGCAACGGCTCGGGCAGCGGTTCCGGCAGCGGCTCGACCGTCGGCAGCACGGGCAGCGGCAGCGGCTCGGGCACCGGCTCGGCGGGCAGCGGCGCATCCGCCAATGCGCTCGGCCAGACGATCGACTCGTCGAGCAACATCGTGACGGCCGCGGGCGGCGCGGTATCGAGCGTCGGCACGACGATCGCGGGCCAGTCGCTGCCCGGCACCCATGCGTCGACCACGCAAGGTCTCGGCACGGTCGTGCAGGATGCCGGCGCGGCCGTCACGACGCTCGGCACCGGCCTCGGCTCGGGGCTCGGCCAGCTCGGCGCATCCTCGAACCCGGTCGGCACGACGGTCGCGAGCACCGGCGGCGTGGTCACGAACCTCGGCGACGCGGTCGCTGCAACCGGCGGCGTCGTGTCGAGTCTCGGCGCCAGCGGTTCGGCGCTGGCGCCGCTCGCGCCCGTCACGTCGCCGGTCGGCGGCGCGGTCACGATGCTCGGCAACACGATCGCGGGCGGCGGTGCGACGCTCGGCACGCAGTTGTCGACCGGCCCCGTCGCGCAGGTCACGGGCGCCGCCAGCTCGGCGATCACGCCGATCACGACGCAGGTCGGGTCGGTCACGCAGACCGTCGCGTCGAGCACGCCGCTCGGCGCGCCGCTCACGAACCTCGTGACGACGGTCGGCAACGGCATCGCGAACGCCGGCACGACGATCGCGAAAACCGGCGGGAATCCGGTAACGACCGGCGTCGGCAACGTCGTCACCGCGACCGGCAATACAGTGGCCACCGCCGGCACGGCGCTGCTGGGCGGCGGCGGCGCCGCGACGAGCCCGCTCGCACCGGTCACGGGGCTCTTGTCGACCGGCGCACTCGGCGGCGCGACGGGTGGCAGCAACCCGGCAGGTGTGCTCACGTCGGCGGTCGGCACCGTGACGGGAGCGGTGTCGGGCACAGCCGGCGGCTCGCCCGTCGCGGGGCTGACGGGCGGCAGCGGCACCGGTGCGCTCTCGAAAACGGGCGGCGTGCTCGCCCCCGTGACGACGACGCTCGGCGCGCTGGTCAAGTAAGCGGCAGGCCGGCACGGCGCCCGCATCGTCGCAGACGATCGGGCGCCTTCGCCTTCGCCTTCGCCTTCGCCTTCGCCAGCATTCACCCCCTTCCCCACCCCGCGATCCCTTCCTTTTCCCGACAGTCCGCCTCCAGCCAGCCATCGAAATCAGACCTGAAAGCAAGACACGTTAAAATCTCACCTCGCGTGGTGCGCCGCCCGCACCCGCCATCCATCGCCAGCCGCGTGCCTCCGGGCCGCCCCCGACCCATGGAGTGAGTGTCAATGAGCGGCGGACCTCCGTTTCCCGCATCCCGCAGCAAGTCGTTGCCGTCCTCGACGGTTTTCCTGATCCTCGCCGCCGCCACGCTGCTGTCCGGCTGCGGGCTGCTGCCGGTGCAGAATCCGCCCGCGCCGATCAGCGAGGCGCTCGTCGAGCCCGTCGAGGAAACCGCCGGCGAACCGCTGACGATGCCGCCCGTGCCGGCGCCGACGCACCCGGAGGAACCGGAAGCGCCGAAGAAGCCGCACCGCGAAGCCACGCGGCCGAAGCCCGTGCAGCGCCCCGAATCGCCGACACCGCCGCCGCCTCCTCCGCCGCCGATCGTCGCGACGCGCCCGCTCGACCGCACCCAGATCCATGCGCTGCTCGACAGCGAAGTCGCGCGCCGCAACGGCAAGGTGATCGGCCGCGCGGTCGACATGGTGACCGACGCGAGCGGCAAGCCGCGCGAGATGATCGTGAACCTGCAGGGCTTCATGGGCGTGGGCGACCGCAAGGTCATCTTCCCGTGGAACGTGTTCCGCTTCACGCCCGGCGGCAAACAGGAGCCGATCGTGCTCGACGTGCCGTCGGGCGACCTCCCGCCGGCCGCCCGGCCCAAGGCCGTGCCGCTGTCCGGTTCGGCAGCCGCCTCGCCTGCGACGCGGCTGCCGATGCTCGACAGCGACGTCGAGCGCCCGAACGGCACGAAGATCGGCCGCATCGTCGACGTGCTGATCGACCGCGCATCGCAGCCGCAGGCGGTCGTGCTCGACCTCGGCGGCCTCGTCAATACCGATCGCCGTTCGATCGCCGCGAGCTGGGGCGCGCTGCGCTTCGTCACGCGCGACAAGGCGCTGCATCCGCAGCTCGACCTGAACGACGCACAGATCAAGGCGTCGCCGCCCTACGCGGCCGACAAGCCGATCGTTGCGGTTTTCCCCCCGCCCGTTGCCCCGGCACCGGCTTCGTCTGCGAGCGCGACCCGATGACGATCAAGCATTCCGTCAGCGCACGCAGTCTCCGGTCCCTCGACTGGCTCAACTTCTTCGTTGCAAACGTTCAAACAGGGTTCGGTCCGTTCATCGCGTCCTACCTCGCGTCGCACAAGTGGACGCAGGGCGAGATCGGCATGGTGCTGTCGATCGGCACGATCAGCGCGATGGTCAGCCAGGTGCCGGGCGGCGCGGCCGTCGATGCGCTGAAGAACAAGAAAGGCGCGGCCGCGTGGGCGATCGCGGCCATTATCCTGTCCGCGGTGCTGCTCGCGTCGAGCCCGACGATCGTGCCGGTGATCGCCGCCGAGGTGTTCCACGGCTTCGCGAGCTGCATGCTCGTGCCGGCCATGGCCGCGATCTCGTTCTCGCTCGTCGGCCGCGCCGACCTCGGCGACCGGCTCGGCCGCAACGCGCGCTGGGCGTCGATCGGCAGCGCGGTCGCGGCGGGCCTGATGGGGCTCACCGGCGAATACTTCTCCGCCCGCGCGGTGTTCTGGCTGACCGCCGTGCTCGCGCTGCCCGCGCTGTTCGCGCTCGCGATGATCCAGCCGACCCACGAGGTGATCCCGCAGTCGTCGAAGCCCGACGATCGCGACGAAGCCGGCGAACGCGAAACGCTGCTCGAGCTGCTGCGCGACCGCCGGATGCTGATCTTCGCGGCGTGCGTCGTGCTGTTCCACCTGTCGAACGCCGCGATGCTGAACCTCGCGGCCGGTGAAGTCACGGCCGGGATGGGCGAGAACGTGCAGCTCGTGATCGCCGCGTGCATCATCGTGCCGCAGGCGATCGTCGCGATGCTGTCGCCGTGGGTCGGCCGCTCCGCGCAACGCTGGGGGCGCCGGCCGATCCTGCTGCTCGGCTTCTCGGCACTGCCGGTGCGCGCGCTGCTGTTCGCCGGCGTGAGCAGCCCGTACCTGCTGGTACCGGTGCAGATGCTCGACGGCATCAGCGCGGCCGTGTTCGGCGTGATGCTGCCGCTGATCGCGGCCGACGTCGCGGGCGGCAAGGGCCGCTACAACCTGTGCATCGGGCTCTTCGGGCTCGCGGCCGGGATCGGCGCGACACTCAGCACGGCCGCGGCCGGCTACGTCGCCGATCACTTCGGCAACGCCGTGAGCTTCTTCGGGCTCGCGGGCGCCGGTGCGCTCGCGGTGCTGCTGGTCTGGCTCGTGATGCCCGAAACGCGCGTCGCGAACGGTGACGCGGCCGCCGACGAACCGGCCGCCGCATCGCCCGAACAGGCGCGCTGACACCGGCGCGCCGCCGTTACCCGCTTCTTGGCCAACGCATGATGGATACGATCAGGACACTCAACGAAGCCCGCCAGCAGATCCAGCAGTCGATCTTCGACCTGTTCAAGGGGCTGTCATTCAGCGAGCGGCTCGCCCAGGGCGGGCTGATGGCGCTCCAGGCCGTGTGCGGCGCCTGCCTCGCGTACGTGATCGGCCGCGCGCTGCACACCGAGCAGGCCGTGTGGGCGGCGATCACCGCGATCGCCGTGACGCAGCACAACTACTCGGACACGATGTCGCTGTCGCGCGACCAGTTCGTCGGCGCGATGGTCGGCGGCGTGCTCGGCTTCGCCGGCGCGGCGCTCGGCGGCGACCGCCTCGTCGCGTATGCGATGACCGTCGCGGTCGTGATCGTCTGCTGCTGGTGCCTGAACGTCGGCAGCGCCGCACGGCTCGGCGGCGTGACCGCGACGATCGTGCTGCTGTTTCCGGGCAACGGCCCGCTGTGGGACATTCCGCTGATGCGGCTCGGCGAGGTGACGCTCGGCACCGTGTGTGCGCTGGGCGTGTGCTGGGTGATGTCGAAAATCGAGCGCCGCTGGTTCCGCCACGCGGCGGCAAAGTGACGCGTTGATCCGGTTGCCCGGCGCGCATCGCGGCATCGCGATCCGTGCCGGGTGATCGGCCAGGTCAGTTGCCGATCCGCAGCACGATGCCGGAACCGATCTGCACCAGCAGGTGATCCCCGCCGACGCCGACCCATTGATAGCCGCGCGGCGGCGGACTCAGGCGATAGCCGCGCCAGTCGTCGATCACGTACTGGCGATCGCGGAACTCGGGCGGAAGCCGGTCGCCCTTGTGCCATTCGCGGCGCGGCTGGTCGGCCCAGCGCGGCGGCACGTCGTCCTCATGGCGCATCTGGCCGGGCGGCATGTGTTTCGGGCCGTGGCCGCGCTGCATGCCGTGGCCACCCTGGTCGTCGTGGTGGTCGTGATCCTGCGCCATCGCGGCCGGCGCGGCGAAACCCGCCGCAATCAGCGCAGCCAGCATCATTCCGTGCATCTTCTTCATCGTGCCTTCCCTCCGTGTTGTCACGTCGAACGAAACCACTCGGACTGCCCGATGAAGACTAGCACACGGTATCGCGGGGCCACATGACCGCGCATATGACCGCGCGTTACGCCGCCTGCTGCTGGTACTGGATCCGGTGCAGGTGCGCGTAGAGGCCGCCGTGGCGCAGCAATTCGTCGTGGCTGCCCTCCTCGACGATCTTGCCGGCCTCGAGCACGAGGATGCGATCCGCACGCTCGATCGTCGACAGCCGGTGCGCGATCACGAGCGTCGTGCGGCCTTCCATCAGCCGCTCGAGCGCGGCCTGCACGTGGCGCTCCGATTCCGAGTCGAGCGCCGACGTCGCTTCGTCGAGGATCAGGATCGGCGCATCCTTGTAGATCGCGCGCGCGATCGCGAGCCGCTGGCGCTGGCCGCCGGACAACCGCATCCCGTTGCCGCCGACGAGCGTGTCGAGCCCGTCGGGCATCGCGGCGACCGCATCGGCGAGGTTCGCGGCCTCGAGCGCGGCCTGCACGCGCGCGCGGTCGGGCGTCTGCCCGTACGCGACGTTCGCGGCGATCGTGTCGTTGAACAGCACGACGTCCTGGCTGACCATCGCCATCTGGCCGCGCAACGCGTGGAGGTCGTAGTCGGCCACCGGCACGCCGTCGACCAGGATCGCCCCGTCGGTCGGGTCGAAGAAGCGCGGCAGCAGGTTCACGAGCGTCGTCTTGCCGCTGCCCGACGGGCCCGCGAGCGCGATCATTTCACCGGGCGCGACCTTGAACGAGATGCGGTCGAGCGTCGGCCGCTCGGCCGCGCCGTAGTCGAACGTCACGTTGCGGAACTCGATGTCTCCGCGCGCCTGGGCGAGCGGCCGGCCGCCGCCCTGCGGCTCGGCCGGTTCGTCGATCAGCCCGAAGATCAGTTCGGCGGCCGTCATCCCGCGCTGCAGCGGCTGGTTGACGTCGATCAGGTGCTTGAGCGGCGAGATCACCAGCAGCATCGACGTGACGAACGCGACGAAGCCGCCGACCGTCGTCTGGTCGTTCGACGACTGCACGACCGCGATCGTGATCACGACCGCGAGCGCGATCGACGCGAGGAACTGCGTGAGCGGCTGCGCGAGGCCGCCGGAGATCGTCATGCGCATCGCGTAGCCGCGCAGGCGCTTGCTCATCTGCGTGAAGCGGTCCATCTCGTACGCTTCGCCGTTGTGCACCTTGACGACCTTGTAGCCGCCGACCGTCTCCTCGACGATGTACGACAGCTCGTTGGTCAGCGTCTGGTGCTCGCGGTTCAGGCGGCGCAGGCGGCGGTTGATCTTGCTGACGAGCCAGCCGATGCCCGGCAGGATCACCGCGACGATCAGCGTGAGCCGCCAGTTCAGGTAGAACAGGTAGCCGAGCAGGAAGATCACCGTCAGCGAATCGCGCACGAGCGTGACCATCACGCCGGTCAGCACCGACAGGATCTGGTTGACCTCGAACACGATCGCGTTGATCACCGTGCTCGCCGTCTCGCGCTGGAAGAACGACGCGCCCGTGTGCAGCATCCGCTGGAACATCTCGAGCCGCAGTTGCAGCAGGATGCGGTTCGACACGTAGTTGAGCAGGTAATTCGACGCGTACTGCGACACGCCGCGCACGAGCGCGAGCCCGATCACGGCCATCGGCACGTACCATTTCGCGCGGTCGCTGCCGTGCGAGCCGAAGCCGTGGTCGAGCAGCGGCTTGAGCAGCGCCGGAATCCCGGCCTCGGTGGCCGCGACGACGCCCATCGTCATCACGGCGAGCACCACGATGCCGATCAGCGGCCGGATGTACGGCCACAGGCGCTTGAGGACCGTCACGGGCGAGGTGCCCGTGCCGTCCATCGGTTTGCGAAGAGTGTTCTGGGTTTCCAAGGCAATCCTTCTTGAGCCGCGATGCGGCGCCCGGACGTGGCCGCCCGGGAATTCGCCCTGTCGGGCGGGTGCCGAAAAGGGCTCAACATTATAGCCGCACCGCCCCCGCCGGCACGGTCCTGGCCGATGCGGGCGGCGCCCGGGCCGCGGGTATACTGCCGCTCACCGTTTTCTCCGCCTTTTCCGACGATTTCATGGCTGAACCCTCCCTCGGCGTCGCCCTCATCGCCCTCAACGCGTCCGCGCGGCTCGCGCAGTGCCTGGCCGCGCTGTCGTTCGCCGACGACGTCGTCGTCATCGACGGCGGCAGCACCGACGATACCGTCGCGATCGCGCAGGCGCACGGCGCGCGCGTGATCGTCGAGCGCGACTGGCCGGGCTTCGGCCCGCAGAAGAACCGCGCGCTCGACGCGCTCGACACCGACTGGATCCTGTCCCTCGATACCGACGAAGTCGTCACCCCGGAACTCGCGCAATCGATCCGCGACACGCTCCGCGCGCCGGCCGCGCAGGTCTATGCGGTCGACCGCCTGTCGAGCTTCTGCGGCCAGTGGATTCATCACAGCGGCTGGTATCCGGACTGGATCCCGCGCCTGTTCCGGCGCGGCGCCGCGCGCTTCTCGGACGATCTCGTGCACGAGCGCCTCGTGTTCGACGGCGCCGCGCAGCGGCTGTCGGGCAAGCTGATGCACTACTCGTACGAGGATTTCGAAACCGTCGTGCGCAAGCTCGACGCCTATTCGACGGCCGGCGCGCGCCAGCGCCGCGCGGCCGGCCAGCGCGGCGGCTTCGGCAAGGCGCTCGCGCGCGGCGCCTGGGCGTTCGTGCGCACCTACGTGCTGCGCCGCGGCTTCCTCGATGGCCGCGCCGGCTTCATGATCGCCGTGTTCAACGCGGAAACCGTGTACTACCGTTTCCTGAAGCTCGGCCACGAACGGGCCCGCTGAGCGCCCGCCCGGCAGGGAGCCGGCCCGGCGTTACAATGCCGGGCTGCCCGCGCCGCGCGTGCCCGCCCGACCGGCGGCGCCACGCGCCGCCCGCCACGACGACTACCGAATCCGACCGCCATGTTCTCCATCATCATTCCGACCTGGAACAACCTGCCGTACCTCAAGCTCGTCGTCGACAGCCTGCGCCGCCACTCCGCGTACGACCACCAGATCATCGTGCACGTGAACGACGGCTCGGACGGCACGCTCGACTGGGTGCGCAGCGAAGGGATCGAGCACACCGCGTCGCCGACCAACATCGGCATCTGCCACGCGGTGAACTGGGCCGCCGCGCGCGCCACGCGCGACTACGTCGTCTACATGAACGACGACATGTTCTGCTGCCCCGGCTGGGACACGGCGCTCGTGCGCCGCATCGAACGGATGCCGACCGACCTCTTCATGCTGTCGGGCACGATGGTCGAGCCGGTCGACACCCGCAATCCGTGCGTCGTGGTCAGCAATTTCGGCCGCGACGCCGAACATTTCGCCGCGGCGGGCCTCGTCGCGGCGGCTCCGAAGCTCGTGCGGGCGGACTGGCTGGGCTCGACCTGGCCGCCGACGCTCGTGCACCGCGACTGGTGGAACCGGATCGGCGGCTACAGCAGCGAGCTGTCGCCCGGCATGAGCAGCGACAACGACTTCTCGATGAAATTCTGGGATGCCGGCTGCCGGATCTTCATCGGCGTCGGCGACAGCCTCGTCTACCACTTCCAGCAGAAGAGCACGGGCAAGATCGTCAAGAACGATGGTCGCCGCCAGTTCCTGAACAAATGGGGCATGACCCAGGCGACGTTCGACCGCCACTACCTGCATCGCGGCGAGCCGGCGGGCACGCGCGTCGAGCTCGACACGCCGGCCGTGGAAGGCAGCCTGAAGCGCGCACTGCTGCGCTCGCGGATCAAGCGCGCGTTCAGCTGATCGCGCCCCGAAAACGACACGGAAACGCGCGCTGCTTCGCGTATACTTTGCGCCGTTCGTCCCGGATCTCCCGCCGGGGCGCGCGGCGCGCAGCACGACGTACGCAAGCCGCATTCGTCCATTCGACAGGTTCCGATGCTTTCGTTTTCCGCTCCCGCCTCGCGGCGCCTGACCGCCGCCCGCGCATTCGCCGTCGCCGCGCTCTGCATGGTGCCCGTCTCGACCGCGCTGACCAACGTGTTCTGCGGGCTGTTCGCCGCCGCGCTCGTGATTTCCCCCGAATTCTGGCGTGACCTGCGCTCGTTCGTCACCGACCCGGCCTCGCTCGCGGCGCTGCTGATCCTGGCCGCGCTGGCCGCCAGCGTCACCTATACGGTCGCGCCGCACAACAAGGCGTGGAGCTGGGTCGCCAAGTACGACAAGCTGCTGCTGCTGCCGTTCGCCGTGCTCGCCTTCCGCCATTCGAACTGGGCACCGATCGTGCGGCGTTGCTGGTTCGGCACGCTGTGCGTGATCCTGCTGCTGTCGACCACCAACTATCTCGGCCTGACCGCGATCGGGCCCGCGCACGCGACCGAGCTGCCGCTGTCACGCGCCTGGGTGTTCAAGAACCACATCGCCGCCGGCATGTTCGGCGCGCTGCTGTTCTACCAGGCGGCCGACCTCGCGCTGGCGGCCCGCACGGCGCTGTCGCGCGCTGCATATGCGGGCGTTGCCGCGTGGTCGCTCGTCAACGTGTTCGTGATGCTGCAGGGTCGCACCGGGCAGGTCATCGCGCTGCTGCTGATCCTCGTCGTCGCCGTGCGTTTCGTGCTGTTGCTGCGCCGGCAATCGGCGCTGCGCGCGGGGCTCGCCGCCGGCGCGTTCGTGCTGGCCGGCATCGCGCTCGTGGTCGCCGCGTGCACGGTTCACAACGGCCGGCTGACGAAGGTCGTGACGGAAGTGCAGCAATACCGGCAAAGCGACGCGGTCACGTCGACCGGGCTGCGCCTCGAGTGGTACAAGAAGGGGCTCGAGTTGTATCGCCAGCGCCCGGTGATCGGCTATGGCGCGGGCGGCCTCGAATCCGAATTCGAGCGGCTCACGGCCGGCAAGACAGCAGCCGCAGGCCAGCTCACGTCGAATCCGCACAACGAATACCTGCTGATGGCCGTGCAGCTCGGCACGCTCGGCCTGCTGCTGTTCATCAACCTGATCGTGCAGATCGCGCGCGGCAGCCGCACGCTCGATCCGCGCTCGCGGCATCTGCTGCTCGGCTGGCTCGCGATCTTCGCGATCGGCAGTCTCGCGAATTCGCTGCTGCTCGATTTCGCCGAAGGGCACCTGATCGTGCTGCTGGCCGGCATCCTGCTCGGCTGCGGCGAGCGCGCCGAGGCGCTGCCGCGCGAAACGTCGGCGATCCGGCGCAGCGCGTAACGCGCAGCGGCCTGCGCTCCGCCGGCGGCCGGCTTCGGCCACCGCGGCGTTCTTCACGATCGAGCTTCGACGGAAACGAGCCGGGCGGCTGGCGCGTCGCCAAACAAGCCGCCTGAAACCGGCGGAAAACGCGCGTCGCCCGCGCGTCAGTCGGATCCGGCGCGGTGCAGTCGCGACGTATCGACGACGGCTTCGGCCGGGCCTGGCGGATTCAGTCCGAGCATCTCGGCCGCCGCTGCTTTCACGCGCTGCGCACCGAGATTGACGAGGCAGTCGCTGCGGCTGTCGACCTTGCGCTCGCAGCCCTCGTGCCGGCACGGCACGCAATCGCCCTCCCCCTGCAGCAGCCATACGTTCCCGTGCCGCCCCGAGCCGCGCAGCGGCCACGGATTCTCGGTCGCCGGCCAGTGCTGCGGCCACGGCCCCCAGCGCACGGGGTCGGACGGGCCGAACAGCGCGATCGTGTCGGTGCCGGTCGCGGCCGCGACGTGCGTCGCGCCGGTGTCGGGCCCGATGAAAAGCCGTGCGCGCCGCACGAGTTCGGCGCTTTCGCCGAACGTCAGGCGGCCGACCAGGTTCAGTACGTCGCCGCCCGCTTCGGCCGCGACCTGCTCCGCATACTCGCGCTCGCTGTCCGCCGGGCCGCCCGACAGCGCGACCGCGAAGCCGCACTCGCGCAGCCAGCCGATCATCTCGACCCAGCCGTCGAGCCGCCATTGCTTGTAACGGAACATCGGATACGGATGCAGGACGACCAACGGCTTGCCGTCGCGGATCGCCGGCGATTCGGCGAGCCACGCGTCGAAGCGCGCGCGCCGCGCCGGATCGTCGCCGATGCCGGGCGCGACGACCTCGGGCACCGGCTCGATGCCGATCACGGGCGCGAGCGCCAGCGTGCTGACGACCGTATGCGCGGATTCGTGGTGATTGATCGCGATCCCGTTCAGCATCATCCGCGTGAGCCACGTCACGCGGTTCGGATCGACGAGGCCCACCCGCTTGCGGCCCGCGAACCAGCTGTAGAAGCGCGGCCGGTCGGAGCTCAGCGCCGCGCACGCGAGATCGTAGCGGCGCCACATCGACAGCGCGTCGCGCAGCCGCTCGCGAAAGCCCGCGCGTTGCGCGACGACGATCACGCGCCGCACGTCCGGATTGTGCTCGAGCACGCCTTCGGTGCCGCGAAACACCAGCATGTCGATCTGCGCTTCAGGCCAGCGGGCCTTCAGCGAACGGACGAGCGGCGTCGTCAGCAGCACGTCGCCGATACGGCGCGGCGCGGCAACGAGGATGGTTCTGGGCGGGCGGGCGGAAGAAAACAGGGCCACGGCGGGTGTGTCTGGCTGGCTGAACAAGGCTGGCAATGTACAGGATTTTGCAGCAGCCGGCGCGACATGGCGAATCGGCCGTCCGGTCAGCCTGATGCGGCCCCGCTCGCGAGGTGCCGCGCGGCAGGCGCACCCGTGCGCCGGTGGCGTACGCGGTGCCCTGCGATACCCGCGGCGCTACGAAGCGATGGTCATGATCACCGGCGCCGCAGCGGCAGCCGCGGGCTGAGTGTGTGCTGCGTCGGCCAACCGTTCGTCGCGATGGGTGGCCTGCGGCAGCAGGTGATTCACCGCACGCTCGACCGCGTCGACGCCGATCGCATCGACGGTCGCGCCGGCGCGCACGATCACGTGCGGCACACCGAGCGGATGCCAGCGCAGGTATTTCTCGGGACGGTCCTCGAACAGCGCGGCGACGGGCACGCCGAGCGCCGACGCGAGGTGCACGGGGGCGCTGTCGGCGGAGACGATCACATCGAGCAGGCTCGCCGCGGCCACCAGCTCGGCGACCGACGACGGCGCAACATGGCGCGCGCACACGTCGCGCCACGAGTCGTCCTCGGGGGCATGGCGGACGGCCGGGTCGCGGAACACGATCACGTCGGCATGCGGCGCGAGGCGCTCGGCGAGGTCGCGCCAACGATCGGCCGGCCAGCGGCGCTCGACCGCCTTGTTCGTGACGAACAACCCGACGCGCGGCTTCGTGCGTGCGCCGAGCAGCCGGTACCACGCGTCCTGCAGCGCGCGGTCGGGATGAACCGACAACGCGAGGCGGTCGACGTCGGCGCGGCCGAGTTCGGGTACGAGCCGGAAACCCGACAACGCCTCGTGGCACATCGGCCGCTCGGCGACATGCTCGGGCTTGCGATCGTCGAATTCCGTCTCGGCATCGTGCCAGCGGCAATCCTTCGCGCCGATCTGGCGCGCGAACTGCACGCTGCTGCGATGCATGCCGCCGTTCGGCACGACCACGAGGTCGAACCGCAAGCGACGCAGGCGACGCACCAGCCGCAGCCGGTCGAAGAACGCGCGCATCCGCCCGGGACGGTCGTTGCGCTCGCATTGACGGCTATAGACGTAGGTGTGGATCGTGTCGACGTCGGGGTTTCCGTCCAGCGCGGCCGCGTTGTAGCGGTTCGCGACCACATGGAGTTCGGCGCCGGGCCAGCGCTCCTTCAGCGCGCGGAGAAACGCCGTTGTGCACAGCATGTCGCCCAAAAAATCGATCCGGATCACGAGGATCCGCTGCGTCGGGTTCACATTGGCCATGGTCATGTGGAGACTGTCAGTTTTTGTCGTCGCGACGAGCCATTTCACGGCATCCGGTTCCGGGACGGCCTGGTCGCCTATCGCGGCTCGCCGCACGGATCCGCCCCCGCTTATGTGCGCGATACCGGCGCAATCCGCCGGACAAGCGGCGGTCAGCGCCGCGTTCGTGCGGCTAGCGCCGGATTGTATAGCGTCCGGATGGCGAGCCCAAGACCCGCTGGCGTGAACCTGCAAAAACGGCCCGCCGCACCGCCCGATGGCGATGCGACGGGCCGCATGGCGCGACAGCCGTTCGGCGTAGGCGCGATCAGTACGTGATTTCGACGACGCTGCCGTCGAACGTCGCGCGCAGCTCCGCGAGCAGCACGTCGCTCGGCTTCACGCGCCATGCGTCGCCGAGGCGCATTTCACCCTGCGCCCGCGCGTTGCTGTAGTGGACCTGCACCGCAAGCCCGTTCGGCAGCGGCGCCTGCGGGCGACGACCGCCATCGCGCCCGCCGCCGCGCGGCGCCGGTGCGTCGACCACGTTTGCCGCCGGATCGTCCTTCGACACGTGCGGCTCGAGCACGCGGCGCAATGCGGCCGCGTCGGCGTTGCCGTTCATCGTCAGCCGGACGGCCTGCGCATAGCGGCTGCGCGCGCGCTCGAGATCCATCACGGTATCGGCCGTGAAGCGGATGCCGCCCGTGAACGCGTCGTTGCGCGCCTGCCCCTGCACGATCAGCAGCTCGTCTTCCTTGAACAGCGCCTTGTTCGCCTCGAACTGCTCGTTGAAGATCGTGATCTCGCACTGCCCCGAGCCATCGTCGAGCAGCGCGATCAGCATCTTGCCGCGCTGGGTCATCTGCGTGCGCAGCGACGCGATGATGCCGGCCACGAGCTTGTCGCGCCCTTCCTTCAGGTCGCCGACCTTCTGCCGCACGAAGCGGCGCACCTCGTCGCGATACGCGTCGAACAGATGGCCGGACAGGTAGAAGCCGAGCGCGCCCTTCTCTTCCTGCAGGCGGCGCTTGTCGTCCCACGCGGGCTCGTCGACGAGCGCATGCGCGTGCGGCGACTCGGCGCCCATGTCGAACAGGCCGGCCTGCATCGCGTTCGCCTCGGCCTGGTCGGCCGCTTCCATCGCCAGCGGCACCGACGCGATCAGCTGCGCACGGTTCGTGTTCAGCGAATCGAACGCGCCGGCACGGATCAGCGCCTCGACCGTGCGGCGGTTGACGACGCGCCGGTCGATCCGCTCGCAGAAGTCGAACAGGTCGGTGAACGCCTTTTCCTCGCGGGCGCGCAGGATTTCCTCGATCGCGTTCTGGCCGCTGCCCTTCACCGCGCCGAGGCCGTAGCGGATCGTGCGCGAGCGCTTGCCGTCGGCTTCGGCGACCGGCTCGAAGCGGTAATGCGAAGCGTTGATGTCGGGCGGCAGCACGACGAGGTTGTTCACGACGCAATCGTCGAACAGGATCTTCACCTTGTCGGTGTCGTCCATCGCGAGCGTCATGTTGGCCGCCATGAATTCGGCCGGATGGTGCGCCTTCAGCCACGCGGTGTAGTACGCGAGCAGCGCATAGGCGGCCGCGTGCGACTTGTTGAAGCCGTAGCCCGCGAACTTCTCCATCAAGTCGAAGATCTCGTCGGACTTCTCGCGCGTGAGGCCGTTCTTCGCCGCACCCTCGGCGAAGATCTCGCGGTGCTTGGCCATCTCCTCGGGCTTCTTCTTGCCCATCGCGCGACGCAGCAAGTCCGCGCCGCCGAGCGAGTAGCCGCCGATGATCTGCGCCATCTGCATCACCTGCTCCTGATAGACCATGATGCCGTAGGTCTCTTTCAGGACGGGTTCGACGCGCGGATCCGGATACTCGACCTTCTCGCGGCCATGCTTCCGTGCGCAGAAGCTCGGGATCAGGTCCATCGGGCCCGGACGGTACAACGACACGAGCGCGATGATGTCCTCGAAGCGATCAGGCTGCGCATCCTTCAGCATGCCCTGCATCCCGCGGCTTTCCAGCTGGAACACCGCGACCGTGTTGGCCTTCTTCAGGATCTGGAACGACGCGGGATCGTCGAGCGGCACCTGCGCGAGCGACCAGTCGGCCTTCGACGGATCAAGGCGGCGGATGTAGCGCTCGGCCCAGTCGAGGATCGTCAGCGTCGTGAGGCCCAGAAAGTCGAACTTCACGAGGCCGACGGCTTCGACGTCGTCCTTGTCGTACTGGCTGACCACGCCGCCGTCGTCGCCCTGCGTGTACAGCGGGCAGAAATCGGTCAGCTTGCCGGGCGCGATCAGCACGCCGCCCGCGTGCATCCCGACGTTACGCGTGAGGCCCTCGACGCGCTGCGCGAGATCGAGCAGCTGGTGCACCTCGTCCTCGTGGTCGTAGCGCTCCTGCAGTTGCGGCTCTTCCTTCATCGCATCGGCGATCGTCACGTGCTTGCCCGGCTTGAACGGGATCAGCTTCGCGATGCCGTCGGTAAACATGTACCCGAGGTCGAGCACGCGGCCGATGTCGCGCACGGCCGCCTTCGCGGCCATCGTGCCGAACGTGGCGATCTGCGACACGGCGTCCGCGCCGTACTTCTCCTTCACGTACTGGATCACGCGGTCGCGGCCATGCTGGCAGAAGTCGATGTCGAAGTCGGGCATCGACACGCGTTCCGGGTTCAGGAAGCGCTCGAACAGCAGGTTGTAGCGCAGTGGGTCGAGGTCGGTAATGCCGAGCGCGTACGCGACCAGCGAACCGGCGCCCGAGCCGCGGCCCGGGCCGACCGGCACGCCGTTGTTCTTCGCCCAGTTGATGAAGTCCGCGACGATCAGGAAGTAGCCCGGGAAGCCCATCTTCGTGATGGTCCCGCACTCGAATTCGAGGCGCTTGTAATACGTGTCACGCTGCGCGTCGCGCTCGGCCTCGACCGGATACAGCTGCGCGAGACGGGTCTCGAGCCCTTCCTTCGACAGCTGGACCAGGTAGTCGTCGAGCGACATGCCGTCCGGCGTCGGGAACAGCGGCAGTTTCGGCTTGCCGAGCTCGAGCTTCAGGTTGCAGCGCTTCGCGATTTCGACCGTGTTCGCGATCGCCGACGGCAGGTCGGCGAACAGCGCGACCATGTCGTCCTGCGTGCGGAAATACTGGTCGGTCGTGAAACGCTTCTGGCGCCGCGGGTTCGCGAGGATGTCGCCTTCCGAGATACACACGCGCGCCTCGTGCGCGGTGAAATCGTCGTCGGTCATGAACTGCGTCGGGTGCGTCGCGACGACCGGCAGCTTCAGCGCCGCGGCGAGCGTCGCGGCCTGCTGGATGTACGCCTCGGCGCCCGGCTGGCCGTAACGCTGCAGCTCGATGTAGAAGCCGCCCGGGAACACCTTCGCCCAGCGCTCGGCGTGACGGCGCGCGGCTTCTTCGTTGCCCGCGGCAAGCGCGAGCCCGATATCGCCCTGTTGCGCGCCCGACAGCGCGAGCAGCCCTTTCGAGAGCTCGCCGTCGAGCCAGCTCGCGTCCAGCTCCGCACGGCCGCGGTACTGGTTCGTGAGCCACGCCTTCGACAGCAGCTCGCACAGATTCAGGTAGCCGACCTTGTCCTTGACGAGCAGCAGCAGCCGCGACGGCTTGTCGCGGTCGTCCGGATTGGCGATCCAGACGTCGCAGCCGGCGATCGGCTTGATGCCCTTGCCGCGGGCTTCCTGGTAGAAACGAACGAGGCCGAATGCGTTGCCGAGATCGGTGAGCGCGAGCGCGCCCTGACCGTCCGCGGCCGCCGCCTTGACGATGTCGTCAATGCGCACGATGCCGTCGGCAATCGAGAATTCGGAGTGAACGCGAAGATGGACGAAGCGGGGATCTGACATGGGCGCTATTGTAGCCGCCCCGCCGCGCAGGCTGCCCAAAAAATCCCCGCGCTGGCCGTTCGGCCGATGCGCGCGACCGCACGTCGCGCGGCTGGCCAAACGGCAGGGTGCCGGCCCGGGCGCGGTTTGCGGGATAATACGGCTTTTCGAATCCACGCCCCGGCTTCGCACCCTTTTTTGCGGGCCGCCGTGCGGCCGTTTTCCCGTCGGACCATCATGACCATCGTCAACCTCGCCGCCTACCACTTCGTGTCGCTCGACGCGAACGAGCAATGGCGCCCGCTCGTCACCGCCCGCTGCAACGAACTCGGCCTGCGCGGCACGATCCTGCTCGCGCCGGAAGGCATCAACCTGTTCATCGCCGGCACGCGCGAAGCCGCCGACGCATTCATCGCTTACATCCGCCACGATCCGCTGTTCGAGGGCAAGTTCGCGTCGCTGCAGTTCAAGGAGAGCCTGTCCGACTCGCAGCCGTTCCGCCGCATGCTCGTGCGCCTGAAGCGCGAAATCATCACGATGAAGAAGCCGGCGATCAAGCCGGAACTCGGCCGCGCGCCGTTCGTCGACGCGCGCACGCTGAAGACGTGGCTCGATCGCGGCCACGACGACACGGGCCGCCCGGTCGTGATGCTCGACACGCGCAACGCGTTCGAAGTCGACGTCGGCACGTTCGACGACGCGCTCGACTACCGGATCGACAAGTTCAGCGAATTCCCCGAAGTGATCGACGCGAACCGTGCCGACCTCGAAGGCAAGACGGTCGTGTCGTTCTGCACGGGCGGCATCCGCTGCGAGAAAGCCGCGATCCACATGAAGGAAATCGGCATCGAGAACGTGTACCAGCTCGAAGGTGGGATCCTGAAGTACTTCGAGGAAGTCGGCGGCGCGCACTATCACGGCGACTGCTTCGTGTTCGACTACCGCACCGCGCTGAATCCGCAGCTCCAGCCCACCGAGAACGTCACGTGCTTCGCGTGCCGCGCGGTCGTCACGCCGGACGCGCAACAGTCGCCGAGCTACGTGCCCGGCAAGTCGTGCCCGGCCTGCGCACCGGCGGCCAGCGCCGCGTAAGCGCGCACTGCCCCGCGCCCCGATGACCGGCTATCGCGGCCGCTTCGCGCCGTCGCCCACCGGCCCGCTGCATTTCGGGTCGCTGGTCGGTGCACTCGCGAGCTGGCTCGACGCACGCGCACACGGCGGCGCATGGCTCGTACGCATCGAGGATCTCGACGGCCCGCGCACGGTGCCGGGCGCCGCCGACGACATCCTCGCGACGCTCGCGCATTTCGGCATGACGCCCGACGAGCCGCCCGTCTGGCAAAGCACGCGCGATGCCGCGTATACGGCCGCGCTCGAACGGCTCGTCGCGGCCGGGCTCGTCTATCCGTGCGGCTGCACGCGCAAGGAAATCGCCGATTCGCTGCGCGCCGCGCACGAGCGCCATACGACGCTCGCGTACCCGGGCACCTGCCGCACCGGCCTGCACGGCAAGCCCGCGCGCGCGTGGCGGCTGCGCGTGCCGGACGGCGACGACGCGATCGTCACGTTCGACGATCGCTGGCAGCACACGCAATCGCAGAACCTCGCGACCGAAGTCGGCGATTTCGTGCTGAAGCGCGCGGACGGCCAATGGGCCTACCAGCTCGCGGTCGTCGTCGACGATGCCGATGCGCACATCACGCACGTCGTGCGCGGCGCCGACCTGCTCGACTCGACCGCTCGCCAGATCCACCTGCAGCACTGCCTCGGCGTGCCGACACCGCAATACCTGCACGTGCCCGTCGTCGTCGATGCGAACGGCGAGAAGCTCAGCAAGCAGACGGGCGCGACCGCGCTCGAGCGCGACGATCCGCTGCCGGCGCTGCTGGCCGCGGCCGCGCACCTGGGCCTCGCGCCCGACGGCACGCTCGCAGGCACGACCCTCGATACGTTCTACGCCGCCGCCACCGCCGCATGGGCGAGGCGCTTCGGGCCTCAGGCCGGCTGACGCACGGCCAGCGCGCCGATGTCGTGGCGACCAGGCCCAAACCGGATCCGGCATCCCCGCCCACGCCACGCGCCCGCCTCCCCCATCAAACCGCAGCCCCAATGAAAAACGGGCACATGCTCATCGCATGCACCCGCTTCTGCAGCAGCGCTCGCGCTGCGCTGTCACGCCCGCCCGGCTTACGCCGACGGCTTGCGCGGCATCCCGAACCCGCCGAGCAGTGCGGCGACCTGACGCTTCGGCCCCTTCTTCTCGGGCTGCTGCGCAGGCTGCGCGTCGTCCTGCTGCTTCGCCGGCGCCGACGGCTCGTACGGCTTCAGGAAGAAATCGTCGACCGGCGCTTCGTGGCGACGGTGATGACCACGCTCGGAACCGCCCGGACGGCGCCCCGATGCACCGCGATGCTCGTCGCGATCGCGACGGCCGCCTCGTTCACCGCCGCGCTCGCCACCGCGCTCGCTGTTGCGATCGCCGCCGCGGTCGTTGCCGCGCTCGTCGTGACGGTGGCGCGCCGGCTTGTCGAGCGCGAGCGTCTGCACTTCGAGCGGACGCTTGATCAGCTTCTCGATATCGGCGAGCTGCTTGCGCTCGTTCGGGCTGCACAGCGACAGCGCGTCGCCCGTCGCACCCGCACGGCCGGTACGGCCGATCCGGTGCACGTAGTCTTCCGCGCTGAACGGCAGGTCGAAGTTGATCACGGCCGGCAGTTCGGCGATGTCGAGGCCGCGCGCGGCCACGTCGGTCGCGACCAGCGCCTCGATCTCGCCGCGCTTGAACGCGTCGAGCGCCTGCATCCGCTCGATCTGCGTCTTGTCGCCGTGGATCGCCGACGCGACCACGCCGTCGCGCTCGAGATTGCGCGCAAGTCGGCTTGCGCCGATCTTGCTGTTGCAGAACACGATCACCTGCTTGAGGCCGCGATCGCGCAGCAACTGCACGACGGCCGCCTGCTTGTCGCCTTCGGCGACGTCGTAGACGATCTGCGTGACGTTCGCGTTCGTCGAGTTGCTGCGCGCGACTTCGATCGTCTGCGGGTTGCGCAGGTAGGTCGACGCGAGCTTCTTGATTTCGCCAGAGAAGGTGGCCGAGAACAGCAGCGTCTGGCGTTCCTTCGGCAGCAGGTTCAGGATGCGCTGCAGGTCGGGCAGGAAGCCCATGTCGAGCATCCGGTCGGCTTCGTCGAGCACGAGGATCTGCACCTGGCCGAGGTTCGCCGTCTTCTGCTGCACGTGGTCGAGCAGGCGGCCCGGCGTCGCGATCAGGATCTCGACACCGCGGCGCAGCTCTGCCGACTGCGGGTTCATGTCGACGCCGCCGAACACGACCGCGCTGCGCAGCGGCGTGTGCTTCGCATACGCGTGCACGTTCGCGGCAACCTGGTCGGCGAGTTCGCGGGTCGGCGTGAGGATCAGCGCACGCACCGGGTGGCGCGCCGGAGACGCGCTCGTGTTGGCCTGCGGCAGCAGGCGCTGGATGATCGGCAGCGAGAAACTCGCGGTCTTGCCGGTGCCCGTTTGCGCGGCGCCCATGACGTCGCGGCCGGCGAGCACGACCGGAATGGCCTGCGCCTGGATCGGCGTCGGCGTCGTATAGCCCTGCTCCGCAATGGCTTTCAGGATATCGGCGGCAAGGCCGAATTGATCGAAGGTTGCGTCGACGGGCTTGGCGACAGAATCGGACATGGTGGCGTTTCGCTCAAAAGGCGCGGCGGGGACATCGTGCGTCAGGCCAGCCGGGCCTGCGCTCATCACAATTCGGAAATAGACGGAGCCGCGGCGCGCCGCGCGGCGCCGCTCTGGCGCTTGGGACCGGTTCAATGTGAACGCTGGACGCCAGGCCGTGCGGACTCCGTTCGGCGCGAATGCCGGCGGAAAGGGGCGTATTGTAGCACTGCGCGGCCATCTGTCCGTGACAACGCGGCGAACGGCCACAACGGCGGTTCGCGCGGCAGGCCCGGGCAAGCCCGCGCGGCAGACGGATGCCCCGATCGGACTAGCCCGATGGGCCAGCGGATGATTTCAGGGGTCTGATCCCCGATCACTGGGCCCGATCGCCCGCGGCCAGGCCGCGTATCCGGCCGTCAGGCCCGGGAGCCGGCCGGCACCGGCACCGGCACCGGCAGCACGATCCACGTTCCCGCCCGGCGCTCAGCCCTTCTTCTTTTTCTTCTCGACCTGTACGCAGTCGCCCAGCAGCGGCGGCGAGCTCTGGTCGGCGATCTCGTCGCGCAGCGTCGCTTCCTTGCCCTTCGTCCACCACGTATAGCGGCCGGCCTGGTAGCGCGCGCCCGACGCCGACACCGTGTCGACGAACAGCATCTGCTTCCCGTTGACCGGCACGAGCGCGAAGCTCTGGCCATTGCCCGCGAGCCAGTACGACACGCGCACCGGCTGCTTCTGGTTCGCGCACTGGTAGACGGTGAACTGGCGCGAATCGGCGTCGATCTCTTCGACGGTCAGCTGCGCGGCATGCGCGACGGAAACGGCCGCGCCGGCGAGCGCGAGCGCGGCGAGGGTTTGGCGGATCATGCAGGTCCTCTCACGAGACGGGTGGAAACGCGCCCTCGCGGGGCGCGTGATTATTGTTGGCGATCGGGTCGGGTAGCGTGCTCAGGGATCGATGACGTCGGCACACGCGTCGGTCGGTGCGGCCGCGACATGACCGACGAGCGGCACGATCTTGAGCCCGGCCGAGGCCACCCGGCACGGTGCGGCCGCGAGCCCGCAACCCGCGAGGTTCACTGCAAGCGCCAGCGCGGCGGCCAGCTTTCCGATACGCAGCCACTTCGGCGTCATCGTCCTCTCCTGATTACGTCAGCGGGCCGACACGGGCCGGACGGCCGCGGCGGCACGCTTCGCGCGTTCGCGGGCTTCGTCGACGGTCGCGCCGGTCGCCAGCGCGACGCCCATGCGCCGCTTCGCGAAACTTTCCGGCTTGCCGAACAGGCGCAGGTCGGCGCCCGGCACGGCAAGCGCGTCGCGCACGCCCTCGAACGCGATCCCGCGCTCGTCGAGCCCGCCGTAGATCACGGCCGACGCGGCCGGCGTACCGAGCGCCGGATCAACCGGCAGCCCGAGAATCGCACGCGCGTGCAGCTCGAATTCCGACTGACGCTGCGACGCGAGCGTGACGAGGCCCGTATCGTGCGGCCGCGGGCTCACTTCGGAGAACCACACGTCGTCGCCGCGCACGAACAACTCGACGCCGAACATCCCGCGCCCGCCGAGCGCCTCGGTGACCTTGTGCGCGATCTCGCGCGACTTCTCGAGCGCCACCGCGCTCATCGGCTGCGGCTGCCACGATTCGACGTAGTCGCCCGCGACCTGCACGTGGCCGACCGGCTCGCAGAAATAGGTGCGCGTGGCGTTCGTCGCCGGATCGATCGCGCGCACGGTGAGCTGCGTGATCTCGTAGTCGAAATCGACGAAACCCTCGACGATCACGCGGCCGTGGTTCACACGCCCGCCCGCCATCGCGTAGTCCCACGCCGGCTTCACGTCGGCCTCGGTCTTCACGACCGACTGCCCCTTGCCCGACGACGACATCACGGGCTTGACGACGCACGGCATGCCGATCTTCGCGATCGCCGCGCTGAACGCCTCGAACGAATCCGCGAACGCATACGGCGAAGTCGGCAGGCCGAGCTCCTCGGCCGCGAGCCGGCGGATTCCTTCGCGATTCATCGTGAGCTGCGTCGCGCGCGCGGTCGGGATCACTTCGGCGAGGCCGGCCGCCTCGATCGCCGCGAGCGCGTCGGTCGCGATCGCCTCGATCTCCGGCACGATCAGGTGCGGGCGTTCGGCTTCGACGAGCGCGCGTAGCGCGGCGGCGTCCGTCATGTCGATCACGTGCGCGCGATGCGCGACCTGGTGGCCCGGTGCGTCCGGATAGCGGTCGACCGCGACGACTTCGACGCCGAGCCGCTGCAACGCGATGATGACTTCCTTGCCGAGTTCGCCGGCGCCGAGCAGCATGACGCGCGTGGCCGAGGGTGAGAGCGGCGTACCGAGCCGCTGACCGATCTGCATGTGATTACCCGCTTCTGGTGGAGGACGAAAACGGCTCCGATGTTAACACGCGCCACGGCGCCGGTTTTGCGCGTTTCGCCGTGCCGGCAACCGGCCGCGGGCCGCTCGCGAGCAGACTGCGAACGTTTTCACGCGTGAAGTGTCGGCTCGCCTGCCGCGGGGCGGGTGCGTTACTCTTACGCCTTGATCAGAATCCGATGAGGAACGAGGCTCATGTCCCACCTGTCCGCCGCCGCACGCGCACGCACCGGCCTGCTTCGCCCGTTGCGCGCGCCGCTCTGCGCGTTGACGCTTGCCACGCTTCTCTCTGCCTGCGCGATGCCGACCCACCCCGATTCCGCCGCCCCCGCGCCCGACCCGTACAACCCGGCCGCCGTCCAGCTGCTCGACGACACGAGCTGGGAACTCACCAGCTGGCTGAACGCCGACGGCACGCAGCGCGCGATCCCGCACGGCGACAACGGCGAGCCGATCAAGCTCGCGCTGTCGACCGAATCGGGCGTCCGGCGCGCCAGCGGGTTTTCGGGCTGCAACCGCTACATGGGCACCTACGCGATCAAGAACGGCCTGCTGAGCTTCGGGCCGCTCGCCGGCACGCGGATGGCCTGCCCGAATACGCTCGGCGGCCAGCTCGAAACCGCGTACCTCGACGCGCTCGCCCACGTCGACAAGACCGGTGTGCAGATGCGCGAGCCGCAGCAATTGCAGATCGTGACCACGTCCGGCGCAACGCTGACCTTCACGCACCGGAGCCCCTGATGCACGGCGCGCGCGAAGGCCGACCGACCGCCTTCGCGTGGCGCGCCACGCGCGTGTGCCGCGCACACGCGTCGCACGGCGTGTATCGGATGCACGCCGCGTTAGAGTCTTGTTCGCCGGCCGGTTAAACTCGGCGGGTCGCGCCCCGCGCGCCCCGCCCCACTCCTGTTTCAAAGCATGCACACGGTTGTCTTCGGCTGGTTCGGCATCTCCGCCGTCTGGTTCCTCCTTCTCTTCTGGCGTCTCGTGCAGGCGATGCTGCCTGGCGGTGTCGGACTTGCCGGCCGCGGCTCGATCCGTCTGTGGCTCGGCTTCGTCGCGGTGTTCGTGGCGAGCTGCACGCTGACGAGCCCGCTGTCGGGCCCCGACACGAACGCGCTCGGCCATGCATTCTCGGCAGGCTTCGCCCACGTGCTCGGCCCGATCGGCACGCCGGTCGCGATGGTCGTGCTGTTCTTCGCCGGGCTGCCCTGGCTGACCGGCATCGGCTGGCGGCAGTTCGCCGCGTGGGTCGATACGTCGTTCGGCGTCAAGCTGGCGCGCGACGGCGGTGACGACGAAGCGCGCGGCATCGCCGACCTGCCGCGCAGCGCCTTGCATCGCGACGACGACATCGTCCAGCCGACCACCGCGCATACCGTCAATTCGATGGCGCCCCGCCAGAACGGCCGGTATTCGCGCCCGACGCTGTGGAAACCCGACCCGCAGGCGCGGCCGAAGCCGCGCAGCAGCACGCCTGCGCGTCCGCACGTGGAACCTGTTGCGCCGTCGGGCTGGTTGAAGCCGGCCACGCCCCAGCGCAGCATGCCGACACCGCCCGCGCCGATCACGCCGGCCAGCGCGATGCCGCCGCCGACGACCGGCAGCACCGCCAGCCTTGCGCGCGCAGCCGCGAACTCGCAAGTCCCGCGCCCCGATCCGGCCCCGCTTCCTGCCGGATTCGAACCCGTCCGCCCGCGGCCGACTGGCGCGCGACCGGCCACCGCGGCGTTGAAACCGACCCCGCCGCGTACCACGGTCACACCGCGGCCGGCCACCGCGCAGCCGCAGCGCCCGCCCGTACGCCCCGCAGCTGCAGCCGGTTCGGCCGGCCTGACGCAGGATGCGGCACGACGTCGCCCGCCGCAGCCAACGCCGGCGCGTGCACCGCTTTATGCCTGGACGGAAAAACCCGCCGCGCCGATCACGCCGGCGCCGAGCGTGCACGACACGCTGCGCTCGATCGAAGCCAGCACCGCGCAGTGGGCGACGCTGGGCGGTGCGCAGGACGATGCCGGGCACGCGGCGGCGGCAGCGGCAACCGCAGCCGGTGTGGCCGCGACGGCAGCCGGCATGGCAGCGCCGGCAGCAGCGGCCGTGCCGACCGGGGCTGCCTCCGCGGCCCACGGCCTCGCGGCGCATGACGCCAGTGCACCGCTCGCCTACGATCCGGCGCCGACATACGACGACAACGCACCGATCGTGCTCGATGCGTTCAATCCGGCAGCGCCCGCTGTCCATGCACCGGTTGCCGATACGGGCGCCGTGGCAGTCGACGCCACCGCACCGCACGCGTTGTCGAATACCGGCATCGCTGATGCCGCGTTCCCGCATCACGCCAATGACGAGATCCGGCACGCCGACGATGTCGCTGCCGCTATCGCACCGGCATCGGGAATCTCGCCCGCACCGACGTTCGACGCGCCCATCGACCTCGCGCCGTGGGAGGACCTCGCCAGCCAACCGGTTTCCGCGTTCGACGCATCCGCCTGGAACCCGGTCGCCGAGTCATCGACCGATGTGACGGGATCGGAACCGGCCCATGCCGCCTTCGCGCAACCCGGGACCGAGGCGGTTCACGACCTCGCGGCGAGCAACCCGGCATCCATCGATACCGACGACAAGTACACGGCGCATCCGGCGCCTGCAATCGATCGCACCGTATCGGCCAGCGTGCCGCCGGGCATCGCCAATGCACACGCCGAACCCGCCGGGAACAGCGTGCCGTTCGCGGCCCTCCCCTCTTCGCCGATCATCGAAACGACGCCGCGCGCAAGTGCCGAAACCAGGCCGTTTGCGGCGGCGGCACCGGTCGCATCGAGTGCCGCACTGGAAGCTGCCAAGTCGGATACGGTGGAACCTGCAGCGCCGCTGGCCGCAACCGCTGAAGGCACCGCACCGGCGACAGCATGGACGTGGACGCCTGCGACGGCGCAACCGGCCCCGACGAATACGCCTGTCACCGCGGAATTGCCGAAATCGCCGGTTGCCACTCAACCGTTTGCCTCCACGCAAAAGGCTTCGGCAAGCATTGCGTCGCCGCTCGTCGGCACCGCCCACGGTTCGACCGTGCAAGCGCCTGCATCCGCCTCGGGCATTGCGCCTGTCGCCGTTACCGCCTCGTCGGATGGTGTGACCGACACGGCATCCGGTTCGCTGGCTCAACCGGCAGCGTCGACTGTTGCAGCCGCTCCGTCGGCATCTGCGATCGGCGTAACCGGCACTGCGTCGACCTCGCTTTCGCAGCCAGCCACTTCGACATCGAACACCGCATCCGTCGCGCCGGCATCCCCGATCGGCGTGACCGGCGCTACCTCGGCTTCGCTTTCGCAGCCGGCCGCTTCGGCAGCGAACACTGCACCCGTCGCGTCGGCATCCCCGATCGACGTAACCGGCACTGCGTCGGCTTCGATTTCGCAACCGGCCACGTCGGCATCGACCGTTGCGGACACGACTTACGGTTCGTTCCCCCGCGCATCAACACCCGCGTCGCCCGCATCGCCCGTTGCGCCCGCCGTGCCGCCGTCGACGGCCAGCCCGACGGCCTCGGCATCCGGTTCGAGCGCGCCGGTGGTCGCTACCTCGACGCCCGTGAATGTCGTGTCCGGCTCGGTCGCGGCTCCATCCGCCGCGCCTGCTCCGACGCATCCGGCCACCCCATCAGCCTCGTCGACCGGCACGACATCCGGCACCTTCGCCCCCTCAGGCGCAATCGCATCGCAGCCGGCCGCAGGCCTGCCCGTGCCGCCGGCCCCTGCCGCCACGACGGCAACGTCCTCCGGCGTTGTCACACCGATCACCACCGCCGCGGCGACTCCCGCGCAACCGATCGCCAGCTCGCCCGTCGCTCCGGCCGGCTCGCTGACGTCCTTCGGCGCAACCACTGCGGCGCTGGCTCCGTCGATCGCTTCCGCGCCTACAGCCGTCGAAGCCACGACGTTCGCCCCCCCGGCCGCCGCGACCTCGTCGCCGGCAGGCTGGTCCGTGTCGAATGCCTCCGCGGCACCGTTAGCCGCATCGCCCGTGGCACCGCCGCAACCCGCAGCAACGATCCCCGGCGCGAGCCTGTCCGCACCGACGGCAGTCACGACCGTACCGGCGATCCCCACTGCCCCGCCGGCCGAAGCAACCACCCCGGCAACCGAACCGGCCCCGCCTGCCGCAGCCGGCTCGCCCGCCCCCGACACCCCCGCGCGCCAGCCGCGCCCGAACGCCTTCGAATTCCACGCACCCGCGTCGTTCAGCGTCGAACTGCCGACCCTCGACCTGCTCGAGCCCGCGTCCGCGTCCGGCGACATCGAAACGATCACCGAAGAACACCTCGCGCAAACCGCGCAGGTGATCGAACAGCGGCTGCAGGAATTCAAGGTGCCGGTGACGGTGGTCGGCGCGTCCGCCGGCCCCGTGATCACGCGCTTCGAGATCGAACCCGCGCTCGGCGTGCGCGGCAGCCAGATTGTCGGGCTGATGAAGGACCTGTCGCGCGGCCTCGGCCTCACGTCGATCCGCGTCGTCGAGACGATTCCCGGCAAGACCTGCATGGGGCTCGAACTGCCGAACGCGAAGCGCCAGATGATCCGCCTGTCGGAAATTCTCGAGTCGCGCCCGTACCAGCACTCGGCGTCGCAACTGACGATCGCGATGGGCAAGGACATCACCGGCCACCCGGTCGTCACCGATCTCGCGAAGGCGCCGCACATGCTCGTCGCGGGCACGACCGGCTCGGGCAAGTCGGTCGCGATCAACGCGATGATCCTGTCGCTGCTGTACAAGGCGACACCCGAGGACGTGCGACTGATCATGATCGACCCGAAGATGCTCGAGCTGTCGGTCTACGAAGGGATCCCGCACCTGCTCGCGCCGGTCGTCACCGACATGAAACTCGCGGCGAACGCACTGAACTGGTGCGTCGGCGAGATGGAGAAACGCTACCGGCTGATGTCGGCGGTCGGCGTGCGCAACCTCGCGGGCTTCAACCAGAAGATCCGCGACGCGGAAGCGAAGGAAAAGAAGATCGGCAACCCGTTCTCGCTGACGCCCGAGGATCCGGAGCCGCTGTCGACGCTGCCGCTGATCGTCGTCGTGATCGACGAGCTGGCCGACCTGATGATGGTCGCCGGCAAGAAGATCGAGGAACTGATCGCCCGCCTCGCGCAGAAGGCGCGTGCGGCCGGCATTCACCTGATCCTCGCGACGCAGCGTCCGTCCGTCGACGTGATCACGGGCCTGATCAAGGCGAACATCCCGACGCGCGTCGCGTTCCAGGTGTCGTCGAAGATCGACTCGCGCACGATTCTCGACCAGATGGGCGCCGAATCGCTGCTCGGGATGGGCGACATGCTGTTCCTGCCGCCGGGCACCGGTTATCCGCAGCGCGTGCACGGCGCGTTCGTCGCGGACGAAGAAGTGCACCGGGTCGTCGAGTACCTGAAGCAGTTCGGCGAGCCGCAGTACGAGGAAGGGATCCTCGACGGCCCGGCCGCCGACGGCGCGACGCAGGACCTGTTCGGCGATGCGCCGGACGCGGAAGCCGATCCGCTGTACGACGAAGCCGTCGCGTTCGTCGTGCGCACGCGGCGCGCGTCGATCTCGTCGGTGCAGCGGCAGTTGCGCATCGGCTACAACCGCGCCGCGCGCCTCGTCGAGCAGATGGAGGCGGCCGGGCTCGTGTCGCCGATGGGGATCAACGGCAGCCGCGAGGTGCTCGTGCCGGCCGCGGCCGACTGAGTGCGGCGGCCGGGCGGCCGCCGTCCGCCGATACGGGCGCGCCGGGAAACCGGCCGCCCCGAAAAACGAAGGGCGCTGCATCGGCAGCGCCCTTTTTCATTTACAGTACCGGCACCAGCTTGAAGTCGACCGGCTTGCCGACCGCCACCTTCTGCGGATTCGGGCCGAGCTGCCCCGTTTCGACATTGCGGCTGAACACGTAGAACGTATCGCTGTCCTGGTTGCCGACGATCAGCCACTTGCCGGTCGGATCGATCAGGAACTCGCGCGGCGTCTTGCCGAGGCTCGACTGGCGGCCGACGTGCTTCAGCCGGCCGTCGGCCTGGTTCACCGCGTAGATCACCAGGTCGTTCGCGTCGCCGCGGTTGCTCACGTACAGGAAGCGGCCGTCCGGCGACAGGTGGATCGCGCCGCCGCCGACCTTGCCCTTGAAGCCCGGCGCGGTCATCGACACGGTCTCGACCGGCGTCAGCTTGCCGTCGTGATAGCCGAACACCTCGACCGACGCGTTGAGCTCGCTCGTCACGTATGCGTACCGGCCGTCGGCGCCGAACACCATGTGGCGCGGGCCCGAGCCCGCCTTCACCGGCGTGTAGCGCGTGTCCGTCGGGCTGATCAGCCCGCGGCTGCCGTCCACCGTGTAGCGGTAGCCGTAGATCTTGTCCGCACCGAGATCCTGCACGAACAGATAACGGCCGTCCGGCGAAAACACCGTCGAATGCACGTGCGCGCCGTCCTGGCGGCCCTTCACCGGCCCCGTGCCTTCATGGTGCACGGTCAGCGCGGCCTGGCCGACCGCGCCGTCGTCGCGCAGCGGAAACACCGCGAAGCTGCCGCCGGGATCCTTCGCGACCGAGTAGTTGGCGGTCACGAGGTACTTGCCGTCGGGCGACAGCGCGAGATAGCAAGGATCGTTCCCTTCCGACGACACGCGGTCGATGAAACTCAGCGCGCCCGTCTTCGCGTCGAAGCGGAACGCGCTGATGCCGCCGCGCGTGGTCGCCGGCCCGTCGTCGCCGGGCAGTTCGTTGACCGCGTAAACGGTGCGACCGTCGCGGCTCGGCAACAGATACGACGGATTCACGGTCTTCGCCGACGACACGGGTGCGACGCTGCCGGTTTTCGTATCGAAGCGGTAAACATAGATGCCGTCGCTGCCGCCTCCCGTATAGGTGCCGACGAGCAGGTTGTAGACGCCGTCGGCCGGGGCGGGCGATTGCTGCGCGAATGCGTGGGTCGCGGAAAGGGAGAGCACGATCGCGAAACCTTTCATCCAGTGAGCGAGCCTAAGCGGGAACCCTCGTGTCGAAGCGCGTGCGTCACGCTCGCGTAAACGGTTGGGCATTGAATCCTCCTTGCGTCGAGTCGCTTCAAGTGTTGAGATAGGACGAAACGCCGGCCGTTCATGCGCTCCGCCGCCCGGCCGAGTATACGGGGCGCGGTGCCGGCGCGTGAAGCCTTGGCCGCCGCCGTCCGCATTGTGAACTCGAATACCCAAGGATCGCCTGCCCATGCCTGCCCTGATCGAAGACTACGCCCTCGTCGGCGACGGCCACACTGCCGCGCTGATCGCTAAAGACGGCTCCGTCGACTGGCTGTGCTGGCCCCGCTTCGATTCGGGCGCCTGCTTCGCGGCGCTTCTCGGCACCCCCGAGCACGGCCGCTGGCTGCTCGCGCCGGCCGCCGATGCCGCGATCACGCACACGACGCGCCGCTATCGCGGCGACACGCTGATTCTCGAAACCGACTACGAAAGCGCCGACGGCGCCGTCACCGTGGTCGACTTCATGCCGCCCGGCAATGGCTGGTCCGAACTGGTGCGGATCGTCGTCGGCCGCCACGGCACGATGAAGATGCGCATGGAGCTCGTGTTGCGCTTCGACTACGGCTTCTCGATCCCGTGGGTCACGCAGCTGACCCGCGAGGACGGCATGAAGGCGATCGCGGGCCCCGACACCGTCGTGCTGCGCACGCCGGTGCCGCTCACCGGCAAGAATCTCCACACGCTCGCGGAATTCACGGTGAGCGCCGACGAGCGCGTGCCGTTCTCGCTCAGCTATGCGGCGTCGCACCTGCGGCTGCCGCCGGCCCGCGATCCGCTGTCGATGCTCGCGCGCACCGAGAACTACTGGCTCGAATGGTCGGGCCGCTGCCAGGTGCAGGGCCGCTACGCGGCCGCCGTGCGCCGCTCGCTGATCACGCTGAAGGCGCTCGCGTACGAGCCGACCGGCGGCATCGTCGCGGCGCCGACCACGTCGCTGCCCGAGAAGATCGGCGGCAACCGCAACTGGGACTACCGCTACTGCTGGCTGCGCGACGCGACGATCACGCTGCTCGCGCTGATGCGCGGCGGCTACTACGACGAGGCGCGCGCGTGGCGCACGTGGCTCGGCCGCGTGATGGCCGGCTCGCCCGAGCAGATCCAGATCATGTACGGGATCGCCGGCGAACGCCGGCTGCCGGAAATGGAGCTCGACTGGCTGCCCGGCTACCAGGACTCGAAGCCGGTGCGCATCGGCAACGGCGCCGCGAACCAGCTCCAGCTCGACGTGTTCGGCGAGGTGATGGCCGCGCTGCACCTCGCGCGGGTGGGCGGCCTGCAGGCCGACGACACGGTCTGGTCCGTGCAGTGCGCGCTGCTCGACCATCTCGAGAAGATCTGGCAGGAGCCCGACGAAGGCATCTGGGAAACGCGCGGCGGCCGCCGCCATTTCACGTTCTCGAAAGTGATGGCGTGGGTCGCGTTCGACCGCGCGATCAAGTCGGCGGAGATGTTCCGGCTGCCCGGCTCGCTCGACCGCTGGCGTGCGCTGCGCGACCAGATCCATGCCGACGTGTGCGCCAACGCGTGGCACGAAAGCAAACGGGCGTTTGCGCAGAGCTACGGCAGCGACGAGCTCGACGCCAGCGTGCTGCTGATGCCGCTGCTCGGCTTCCTGCCGCCGGAAGATCCGCGCATCGTCGGCACGGTCGAGGCGATCGAGCGGGAATTGCTGCACGATGGCCTCGTGATGCGCTACCGCACGACCGAGTACGACGACGGCCTGCCGCCCGGCGAAGGCACGTTTCTCGCGTGCAGCTTCTGGCTGGTCGACAACTATGCGCTGCTGGGCCGGATCGACGACGCGCACCGCCTGTTCAGCCGGCTGCTCGCGCTGTCGAACGACCTCGGGCTGCTCGCGGAGGAGTACGACCCGGTGGCCGGGCGGCTCGTCGGCAACTTCCCGCAGGCGTTCTCGCACGTGGCGCTCGTGCATACCGCGATGAACCTGATGCACCACGAGGACGCGATGGCGCGCGCCGCCGGCCAGCCCGCGCCGGCGGTGGCGACGGGGCGCTGAACGGGGGCGCGAGCGGCTTGGTCAGATAACGTCAAATCGCAAAACTTTGATGAAAAATCGGGGAAATGTTGCATTGCACCACCCATCGTTGTCCGATATGATCGACGCGATTGTCCGGCTGCAATGCAACATGGCCGGTCGCTGACCCACACGGCACGCCGCGACGCCCCACGCCGCCCTTGCGCACCGTCCCCCACGCGGGAGTAGTCTGCATGCTTTACCAACTGCACGAATTCCAGCGCGCCATGCTGAGCCCGCTGACGGCCTGGGCCCAGGCCGCGTCCAAATCGTTCGCCAATCCGTCCAGCCCGTTCTCGCTGATGCCGGGCGCGACGCGGATGGCCGCCGCGTACGAGTTGATGTACCGGCTCGGCAAGGATTACGAGAAGCCCGAATTCAACATTCATCAGATCGTCAAGGACGGCCACAACATCCCGATCGTCGAGCAGACGATCGTCGAGAAGCCGTTCTGCCGGCTGCTGCGCTTCAAGCGCTATTCGGACGACGCCGACGCCGTCACGCAACTGAAGGACGAACCGGTCGTGCTGGTCTGCGCGCCGCTGTCGGGCCACCACTCGACACTGCTGCGCGACACCGTGCGCACGCTGCTGCAGGATCACAAGGTCTACATCACCGACTGGATCGACGCGCGGATGGTGCCGATCGAGACCGGCCCGTTCCACCTGCACGACTACATCGCGTACATCCAGGAGTTCATCCGTCACATCGGCGCGCGCAACCTGCACGTGATCTCGGTGTGCCAGCCGACGGTGCCGGTGCTCGCGGCGATCTCGCTGATGGCGAGCCGCGGCGAGGACACGCCGCTCACGATGACGATGATGGGCGGCCCGATCGATGCGCGCCGCAGCCCGACCTCGGTGAATTCGCTCGCCACGCAGCACTCGACCGCATGGTTCGAGAACAACGTGATCCACACGGTGCCGGCGAACTATCCGGGCGAAGGCCGCCAGGTGTATCCGGGCTTCCTGCAGCACACGGGCTTCGTCGCGATGAACCCGGAACGGCACGCGCAATCGCACTGGGATTTCTACCAGAGCCTGCTGCGCGGCGACGAGGACGACGCCGAAGCGCACCGCCGCTTCTATGACGAATACAACGCGGTGCTCGACATGGCCGCCGAGTATTACCTCGAGACGATCCGCGTCGTGTTCCAGGAATTCCGCCTGGCCGAGGGCACGTGGGACGTCGAAGGCGAGCGCGTGCGTCCGCAGGACATCCGGCACACCGCGCTGATGACGATCGAGGGCGAACTCGACGACATCTCGGGCAGCGGCCAGACGCACGTCGCGCACGAGCTGTGCACGGGCATCCCGCAGGACCAGCGCCGCAGCCTGACCGCCGAGAAGTGCGGTCACTACGGGATTTTCTCGGGCCGCCGCTGGCGCACGATCATCTATCCGCAGCTGCGCGATTTCATCCGCGAGCATGCACCGGAGCCGAAGCACGGTGCGACGAAGGATGTCCCGGAAACGCCGGCCGCCAAGACGCTCGCCGCCGTGCCGGCCGCCGACGCACCGGCCGAAACGACGCGCGCCACCACGGCGAAGCGCACGCGCGCGAAGGCGCCGGCGAAGGCCGCCGCCCCCGCCAAGGCCGCACCGGCCGCGAAACGCGCCGCCGCCGTCAGCCCGCGCGCAAAAGCCGTGCGCACGCGCAAGGCCGCCTGACGCACCGCGTTCCGACGAAAAGACGCCGCCGTTGCCTGCGCACGGCGGCGTTTTTACATCGGGCGGCCGCTTCAGCGCCGCAGCAGATAGGCGAGCAGCACTTCGGTGTTCATCCTGACCATCTCCGCCCGCTCGTCGGCGTCGGTGAAGTCGCGGCCGAGCGTCGCGGCGAGCGTGAAGCGGTTCGACACGATGTAGTAGCCGAGCCCCGACAGCGTCACGTAGAAGCGCAGCGGATCGACGTCGGTGCGGAACAGCCCGGCCTTCTGGCCGCGCGTCAGCACGTTGCCGAGCTTTGCGACGATCGGCGACATCATCTCGCGGATCCGCGTCGACTTGTGCAGGTAGCGCGCTTCGTGCAGGTTCTCGTTGTTGATGAGCCTGAGCAGTTCCGGATGGTCGCGGTAGTAGTCCCAAACGAAATGCGCGAGCCGCGTGACGGCTTCGACCGGCGCGACGCCGTCGAGATCGAGCTCGCGCTCGGCCTCGGTCAGCGCGGAGAACGCGTGTTCGAGCACCGCCGTGAACAGCTGTTCCTTGCTGCCGAAATAGTAATAGAGCATGCGCTCGTTGGTTTCGGCCCTGCGCGCGATCTGGTCGACGCGCGCGCCGAACAGCCCTCCACTCGCGAACTCTTCGGCTGCCGCCATCAGGATGCGGCGGCGCGTACCTTCAGGATCTCTTTTGATTTTTGGCTGATTCATGGTGGCGTTTTGCTATGTGAGCCGCTTGATCCGGACCGGCACCCCCACCGCCTTGGCGCCGGCCGCCCTGGAACGGGCGCGCCGCGGGCGGCCGCCCTCCTGCTGAGCCCCTGCAAAAAAGCGGTTCGATTATGCGCACAGACGGCGTCCAGCGCAATGCGGGAAATCGGCGATAATCGAGCTTTGGCAAACCTTTTCCGGCCGCGCCCGACACGGCCGAGAGCCATTCGGCGCCGCTGCGCCCGTTGTCACCGTGACCGATTCCAAAACACTCGCAGATCGCATCGAAGATCTGCTTCCCCAGACGCAATGCACGAAGTGCGGCTATAACGGCTGCCGTCCGTACGCCGAGGCGATCGCCGCCGGCGAGGCGAACTACAACCAGTGCCCGCCCGGCGGCGCCGAGGGCATCGCGCGCCTGTCGAGCCTGCTCGGCAAACCGGTGATTCCGCTGAACCCCGTCAACGGCACCGAGCATCCTCGCGCGGTCGCCTTCATCGACGAAAGCCTGTGCATCGGCTGCACGCTGTGCATGCAGGCGTGCCCGGTCGACGCGATCGTCGGCGCGCCGAAGCAGATGCACACGATCATCGAGTCGCAGTGCACCGGTTGCGATCTGTGCGTGCCGCCCTGCCCGGTCGACTGCATCGCGATGCTGCCGGTGACCGGCGAACGCACCGGCTGGGATGCGTGGTCGCAGGAGCAGGCCGACGCCGCACGCGAGCACCACGACCTGCGGCTCGCGCGCCAGCGCCGCGAACGCGAGGCCGCCGAAGCGCGCGCGGCCGCACGCCGCGCGGCGAGCGCCGCGAAACCGGCTGCGGGACAAGCGGAAACGCCGTCCGCCGCGCCGGCCGCCGCACCCGCGGACGACGCCGAAGCGAAGAAGCGCGCGATCATCGCCGCCGCGCTCGAACGCGCGCGCAAGAAGAAGGAAGAGCTGTCCGGGCAAGGCGCCGTGCCGAAGAACACCGAAGGCGTGAGCGCGGCCGTCCAGGCGCAGATCGACGCGGCCGAGGCGCGCCGCAAGCGGCTCGCCGAACAGCAGGCCCAGCGCGACGCCGAGGCGGCCGCCGCGAGCGGCAACGACGAAAAGAACGACGCAGGCAACGACGGCCCGGATGGCCCGTCCGCACCGCCCGACCCGAACGCTCCATGAACGCCAGCAAACGACGCGCGATCTACGAAACGCTGCAGGACCTCAATCCGCATCCGACCACCGAGCTCGAATACTCGACGCCGTTCGAGTTGCTGATCGCCGTGATGCTGTCCGCGCAGGCGACCGACGTATCGGTCAACAAGGCGATGCGGAAGATGTTCCCGGTCGCGAACACCCCGCGACAAATCGTCGCACTCGGCGAAGAAGGCGTCACCGAGTACATCAAGACGATCGGCCTGTACCGGACCAAGGCGAAGAACGTGGTCGCGACGTGCCGGATCCTGCTGGACCGCTACGACGGCGAGGTGCCGGCCGATCGCGAAGCGCTCGAAGGGCTGCCGGGCGTCGGCCGCAAGACCGCGAACGTCGTGCTGAACACCGCGTTCGGCCAGCCGACGATCGCGGTCGACACGCATATCTTCCGCGTCGCGAACCGCACCGGCCTCGCGCCAGGCAAGGACGTGCGCGCCGTCGAGGCCGCGCTCGAGAAGTTCACGCCGAAGGAATTCCTGCAGGACGCGCATCACTGGCTGATCCTTCACGGGCGCTACGTGTGCAAGGCCCGCAAGCCCGAGTGCTGGCATTGCGCGATCGAGCCGCTGTGCGAATTCCGGCCGAAGACGCCGCCGCCGAACGAGTGATGCGCCACCGCGGCTGACAGGCCGCAGGCCGCCCGGCGCCAGACAGCCAGGCGCACGATGCACGCCGCGTCGGCCGTTGGCCGGCCGGCATACCGCAGCCGCCACCACGACAGCGCGTCGCCACCCGCGCTGCCGCCCCGCTTTCCCCCTTCCCGACTTACGCGTTGGACGTCGCCGTCGCGTCGTCTGCCGCCGCACCGCCCGCGCGCACCAGCGCCAGCACGGCAGCCAGAATCGCGACGCCACCCGCCCACTGCAGCGGCGACAGCGCTTCGCCGAACAGCAGCGCCGCAAGCGCGACCGTCACGACCGGTTCGAGCGTCGACAGCATCGACGTGCGCGCGGCCCCGAGCCGTTCGAGCCCGGCAAAGAACGCGAGCATCGCCGCCACCGTCGACACGAGCGCGATCGCAAGCATCGACGCCCAGCCGCCGGCCGTCGCGGGCCAGCGCGGCGGCGCGCCGAACGCGGCGGTCCGCACGACGGCGATCGCCACGAGCGTCGCGGTGGCCGACAGGCAGATGATCGCGGTGGTCGCGAGCGGATCGACGCCGCGCGTCGCCTTCGTGCCGCCGACGATGTACAGCGAATAGATCACCGCGGCGGCCAGCGCGAGTGCGATCCCGAGCGGTTCGCCATGCCCGCCGCCGACCATCAGCGCCGAACCCGCGACGCACAGCACGAGCGCGACGGCCTTCGCGCGCGTGAGGCGCTCGCCGAGCCACCACGCGGCCAGCAGCGTGACGAACGCCGGATACAGGTACAGCAGCAGCGCGACGAGGCTCGCCTGCGCATGCTGCAGCGCGCTGAAATAGCAGAACGACTGCCCGACGTAGCCGAGCGCGCCCATCGCCACGAGCGGCGCGAGCGCGCGCCCGCGCGGCCACGCGACACGGCGATGCCGTGCGATCGCGGCGAGCACCGCGCCGCCGATCGCAAAGCGCACGATCAGCAGCCCGAGCACGTCGACGCCGGCCGCATACGCGTAGCGGCCGAAGATCGCCATCGCACCGAATGCTGCGGCGGACAGCGCGACATAGAGCGTGCCCTGCAGGGCCGCGGACGACGGGCGGGCGGTGACGGTCATGACGAAACGGGCGCGAGCGGCGTGGCGACGGAAATCGTCGGAGTGTAACGGCGCGGCGGCGGCGAGCCTAGCCCGCGCTTACCCGTTCCCCGGCGCCGGCTCAGGGTGCCGGCAACCCGCCGGCGCCGCGCGGCCACGCACCTGCTCGCCCGGCTGGCCGCCGCGCAACCCGCTCCCGCCCGCCGCCAGCGCCGTCCGCCGACCCGGCGTACAATGCCCGACGCGGCATCACGCCGTCCGAATCACGACGTTTCCCCACCATGTTCAATCCAAGCCGCGACGAAGTGCGTCGCTTTTTCACCGAGACCTGGCGCAAGCAGCGCGCCGGCGAGATCCTGACGCCGCTGGAAGCGATGGCAGCCGACTGGATCGTCGAGCATCCCGAATACCACGACGAACTCGCCGATGCCGATGGCGCGACCGCGCGCGAGTACACGCCCGAGGAAGGCCGCACGAACCCGTTCCTGCACCTGTCGATGCATCTCGCGATCAGCGAGCAGCTGTCGATCGACCAGCCGCCCGGCATCCGCGCTGCACACGACAAGCTCGCGGCCAAGCTCGACTCGACCCACGACGCGCAGCACGTGATCATGGAATGCCTCGGCGAGACGATCTGGGAAGCCCAGCGCACGAGCACACCGCCCGATACCGACGCGTACCTGCAGCGCATCCTGCGTCGCGCATCGCGCGACTGAGCGCCGCGGCGCCGGCCCACGGGCGCGGCGCGCGGCCAAAAAAATACCCCGCCGAGGCGGGGTATTTTTGCTGCGCGGGCCCGTCGGGCCCGTCGCGCTTACTTCTTGAACACGAGATCGGTTTCTTTCAGCGACTCGATGTAGGCCGCGATGTCCTTCATGTCGCTGACCGACAGGCTCTGCACCTGCGCCTGCATGATCGCGTTGTTGCGACCGAGCAGCGGATTCGTCAGGCCCATCTGGTACTGGCGCATCGCCCACACGAGGTAGTCGGCGTGCTGGCCGGCGAGGCGCGGATATTCGGCGTTGATCGGCTTGTTCATCTGCGCGCCGTGGCAGGCGGCGCAGTTGTGCGATTCGACCAGTTCCTTGCCCTTCGTGGTGTCCGCCGCGTGCGCGGTACCGATCGCGAGGCCGGCCGCCAGTGCAACCGCCGCCGTCTTGAATGCGTTGTTCATGAATGCTCCTGTCCCGCCGGTCAGATCGGCGGCGCGCGCTTTACTTGTAGGGATTGTCCTTCGTGTCGGCCTTCTGGACGGCGTAGTACGCCGCCAGATCCGCGATGTCCTGGTCCGTCAGCGAACCGGCGATCGCATTCATCGACGGGAAGTGACGATCCTTCTTGCGATAGGCCTTCAGCGCGTTCTCGAGGTATTGCTGGTTCTGGCCGCCGAGGACAGGCACCCGGTAGACCTCCGGGTACGCCGCGCGGTAGTCCTGGATGCCGTGGCAACCGATGCACATGGCGGCCTTGCTCGCCCCGTCCTTCGGGTTGCCGACCACACCGGCCGCCTGCGCGCTGCCCGCGAGCGCCACGAGCGCTGCGACAACGACGTGTTTGCCGACGAATTTGTTCATAGCTCTTGTAACCTAGCTTGAGGGGAAACTGGCGCCGAAGCGGCAACGGCCCGCGCCGTTATGCTTATCAGGTCGCCACGCAGGCCAAAAAAAACGGCCAGATTGTACCGCGTCGGCAGGGAACGCGTCCACAAGGCACCCCGGTTCTCCCCGCCACAGCCCCGCAACGATACGCGGGCGTGGCCCAACCGGACAGCCCTTCTGACTTATACTGGGTTTTTTTCCCCGATTGAGAAGAGCGCCGCCATGCGTTTCGAAGGGTCCTCGCACTACGTCGCCACCGACGATCTGAAGCTCGCGGTCAATGCCGCGCTGACGCTGCAACGCCCGCTGCTGATCAAGGGCGAGCCCGGCACCGGCAAGACCATGCTCGCCGAGGAAGTGGCCGCCGCGCTCGACATGCCGCTGCTGCAGTGGCACATCAAGTCGACCACGAAGGCGCAGCAGGGCCTGTACGAATACGACGCCGTGTCGCGGCTGCGCGATTCGCAGCTCGGCGACGCGCGCGTGAAGGACATCTCGAACTACATCGTCAAGGGCGTGCTGTGGCAGGCGTTCGATGCCGAGCACCCGAGCGTGCTGCTGATCGACGAGATCGACAAGGCCGACATCGAATTCCCGAACGACCTGCTGCGCGAGCTCGACCGGATGGAGTTCCACGTGTACGAAACACGGGAAACGGTCCGCGCGAAGCACCGCCCGCTCGTCATCATCACGTCGAACAACGAGAAGGAGCTGCCCGACGCGTTCCTGCGCCGCTGCTTCTTCCACTACATCCAGTTTCCCGACCCGGCGACGATGCAGAAGATCGTCGCGGTCCATTTCCCGGACATCCGCGAGGAGCTGCTGCGCGCGGCGCTCGAGAGTTTCTTCGAATTGCGCGGCGTGTCGGGCCTGAAGAAGAAGCCGTCGACGTCCGAGCTGCTCGACTGGCTGAAGCTGCTGCTCGCCGAGAACATCCCGGCCGACCAGTTGCGCGGCGTGGATGCGAAGCAGATCGTGCCGCCGCTCGCGGGCGCGCTGCTGAAGAACGAGCAGGACCTGAGCCTGCTCGAACGGCTCGTCTACATGAACCGGCACAACCGGTAATCCTCTCTCACCCGCGAAGGCCCGGCCATGCTGCTCAATTTCTTCTACGCGCTGCGCGCAGCCAAGCTGCCCGTCTCGGTGAAGGAATACCTGACGCTGCTCGAATCGCTGAAGGCCGGGCTGATCTCGCCGTCGATCGACGCGTTCTACTTCCTCGCGCGGATGACGCTCGTCAAGGACGAGCAGTACTTCGACAAGTTCGACCAGGCGTTCGGCGCATATTTCCACGGCGTGTCCGCGCTGCCGTCCGAAGCGTTCGACATTCCGCTCGACTGGCTCGAGAAGCGCCTCGAGCGCGAGCTGTCGCCGGAAGAGAAGGCGCAGATCGAGGCGATGGGCGGGCTCGACAAGCTGATGGAGCGCCTGAAGGCACTGCTCGACGAGCAGAAGGAGCGCCACGAAGGCGGCAACAAGTGGATCGGCACCGGCGGCACGTCGCCGTTCGGGCACGGCGGCTACAACCCGGAAGGCGTGCGCATCGGCGGCCCGTCGAACGGCAACCGCACCGCGGTGAAGGTATGGGAAGCACGCGCGTATCGCGACTACGACGATTCCGTCGAGATCGGCACGCGCAACATCAAGGTCGCGCTGCGGCGGCTGCGCCGCTTCGCGCGCGAAGGCGCCGCCGAGGAGCTCGACCTGCCCGGCACGATCCGCAGCACCGCCGCGAACGCGGGCTGGCTCGACCTGCGGATGGTGCCCGAGCGCCACAACAACGTGAAGGTGCTGATGCTGCTCGACGTCGGCGGCTCGATGGATGATCACATCAAGCGCACCGAAGAGCTGTTCTCCGCCGCGAAGGCCGAATTCAAGCACCTGGAATTCTTCTACTTCCACAACTGCGTGTACGACCACCTGTGGAAGAACAACCGCCGCCGCCACTCGGAACGCACCGCGACGTGGGACGTGCTGCACAAGTTCACGCCCGACTACAAGCTGATCTTCGTCGGCGATGCAACGATGAGCCCGTACGAAGTGCTGCAGCCCGGCGGCTCGGTCGAGTACAACAACCCGGAAGCCGGCGCCGTATGGCTGCGCCGCCTCGCCGACCAGTTCCCCCATCATGCATGGCTGAACCCCGAGCCCGAACGGCTATGGGAATACCGGCAGTCGGTCGCGGTGATCCGCGACCTGCTCGGCCATCGTATGTATCCGCTCACGCTCGCGGGCCTCGAAACCGCAATGCGCGCACTCAGCAAGTAACGACACCCACCAAGCACGAAGGCCGCGTCCGAGCGGCCTCCCCCCGGAGATAGCATGAACCCCTCGCCCACCGCGAGCGCCAGCCGCGCCGGCGGCCGCCGCTTTTTCGCCGATACGTCCGTCTCGGCCCTCGTCGCCGGCTTCGTCGCGATGATGACGGGCTACACGAGTTCGCTCGTGCTGATGTTCCAGGCCGGCCGCGCCGCCCACCTCACCGATGCGCAGATCTCGTCGTGGATCTGGGCGCTGTCGATCGGCATGGCGTTGACGACGATCGGCCTGTCGCTGCGCTTTCGTGCGCCCGTCGTCGTCGCGTGGTCGACGCCCGGCGCCGCGCTGCTGATCGCGTCGTTGCCCGGAGTGCCCTACCCCGAGGCGATCGGCGCATTCGTCGTCTGCGCGGTGCTGCTGACGGCCATCGGCGTGAGCGGGCTGTTCGACACGTTGATGCGCAAGATTCCGGCCGGCATCGCAGCCGCGCTGCTCGCGGGCATCCTGTTCGAGATCGGCATCGAGATCTTCCGTGCCGCGCAGTTCCAGACGGCGCTCGTGCTCGCGATGTTCTTCACCTACCTGATCGTCAAGCGGCTCGCGCCGCGCTATGCGATCGTCACGACGCTGATCGTCGGCACGGCAGTCGCCGGTGGTCTCGGCCTGCTCGACTTCAGCGGCTTTCACATCGCGTTCGCGAAGCCCGTATTCACGATGCCCGCGTTCTCGATCGCATCGATCGTCAGCATCGGCATTCCGCTGTTCGTCGTCGCGATGGCGTCGCAGAACGTGCCGGGCATCGCGGTGCTGCGCGCGGATGGCTATCAGACCCCGTCGTCGCCGCTGATCGCGACCACCGGCCTCGCGTCGCTGCTGCTCGCGCCGTTCGGCTCGCACGGCGTCAACCTCGCGGCAATCACGGCCGCGATCTGCACCGGCCCGGAAGCGCACGAGGATCACGCGAAACGCTACACGGCCGCCGTGTGGTGCGGCACGTTCTACCTGGTCGCGGGAATCTTCGGCGCGACGATCGCCGCGCTGTTCGCGGCGCTGCCGAAGGCGCTCGTCGTGTCGGTCGCCGCGCTCGCGCTGTTCGGCTCGATCATGAGCGGCCTCGCGAACGCGATGCAGGACGTGAAGCAGCGCGAAGCCGCGCTCGTCACGTTCATGGTCACCGCGTCGGGCCTCACGCTGCTGTCGATCGGCTCGGCATTCTGGGGGCTCGTCGCGGGCGTCGTCACGCAGGTGATCCTGAACGCGCGCCGCCCCGCGTGACGCGGCTTAGCGCCAGCCGCCGCGGCCTTCGGACACGCCAGAACGTGCCCGACACGAATCGGGCCTAGAATAGCGGATCGGAGGCGGCGCCCGGCGCCGCCTCGCTTCGCCGCCGCGTTCGCGCGGCCCGTGAGAACCCGGCGCCTTGCGCCCTTCTTCCGAATCGCCATGACTACCGCACTCGACCAGCTGAAGCAGTACACGACCGTCGTCGCCGACACGGGCGATTTCCAGCAGCTTGCGCAATACCAGCCGCAGGACGCGACCACGAACCCGTCGCTGATCCTGAAGGCCGTCCAGAAGGATGCGTACAAGCCGATCCTCGAGAAAACCGTCCGCGATCATCGCAACGAAAGCACCGATTTCATCATCGACCGCCTGCTGATCGCATTCGGCACCGAGATCCTGAAGCTGATCCCGGGCCGCGTGTCGACCGAGGTCGACGCACGTTTGTCGTTCGACACGCAGCGCTCGATCGACAAGGGCCGCGAGCTCATCAAGCTGTACGAAGCAGCCGGCATCGGCCGCGAACGCATCCTGATCAAGCTCGCATCGACGTGGGAAGGCATCCGCGCGGCCGAAGTGCTGCAGAAGGAAGGGATCAAGTGCAACATGACCCTGCTTTTCTCGCTCGTGCAGGCCGCTGCATGCGCGGAAGCCGGCGCGCAGCTGATCTCGCCGTTCGTCGGCCGCATCTACGACTGGTACAAGAAGCAGGCCGGCGCCGAGTGGAATGAAGAGAAGGACGGCGGCGCGAACGATCCGGGCGTGCAGTCGGTGCGCCGCATCTACACGTACTACAAGACATTCGGCTATACGACCGAAGTGATGGGCGCGAGCTTCCGCACGACCAGCCAGATCACCGAACTGGCCGGCTGCGACCTGCTGACGATCAGTCCCGATTTGCTGCAGAAACTGCAGGACAGCAACGAGACCGTCACCCGCAAGCTGTCGCCGGAAGCGCTGCAGGACAAGCCCGCCGCGCGTGTCGCGATCGACGAGGCCGCGTTCCGCTTCCAGCTGAACGACGACGCGATGGCGACCGAAAAGCTCGCCGAAGGTATCCGCGTATTCGCCGCCGATGCGGTGAAGCTCGAGAAGCTGATCGACTCGCTGCGCTGAGTCGCTGAGCCACTGAGCCGCTGAGCCACGACAAGCGTCAGCGGCTGTCAGCAACACAGGCAACAGCCGTCAGCACGCACGCCGCATACGGCCGCGAACATCATGTTCGCGGCCGTTTTATTTTTCATTCCATCGTCAAGCACGCGCACTACAATCCACGTCACGGGTGCGTCGGCCGCCTCCCGAGGCCCCCTTTCCCAGTCAGTCTCGCACGACGCCGAACCCGCGCGAATGCGCAGGCCGGCTCCCCACTCCAGGAGACAACGATGCAAGTCCAACCGTACCTGACGTTCTACGGTCGCGCCGACGAAGCCCTTCAGTTCTACGAAAAGGCACTCGGGGCGAAGACGATGTTCAAGATGCACTTCAAGGACGCGCCGCCGAATCCCGACTACCCGATGACGCCGGAGATGGCCGACAAGGTGATGCACGCGAGCTTCACGATCGGCGAGTCGATGATCATGTGCTCGGACGGCGACTGCAGCCAGCCCGGCGGCGGCATGCACGCCGGCTATTCGCTGTCGCTGAACCCGGCGACGGTCGAGGAAGGCCAGAAGCTGTTCAATGCGCTCGCCGACGGCGGCGAAGTGACGATGCCGTTCGGCAAGACGTTCTGGGCGCTCGGCTTCGGGATGGCGAAGGATCGTTTCGGCGTGCACTGGATGGTCAACGTCGAAGACCTGTCGCAGCGCGAGAACCTCTCGGAGCGCGCGCAGGGATAACGCGAAAAACAAAGCCCGCCACCTTGCCGGTGGCGGGCTTTGTCATTGCGTGGCCGTGCAGGCGGCGTCAGCCTTCCACCACGTCGAGATAGTCCTCCGGCCGCGTGCGATCCTCCGCATGCGCCATGCCCATCACGCGCACCAGCACGCTCACCACCACCGCCACCACCAGGTTCACGATCAGCGACCACACGGCTGCATAGCCGGGAATTGCGAGACCGAACAGGTGGATCGTGAAGATCGATCCGGCCAGCTTCAGCGAGATCGCCATCCACGTGCCGCACACGATGCCGGCCGCCCAGCCGGCCAGCAGGCCGCGATGGTCGAGCACGCGCGTGTACAGGCCGAGCACGATCGCCGGCAGCGTCTGGATGATCCAGATCCCGCCGAGCAGCTGCAGCTGGATCGCGTAGGTCAGCGGCAGCCCGAGGATGAACGCCACCGCGCCGACCTTCACGATCAGCGACACGAGCTTCGCGACATGCGTTTCCTGCTCGTGCGACATGTTGCGGTTCACGAACTCGCGGTGAATGTTGCGCGTGTACAGGTTCGCGGCCGCGATCGACATGATGGCCGCCGGCACCAGCGCGCCGATGCCGATCGCCGCGAACGCGACGCCGACGAACCACGACGGGAAATACTGGAGGAACAGCGCGGGCACCGCGAAGTTCGGGCCGAACGCCTTGAAGTACGGCGCGTACTGCGGCATGTCCTTCACGCCCGATGCGAGCGCCATGTAGCCGAGCAGCGCGAGCAGGCCGAGCACGAACGAATACGCGGGCAGCATCGCCATGTTGCGACGGATCGAGTTGCCGGACGACGACGACAGGATCGCCGTCACCGAGTGCGGATACAGGAACAGCGCGAGCGCCGAGCCGATCGCGAGCGTCGCGTACGCGCTGTAGCCGTTCAGGCTCATCGCGTCGGGCGCCTTCAGCAGCAGCTTCGCGGGCGGCACGCTCGCGAAGATGTGCCCGAAGCCGCCGAGCTTCGCCGGGATCACGATGACCGCCGCGGCGATCGTGATGTAGATCAGGATGTCCTTGACGATCGCGATCATCGCCGGCGCGCGCAGCCCCGACGTGTACGTGTACGCGGCGAGGATCGCGAACGCGATGATCAGCGGCAGGTCGCCGACGAAGCCGGTCGTGTCGAAGCCGAGCGCGCCGATCACCACCTCGATGCCGACGAGCTGCAGCGCGATATACGGCATCGTCGCGACGATGCCCGTCACCGCGATCGCGAGCGCGAGCATCCGGCTGCCGTAGCGCGCGTTGACGAAGTCGGCGGACGTCACGTAGCCGTGCCGCTTCGCGATGCTCCACAGCTTAGGAAACACGACGAATGCGAACGGGTAGATCAGGATCGTGTACGGCAGCGCGAAGAAGCCCATCGCGCCGGCGCCGAACACGAGCGCGGGCACCGCGACGAACGTGTAGGCCGTGTAGAGGTCGCCGCCGAGCAGGAACCACGTGACGATCGTGCCGAAGCGGCGGCCGCCGAGACCCCATTCGTCGAGATGGGCGAGATCGCCGCGCCGCCAGTTCGCGGCCAGGAAACCGATGATCGTGACGCCGATGAACAGCAGCACGAAGACGAAGGTTGCGCCGAGATTCATCGCGCACCTCCCTGCGGGCCGCTCGCCTTCCACGCGTTCTTGGTCTTGAAGTACACGAACGCGGTGATCACCGCGCTAATGAAGACCCAAAGCAGCTGGTACCAGTAGAAAAACGGAAAACCCAACCATTGCGGTTCGATCTTGCTGTACGACGGTACCCAGACCATCGCGATCAGCGGCAGTACCAGCAGCCAGAGCCAGCGCTTGGCGGCCCGGTTGGCGTCGGCATCGTGAGCCATGACGTCTCCTCATCTTTCCCGGTTATCGATCTTGTTGAGCGGGTACGGCGCCGAGAGGAGCGCAAAACGGGTAGGCTGCGGCTCCCCTGGCTTCGCGCCAGTATAGGAGCCGCTAGCACGCGGTCAAGCGGGGGCGAACCCGAGTGATCCGCCCCTTGTCGCATGGTTGCACCGGCATGCCGCCGGTGCATGAAGCGTCAGATCGCGAACGCGGTGTCGCGTGCGCCGGTCGTTTCTTTCAAAGCTTTCACCCACTTGCGCGCGGGCAGCTTCAGCGTGTCCTCGATCAGCTTCGCGCGTTCGTCGAGCTGCGCGAACGACACGTCGAGCGCGGGGCCCGAGAACGCGATCGCGATCCGGTTGCCGTCATGCACTTCCGGCAGCGCGATCACGCGGTGATCGAACGCCGCGTTCAGGTGCTTCATGTTGCGCACGAAGCTCGGATGATCGCCGAACAGGTTGATCGTCGCGATGCCCGCATCGGCGAGGCAGCCGCGCACCGCGCGGTAGAACGCGACGCTGTCGAGCACGGGACCGCGCGCGGTCGCGTCGTACAGGTCGATCTGGATCGCGCCCGTCGTGCCGCGGTTGGCCGGATCGTTGACGAAATCCCACGCGTCGGCTTCATGCACGGCGAGACGTGCATCGTCGGGCGGCAGCGCGAACATCGTGCGCGCGGCGACGATCACGGCCGGGTTCAGCTCGACGGCCTCGACCTTCGCGTGCGACAGGAAGCGGTGCGAGAACTTGGTCAGCGCGCCGGTGCCGAGCCCGAGCTGGACGATCCGCTCGGGCGTTTCGAGGAACAGCAGCCACGCCATCATCTGCTGCGCGTATTCGAGCTCGATATGCAGCGGCTTCGAGATCCGCATCGCGCCCTGCACCCATTCGGTACCGAAATGCAGGAAGCGCACGCCGCCCTCTTCCGAGAACGTGACGGGCGCGAAGCGCGGCTTGCGCGGGGCTTCGAGCACGGGCACGTCGTCGTGCTCGTCGATGTCCGGGCGGCGCTTCAATCGCGGCGGCTGGAGTTTTTCGGAGCCGTTGTACGCGGACGGCTTGCTGCGCTTGGACGCGCGCGCCTCGGCGGACGCGCGCTTGATCAGTCGGGTCATGTGTGAATCTCGCTGGGTGAAGCTGGTTTTAGCGGACGAGAGGATAGCATTGGCGGGACGATAGTCGCTGTCGGAAACCGATCCACCACTGCGTACCGTTGGCCTGTCACGTGCACAATCGCTGCGCGTGGACGACAATGCATTGAAATCGTGTTCGTGGAAGTCGCCCGATGAAGACCACCGTTTGTCAGCCCATCCCCATCGAACCCGAACTGCTCGCCGTTGCCGAACGCGTCCTGCGTGACGGCGAAACGCTGTCGAGCTTCGTCGAGCAATCAATCCGCGACGGCATCGCGTATCGCCGGCTTCAAAGCGCGTTTATCGCACGCGGCATTGCATCGCGCGACGAGGCGCGACGCACGGGCGAGTACGTTTCGTCATCCGACGCGCTCGCACGGCTGGAACGCCTGCTCGATACGATGAGAGCCCGCCAGCGACACGCTCGCTAACAAAAAGTCAGCGTAACAATCATCAGACAACGAGGAGCCACATGGCCTCGCACCACAAGACGATCTGGTTTCCGGCGAAGCGCTACGGCTGGGGATGGGGGTTGCCGGTCGCGTGGCAAGGCTGGGTCGTCCTGCTGCTCTTCGTGATCGGGATCGTCGTGGTTGCGACGCACGTGTCGCCCGCCCAGTCACCGCTGGCGTTCGCGGCTTGCATCGTGGTGCTGGTGGCCGCGCTCACGATCGTGTGCTGGCTGAAAGGCGAAAAACCGAAATGGCGCTGGGGCAAGGACGAATAAGCGACGATCCGTCCATTCATCAGGCACGAATCCCGTGCCACTGCGCGAGCTTCTGCTCGAACGTCAGCATCGCATTCGCCGGGCTCGACGAAGGCAGCACGAGCGTGTCGTACCCCGCCGCACCGATCACCTCCGCAAACCGCCCCGCCGTCTTGCCGTTGAAACACACGCGCTTGAGCAACGGCGCATGCTCGCGCAACGACGCGAAATCGTTCGGCTTCGCATGCCGGATCGCCGAATCGAGGCTGCCCTCGCGATGGCACGCGGCCAAGACATCCCAGATACCGATCCCGTGCGACAGCACACGCTCGAGCCGCGCGTCGTACGCGAACTCGTGCAGCCCGTGCTCGCCGAGCACCGTGCCGAGCAACCGCCAGAACTGGTTGCGCGGATGCGCGTAATACTGCGCGGCATCGAGCGACGCCTCGCCCGGAAAACTGCCGAGGATCATCGTGTGCGTATTCGCCGCGACGACCGGCGGAAACCCGCGCAACATCACGCGCCTCCGTCCGGCCCGCCCGAGCGCGGCCCGTCGCCGTGCGCATCGAGATGGCGCCACAGCGCCGGCAGCATGCACTCGGTGACCATCAACGGCTTGCCGTGACGCTGGAACACCGAGCGCCGCGCGGCGAACGAATGCGGCGCGCGCGCGCCGCCAAGCGCGTGGCTCGCCAGCGCATACAGCGGATGGCCGGCGATCACGCGCCGGCTGACGAGCGCCGAACGCTCGACCTGCGGATCGCTGTACAGCAGCTCCGCCAGCGGCCGCGTGCGCAGCCGCCGCATCGCCTGCCACACACCCTTGCTGGCCGCGAGCGGCGCGATGCTGTGCGCGGCGACGAACGGCGTGCCGTCGACCGACAGGATCACCTCGCGCACCCACATCGGCGCGCGCAGCGCACTGGCGAGCGCGTCCGGCTCGTCGAACCACGGGCAGTCGACGGCCTCGCGCGTCACGCGCACGTTCACGCGGCCGAGCCGCGCGAGGTGCGCGGTCAGCGATCCGCCGCGCGTCAGCCAGTCACGCTGGTCGAGCGTGCAGCCAGGCCGCGGCGTCTCGCGCCAGCCGGCCTGACCGCCGTCGAATCGCATCCGCGTGTTCACGCGGCGCGCGACAGCAGCAGCGCGTTGGTCCGCTTCACGAAGCTTGCCGGGTCGTCGAGCATGCCGCCTTCGGCGAGCAGCGCCTGGTCGAACAGCAGATGGCACCAGTCGCCGAAATCGGCGCTGTCGGCATTCAGCTGCTTCACGAGCGCGTGCTCCGGGTTGATCTCGAGGATCGGCTGCATCGCCGGCGCGTTCTGGCCGGCCGCCTTCAGCATGCGCTGCAGGTAGCCGCTCATGTCGTTGTCGTCCGCGACGAGGCACGACGGCGAATCGGTCAGGCGGAACGTGACGCGCACTTCCTTCACCTTGTCGCCGAGCGCTTCCTTCATCTTCTCGACGACCGGCTTGATCGCCTCACCCGCCTGTTCCTGCGCCTTCTTCTCCTCGTCGTTCAGCTCGCCGAGGTCGAGGTCGCCACGGGCCACGCTCGCGAGCGGCTTGCCGTCGAATTCGTGCAGGAACGACAGCATCCATTCGTCGACGCGGTCGGTCAGCAGCAGCACCTCGACGCCCTTCTTGCGGAACACTTCCAGATGCGGGCTGTTCTTCGCGGCCTGCCACGTATCGGCGGTCACGTAGTAGATCTTGCTCTGCTCGGGCTTCATGCGCGACACGTAGTCGGCGAGCGACACGTCCTGCGCGTCGGTGTCGCCGTGCGTCGACGCGAAGCGCAGCAGCTTCGCGATGCGCTCGCGGTTCGCGTGATCCTCGCCGAGGCCTTCCTTCAGCACCTGGCCGAACGCGCTCCAGAACGTCTTGTACTTCTCCTTGCCGGCATCCTCTTCCGCGTTCGCGAGCTCTTCGAGCATCGACAGCGCGCGCTTCGTCACGCCTTCGCGGATCGCCTTCACGTCGCGGCTTTCCTGCAGGATTTCACGCGACACGTTCAGCGGCAGGTCGGCCGAATCGACCACGCCCTTCACGAAACGCAGGTACTGCGGCAGCAGCTGCTCGGCGTCGTCCATGATGAACACGCGCTTCACGTACAGCTTCAGGCCGCCGCGATAGTCGCGGTTCCACAGGTCGAACGGCGCATGCGACGGCACGAACAGCAGTTGCGTGTATTCGCTGCGGCCCTCGACGCGGTTATGCGTCCACGTGAGCGGATCCTGGTGGTCGTGCGCGATGTGCTGGTAGAACTGCGTGTACTGCTCGTCGGTGACGTCGCTCTTCGACCGCGTCCACAGCGCGCTCGCCTGGTTGACGGTCTCGTCCTCGGCCTTCAGGACCATCTCGCCCTTTTCCTGATCCCATTCTTCCTTCTGCATCAGGATCGGCAGCGCGATGTGGTCGGAGTACTTCTGGATGATCGACTTCAGGCGGTGCGACGACAGCAGGTCGTCCTCGCCTTCGCGCAGGTGCAGCGTGATCGTCGTGCCGCGCTGCGCGCGCTCGATCGCGTCGATCGTGAAATCGCCCTCGCCCGCGCTTTCCCAGCGCACGGCTTCGCTCGCCGGCAGGCTCGCGCGACGCGTTTCAACCGTGATCTTGTCGGCGACGATGAAGCCCGAGTAGAAACCGACGCCGAACTGGCCGATCAGCGCCGCATCCTTCTGCTGGTCGCCCGACAGCTTCGTGAAGAACTCCTTGGTGCCCGAACGCGCGATCGTGCCGAGGTTCGCGATCGCTTCGTCGCGGCTCATGCCGATGCCGTTGTCGTCGATCGTGATCGTGCGCGCGGCCTTGTCGTAGCCGATGCGGATGCGCAGGTTCGGATCGTTCTCGTACAGCGCGTTGTCCGCGAGCGCTTCGAAACGCAGCTTGTCGACCGCGTCGGACGCATTCGACACCAGTTCGCGCAGGAAGATTTCCTTGTTGCTGTAGAGCGAATGGATCATCAGGTGGAGGAGTTGCTTGACCTCTGCCTGAAAGCTCATCGTTTCGTGTGCCATGGATGCTGTTTCCTCTTACTTGAACTTGAATGGTGTGGCGCAGGCGCCCCGCCCGCGATGCAGGCCGGCCCGTGAAAGCCGACCGCCCGGCGCTAGCGGTTTGCGCGCGTATCTGGAGGCGGCACGCCCGATTTCAAGGGCGGGCGTGCCGCGCCGCGTCACGATGCGCGGCGCACGGCGGAATCGATATAGCGCGACAGCAGCGCCGGCAGCGCGGGATCGCCGCAGTTCGCGACGTTGAAGCGCATCCACGTGGACGGCGATTGCTGCGGCGAGAACAGGCTGCCCGGCGTCAGCAAAAAGCCGGCCTCGTGCGCGACTGCCGCGAGCGCGTCCGAATCGACGCCCGTGTCGGCCCACAGGAACATCCCGGCCGCCGGCATCGTGAACAGGCCGAGCCCCGTGCGCTCGAGCATCCGCGCGGTCTTGTCGCGCACGCCGTCGAGCCGCGCGCGCAGCCGCTCGACGTGGCGCCGGTAATGCCCTTCGGTCAGGATCTTGTACAGCACGCGCTCGTTGAGCTCGGGCGTCGTCATCCCCACCAGCATCTTCTGGTCGGTGACCGCCTTCGCGATCTCCGGCGCGCACGCGACGTAGCCGACCCGCAGGTTCGCCGCGAGCGTCTTCGAATAGCTGCCGAGGTAGATCACGCGCTTCAACTGGTCGAGGCTCGCGAGGCGCGTGGCCGGGTAGCTCGGCGGGCACAGGTCGCCGTACACGTCGTCCTCGACGACGAGGAAGTCGTACGCCTCCGCGAGCTTCAGGATCCGGAACGCCTGCGCGGCCGACAGCGACGTGCCGGTCGGGTTCTGCAGCACCGAATTGATCACGAGCATCTTCGGTCGCCACATCTGGACGAGCGTTTCGAGCGCGTCGAGATCGGGGCCGTCCGGCGTGTACGGCATCCCGACGAGCTGCGCGCCCTGCGCCGCGAAGCGGCCGAACATCTGGAACCAGGCCGGATCGCCGACGATCACCGCATCGCCGGGCTTCACGTAGATCCGCGCGATCAGGTCGATCGCCTGCGTGATCCCCGACACCAGCACGATCTGTTCGGGCTTCGCGCCGATCTCCACTTCGGCGAGGCGCGTCTGCAGTTGCTGGCGCAGCGGCAGGAAGCCCTGCGCGGTGCCGAAGCCGAGCATCTGCGCGCCGGACTGGCGCCCGAGCGCGCGCAGCGCACCGGTGATCAGTTCCCCGTCGAGCCAGCGGCCCGGCAGGTAGCCGAGACCCGGCCCCTTTTCCGGGCTGACGGTATGCAGCATGTTGCGCAGCAGCCAGACGACGTCGATCGTGTTGTGCACCGGCGCGGCCTCGGCCACGCGTGCGACGCCGTCGGCCGGCTGCGGGCCGGCGCCCGTGCGCTCGCGCACGTAGAAGCCCGAGCCGCGCCGCGAGTCGAGGTAACCCTGGGCGACGAGGCGCTCGTACGCCTCGACGACGGTGAAGCGCGACACGCTCTTGTCGAGCGCGAGCTTGCGGATCGACGGCATCCGCATGCCGGGCCGGAACACGCGCTCGTCGATGCGCCGTCGCGCCCACTGGACAAGCTGGTCGACGAGCGTGAGCGTGGCCGTGTCGTGCGGCACGGGAATCTGGGCGAGTGGGACGGTGGACATGGGCGGCAGCTCCAACTGTACCGAAGGCTATCGCGCCGATTGTACCGTTACTGTGCCGGTAGCGACGATTACAGTTGACCGGAATGGCGGCCGTGCGGCCACCGTTCCGGCCCCGCCGCACCTGGCACCGCGCCCACCGGCCCGCATCGCGGCCGGTACGCCGGCCGGTCCGGCCACCGCCCGGCGCATTACCTGCCCACCATGACACTTTCGCTTCCCGACCGACGTTCATGCCAGCCCGCTCCCTGACACTCGACCATCTCGTGATCGCCGCGCGCACGCTCGACGAAGGCGTCCGCCACGTCGCCGACGCGCTCGGCATCGAACCGGCCGGCGGCGGCCGCCACCCGCTGATGCGAACCCACAATGCGCTGTTCGGCGTATGGGGCGGACTCTACCTCGAAGTGATCGCGATCGATCCCGATGCGCCTGCGCCGAACGCCGACGCCGAGCCGCCGCGCGCGCGGCTGTTCGGGCTCGACGATCCGGCCATGCACGCACGGCTTGCGCAAGGCCCGTTTCTCGCGCACTGGGTCGCGCGGGTCGACCGTCCGCGCCAGCTCGCGCTGTGGCAGAGCCAGTACCCGGCGCGCATCCCGCCGGTCGTCGCGATGCGGCGCGGCGACCTGAGCTGGGGCCTCACCGTGCCCGACGACGGCACGTTCCCCGCGTGGCAAGGCGCGGGCGACGGCCTCCTGCCGTCGCTGATCCAGTGGGACAGCGCGCGCCACCCGGCCGAATCGCTCCCGGGCGACGGCGTCGCGCTGAAAGCGCTCAAGGGCACCCACCCGCGCGCGGACGCGCTCCGCGAGCAGCTCGACTGGCTCGGCGCCGCCCACCTGCTCGACCTCGACGCCGCCGACGGCCCGCCCGCGCTGGTCGCCGAATTCGACACGCCGCAGGGCGCGCGCACGCTGCGCTGAACACCCTGCCGCCTCGCTGAACTACACCCATACCGGCAACACGGAGACACCCACTTCATGAATTCGCGCGAAACCCGGGGCATGCTGCTCGGCCTCATCGGCGTGATGATCTTCAGCCTGACGCTGCCGATGACGCGGATCGTCGTCGCCGAACTCCATCCGCTGCTCAACGGGCTCGGCCGCGCGCTCGCCGCCGCGGTGCCGGCCGGCCTGCTGCTGTGGTGGCGCCGCGAGCCGCTGCCGACCCGCGCGCAGCTGAAAAGCCTCGCGATCACGTCGCTCGGCGTGATCATCGCGTACCCGGTGTTCTCCGCATGGGCGATGAAAACGGTTCCGGCGTCGCACGGTGCGGTAGTCAACGGCCTGCAGCCGCTGTTCGTCGCGCTGTACGCGGCCTGGCTGTCGCACGAGCGGCCGTCGAAGGCGTTCTGGGCCAGCGCGGTGGCCGGCAGCGCGCTCGTGATCGCGTTCGCGCTGCGCGACGGCGGCGGCACGGTGCAGGCCGGCGACGCGCTGATGCTCGTCGCGGTCGGCATCGGTGCGCTCGGTTATGCGGAAGGCGCGCGGCTCGCGCGCCAGATCGGCGGCTGGCAGGTGATCTGCTGGGCGCTCGTCGTGTCCGCGCCGTTCCTCGTGCTGCCGGTCGGCTGGCTCGCGTGGACGCAGCATGCCGCGCATCCGGGCCCGCTCGCGCTGCGCACGTGGCTCGCGTTCGGCTACGTGACCCTCTTTTCGCAATTCATCGGCTTTTTCGCGTGGTACGCGGGGCTCGCGATGGGCGGCATCGCGCGCGTCGGCCAGGTGCAACTGCTGCAGATTTTCTTCACGATCGCTTTTTCCGCATTGCTGTTCGGCGAAACGGTGACGCCGTCGACGTGGCTGTTCGCAGCCGCGGTGATCGCCACCGTGGTGCTCGGGCGCCGCTCGGCGGTCGCCACCGCCGCGCAACCGGCTCGCGCCGGCTGAACAGCTGCGCCATAATGGACGTTTTGCCTGATCGGTTTGCCCACCCGGCCGCGAAGGCCCTATCGCGCTCGTGCCCGCCCACCCGGCGGCGTCGAAGCGATTTGCCCGAACGACCTTTCTTGACTGACCACGATATCCGAACGAGGAGACTATGAATCCGAGCGACCTGCATCCGCCGCACTGGCAGCTTTCCGAACGCGCACGCAAGCTGACGAGCTCTGCCATCCGCGAAATCCTGAAGGTCACGGAACGCCCCGAGGTCATCTCGTTCGCCGGCGGCCTGCCCGCCCCTGCCACGTTCCCGGCCGAGCGCATGCGCGCCGCCGCCGATCGCGTGCTGCGCGACGCGCCGGCCGCCGCGCTCCAGTACAGCGCGACCGAAGGCTACCTGCCGCTGCGCGAATGGATCGCCGAGCGCTACAGCGTGCGCGTGTCGCAGGTGCTGATCACGACAGGCTCGCAGCAGGCGCTCGACCTGCTCGGCAAGGCGCTCGTCGATCCGGGCAGCCCGATCCTCGTCGAAACCCCGACCTACCTCGGCGCGCTGCAGTCGTTCTCGCTGTACGAGCCGCGCTACGTGCAGGTGCCGACCGACGAGCAGGGCCTGCTGCCGGACGGCCTCACGCCCGAACTCACGCAAGGCGCGCGCCTCTTGTACGCGCAGCCGAACTTCCAGAACCCGACCGGCCGCCGCCTGCCCGTCGAGCGCCGCCGCGCGCTCGCCGCGTTCGCGCAGTCGAGCCCGTTCCCGGTGCTGGAAGACGATCCGTACGGCGCGCTGAACTATCGCGGCGAGCCTCTGCCGACGATGCTGTCGATGGCGCCCGATCACATCGTGCACCTCGGCACGTTCTCGAAGGTGCTCGCGCCGGGCCTGCGGATCGGCTACATCATTGCGCCCGAGGAACTCCACTTCAAGCTCGTGCAGGCCAAGCAGGCCACCGACCTGCACACGCCGACGCTCACGCAGCGCATCGCGCACGAAGTGATCAAGGACGGCTTCCTCGACGAGCACATCCCGACGATCCGCGAGCTGTACAGCGCGCAGTGCGACGCGATGCTCGGCGCGCTCGAGCGCCACATGCCGGAAGGCGTCACGTGGAACCGCCCGGAAGGCGGGATGTTCATCTGGGTGAACCTGCCCGCGCAGATCGACAGCATGAAGCTGCTCGCCACGGCCGTCGACAACCACGTCGCGTTCGTGCCGGGCGCGCCGTTCTTCGCCGACAACGCACAGCAGAACACGCTGCGCCTGTCGTTCGTGACGGTGCCGCCCGAGAAGATCGAGGAAGGCGTCGCGCGCCTCGGCAAGCTGCTGCGCGAGCGTCTCTGATCCCCTTTTTCCTGTCACGACTCTCTACGAGGAATCGAATCCATGGCTAACGTCTACGACAAGCTGAAGTCGCTCGGCATCGAGCTCCCGACCGCCGGCGCACCGGCCGCCGCCTACGTGATGAGCGCGCAAACCGGCAACACGGTGTTCCTGTCGGGCCACATCGCGAAGAAGGACGGCAAGGTCTGGGCCGGCAAGCTCGGCGCGGATCTGCAGACGGAAGACGGCAAGGCCGCCGCCCGCTCGATCGCGATCGACCTGCTCGCGACGCTGCACGCGCACACCGGTGACCTGAACAAGGTCACGCGCATCGTCAAGCTGATGAGCCTCGTCAACTCGACGCTCGACTTCACCGAACAGCACGTCGTGACGAACGGCGCGTCGGAACTGATCGCGGAAGTGTTCGGCGACGCCGGCAAGCACGCGCGCTCGGCGTTCGGCGTCGCGCAGATCCCGCTCGGCGCGTGCGTCGAGATCGAGCTGATCGCCGAAGTTGCGTAACGAACGCAGCACGATGCCCGGCCGTCTCGTCCGTTTCAAGCAGGTCGACGTATTCACGTCGGTACCGTTCAAGGGCAACGCGCTCGCCGTGGTGTTCGACGCCGATTCGCTCGGCGACGACCACATGCTCGCGATCGCCCGCTGGACGAACCTGTCGGAAACGACCTTCCTCTGCACGCCGACCGATCCGGAAGCCGACTACCGCGTCCGGATCTTCACGACGGAGGGCGAACTGCCGTTCGCCGGCCATCCGACGCTGGGCACCGCGCATGCGTTCCTGGAAAGCGGCGCGCGGCCGCGCACGCCGGGCCGGCTGATCCAGCAGTGCGGGGTCGGCCGGGTCGCGCTGCGCGAGCAGGCCGACGGCTGGGCGTTCGCCGCGCCGCCGGCACGCGTCACGCCGCTCGACCGCTCGGACTACGCGGCGCTGGCTGCCGCGTTGCGCAGCGACGCGCTCGATCTGGATGCCGAGCCGTGCGCGGTCGACAACGGCGCGCCGTGGCTGGTCATGCGACTGAAGTCGGCCGATGCCTGCATCGGCCTGACGCCCGATCCGGCCGCGCTGGCGGCGCTCACGCGCCGCTACGGCACGGACGGCATCGCGGTCTACGCGCCGCACGCCGAAGGCGGCCCCGCGACGTTCGAAATCCGCTGCCTGATGACGGGCGGCAATTTCGGCTTCGGCGAGGATCCCGTCACCGGCAGCGCGAACGCCGCGCTCGCCGGGCTGCTGACGCGGCAGGAACGCCGCCCCGGCCAGTCGTATACGGCCCGCCAGGGTACGGCGATCGGCCGCGACGGCCGCGTCTTCGTCAGCTATGACGAAGACGGCACCACGTGGATCGGCGGCCAGGTCGTCACCGTCGTCGACGGCTCTTTCCTGTCACCCGCCTGACATTTCGCGATGTGCGATGGCGCCGGCCCGTCCGGCGCCCCCCTACGATTCGCCCAACTATCGCAAAAACGTTCCAACCAGTAATATCGGGCCTAATCCGTTGTTTCGGAGGTCTGTCCATGGTTGCGTGTCCCGCGAACGAACAGACGTCGGGACAACCCCGACCAATAATCAGCCATCCAGACGGATGGCGCACGCGAGCAGGACGCCACCCGCTTCGATGAGCTCCGCCCGGTCCAACCATACGCCGCCGACCCGGCCGCTACGCGCGCCGCGCAAATCGCGCCGGCGTGCGCTATTTGCGATCCCGCTGCTCGGGATGCTGGCGCTCGCGCTGCTGTGGGCCGTGATCATCGCGCGTCTGTCGGTCGAAAAGGACAGCGCGTACAAGGAAGCAGCGGCTTCCGCCGCGATCCTGTCCTCCGCGCTCGAGCAGCATACGGTCAAGGCGATCCACCAGGTCGACCAGATCACCCGCTTCGTCAAGTTCGAATTCGAGAAGTCGCCCGCCCGCTTCAACCTCGCCAGCGCCGTCGAGAAAGGCGTCGTGCCGAGCGACACGCTGATCCAGGTGTCGCTCGTCAACGCGAAGGGCATCCTGTTCGCGAACACGGCCGAGCTGCATCCGCAGCCGATCAACCTGTCCGACCGCGAGCACTTCAAGGTCCACCTCGCGCACAACGACGACCGCCTGTTCATCAGCAAGCCCGTACTCGGCCGCGTGTCGAGCCACTGGACGCTGCAGATGACACGGCGCCTGAACAACCCGGACGGCAGCTTCGCGGGCATCGTCGTCGTGTCGGAAGACCCGAGCTACTTCACCAACGACTTCTACAACAACGCGGCGATCGGCAAGGAAGGCGTGATCGCGGTGGTGTCCGATACTGGCGCGGTGCTCGCGCGGCGCACGGGCTCGGTCAGCAACGCGCCCGGCGCGTTTTCCGCGTCGGGTGTTTACCCGATCGCCGAGCGCGTGACGGGCACGATCATCGACCCGATCGACGGCGTGACGCGCATCGTGTCGTACCGCCACCTCGACGGCTACCCGCTCGCGGTGATGGTCGGGCTGTCGCAAACCGAGGAATTCGCGGACTACTACCACACGCGCAACGTCTACCTGCTGATGACGAGCTTCATCACGCTCGCGATGCTCGCGTTCTTCGGCGTCGCGACGGGCCTGATCGGGAAGCTGCTCGGCCGTGAGCGCGAAATGACGCAGCTCGCCGAGTACGACCTGCTCACCGGCCTCGCGAACCGCTATGCGACGCTGCGCGGGTTGCGCAACGACGTGTCGATGCCTGCGAGCCTGTCGCGGCTCGGGCTGCTGTTCATCGATCTCGACAACTTCAAGACCGTCAACGACACGCTCGGCCACAACGCCGGCGACATCGTGCTGCAGATGACCGCGTCGCGCCTGTCCGATGCGGTCGGCGACGAAGGCTCGCTCGCGCGCATCGGCGGCGACGAGTTCGTCGTGGTGATGAAGGGCGACGACGTCGAGCGGCGCGCGGTACGGCTCGCGGAAGCGATCATCCGGATGTTCGGCGAACCGTTCGACGTGCGCGGCAGCTCGTTCGTGCTGCATGCGAGCATCGGCATCGCGCTGCACACGGTGGCGAACGAGAGCGAGATCGACCTGCTGAAGAAGGCCGACCTCGCGATGTACAGCGCGAAGGACGCCGGCAAGAACTGCTACCAGTTCTATGCGCCGCACCTGTCGCACCGCGCCGACCACCTGATGCGCTGGGAACAGCAACTGCGCGTCGCGCTCGCCGAGGGGCAGCTGTTCCTCGCGTACCAGCCGAAGATCGACCTCACGCACCGCCACATCACCGGTTTCGAGGCGCTCGCGCGCTGGGATCATCCGGAGCACGGCGTCATCTCCGCGAACGAATTCATTTCGATCGCCGAATCGACCGGCCTGATCGTGCCGATCGGCGACTTCGTGATCCGCACCGCGTGCGAGCAGATCGCGCGCTGGCGCGACGAAGGCCACGACACACTGACGCTCGCGGTCAACATCTCGCCGGTGCAGTTCTGGCGCGGCGACCTGATCGAGACGATCTCGCAGGCGCTACAGGACACCGGCATCGACGCGAACCGGCTGGAGATCGAGATCACCGAGACCGCGATGATGGAATATCCGGAGCTCGTGTCCGAGAAGATCGTCGCGCTGAAGAAGCTCGGCATCCGCATCGCGCTCGACGATTTCGGCACCGGCTATTCGTCGCTGTCGTACCTGCACCGCTTCTCCGTCGACACGCTGAAGGTCGACCGCTCGTTCGTGCAGGCCATCCCGAACGATCGCAGCGTGTGCGTGATGGTGTCGTCGATCGTGCATCTCGCGCGCTCGCTCGGCCTGACCGTCGTCGTCGAAGGCACGGAAACCGAGGAGCAGATCACGTGGCTCGCCGCGCTCGGCGAGATCGAGGCGCAAGGCTTCCTGTTCTCGCGACCGGTGCCGGCCGACGCGATTCCCGCGCTGATCGCACGCTTCGGCGTGCGCGGCGACGCGCCGAACGTGATCGCGCATCGCGCGACCGGCAGCACGGGCGCGTAAGCGCACCGCGGCCGTGGCCTTGGTGGCTATTGCGCGCGCCGTCATTGTTTCGTTTTCCGATCCGATTGTTTAGTTCTTGAACTAGCGTTTTCGCGCATGGCAGTGTCACGGTGCGCGGCGGACAATTGGGAGGGCCAACGTGTCGGCGGGCCGCCGGCATGGCCGCACGCGAGAGATCGGGCCCCGCGCTCACACCACCAACATGACTACCGTCGAAATCGAAGCGACCGCTGATGTCGAACAGGCGCAGGCGTCCCTGTGGGACCTGTTCAAGGTCGTCGCCAGCATTTCGGCGGTCTCGTGGGGCGGGCTGTCGATGATGGCGCAGCTCGAACGCCACTACGTGGAGCGGCTGAAGCGCATCGAGCCCAACGTCTTCGGCGACCTCGTCGCGCTGGCCTGGCTGGTGCCGGGCCCCGTCGGCTGCAACGTGGCGGTGCAAGTCGGCCAGATCCTGCACGGCCGCATCGGCGCGTGGATCGCCGGCATCGCGAGCGTGCTGCCGTTCTCCATCCTGATGACGCTGTTCGCGATCTTCTATCGCACGCCGCTCGTGCGCTCGCTCGCCGCGCCGATGCTGATCAATCACTTCGGGATGGTGCTCGCCGCGCTGATCGGCGTCACGTGGGTCAAGCAGTTGCGCTCGCTCGCGCGCACACGGCGCGAACAACTGATCGCCGCGCTGTCCACGATTCTGCTCGGTTTCGCGCATAATCCGGCCGCCTTCGTCGGGATTCTCTTCGCCGCGTTCGCGGCCGGCTGGCTCACGGGGCCGCCGCAACGCGACGCGGTCGATTTCACGTTGTCGACCCGCGACCGCAACCTGCTCGTGCTGCTCGGCGTGCTCGTCACGCTGTTCGCGGTGCCGCTGCCCGGCGATTACCAGGCGACGCTGCTGTGGCCGCGTCTCGCCGGCGCCGGCATGACATTGTTCGGCGGCGGCTTTTCCGCGCTGCCCGTGCTCAAGACGCTGTTCGTCACGCCCGCAACCGGCATCTCCGATCACGACTTCACGCTGGCGTTCGCGCTGTCCCCTGTCGCGCCGGGGCCGCTGCTGAACGTCGTCCCGTTTCTCGGCTACCTGACCGACGGCTGGGTCGGCGCGCTGCTCGCGACGGCCGCGCTGTTCATTCCGTCGGGATGCCTCGTCGTGTTTGCGCAGAACCACCTGTCCCGGCTCAAGCGCCATTCGCGTTTCGAGCACGGGATGCGGCTGCTGCGTGCGGCGACCACGGGTTTTCTCGTCGTCGCCGTCGTGAGGATCCTGTACCGCGAACCCGTCGACCCCGTTTACTGGCTGACGGGCGCCTTCGCGACGCTGTGCTTCGCGCGCTTCAAGGTGCCCGTCTATGCCGTGTACGGCACGGTCGCGGTGGCTTGCGGCGTGTGGCTGCTGGCCGCCGCGCGCTGACGGGCGGCGACCACCGCCCCGCCGGGTTCTACCGGCATTCGCCCGTCCAGGCCCTCCTCAACCTGCCTGCATCGCGACCCGGCGTGCCATCCAGCGGGCGCGCAGCGCGTCGTAAGCGAGGTTGAAGCAGAACGTGTAAGGCAGGAAGAACAGCACGATGCCGAGGTCGAGCAGCAGCGCCTCGACGAGGCTCACGTTCAGCCACCACGCGGCGACCGGCACCACCATCGCGACGAGACCGAGCTCGAACGTGACCGCATGCGCGATCCGCATGCCGAGCGTGCGGGTCAGCCCCGCGCGACGCTCGAAGCGGTCGAACAGCGTGTTGAACGCCATGTTCCACGCCATCGCGATCAGCGACACCATCACCGTCAGCACGCCGACGTGCGACACCGGCATGTCGAGCAGCCACGCGCCGATCGGCGCGCACAGCGCGATCGCGACCAGCTCGAACGTCAGTGCATGCAGCAGCCGTTCCGTCACCGTTTTGTTGACCTGTTTCATGATTCCCTCCGATTCGTCTACTTCGTACATGGCCGCCATTTTGATCGGCGCAACCGTATGAATCCAGTTTGATATCATCGGTTTTACCGATATATCACCACCAGGAGCGCCGCATGCGCCACGCCCCCGAAGCCCTGCTCGCCTTCGCCGAAGCCGCGTTGCTCGGCTCGTTCACGGCCGCCGCGCGCAAGCTCGGCAAGCGCCAGTCGACCGTGTCGGAGGCGATCGCGAACCTCGAGATCGATCTCGGCGTGCAGTTGTTCGATCGCTCGACGCGCGCACCGACGCTGACCGATGCCGGGCGTGCGCTGCTGCCGCAGGTGCAGCGCGCGCTCGAGGCCGGCGCGGCGATCGACCGGACGGCCGCGCGGCTCGCGCGTGGCGAGGAAGCGCGGCTGACGCTCGTCGTGTCCGATACGTACCAGTCGAAGCGCTACGAGGAAACGTTGATGGCGCTCGAACGGCGCTTCCCGGCGCTCGAGCTCGAATGCCAGATCGCCGAGCACGAAGACGTGCTCGACCTGATCCAGCAGGGGCGCGCGCAGCTCGGGCTGATGGCCGCGCGCGCGGCCTACCCGGCCGATATCGGCGCGGCGACGATCGCGGAGGAGTCGGAAATCGGGCTGTTCGTCGGCCGCACGCACGCGCTCGCCGAATACGGCGACGCCGACGTGCCGCACGCCGCGCTGCGCGACGTGCGCGAACTGCGCCTCAATACCTATGTGAAAACGGAAGGCCGCGGCGCCGACGACCGGATCGTCGTCGGCACGCAGCACTGGCTGGCGCCAAGCTACCTGATGCTGCTGGAGATGGCCGTGCTGGGGTTCGGCTGGGCCGAACTGCCGCGCTGGATGGTCGACCACTTCGCGCGCGATCGGCTGTGCGAACTGCGTGCGCGCGGCTGGCCGCGCCGTGTGCGGGTCGATGCGGTCTGGTCGCGCAACCGGCCGCTCGGCCCGGTCGGTTCATGGCTGCTCGATGCGATGCTGGCCGCGTAGCGGCGCTTGCCGGCGCACCCGCGGCTGCACGCGGGCCGGCCGGCTGCGGTCAATCAGAAACCGCGCGACAACACCGCCGCGCCGATCGTGACGACGCCGAGCACGAGGTTCACGAGCACGAGCAGGCGCACCGTATTCACCGCGCGTGCGCCGTCCGGCCACTTCTGCGCCTGCACCGCACGGCGGATGCGCGGGAACAGCGCGAACCGGATATGCCCGAAGATCAGCATCATCACGACGCCGAGCCCGGCCATCGCGTGCAGCGACCACGTCGCGTGCGCGCCGCCGAATTGCACGAGCAGGAAGCCGCCGGTCAGCAGGATCACGATCACGGAGCCCGAGACCCAGTTGAAGAAGCGGCCGAACACGCCCTCGATCAGCGGCAACCGAAGCTGCGGCGACAGGTCGGACAGCGCCGGGCGCAGGCAGAAGTTGGCGAAGACCATCCCGCCCACCCACACGGCGACGGCCAGCAGATGAAGAAACAGCGCGACGGAGACAGCATGGGACATGACGGCGATCCTGTGAGGAGTGGGGTGCGGCGAACGGCCGCGTCGCACGCGGCATCGAGCGACGTTCGACCCGATTGTCGCCGAGCGGTTCAGACCCCAGGCGCGATTTCACATTATTTTGCAAGTTCCGCGTGACAGCGCCACGCTTGCTTACCCGAATCCCCCTCCAAAAGAAAAAGCCGCACGTCCGCCGAAGCGGAGGTGCGGCCTTCGATCGCGGCTGAACCGGGCGATCGAACGTGCGCAGCGTCAGCCGAGCAGCGGACGCAGTTCGCTGACGACCTTGAGCTTCGTGTCCGGCGCGCGGCCCTTGCGGGCGCGCTTGCCGACGTGCGGCGCCAGCCCCGCATACGACAGCGTTTCGTCCATCGTCTTGCCGCCGCGGCCGGTGCCGATCAGCACGACGCCGGCCGGATCGATCGCGAGCGCCTGAACGAGCGTTTCCTTGTCGTCGAGCGCCATCAGGATCACGCCGCGACCGCCGCCGGACAGCGTCTTCATCTCGTCCATCCCGAACACGAGCAGGCGGCCGCCGCTCGACAGGCACGCGACCTGCGTCGCGTTCGGCAGCACCGGCATCGGCGCGAGCGGCGCCGCGCCCGCATCGATCGTCATGAACGCCTTGCCGGCCTTCACGCGGCTCACCATGTCGCCGACCTTCGCGAGGAAGCCGAAGCCGTTGCTCGACGCGAGCAGCAGTTGCTGGTCGGCCGGCGCCGCGTAGTAGTGCATCAGGTGCGAGCCCGACTCGAGCTCGATCAGCGACGTGACGGGCACGCCGTCGCCGCGCCCGCCCGGCAGCACCGACACGTCCACCGAGTACACGCGGCCGCTGCTGCCCCACGCGATCAGGCGATCCGGCGTGCGGCACTGGAACGCCGCGTACAGATGATCGCCGGCCTTGAACGAGAAGCTGGCCGGGTCGAGCCCGTGGCCCTTCAGCGCACGCACCCAGCCCTTCTGCGACACGACGACCGTGACCGGCTCGTCCACCACCTTCGCCTCGAAGGTCGCGCGCTTTTCCTGCTGGATCAGCGTGCGGCGATCGTCGCCGTACTGCTTCGCGTCGGCCTCGATCTCCTTGATCATCAGCCGCTTCATCGCGCTTTCGTTCGCGAGCAGTTCCTCGAGCTTCGCCTTTTCGTCGCGCAGCGCTTCGAGTTCCTTCTCGATCTTGATCTTCTCGAGCCGCGCGAGCTGGCGCAGCCGGATTTCGAGAATATCTTCCGCCTGCCGTTCGCTGAGGCCGAACGCGCTCATCAGCGCGGCCTTCGGCTCGTCCGACTCGCGGATGATGCGGATCACCTCGTCGATGTTCAGGAAGACGATCATCCGCCCTTCGAGGATGTGGATGCGGTCGTCGACCTTCGCGAGACGATGGCGGCACCGGCGCGTCATCGTCAGCTGGCGGAACTTCACCCATTCGTCGAGGATCGTCAGCAGACCCTTCTGGCCCGGCCGGCCGTCGGCGCCGATCATCACGAGGTTCAGCGTCGCGTTCGATTCGAGGCTCGTGTACGCGAGCAGCGTGTTCACGAATTCCGTCTGGTCGATCGTGCGCGACTTCGGCTCGAACACGAGCCGCACCGCCGCTTCCTTGCCCGACTCGTCGCGCACCGCGTCGAGCAGGTCGAGCATCGCCTTCTTCGTGTTGAGCTGCTCGGGCGTCAGCGTCTTCTTGCCGAGCTTGAGCTTCGGGTTCGTCAGCTCCTCGATTTCCTCGAGCACCTTCTGGCCCGACGTGCTCGGCGGCAGCTCGGTCACGACGAGCTGCCACTGGCCGCGCGCGAGATCCTCGATCTTCCAGCGCGCGCGCACCTTCAGGCTGCCGCGGCCGGTTTCATAGGCCGCCGCGATTTCGGTGTCGCTCGAGATGATCTGGCCGCCGCCCGGGAAATCCGGGCCGGGAATCAGGTTCATCAGCTCCGCGTGCGAGAGCTTCGGATTGCGGATCAGCGCGACCGCCGCGCCCGCGACTTCGCGCAGGTTGTGCGACGGGATTTCGGTCGCGAGGCCGACCGCGATGCCCGACGCGCCGTTCAGCAGCACGAACGGCATGCGGCTCGGCAGCGTCTTCGGCTCCTCGAACGAGCCGTCGTAGTTCGGCATGAAGTCGACCGTGCCCTGGTCGATCTCGTCGAGCAGCAGCTTCGCGATCGGCGTGAGGCGGGCTTCGGTGTATCGCATGGCCGCCGCGCCGTCGCCGTCGCGCGAGCCGAAGTTGCCCTGCCCGTCGATCAGCGGGTAGCGCAGCGAGAAATCCTGCGCGAGACGCACCAGCGCGTCGTACGCCGACTGGTCGCCGTGCGGGTGGTATTTACCGAGCACGTCGCCGACCACGCGCGCCGACTTCACCGGCTTCGCGTCCGGGCCGAGGCCCATTTCGTTCATCGCGTAGAGAATCCGGCGCTGCACCGGCTTCTGGCCGTCGCACACGTCGGGCAGCGCGCGGCTCTTCACGACGCTGACCGCGTAGCTGAGATACGCCTGCTCCGCGTAGTTGCCGAGCGTCAGCGCGTCGGCATCCGGTGCATCGGAGCTGGCGAAGAGATCGGAAGTGTTGTCGTCCATCTGAATTCCGTATTCGTAAGTGGCGTAAGGCCGGGCCGGGCGTCATGCCCGGCCGCGCAGGTGTTCGGCTTAGATGTCCGCTTCGACGTCGTTGCCCTTTTCCTCGAGCCAGCCGCGCCGCGCGGCTGCCTCGCCCTTGCCCATCAGCATCGTCATGCGTGCGACGGTCGCCTCGTAGTCGAGCTCGCCAAGCTTCACCGGCATCAGGCGGCGCGTGTCGGGGTTCATCGTCGTATCCCACAGCTGCTCGGCGCTCATTTCACCGAGACCCTTGAAGCGGCTGATGCTCCATTGCGTCTCGCGCACACCGTCCTTGCGCAGCTTGTCGAGGATCGCCTCGAGTTCGCCTTCGTCGAGTGCATAAAGCTTCTGCGCAGCCTTCTTGCCGCGCGCGGGCGCGTCGACGCGGAACAGCGGCGGGCGCGCGACGCACACATGGCCGCGCTCGATCAGTTGCGGGAAATGCTTGAAGAACAGCGTGAGCAGCAGCACCTGGATGTGCGAGCCGTCGACGTCCGCGTCCGACAGGATGCAGATCTTGCCGTAGCGCAGGTTCGACAGGTCGACGCTTTCATCCGGGCTGTGCGGATCGACGCCGATCGCGACCGAGATGTCGTGCACCTCGTTGTTCGCGAACAGGCGGTCGCGCTCGGTTTCCCACGTGTTCAGCACCTTGCCGCGCAGCGGCAGGATCGCCTGGTATTCCTTGTCGCGGCCCATCTTCGCGGAGCCGCCCGCCGAGTCGCCCTCGACCAGGAACAGCTCATTGCGCGCGATATCTTCCGTCTCGCAGTCGGTCAGCTTGCCGGGCAGCACCGCGACGCCCGAGCTCTTGCGCTTCTCGACCTTCTGGCCGGCGCGCGTGCGCGCTTGCGCCTGCTTGATCACGAGTTCGGCGAGCTTCTTGCCGTGCTCGACGTGCTGGTTCAGCCACAGCTCCAGCGCCGGACGCGAGAACGACGACACGAGCTTCACCGCGTCGCGGCTGTTCAGGCGTTCCTTGATCTGTCCCTGGAACTGCGGATCGAGCACCTTCGCGGACAGCACGAACGATACGCGCGCGAACACGTCTTCCGCGAGCAGCTTCACGCCCTTCGGCTGCAGGTTGTGCAGTTCGACGAAGCTTTTCACTGCCTGGTAGAGACCGTCGCGCAGGCCGGATTCGTGCGTGCCGCCGGCCGGCGTCGGGATCAGGTTCACGTACGACTCGCGCACGAGCGAGCCTTCCTCGCTCCATGCGACGACCCACGACGCACCCTCGCCTTCGGCGAAGGTGTCGTCGCCCGAACGCGAATCGGCAAAGCGCTCGCCTTCGAACAGCGGGATCAGCAGCTCGCTGCCGTTCATTTCGTCGAGCAGGTAGCCGCGCAGGCCGTCTTCATACTTCCACGTCTGGCGCTCGCCCGACTTCTCGTTGACGAGCACGACCTCGACGCCCGGCAGCAGCACGGCCTTCGAGCGCAGCAGGCGCTGCAGTTCGCCGAGCGGCAGGTTCGGCGAATCGAAATACTTCGGATTCGGCCACACCTGCACGCGCGTGCCGGATTTCTTCTCGCCGCGGCCCGCGCCCTGCGTCGCGAGCGGTTTCACCACGTCGCCTTCGGCGAAGCCGAGTTCCGCGATCTTGCCGTCGCGCCAGACCGTCACGTCGAGGCGTGTCGCCAGCGCGTTCGTCACCGACACGCCGACGCCGTGCAGGCCGCCCGAAAACGTGTAGGCGCCGCCCGCGGCCTTGTCGAACTTGCCGCCCGCGTGCAGGCGCGTGAATACGATCTCGACGACCGGCACGCCCTCTTCAGGGTGCATGCCGAACGGGATGCCGCGGCCGTCGTCCTCGACCGAGACCGACTGGTCGGCGTGCAGCGTGACCGTGATCTGCTTGCCGTAGCCGCCAAGCGCCTCGTCGGACGCGTTGTCGATGACTTCCTGGATGATGTGCAGCGGATTCTCGGTACGGGTGTACATGCCGGGCCGCTGCTTGACCGGCTCGAGACCCTTGAGCACCTTGATCGATGCTTCGCTATAGGCCGCGCTGGGTTTCTTCGTTGACATAGGCGCTGAATTTCGTCATTCATCGGGACGTTGTCCACACCTCGTGTGGATAACGTCGTGGACAAAACGTTGAGTTCCGTAAAAAAGCGAATCGAAACAACGGTGTGCTTGGACTGCTCCGAAAGCGGGCGCGCGGCGTGCGCTGCGCTGCCCGGGACGCGCGGTATTTTACTGGTTCCGCGTGGCACGCCAATCGCGGAATCGCGCGCAGCGGCCGCCGGCCGCGCGACGCGTCTGCGTTTTACGCGGGCTTGCGCTTCGCCTCGAGCGTTTCCCACCGCTCGAGCGCTTCGAGCAATTCGTCGTCGATCGCCGCGAACCGCTCGGTCAGGCGCGTGCCTTCCTGCGGATCCTTCGCGAAAATCGAGCCGTCTTCGAGCCGCGCATTGATCGTCTTCTGCTCCTCTTCGAGCGCGGCGATCTTCTCCGGCAGCGAATCGAGCTCGCGCTGCTCGTTGAACGACAGCTTCACCGTGCGTTGCGTGTTGCGGCCCGCGGCGCTTTTCGCCGCTTCTTCCTTGACGGGCGCGGCTTCCTTGACCGCACGCTTCGCGGCTTCCTGCTGCGCGAGCTGATCGGCGCGCGCGCTCTGGATCTGCCAGTCGCTGAAGCCGCCCACGTATTCGCGCCACTTGCCGTCGCCCTCGGCCGCGATCACCGACGTCACGACGTTGTCGAGGAACGCGCGATCGTGGCTGACGAGCAGCACCGTGCCGTCGTAGTCGGCCAGCAGCTCCTCGAGCAGTTCGAGCGTCTGGATGTCGAGGTCGTTGGTCGGTTCGTCAAGCACCAGCACGTTGGCCGGACGCGCGAACAGGCGCGCGAGCAGCAGCCGGTTGCGCTCGCCGCCCGACAGCGACTTCACCGGCGAACGCGCGCGTTCCGGCGCGAACAGGAAGTCGCCGAGATAGCTCATCACGTGCTTGCGCACGCCGCCGATCTCGACCCATTCGCTGCCGGGGCTGATGGTATCCGCGAGGCTCTTCTCCTGGTCGAGCTGTGCACGCATCTGGTCGAAATAGGCGACCTGCAGGTTGGTGCCGATGCGCACCGTGCCTTCGTCGGGCTTCAGTTCGCCGAGGATCAGCTTGAGCAGCGTCGTCTTGCCGGCACCGTTCGGGCCGATGAAGCCGATCTTGTCGCCGCGCATCACCGTCGTCGAGAAACGATCGACGACCGCGCGGCCGCCGTAGCGCTTCGTCACGTCGGTCAGCTCCGCGACGATCTTGCCGGACTTCTCGCCCTGCGCGACATCCAGCTTCACGTTGCCCAGCGTGTTGCGGCGCTCCGCGCGCTCGTTGCGCATCTGCACGAGCCGCGCGATGCGGCCGACGCTGCGGGTGCGGCGCGCTTCGACGCCCTTGCGGATCCACACTTCTTCCTGCGCGAGCAGCTTGTCGAACTTCTCGTTTTCCACGCGCTCGATTTCGAGCTGCTGTGCCTTGCGCGTCTGGTACGCGGAGAAATTGCCCGGGTACGACAGCAGCCGGCCGCGATCGAGATCGACGATGCGCGTCGCGACGCGATCGAGGAACGCGCGATCGTGCGTAATGAACAGCAGGCCGGCGCGCTGCGCGACGAGCAGTTCTTCCAGCCAGCGGATGCCGTCGAAGTCGAGGTGGTTGGTCGGTTCGTCGAGCAGCAGCACATCGGGCTGCAGCACCAGCGCGCGCGCCAGCGCGACACGCTTCTGCATCCCGCCCGACAACGCATCGACGGGAGCATCGACGTCCGCCAGGCCGATCTGCGCGAGCGTCATCGACACGCGCGTGCGCCAGCTCCACGCGTCGTGCGCATCGAGCGACGACTGCAGCGCGTTCATCCGCGCGAGCAGCGCATCGTGCTCGGCGCCTTCGGGTATATCGGCGAGGCGGTGCGCGATCGAATCGTATTCTTCGAGCAGTTCGCGCGTGTGCGCGAGCCCCGATGCGACTGCCTCGAACACCGTCGCGCCCGGCTCGAACTCGGGCTCCTGCGGCACGTAGACGGTCACGAGTTCCTGCTGGCGCGTGACCAGCCCGTCGTCGGGCTTCGCGAGCCCGGCGACGATCTTCAGCAGCGACGACTTGCCCGCGCCGTTGCGGCCGATCAGGCCGACGCGCTCGCCGGCTTCCAGCGAGAAATCCGCGTGATCGAGCAACGCGACGTGACCGAACGCGAGCTGCGCACCGGAAATGGAATAGAGCGACATGGGGAGACGGCGAAGAGAGAAATCGGAAGCGCCCATTGTACCGGTCGCGGGCGGCGTTGCCGGTATGGCCGGACGGATAAGGCCGGCAAACGGGTTGGGAGGCGGGTTGGAACGTGCTTTTGGCGGCAGGCAGGCGGGGCGTCGATCGAAGCGCATCGACGCAATGCGCTTCGATGGCACGCGCCGGGTGCGCCCGGCTTCCGTTCGCGGACGCTGGGCCGTGCGTTCCGGGCAAAACGCCTGCGTCGGCCGGATGCTGCGGCCGTCCGATCGACCATTGCGCGCCGGACGCCCTGGGCGTCCGTCCGCGGCACGTGCAATTACTTCACGTTGACCGTAATCGTCGAGCTCAATTCGGGGCCGTACGAGCGGTGCATGCCGTCGCCCAACTGTAGCGTCAGCGTGTGCTGGCCGGGCGGCAGCTTGATGTCGGTCTCGGTCTGCGCCTTGCCGAAGTGCAGCGAACGTTCGCTCGCGGGGATCACGTCGCCCTTCGGAATCGGCCGGCCGTCGATCAGCAGGTGATGATGGCCAGTGTTCGGCGTGTTGTCTCCGGCGGGTCGAAGCTCCATTCCTTCGAGCCCGAACTTCACATGCACCGGGTTCGACACCGTCGCGCCTTCGCTCGGCGCTTCGAAATACACGCGCGCCTCGGCCCGCGCCATCGTCGATACGGCCATCGCCGCGACGCATACCGCACCTGCGATCCACTTTCTGTTCAGCATCGCATTCTCCTTATGATTGGACAGCCTCGGAAGCATACACCGCACGCACGGCAGGCGTGTTTCGGTTGCGTTGTTCGCGATGCGTACGTTTAAAACGACGTTGCGGAGCCGTTCGACGAAATTCCGGTACCATTGCGCCTTTCGTCCGCCGGCCACGCCGCGGACGGCATCACCGAATTTCCATTTTCCCGAGCGTTACATGAGCGAAGTAACCGAATACCAGAGCTGGGTCTGCCTGATTTGCGGGTGGGTCTACAACGAAGCGGAAGGGCTGCCCGACGAAGGCATTCCGGCTGGCACCCGTTTCGCCGACATTCCCGCCGACTGGCGCTGCCCGCTGTGCGATGTGGGCAAGGAAGATTTCGTCGTCGTCGATTTCTGATTCGCTGACGCGCTGATTTCCAATCGCGGGTGATGACGCGATCACGCGCGTCGGCATGCATTCCGCCCCGCCGACGCGCCGCGCGTTTGCTATACTCTGCGCGCTGTCCACACCGCCGTCCGGTTCGCGTTTTTCTGCGTTTCCCCGGACATGGCGCTCCCCGTAGTTCAATGGATAGAACAAGCGCCTCCTAAGCGCTAGATACAGGTTCGATTCCTGTCGGGGGGACCAGTCTTCCCCTCTCGTGCGATCCCCAGAATTCCGGCAACCCGTGATAGCATAAGGCTTCGCGGGTTTTTTCAATTCCGCATACGTCCCGGGACGTACTGCGACAGCCGGGGTATTTGGGGGTATCTCTCGGGGTATCCAAGATACCCCTTGGAGGGATACCACCTTCGATTCTTCGCCCCCATACCGTCGAACAAGGACGATGCCTCGACGAAAAGGCGACAGCGTTGGTGACCAGAACGAGGACCCGGATATGCATCTCCAATTTTCTCGAACACGCATCGTGAGGGCACCGCAGGATGCGGTTTAGGGGGCGAGACCAATGCGTCAATCGCTGGCTGATCGACCTCGATAGAGTCGAGTGTCTCCCCCTGACTTGAGGAAGTCGTAAGGTGGACGTCCGCCGCCGTAGGCAAGCAAATCGTCACTGCCCTCACACGAATCCTCCGCAATGAACGCTAGATAGTATTGCGCAGTTGGCCCTTCACGACCAACGACGTTCACCATCGGCAGGGACCATTCCGGTCCCCAACCATCGGCGTACGCGCTGCTACGCACGTCCCGATGTCGGAATCGACGACATCAGCGCAGCGCCACACGATGTCTTGTGACCGTCAAAAGCAACCGCACGACCATCAATGCGCACGTTCTCGTCGCCTTCCACGATTTCGCAGTGGTCGTGACCAGACATGGGGCAAGTGCAGCGATCCCCAACGCATGCGACGGCTCGTCCCATCACCGTTGAATTCTCGCGGCCAGTTTGAACACGCCCACCATGCGAAGTCGAGTCACCGACACGTATTACACCGCGCATACGCGCCTCCCAAATTGGTTAATGCGGCATCCGATATCGGAAGGGGTTCGGGCCACGATGCTCCGAATTCTTGGCCTTGGTTGCCTCGTCCGGGGGACTGACCATCACAATGCTCGCTCGACCATCGTCCATCAGATTGATCGTCGCACTACTTCCGCCTTCCTCATAGTTCGCGATAGTCGCGAGCGACAATTGGACGAGCGCCGAGCTAACGCCAGTATTGCCGATGCGCCGACCAACATCGTAGCCCTCCTTGACGTTACCAAGATCGATACCTTCCGTGTTCCCGTGCAACGCTTGCGTAAGTGGAATCGTCCACTCGCGATCTCGGGTTGTGTCATAGAACACTCGCGTAGGCCTTGCGCCATCCGGTAGCGTCGCCACCGCCTGCTTCCAGCCCTCCTGCAACCGCTTCACTTGGTCAGTTCGCTTCAACAGCTTCCCGTTGTCATCGGTCAACTTGATGTCGACAGGACGATGAAGGTAGCCCAACAAAGGTGCCTCATCGAACTCCTCGACTTGCCAGTTGGCCCAGCGAACCGGTAGATACGGACTTGACTGGAATTCTCCTGGCCCCTTGTTGGTCACCTCTTTCCACAACTCGGGCAATTTCGATATCCACCAGTCGGAGCGCATTGTCGAAGGGCCATAAAAGTGCCCGCCAGCTTCAGCCTCTACCTTATCGGAAAAAGCACTATCCTCCTTCCAGTAGAAGTTCCACAGCTTGACGACGTCGTATTGCGTCTTTGTGTTATCGATATCACCCGGCATGTCGACCTGATATGGGCGAACGAGTTTATTAACGCGATCCGTTCTTGCAACAAGCAATGCACTCATGCTATCGATGACCGGTGGAATAAACGCACCCTGCGGCTCTTTTGGTGCCCCGGGTGTATTTAGCCCCCAACGATTAACCATACCATCTTGACTCATCACCAGCGCAGCCGGAACATCAGGATGCTCGTCGAAAAATTTAAAAAGCTTGTCGATAGCGGGTGCTGCGCTGCTGGCATTAGCGTCATCCAACCAAAGAAATTGAGTAACGCCAAGCCCGGCCTTTTGGCGCACATCGGAAATTTCATATGCCGCTCGATAGTGGCTATCAGCCCCTTTGGGCGGCCCATAAATAATTACAGGAATTGGCCAGTGATCAACAGCTTCGCCAGCGGCATATTTAAATGAGGCACCAGCAGCCACTTCCGCAAAGGTCCTACGCTCATCCGGATTTTCCCCGTAATCCCTCGGATCGGAGGAAAGAACCGTCTCGTAGTTATTCGATTTTGTGACAATTTGCTTCCAGATCGTGTCTTGGTGTCGCCCCGTTACCGCCAACCCAACCGCACGAATCTCCAATGCGTATTTGGCACCCGTCCCTGCCAAAATTTTAGCGTTCTCGGAGTTCGTCTGCGGCGTGGTCAGTTCAGCTGCGGTCGCAACAGGCTGCACTGCCGCAGCCCGACCTTCGCCATGCGACGCTCGCCAGACCCACTGCCCAGCATATGCAGCGGCAACCAAACCTACAATTACCAAAAAACCGTTGCGTATCGTACTACCCATATGCGGATCCTCGATGCCAGTGTTTTCCCAGTAGTGATACGACCGCGCCAGCGTAACAGCTGTCCAAGCCAACGCCAGCGCGACAAGTATCAACACGTACCCGCGCAACCGGGGGCGCGACAAAGGTGACAAGCTTACATTCATTGGCGTTTCTCGCGTTGAGCAAATGTCTCCCCGTCCACCATCTTTGGTGGCGTTTTGGGAACAATGTCGGACGGAAACTCTCCCCGAGAATAATACTTAGAACTTTTTTCAATTATCCCCTGAGATGAACCAAGCAAATTTCCATAACATTTGTTATTCTGAACTTCTTTAAGTTTTGTTGAATCCAACTTCCAGTCAGCAATCGCCACCAACAGCTTTCTCATATCCGGATCATCGAGACTGCGTGCCTGACCAATCGCAACATCCATAGCCGCAACACGTCGCATGTTATTCGAGTCTCGATAAATCGCGGAATGGTATGAATTATCGTCCCATTTACCACTATCCGTCTCCAGTCGCGCGCGTGTCTCGTTGGGCGATTCCTCGCGCTCCCAATTTATTCCATACCCGTCGGCCGCGCGAACGACGTTGGTTTGATCCTCGGGGTCCGCAATCTTGCTGTTATACCATTTCATGATTGCCGGACTGCCTTGCTTACGCACATCTTCGGGCAAGCCCGTCAAGGGAATAAACTTCACTTTAGCTTTTGGATTACCGAGAAGAGTGTCACGCGCCACGTAGTCCGGTTTATCCTTACCCGCCTTGCGCTCCGTGCCACGAATTGCTTCATCACCATAGAGATTTGGCTGATACGGGGGAAACAACTCGTCCGCGTTAATCAAGCGTTTCTCAAACTTTCGGTCGTCCCCAAGGTACTGACCATCATAGTATTCGGGCTTCTTTCCGACGAAACGGGGTCGGCCGTATAAATCGGAAGAAACCTTCGACCAGAGTCGCTGATAGAACCGATGCGTCTTCAGCACGTCCATCGCCTTTAGCGTGGTCGTGGATTTCATCGGCATCCCCAACAACTTGCGTGTTCCCTGCCATATTTCGTCGACAGTATCCGGCACACCATGCGTGCCGATACCCTTGACTGTCATGAGATCGACCGTGGTGTCCTCGGTGCAAAAGTACAAGTAAACTTTGCCTCGATTGTCCCGTTCCGTGAACGGATAGGCCTTGCCATCCTTGTCTTTTCGGCTTGCCTGCGCGGGACTCCACCCGCGGCCGGTGCGCCCCTGATGATCAGGGTTGTCGTCCTTACAGATGAGTTGCGATAGCGGCGGCTCTGAGTGTGGATGTGCAGTGATTGCCTGGACAATGTTGATGAGAGTATTGAGCTTGCCGCGAAGCGTGTAAGGAGTCGCACTCGGCTGAGCAGCCTGAGCCATCGCAGGCTCAGTCAGGCTGTATGGACTGTCAGCCAAAATCACGCAATCAGCGCATCGCGAACCGTCCTCTTTACTCTCAGCAAGCATTGCCTGCGCAAGCAGCGTAATAACGGTCCCTTGACTATGGGCCATTACCGTCACCGTTTCGTTCGGGTCAACTCTCCGGATCTCCCGAATCAACATTGCAAGACGTACCGCGGCCAGAACGTAGTAGTGCCGCTTCGGGCTTGACGAACTGTACTGGTAGTCGCTCATGAACAGACCAGCGCCCCAGTTGGCAGCGTTGTCCATCCAGCCAGCATCGTACATTGCCGGAATATTCGTGGTTGCATTGTTGAACATCCCACCGCCTTTCGCGAACTTCTTGCCCAAGCGGTTTCCGTTGCCGTCCTGATACTGACCACGAAACGTCGACGGATTTTTTTCCCCGCCTTTGATCTCACCGTCCGACGCTCGATATCCCCAATAAAACGGGATAAACATACTATGAGTTTTGTCCTGACCTTCAGTGATTTCGGTTCGCTGATAAAGATAGGTGTCCGGATCGTACTTGATGTCCTTCCACTGATCAAAGTTGGGATTGTCACTCTTATATTTCACGGCCTTGTTAAAGAGCGCACCATACACACCCGGCTTCAGATCGCTGCGACTGAGGCGTTCGTTCAATCCTTCGCATAACCCCTGCTCGATGTGATCATAGTTGGCACCCGGATCATTAACGCCATGCAAGAAAATTACAACGCCTGGCCGATCGGCCGGAATCTGGACGTTTCGCGGACCGGGACGATTGGACATCGTCACAGCCATGCCCTGCGAAACAACAGTCGGTTGCGAGATATTAGTCATCGTAGCTAGCTCAAGCGAGCGGATTTTTCAGGATATCGATCTTGACGATCCGCATCGCATCGTCCGATACGAGATCTGTCAATCCGTCAGGGCCACTCTTGCCTTCGACGACGCGCCCATCATCCAGCGTCATTCGATATGCGCGGTTCGCGGCAACCGGCGTGTCGCCGTCTTGTCCCGGAAAATGCAATCGGAAACGCTGATCGGTTGGTTGGTTTGCGAAGGAAGTCTTCGAAGCTTGTTGCGTTGATGGTCCGCCCCATTGATGCGAAGCTGATAGCAGCTTGATATCGCCGTTCGTGCCGAGCGTCACACCATCGCCGATCTTGATATAGCTGCCATCCTCAGCGACTAGCCGAATCGTTGGTGCGGTCACCAACACCTCGTTTTCGTTGGTCGCGATCTTAACCCCCTTCTGCGCATTCGCCGTTAGCGAATCAGCCTGAGCCTGCAGCAACATCGGGCCTTCGCCCGCGACGGCTTGCACACCCGTGCCACGCGCAAACAACTGCATGCCCTGACCCGCAGTTGCGTTAAAACGCTGGCCGCTCATCAACTGGAGATGCTGCTGCGCGACCTGATCGATGTTCTCACCCGCGTAGGTAACATGCGTCTTTGGAGTGACATTGACCGACCCTGCCTGCGCGCCTAACGCCATCAAGGCCTGCGACGTTGCTGCCGGCCCAGATCCGGATTCCGACGTACCGCTGCTTGGTGCCCAGCTCTTGAAAGCTTGCGAAACAGCGGCCTGACCTGCCGTATCAGCGGCTTGGCCGCCGTGCTGCCCGGCGTAATCACCGAGTGACTTAAATAGCTCAGTACATTCACCAAGCAGTTGAAGTAATTCGTCGCGGTCGAGTTGCCCGCCGCTCGCCTGCGACCGCGCATAGGTGGTCAGCAGAATGCCTTGCGCCGCCCGTAAAGCGGCCGCTGCATCGGTGCGCAGTTCCGCGCCTTCACCACGATCCTGCCCCACACCGTTGTCACGTGGTTGGGTCAGGTAGCCAAGGTTCAATTGGGTATGCGCATGCTCACTCGCCAACTGGCTGGAAATTTGCCCCGGTGTATCGTCGAGCCTGAGCTGGTTATACCGCTTGCCCTTAATTTCCTTTGTCTTGATCCCGGACACATAACGGTTTCCCGGCAATGAGCCGGTATGGGTGAATGTAGCCGGCTGATTCACGCCGTTCCCCAGCACCGAAATGATCACCAACCGGTCGGGATCGCCCCCGATGCTGCCCAGCAAAACCTCCATTCCGGCGCGAGGCAGGAACGAAGCCCCGAACTGTGTTCCCGCTAGGCTCGATGCGACGCGTATCGGAGCACTATCACCAACGTTGTCGTTAGTGCCAGCGCCTTGCGCGTGGGTGTGATCCGCCGGATCGAGCCCTTGGATCCGCACGTAAACTCGGCCGAGTTCGTCGCAGACGACTTCCTCTCCATTACGCGTCACGATCACACCAGTCAGCAGGTGCACCGGCGGCAAATCGATTTTCGGATCGTAGGCCGGTGTGAGCGGCACCCCACGGCGCACGCAGGTGAATGTATTTTCGTAACGCGTGTCCGCCTCTTCCGCCGACGCAGACGGCCGCGGTCGTGATTGAAACGCAAGATTGTGGCTTGCAGCGAACAGTGCCTGCACGCGTTCGGTCAATCCCTTCGGAAGATTGTTCCAGACCTCGTGATCGATCGATGTAAGGACGAACCGTCTCTTGTCGATCGACTGCATATCCAAGTCTGGATCGCCGGCCAGGGTGATCCATGTGCCAACGGCAAGATCGCGGACGCCGCTTGCTCCGTCGTACTGCTCTGCCTCGAACTGATGCGCCAGCATCCGCGCGCGCGTGAGCCGTTCATGATCGTCCCACGAGTCACCCGCATGCGGGACGTCGATCGCCACGTCGGTCAAGAGCTTCGCAAGATCATTGCCGGCCTCGCCCTGATCGACGCTGCCCGCCACAGTCGATTCGTCGATTCGAGCCTTCTTGTAGTCCCACGATGGGCGGCTGGTCATGCCCGGCACCAGCCGCGCATGCAGCGCAAACAACGTGACCGTATCGCGCTCCTCCGTGCCGGCATCACGAGGGTGCAGGCGCACCGTACCGGCTGGCGCTTCAGGTAGCGACCCGGGATCATCGCAACACACCAGTGTATGAGTCGGTGTGTCGTCATGGGTAGTGCGCTCACTCTGAGCCGTCCCGGCTTTGGCGAAAACCGTGATCCCTTCGCGACGCAACAGGCGACGTACGAATTTCGCGTCTGATTCGTTTACCTGTCGAGTCAATTCGCGAGCCGGATAGCGATCTCGGCTCACACCGGACAGGTCGAACTCAAACGCACGAGCAAGAGCAGGACTGCGCTGCCGCCATTCGTTGAACAGCGTACCCAGGATGTCAACAACACTCAGCTTGCGAAACACTCGAGAATTGGTGCGCTTGTCCATCAGGGATAGCGCGTCGCAGATTGTGAGCTGGTACACACAGAGTTCGCCGTCGCTCTGACCAATCTGTACGTCCTGGACGATCGCGTTGATCAAATGAAGCTGACCACGGTCAGTGACAAGCCGCACCGAGATAGGCACGCCAATGAACAGCTTCGGTGAAAGATCATGGCGAGCTGATACGCAGGTGAGGTGTCCGTGGATGCCGGCCATTAACCCCTCGCGAACGTTTGCGTGCTGAAGCGCAAGCAAATGCCCTAAGGTACTTTGCAACCGACCAAAGTTCAGCGCTACAGGACGCCTATTCCAGTCAACCGCCCCCGCGGCAAAGCTACTTATTGTTTCGGATAGTGACACAGCCGCCCTCTCGATTTTTTTGATTTCGTATTGATTTAGGCGATCAACCCACATACCGGGACGAGTGAATCACCATTTCGTACATTACAGGATACCAAATCTGCAGACGAGAGCAGGAGATTGGGGCAGCACCTACATGTACATAGGCCTCATTTAACCAAAATTGACAGGCTGGCACGCAAATGCACCGAACCTTTCACAGCAGAAAGATTGTCAATTACTTGGCTAATCGTGCCATCTGAAAGCTATGCGAAGGAGAGCACCACAAGCGCGTCCCTTCCATAGACATAGCTTCTTGCAAGCCGCTGTCCGTCTCTCGTAGGGTCATGTCGATCAAAGAAGCAATGCGCATCCAACTGGTGGTTGCTGCCCGTCACATCCAACCCTCCGCGTTCCGCCGATCTAAATCGATGCTCGGCCCCATCCGTCATCAATACCATCTCCCAGGCTGCAGGCTGGCACGACAACCCAGCAAGTACGAAAACATCAGCACCAGCGGTCACAGATCGTTGCAGCGATGGTCAGCTCTTCGCCTGCCATGTCGCGCCTCTACAAGTCTTCGCTATCCGGGCTGATCGGGAATCCGAGGAAGCCCTGAACCCCTTGCCTCGGCTTAGTCGCTTCTCTCACGCTATTCGCTTGGGATTGGGGGCGTTCCGAGTCAATGCTGGTCATACCGCTTTGCGACGACTTCGTGTTCGGACCTGGCACCGGTTGACACCGTTCCGCTTCCCGTCCACCGTGCCGAGCTCGTCCCTTTCCATCCGCACGACGCATCGCATATCTCAGAGAATTGAGGCTCACACCGATGCCGTCTTGTGCTGCTTGTTCAACCAGTTCCGGCAGCGTGTAACCCTTTTCGCGCGCTGCGCTGATTTGCTTCCGAATCGACTTGACGCCATCCCCGACCTTGACCGACTGCTCTTCTTTGGGTTTTTCCGGCAGTGCGTCAAGTCTGCGACCAAACGCTTCCCACTGCGCTCGCGTGAAACGTCTGGATACCGACATGACTCGCTCCGACATATACCGTTGATAGCATCTTGCGCAGGCATCAACTCAACGTCAACACTGGTTGAATGCGGTTTTCAGACGAAAGGAACGCATCAGCAACCAGAGGAATGTCTCGGAATACAAAATATTTTTATCTTGCCGTCCATGTCCCATTCGACACGCGCGGAAGCACACCCGCCCTCTCATTCGTGCACACCCACGTAAATCTCGGCGACCATCATACGCTTGGCACGTCACGCCCAAGAACACCGAGAATGCATTCGATCGCACCAGCGCGCGGACGCAACATGCACCACTAGCTCCCTGCAATTTGCGACGCCTTCGCGCTGGACCTGCCGCTGCCTTGCGTAGATGGTCGCAACCAAGCGACCTTAGATCAGCTGCGATTCGCAGTCTGACGACACGGTGCGATTCGTCTAGCACACCATACCGACGATGCGATCTAACACGCTACCGTCCACTCATCTACAGCTATCGCACTCGGGATCGATCGCCTATGCATGCCGGGCTAACTTGCTTGCGCTGCCAGCCTCACACTGCGACACATTGCGATTGCAGAGGACGCGAATTTTCATTGCACACGATCTGCACATCGCGCGCGTAAAAATCACGTTAACGCCAAGAAAAATATGGAAAGCGAAGTAGTGCAGGATAGGCTTGCGCCGGTTTTGGGCGCCATGCACATGGAACTCTACGCGCACCATTGATAGGTCGAAGCAGTGAGGCTCAATTGTCGGTATGGGCAGCATGTACGCCGCCGACTCACCATGACGGCAACTGAGAGCGTCTGGGTCCCACGTCCATTTTGATTGCGCCGGTGTAGCGGTGGCTGCGGCACGAAGTCGCGCCGAACCGGCAGCGAACGGTGTGTGCGGCTCCGACCGCCGACAAGTTGCAGTCAGGGAGGCGTCCCCATATTCGCCCGCCTCGGCCAGTTACATCATCACGTTGCGATCAATTGTCCTCGGTGCCGTCCGACTCCCCCGACACGGGTCCGTTAATCGCGTCGACCAGCGCCAGCACGCCCCTCTTCTCCCGACTCTTCAGTTCTCTGAAGCCTGCGAGAAGTCGCTCCTCCTCATCGGCAAGCCGGAGCGTCGCAGGATTTGACGTTTGACCAGTCAGCAGATACTGAACATCAACCCCGGCCTCTGCAATTCCAACCAGGTAGTTGGCGTCCGGATACCGCAAACCCTTCTCATAGTTGGACTGCGCCTGTTTTCGAACGCCACCAGAGTTGCCCAATTCGTCCTGCGTCATACGCAGGCGCCGCCGCTCCTGCTTCAGACGCAGCGCAAAGTTATCCAAACGTGGATTTTCATTTCACATATACGTTTTTGTTGACTAGCGTGATGAGTACACGATCGAGCTTCGACGTTATCGCGTGCAGGAAAATTCGACTGCATACGCCCCGAAAAAACAGCAGTCCTTTTGCTGGAGTAGATGCTATGTCATTCACCTACGAAATCTGCGGCACCTTGTCCGTCTTCGACAATTTTCGGCACAGTCACGCACAACAGTTCGCCGAGAGTATCGCGAACCCGGCCGATGTCTATTTCGCGACCGATGCCGTCACGCACTCTTTCATGACCCGCATTCGCGGTGCGCTCACCGACGACGAAGCGGAGTCGGTCGAAGACACACTGGAAGAATTCTCCCAAAAATGGGCGCGGACCGGCGCCATCTTCAAACGCGTGCGGTATGGAGAGCCGTCGTTCGTTCCCGTCGGCCTCGCCGAACACGTCGAGCTGCTTGAGGAACTCGCCTACGAGCACCTGCAACTGGAGGCCTTCCTGCGGCGCCAAGCGCAGATTCTGGACAGGTTCCGGCAGCCAGCACCCTGACACACACGACTTGATACGCCATTACCGACCGCGGACCTAGGATAACCGAATCAGCTGAGGATACGATGGAAGGACCAGCACGCTACGTATTGTCGGGTGCACTGCCCGTCCAGGACGATCTGGAAGACGAACAGCTCGATCGGGTGTCCCGACATCTAGGCGGTATCGCGACGGTGTATCTGAGGCACGATGAAGTAGCACACGCCGTCTCGCTGCGCATCTCCGGCACGCTGATGCGTGACGACGTGCGCTACATCGAGCAGCGTATCGAGCGGTTCGCCGAAGAAAACGCCCGCGCCGCTGCGATTCTACTGAGCGAGTGGAACTGCGAAACGAGCGAGCTCGTCGTGGGCATGAACTGGGACGCCCAATGCCTGATCCGGCTCGGCGCAGTACAGGAACAACTCGGGAAGCTCACCGGACGGTACTTCGACTTTCTGCTGCGACTTGAACCACCCGACGCTCCCGCCCACGGCAGCCCACTCCTGTGCGTCTCGGTCGGGACCGGCAATGAATAGCATGTCGACAGATGAGCAGATTTGGGCCGCAATATGCCCGCGGCATCTTGCGTCGCGACGAGGCGGGTTTGGGCCAACGGCAGAATGTGCCGAGCATCGTCCTGCCCGAGCCCTCTACAGATCACCCCTGGGGGTATTTTTGGGGGTATTTCTTCAAAGGTTGCCGGCTATTCCCATAGCCGGCGGACCGGCATGAATTCTGTCGGGGGACCAGCCATCCTCATGGCCTCATCCACTTTCCCACGATCCAATACCGCAACGGCGGCGACGAAAAGCGCCTGACGTCGAAGCGGATCGGGAAGCATCGGCAGCCAATCTGCACGCCGGATCTCGCGCTTGTTGAAGGTGAGCCGCCGACTCCATTCGACGTAATTCACCAATCGATTGACTCTCCACATCAGCCCTAGTACACTTCGCGCCGCGGGGTGGAGCAGTCTGGCAGCTCGTCGGGCTCATAACCCGAAGGTCGTAGGTTCAAATCCTACCCCCGCAACCAATACCGAAGCCCGCTCTGCGAAAGCAAGCGGGCTTTTTGCTTTCCGCATGCACTGCTGCGTGAGCACCGACGGGCTGCGATGCAGACAAATCGCAGAACATTCAGCCCCAGGCATCCCCTGCGACACACGATCGCATCTCACCGGATCGCCACGGCCCTGCGCCACATATTGCGTAGAATTCCGAACCTTCTTCAGCATCCGGACTCCCGCAATGATTCGAGCGATCGCGGCACTCGCCGCGCTTTCAGCGATGACCGGCACGGCAAACGCCGCCGACACCCTTACCGCACCCGCGAAGCCGCGCTATGTCAGCCCCGGCATCGCCAACATCACGAACGCTGCAGCCCCGCACGCGGAAAACTCCTCCCCCGACGCACGCTGCCGTGAACTGGCCGCCGGGATCGACGCCGTCACGCACGCCCCCGACCGCGGCCAGAAGGTCGTGCGTGGAATGGGCCCGGACGGCAAGCCGCGCAACGAGCTGCGCGCTTACGACAAGCGCGCCGATCTCGAAACCGAGCATCACCGGCTCGGCTGCCGATAACGAACGCCACGCCGCCCGGTCGAACAATCACGCCGGGCGTCGGCATTCACGCACTCACGCGTTCGCACCACCATCGATCGTCAACCCGGTCCCGTTGATCGACCGCCCTTCCGGCCCGACGACGAACGCCACGAGCGCCGCGACGTCGTCTGCCTTGCCGTACTGCGGGATCGCCATCCGCGAACGCTGCGCACCGGCATGTTCGCCATCGGCCGGATTCATGTCGGTATCCGTCGACCCCGGATGCACGATATTGACCGTGACGCCGCGCGGGCCGAGATCGCGCGCAAGCCCCTGCGTCCAGCCGATCAGCGCGGCCTTGCTCGCCGCATAGAGGCTCATCCCCGCATCGGGCACGCGCGTGGCGAGGCAACTCCCGGTCGACACGATGCGCCCGCCCTCCCCGAGATGCCGCGCCGCCGCCTGCGACGCGACGATCACCGCGCGCACGTTCACGTTCAACGTCGCGTCGATATCGTCGAGCGTGAGGTCGTCCAGCGCGCCGGCCCGGAAAATCCCCGCGTTGTTGACGAGAATGTCGAGACCGCCGAACGCCTCCGCCGCACGATCGACCGCGTCGCGCACGGCCACCGGATCGGCGCTGTCGGCCTGGATCGCAACGGCGCGGCGGCCCAGCGCCTCGATGCCGGCCACGACGGCCTGCGCCCGCTCCGCCGATTTCTCATAGGTGATCGCGACGTCCGCGCCCTCGGCCGCCAGCCGTTTCGCGATCGCCGCACCGATGCCGCGGCTGCCGCCCGTGATGAGTGCACGCTTGCCCTGAAGTCGATTCATGTCGGTTCCTTTCCTCATTTATGTAACGACCGACACAGAATGTGGCAAGTTGCGCGACACAGTCAATTGATTTAATTTATCGATCGATACAGAAATCGATGAAGGAACGGACGCAATGGCTGAACGGGGCCGACCGAGAAGCTTCGACAAGGAAGCGGCGCTGGATCGCGCGATGGAGGTATTCTGGCGCCTCGGCTACGAAGGCGCGTCGATGGCCGACCTGACGGCCGCGATGGGCATCGCGTCGCCGAGCCTGTATGCGGCGTTCGGCAGCAAGGAAGCGTTGTTCCGGCTGGCGCTCGAGCATTACAGCGCGACGGAGGGACGGGAAATCTGGGGCGGCGTCGAACAGGCCGGCAGCGCGCACGACGCCGTACGGAACTACCTGATGGATACGGCACGCGTGTTCACGCGGCGGTCGAAGCCGGCCGGCTGCCTGATCGTGCTGTCGGCACTGCATCCGGCCGAGCGCTCCGATACGGTTCGGCAAACGCTGATCGCGATGCGCGAGCGCACGGTCGAGAACCTGCGCGAACGCCTCAGGCAAGGGGTCGCGACCGGCGAGATCACGGCACAAGCGAACCTCGATGCAATCGCGCGGTACTACGTGACGGTCCAGCAGGGGATGTCGATCCAGGCGCGCGACGGTGCGAGCCGTCGCGATCTGGAGGCCGTCGCGCAAGCCGCGCTGGCCGCGTGGCCAGCGCTCGTCGGTATGGGCGGCGCGTAGCGGCAGGACGCCGCGGCCGCGCCGTAACGTTACTGTTTTGCCGCGTGTTGCACGTCCTTCGACGCATGCCACGCGCGATAGCGCACCTCGAAGCCGTCCGGCACATAGACGACGAGCGGCAGGCGGCTGTTGTAGCGCAGCAGCTGGCCGTCACCGCGTACCTGCACGAACCGTTGCTGCGGCGCCTGGCCCGGGCATGCCATCAGCGTCGAGGCCGGCCCCTTCACGTCGGTGAGCTGGTAGTACGTATAGCCCCAGCCCTTCACGTCCTCGGCGGTCAGCTCGCCGCCGAACCACTGCTGGTTGCAGTCGGTCTGCAGCGTCTTGCCGATCATCAGCTCGACGCGCGCATCGCCTTCGTTCTCCAGCGCGGGCAGCGCGATCACGACGCGCTGCTGGCCGGCCGCCGCCTGCGGAAACATCTTGATCGACTCGGCCGTCACGGCGGGCGCCGAAGCGGGCCCCGCCACGCAGGCGGCGGCTGTCGTCACGCAGAAGGCGGCCAGTGCGGCCCGGATCGCGAATTTCATCGATGTACTCCTGAAAAACAAAATGAGCCCCGGATGCTAACACTTCCGTCACACGACCTTACGCCGCTGTAATTTGACGACACAATTGCAAACAGCTGGCAATCCCCTTGCGCGGTACTTATACGGGAACCAACGGAGAACATCATGCTGAAGCTCATTGCGGCCGCCGGCGCCGCCACCCTGCTGGCCGGCTGCGTCGTCGCCCCGGACGCCGGATACGGCTACGGCTACGGGCAGCCCTACTATTCCGATCCCGGCTACGCGTACGCCCCGTCGCCCGTGTACGGCACGGTCAATATCTGGGGCGGTGGCGGCGGACGCGACTGGGATCGCGGCCGGCGCGACTACCATCGCTGGGACGGCGATCGTGGCAACCGCGGCAACGGCTGGGGGCGCGGCGGCGGCCACCGCGGCGACTGGAACGATGGCGGCGGAGGCGGCGGCGGCCATCGCCACTGACGCGCATTTGCAACCGTTTGTATCCGCGTGCCGCGCGCCAGGATGGCCGACGCGTCACGCAGACGAACGGACGGCCGCGCAAACGACGAAGGCCCTCGCATGAAGCGAGGGCCTTTTTGTCGTTCGGTGCGGTGAAGCGAACGGCGCCACCGCCGCCTGCTCACGCTTCGCGCGTCAGCCTGCTCACCAGCCGGCCGGCTGCGCGTAGCCGCCTGAGACGGGCGCGCCGCACACATACGCGCGCTGGTAGCGGTCGTAGCAATAGTTCGGGCCGTCGTCCTGGTACTGCGCCTGCTGGTAGGTCGGATACGCAGGCTGCTGGTACGCGGGCGCCTGGTAGTACGTCGGCGGCTGATAGGCCGGCGCCTGGTACGCGGGCGCCTGATACGCGACGGGCGGATTCATCGCGGACGTCACGATTGCGCCGAGCACCGCGCCGCCGATCAACGCGCCGATGACGGCGCCACCGTCGCGGCCATGCGCGGACGCCGGGCCTGCCACGGCAAGCGAACCGGCGAGGACACACACTGCGGCAATTTTTTTCATGATGGACTCCCACGCGAAGTGGTACTGGATGCGATGCATTGTGGCGGCTCGCGGCCGTAATAGATGCAGCAAGTGGTAACGCGCGATTACCGGTATCACGCCCATCGAAATGCACCGTCGCCGTGCTACGATTTTCGGCATACAGGAGACGCCGTCATGCAGCCGGAAACCGCCCGCCGTTTCGATACCGAATTCGCCCCGCGCATCGCACAGGCAATCGCCGCCTTCTTCGCCGAACACGTGCTGACCGACGTCGTCCCGTATGGCGGCCACGGGCACCCGACGCGCGTGCAGATCCGCAGCGCGCCGCACGAGCACGTGAGCGGCTTCGACCATCCGCTGAACCTCGAACTGACCTGGGACACCGACGAAATCGAGCGGCTGATGGAGCCGGACGGCCCGCAACGCTTCGAGCACTACCTCGCCGCGCTGCCGAAAAAGCTGGGTGCATGGCAGAGCGCGCGCGACATCGATCTCCTGTCGCGCACGCAGGCCGACCCGCTCGTGCGGCTCGGCGGCCTCGACTTCGAAGGCTGAGCGCCGGCGTCGCGCGATGCGGCCCGGTGATACACTCGACCGGCCCCGCTCCGGTGCAGTTGCGCCGGCCGGGCCGCTCATCGCCGCCTCCACCCTTGCGCATGGTTGCGCACGCAACCGGCAACCGGGCGCGCGGACAACCACGCCTCTGCTCCCGCCATGAACGCCGATACCGGCCTGCCGCTTCCGCAACGCTACTGGGCGATCGTCTGCGTCGCACTGGGCATCACGCTCGCCGTGCTCGACGGCGCCATCGCCAACGTCGCACTGCCGACGATCGCGCGCGACCTGCACGCATCCGACGCCGCCTCGATCTGGATCGTCAACGCGTACCAGCTCGCGGTCACGATCACGCTGCTGCCGCTCGCGTCGCTCGGCGAGCGCATCGGCTATCGCCGCATCTACATCGCGGGGCTCGCGCTGTTCACTGCCGCATCGCTCGGCTGCGCGCTCGCCGGCTCGTTGCCGATGCTGGCCGTGATGCGCGTGATCCAGGGCTTCGGCGCGGCCGGCATCATGAGCGTCAACGCCGCGCTCGTGCGGATGATCTACCCGTCGTCGATGCTCGGGCGCGGGCTGTCGATCAATGCGATGGTAGTGGCGCTGTCGTCGGCGATCGGGCCGACGGTCGCGTCCGCGATCCTGTCGTTCGCGTCGTGGCCGTGGCTCTTCGCGGTCAACGTGCCGATCGGCATCGCCGCGGTATTCGGCAGCGTGCGTGCGCTGCCGGCCAACCCGCTGCACGACGCGCCGTACGATTTCGCGAGCGCGGTAATGAACGCGTGCGTGTTCGGGCTGCTGATCACGGCCGTGGACGGGCTCGGCCATGGCGAAAGCCATGCGTACGTCGCGGCCGAGCTGGCCGTCGCGTTCGTCGTCGGCTACTTCTTCGTGAAGCGCCAGCTGTCGCAGCCGGCGCCGCTGCTGCCGGTCGACCTGATGCGCATCCCGATGTTCGCGCTGTCGGTCTATACGTCGACGGCGTCGTTCACGTCGCAGATGCTCGCGTTCGTCGCGCTGCCGTTCTGGCTGCAGAACTCGCTCGGCTTCTCGCAGGTCGAGACGGGCCTGTACATGACGCCGTGGCCGCTCGTGATCGTGTTCGCCGCGCCGCTCGCGGGCGTGCTGTCCGATCGCTATTCGGCCGGCATCCTCGGTGGGATCGGGCTCGCGCTGTTCGCGGCCGGGCTGTTGTCGCTCGCGACGATCGGCGCGCACCCGGGCACCGTCGACATCGTGTGGCGGATGGCGCTGTGCGGTGCGGGCTTCGGGTTGTTCCAGTCGCCGAACAACCGCGCGATGCTGTCGTCGGCGCCGCGCGAACGCAGCGGTGGCGCGGGCGGCATGCTGAGCACCGCGCGGCTGACCGGGCAGACGCTCGGCGCCGCGCTCGTCGCGTTGATTTTCGGACTCGTGCCCGATCGCGGGCCGACGATCGCGCTCTATGTCGCCGCGGCATTCGCGGCGGTGGCCGCGGTCGTCAGCATGCTGCGCATCACGTCGCCGCGGCCGGACACGGCGACCTGACACATCGCTCGCCGTCCTCGCTCCCGCCCGTCATTCCGCGTCGAGCGCGTCCGTCACGAAGCGCACGCGCGCCTGCACGCTGTCGCGCGGCAGTTCGATCAGCCGGTAGCCATATGACGTGTAGCACTCGACCATCGCGTCGTAGGTGCGCACGGCTTCCGCGAAATCCTGCCGGCGCTCGGTGTCCTGCGCATAGATGTCCGGCCACGGCGGCGCGATGAACACGCGCCGGTGGTAGCGGAAACGGCGGGCCGCGGCTTCCGCATGCGCGGGCACCGCGAGCCCTGTCAGCCGTAGATAGCCGACCACGTCCGGCACGCCGCGATCGAAGAACACGGGCCCGCGCGCGTGGCGCGCAAGATCGTACGAGCGCATCTCCCAGCTCAGCATCAACTCGGCGAACGCCGCCGGGTCACGCCACGGCAACGCCTGGCCGTCGATCGCCATCTGGTCGCGGATCACGCCGCGACCGGCTTCCTGCGAGCGCGCGAAACCGGCGCGTTCGAGCGCGTCGAGCAATGTGCTCTTGCCCGAGCCCGGGCCACCGGTGACGATAAAGAAGCGGCGTGCGGCTTCCTCGCCCGCATCGTCGGCGGCGCCGGGCGCCTGCACGACCTCACGCATGCGCAACCCGCCGGCCCGCGCGCCGCGTGACCGACGCGGCCGCCGCGACGCTGCGCAAGTCGGCGACGAACGTATCGCGCCAGACCGACAGGTCGTTCGCGCGCAGCCGCGCGAGGTTCTCCTCGTGGCGCGCCTGCCGCTCCGCGAGCGGCATCGACAGCGCGCGCTCGAGCGCCTCGGCCATCTGCGACAGGTCGTACGGATTGACGAGGAGCGCGCCGGTCAGCTCGGCCGCCGCGCCCGCGAACTCCGACAGCACGAGCACGCCCGGATCGGCCGGATCCTGCGACGCAACGTACTCCTTCGCGACGAGATTCATCCCGTCGCGCAGCGGCGTCACGTAGCCCACCTGCGACATCCGGAAGAACGCCATCAGCAGGTTGCGCTCGTACTTGCGGTTCAGGTACTGGATCGGCGTCCAGTCGAGCTGCGAGAAGCGGCCGTTGATGCGGCCCGCCTCGCCCTCGAGCGTTTCGCGGATGTCCTGATAGGTCTTCACGTCGGAACGCGTCGGCGGCGCGATCTGCAGGAGCGACACGCGCCCCTGCCAGCCCGGCGCGTTCGCGAGCATCCGCTCGAACGACTGGAAGCGCTCGACGAGCCCCTTCGAATAATCGAGGCGGTCGACGCTCATCACCAGCTTGCGGCCGTCGAGCGCCTCGCGCAGCATCTTCACCGGCTTGCGCGTGCCATACTGGACGGCCGCCTGCGCGATCGCGTCGGGATGCACGCCGATCGGATAGGCGGCGACCTTCACGACGCGGCCATGCGCGTGCAGCATCCCGTCGTCGCTTGCCGCGCCGATCCCGCGCCGCTCGATGTAGTCGGTAAACGCCTGCTTGTCGGCCTCGGTCTGGAAGCCCGCGACGTCGTACGCGCACATGAACTTCACGAGCTCCTCGTGCGGCGGCACGAGACGCAGCATGTCGGGCGACGGAAACGGGATGTGCAGGAAGAAGCCGATCGGGTTCTTCACGCCGAGCTCGCGCAGATAATGTGCGAACGGCAACAGGTGATAGTCGTGCACCCAGATCAGGTCGTCGGGGCGCAGCAACGCGGCGAGCTGCTTCGCGAGCATCGCGTTCACGCGCAGGTAGCCCGCGTACTCCTGACGGTCGAAGCGCGCGAGATCGCCGCGGTAATGGAACACCGGCCACAGCGTCGCGTTCGAGAAACCGCGGTAGTACTGGTCGTAGTCGCGGCGGGTCAGCCCGACCGTCGCATAAGTGACGTTGCCGTCCCGCTGGATTGCGGGCGCGGTGTCGGATGCGTCGACGATCTCGCCGTTCCAGCCGAACCAGACGCCGCCCGTTTCCTTCAGCGCGTCCATCACGCCGACCGCCAGGCCACCCGCGCTCGGGCGCGTGTCCTCGCCGGCGGCGACACGGTTCGATACCACGATCAATCTGCTCATGCGACTTCCCCTCCTCGATTCGATTGGCTGGCGCGCGACGCACGCCAAAGCGGGCGCGGCGGCCCGAAGGCGGCCGCGCGGCGACTCAGTTCCGAGAATTGCAATGAAATACGGCGGTGGAATGCGGCTACGACGGAATCACGCGTCCTGCTCCTGACCGAGGTCGCGCTGATAGTCGAGCCCTTCCGGGCGGGCACCGCCCTGGTTGTGATCGCCGTCCGACGGCGTGTCGTCGGGCGCGCCCGGCGGCGCCGATGGCGCGTCGGTCCGCGGACGCGGGCGGTCCTCCGGACGGCCGGCCGCCGCGTCGGGCGACCGAGGTGACAGCCGTTTCGAACGGCGCATAGCTGGGTGTCTCATATGCGGTGCGGCCCGAGGCCGTCGTAGAAACATTCCATCGCACAACAGTCTAGGTCGCCTGATCGCATCCGAAGGTAACAATTACCTTCAATTTGTAACGTTTCGACCCCTCCGCAAGCATCTATCCGACAATAACGCCGCTCGCGCGCACGCGGCCTGCCGCACGGCGATTTGTCAAAGCTTTGCAGTTTTCCTATGACAATTGCGAAACAATGACGCGGCATGACGGTGTGCATGCCACGCCGCTCACCCAGACAGGACTTGCACTCAGGGATGAACATTCGTTTCGAATCGCCGCGCCGGGCCACGCCGGCGCGCGTCGTGCTGGCCGTGATCGCCACGGCCGCACTGCTGTCCGGCTGCAACTCGCTGTACAGCGAAGGCGCGACTGCCGGCGCCGGTATCGCGGGCGCCGCGATCGCCTCCAAGGTCACCAACAACGCCGCCGTCGCGACGGGCATCGGCCTCGGCGCCGTCGCCGGTGCGCGGGCGGGTGTCCAGTACTCGCAGCGGGTCGCGCACCGTTACACCCAGGAACAGATCGCGAAGGCTGCGGGCCCGCTCGACGTGGGCGGCGTTGCGCCGTGGTCGACGCACCACTCGTTCCCGATCGAGGACGACGAGCAGGGTCGCGTGACGGTCAGCCGGATGATCAGCATCGGCCCGCTCGACTGCAAGGAAATCGTGTTCGCGGTCGATACGCCCGCGAAACCCGACAAAGCCGCGCAATCGTCCTTCTACGTCGCCACGATCTGCCGCGACGGCCCCGTGTGGAAATGGGCATCTGCCGAGCCGGCGACCGAACGCTGGGGTGCGCTGCAATGAGCGTCGCGCTCCGTATCGCGGCCATCGGCACGCTGTGCGCGGCAACGGCCACGCTGTCGGGCTGCGGGTCGGTCGGCGCGGCGAGCGGCGCCCTCGCCGGCGCGGCGACGGGCCTCGTCACCGCGAACCCGGCGGTCGGCGTCGGCGTCGGGATTGCCGTGCAAGCGGCGACCGACGAAGCCGTCAACCGCACGATGAAGCAGCTTCATCAGAACCAGCAGGACGCGATCGCGAAGGTGGTCGGCAGCCTGGCCGTCGGCGAAGTGAAGCCGTGGAAGGTGAAGAACACGCTGCCGCTCGAAAACGGCGAAGGCGAAGTGCGCGTCACGCGCGCGTACGCGTCGGCGCTCGCGATCTGCAAGGAATTCGCGTTCTCGGTGAAGGATGGCAACAAGGCCGACTGGTATTTCGCGAATGCGTGCCAGCAAGGTACGCACTGGAAGTGGGCGTCGGCGGAACCGGCGGTTGACCGGTGGGGGAATCTGCAGTAAGCGTGCGATACGCCGCGCATGACGCGCGGCGTCCTCGCCGTTCTGCTCAGCTGCAGCCGGCGGTCATGACGTGGACGCGCGCAGCGGCGTCAAGCTGCCCCATCGTCCGGGTTGCAGGCCAGGCGCTTCGGCTGTCAACCAATCGAGTCAACCGCCGAGAATACGACTTGCCAATCCGGGCACTTCGGTCATCGGCACGTGCGTCAGCCGGGCTATCCGATCGATGCGCCTGTCCGTTGATTGAACGCAGCCCGCATGGCATCCGGGCCGATCATTTCCATTCGACTCAGCTCGGCGAGGACCGCCGCAAGTATGCCGTCGACCTCGGGATCCACCGCTCTCATCTGCTTCAGCAACGCAGGCCGAAAGGCGTCATCTTCATTGATTCCCGACTCCCCCGTCTGACGCCGGGCACGATACAGCACGCCTACCCAATAGCGAATGCGCTCGTTTGCACTCCATCCCGCATAGGTATTCGAGAACGTTGCTTTTTCGATCGCTTGCCGAACGACTGTCTCGGGATCGGCCAGAAACCGCATGAAGAATATCTGTTCGCCGACGGCAAGCTTCGACGAAGTCACGGGATCGTATGCGGTATAGGTTTCGTAACGAACGTCGGTAGCGGTCTCGAGCCGATTGCCGACTTGCACCCGGATTCCATCCCGAAGAACGATCTGCCGCTCCATCGGAAATCGTGCTTCGCGCTCGCTGCGTGTCAGCAAACGCCCCGATTGCGGCGAAAACTCGACTTCATGTTGACGACCGATTTTCGCGTCGACGTGCCAAACAATGATCGTTTGGGACTCAGCATTCTCGAGCGCCTCCAAAAAAATTGCCTCGGGAATCAACGCCGTCAACGCTGAAGGCAGTGCGGAGTACGGCAACGCGTCACGTTCCAACATCACGACGCCCCCCAAGCATTTTTCCCGGATAGTTGCAGGCCGGATACGGCAAACTTCGCACCCGGCGGCAGCCGTTACGCACGCGCGCGAAGCTGCGCCACCCTGTCCTTGATCTTCGCGGACAACGCGTCATCAGGATTGTAGGTCAGGCACTTCTCCAGGTCGGCGATCGCCGCCTTGATATCGCCCAGCGTCTCATAAGCCCGAGCGCGATTGAAGTACACGAAAGGCTGATCGGGGTTGAGCGTCAGCGCCTTGTCGAAATAATCCAGCGACTTCTGGTAGCCGCCGCCTTCGAGGAAGATCGTCGCGAGCGTGCAATACGCCGACGCGTCCGTGTACCCCAGTTCGATGGCCCGGTTCAGGTCGTTCAACGCAAAATCCGTCTTCTTGATCATCGCGAAAGTCGTGCCGCGGTCGGCATACGCCGCCGCGTCTTCCGGCGCGATTTTCAGGATGTCGCCGTACAGCCCGAGCGCGTCCTCGATGCGCCCCTGCGACACGAAACCACGCGCCCGCATGCGAATCGGTGAAAAATCGGGATTTTTGTCGGTCATTCCATTCAGCTCCAAAAACTTCGTTCCTTCCATTATCCGCTTCGCCGTCCGTAAGCCGCCCGGGTTCAGGGAACCGATTTCTCGATGAGCTCTTTCAGGTAGCGCTCAAGCACACTGAACCGGACAATCGACGCGTTTCGCCTGGTTGGATGCGGACCCGCCGCAGCTTTCACGGCTTCCGGGAGATCATCCCTCAACCACAACTCGGGCATCTGCACCCGCGCGTACGATTCACCGTCAATTTCCTCCAGGACCATGTGGCCGCGCCATGGATATTCGTTGAACACGCCGGCCACCTGATGGACGAAGAGCAACGCCCGCTCCCCGATCTGGAGCGGTACGTTCCCCCACGTCGCAGGTCCGCTGTAAAACTCGAACTCCGTCCCGAGACGATCCGGCGTGATGCCCTTTCCGCAGGAATAGATCTGCTCTATTTTTGCTCGGAGTACGTGCGGACTCGGTGAATCGATGACGGACACGAACACCAGGTCGTGCATTCTGACAGCGGCGGAATAAAGGCTTTCGCACACATTCATAAGATTCAATTTCCCGACGTCCGAGGCGACCTGGAAACGTTGCACAGTTATAGTAGTTTTCGCGCCATTCGCCAGACTTGGGCGGCCATTGACATCGAATGTCATCCATCGGCCCATGCGCAACCAGATCCTCATGCGCCGCCAGTATCGATTCGTACTGCGCCTGCATGGCCGGGTATCTTCCGCTCATACGAAGTCGGTGGAAGGCCGCCACCACCGCGGATAGCCAACGGATTTCTCGCAATCGTGACGAATGCATCCTGTCCTGTAGCAACGACTCCGGGGTCGCTCGATCCCTTCAGGTCGGTGAACACTTCCACCGCAGACGCGTCTCCCGGTGCGGGTCTGAAGCCCCATATCGTCCTTCTGCCGTCGAATGCGCTGTACTGGGAGTTAGCGTCGTCGGTGAAGGACGGCGGACGAGGTCGACTGGCATTTCGCAAGTGCGTGCCAGCGCGGCGCGCACTGGAAATGGGCGTCGGCGGAACCGGCGGCCCCTGGGGGAGAGAATATGCAGTAGCGGTGCGATGCGCGGCGCTGACAAGCGCGACGCACGCGGATGCCGGGCCGCACGAGCCTGTCAGCCATTTCGTATTCAGGGCACTGCATGCTCTCAAGGAGCATCCAAGCGTCGCAAGCCGAATGCCAATCCGCAGACCTACCGGTCAATCCCGCCAACGCACATCGTCGCGCCTGAGTCAGAAAAACGACACGAAACTCGGGCAGGCATCATATCTAGCGGCTCCAGACATCAATCAGGGATCGCTGCAGTTCCTTGTTTTTGGTCAGGCTCGCGATATACGCGAAATGGTCCTCGTCTTCATCGAGTTCCGGCAGATTCGGATCAAATGTTTCATCGCCAACCCACCAGGCGGGATAATGAATCGTATCGCCATCGATGGAAAAAGTCGTCACCCCACGCTGGAAGTCGTGTTCGTACTTCACGTTGCGCCCAAGATCCGCGAAGTTCCAGCGCCTTTTGTTCCATTGAAGATAAAGCTGCCGATCCGCCGCGAAGACGGCAACCTCCTGGCCCTCGACAGCGATGTAATTTCCCCGCGCCACATATCCGTCTCCGGCCAACGCGGAAAACACGCCCGTCTCCGTATCCAGTTCCATGAACCTCGACGGATGATTGATCACGCCGAGTTGCACGTTCTTCATCATTCTCCAACCTTCGCGATGCCAGTAAGGATGTCCATTGTAGGGTTGCTTCGCGTTCCCGCAGCAATCACCCCCTCCGGGCTGCCATATTTCTGAAGCAGCGCTTCGTAAGTCGGCCCATACTTGTTTCCGTACTTCGCCATATTGCGCTCATACAATACCGGCAGCTTCTCCTCGGCGTATTTCGACATCCGGGTTTGATTTCGCATGTCGACGATCTGCCGCGCGATACTTTCTTCGCTGGCGCCGCTGCCGCGCATGTCGGATACCCATGCCCCCTCGTCGGCCAGGCCTTGATGATATTCCAGCCGTACGTTCCGGGCATTGGCGACTTGCTCCGGATTCGTCCAGTCGACCGGCCACTTGGGTGCGGCAAACTCGGATCCTTCTACCGGGGTGTACCCGTAAACACCCTTCGGATTGCTGACGAGGTCCTCAGGCAACGAGTGAACCACGTAATCGAAGGGACTCGTCGCACCGGCCTTGGGCAGTCCGCCTGCAAGCGCATCTGCAGCGGCCTCCCCGGCGGAGAGTTCGCCTGCAACGGACGCAGCGCCTTTTGCGCCGCCCACGAGCCCGGCTCCCTTTGCTGCCCCGGCCCCACCTAGCAGACTTCCGCCAAGCATCGACCACTTCTGCCCGTCTGACCCTTCGCCGAACACCTTGCCGCCAATCCACGAGCCGACCTCTCCGCCGACGAACCCGCCGGCCGCACCCAGAATCGCAATCGCCGGCCCGGCGAGCACCGCAGTCGCCGCCACGCCGACAGCCAGCATCGTCCAGTTGACCCACGCCGGAATCTCGGGATTGTACTCACCGACCGCCGGGCCGCCGATGAACACGTTCGGCGATCCGTCGTTGATCAGCGCGCCGCACATCATCCGGTCTTCCTTGCGGCTCGCCGGCTGGCTGTTGATGAAGACCGTCGACGAACCCTGCGCGACCACCTGCGGCGGACCCGCGTGGTCGCTGCACAGGCCCAGGCTCAGGATGGCCCGCATCGCCGCGCGACTGTTGATGAAGACGTTGGGCGAGCCTTTTATCAGACTTCCCGTGACGTGTCGCGGCGCCCACGACATCGTGCCCAGCACTTCGCCAAGGCCGCCGCCCGCGGCAGCACCCGCGGCGACTGCAGCGACCACCGTCAACGCGGCACCGCCTGTGGCGACCACCGCCACCGCGCCGATCACCGCACCCGCGATCAACCCGGCGATCATCCATCCCTTGGATGCCGTATGCGCAATCGGATCGCCGAGTCGCGCAGCAGCAAGCAATGTATCCACGCGCGCTCCCCGTTAGCCCGCGTTCGCAACCGCGGTCAGATAAGCACGCACGGCCTCGATGCTCTGCATGCCGGTCATGCCCTTCACCGCCGTCACCCCGGCAAGCCGGTCGCCCAGCGACGCGTGCTCGCGCGAATCCGTCGTCCAGAGCGCGAACTGACGGCCATCCAGTGCTCGCCACGCCTGCTGTCCAGCCGGAGCAGGCTGCAACGCGAGCGGCTCGCCGGCCGAGCCGAAGAACGCGGTGTCGTCGAACATTTCCGTGACGTCGTGCCGGAACAGTTCGGCCATGCCGGTGAGCGCGTACAACGTCGCGCTCGGCTCGTGCAGCACGAAGACGATGCCCGCCTCGTCCTGGCCGAGCGCGGTCGGCACAAAAGCCGCACGGTCGGGCCGGGCCAGCACGACACTCGCGAGCAGGCTCTTGTACTCCTTGCTCTTGTCCTCCGTGAACGACTTCGGACAGGTGCCGATGAAACTGATCGCCACGCGCTCGCGCCCGGCCTTCGGCGACATCACCACCGTCTGGCGCTGATGCAGCGGCGTGCCTTCCGACACCCACTGATAATCGACTTCGCGCGCGGTTTCGCCATCGATTTCCCGGTTTTCCAGATGCTTCAATTCGAAACGCGGAAGCGACTTTCGCATCTCCGATACGAGCCGCGTCACGAACGTATCGACCGTGTCGTCCGGCTCCATCGGCGCACGCGAAACCACGAACGTGAATCCGCTGCTCCCTGCTTCATCGACCGTGAACAGGTGAATCGTCTTGTCTTTGAAGTGCGCCGGCAACTGAATGACGACGTCGTTCATCTGATATTCGGACATGCTCTTCTCGGTTCGGCCTGCCCGTCGGGGCAGGCGCCGGATTGAAACTGTTCGCCGGCTGCACAGGCGCAGCCGGCGCATCCGTCATGCGGCTGACGTTACTGCACGCCCGCCGTGACCAGACGCTTGTGAATGGCTTCGATGCGACTCAGCTGCGGCGAGCCTTTCGGCGTCTGCTGCAGTTCGTCGCCGAGGACTTTCGAATAGGCGAGGCCGTTGTCGTTCTTCACCGACGGATCGGCACCGTGCTCGAGCAGATAATCGACGACGTCCCACTGCCGCAGGCGCGTCGCTTCGTAGAGCGCGGTTTCCTTCATCGAGTCCCGCAGATTGACGTTGGCCTTGTGCTCGACCAGCACGCGCATTTGCGGCAACAGCGTGTCCTTGCAGGTTGCGAACAGCAGCGGCGTATCGCCGTCGTACTTGAGATCCGGGCTCATGCCACCGGCCAGCAATGCTTTCAGCAAGTTGGGCGTGTCTGCCCGCGCAGCCAGATATGCCACGTTCGCTCCGTTCTCGCCGAACGGCTGTTCGGGCTTCGCGCCGTCCCGCACCAGCTCGCTGACGATCTGGAAGTGCACGTTCGTGGCGTCCGTCTTCACCGGAATCGCCTCCTGCACCGCGAACGACAACAGGGTGGCCTTCTTGTTGCCCGGCGCAGCCAGATCGGTACGCGTCGCAAGCGATTTGACCTGCTCGAGATTTCCGTCGCGAATGGCACGCGCCAGCTCGAGTTGCGATCCCGAGAAAAAGTCTTCGGGCGGGTAACGCTTGAAGTCTGCCATTTTTGTTTCCTGTGCTTGAGTCGGCCACCAGAACGGCGACGACAAACCGATTACCGCGACAACCGCGCCCGCGGCGATGACCTTGCTGTATTTCATCAATGTCCCTGAAGTTGGCTCAGCAACGACGCCTGCTGATCGGCAGCGGTCGTTTCCAGTCCGCTCGTCACCTGCCCCATCATGTGACGCTGAACGGTCGTCAAACTGGTACCCGGAATGGTGATCTGCTCACCGACGGCCTTGGGCATCAATTGCGACGTCACGTCACTGATCGGGCCCAGCCTGCCTTCCTGCACCCCGGTCAGGATGTCGCCATCGACCCGGTAGTTCGTGATGGCCGACGCCCGGGGTGCTGCGCCGTACATCGGCAGCGTTTCGGAATTGAGGCCGGCCGCGTTGAACGTCGTCGCGCCCGCGCCGCTGGCCTGGGACGCTGCCGAAGCCAACCCGCCGCCGAGCGAGTGACCGGTGAGATCGAGGCCGCCTGCATTGCCCGAGCCGTAGATCTTCTTGCCGATGGTCACCGCACGATCGTAGTACGGGGAGTTGTCGCCCAATCCCTGATTGAGGTTGTTCGACCAGTCTTCCTTGACCGTGGGCTGCGTTCCCTTGAACGCCAGGGTAGGCTTCATGCTGTCGCCGAACACCGCAGGGTCGGGCGCATAGACCTGCGCACCGAAGTTGCTGCCGGGAATCTGCAGGTCCTGCGGCCTCAGGCCGAACTTCTTGAGCGCTTCCGGATCGTTCGATACGTTCTTCCATCCGGGCGGCGCCGTACCTGGCGTGTACACGGCCCCCGCGAGTTTGGCCAGTTGCTGAGCCTTGACCGTCGCCTGAAGCTTGCGAGCCGCCGCCTGCACTTTTGGATCGGCCGACGCGAGACCTGCCGCGATGATCGCCTGTTGATTGGCCCACTCGATCGCCATCGCCTGTTCAGGCGTCACGAAAAGCCCTTGATTCAGATGGATCACCGGGCCATCGAGAAAGATGCCGCTCTGATTGATCAGGATGCTCGATGCGCCATGAGACAGTTTGATGCTGTCCGGCTTCAGTGTGACGATGCTCGCGCCCACCCGATGCTCGATCTCGTCCGTTGCCTGATAGCTCTGCTTCCCCGGCCCGGCATCGCCGGCCAGCGCCTGCACGCCGACGCTGTTGGCCGTCGTGAAGCGCGCCTTCGCGATCTTTTCCGACAGGCTGCCTTCCGCAACGTGCTTGCTCTCGTCGCCTTTCAGCACCGACACGCTTCGCGCTCCGGATTCGACCGTATGCGATTCGTTATCCTTGACGATCGTCTTCATGTCCTTCTGCGCATGCAGAAAGACTTCCTGGGCGCCATTCACATCCGAGAACCGCAGTTCGTTGAAGCCCTCGCCCTTGTGCGTCTGGCTGCGCATCCCCATCGTCTGGCCGCCGCTACCGTGATACGGGTTGCCGGATTCGCCGTTGAACACACGGCCTACGACGATGGGGTTGTCCGGGTCGCCCTGGTTGAACGAGACCAGCACCTCCTGGCCGATCCGTGGAATCGCCGAACCGCCCCATCCCTTGCCTGCCCACGGTTGCGATACGCGCACCCACATCGAGTCCGAGCCGTCGAGCTTGCCGCGCCGGTCCCACAGGAAATGCAGCTTGACCCGGCTGCCGTCGGTGTGAATTTCCTCGCCCTTCGGCCCGACCACGATCGCGGACTGCGTACCCTGCATGTGCGGCTTGGGCGTACGCCGCTCCGGCCGGAACGGAATGTCGATCGGCAAGCACGTAAACGTATTGTGGTACGGCAGCTTCGAGGTCCGCTGGGTATAGTCGTTCGCCACCTGATGACGAACGCGAAGAATCACGAAATCCTTGTTGTTGTAGGCGGACGTGCCGTGATTGACCAGCGTAAAGCGCCCGCTCGTCGTCATGCCGTGCGCATGCCCCGCTCCGTTGAAACGATGCGCGAGCGCTTCTTCCGCTTCCATCGCATAGCATGCGTAACGCTGCCCGTCGTTCCCGTGGTCATACAGCGAATGGAACTGGTAACGCTCCGTCGTCTGGATATTCGGGTGCTTCAGATTGACGGTCGGCACCTCGACATGCATCAGTTGCGACGACGGCTGGTTGTAATTGAAATCCCGGTACGTGATCTTGCCGACTCGGAAGCTGAACGCCTCGTCCCAGCGGTTGATGCCGTTCTGCTCGCTTGCTGCGCTGTTGGCTTCGTACGGAATCGTCTTCAGATTCGGAATCGGCTGGAACATCGCGTTGCTGTCGCCGATCACGAGTACATGCTTGTCGTTTTCGTAGCGGAACGTCCAGATCAGCCCTTCCTGCTCCATCAGGCGCGAGCAGAAACTGTAGTACGACTCGTCGTACATCACGATGTATTCGAGCTTTGGACGATCGCCCTGAATGGCGAACTCGAAATCCGGGAAGCCCATCTCACGGAAAATGTCGCCCAGGATGTCCTGCGGCGTCTGATTCTGGAAGATCCGGCAATCGGTCGAGCGCGTCAGGAACCAGAACCACGGAACGACCGACATTTCGTAGCGGGTCACCGAACCCGAGTTTCCGACACGCCCGAACGACGCAACGTAACCGTCGAAATACCGCTTCGTCTCGATATCGGCCGACGACGTCACGACACGCGTCAGACTGAAATTGCGGCTCTGCGGCTCCAGCGTGATCTTGACCCGCTGCCCGACAATTTCCTGGGGCTCGATATTGTTGCGATGCGACAGCAGATCGAGATGCGTTTCGGTGAGCTGATTGACGTGTTCGTCAATGACGGCCGCGCTGACCAGCAGCACGTCCGGACCGAGCGGTGTTTCGATCGTGACGAAGCGATTATCCTGGGTCAAGCGCGGAACCGCACCCGTCAGGCCGTTGATTGCCTCGGCAATCGACTCCGGTGCCTTGCCGATCAACGACAAGCCGGTTTGAGCCAGTTGAACCGCGCTCGCGGCTCCGCCCAGCAGCCCGGCGCCCGGCATGCCGGTCAGCGCCCCCAGTTGCCCCGCCATTCCGGCAAGCGAACCCAGGTTGCTCAAACCGCCGGCCAAGGCCGCGCCGCCCCCTCCCGTCCCATCGGGGTTTCCGTTTGCAGCGAAACTCATCATTAACCTCGTTTTTTTCGTCCGGCGGACCCGCCGCAACCTAGACGCTATCGCACCAACAAGGCGCTCTCAGCCGCCTTGAAGGCGCTAAATATATCAAACCGCGGAGAATTTCATAACACTTACCAGCATTTAATATTCCGGAATGACGACAGGCCCGATCGGCCATTCAATCGAACCCCAATATTCATTGCCTGCCGTCGCAGCGTAATCGCGCACCTGTCGCGGCATCGCTTGTGATCAGGCAACGACGAACGACCGGAGTGCGGCGTACACCGGACAACGAGCGACGGGGGGCGGCGGGAATTCGATGCGTGACGGAGTGGATGGCGCAGCCAGAGGCGAGCAAAGCGCTGCGGTCGAGGATCAAACCGGGCGCGGCATCCTTGACGAACGCCATTTTCCGCGCCACCGGCGATGGCGCGGCCCGACGCTCAGATGGAGCATCGCCCGGCGCTCATTGCGATCGCCGGGGGGCAGGCCGCACGGCCCTTGGCGGGGCGCGGCCGGATCAAGGCGCGGCGGACATCAGGGCCGTGTCGGCCGGATGCGCCGGAGGCGCCCCGACTGCGTCAGGACTCGACGTCCTCGAGACTGAAGATCTCGGTCTGGTCGTTGTACGAGAAGATCTCGCCGTAACGGCCCCAGTCGATCACCGCGTCGAGCGTCTCCTCGGCGGCGCCGTCCGACAGGAAATCCTCCAGCTCCTGCTCGAACCGCACGCGCGGCGCACGATGGCCCGGGCGCTCGTTCAGTACCTTCTTGATCCGCGCCGCGAGCGGCACGTGCTTCAGCAGGTGATCCGCGAACATCAGCTTGCGCTCCTGCGTGCCGAATTCCGCGAACACGCGCCCCGGCGGCGTCAGGAACACGTCGCCTTCGCGCACGTCCGCGAAGCCGAGGTACTGCAGCACTTCGGCGATCGGGAACAGGTCGTCGACTTCCAGATGCAGCGTGCGTGCGATTTCCGGCATGTCCGCGCGGCCGTGGTAAGGCGCCATTGCGAGCGTCTCGATCAGGCCGGCCATCAGGTTGGTCGACACCTGCGGCAGCCAGCTGCCGAGCTCGAGCCCCTTCTTCGTCGCCTCGCCGGTCTGGCGGGCCGTCATCTTCGCGTAGATGTCGTCGACGAGCTTGCGGAACGCCGGGTCGAGCCGGTTGCGCGGATGCTTGAACGGCACCTTGATCTCGGCGATCACGCGGCCCGGGTTCGACGACAGCACGAGGATCCGGTCGCACATGAACACCGCTTCCTCGATGTTGTGCGTGACGATCAGCACCGACTTGATCGGCATCCGACCTTGCGTCCACAGATCGAGCAGGTCGGTACGCAGCGTCTCGGCCGTCAGCACGTCGAGCGCGGAGAACGGCTCGTCCATCAGCAGGATCGTCGGGTCGACGACGAGCGCGCGCGCAAAGCCCACGCGCTGGCGCATGCCGCCCGACAGCTCGCGCGGGTACGCGTTCTCGAAGCCGTCGAGACCGATCAGGTCGATCGCGGCCAGCGCACGCTCGCGCCGCTCGCGTGCGCCGACGCCGAGCGCCTCGAGGCCGGCTTCCACGTTCTGCAGCACGGTGAGCCACGGGAACAGCGCGAAGGTCTGGAACACCATCGCGACGCCTTCGGCCGGGCCGCGCAGCGGCTGGCCGAGATAGGTCACCTCGCCGCCGGTCGGCTCGATCAGCCCGGCGATGATGCGCAACAGCGTCGACTTGCCCGAGCCGGAACGGCCGAGCAGCCCGACGATCTCGCCTTCGCGCAGCGACAGGTTCGCATCGTCGAGCACGAGCAGTTCGCCCTGCGTCTTGTTGAAGCCGCGACAGACGTGATCGACGCGCAGGATTTCCTCACCGAGGCGCGGCGGCTGGTTCGTCTGGACGGGGGCGTTTACAGCATTCGGATTGTGCATCGCGTTTCGCTCTCAATCAGTCTCAGTCGAGCCGCAGCTTCGCTTCGGCGAAGGCATACAGCGGACGCCACAGCAGGCGGTTGAACAGGGTGACGAACAGGGACATCACGGCGATGCCCAGGATGATCTTCGGAAAATCGCCGGCGGCGGTGGTCTGCGCGATATAGGCACCGAGGCCGTGCGCCTCGATCTTGGTATTGCCCCACTGCACGGCTTCCGACACGATGCTCGCGTTCCACGCGCCGCCCGATGCGGTGATCGCGCCGGTCACGTAATACGGGAAGATGCCGGGCAGGATCGCCTGCCGCCACCACTGCCAGCCACGGATGCGGAAGTTCGTCGCGGCTTCGCGATAGTCGTTCGGGTAGGACGTCGCGCCGGCGATCACGTTGAACAGGATATACCACTGCGTGCCGAGCACGATCAGCGGTGACAGCCAGATATCGGCGTTCAGGTGGAAGCGCGCGATCACGATCACGAACACCGGGAACAACAGGTTGGCCGGAAACGCGGCGAGGAACTGCGCGAGCGGCTGCAGCTTCTCGGCCAGCTTCGGGCGCAGCCCGACCCACACGCCGATCGGCACCCAGATCACTGACGCGATGGAGATCAGCACGACCACGCGCAGCAGCGTGATGAGCCCCAGCACCAGCACGTGGCCAACCTCGGCCATCGTCACGCCGGTCGACACGAAGCTGATGACACGCCACACGATATACGCCGTGCCGAGCAGCACGAGGGTCGCCCACGCGATGTCGACCGTGCGTGACGCCTTCTTCTCGACTTTCGGCAGCGAGAAGCGCATCGCCCCCGACAGCGGCAGGCGCAGCGGAATCCGCGCGGCCTTCGCGAAGAACCAGCCGGCCGGCACGAGCAACTGATGAATCAGGCGCGTGCGGCGCACGAGGTCGAGCAGCCACGATTGCGGCGCATCGCCCGACGCGGTGTTCTCCATCCGGAACTTGTCGGCCCACGCGATGAGCGGGCGGAACAGCAGTTGGTCGTACGCGACGATCACGACCGTCATCGTGAGGATCACCCAGCCGATCGCACCGAGGTTCTTGTCCGAGATCGCCTGCGCGAGATACGCGCCGACGCCCGGCAACGTAATAGTCTGGTTGCCGACGGTGATGGCCTCCGACGCGACGACGAAGAACCAGCCGCCCGACATCGACATCATCATGTTCCAGATCAGCCCCGGCATCGAGAACGGCACTTCGAGCTTCCAGAAGCGCTGCCACGACGTCAGGTGGAAACCCCGCGACACTTCGTCCAGGTCGCGCGGCACCGTACGCAGCGACTGGTAGAAGCTGAACGTCATGTTCCACGCCTGGCTCGTGAAGATCGCGAAGATCGCCGCGAGCTCGGCGCCGAGCACGCGGCTCGGGAACAGCGCGAGGAAGAACGTGACGGTGAACGAGATGAAGCCGAGCACCGGCACCGACTGCAGGATGTCGAGGATCGGGATCAGCACCATGCCGGCGCGGCGGCTTTTCGCGGCGAGCGTGCCGTAGATCAGCGTGAACGCAAGCGACGCGACCATCGCGGCAAGCATCCGCAGCGTGGTGCGCAACGCGTATTCGGGCAGGTTCGACGGGTCGAGCGAGATCTTCTGCGTCTGCAGGGTACCGATCGGCGCCATCGTTTCGTGGAAGCCGACGACCGCCATCGCGATCAGGCAGATGATCAGCGGAAACGCGATGAAATCCCACCGGTTCGGCAGGACGCGCCACGCGGACGCGTTGGCGGTCCGGTTCGGATTGAAGAATCCGACGTCCATCAGGCGCCCTCCCCGGTAAGGCCGAACGAAGCCGGCAGTCGATGTTGATTCATGGCAAAGCGCACGGGTGCGGTAATTCGATTGACTGACGATCGCGCGCGAGCGCGGTGCGCCGTGCGTGCGCTGCCGCGCTCCGGACGAGCCGGCCCGCGACGGCACGACACTACACCAACCTGTATTTCAGGTACAACCGTCCGGGAACGGCGCAGGCGGCGCACGGATCGTACCTGGCGCGTGCGGATGGCGGGTGCGCGGGTCGAGCAGCCCCGGCCGCAGTCTTTCGGCCGGCATGCAGGCCCGAATTATGCCGTGATCCGGCCCGCCCGGGAACCCGCCAGCCGCACGTGCGCGCAAACCATGTCGGGCGTCACCAGCCGGATACGACTAAGCGGGTATGATCAGGGCTGGCCCTCGGGGTCTGTTGCGGATGGTCCGACGGCAACGCATGCGCGTGCCCGATGTCAACAGGCGCCGGGGATCGATCGACGAGCGGGAGGAAAGGGAATGGCAGGAAACTTGGTGATCGTCTGCCGCGATCAGGATGCCGACGCGTTCTACGAACTGATGCAGGAGTACGGGTCGTTCCAGACGCGGCTGTCGTCGACGGCGTGGTACCTGAACATGAACGTCGTGCCGGAATCGCTGCAGGAGGAAATCCTGGAGCGCCTCGGCCGGTACACGACCGTCTACATCTTCGAGGCCACCACCGTGACCTACAACACCATCGACAGCAACGCGGCCGAGACGCTCGGCACGCTGTTCGGCGAATGATGGCACGCGGCGCCAGCCCGGACGGGCTGGCGCCGCAGCCGCTCATGCGGCCTGTGCGTGGGGTTCGTCCTTCGGCACGACCTCGAACGGGAACGTCATCGCGACACGCAGGCCGCCTTCGGGGCGGTTGCCGATGTCGCACGTCCCGCCCAGCCTGAGCACGAGCCGCTCGACGATCGCGAGCCCGAGCCCGCTGTGGCCGTTGCCGCCGCGCGCCGGGTCGAGCCGCACGAACGGCCGCGTGGCCGCCGCGAGGTCGCGCGGCGCGATCCCGCCGCCGCTGTCGCTCACCGACAACACGTAGCCGGTCGGCGTGCGCGCCGTCTCGACGAGCACGGGCGGCGCACCATACGCATGCGCATTGTCCAGCAGGTTCGACAGGATCCGGTCGAGCGTCGCCGTCGGCAGCCGGAAGCCCGGATCGGCGTCGAGCCGGGTCTGGACCGTCGGCGCGTTCGGCGCGACCGCGCGATAGCTGCGCGCGATCCGCTCGCACGCCTGATCGACCGGCACCGGCTCGCTGCGATCGGACCCGCCGTGCGCGAACACCAGGAATTGATCGACGATGTGCGACATCGAATCGACGTCGCGCACGACGCCATCACGCAACCGGGCGTCGTCCATCATTTCCGCCCGCAGCCGCATCCGCGCAAGCGGCGTGCGCAGGTCGTGCGCCACGCCCGCGAGCATCACCGCGCGGTCGCTCTCGGCCTGCGACACCTGTTCCACCATCTGGTTGAAGCCATGCGTGAGCTGGCGCAGCTCGCGCGGGCCGCGCTCACGCAGCGGCGGCACCGGCTGGCCGCGGCCGAAGCGCGCGACCGCGCGTGCCAGCGAACGCAGCGGCTGCTGCAGTTGCCAGGCCGCGAACAGCGCGGCGATCACGCCGGCCGAGAAGATCGTGCCGAGCCACAACAGCATCCGGTCGAGCGAGCGCGGCGGCCGCAGCGGCTGAACCGGCACCACGATCCAGTTGCGGTCGGTCGGCTCCTTTACCCACAGCACCGGCGGATGTCCGGGCGTGCCGATCTCGACCTGCGTGCCGGGCGGCATGCGGTCGCTCACGTCGTCGCGGAACCGCTTCAGCGGCGGCGGCAGCCCCGCATCACCGCCCTTCGGCACGTCGGCGCTGTCCGGCGACACGAGCCGCACGCGCGACGGCAGCGGCTGGTCGGGCGTGCGCGCGACGTGCTGGCGCACCGCGTCGACGAGGAACGCAGCCTCTTCGACCGCGTAACGCGTCTGCATCTGGCTGCGCTCGAGCCGCATCGCGAAGAACCACGCGAAGTGCGACAGGAGCAGGACACCGACGACGAGCAGCGCCAGCCGCCCGAACAGTGAATCAATGGGTTTGCGCATGGGCCTCGCCGTCGGGCACGAACACGTAGCCGCGCCCGCGCACCGTCTGGATGAAGCGCGGCGTCGACGGATCCGTTTCGAGGATGCGGCGCAGGCGCCACACCTGGACGTCGATGCCGCGGTCGGTGCCGTCGTACTCGGGCCCGTGCAGCAGCTCGAGCAGCCGCTCGCGCGTGAGCGTGCGCAGCGCATGGTTCACGAAGATCTTCAGCAGCGCGAATTCACTGCTCGACAGCGTGGCCGGCTTGCCGTCGACCGACAGCGTGCGCGCCTGGAAGTCGAGCACGAAGCGGCCGAACGCGAACGGCTCGCGCTGTTCGGGCGCCGCGGCCGACGGCGTCGCGCGGCGGCGGCGCAGCACGGCCTGCACGCGCGCGAGCAGTTCGCGCGGGTTGAACGGCTTGCCGAGGTAGTCGTCCGCGCCGAGCTCGAGCCCGACGATGCGGTCGACGTCGTCCGCACGCGCGGTCAGCATGATCACGGGGATGTCGTCGCCGGCCGCGCGCAGCTGGCGCAGCGCGGTCAGGCCGTCGACGCCCGGCATCATCAGGTCCAGCACGATCAGGTCGGGCCGCTCGCGCTCGAGGCGCTTCTCGAGCGTCGCCGCGTCGTGCAGCACGGACACTTCCATCCCCTGGCGCACGAGGTAGTCGCGCAGCAGGTCTCGGAGTTCTTGGTCGTCGTCGACGATGAGGATCTGGGTAGTCATGGCTCGAAGTTTACCGCGCGAGGGCGGAGTCGAAGAACGAAACAAAGGGACGAAAGGGTTACTGCGGGTTACCGCGCAAGGGAACTGTAATGCGCGGTAACCCGGCCACCGCCCCACGTAACACCGGCCGCAGCCTGCATCGCTAACCTGCGTCTTACCGGATGCGGCACCCGGTTTTCCCGGACCCGCATCGCCGGACCCTTTGGATACAAGGAGTTTCTGAAATGTATAAGAAGACTTCCCGCGTGGCCATCGCGGCCGCCACCGTGCTCGCTCTCGCATTCGGCACCGCGCATGCCGCGCAGCCCAACGACATGCCGCCTCCGGGTGGCCCCGGCGCCCACCAGATGCATGGCGGGCACGAAGGCGGCCCGTTCGGCGCGATCATGAAACTGCACGACCAGCTGAAGCTCAACGCGTCGCAGGAACAGCAATGGCAGGCGGCCGTCAACACGATGAAGCAGAACCGTGACGCGATGCGCAAGAGCCACGAGCAGATGCGCGACCAGTTCAAGGCGCAGCAGAACCAGCCGATCCTGGACCTGAGCGCGATGCACTCGGCACGCCAGCAGGCCGAGGCGCAGAACGCGCAACTGCGCGAGCAGACGTCCGCCGCATGGCTCACGTTCTACAACGGGCTGAACGACCAGCAGAAGACGATGGTCAGCACGGCGCTCAAGCAGCAGTTCGCGAAGATGGAACAGCGCCACGAGAAGATGAAGGAGCGCTGGGAGCAGCATCGCGCGGCCAAGGCCGCGTCGGCGCCGGCGCAGTAAGCCGGCGCGCCGCTCCGCGCAGCGGCATCGAAGGGGACGCGGGCACCAGCCCGCGTCCCCTTTTTGCGTTTCAGGCGACGTCGAACAGCAGCACCTCGGCCGCCTGGCCGCGCGCGAACGCCACTGCGTCCACGGCACCGATCCGCGCGCCGTCGCCCGCGGACAGCGCGTAGCCGTTCACCACGACGTCGCCGCGCACCACGTGCACGTACGCGCGGCGCCCGGCCGGCACGTCGAACGCCGCCGCCTCGTCGCCGTCGATCAGCCCCGCGAAGATGCGTGCGTCCGCACCGATCGGCAGCGCACCGTCGCCTCCGTCCGGCGCCGCGACGAGCCGCAGCCGGCCGCGCTTCTCGTCATCGGCAAAGCGCGTCTGCACGTAGCCGGGCCGGCCGCCTGCCCCGGCCGGCGCGAGCCAGATCCGCAGCAGGCGCAGCGGCTCGTCACGCGACGCGTTGGTTTCGCTCAGCATGACGCCGCTGCCGGCGCTCATGCGCTGCACGCCACCCGCACGGACGATCGCCCCGTTGCCGAGGCTGTCGCGATGCGCGAGCGCGCCGTCGAGCACGTAGGTGACGATTTCCGCGTCGCGGTACGGCCGCATCCCGTAGCCGCGGGTCGGCGCGATGCATTCCTCGTTCAGTTCGCGCAACGCGCCGAACGCCGGCGGCCCGCTCCGGCCGGACGCCCCAGGAAAGCTGTGAAGGAATTCGTGCCAGCCATGGCTGCGCTGGTCGCGATCGGCGGCGCGGCGGATCTGGAACATGGAACGGACACTCCGTGGGATGCATGGTTCTGCCATGCCATCACTGTATGAGTGTGCCAATCGCGCCACAATCCGCCGCCTGCGCACCGCATCGTTGCACCTGCGGATGCAATCGATGCAATGTCCATTGCGAATGCAGCGATTATCGCAACAGCCGGATCAATGCGTCGAAGAATCGATCGGTCGGCCCGGATTGCCGGTTTCCGGGTATCGCGTTCGGGTAAAATACCGGCCTTTTGGCGTTCGCCGTTCCGGCGGCCGCCATTGCCAGAGCGCCGATCGGCGATTTTTGGCCGTCTAGAATACGCCGCGGCGCCCGGTCCAACCGGCCGCGAGTGCTCCCGGAAAGTCAGCAACAGAAGGATGGAAATGAAGAAGGCCGCCCTGTGCGCCGCCCTCGCCCTCATGGCGGGCAGCGCCTTCGCGAAGGAGTGGAAGACCGTGCGGATCGGCGTCGACGCCAGCTACCCGCCGTTCGAGTCGACCGCGCCGAGCGGCGAGATCGTCGGTTTCGACGTCGATCTCACCAAGGAAATCTGCAAGCGAATCAACGTGAAATGCGTGTGGGTGGCGCAGGATCTCGACGGGATCATCCCGGCGCTGAAGGCGAAGAAGTACGACGTCATCGTGTCGTCGCTGACCGTCACGGACAAGCGCCGCGAACAGATCGACTTCTCCGACAAGGTCTATGACGCGCCGGCGCGGATGATCGCGAAGACCGGCTCGCCGCTGCTGCCGACGGTTGCATCGCTGAAGGGCAAGCGCGTGGGCGTCGAGCAGGGCTCGACGCAGGAAACCTACGCGAAGGCGTACTGGGAGCCGCAGGGCGTGACGATCATTCCTTACCAGAACCAGGACCAGGTCTACGCCGACCTCGGCTCGGGCCGTCTCGACGCGACGCTGCAGGACGAGCTGCAGGCCGACTACGGCTTCCTGCGCACGCCGCGCGGCAAGGGCTTCGCGTTTGCCGGGCCGGAAGTGAAGGATCCGAAGACGATCGGCGACGGCACCGCGATCGGCCTGCGCAAGGAGGATACGGACCTGAAGCTCAAGATCAACAAGGCGCTGGCCGACATGCACAAGGACGGCACGTACGACCGGCTGTCGCACAAGTATTTCGCGTTCAGCGTCTATTCGGCTTCGGCCCGCTGAGCAACGAAAAGAAGAGACGACGGATGCGGGGGCGGCCCCGCACCCGGGCAGTACAGGCAGTCAACCACGCGCCGCCCGCCCCCTGCCCGCCGCTCGCGCGACGGACGGGCCCGGCACCGATGCCGGGGCGGACGGTCACGATACGCACGGGGCGTTCCGCGCAGCTTGGGCGGAATGCGTCTTTCGCGGCGCACCGCGTGCGCCCTAAGGGACCACACCAGGGACCACTCAATGTTTCTACAAGGTTACGGCCCGCTGATCCTCGCAGGCACCTGGCAAACCGTCAAACTGGCGGTGCTTTCGCTTGCGCTGTCGTTCCTGCTGGGCCTGCTCGGCGCGGGCGCGAAGCTGTCGCGCAACCGCTTCACGAACGGCGTCGGCACCGTCTACACGACGCTGATCCGCGGCGTGCCCGACCTCGTGCTGATGCTGCTGCTGTTCTACAGCCTGCAGATCTGGCTGAACATGGCGACCGACGCGCTCGGCTGGGACCAGATCGACATCGACCCGTTCCTCGCCGGCGTGCTCGTGCTCGGCTTCATCTACGGCGCGTATTTCACCGAGACGTTCCGCGGCGCGTTCCTGTCGGTGCCGCGCGGCCAGCTCGAGGCCGGCAGCGCGTACGGGATGACGAACTGGCAGGTGTTCACGCGGATCATGTTCCCGCAGATGATGCGCTTCGCGCTGCCCGGCATCGGCAACAACTGGCAGGTGCTCGTGAAGTCGACCGCGCTCGTGTCGATCATCGGCCTCGCCGACGTCGTGAAGGCGTCGCAGGATGCCGGCAAGGGCACGCTGCGGTTCTTCTTCTTCACGCTGATCGCGGGTGCCGTCTACCTCGCGATCACGACGATCTCGAACTTCGTGCTGATGTGGCTCGAAAAGCGCTACTCGACCGGCGTCCGCAAGGCTGACCTATGATCGAACTCATCCAAGAATACTGGCGCAACTATCTCTACACCGACGGCTATCGCATCACCGGTGTCGCGATCACGTTGTGGCTGCTGGTCGTGTCGATCGGCCTCGGCTTCTGCCTGTCGATACCGCTCGCGGTCGCGCGCGTGTCGAAGAAGAAGTGGCTGTCGGGCGCCGTGTGGCTCTACACGTACGTGTTCCGCGGCACGCCGCTCTACGTGCAGCTGCTGCTCTGCTACACGGGCCTCTACAGCCTGCAGGCCGTGCGCGGCACGCCGATGCTCGACGCGTTCTTCCGCGACGGGATGCACTGCACGCTGCTCGCGTTCACGCTGAACACCTGCGCGTACACCACCGAAATCTTCGCGGGCGCGATCAAGGCGACCTCGTACGGCGAGATCGAAGCCGCACGTGCGTACGGGATGTCGACGTTCACGATGTACCGCCGCGTGATCCTGCCGTCGGCGCTGCGCCGCGCGCTGCCGCTGTACAGCAACGAAGTGATCCTGATGCTGCACGCGACCACCGTCGCCTTCACCGCGACCGTGCCGGACATCCTGAAGATCGCCCGTGACGTCAACTCGGCGACCTACATGTCGTTCCATGCGTTCGGCATCGCCGCCCTGCTCTATCTCGTGATCTCGTTCACGCTCGTCTGGCTGTTCCGCCAGGCCGAGCGCCGCTGGCTCGCGTATCTGCGCCCGCAAGGCAAGTAAGTTTTCGCAGGACTATGATGAATTCCCAGACTCAGAAGCTTTTCGTCGACGATCTGCACAAGCGGTACGGCGACAACGAGGTGCTCAAGGGCGTGTCGCTGAAGGCGAACTCGGGCGACGTGATCAGCGTGATCGGCTCGTCCGGTTCCGGCAAGAGCACGATGCTCCGCTGCATCAACTTCCTCGAGCAGCCGAACGCGGGCCGCATCTTCGTCGACGGCGAGGAAGTGCGCACCGCGCTCGACAAGACCGGCGCGCTGCGCGCCGCCGATACGAAGCAGCTGCAGCGCGTACGCACCAAGCTGTCGATGGTATTCCAGCACTTCAACCTCTGGTCGCACATGAACGTGATCGAGAACGTGATGGAAGCGCCGGTGAACGTGCTCGGCATCCCGAAGAAGGAAGCCGAGGAACGTGCGCGCACGTATCTCGAGAAAGTCGGCCTCGCGCCGCGCGTCGAGAAGCAGTATCCGTCGCACCTGTCGGGCGGCCAGCAGCAGCGCGTGGCGATTGCGCGCGCGCTGGCGATGCATCCGGACGTGATGCTGTTCGACGAGCCGACGTCGGCGCTCGACCCGGAGCTGGTGGGCGAAGTGCTGAAGGTGATGCAGAAGCTCGCCGAGGAAGGCCGCACGATGATCGTCGTCACGCACGAGATGGGTTTCGCGCGCAACGTGTCGAACCATGTGATGTTCCTGCACCAGGGCCGCGTCGAGGAAGAAGGCGTGCCGTCCGAGGTGTTCGCGAACCCGAAGAGCGAGCGGCTGCGCGGGTTCCTGTCGGGCAGCCTCAAGTAACGCACGCCGTTTGAGCGGGCGCCCGCGGTTCGCCGCGCGGCGCCCGTTTTGCGTTTACGCGGCGCTCACCGGCGCGCTGTCAGCGAACGCGCGCAGTTCGTCGCCCGCGAGCCGGTAGCGCACCCATTCGCTCTGCGGCGCCGCGCCGACGCTCTCGTAGAAGCGGATCGCCGGCTCGTTCCAGTCGAGCACGCTCCACTCGAAACGCCCGCAGCCCGACTCGACCGCGATCCGCGCGAGCGCCTTCAGGAGCCGCAGCCCGGCGCCCGCGCCGCGAAAGCGTGGCGACACGTACAGATCTTCGAGATACAGCCCCTGCCGGGCCAGCCACGTCGAATACGAGAAGAAATAGACGGCGAAGCCGGCCGGCTCGCCGTCGACCTCGCACATCAGCGCGCGCGCCGGCGATCCCTCGCCGAACAGGCTGCGCTCGAGCGACGCGGGCGTCGCGATCACTTCGTGTTCCGCCTTCTCGTAGATGGCCAGCTCGGTGATGAAATGCAGGATCTGCGGCACGTCGGCGACGGTGGCGGAACGGATATCGATTTGCACGGGTTGAGCCCTCCTCCGGCCCTGGCTTGTAACGGGAAACGATGCCGCGCAGCCGCGCTGGCACCCATCAGAGCGTCATGCTACGTTCATGCAGCCCCTGCAGGAAGTGCAGTTTCTTCATCCGGACCTGAACATGATGCATCCCGACCTGCGCCGCCTCGACCTGAACCTGCTGCTCGTGTTCGACGCGCTGTACCGCCACCGGTCCGTCGCCGCGGCCGCACACGAGCTCGCGTTGAGCCCGTCCGCCCTGAGCCACGCGCTCGCGCGGCTGCGCGACGCGATCGGCGACGCGCTGTTCGTGCGCCTCGGCAACGAGATGCAGCCGACCGTGCGCGCCGACGACATCGCAGCCTGGGCCGGCGACGCGCTCGACACGATGTCGAAGGGGCTCGCCCGCGCACGCCGCTTCGATCCCGCGCAAAGCGACCGCACGTTCGTGTTCGCGGCGACCGACTACACGGCATTCGCCGTGCTGCCGGCGTTTCTCGCGCGCATCCAGCATGTCGCGCCGCAATTGCGGATCCGCGTCGTGCATTCCGACCGGAAGATCTCCGTCGACGAACTCGCGGCCGGCCGCATCGATTTCGCGCTCGGCTACCACGAGGAATCGGCGGCCGACGCGCCGGGCATCGAGGATTTCGACTGGTTCTCCGACGACTACGTCGTGATCGCGAGCGCCACGCATCCGGAGATTCGCCGGCGGCTGACGCTCGACCAGTACCTGGCGGCACGCCACGTGGTCGTCACGCCGTGGAACGAGTCGCGCGGTGTCGTCGACCATGTGCTCGACCGGCTCGGCCTCGCGCGGCAGGTCGCCGTGCAGTTGCCGACGGTGCTGGCCGCACCGTTCGTGATCGCGGAATCCGCGCTGCTGATGACGGTGCCGAACCGCGCCGCGCAGGCGTTGCGGCACGCGGCGCCGATCCGCCTCTTTCCGGCGCCGTTCGAGATTCCGCGCTACACCGTGAAGGTCTACTCGCACGCGAAGCATGCGCGCACCGATGCACATCGCTGGATTCGCGCGCAGTTGCTCGACGCAAGGCCCGCCGCTGCCTGACCGACACAGGTTGGTACCTCGCGCCGGGCGTTGACGGACAAGCGTTTCAGGCACCCGCAGGCCCTCTCCGGCAGCCGTCCATTCATTACGAAATACTTACCAATTTCTCGCGTCCGACGCTTACGCCCGCGCCCTCGCAGCGTCAATAGTGGCAATCCTTGACCCCTGTTTGCCAGATTCGTGTCTCCCTTGCGGGACAAGGGTTTTCCGTTAATTGCAAACCCTTGGCACCCCTGTTGCCCACCGTGTTGCATGGCAATTTGGCGACACGTGTTAGTCAAACAACGATTTCCATCGCCACAAAATTGTATTTTTGCTAAATTAGTAACCAAAGTAGCAAAACGAAGTTCGTGAAATGTAGTTTAGCTTCACGACACTACAAGGAGACCCCGCAGGCCGACCCGGCTGCGCGGGACCGCTCAACGGTTTTCCGTCCGCTTGCCCGCGTGCCGCGCTTACCGGCCCTGCACGAGGTCTCCCTGGTTATCCCGCTTTTGCCCGGCGCTCGCGCTCCGGGCATCTCGTGCAGTCTGGGTTGACTTTTTGACAGGGTATGGAGGAGATGATGAAGAAAGCTTTGGTCGCGGCCGCGCTGATGGCTGCTGGGGTGGTGACGGCGCACGCGCAGAGCAGCGTCACGCTGTATGGCCGCCTGGATGCCGGCATCGAGTACATGAACGGCCTGCAAAACGGCCACCAAGTGCGCGCGGAAAGCGGCGACTGGGGCACGAGCCTCTGGGGCTTGAAGGGCACCGAGGACATCGGCGGCGGCAACAAGATCCTGTTCCACCTCGAAGGCGCGTTCAACACGATGACGGGCGGCTTCAGCGGCTCGATCTGGGATCGTTATGCGACGGTCGGCATCTCCAACGACCGCTACGGTACGCTGCTGTTGGGTCGCGAGCTCGCGATCGCCAACGGCGTGTGGGACTTCGACCCGTTCGGCCAGTCGGCCTGGTCGACGGCCTCGCTGGTGCGCGGCCGCAACTGGAACAAGACCAGCAACAACGTGTCGTACCAGTCGCCGCAGTTCTACGGCCTCGACTTCTACGGCCAGTTCTCGTTCTCGAACTCGACCAGCTTCAACGGCAACACGACGGCCGGCCAACCGGGCCGTGCAGCCGGTGCACAGGTCACCTACACGAATTCGCTGTTCCAGTTGCGCGGTATCTATGACGAAACGCGCGACAGCAACGGCCGGTTCTCGGACGTGTTCAACTACTCGCGTGAATACTTCGCGGGCGTGAACGTGTTCCTCGGCCAGTTCAAGGTGCAAGCGGCCTACCAGGCATCGCGCGCAGACGGCAGCGGCGGCCCGGCAGTGAACGCCGGCGTGACGGGCACCCAGCAGGTCTGGGGCGGCGTGACGTGGCAGGCAACGCCGGCAGCGGCGCTGATCGCAGCCGTGTATCACGTGAACGCGAACCACGGCGGCGGCAACGCGAACATCTACACGGTCGGCGGTTCGTACAACATCTCGAAGCGCACGCTGTTCGACCTGCAGGTCGCGACGGTGCGCAACAGCAAGAACGCCAACTTCGGCCTGAACGCGAACGGCGCCGGTACGGCCGTGTCGACGGGCAACCCGAATCCGGGCGGCAGCCAGACCGGCGTCTACGCCGGCATCCAGCACCTGTTCTGATCAGGCGCCGTTCTCAAAGAATCGATTCAACGACGTTTTCCACGCTGCTGCGAGAGGCGCGTATCGGTGCGGTACCCAACCGGGTATCGCACCGTTTTTTATTGGCGGGCCGGCTTTGTGCGGCCCTTCGACGAAGGCGGCGCTCAGACGGCCGCTTCGTTCTCTTCGCCGGTGCGGATGCGGATCACGCGCTCGACATCCGACACGAAGATCTTGCCGTCGCCGATCTTGCCGGTGCGGGCCGCGCCGATCACCGCGTCGATCACCTGGTCGACCTGCGCTTCCGCGACGACCACCTCGATCTTCATCTTCGGCAGGAAGTCGACGACATATTCGGCGCCGCGATACAGCTCGGTATGGCCCTTCTGGCGGCCGAAGCCCTTCACTTCCGTCACGGTCAGGCCCGTGAGACCCACTTCGGCGAGCGCTTCGCGGACTTCGTCCAGCTTGAACGGCTTGATGATGGCAGTGATGCGTTTCATGGTGGTTGTCCCCCAATGCTCGTTTGGATGCAAAATCGCGACCCCGATTGTAAGCCTGCGAGCCGCACGCGGCCCAACACCGCTCAATCGAGCCGTTCGGTAAACCGTGACGTGATCGGATAGCGCCAGTCGCGCCCGAACGCGCGATGCGTGACGCGAATGCCGATCGGCGCCTGGCGGCGCTTGTATTCATTGATCTTGATGAGCCGCGTCACGCGCTCGACGTCGGCCTGCGCATAACCGGCCGCGACGATCTCGGCGAGCGGCCGGTCCTCTTCCATGTACATGCGCATGATCGCGTCGAGCACGTCGTACGGCGGCAGGCTGTCCTGGTCGGTCTGGTTCTCGCGCAGCTCGGCCGACGGCGCGCGCGTGAGGATCCGCTCCGGGATCACGTCGCGCAGCGGGTAGTCGGCCGTTTCGTTGCGATAGCGGCACAGCCGGTACACGAGCGTCTTCGCGATGTCCTTGATCACCGCGAACCCGCCGGCCATGTCGCCGTACAGCGTGCAGTACCCGACCGCCATCTCGCTCTTGTTGCCGGTCGTCAGCACGATCGAGCCGAACTTGTTCGACAGCGCCATCAGCAGCGTGCCGCGAATGCGTGCCTGGATGTTCTCCTCCGTCGCGTCTTCCGCGCGGCCCGCGAACTCGCACGCGAGCGCTGCGCGGAACGCATCGAACATCGGCGCGATCGCGATCTCGTCGTAGCGCACGCCGACGCGCCGCGCCATCTCCGCCGCGTCGGTGGTCGAGATGTCGGCCGTGAAGCGCGACGGCATCATCACCGCACGCACGCGCTCCGGCCCGAGCGCATCGCATGCGACAGCCAGCACCAGCGCCGAATCGACGCCGCCCGACAGCCCGATCAGCACGCCCGGAAACCCGTTCTTGCCGATGTAGTCGCGCACGCCGGTCACGAGCGCGCGGTACACCTGCGCGTGCGTCGACAGCTCGGGCGCGATCGCGCCCGGCAGCGGCCGCGCGCCGTCGAATTCGACGATCGCGTGCCCTTCGTCGAACTGCGGCATCTTCGCGACGAGCGCACCCTGCGCGTCGAGCACGAACGAGCCGCCGTCGAACACGAGCTCGTCCTGGCCGCCGACGAGGTTCACGTACACCATCGGCAACCCGGTTTCGCGGATCCGTGCGCGCAGGATGTCGAAGCGCACCGCTTCCTTGTTCATGTGGTACGGCGAGCCGTTCGGGATCAGCAGCACCTGCGCGCCGGCCGCCTTCGCGATCTGCGCGGCCGACGCGTGCCACGCATCCTCGCAGATGATCACGCCGTACTTCACGCCGTTCAGCTCGAACACGAGCGGCTCGGCGTCGGTCGCGAAGTAGCGCTTCTCGTCGAACACCTCGGCGTTCGGCAGGTCCTGCTTGCGGTAGGTGCCGACGATCTCGCCGCCGACGATCAGGGAAACCGCGTTATAGGTATCGGTGGGCGGCACGCCGCGCTCGATCGGGCGGTTTGCATTACCATCGACGGCTGGCGCGTGCGCGCCTTCGCCCATGCCGCGCAGCGGATGGCCGACCAGCACCGCGAGCCCGTCGAATGCCTTCAGCGCGTCGGCGAGCGCATCGAGTGCCGAGGCCGCCGCCGCGTAGAACGCGGGCCGCAGCAGCAGGTCTTCCGGCGGATAGCCGGACAGCGCGAGTTCCGGCGCGACCATCAGCTGCGCACCATCGTTGTGCGCGGCGCGGGCGGCCGCGACGATTCGCGCGACGTTGCCGGCGAAGTCGCCGACGGTGACGTTGATCTGGGCAAGAGCGAGTCGGGTCTTCATGGCGGGATCGGCGCAGCCCGGCGGCGCGCCCTGAACGGCTGACGAAATCGTCCCGGTGCGGGCCGCGCAGGCCCGCGCATCCGGCGACACAGAACGGTACGGATTCACGCTTGAAACACGAACGCATCGATTATCGCACGGGCATCCTGTCGTCCCCCGCGGAGGTGCCGGCCGAAGAATGGAACGCGCTGCTCGCCCGCGACGCGCAGCCGACCCCCTTCCTGCGCCACGAATTCCTCGACGCGCTGCACGTCGCGCGCTGCGCGGTCGACGATACCGGCTGGTCGCCGCACTTCGTCACGCTGACCGACGAGCGCACCGGCCGCCTCGCGGCCGCCGCGCCCGTCTACGCGAAACAGCATTCGTACGGCGAATACGTGTTCGACTGGGCGTGGGCCGACGCGTACCAGCGCAACGACCTGCCCTACTACCCGAAGCTGCTGTGCGCGGTGCCGTTCACGCCCGTGCAGGGCACGCGCCTGCTCGCGGCCGACGACGACGCGCGCCGCCGGCTCGCGGCCACGCTGCTCGCGTTCGCCGAGCAGAGCGACGTGTCGTCGCTGCACGTGCTGTTCCCGACCGGCGACGAAGCGGCGCTCCTCGAATCGATGGGGATGATGCTGCGCGAAGGCGTGCAGTTCCACTGGATCAACGACGGCTACCGCCACTTCGACGATTTCCTCGGCACGCTCGAGCAGAAGAAGCGCAAGAACATCCGCGCCGAGCGGCGCAAGGTGCACGACGCGGGCGTGACGTTCCGGCGGCTCACCGGCGACCAGATCACCGACGCCGACTGGCGTTTCTTCTCGCGCTGCTACCGGCAGACCTACCGCGAACACTATTCCAGCCCGTACCTGAATCTCGACTTCTTCCGCACGATCGGCGCGACGATGCCCGAGAACCTGCTGCTCGTGATCGCGGAAGCCGGCGGGCAGCCGATCGCGAGTGCGCTCGCCGTCTACAGGCGCGGCGAAAACGGCGGTGGCACGCTGTATGGCCGCTATTGGGGCGCGCTCGAACACGTGCCCTGCCTGCATTTTGAAACGGCCTACTATCAGTTGCTCGAATTCTGCATCGAGGCCGGGCTCGATACATTCGAAGGCGGCGCGCAGGGCGAACACAAGCTCGCGCGCGGCTTCCTGCCGACCGTCACGCACTCCGCGCACTGGCTCGCGCACCCGGCGTTCTCGGACGCGGTCGCACGTTTTCTCGAACGCGAGACCGAGCATATCCATGCGTACGTCGACGAACTGCGCGAACACGATCCGTTCCGGCGCGGCGGCCAGTAACGTCATCAGCGGCACCAGCATGCGACGAAGTCACGGCCGGCTTCGCCGCATGCCGCACGGCTCCGTCGGCCCGGTGCGCGGCACGCGTCACCGTCGTCGGCAACGCCTGGATCGCCCACGCGCACGCAATCGTCAAACGCCGGAACAGCGAGTTTTCATTGATCCGCCTGAATCGATCTGTTGTACTTGTCACCCCACTCCAGCGTCCCAGTTAAAAGAAATCGACCGGTCACCATGCTTGACCGGCAGGAGCAGTACCTGACCTCTCGCAGCGGGGGCAACCCGAAGGTCATGGAGAGAGACATGGAGTTACGACAGAAATCGGTATCCGTCCGGGTCTACCGACAGGCGCTCGACGACATGCGGCGCAACGGCTTCGACGTCGCGCCGCTGTATGCGACGCTCGGCATCGGCGCGGCCGATCTCGCCGACGACGCGCGGCGCATCCCCGGTGATCGGCATGTCGCCGCGATGCGGCTGATGAGCGACTGGCCGTTGTCCTGGCATCGGCCGCCGCCACAGGTCGTGCCGTGGCTCGCGCCATTCCCCGAGCTCGCGGGCATCACCTGCAACGCCGCGACGCTGCGCGACGCGCTGCGCGGCTACCTGCGCTACCGCGAACTGATCGGCAACGTCGACTGGCTTTTCGCGCATGAAACGGGCGACGTGATCGCACTCGAGTACGTGAACGAAGGTGACGGAAGGCCCGCCAGCAGCGCGTTCGCGAATTTCGCGATCCTCGTCGCGCTCGCGCGCCTGTACGATCCGCACGTGCGGATCGACGAAGCCGCGTTCGCGGGCCGCGCGTTTGCGCCGACGGCCGCGCTGCGCGATCTCCTCGGCGCGACGGTGTCGTTCGATGCCGCATGCAACCGCGTCGTGCTGCGCTCCGCGCGCTTCGACACGCCGTTCGAGTGCTACAACGCGCCGCTCGCGGACATCCAGCGTCAGGCGGCCGACGCCGCGCGCGAGCGCGTGCGCGCCCGCTCGACGTTCGGCGCGTCGGTCGAGCAATGCGTGCGCGACTGGCTGCGCACGTCCGACGACGCCGACGTGCCGTCCGACACGCTGATGGAGCACGTCTGCGCGCGCTTCGCGATGTCGCGCTGGACACTGCGCAGGCGGCTGCATCGCGAAGCGGTCGGGTTTCATGCGCTCGTCGCGCAGGCGCGGCTCGGTGAAGCGCGCGACCTGCTGCTGAATACGCAACTGCCGATCGGCGAGATCGGCGCGCGGGTCGGCTTCCGTTCGACGAGCGCGTTCACGCGCTTCTTCACGCGCGAACTCGGCGCGGCGCCGAGCCGCTTTCGCGACGGGCACGGCGAGCGGTGGCGTTGACGGGCGCTTTTTCTGAGACACTGGCGGCTTCGCATCCTGCCGCCCTGCCATGTCCTGGTTTCTGTATCTGATCGAATGCGCCGACGACAGCGTCTATACGGGCATCACGACCGACGTTGCCGCGCGCTTCGACGAGCACGCATCCGGCAAGGGCGCGCGCTATACGCGCTCGCGCAAGCCGCGTGCGGTGCTCGCGTCGTTTCCACTGCCCGACCGGTCGAGCGCGTCGCGCGCCGAGTACTGGGTGAAGCAGCTCACGGCGGTACAGAAGCGGGAGCTGGCGGCCGGGTTGCGAACGCTGGAGTCGGTGCTGCCGGCCGTCGTGGCCGTCGATACCAGCGGTGACGAGGTCGGGTTGAAGGCCGGTGCGCGCGGGCGGAAGAAGGCGAAGAACGTCGATCGTGCGGAGAAGACGGTCGAGACGGGCAAAAGCCCGAAGAAGGCCGGAAAGGCCGGGAAAGCCGAAAAGGTCGACAAACCTGCAAAAGCCGCCAAGCCTTCCAAGGCGACAAAAGCCGCCCCGGTCGCACAGCGCAAGAAGCCCGACAACGATGGGGTCGCAAAAAAGACTTCATCGCGCGACACATCGGTAAAAAAGGACAAGCCGGACGCACCCGCTTCGTCGAAAGGAAAGGCGCCTGCAGCCAGCGGCAAACTCATCACGAACGCACGCGAAGATGCCGCGCCCGCATCGCGTCGCCGCCGCCCGGCTGCTACCCAAGCCGCCGAAGCGCCGGCGGCTCCTGTTGTCCCTCGCCGCGCGAAGCGCACGAAGGATGCGCCGTCCACCGCCCCGTCGCCCGCGGCCGTACCCGCCGCCGCACGCAAGCGACCCCAACGCACAAAACAAAACCGCGCGGCCTCCTGAGGAGACACGCGCGGTTGGCGTTTCGCACGAACCGGCCGTTGGCCGGTACGCCGCTTACTTCTTGTAGTTCGCTGCGCCGTCGGTGATTTCCTTGTGCGCGGCTTCGATGCCGGCCCAGCCTTCGACCTTCACCCACTTGCCCTTCTCGAGCGCCTTGTATTGCTCGAAGAAGTGCTTGATCTGGTCCTTCAGGTACTCGGGCACGTCGTCGATCGACTTCAGGTTGGCCGTCATCGGGCAGACCTTGTCGTGCGGCACGGCGACCAGCTTCGCGTCGACGCCCGACTCGTCGGTCATCTGCAGCATGCCGAGCACGCGCGAGCGCACGATCGAGCCTGCCAGCAGCGGGAACGGCGTGATCACGAGCACGTCGACCGGATCGCCGTCGCCCGACAGCGTCTGCGGGATGTAGCCGTAGTTCACCGGATAGCGCATGCCCGTGCCGATGAAGCGGTCGACGACGAGAAGGCCCAGTTCCTTGTCCGCCTCGTACTTCACCGGATCGCTTTGCGCGGGAATCTCGATGATCACGTTGAAATCTTGCGGCAGGTCCTTGCCGGCCGGAACATGATTGAAGCTCATGAGCACTCTCTGTAGGTCGATGGGAATTCGGGACAGGGCGCCGCGGCCGATGCATCGCCGCAGGCGTCCCGCAAGGGAATGCGCCATTATAGCCAATCGACCGGTGGCGTCCGGATGACGATCGGCCGATAATCGTTCCGGATGCCCGGCCGTTGAATCATCGGCCGCGTGACGTGGAATCGGTGTCGGCGGTTGAAGCGCTGTCGCCGGCCGACCGCAAAACTTGGGGCCCGGGTGAGCGCTGAGGCGCCAACTCGGCGCGACCGTGAAGCATGGGGCCAGAGTAAACGCTGAAGCGCCAACTCGGGTCGACCGCGAAGCATGGGGCCCGAGTAAGCGCTGAAGTGCCAACTCGGGCCGACCGCGAAGCATGGGACCCGAGTAAGCGCTGAAGCGCTAACTCGGGTCGACAGGAGCTGGCATGGAAGAGGCGAAGCACTTCATCGCGGGCGAATGGACGTTGCCCGCGCAACTGGAAACCATCGCGGTCGTCGATCCCTCCGACGGCCAGCCGTTCGCGTCGATCGCCCGCGGCACGGCGCCCGACATCGAGCGCGCGGTCGCCGCGGCCCGCGACGCATTCGCGGGCCCGTGGGGCGCCGCCAGCGCCGCCGAGCACGGCCGCGTGCTGATGCGCCTGTCGGCGCGTGTCGCCGCCTCGATCGACGAACTCGCCGCGATCGAAGCGCGCGACACCGGCAAGCCGCTGAAACAGGCGCGCGCCGACGCAGCCGCGCTCGCGCGCTACTTCGAGTTCTATGCAGGCGCCGCCGACAAGCTGCACGGCGAAACCCTCCCCTATCAAGCCGGCTACACGGTGCTGACGGTGCGCGAGCCGCACGGCGTCACGGGCCACATCGTGCCGTGGAACTACCCGATGCAGATCTTCGGGCGCAGCGTCGGCGCCGCGCTCGCGGCCGGCAACGCCTGCGTCGTCAAGCCAGCCGAGGATGCGTGCCTGTCGTTGCTGCGCGTCGCCGAGCTGGCCGTCGAGGCCGGGCTGCCAGCCGGTGCGCTGAACATCGTCACCGGCTACGGCCATGAAGCCGGCGCCGCGCTCGCACGCCATCCCGGCATCGACCACATCTCGTTCACGGGATCGCCGGCCACCGGCAAGCTGGTCACGCAGATGGCGGCCGAGAACCACGTACCCGTCACGCTCGAACTCGGCGGCAAGTCGCCGCAGATCGTGTTCGCCGACGCCGATCTCGAAGCGGCGCTGCCCGTGCTCGTGTCCGCGATCGTGCAGAACGGCGGGCAGACCTGTTCGGCCGGCAGCCGCGTGCTGATCGAGCGCGCGGTGTACGAGCCGCTCGTCGAGCGCCTCGCCACCGCGTTCAACGGGCTGCGCGTCGGCCCGAGCCGCGCCGACCTCGACTGCGGCCCGCTGATCAACGCGAAGCAGCAGCAGCGCGTGTGGGATTTCCTGTCCGACGCGCAGCACGACGGCATTCCGATGGCCGCGCACGGGCAGGTCGTCGCCGACGCGCCCGAAAGCGGCTTCTACCAGGCGCCCGCGCTGCTGCGCGACGTGCCGCCGTCGCACCGGCTCGCGCAGGAGGAAGTGTTCGGCCCCGTGCTCGCCGCGATGCGTTTCGTCGACGAGGACGAAGCCGTCGCGCTGGCGAACGGCACGCCGTACGGCCTCGTCGCGGGCATCTGGACGCGCGACGGTGCACGCCAGATGCGGCTCGCGCGGCGCCTGCGGGCGGGCCAGGTGTTCATCAACAACTACGGCGCGGGCGGCGGCGTCGAGCTGCCGTTCGGCGGCGTCGGCCACTCGGGACATGGCCGCGAGAAAGGCTTCGAGGCACTGTACGGCTTCACCACGCTGAAGACGATCGCGATCCGGCACGGCTGACCGCGCCGCATGCAGCACCTGGCACGCGGCCGGCAGCACCCGGGCCGCGTGCCGAAGCACGACGACACTCATATCCAGCACAGGAGACACACCATGCGGTTGAGCGGCAAGACGGCAATCGTCACGGGCGGCGGCTCGGGATTCGGCGAAGGCATCGCGAAGACCTATGCGCGCGAAGGCGCGAACGTCGTCGTCAACGACCTGAATGGCGCGGCAGCCGAGCGCGTCGCGAGCGAGATCGCGCTCGCGGGCGGCAAGGCCATCGCGGTGGCCGGCGACGTGTCGAGGCAGGACGACTGGCACGGGCTGCTGCAAGCCTCGCTCGACGATTTCCATGCGGTGCAGATCGTCGTGAACAACGCCGGCACCACGCACCGCAACAAGCCGGTGCTCGACGTGACGGAAGCCGAATTCGACCGCGTGTACGCGGTCAACATGAAGAGCCTGTTCTGGTGCGTGCAGACCTTCGTGCCGTACTTTCGCGAACAGGGCGGCGGCGTGTTCGTGAACGTCGCGTCGACGGCCGGCGTGCGGCCGCGGCCAGGCCTCGTCTGGTACAACAGCACGAAGGGCGCGATGATCACCGCGAGCAAGTCGCTCGCGGCCGAGCTCGGCGCCGACCGCATCCGCGTGAACTGCATCAACCCCGTGCTCGGCGAAACGGCGTTGATGACCGAATTCATGGGCTGCGAGGACACCCCCGAGAACCGTAGCCGGTTCCTCGCGACGATCCCGCTCGGCCGCTTCTCGACGCCGCAGGACATCGCGAACGCGGCGCTTTACCTTGCCTCCGACGAAGCTGAATTCATCACGGGCGTTTGTCTCGAAGTCGACGGCGGACGCTGCATCTAGCCGCATCGCGCTGTTCGCGTGCCGCGCCGGGTTTCGCCGGCCGGCACGGCATCCACGCATTGCTTCGCACGAAACCGGATCGGGTGCCGCTGCGCCCTCCCCGGCCAACTATAAGGACAGGAGACAACATGGCAACATCGACGCAGTCGCTGCCGGGCTCGTCCGGCGCATTCGAGGAAGCGACCTACCGCAAGGTGTCGTGGCGGCTCGTGCCGCTCCTGCTGCTGTGCTACGTGGTCGCGTATCTCGACCGCGTGAACGTCGGGTTCGCGAAGCTGCAGATGGCGAGCGACCTGAACCTCAGCGACACCGTCTACGGGCTCGGCGCCGGGATCTTCTTCTTCGGCTATTTCCTCTTCGAGGTGCCGAGCAACATCATCCTGCACAGGGTCGGCGCGCGCGTGTGGATCGCGCGGATCATGGCGACGTGGGGCGTGATCTCGATCCTGACGATGTTCGTCACGACGCCCACGATGTTCTACGTGATGCGCTTCCTGCTCGGCGTCGCCGAGGCGGGCTTCTTCCCCGGCGTGATCCTCTACCTCACCTACTGGTATCCCGCGCACCGGCGCGGCCGCATGACGACGTTCTTCATGACGGCCGTCGCGCTGTCCGGCGTGATCGGCGGGCCGCTCTCGGGCTTCATCCTGAAGGCGTTCGACGGCATCAGCGGGTGGCACGGCTGGCAATGGCTGTTCCTGCTCGAGGGTATCCCGTCGGTGCTGGTCGGCGTGGTCGTGTTCCTCAAGCTGGACGAGCGGATCGAGAAGGCAAACTGGCTGACCGACGACGAAAAGGCGCTGCTCATGCGCAACGTCGCTGCCGAAGAGGCCACCAAGGAAGACCCGCCGCTCGGCGCCGTGATGGCGAGCCCGCGCGTGTGGCTGATGGCGCTGATCTACTTCTCGTTCGTGATGGGGCTTTACGGCGTCGGCTTCTGGCTGCCGACCATCATCAAGGCGACGGGCGTGACCGACACGCTCATGATCGGCCTGCTGTCGGCGATTCCGTATGCGGCCGCCGTGGTCGCGATGATCCTGATCGCACGCAGCGCGGACCGGCACCGCGAGCGCCGCTGGCACGTCGCGATCCCGGCCGCGATCGGCGCGCTCGGGCTAGTGCTGTCGGTGATCTGGGCGCACCAGACCGCGCTCGCGATGCTCGGCCTCACGCTCGCGACGATCGGCATCCTGACGACGTTGCCGCTGTTCTGGAGCCTGCCGACCGCCTTCCTCGGCGGCACGGCGGCCGCGGCCGGCATCGCGATGATCAACTCGATCGGCAACCTCGCCGGCTTCCTCAGCCCGTACATGATGGGCTGGCTCAAGCAGGCAACGGGCGCCAACGATTCGGGCATGTACATGCTCGCCGGGTTTCTCGTGCTCGGCGGGCTGCTGGCGCTGTCGGTACCGAAGCGGCTCGTCGACAAGTAACGCCGGGCGCATGACGCCCGCCGGCCGATAACCGACCGACACCCGGAACGCCCTGCTGGCCGGAACCGCTCCGGCCGGCGGGGCGTTTCTGCTTCCACGCACGCACCGCTCGAGAGATGCGGGTTCGGTATCCCGTCAACGATGACTCAGCGCCGCCCAGAATATTCCCTATTAATCCATTTATCATGGAACAATAGGGAATATCTTGAGCACCACTGGCCGATCATGTTCCATACCGTCGAAGAATCCGCCGCCCGCCTGCGCCTCCACCCAAAAACCGTCCTGCGCTTCATCCGCGAGGGCAAGCTGCATGCAGCGCGGGTCGGCCGCGCGTACCGCATCCTCGACGCCGACCTTGCCGCGTTCGCGCAAACGAAGCCGGCCGCGCCCGTCCCGCGTGCGGTGCGCGTCACCAGCATCGTCGACATTCCGGATGCGCCGCAGTCGCTGCACCAGTACCTGTCGCGGTCGCTGCATGCGATGGCATCCGGCCGCACGTCGTATGTCGACCCGGTGCGAATCGACGTCACGTTCGATCCCGCCGCCAGCCTGGTCAAGATCATCGTTGCCGCAACGCCGGCCGACACGGCTGCGCTGATGTCGTCGGTCGAGGCGCTGCTGCAACAAAGCGGGACATGAGCGCGATCTTCAGGTCGCCACGCCACGCCCGCGCGATTCGCGCGGCTTACGAGGCTGCGCTGTCGCATTGGCCGGCTGGACATCGGCGCATCACCGTGCAGACGCGCCATGGCACCACGCATGTGATTGCCTGCGGTCCGGCGCACGCGCCGCCGGTCGTACTGATCCACGGCGCGCAGACGACAGCGGCGAGCTGGCAGCACTACGCGGGCGAATGGTCGAAGCATTTCCGGCTCTACGCGATCGACGTAATCGGCGAAGCGGGACCCAGCGCCCCGTCGCGGCCACCGCTCGCGAGCGACGCGTACGCGCAGTGGCTCGACGACGTACTCGACGGCCTGGGCGTGTCACGCGCCGCGTTCGTCGGCATCTCGCTCGGTGCGCGAACCGCGCTCGATTTCGCGTTGCGGCGGCCAACGCGCGTCACGCGGCTTGCGTTGCTCTGCCCGTCCGGCATCGGCCGGCAGAAACCGTTTCTGTGGTGGGCGCTGCCGCTGTTACTGCTCGGCGATGTCGGGCGCGCGCGCGTGCGACGGCGCGTGCTCGGCCGCCTGCCGCCCGCATCGACGCCCGCCGAGCGCGACACGTTCGCGCTCATGCGCGCCGTGGATCGCGGCTTCCGGCCGCGCCTCGAAGCGGTCCCGGTGTTCGGCGACGGCGCGCTGCGCACGCTGTCCACGCCCGTGCTGGCGATCGTCGGCGGTCGCGACGTCATGCTCGATTCGCGCGAGACACACGATCGCCTGACGCGTCTCGTGCCACACGCGCAGGTCCTGTTTCTTCCGGATCAATACCACTTCATCCGCGGGCAGCGCGACACCGTGCTCGCATTTCTCATGTCGACGGAGCCAACCCGCATGCACCACCGAATCGTTCAGGCAGCCGGCCACCGTGTGCTGGTCCGCGATCCCGCCGCCGGTCTGGTACAACGCGAAAGCGATGCGCTCGACCTCGTTGCGCTCGCGCACGAGCATGAAGCCGACTGGATCGCGGTCCCCGCCGACGCGCTGCACGACGATTTCTACCGGCTCGAAAGTGGCCTCGCAGGCGCCGTGTTGCAGAAGCTCGTCAACTACGGCGTCCGGCTCGGCGTGGTCGGTGAAATCGACCACTGGCTCGCGCGCAGCGAAGCGCTTCGCGCGCTCGTTCGCGAGTCCAATCGCGGTACCTCGGTGTGGTTCGTCTCGAACGAGGCGGATCTACTGCGCAAGCTCGGCGCGTGACGCGTCATCCAGGCCCACCCTGGACGAACAAAAGCCCCGAATGCCGGAAAGGCCTTCGGGGCTTTTTTGCACGGGTTGTGCGAGCCGCCTGCAGCAGGCGGCCCGAGTGACCGGCATCAGACCACGGTAATCGCCAGCGCGCTTTCGCGGTAATGCTTCGCCGCCTTGTCGGTTTCGCCGAGATGCTCGAACAGCCGCGCGAGCGCGCGATGCGCACGCACCTTCAGCGCCTCGTTGTCGGCCAGCTTCAGTGCCGATTCGAGGAACGACTGCGCCTTGCCCCACAGCTGCTGCTGCTGGCACAGGCGACCGAGTGCGAACAGCAGGTCGGCATCCTCCGGGTGATCCTTCTTCCACCCTTCCGCCTTCTGGATCAGCGGCAGCGCATCGGCGCCGGCCGTATCCGGATAACGGCGCAGCAGGCGCGCATCCCAGTTGTGCGCGAGTGCATCCTCGACGATGCGGCGCGCTTCGTTGCGGCGCTCGAGCGGCACGAGCAGATCGGCGGCGAGATCGGCGAGACGCGGCGACTGGCGCTCGGCCGGCGACAGCGACTGCCACACCTCGAGCAGCGCGTCCGGGTCGTGCCGGCGTTCGCGCAGCAGGTTTTCCGCGGCCTGCTGGCGCAGCCGCACGGCCGCCGCCGGATGCAGCGCCTCGCGCTTCTCGAGCGCCTTCGCGAGCTTCAGCACCTCGGCCCAGTTCTTCAACTGCTGCTGCGCGCGCAGCGCGACCTGTTGCGCATGGATGCGCTTGCCGCCCGCCTGCAGGTCGGCCAGCGCGGCAAGCGCGCCGTCGGCATCACGCGCATCCGCGCGCATGTCGGCCGCGGCGAGCAGCCGTGCATCCTGCCATTCCGGCGCGTCGACCTTCGACAGCCAGTCGTCGCGGCGCGTGTACTCGTGCATCCGGTGCGCGGCGGTGGCCCCGACGAGACTCGCGGCACCCAGGTTCGCATCGACCGACAGCGCTTCACGCGCGGCCTTCTCCGCGCGCGAGAAGCGGCCCGCATACAGGTTCGCGATCGCGTCGCGCAGCGATGCCTGTGCCTTCTCGTTGCGCGAGCGCGCCCGATACGCGGCGACCCGCTGCGGCATGCGCCAGATGTTGCGCACGATGCGCAGCAGCGCATACACGACGATGAACAGCACGACGATCGCGATCACGAACAGGTTCAGCGACACGTCGATCCGGTACGGCGGATAGACGAGCAGTACCTGCCCCGCGTCAAAACGGCCGACGGTGGCGAGCGCCGCGGCGATCGCGAACAGGACCGCGAGCCAGACGATTCCTCGAAGCGTCATCGTTACCCCCGGCTCTTGAACTGCTGAACGGCGTTCAGGCTCGTGTTCAGGTTCGGCACCGCAACCGTCAGCGATGCGCCGTCAACCTGCTTGAGCAGATCCTCGACGGTCTGCGTGTCCTTCGATGCCTGGTCGAAATACTTCCCGAGCGACGCCTGTGCGGCGTGCAGGTCGGCCTTCATCGCGCTGTCGTTGCGCGCGAGCAGCGACAGGCGGGCGGTCAGCAGGCGCAGCTTCACGTTCTCGCGCACGAAGTAGCCCTGGTCGGGCGACGCGAGCATCGCATCCGCGTTGTCGATGCGGCGCACCTGCACGAGCCCCTTCAACTGCTGGCCGAGGCCGGCCGAGAAGTCGTGCCACCACACCTTCCAGCGCGGCTCGCCGGCCACGGCCGACGACGCGGCGTCGGCCGGCACGGCCTTCGGCGCCTCGTGCGGGACGATCGCCTCGCCGGACAGCGGCAGCGCGTCGATCTTCGCGATCGCATCGTCGAGCTTGATCGCCAGGCCCGTGAGGTCGGCCGCCGGTGCGGCCTTCAGCTTCTCGATGTCCAGCGCGAGTGCCTTGCGGACCGTGACGGCCTGCGCGCTCTGCGACGTGGCGAGGCGCGCGTCGGCGTTCTGCAGCGCGATCAGCGCGAGCTGCGTGTTGCCGGTCAGTTGAAGCTGCTGGCTCGCGCTCGACAGCATCTGGTCGACTTCCTCGAGCATCCACGCATCGCGGTTGCGCGACAGATCCTGGTATTGCTGCTGCAGCGCCTGCTGCGCGCTCTGCGCGTCGGCGAGCTTGCCGTCGAGCTGCGCAAGCTGTGTGTCGACCTGGTGCGTGCTCGCGAGCGCCTGCTCGGTCTTCATGCGCGTCTCGGCCGTCTGCGCATCGAGCGCCTTCTGGCGCGTGACGAACGTGCCGTCGAGCCGATCGATCTTGCGGTTCAGCGCGTAGCCGCCGACGCCCGCCGCGCAGCCGAGCACGACGACGACGAACCACAGCACCGCGCTGCCGCCGCGGCGCGCGGGTGGTTCGGCGCCCATGTAGGCGGGTCGTGACGGCGGTGCGGATGCAGCGGCCGGCTGGGAAGCGACGCTTTTGGAATCGTTGGTATCTGTCATGCGTTTAGTCACCGGTGCGGCTGTCGCCGGTTGGACGGCCTCCTCGGCCATCGTTCGAAACGCGCGGACGATGCGCTCATCGCCCGCGCCGGTCAGCGTAATCCTATCAAAACCCAATGAACGCGCGGTCTGCTCGATCCGCGGATGCGGCGTCACGAGCGGCGCGCGCTTCAGCGCGTCGATCTCGGCATCGTTCAGGTGCGCCCGCGCGAGTTCGTGCAGGTTGCGCACGCCTTCCGAGCTCGTGACGAGCCACGCATGCGGTTCGCCGTGGAGCAGCGCATGCACGCGCTCCCACGCGCCGACACGCGGCTCGGGCACGACGCGCCGGTACGCGGCGACGAGCGTGACGTCCGCGCCGGCCTCGCGCAATCGTTCGGCGAGCCATTCGCGACCGCCGTCGCCGCGCACGATCAGCACGCGCTTGCCCGCCAGCGCCTGCGCGCCGCCGAACGCGGCCTCGATGCACGCGAACAGGCTTTCCGAATCGTAATGGGGTACGCCGCCGTCGGCCGGCGCCTGCGGCGCGATCACGCGATGCGCGGGCGCCGCGATGCCGTGACGCTCGAGCGCCGCGACGCTGCCGGGCCCGACCACGCCGACCGGCAGCGCGTTCGGCCAGATCGCGCCGTACTGCGCGAGCGCGCGGTCGATCGCGTTCGGCGAGACGAAAATCACCAGCGCGTAGTCGGCGAGCGCCGCGAATGCCGCGTCGAGCGGCGCGGGATCGTCGACCGGCGCAATGTCGATCAACGGGAATTCGAGCACGTCGCAGCCGGCCTCGGCCAGTTGCGACGCAAGCGCGCCGGACTGGCCGTCCGGGCGCGTCAGGACAGCGGTGAACGCGCGCGCGCCGCCCGCCATCAGGCGTCGCCCTTGCCGGCGGCCTGCGAGCCCGCGAGCAGCGCCCGGACGATGTCGAGCGCGCCTTGCGCCTCGAGCTCGTCGGACACGGCGCGGCCGAGCGCGAGCGCATCGGCGACGGTCATGACGGCCCCGCACTCCTCGGCCGTCAGCACGCGCTTGCCGTCGGTCGTCGACACACGGCCCGTCAGGTACAGTTCGCCCGCGCGCCACACCGCGTGCGCGGCGAGCGGCACCTCGCAGCTGCCGCCGAGCGCGCGCGACACCATCCGCTCGGCCTCGACCGCGAGCGCGGTCTGCGGGTCGTGCAGCGGTGCGAGCCATGCGGCGACGTCGTCGCGGTGCGATGCGATCTCGATGCCGAGCGCGCCCTGGCCGGCCGCGGGCGGGCTGGCTTCGACGTCGATCAGCGTGCGAATGCGCGCTTCCAGGCCGAGGCGCTTCAGGCCGGCGGCCGCGAGGATGATCGCCGCGTAGTCGCCGCGATCGAGCTTCGCGAGGCGCGTGTCGAGGTTGCCGCGCAGCGGCAGCACGTCCAGGTGCGGGTAGCGCGAGCGCAGCATCGCCTCGCGGCGCAGGCTCGACGTACCGACCACGGCGCCGGCCGGCAGCGCGTCGAGCGACGCGTAGTCGTTCGACACGAATGCATCGCGCGGGTCCTCACGTTCCATGATCGCGGCGAGCGAGAAGCCGTCGGGCAGCGCCATCGGCACGTCCTTCAGCGAATGCACGGCGAGATCGGCACGGCCGTCGGCCAGCGCGGCCTCCAGTTCCTTCACGAACAGGCCCTTGCCGCCGACTTTCGACAGCGTGCGATCGAGAATCTGGTCGCCGCGCGTCGTCATCCCGAGGATTTTCACGTCACAAGCTGGATATAATTTGCGCAGCGCATCACGCACATGTTCGGCTTGCCACATCGCCAGGCGGCTCTCGCGCGAAGCAATCGTCAACGTCGCGGGCGACTGTGCCTGTTGCGGCCCGGCCGCGGGGGTCTCGGAATTCATTGCTGGAACATCGAAGGACGGGATTGAAGATCGAACAATGGTAGCACGCACGCCCCTGCCCGCCCGGGCCTGGAGCCTGCGCCCGGCCTGCCGCCGAGCGGGTCGCGGCGCCGATGCGCGGATGTGCCGCACGTAGCTGGTTGCTTGACCGCAGTTTCGCAGTTTCCGCAGTTCCTTTTGACTCGAGCTTTCCCAAGGAAACCCATCGTGAAGTCTTCCGGATCGGCGCGTACGGCGCGCCGCAATGCTGCCCTGTCCTCCTCCGACGCCTCGACGGACACCGTCGCCACCGCCGCGAACGGCCGTGCGAAAACGGCAACGAAACCGAAAGACCCGATACGTCAGACAAAACGCACGACGAAAGCCACCGGCCCGGCTGCCCGCACGGCCGCCGCGCCGAAGTCCGGCACGCGCACGCGCGAGGACAAGGACGGCCCGCTGTTCGAAGACATCCGCTTCCTCGGCCGCCTGCTCGGCGACGTCGTGCGCGAGCAGGAAGGCGATACCGTGTTCGACGTCGTCGAGACGATCCGCCAGACCGCGGTCAAGTTCCGCCGCGAGGACGACAGCGAAGCCGCGCAGACGCTCGAGAAGAAGCTGCGCAAGCTGACGCCGGAGCAGACGGTGAGCGTCGTGCGCGCGTTCAGCTATTTCTCGCACCTCGCTAACATCGCGGAAGACCGCCACCACAACCGCCGCCGCCGCATCCATGCGCTGGCCGGCTCCGCGTCGCAGCCCGGCACGGTCGCTTACGCGCTCGAACAACTGAAGACGACCGGCAACGCGTCGAAGCGCCTGCTGCAGCGCTTCTTCGACGATGCGCTGATCGTGCCGGTGCTGACCGCGCACCCGACCGAAGTGCAGCGCAAGAGCATCCTCGACGCCCAGCACGACATCGCGCGCCTGCTCGCCGAACGCGACCAGGAATTGACGAGCCGCGAGCGCCAGCACAACGAATCGATGCTGCGCGCGCGCGTCACCGCGCTGTGGCAGACCCGCATGCTGCGCGACTCGCGCCTGACGGTCGGCGACGAGATCGAGAACGCGCTGTCGTACTACCGCGCGACGTTCCTCGACGAACTGCCCGCGCTGTATGGCGACATCGAGGCCGCGCTCGCCGAGCACGGCCTGTCCGCGCGCGTACCCGCGTTCTTCCAGATGGGCAGCTGGATCGGCGGCGACCGCGACGGCAACCCGAACGTGACCGCGCCGACGCTCGACGAGGCGATCAACCGCCAGGCCGCGGTGATCCTCGAGCACTATCTCGAACAGGTGCACAAGCTCGGCGCCGAGCTGTCGGTGTCGAACCTGCTCGTCGGTGCGAACGACGCCGTGAAGGCGCTCGCGGCAGCTTCCCCCGACCAGTCGCCGCACCGCGTCGACGAACCGTATCGCCGCGCGCTGATCGGCATCTATACGCGCCTCGCCGCGAGCGCGCGCGTGCGTCTCGGCGAAGGCACGGTGCCGGTGCGCAGCGCAGGCCGCGGCGCGCCGCCCGTGCGTGCGATCCCGTACGCGGATTCCGAAGCGTTCGTCGCCGACCTGAAGGTGCTGACCGCGTCGCTCGACGAACACCACGGCACGTCGCTCGCCGCGCCGCGCCTCGCGCCGCTCGTGCGTGCGGCCGAAGTGTTCGGCTTCCATCTCGCGAGCATCGACCTGCGCCAGAGCTCCGACATCCACGAAGCCGTGGTCGCCGAACTGTTCGCCCGCGCGGGCGTCGAGGCCGACTACGCGGCGCTCGCCGAGGAAGACAAGCTGCGCGTGCTGCTCGCCGCCCTCGCCGATCCGCGTCCGCTGCGCTCGCCGTATTTCGAATACTCGGCGCTCGCGCAGAGCGAGCTCGGCGTGTTCGAGAAGGCGCGCGAAGTCCGCGCGCAATTCGGCGCACGTGCGGTACGCAACTACATCATTTCGCATACGGAAACCGTCAGCGACCTCGTCGAGGTGCTGCTGCTGCAGAAGGAGACGGGCCTGCTCGAAGGCGCGCTCGGCGTCCCGGGCGGCGATGCGAAGAACAGCCTGATGGTGATCCCGCTGTTCGAGACGATTCCCGACCTGCGCGACGCCGCGCGCATCATGCGCGAGTACTTCGCACTGCCGGGCATCGACGCGCTGATCGCACACCAGGGCGCCGAGCAGGAAGTCATGCTCGGCTATTCGGACAGCAACAAGGACGGCGGCTTCCTCACGTCGAACTGGGAGCTGTATCGTGCGGAGCTCGCGCTCGTCGACCTGTTCCGTGACCGCAAGATCACGCTGCGGCTGTTCCACGGCCGCGGCGGCACGGTCGGCCGCGGCGGCGGCCCGACCTACCAGGCGATCCTGTCGCAGCCGCCGGGCACCGTGAACGGCCAGATCCGCCTGACCGAACAGGGCGAGGTGATCGCGAGCAAGTTCGCGAACCCGGAGATCGGCCGCCGCAACCTCGAGACGGTCGTCGCCGCGACGCTCGAAGCCACGCTCCTGCCGCAGAACAATGCGCCCGCGCAGTTGCCGGCGTTCGAGGCCGCGATGCAGACGCTGTCCGATTCGGCGATGGCCGCGTACCGCGCGCTCGTCTATGAAACCCCGGGCTTCACCGACTACTTCTTCTCGTCGACGCCGATCACCGAGATCGCCGAGCTGAACATCGGCAGCCGCCCGGCGTCGCGCAAGCTGCAGGATCCGAAGCAGCGCAAGATCGAGGACCTGCGCGCGATTCCGTGGGGCTTTTCGTGGGGCCAGTGCCGGCTGCTGCTGACGGGCTGGTACGGCTTCGGCAGCGCGGTGAGCGCGTATCTCGACGGCGCGCAGGACGACGCCGAGCGCACGAAGCGCGTCGCGCTGCTGAAGAAGATGAACAAGACCTGGCCGTTCTTCTCGAACCTGCTGTCGAACATGGACATGGTGCTCGCGAAGACCGACCTCGCGGTCGCGTCGCGCTACGCGCAGCTCGTTTCCGACCGCAAGCTGCGCAAGCACGTGTTCGAGCGGATCGTCGCGGAATGGGAGCGCACGTCGCAGGCGCTGGCGGAAATCACCGGGCACGAAGGCCGCCTCGCGACCAACCCGCTGCTCGCGCGCTCGATCAAGAACCGCTTCCCGTATCTCGATCCGCTGAACCACCTGCAGGTCGAGCTGATCAAGCGCCACCGTGCGGGCGACACGAACGCGCGGCTGCGCCGCGGGATTCACCTGACGATCAACGGGATCGCGGCCGGCCTGCGCAACACGGGCTGATCCGCGTGCGGCGCGGTGTGATTCCCGCGCCGACTGACGTCTTGAAAGCCGCGATACGCGATGATGCGTATCGCGGCTTTTTTCATGCGCCGGCGAAACCGTGCCGGTGCACCTCGCGCTCAGTGCGCGTCGATCAGCAACGCGTCGTGTTCGAACGAACCGTCGGGCTGCACCGCGTAGTAGCCGCGCACCTCGTCCGGCGCATGCGCCCACAGCGCGCGAATGCCGGTGACGCTGTCGGCCGGCGTGCGGATGCGCGCGACCCACGTATCGAAATCGATCGGCAGCCGCCAGCGGCTGTGCACGTGCGCGTCGAAGCCGGCTTCGCGGAACATCACGAGCCATTCGTCCGCCCGGTAGTCGCGCACGTGCGACGCATCGCGCAACACTTCCGCGGCCTGCAGGTACGTATCGAGAAGCGGGTGGTCGTTGCCGGCGATATCGATCATCAACACGCGGCCGCCCGGTTTCAGCACGCGGCGCACTTCGGCGAGCGCCGCGCGCATGTCGTGCCAGTGATGCGCGCTCATCCGGCTCACGACCCAGTCGAACGTCGCCGTCTCGAACGGCAGTTGCTCGGCCGGCCCCTGCTGCGTACGGAGGTTCGCGAGCCCGCGTTCGCGCGCGGCGGCGTCGACCGTCGCGAGCATCGGCGCGGCGAGATCGTAGGCGACCACGTCGCGCACGTGCGGCGCGACCGCGAAGCTCGCATGGCCGGCGCCGCAGCCGAGATCGAGCACCGTGGCGTCGGGCGTCGCGCGCACCGCGTCCGCGAGCGTCTGCAGATCGGCGCCCGTCGCGTGGACCGTGCTCGTCAGATAGGCGGCGGCCGTCGTGCCGAATGCGTCGGCGACCTGGTCGTGGTGTTTCATCGTTCGCTCCTTTGTACCGTTGCCGGTGCGACAGACGCCTCCGCCTCTGCTCCGGCCCCATGCAACGCGTTTTGTGGGACGCGCGCTGCCCTGCCAGCGCGCGAGCCGCTACAATAGGCCTGCGTTTGTACCAGTACAAGTTAAGCAGTTATTCTGGTATTCGATACACCTGCCTGACCATTGCCGCGCCCCCGTTTCCATTTCGCCGTTTCCGCATGAACCACCCGTCCTCCGCTCCCGTCCCGCCGCTCGACGCCTCGCCCGCCCGCGCACTCGGCGAATTCATCCGCGCCCACCGCGAGCGGCTGTCGCCGCAGGCCGTCGGCCTGCCGCCCGGCCCGCGCCGCCGCACGCCGGGGCTGCGGCGCGAGGAAGTCGCGCAACTGTGCGGCGTCAGCCCGACCTGGTACACGTGGATCGAACAGGGCCGCCCGGTGTCGGCGTCGGCCGACGCGCTCGCGCGGATCGCCGTCGCGCTGCAACTGTCGAAGGCCGAGCGCGCGTATCTGTTCGAGCTGGCCGCGCAGCGCGACCCGGCCGAGCCCGACGTCGCGGGCGGCGACCTGCCGCCGACGCTCGCCGCGACCGTCGCGGCCATCGCGACGCCCGCGTACGTGCTCGACCGGCAATGGAACGCCCTCGCCTGGAATGCGCCGGCCGCCACGCTCTTTTCCGGCTGGCTCGACGGCGAGCACGACCGCAACCTGCTGCGCTTCACGTTCATGTCGGCGGCCGCACGCACGCTGATCGTCGACTGGGAAACCCGCGCGCGGCGGCTCGCGGCCGAATTCCGCGCCGATTCGATCCGTCACCTGACCGATGCGCCGACGCGCGCACTGATCGACGCGCTGACCGCCGGCAGCGACGCTTTCGCGCAGTACTGGGCATCGCAGGACGTGTTCGAACGCGAAGGCGGCCTGCGCGAATTCGACCATCCGGCCGACGGCCGCCTCGTGTACCAGCAGATCACGCTGAAGCCCGCGCACCGCGAGGACCTCAAGCTGGTCGTGCTGGTGCGCGACTGACGCCACTCAGAAGCTGATCGTTGCGGTAATCGTGTCGCTGTAGTTGCCCGGCGCGGGGGTTGTCTGCGCGGGCACGCGCCCGTACACGGGGATCGTCTGGCCGAGTCCGCTGCCCGACCCCGTCGCCATCGACGTGCCGCCCGTGCCGTCGCCCCACGGCGTCGTGTAGCCACCGTCCTTGTAAAGCTGATAGCCGACCGCCCCGCCGCCGCCCGCGCGCGACATTGTGCGCGCGGCGACGTTGCCGCTGCCGCCGCCGTTCAGCGCAATCTGGAACGCGTCGCCGTTCGTGCAGCGCGCATTGATCGACCCGGCCGCCGCCAACGGAGACGTCAATACGCCGGTGGCCGGAAACGCGACGCCCGTCGCGGTGATGATGCAGTCGTTGGTGACCGTGGCCGTGGCGGAGAAGCTCACCGTGCCGGCCGCCGACTGCGCCGCGCACGTCAGCGTCGGCAGGATGCTGAGCAGCGAAAAGCTCTGGCTGTACGTCGCCTGGTTGCCGCTGAAGCTCTGCGTGTAGACCGTGCTGCTGTTGTTCACGGTCGGCACGGTCGGCTGGTTGGCCGTGACGCGGCCATAGACGGTGACGTTCGCGCTCGCGCTGGTGCCAAGCAACGGTTTCTGCAACGTAACGGAGATCGGCGTGGTGCCGGCGCTGACGGAACCCCACGCCTGCGCATAGCCGGAATCCTGGTACAGGTCGTACTGCATCTGGTTCGTCCCGTTGCTCAGGTAGCGCGGGCTCGTGCCGCCGAGGTTCACGCAGACGAGCACGCCCGTGTTCAGGCTCAGCGCATCCCACGTGCAGTTGACGGTCATCGTGCTGGTGGTCGTGACGGCCAGCAGCCGGATCGGGCTGACGGAGCCGAAGCTCGGCGCCGGTGGCGTGACCGAACAGGAATCCGCGCGTGCCGACGCCCACGGCGCGCCAAGCGCCACGACCAGCAGCAGGCACGACAGCATGCGCAGCCAGCCGCGCGCCGCGTCGAATCGCTCATCCGCCATGGTTTTCCCCGTAAGCACGCTCGCCCCGCGACAACCGTCGCCAGGCCACGCGCCCCTCGATGGTAGCCGGCCGCGTACCGCGTCGTTCGCGCCGATTCTTGATCCAGGTCAAGCCGCCCACAGCAATCTATCAGGAATCCGGCACAAAACCTGCCGCTTCGGCGTTTTCACCATTGCCGGCGCCCGAAAGCGTGGAGTAGTCTTCCTTCAACGACAGCGCTGTTCCGTCGGCACGGCAGGCACAACGCGGGAGGCCACCCGCGAGCCGGGCGACATCCCTTGAACGGCTGGAGATAATCACAATGAACGCTACCCGACGTCGTGTCCTTTCCACCGCGCTCGCGACCGCCTTCGCATTCGCACCGGCGCTGCAACCCGTCACCGTCGCCGCAACCTACTCGAACGGCAACGCCACCGCACAGTTCAACGTCACGCTGACGATCCAGGCGAACTGCACGATCGCCGCCAACCCGCTCGCATTCGGCACGACCGGCGTGCTCGCGTCGACGATCAGCCAGCAGACCACCCTGTCCGTCACCTGTACGAACTCGACGCCGTACAACGTCGGGCTCGACGCGGGCGCCGTCACGGGCTCGACGGTCGCCAGCCGGCTGATGGCCGGCACCGCGAACGGCAACACGAGCACGACGGTCGGCTACCAGATCTACCAGGATTCGAGCCACGCCACGGTCTGGGGCAACACGCAGGGAACGGACACGGTCGGCGGCACCGGGACCGGTTCCGCACAGACACTGAACGTGTATGGCCAGGTGCCGGCGCAGGCGACACCGAAGCCCGACACCTATCAGGCGAGCGTCACCGCCACCGTCTACTTCTGACGCCCCGTGGCGTTCCTTCCGCGCGCGCTCGCCGCGCTGTGGGCCACGTCGGCGGCGGCCGTATCAGCGGCCACGCTGCAGATCACGCCCGTGACGATCGAGCTGCCGCCGTCGGCCGCCGCGGCCAGCGTCATGCTCGACAATCCGGGCGGACGGCCGATCTACGGCCAGGTCCGCACGTACCGCTGGACGCAGGAAAACGGCGACGACGTGATGACGCCGACCGACGCGCTGGCCGCATCGCCACCGTTGCTGCAGATCGGCGCGAACGCCGGGCAGCTGATCCGGCTCGTGCGCACGGCCGTCGACGCGCCGGCAGCCGAGGAAAGCTATCGCGTCCTGATCGATGAACTGCCCGCGCCCGGCACCCCGGTCGAAAACGGCATCACGATCCGGCTGCGCTATTCGGTGCCCGTGTTCGTCGAGCCGCCCGGGATGCCGGCGCCGCCGCGTCTCGCGTGGCGCGTCGAGCGCGACGCGCAGGGCCTGCGGCTCGCGGTCGACAATCGCGGCGGACGGCGGGCGCAGCTTTCCGCGGTCCGGCTGGTCGACGCGCAAGGCGCCACTCACGAGGTCGCACGCGGCCTGCTCGGCTATGCGCTCGCCGGCAGCACGCGCCGCTGGCCGCTCAGGCTCGACGCGCGCGCGGCATCGTTCGTCAGGGTACAGGCCACCGTCAACGCGCAGCCGGTCGAGGCGCAGTTGACGCCACCCTGACGCGCGGGCACGAACCCGCCACGCTGCCCGTGCCGACGACGCGCCATGCCCACCGGGCCCACGCCCCCGCGCGACACACCCGGCTCGCGGCCGCCCTCGCGATCGCGCTGGCGCTGCATGCCGCCGCGGCACGCGCGGAGCCGGCGCCCGCGCGGCCCGCCCCCGCGGCTGCCCCGGAGCCCGGCGTGCTGTTTCTCGACGTGTCGCTCAACGGCGAGCCGACCCACCGGATCGCCCGCGTCCAGCAGATCGACGGCCGACTCTACGCGGCCTCCGCCGACCTGAACGATCTCGGCGTCGCGACGGGCGAGCGCACGCACGAGCCTTCGAATACGCTCGTCGCGCTCGACACGCTCCCGGGGCTGCGCTACGACGTGGACACGAGCCGCCAGACGCTCGACCTGCGCGTGCCCGACGCGCTGCGCATTCCGCACACGTTCGACACGCGCGCGCTCACCGCCGCACCGCCCGCCACGGCCGGCCGCGGCTTCGTGCTGAACTACGATGCCTACGCGCAGACCCTCGCCCATTCGCCGCTCGCCATCTGGAGCGAAGCGCGCTATTTCGACCCGGCCGGCGTCTTCAGCAGCACCGGCATCGCGTACCTGTACGACGACCGCCAGCGCTACCTGCGCTACGACACGTCGTGGACGCGCTCGAGCCCGGCGACGCTCACGAGCACGCAGTTCGGCGACACGATCTCGTCGTCGCTGTCGTGGACGCGCTCGCTGCGCATCGGTGGCGTGCAATGGCGCAGCAACTTCGGCCTGCGCCCCGATCTCGTGACGTTCCCGGTGCCGGCGCTGTCCGGCAGCGCGGTCGTGCCGACGTCGGTCGACCTGTACGTGAACAATGTGCGCCAGTTCAGCGGCGACGTGCCGGGCGGGCCGTTCGTGATCAACAGCGTGCCGGGCATCACCGGCTCGGGCAACGCCACCGTCGTCACGCGCGACGCGCTGGGCCGCTCGGTGTCGACGTCGATTCCGCTGTACATCGATACGCGCCTGCTCGCGCCGGGCCTCGCGAGCTATTCGGTCGAGGCGGGTTTCCTGCGACGCGCGTACGGCATCACCTCGTTCGACTACGCCCACACGCCGGCGGCGAGCGGGTCGCTGCGCTACGGCATCAGCGAGCGGCTGACCGTCGAGGCGCACGCGGAAGCGACGAGCGGCGTCTACAACGCCGGCGCGGGCGTCCTCGCGCGCATCGGCAACGGCGGCGTCGCGAACGCGTCGCTGGCCGTCAGCGCACAGCGCGGCGCCGGCGCGCAGGTGGGCTTCGGCTACCAGTACGTGACGCCGCGTGTCTCGATCGATGCGCAGACGCTGCGCGCATTCGGCGGCTACGGCGACCTCGGTGCGCGCGAGGGCATCCCGGTGTCGAGCGCCACGGACCGCATCACGGTGTCGTTTCCGTTCCTGCGCGCGCAGACGCTGTCGTTCAGCTATCTGGGCCTCAAGTACCCGGGCATCGATGCATCGCGCATCGGTTCGATCGCGTACCTCGTCAATCTCGGCATGCTGACGTCGCTGACCGTCAGCGCGTTCCAGGATTTCAGGCAGCGCGACACGCGCGGCTTCTTCGCCAGCGTGAGCATCGGCCTCGGCGGCAACACGTCGGTCTCGGCCAGCGCGGGCCGGCAGAACGGCGAATCGACCTACGCGGTGAACGCGTCGCGCCCGCCCGACTACGGCGGCGGCTTCGGCTGGAACGTGCAGGCGGGCACCAGCGCCGCGCTGCGCTATGGGCAGGGTCAAGTGCGGTATCTCGGCCGCGCCGGCGAAGTCACGCTGCTTGCGCAGTCGTTCGGCGGGCGCGGCAACGCGTCGGTCGACGTCACGGGCGCGCTCGTGCTGATGGACGGCCGGCTGATGACGGCGCGCCGCATCGACGACAGCTTTGCGCTCGTCTCGACCGATACGGGGCGCGTCCCCGTCCTGCACCAGAACCGGCTGATCGGCGAGACCAACCGCGCCGGCTACCTGCTGGTGCCCGATCTGAACGCGTACCAGAACAATCGCGTCGCGATCGACGGCGCGACGCTACCGGCCGATGCGCGCATCGCCGACACGACGCTCGACGTCGTGCCGCAGGCGCGCTCGGGCGTGCTCGCGCATTTCGCCGTGTCGCGCTACAGCGCGGCGTCGATCATCCTGCACGCGCCCGACGGTACGCCGCTGCCACCGGGGCTCGAAGTCCGCGACGTCGAGAACGGCCAGCGCACGATCGTCGGCTACGACGGCCTCACGTTCGTCGACGGCCTCGTCGAGCACAACCGCCTGGAAATCTCCGGCAACGGCCACGATTGCGCGGTTGCCTTCGCGTACCGGCGGCCGGACGACGGCACGCTGCCGCGGATCGGCCCGCTGACCTGCTCGCCGCGCTAGCGCCCGCGCCGCTCCCGCCCGCGGCGGGCTTGTGCCGGACACCCGGCCGCGAATGCTAAAATCCCCGGATTCCTCGGCGGCGCACGCCGCTCAATCTCCCTTCGAAGAATCGCCATGACGTCCCAACTGCACAAAAAGGGCGAGGCCTGGTCGGCCCGCTTCTCGGAACCGATGTCCGAGCTGGTCAAGCGCTACACGTCGTCGGTATTTTTCGACAAGCGCCTCGCGCTCGTCGACATCGCCGGCTCGCTCGCGCATGCGAACATGCTCGCCGCGCAGAAGATCATCAGCGCCGACGACCTGGCCGCGATCGAACGCGGGATGACGCAGATCAAGGGTGAAATCGAGCGCGGCGAATTCGAATGGCAGCTCGACCTGGAAGACGTCCACCTGAACATCGAGGCGCGCCTGACCGCGCTGATCGGCGACGCCGGCAAGCGTCTGCATACGGGCCGCTCGCGTAACGACCAGGTCGCGACCGACATCCGCCTGTGGCTGCGCGGCGAGATCGACCGCATCGGCGGCCTGCTGAACGACCTGCGCGGCGCGCTGCTCGACCTCGCGGAACAGAACGCCGACACGATCATGCCGGGCTTCACGCACCTGCAGGTCGCCCAGCCCGTCACGTTCGGCCATCACCTGCTCGCGTACGTCGAGATGTTCTCGCGCGACGCGGAGCGCATGCGCGACTGCCGCACCCGCGTGAACCGCCTGCCGCTCGGCGCGGCCGCACTCGCCGGTACGAGCTACCCGATCGATCGTCACGCGGTGGCGAAGACGCTCGGCTTCGACGGCATCTGCGCGAACTCGCTCGACGCGGTGTCGGATCGCGACTTCGCGATCGAATTCACGGCGGCTTCCGCGCTCGTGATGACGCACGTGTCGCGCTTCTCCGAGGAACTCGTGCTGTGGATGAGCCCGCGCGTCGGCTTCATCGACATCGCCGACCGCTTCTGCACCGGCAGCTCGATCATGCCGCAGAAGAAGAACCCGGACGTGCCCGAGCTCGCGCGCGGCAAGACGGGCCGCGTGAACGGCCACCTGATGGCGCTGCTGACGCTGATGAAGGGCCAGCCGCTCGCGTACAACAAGGACAACCAGGAAGACAAGGAACCGCTGTTCGACACGGTCGACACCGTCGCCGACACGCTGCGGATCTTCGCCGAGATGGTGGCCGGCATCACCGTGAAGCCGGACGCGATGCGCGCGGCCGCGCTGCAGGGCTTCTCGACCGCCACCGACCTCGCCGACTACCTCGTGAAACGCGGCCTGCCGTTCCGCGACGCGCACGAAGCCGTCGCGCACGCCGTGAAGATCTGCGACGACCGCGGCATCGACCTGGCCGACCTGACGCTCGACGAGATGAAGCAGGAACTGCCGAACGTCGCGCACCTGATCGGCGAAGACGTGTTCGGCTACCTGACGCTCGAGGGCTCGGTCGCGAGCCGCAACCACCCGGGCGGCACCGCGCCCGACCAGGTGCGTGCGGCGGTCAAGGCGGCGCGCGCCGCGCTCGGCCAGTAAGCCTGCTGTTCCGGACGGACGCCCTAGGCGTCCGTTTTTCATTCGGGCGGCCGTCGCGCCGCCCATCGCCTGCCCTGCTTCCCGAATGCCGCCGATGACCTTTTCCGCCGCGCTCTTCGACATGGACGGCCTGCTCGTCGATTCCGAGCGGACTATCATGAACACGTGGATCGACGTGTCGAATGCGCACGGCGTCACGCTGACCACCACCGACTACCTGCAGATCGTCGGCCGCTCGTTCGCCGAAGGCCAGGTCATCCTGGCGCGGCTGATCGGCAACCCCGATACGTTCGACGCGGTGCGCATCCGCGTGCGCGAGCAGCTCGCGGCGCCCGAACCGCATCCGAAGTTTCCGCTGAAGCCGGGCGCGTTCGCGCTGCTCGACGCGCTCGCGCAAGCCGGCATTCCGTGCGCGGTCGCGTCGTCGTCCGCGCGTGAGGTCATCCGTGCGCGGCTCGACGCGGTCGGCGTGCTGCCGTTCTTCCGCGCGATCGCGGGCGGCGACGAAGTCGCGCGCGGCAAGCCCGACCCGGCCGTCTACCGGCTCGCGGCCGAACGCCTCGGCGTGCCGGCCCACGCCTGCGTCGCGTTCGAGGACAGCGACTTCGGCGCGCAATCGGCCGCCGGCGCGGGCGCATCGGTCATCACCGTGCCCGACCTGAAGGCGCCGACGCCCGAAATCGTCGCGCTGAGCCTGCACGTGCTCGCGTCGCTCGACGATGCGCTCGCGCTCGTGCCGTCGTGGTTCGGCGGGCTCGATACGCAACGGCCCGCCTGAATCACGGCCGCCAAATGAAAAACGGGCACCTTCTCGGGTGCCCGTTTTGCTTTTTGCCGTCTCGCCGGATCACCGGCGTCGCCATTGCGCTTACTTGTTGCCGGCCGTCTCCGACAGCCGCTTCATCGTCGCGATGCGCGCGCCGATCAGGTCGACGCGGCCGTCCTCGCCGACGAGCGGTGCCGTCGCATCGCGGAACCCGACCCACGCGCGCTGCGCGCGCACGAGCGTCGCGGCCGAATGCGCCGGCATCTTGCGGCGCAGCTTCTGGTAATAGCGGTTCAGGTCGAACAGCGCATGCTCGCACGCGGCGTCCTGTTCGCACGGTCGCACGCGGCGCACGGCCGGATCGCGCGGCGCGTTCGCCGGCTTGGCGTTCGGTTTGGCCCCGCCCTGGGCCGCGCTCGGGGCATCACCCGCGCTGCCCTGCGCGCCGCTCGTGGCCGCGACCGGCACGGCAGCGGGTGCTGGCGCATAGCGATCGGCCGCACCGCGCAGCGCCAGTGCACGGTCGCGCACGGGCTGCAGCTGCAGGTCGGCACTCGACATCGCGTACGAGGTCCCGCGCGTGGTGTCGTACACGGCCTTCAGCAGATGCACTTCGTCCTTGCGCCACGTGAGCCAATGGCGCTGGCTGTCCTGCCAGCCGCGCTTCGCATCGGCCGGCGCATCCTTCAACAGGCGCTGGTACGCGCCGTCCATCACGGCCTGCCACTGCTGCTGCGCCTCGCCCATGCACTGGATCTGGCCGGCCGGCGAAGACCGGTCGCGCCGCGCGAGGCACTGCCGCATCGCGACGTCGATCGGGTCGGCCGCCGCGACTTCCGCGTGCGCGACGCCGACGCCCGCCAGCCCTGCCGACCCTGCCGCCCAGACGACGAGCGCGGCCAGTGCCGCGCGCATCGCCTGGATTCGTCCGTGCGTCGCCATCAGTCGCGCACGCAGTCGACGAAGTACTCGACCCGGCCGTTCACCTCTTCCGCGACGAGGCCGTGGATGTCGGTGTGGAAGCCCGGGAAGCGTTCGTTGAAGTCGCGCGCGAACCGCAAGTAGTTCACGATCGTCTTGTTGAAGCGCTCGCCCGGGATCAGCAGCGGAATGCCCGGCGGGTACGGCGTGAGCAGGATGCTCGTCACGCGGCCTTCGAGCTCGTCGAGCGGCACGCGGTCGATCTTGCGGTGCGCGAGCTTCGCGAACGCGTCCGACGGCTTCATCGCCGGCTCCATGTCCGACAGGTACATCTCCGTCGTCAGGCGGGCGATGTCGTTCGCGCGGTACACGTCGTGGATCTGCGTGCACAGGTCGCGCAGGCCGACACGCTCGTAGCGCGGATGCTGCGCGACGAATTCCGGCAGCACGCGCCAGAGCGGCTGGTTGTTGTCGTAGTCGTCCTTGAACTGCTGCAGCTCGGTCACCATCGAGTTCCAGCGGCCCTTCGTGATGCCGATCGTGAACATGATGAAGAACGAGTACAGGCCGGTCTTCTCGACGATGATCCCGTGCTCGGCCAGGTACTTCGTGACGATCGCGGCCGGAATGCCGGTCTCGCCGAACTCGCCGTCGACGTCGAGCCCCGGCGTGATGATCGTCGCCTTGATCGGGTCGAGCATGTTGAAGCCTTCCGCCAGCGGGCCGAAGCCGTGCCAGTGGTCGTTCGGCTTCAGCATCCAGTCCTCGCGCGAACCGATGCCTTCCTCGGACAGGTTGTCCGGGCCCCACACGCTGAAGAACCAGTCGTCGCCGTATTCGGCGTCGACCTTGCGCATCGCGCGGCGGAAGTCGATCGCCTCGGCGATCGATTCCTCGACGAGCGCGGTGCCGCCCGGCGGCTCCATCATCGCGGCCGCGACGTCGCACGACGCGATGATCGCGTACTGCGGGCTCGTGGACGTGTGCATCAGGTACGCCTCGTTGAAGCGATGCTTGTCGAACGTGCGGTTCTCCGAATCCTGCACGACGATCTGCGAGGCCTGCGAGATGCCCGCGAGCAGCTTGTGCGTCGAGTGCGTCGCGAACACGAGCGCGCCGGTGCGCGGACGGCCGTCGCCGATCGCGTGCATGTCGCGGTAGAAATCGTGGAAGGTTGCGTGCGGCAGCCACGCTTCGTCGAAGTGCAGCGTGTCGAGCAGGTCGCCGAGCAGGTCCTTGATCATCTCGACGTTGTAGACGACGCCGTCGTACGTGCTCTGCGTGATCGTCAAGATGCGCGGCTTCATGTCCGGGTTCTCGCGCATCGCTTCGCGCGCGAACGGGTTCGCCTCGATCTTCTTGCGGATGTTCTCCGGCTTGAATTCGTCGCGCGGGATCGGCCCGATGATGCCGAAATGGTTGCGCGTCGGCGTGAGGAACACGGGGATCGCGCCCGTCATCGTGATCGCGTGCAGGATCGACTTGTGGCAGTTGCGGTCGACCAGCACGATGTCGCCCGGGGCGACCGTCGCATGCCAGACGATCTTGTTCGACGTCGACGTGCCGTTGGTCACGAAGAACAGGTGGTCCGCGCTGAAGATGCGCGCCGCGTTGCGCTCGGACGCCGCGACGGGGCCCGTGTGGTCGAGCAGCTGGCCGAGTTCGTCCACTGCGTTGCAGACGTCCGCGCGCAGCATGTTCTCGCCGAAGAACTGGTGGAACATCTGGCCGAGCGGGTTCTTCAGGAACGCGACGCCGCCCGAGTGGCCCGGGCAGTGCCACGAGTACGAGCCTTCGTCCGCGTACTTCACGAGCTCCTTGAAGAACGGCGGCGCGAGCGAGTCGAGATAGACCTTCGCCTCGCGGATGATGTGGCGTGCGACGAACTCCGGCGTGTCCTCGAACATGTGGATGAAGCCGTGCAGCTCGCGCAGGATGTCGTTCGGCAGGTGGCGCGACGTGCGCGTCTCGCCGTACAGGAAGATCGGGATGTCCGCGTTGCGGCGGCGCACTTCGGTGACGAACGCGCGCAGCTCGATGATCGCGGTCGCGAGCTCGGGCAGCTCGCCGTCCGAACCGGTCTCGCCGAGCATGAGTTCGTCGTCGTCGATCGACAGGATGAAGCACGACGCGCGGCTCGACTGCTGCGCGAACGACGTCAGATCACCGTAGCTCGTGAGACCGAGGACTTCGACGCCCTCCTTCTCGATCGCTTCGGCCAACGCCCGGATGCCGGAGCCCGAGATGTTCTCGGAGCGGAAATCTTCGTCGATGATGACGACGGGGAAACGAAACTTCATGGGCGATTCTCCAAAAAGAACGACCGCGGCGCGTCACGCGCAGCGGTCACCCGGAAACTGGTGAGACGTTATGCAACCAGATCAGGTTTTCGGCAGCGTGACACCACGCTGCCCCTGATACTTGCCGCCGCGATCCGCGTACGACACGTCGCACACTTCGTCGCTCTCGAAGAAGAGCACCTGGGCGACGCCTTCGTTCGCGTAGATCTTCGCGGGCAGCGGCGTGGTGTTCGAGAATTCCAGCGTGACGTAGCCTTCCCACTCGGGTTCGAACGGCGTCACGTTGACGATGATCCCGCAGCGCGCATAGGTCGACTTGCCGAGGCAGACCGTCAGCACGGTGCGCGGGATGCGGAAATATTCGACGGTGCGGGCCAGCGCGAACGAGTTCGGCGGGATGATGCACACGTCGCCCTTGAAATCGACAAACGAACCCTCGTCGAAGTTCTTCGGGTCGACGATCGTCGAGTTGATGTTCGTGAAGATCTTGAATTCGTCCGCGCAGCGGATGTCGTAGCCGTAGCTCGACGTGCCGTAGCTGACGATCCGGCGGCCGTCCTCGGACGCGCGGACCTGATCGGGCACGAACGGCTCGATCATCTTGTGCTCTTCGGCCATGCGCCGAATCCATTTGTCGGACTTGATGCTCATATCGGGGCGCCTGGAAACGCTGCGTGACGGGAAACGAAGGCCGCCATTCAGGACGGCGGCCAGGGAAAGGCCGACATTTTACGCGATCATCGGCGCACGCACGCGGCGGCCGTCACCGGATCACGCCACAGGCGAGCGCGGGCCCCGCGCCATGCTGCGGAAACGCGGGATCGCTCGGTTCGCGGTGCACCAGCGCCGCGCGGTTCATCGCCGAACGCACGCCATCGAGGGCCAGATCGGGCGCGACGATGAAGCCGGCCGCGACGCCGTTCGCGTCCGCGTGGATGTTGCCGAGATCGCCGGCGACGCGGGCACCCGCGCGCAGCCGGTCGGCCGCCGGTGCGAACACCTGGCCGGCGCTCGAGCCGTCGCCCGCGTTGCAGTCGCCGCGTTCGTGTACCTGCAAGGCGTGATCGCTGTTCGGCGGCAGCCCGGCCAGGTTGTAGGTGACCTGCACGCCGTCCGGACGCTCGACGAACGTCACCGCGCCGCGCGCCTGCGAGCCGACCGTCGGCTGCAGTTGTGCGTCGGCCCGTTTTTCGTGCGACGAGGAAAAGGAGGTGCAGCCGGCCAGCAGGCCCAGCGCGGCGGCGGCCAGCAGCGCGCACCGCGCGCGGCCGGCGTACACGCCGTGATGTCGTTGTTTCATTCGATCCTCATGCCGGCTGACGGCCGTTTGACACGACGGCCGCGCCGGGCGGGTAAAGGGACCCGGGAAAAGTCGCCATGATACCGCGCCTCGCGGCGCCGTAAACAGCGTGAGGCCCCGCCCCGCAAGGGTTTTACGTATTTTGAACAACGATCGACGGGAACTTCGACGTCATGTCGCGCGATCGCTCGGCAATCGCCAGCGCAACGCCGCGCGCGATTTCGCGATAGCGACGCGCCAGCGCGCCTTCCGAATCGGCCACGACCGTCGGCGTGCCGCTGTCGGCGCGCTCACGGATCGCGATGTCGAGCGGCAGGCTGCCGAGCACGTTCACGCCGTACTCCTTCGCCATCCGCTCGGCCCCGCCGGCGCCGAAGACGTGCTCCTCGTGGCCGCAGTTCGAGCAGATGTGGATGCTCATGTTCTCGACGATGCCGAGGATCGGAATCCCGACCTTCTCGAACATCTTCAGGCCCTTCTTCGCGTCGAGCAGCGCGATGTCCTGCGGCGTCGTGACGATCACCGCGCCGGTGACGGGCACGCGCTGCGCGAGCGTTAGCTGGATGTCGCCCGTGCCGGGCGGCATGTCGACGATCAGGTAGTCGAGCTCGCGCCAGTTGGTCTGGCGCAGCAGCTGCTCGAGCGCGGAAGTCGCCATCGGGCCGCGCCACACCATCGGGTTGTCTTCCTCGATCAGGAAGCCGATCGAGTTCGCCTGCAGCCCGTGGCCGACGAGCGGGTTCATCGACTGGTTGTCGGGCGACTCGGGACGCTGGCCGTGGATGCCGAGCATCGTCGGCAGCGACGGACCGTAGATGTCGGCGTCGAGGATGCCGACCGACGCGCCTTCCGCGGCGAGCGCGAGCGCGAGGTTGACGGCCGTCGTGCTCTTGCCGACACCGCCCTTGCCCGACGCGACCGCGACGATGTTCTTCACGTTCGGCAGCAATTTCACGCCGCGCTGCACCGTGTGCGCGACGATCTCCTGCGAGACCGCGACGCGCGCGTCGCGCACGCCGGCCACGGCCTGCAGCGCCGCGGTGACGCGGGCACGCACGTCGTCGTGCTGGCTGCGCGCGGGATAACCGAGCACCACGTCGAGCGCCACGACGTCGCCGTCGATCGCGACGTTGCGCACGCCCTTGTTCGCCGCATACGGACGGCCGGTATTGGGGTCGACGACAGCCGCCAAAGCGGCGTCGACTTGTGCCCGGTCAATGCTCATCGAAACTCCGTGAAAACGTTTTTCTCGCGCGCAAACGTCAAAAAATATCAAATTACGGCGCGAAAATCGGGAAAAGTGAAAGAATCTGTTGCACGCCATTGCGCGAACGCGCGACCCGGCGCACTCTTCGCGTGCGGCATGCTATGGGGCCAAATCGGCCACTTACCGCCTATATTGTAGAGGCTGACGCGTCGCACTGTCCCAACAGCCACGCTGACGGGCAGGGCATGCAGCCACCTCGGCGGCTGCCGCGAGCACGGGCCTGCCCTCCTTTTTCGGGCGGCCCGCGCAGGGAGCCATAACTGTTGTTGTCGTCGTTGTCGACTCGTTCAACCAAGAGAGGAATCCAAGATGAACATGAAAATCGCGACCCGCTTGTCCGTCTTCGCATTGGCCGGCGCACTGCTGGCAGGCTGCGCCACGCAGCAAGGCAACAACGCGGCCGTCGGTACCGGCACGGGCGCAGCACTGGGCGCAGGCATCGGCGCGCTGGCAGGCGGCGGCAAGGGCGCGGCGATCGGCGCTGGCGTCGGCGCACTGGTCGGCGGCGTGACGGGTTACAACTGGCAGGCGATCAAGAACAAGCTCGCACCGTCGGCAGCGCAAACGGGTACGCAAGTGACCGAGCAGCCGGACGGCTCGCTGAAGCTGAACGTGCCGAGCTCGGTGACGTTCGCGACGAACCAGTACGCGATCACGCCGGCCTTCACGCCGCTGCTGAACGACCTGGCGACGACGCTGAACCAGAACCCGCAAGTGACGGCTTCGATCGTCGGTTACACGGACAGCACGGGCTCGGCGCAGCTGAACCAGACGCTGTCGCAGAACCGCGCACAAAGCGTCGTGAACGCACTGGCGCAGCGCGGCGTGAACGGCGGCCGCCTGTCGGCGCAAGGCATGGGCGCATCGAACCCGATCGCGGACAACGCGACCGAAGCCGGCCGCGCACAGAACCGCCGCGTCGAAATCTACCTGCGCGCAGCGCAGGCGCAGTAAGCGCGCGACGAGGAGAAAGCGCGGGCGCGCCGCCCGCGCAGCCCCGCCGGACAAGGCTTCCGGCGGAGCCGGTAACAAATCGAAAAAATTTTCGAACTTCTGTCGCAGGCCGTGGTCAGTATTTACGGTACGTGGCTGGTGTTGCCGGCGCGTCACCATTCTCCTCTTGTCGTTGTTGCTCCGGGGCCGTATCCGCCCCGGTTTTTTTTGCCCGCAGAAATCGTGCTGCGCCGCAGCGCACCGCCCTCGGGCATCCCGCTTGCGCGGCCCCGCCTGTTTCGGCGCCCGGTCGAGGGCGCCTGCCCGCGTCGCCGGCGCGCGCCCCTGCTAGAATCGCAGTTTCCCGTCGTTTTTCCGCCGTTCCTCTACAGACCCTATGTCCGCATCCGACCTCACTTCCGTGCAGGCTGCGGCGCCGCAAGGTGGCCGCCAGATCCTCGTTACGTCCGCACTGCCCTATGCCAACGGGCAGATCCACATCGGCCACCTGGTCGAGTACATCCAGACCGACATCTGGGTGCGGACGCTGCGAATGCATGGCCACGAGGTCTACTACATCGGTGCCGACGACACGCACGGCACGCCGGTCATGCTGCGCGCGGAGAAGGAAGGCCTGACCCCGAAGCAGCTGATCGATCGCGTGTGGACCGAACACAAGCGCGACTTCGACAGCTTCGGCGTGTCGTTCGACAACTTCTACTCGACCGATTCGGACGAGAACCGCGTGCTGAGCGAGAAGATCTACGTCGCGCTGCAGGACGCCGGCTTCATCGCCGAGCGCGAGATCGAGCAGGCGTACGATCCCGTCAAGGAAATGTTCCTGCCGGACCGCTTCATCAAGGGCGAGTGCCCGAAGTGCCACGCGAAGGACCAGTACGGCGACAGCTGCGAAGTGTGCGGCTCGACCTACCTGCCGACCGAACTGCTGAACCCGTATTCGGTCGTGTCGGGCGCGACGCCGGTGCGCAAGACGTCGAAGCACTACTTCTTCCGCCTGTCCGATCCGCGCTGCGAAACGTTCCTGCGCGAATGGGTGAGCGGCCTCGCGCAGCCCGAAGCGACCAACAAGATGCGCGAATGGCTCGGCGACGCCGGCGAGGCCAAGCTCGCCGACTGGGACATCTCGCGTGACGCGCCGTATTTCGGCTTCGAGATCCCGGGCGCACCCGGCAAGTATTTCTACGTGTGGCTCGACGCGCCGGTCGGCTACTACGCGAGCTTCAAGAACCTGTGCGAGCGCAACGGCATCGACTTCGATGCGTGGGTCCGCCCGGGCTCGACCACCGAGCAGTACCACTTCATCGGCAAGGACATCCTGTACTTCCACACGCTGTTCTGGCCCGCGATGCTCGAGTTCTCGGGCCACCGCACGCCGACCAACGTGTTCGCGCACGGGTTCCTGACGGTCGACGGCGCGAAGATGTCGAAGTCGCGCGGCACGTTCATCACCGCGCAGAGCTACATCGACACGGGCCTGAACCCCGAATGGCTGCGCTACTACTTCGCCGCGAAGCTGAATGCGACGATGGAAGACATCGACCTGAACCTCGACGACTTCCAGGCGCGCGTGAACAGCGACCTCGTCGGCAAGTACGTGAACATTGCGAGCCGCGCGGCAGGCTTCCTGATCAAGCGCTTCGATGGCCGCGTGCAGGACAGCGCGATGAACCATCCGCTGGTCGCGAAGCTGCGCGAGGCGATCCCGCAGATCGCCGCGCACTACGAAGCACGCGAGTACGGCCGTGCGCTGCGCCACACGATGGAGCTCGCTGACGAGGTGAACGCGTACGTCGACGGCGCGAAGCCGTGGGATCTCGCAAAGGATCCGGCCAACGCCGTCGCGCTGCACGAAACCTGCAGCGTGAGCCTCGAGTCGTTCCGCCTGCTGTCGCTCGCGCTGAAGCCGGTGATGCCGCGCGTGGCCGAAGCCGTCGAGTCGTTCTTCGGGATCGCGCCGCTCGCCTGGGCCGATGCCGCGAAGCCGCTGTCGTCGGCGCAGCCGATCAAGGCGTACCAGCACCTGATGACGCGCGTCGACCCGAAGCAGATCGAAGCGCTGCTCGCCGCGAACCGCGATTCGCTGCAGGCCGAAGCCACCGGCGCGGCTGCCGCGAGCGCGAACGCCGCGAAGGATGCGAAGAACAACGCGAAGGCGAACGCGAAGCAGGCTGTCGTGAACGGCGCGGACGACGCACCGATCTCGATCGACGATTTCGCGAAGATCGACCTGCGCATCGCGAAGATCGTCGCGTGCCAGGCCGTCGAAGGCTCGGACAAGCTGCTGCAGCTCACGCTCGACGTCGGCGAGGAAAAGACCCGCAACGTGTTCTCGGGCATCAAGTCCGCGTATCAGCCCGAGCAGCTCGTCGGCAAGCTGACCGTGATGGTCGCGAACCTCGCGCCGCGCAAGATGAAGTTCGGCCTGTCCGAAGGGATGGTGCTCGCCGCGTCGGCCACCGATGAGAAGGCCGAGCCGGGCCTCTACATCCTCGAGCCGCACAGCGGCGCGAAGCCCGGCATGCGCGTAAAGTAAGCCGAACGCGCTGCCGCTTGCGCAAAAAAGAAGCCCCGCACGACGTGCGGGGCTTTTTTCATGGCTGCTCGGCGCGCCGCCCGCCCCCGCGGTCACTGCTGAACCAGCGATCAAAACGCCGCGTGTAGTTCAGGTCGACGCCCTGGAACGTGCCGCCGTACGCGGATACCGACCAGAAGCGCGTCAGGTTGATCGTCGCCTTGAACGCGTTGGCCGCCGATTGCAGCCCCTGCTCGAAGCCGAGCACGAAGCGCTCGTTGATCGCCTTCGACACGAGCACGACCTGCGGATCGGTCAGGCCGACTTCACTGCGGCCGACCGAGACCTCGTCGAGACCGAAGGTCTGCGCGACGCGCTTGCCGGTCACGCTGCCGAGCAGCCCGAGCGCCGCGGTCATCGCACCCTGCTGGCCGACGTTGTTGCCCTGGTCGGTGCCGTGCCCGAACAGCAGCCACGACAGTTTTTCGTTTTCGGTGACGTTCGGCTCCGACACGAGCTTGACCGTCAGCGACTGGATCGTGCCCGTCACCTGCACGCCGGCCTCGACCTCCTGGTTGCGCCGCATCGCGAGGATATTGACGCCCGGGTTCGACACGGGGCCGTTGAACGTGAAGAAGCCGTTCTCGACCGCGAGCTTGCGGCCGAACGACGTGTACGTCGACCCTTCGGTCACGCGCACATTGCCGACCGCGCGCAGCGGCACGCCCGGCGCGCTCATCACGGTGATCGTGCCGCGCAGCCCGAGATCCGCGCCGTGACCCTTGAAGCGGAAGTTGTTGCCGAGGCCGATATCGATGTTCGCGCGCGGCGCGAGCGACGGCGCCGGCTTGTCCTCGACCGGCTTCGGCTTCGCGACCGCGGAACCGGTCGGCGTCTCGCCGCGCACCGTGCCGCCCGGCTGCTCGATCACCACATCGTCCGACAGGTGCGGCGCCGATTCCTCGGGCAAGTCGAACAGCGCGCGGTCGACGACGAACTTGCCGTCGATCGACAGTGCGCCACGCGGCCCGTCGTTCGCAACCGTCGCCTTGCCCGACAGCGACAGCTTGCGGTCCGGCGCCGCGAACAGTTCGAGCTTGTCCGCGACGATGCTCGCGGTCAGGTCGGGCGCCTCGCCGTCGAGGCGCACGCGGCCGAGTGCGCGCAGCGTACCGTCGCCGCCGTGGAACTCGACCTGCTGGAATTCGACGAGGTTTTCCGACAGCTTCACGCGCACGATGCCGTCCTTCAGCTGCACGCCCTGGTCGATCAGCGTCGCGGACAAATCGTCACCCGTCAGCATCCCCGACAGGTTCGGCTTCACCGGCGTGCCGGCGACCGTCAGCTTCAGCGCCGCGCGCCCGCCGAGCAGGTAGCTCGGCCCGAACAGGTTGCCGGTCGTCTTCAGCGCCGGGATGTCGGCGTCGATGCGACCCGACAGCGGGCCGTCGTCGACCACGCCGAACATCCCGTCGCGCAGCGCGAACGGCACGGTGACGTTCGCGTCGAGCGTGCCGATCCGGGCCGCCTTCGCGAGCGCGGTCACGTTGAGCCGGTTGCCGGGCGTGAAGCTCGCGCGCGCGGACAGGTCGGTCAGCCCCAGCGAGGCGATGCCGCGCCCGCTTTCGATCGTCACGTCGCCGCCGCGGCGCTTCACCTGCACGTAGCCTGTCGCGTTCGCGCCGAGCGAGAAATCCCAGTCGGCATCGAGCACGACGTCGGTGCGCACCGGCGGCCGCTGGCCCGTCAGTTCCTGGCGGACCTCGAGGAAACGCGCGACCGACGCACCGGTCACCGAGCCCGCCGAGCGCATCTGGCCGTGATCGAACACGAACGACTTCAGGTCGATCGCCGCGCCTTCGAGCGTGAGCCGCGTCGCGCCGAGCGTCACGCGGCCGGCGCCGGCCGACACGGTCAGCGGCGACTGCAGCGCGATGGTCGGCGTGCCGCGGTTCGCAAGACGCGTGACGGTGCCGTCCCAGCGCATCCCGTCGCGGTTCTCGACCACGCCGCCATTCGCCGCGAGCGTCACGTCGATCACGCGGCCGCCGGCCGCCCCGAGTGCCGACGCGTCGAGCGTGTGCTTCGCGCGCGTGCCGTCGAGGTTCGCGCGCAGCGATTTCAGCTTCAGCGAGCCGAGCGCGATGTCGGACGCATCGGCCGTGAACACGAGCGCGCCGTGCGCGCCGTCGCGGATGTCCGCGCGGCCCTGCGCGGCACCGATCCGGTTCGAGCCGACGACGACGTGCTCGGCCTTGTAGGTGGCCGTCACGTTCGGGTGCGCGAAGCTGCCGGTCAAGTCGCCCTGCGCCTGCACGAGCCCTTGCACGCCGAAGCCGAGCCGGTCGAGCTGCGGCGCGTCGACGACGAAGCGCAGCCGGTCGCCGGGCGCGCCGAAGCTGCCGCGCAGGTCGACATGGTTGCCCGCGATCGACAGGTTCGCGTTGCTCGGCAAGATGCGCGAGCCGGCCAGTTGCACGACGCCGGCGCCGGTCAGCGGCACGCCGTCGTACAGGCTGTCGCCGAGCTTGAAGGTCGCCTTCGTCGATACCTGCGGCGCGAATGCGCCCGACGCCGTCAGCGTGCCCGACACGCGCGTCTCGCCGCGCGGGGCCGGTGCTTTCGCGGCCTTGGCGGGCGCCTTGCCGCCCCCCGCCTTCGGCGCGCTCATCGCGGCGAGCAGCAGCGGGTCGAATGCGGTCAGCGTCGCCTTCGCGTCATAGCTCGAATGCGCATCGTGGCGGAACACACCCGTCAGGTCGATCCGGCCCTTGCCCGCCGTCACGCGCGCGTCGGTCAGCACGGTCTGCTGCGGCGTCAGCGCAACCTTCGCGCGGGCGCCGAGCGCGAGCTTCGGATCGTTCAGGTTGAAATCGACGGTCGTGACATCGCCCGCGAGCGTCACGCCGAGCGGGCCGGCGAGGCGCATCGGCCGCAGCTCGGCGACGAACGCGTTCAGGTCGAGGTTCGCGACCTTCAGGTCGAAGCGGCCCTTGCCGCCCGTCAGCGTGCCGTTGCCTGTCACGCTGCCGTCGCGGATCAGCTTCAGTGCGAGATCGTCGATCCGCTGCGCGTGCGCGTCGAGATGCACGTTCGCGTGCGCGTCGATCACCGGCAGCAGGTGGTCGCCGAGCGTGCCGGGCTTCGCGTTGACGATCGACACCGGGCCGGTCACCGCGAAACCCTTCGCGGGCTCGGCCCCGGCCGGCGCGGTCAGCGGCGCGAGTTCCGCGCGCACCGCGAGATCGGCGGCCGGCGCACCGGGTGCGAGCGCCTGCGGATTCACGTGATCGAACGCGAGCGATGCGCGCGTGAGCGGCACCGCGCCGAACGGCGCGGCCTCGACGTGCGCGCGCCCGTTCAGCTTCATCCCGCTTGCGTCGACTTCGGCGACGAGCGCCTCGAGCGACCCCGACACGCGCGCACGCGCGTCGACCGGCTCGTCGGACAGCTTGCCCGCGTAGGTGGCGTCACCCGTCAGCGCGAACGGCTTCACGCCGTCGAGCTTCGCGCGCGCGGTCAGCGCGCCGTACGGCGTATCGATGCCCTCGAGCACGAGTTCATGGTGACGGCCGTCGCTGCGGCCGTTCAGCGCGATATGGTCGAGTTGCGTCGTCGAGCCGCCGTCGTGGATCGCGAGGTGATCGACGCGCAGGTCGTCGATCCGCAACTGCAGCGGCAGGCTCAGGTCCTGCGGCGTCGTACTCGGCGTCGACGGCCCCGGCGCGATCCGCACTTCGATCGTGCCGGCGCGAAGGTACGCGATGGACAGCCGCCACGGCGCGCGGGTCAGGGCCCAGCGGCCGTCGAGCCGGTCGATGCGGATTTCGGTGCCGGTGCCGTCGGGGCTCGTCCACGCGAATCCGCGCAACCGCACGCCGGTCGCAAGCGAGCCGCCGTCGAGCGTGCCCGCGAGCCGCGCGCCGAGCACGCGCTCGGCCACCTGCCACGCGAGCCGCGTGCCGTGCTCGGTCGTCACCGCGGCCAGCACGAGGCCGACCGCCAGCACGACGAGCAGCACGAGCGTGACAAGCGTCCACGCGACGAACCGCCCGATCCGCGCGACGGGCCCGCGGCGCGGCGCGCGCGGCGGCGCGTCGGGCGCGCCGTCGGGCGAGTCCGGATCGTGAGGCGGCGGCGTGTCGTTCGGGTCCTTCGTCATGCGGTTCGTCGTCGGTGAAGCGGTACGGTCAGAAAGCGATGCCGAGCGTCAGGTACGGGCGCACGCTATGGTTGCGCAACCCGTACGCGACGTCGACGTTGATCGGGCCGACGGGGCTGCGCCAGCGCGCGCCGATGCCGACACCCGGGTAGAACACGCGCTCGCCCCACGCATCGGTGGCGGTGCCGATGTCGAAGAACGTCGCCGCGCCCCAGTCGCGGTTGAACCAGTGCTGGTATTCGGCGGTGCCCGTCATCAGGTACTTGGTCGGCAGCACGGAGCCGTCGACGCTGTTACCGATGCTCTGGTAGCCGTAGCCGCGCACCGAGTTCGAGCCGCCCGCGCGGAACAGCAGCGACGCCGGCACGCCGGTCGAGCTGCCGCTCGTGAACACGCCGCCGAGCTCCGCGCGGAACACGAACAGGTCGCGCTTGCCGATCGGCAGGTACTGCTGGCCGCGTGCGTAGCCGCGGATGAAGGACTGGTCGGTCAGCACGCCCTTGACCGCGAAGCCGGCCTCCGCGTGGATCAGGTTGCCCGACCGCGGAAACAGCGGATCGTCGACGTTGCGGCGCGTCCACGCCCATTGGGGCACGAGCGCGCGGCTCGTGGTCGGCCCGGCGCCGTTCTGGTCGAGCCGGTCCTGGTAGTACATCAGCGAATACGCATAGTCGATGAACTGGCCGGTGCGCGTGCGCTGCACGCCGACCCGCGCGCTGTAGATGCGCGTGTCCGACACGTTGGTGTTCGTGTACGACGCGAGCACGCTGTTGGTCCAGCCCTTCTCGCCCGGCGGCATCGACAGCTGGACCTGCCCGTATTGCTGGATCTGGTCGAGCCGGCCCGACACGGTCAGCGGCCACGCGGCGCCGAACGTGTCGAGATACGTATAGGAGCCCTGCACGTGCGGCCCGGTATCGGTGGCAAAGCCGACGCCGCCGCGGATGTTGTTGTACGGAAACTCGCTGACCTTCACGTGCACGGGCGTGCGCTCGGGCTTCGCCGTATCGTCGCCGACGTCGATCGCGACGCTCGCGTAATACGGCGTGTTCTGCAACTGCCGCTGCAGTTCGGTGATCCGCTGCACGTCGTAGATCTCGCCTTCCGACAGCGGATTGACGTTCGTGACGATCTTTTCCGGATAGCGCCGCACGCCGTCGACGTCGACCTTGCCGATCGTGAACGTCGGGCCGCTGTCGAACGTGACCGCGAGCATCGCGCGCTGCGTGCGCGGGTCGATGCGCGCCTCCGACGACGCGATCTTCCCGCCGAGATAGCGGTGCGACTGCAGTTGCCTGAGCGCCGCGCCCTTCGCGCCGTCCCAGTCGGACTGCGTGAACGGATCGCCCGGCTTCAGCGAGAACGCGAAACGGGTCGCGGCCTCCTGCTTCGGATCCTCGGTGTCGATGGGCCCCTTGAACGTCAGGTCGACGCTCGACACGATCGTCTGCTTGCCCGGATCGACCGCGATGCGCACGTCGCGCTTGCCGTCGCGCGTGCGCACGTCGGTGCGCACGACGGGCGAGAAATAGCCGGCCGTCGCGGTCAGGTCGCGCACCTGCTGCGGCGTGGCGGTCACGAGGAAGTCGAACTGGTCGTCGCTGATGTCGTCGCGCTTCGCGAAGCGCGCGATGTCGAGATGCGTCTTCAGGAGCTTGCGGATCGAACGCGGCGCGTCGATGTCGACGTCGTACTTCGCATGGGCCGGCAGCGCGAAGCACGCGGCCAGACAACCCGCGAGGGCCGCCCGCGCGACGCGGGCCGCGGCGGCGGCGCGCTCGCGTGCCGCGCGCGGGCTCGCGTCATGCGCCGTGTGTGCTTGCTGGTTCGACTGCCCCGCCAAATATGACCTCGCCGTCTCGGAGTGTTACGGTTTCGTGGAAAACCCTGTATTTGACCACAGGGCGCCGACGTCACAGCCAAACGATTGTGAAAGAGTGCCAAGGCACCGGAAGGGCCGCCGCACGATGTTCCGCCGGTACCGGCCAGCGGATTCGACGCGCGATTGACGCCGGCCGTTCCCGCGATGCGGTAAAATCCCGCCATCGTGAATCCGGCGCATCGTGCGTCGCCCGAAACGGAAAACCCAGCCATGCCGTACCAGTCCGATGTCACGCAGTTCCTGAACCAGCTCAAGCAGCAGAAGCCGACGCTCGAGGACGAGCAACGCAAGGGCCGTTCCCTGCTGTGGGACAAGCAGCCGATCGACCTCGAAGAGCGCGCCGAGCAGCAGGAATCGCGCGTGAAGCAAACGCCGTACGTCTACTACCAGAACTTCTGACGACGTGAGCGCCGCCGACGAGGCCAGCGCCGCCCGGCAGGACGACGCGATCGCCGCGCCCGCGGGCGCCGACTCGACGCCCGACACGGTCGACGGCGTCGCGGCATTCGCTCGCCTGTACGGCGAGCCGCTCTTCAAGCTGCCGCAGGATCTCTACATCCCGCCCGATGCGCTCGAGGTCTTCCTCGAGACCTTCGAAGGCCCGCTCGACCTGCTGCTCTACCTGATCCGCAAGCAGAACTTCAACGTGCTCGACATCCCGATGGCGCAGGTCACCGCGCAATACCTGGGCTACGTCGACCAGATCCGCACGTCGAACCTCGAGCTGGCGGCCGAGTACCTGCTGATGGCCGCGATGCTGATCGAGATCAAGTCGCGGATGCTGCTGCCGGTCAAGAAGGCCGACACCGGCGAGGAAGCCGAGGATCCGCGCGCCGAACTCGTGCGCCGCCTGCTCGAATACGAGCAGATGAAGCTCGCCGCGCAGCGGCTCGACCAGTTGCCGCAGCTCGGCCGCGACTTCCTGCGCGCCGAGGTCTACATCGAGCAGAGCGTCACGCCGCGCTTCCCCGACGTGAATTCGGACGACCTGCGCGCCGCATGGGCCGACGTGCTCAAGCGCGCGAAGCTCGTCCAGCACCACAAGATCTCGCGCGAGGAGCTGTCGGTGCGCGAGCACATGAGCCTGATCCTGCGCCGGCTGCAGAACGCGCGCTTCATGGAGTTCGCCGAGCTGTTCGACACGTCGCGCGGCGTGCCGGTCGTCGTCGTGAATTTCATCGCGATGCTCGAACTCGCGCGCGAGTCGCTCCTCGAAATCACGCAGGCCGAGCCGTTCGCGCCGATCTACGTGCGTCTCGCGTACCTGCCCGCGTAACACCCGCGCCCGCCCTTCCCGTTCTCCCGATTCATCCCGGCACGCTCGCCGCTACGCCGCGGCCCGGCGCGGCCGCGCGCGGGGTTGCCGGCACGCCCGATTAAAAAGTGAACGACCGTTCTTTTTTCGATGCGTTTGGCGGCCAAATCCTCTACAATCCGCCGACGCCCGATGCGCCGCCCGCGCGCCGGCGTTCTCCGCTTCGACCCCGACGCCGCTGCTGCGGCGCCAACGCGCGCCAGCGCGAGGAACCCGCTACCCGATCATGAAAGTCATCAGCTCGATCCATGAACTGCGCGACCAGCTGCGCGGACAGAACCGCACGGCGTTCGTGCCGACGATGGGCAACCTGCACGAAGGGCACCTGTCGCTGATGCGCCTCGCGCGCCAGCACGGCGACCCGGTCGTGGCGAGCATCTTCGTCAACCGGCTGCAATTCGGCCCGAACGAGGATTTCGACAAGTATCCGCGCACGCTCCAGGACGATATCGAGAAGCTGCAGAAGGAAAACGTCTACGTGCTGTTCGCGCCGACCGAGCGCGACATGTACCCGGAACCGCAGGAATACCGCGTGCTGCCGCCGGACGATCTCGGCGGAATCCTCGAAGGGGAATTCCGGCCCGGCTTCTTCACCGGCGTGTGCACGGTCGTGGCGAAGCTGATGGCCTGCGTGCAGCCGCGCGTCGCCGTGTTCGGCAAGAAGGACTACCAGCAGCTGATGATCGTGCGCCGCATGTGCCAGCAGCTCGCGCTGCCGGTCGACATCATCGCCGCCGAAACCGTGCGCGACGAGGACGGCCTCGCGCTGTCGTCGCGCAATCGCTACCTGTCGGCCGACGAGCGCGGCGAGGCGCCCGAGCTCGCGAAGACGCTGCAGCGCATCCGCGAAAGCGTGCTCGGCGGCGAGCGCGACCTCGGCAAGCTCGAGGAACTGGCCCGCACGCATCTGGCCGGCCGCGGCTGGGCGCCCGACTACATCTCGATCCGCCGCCGCGCGAACCTGATCGCGCCGGACGCGGCCCAGCTCGAAGCCGGCGAACCGCTCGTCGTCGTCGCCGCCGCGAAGCTCGGCGCGACGCGCCTCATCGACAACCTGGAAATCTGACGGGCCGCCCCGCCCGCGCCTCTCACGCATCACGGAGACACCATGCAGCGCCACATGCTCAAATCGAAGATCCACCGTGCGGCCGTCACGCACTGCGAGCTGCACTACGAAGGCTCGTGCGCGATCGACGAAGACCTGCTCGAAGCCTCGGGCATCATCGAGAACGAACGGATCGACATCTGGAACATCAACAACGGCGAGCGCTTCTCGACTTACGCGATCAAGGGTGAGCGCGGCAGCGGGATGATCTCGCTGAACGGCTCGGCCGCGCGTCGCGCGCAACTCGGCGACCTCGTGATCATCGCGGCCTTCGCGATGGTCGACGAAGCCGAGCTGCAGGCCGGCTGGAAGCCGAAGCTCGTGTTCATGGACGACGGCAACAAGATCAAGGGCCACCGCGATCACGTGCCGACGCAGAACTGGACCTGACCTGACCGCCTGCCCGCGTGCCGCGGCGCGCGGGCGAGGCGGTGCCGCTTGTGGTCGAAGGGCCGGATGCCGTACTCGACGGCATCCGGCCCTTTCTCATTTCATCGTGCGCCGCCCCGACGGCCGCGCGATCAGGACGCCTTGGCGGCCTTCTCCGTCTTCCCTGCCTTCGGCGCCCGGCGTTCGGCCCATTCGACGATCGGCCGCCATTGCTCGAGATCCTTCTCGACGCGGCTCTTCGCGACGTCCCACAGCGTCAGGCCGTGCGCGGCGATCTGCACGTAGTTCTGGGTGTCGCGCACGTAGCCGAGCACCGGCAGGCCGAGCCCTTCGACGAAGCGGTGAAGCTGGTCGGACGAGCGCGTGCGCGCATCGACCCGCATCCCGACGATCCCGACCTCGACGTTGCCCTTGCGCACGGCCTTCTCGTCGGCGAGGCGCTCCAGAAACTGCTGCGTGGCCAGGATATCGAACATCGACGGCTGCAGCGGCACGATCACCTTGTCGGCCAGTTGCAGCGCGACGTTGAGCCGGTTGCCGTGCAGGCCGGCCGGCGTATCGATCACCGCATATTCGAGGCCGCGCGGCGGCTTCGTCGGCGCGTCCGGGTCGAGTTCCCATGCCTCGATCGGCGGCAATCCGGCCGGCCGCAGGTCGAGCCACGCATGCGCGGACTGCTGCCGGTCCAGGTCGGCGAGCGCGACCCACGCGCCCTGCGCCGCGAAAAAGCCGGCAAGATTGGTGGACAGCGTGCTCTTCCCCACGCCGCCCTTCGGATTCGCCACCACGATCACCGTCATGAATTCCCCCGAAAAAGCCGCGCGGCGCCCGCCGCATGGCAGGCGCCGCTCGATTGCGGATACAGGGAGCGATGATATCGGCAAACGGGGGGTCACCGGAACGGGTTGCGCCGCCCCGGGTGCGCTGACTTACCCCTTACACACGCTGATCCGCGGCCTCCCGTGCGCCGAGCGCGAACGCGCCGCCGCCCAGCAGCGCCTGCACGGCGAGCGTGACGGCCCAGAACGCCGGATATTCCCAGCCGCCGTGCGGTGACGCGAAGCTCCAGCCGTTCGGCAGATGCGCGGCAACCGCGCCGAGCATGAACGGCAGCAGCACGAGCGCGGCGACGCGCACGCGGAAGCCCGCGAGCAGCGCCAGGCCGCCGGCCAGTTCGACGAACGTCGTCAGGTACGCGAGCCAGCCCGGCAGGCCGATCGACGCAAAGAACTGCGCAGTGCCGGGCAGCGTGAAGACGAACACCTTCTGCGCGACGTGCGCGAGGTACAACACGCCGAGCGCGACGCGCAGCAGGGTCGCGGCGAAATCGTTGAGGCGATTGGGGTTCATGGCGAATTCCTTTGTGAGTGGTGTGAATGGATCGCACTCTATTCGAATCAATTCGACCGATAAACGCGCCAATTCGCTTTAACTGATTCCTGTATGGAGTTAATCGGGGCGTAAAAAGGGGCATGACCGATCATGCCCCGCAGGCTGCTTCAGTAACCGCTCTTGCCTTGTGTGGCGTCGCCGGAACCGGACTGGCTGCCGCCCGGTGCGGACGAATCGCACGCGTGCGCCACCGCCGACACGCCCAGCAGCGCCGCGAGCAGCACGCTCCACCACCATCGAGCCTTCATCGTCGCACTCCTCCAGGCGGACCTCCGCCCTTCTGTGTTGTACGCGATCCGGCGGAAAAAGCGAGCACGGGCCGGCCTCGCGTCAACGAAACTCGGCGTACAGCGCGTCGAGGTCGAGATGGTTCGCGAACGTGTCGGCCAGCCGTTCGAGCGATGCCTCGCGCAGCGCCGGATAGTCGATGCGCTCCGCGCCGTCGAGCCCGGCCCATGCGAGCAGCGCCGTGCAGGCGTCGGGCGAGTCGAACAGCCCGTGCACGTAGGTCGCGAGGATCTGGCCGTCGTCGGACACCGCGCCGTCCGGGCGTGCGCCGTCCCGCGCGGCGTCGGCGGCCAGCGCCAGCGCGGGCGACGCGAGCGCAGGCCCGTGCGTATCGCCCATGTGGATCTCGTAGCCGCGCACCGCGGCCCCGCCCGGCAGCGCGAGCTGCCCCGTCACGTTCTTCAGCGTCTTGTCGGGCTGCAGCGTCGTGTCGAAATCGAGCAGCCCGAGCCCCGGCACGCTGCCGGGCGCGCCTTCGAGGCCGAGCGGATCGTCGAGCGTACGCCCGAGCATCTGCATCCCGCCGCAGATGCCGATCACCTTGCCGCCGTAGCGCAGGTGGCGACGGATCAGCGTGTCCCAGCCCGCGTCGCGCAGCCACGCGAGATCGCGCTGCACGCTCTTCGAACCGGGCAGGATCAACAGGTCGGCGTCCGGTACGGGGCCGCTCTTCCAGTACGTGAATTCGACCTGGGGATGTGCGCGCAGCGGATCGAAATCGGTGTGGTTGCTGATGCGCGGCAGCGCCGGCACGACGACGCGCAGCACGCCGGCGTCGCCCCGTGCGGCGGCGCTGCGCGCCTGGGCGGGCAGCATGTCCTCGGCGTCGAGCAGCAGGCCGTGCAGGTACGGCAGCACGCCGAACACCGGCTTACCCGTTTGCGCGCGCAGCCAGTCCAGCCCCGATTCGAGCAGCTTGAAATCGCCGCGAAAGCGGTTGATCACGAAGCCGCGCACGCGCGCGCGCTCGCTGTCCGACAGGCACGCGAGCGTGCCGACCAGATGCGCGAACACGCCGCCGCGGTCGATGTCGGCGACCAGCACGACCGGGCAGTCGACGCGTTCGGCAAATCCCATGTTCGCGATGTCGCCATCGCGCAGGTTGATCTCGGCCGGGCTGCCGGCACCCTCGACGATCACCGTGTCGTAGCCGGCGCGCAGGCGCGCGTATGACTCGAGCACCGCGTCGAACGCGACCGGCTTGTAGTCGTGATACGCACGCGCATTGAGGTTCATGCGCGCCTTGCCGTGAATGATCACCTGCGCGCCGCGATCGCTCGTCGGCTTCAGCAGCACGGGGTTGAAATCCGTATGCGGCGCGACGCCCGCGGCCAGGGCCTGCAGCGCCTGCGCGCGGCCGATCTCGCCGCCGTCGGCCGTCACCGCGCTGTTGAGCGCCATGTTCTGCGGCTTGAACGGCGCAACGCGCGCGCCGGTGCGGCGGGCGAGCCGGCACAGGCCGGCAACCAGCGTGCTCTTGCCCGCGTCGGACGTCGTGCCCTGGATCATCAGCGTGCCGCGCGGCCGCGGCTCGGGTGCATTCATCGTGTAAAGGTCGTCGCGAAGCAAAGGCCGCATTATCCCCCGCGCCGCCCTGCCCGCGCCGTTACAATCACGCGATGATTCCGCACGACCTCACCTTCGTCCTCGGCGGCGCGCGCTCGGGCAAGAGCGCACATGCCGAGCGGCTCGCCGCCGACAGCGGCCTCCCCGTCACCTACATCGCGACCGCGACCGCCGCCGATGCCGAGTTCGCGGAGCGCATCGCGCACCATCGCGCGCGCCGGCCGGCCGACTGGGGTTTCGCCGACGCGCCCGTCGATCTCGCCGGCACGCTCGCACGGCTCGACGATCCGCACGCGTGCCTGCTCGTCGACTGCCTGACGCTGTGGCTCACGAACCTGCTGTGTCCCGCCGACGGCGAACCGCTCGACGATGCGCAGTACGCGGCGCAGGTCGAGCGGCTCGAGCACGCGTTGCGCGGCGCGCGCGCGACGGTGATCGTCGTCAGTAACGAAATCGGGCTCGGCGTCGTGCCGCTCGGGTCGGTCACGCGCCGCTACGTCGACGAGCTCGGGCGCCTGAACCAGCGCGTCGCCGCGCTCGCGACACGCGTGACGCTGCTCGTCGCCGGGCTGCCGCTCGACCTCAAGACCGGAGCGCCGTCATGCTGATGCTGACGCTGCCCGTCGTCGCGATGTTCGCGGTCGCGGCCGCGATCATCGACCGCGCGATCGGCGAACCGGCCGGCTGGCACCCGCTCGTCGCGTTCGGCCGCCTCGCCGCGCGCATCGAAGGCGCGCTGAACACGGGCCGGCGCGGCCGCGTGATCGGCGTCGCCGCGTGGGTCGCGGCGGTCGTGCCGCCGGTCGCCATCGCGGCATGGATCACGACCGTGCTGCCGTGGCCGCTCGCGGCCGCGCTGCATATCGCGCTGCTGTGGTTCGCGCTCGGCGCGAAAAGCCTCGCCGACCACGTCGCGCCGATCGCTGCCGCGTTGCTGCGGCAGGACCTCGGCGCCGCCCGCGCGCTGACCGCGCGCATCGTGTCGCGCGACACGAGCGACGCGGACGAAGGCGCACTGTCGCGCGCGGCCGTCGAATCCGCGCTCGAGAACGGCAACGACGCGATCTTCGGCGCGCTGTTCTGGTTCGTCGTCGCAGGCGGCCCCGGCGCGCTGCTGTTCCGGCTCGCGAACACGCTCGACGCGATGTGGGGCTACCGCACGCCGCGCTTCCTGACCTTCGGCTGGGCCGCCGCGCGCCTCGACGACGCGCTGAACTGGATTCCCGCGCGCCTCACGGCCGCAAGCTACGCACTGCTCGGCGACACGGCCGCCGCATGGCGCTGCTGGCGCACGCAGGCGCGCCACTGGGACAGCCCGAACGCGGGCCCGGTGATGGCCGCCGGCGCCGGCAGCCTGAACGTGCAGCTCGGCGGCCCGGCCGTCTATCACGGCGAGATCGAGGATCGTCCCGCGCTCGGCACCGGCGCCACGGCGACCGCCGTCCACATCGTCGCCGCGCTGTCGCTCGTCACGCGCACGCTCGCCCTGTGGCTCGCGCTGCTGGTCGCGAGCGGCGCACTCGCCATGGCCACCCATCATGTCTGACACCCGCATCGCACACGGCGGCAACCTGCATGAAGCCGCGCGCCGCCACGGCATTCCGTACGACGCATGGCTCGACCTGTCGACCGGCATCAATCCGGTCGGCTATCCGGTGCCGCCCGTCCCGGCCGACGCGTGGCGCCGGCTGCCCGACGACGGCGACGGCCTCGCGGCCTGCGCCGCGCAGTACTACCACGCGCCCGATCCCGCACACGTGCTGCCGGTTGCCGGCAGCCAGGCCGCGATCCGCGCGTTGCCCGCGTTGCTGCCGACCGGCGACGCCGGCGTCGCGGCGCTCGCGTACGGCGAATACGCGCCCGCCTTCGCGCGCCACGGCCATCGCGTCGTCGCGCTCGACATCGACGCGGATCCGCTGCCTGCGACGCTGCATCACGTCATCGTCGGGAATCCGAATAATCCGACCGCCGAGTTCGTGTCGGCCGAGCGCCTGCTCGATTGGCACGCGCAACTGGCCGCGCGCGGCGGCACGCTGATTGTCGACGAGGCATTCGCCGATACGGGCGCGACGCGGTCGCTCGCGCCGCACGTCGATCGCCCCGGGCTTATCGTGCTGCGTTCGGTCGGCAAGTTCTTCGGGCTCGCCGGCATCCGCGCAGGCTTCGTGCTCGCCTGTCCCGACCGGATCGTCGCGCTGCGCGACATGCTCGGCGCCTGGACGGTCGGCGGCCCTGCCCGCCACGCGGTCGCCGCGGCGTTCGCCGACCGCGCATGGCAGGCCGCCGCCCGCGAACGGCTCGCGGCCGACGGCGAACGGCTGGCCGCCTTGCTGCGCGCGCACGGCTTCGCGGTTCGCGCGACGCCGCTCTTCAGCTGGACCGACGACCCGCGCGCCGCGGCGCTGCATGCGGCACTCGCCGCACGCGGGGTCTGGACGCGGCACTTCCCGACACCGTCGAGCGTACGCGTCGGCCTGCCGGGGAGCGAAGCGGAATGGCAGCGCCTCGGCGACGCACTCGCGCACTGCGTGCCGACGCTGCAACGGGAATCCGCATGAATTCACGCATGTTTCACCGGCTCGCGCCAATCGCGCTATTGGCCGCGTTCGCTTACGCGCCACGCGTCCACGCCGATGTCACGACACGCGACGACGCCGGCAATACCGTCACGCTGCCGGCGCCCGCGCAGCGCGTGATCAGTCTCGCGCCACATGCGACCGAGCTCGTCTACACGGCCGGCGGCGGCGCGAAGCTCGTGGGCACCGTCACGTACAGCGACTATCCACCCGCCGCGCAAGCGATACCGCGCGTCGGCGACAACAAGGTGCTCGACCTCGAGCGGATCGCCGCGCTGAAGCCCGACCTGATCGTCGTCTGGCGGCACGGCAATGCCGAGCGGCAGACCGACGCGCTGCGCGCGCTGCACATCCCGCTGTTCTTCAGCGAACCGAAGCATCTCGACGACGTGGCGTCGTCGCTGCGCCGGCTCGGCACGCTGCTCGGCACGCAACCGGCTGCCGATGCGGCCGCGGCCGCCTATACGCGCGACATCGCGGCACTGCGCACGCGTTACTCGGCACGAGCGCCCGTCACGATGTTCTTCCAGGTCTGGGATCGGCCGCTGATGACGCTCAACGGTGCGCACCTGATCAACGACGTGATCGAGCTGTGCGGCGGCCGCAACGTGTTCGGCTCGCTCAAGCCGCTCGTGCCGACCGTCACCGACGAGGCCGTGCTCGCGGCGAATCCGGAGGCGATCGTGACGACGAGTGCGGGTACGACGCGCTCCGACGAACCGCTGCCGAGCCTGGCGCGCTGGCGCACGTGGCCCGCACTGACGGCCGTGGCACGCAACAACCTGTTCGCGATCGACGGCGATCTGCTGACACGGCCGTCGCCGCGGATCGCGCAGGGCGCGGCCGCGCTGTGCGAGGATCTCGATGCCGCGCGTGCGCGGCGGACGGCGCGCTGATTTCCGGCGACTTCCACGCTCATCGCGTGCCGGATGCCTGAGACGAACTGACCGCGTGCTGCGTCGTTCACACGCAGTGGCCAGCGCGCCTAGTCGTCCCAGTGCATCACGTCCCACGTTCGCGCGACAGCATCCGCGCGCAGCCAGACGACACCCCCTGTCGGTACGGGGCGCGACAGCAATGTGTCGAGCGGCACGCGCAATACATGCGATGCAAACGCACGGATCACGCCCGCATGCGTGACGACCCACTGCGGCCGGTCGAACTGCGGCACTGCGTCGGCTCGCCGCGCAACCCGCGCGGCAAACCGCGCAACGCTTTCGCCGCCATGCGCGCACGCATGCATCAGGTCGGCCGCCCACGCATCGAGCGCCGCGCGATCGATATCGTCCCAGCGCCGCATTTCCCACGCGCCGAAATCCATCTCCTGCCAGTCCGCGTCGCGCCGCAACGGCACGTCGCATGCCTGCGCGAGCCGATCGGCCACCGATGCGCAGCGCATCAGCGGGCTCGTCCAGACCTGTTCGGGAAGCGGCGCGCCGATAGCAGACAGATGCGTACGGACCGCCTTCGCCCCGGCCTCGGCCGGCGTGGCGAGCGGCACGTCGCTGCGTCCGTAGCAGATGCCCGGCTCGATGCCGACGGCCGGATGACGGATCAGGACGACGTCCATCCGAGCACCACGAGATAGATCGCCAGTTCGCACAGTTGCTGCGTGAAGCCGAGACAGTCGCCGGTATAGCCGCCGATCCGCTTCACGAAGTAGCGGGCGGCCCACGCGCGCACGAGCACGAGCGCAACGCAGGCCGCGACACCCATGCGCCAGTCGGGCCAGAATAGCCAGGGCAATCCGAACAGCGCCGCGACGCATGCCGCGCGTGCGCCCATCCGTTGCGCGACCGGCTTCGCCTTGCCTTCGGGCCGCACGTAGTCGAGCGTCATCAGCAGGCTCACCGCCGCCGCGCGGCTCGCCGCGTGCGCGGCGATCATCGTCCACGCGGCACGCAACGGCAGCATGGACGCAAGCGCCTGCCATTTCACGCCGAGCGAGATCACGAGCGCGACCGCGCCGAACGTGCCGATCCGCGAGTCGTGCATGATGCGCAGCACGTCGTCGCGCGTATAGCCGCCGCCGAACGCATCGCAGCTGTCGGCCAGGCCGTCCTCGTGGAAGGCGCCCGTGGCGAGCAGCGTCGCCGCCATCGACAACCCGACCGCGATCGACGGCGGCAGCACGCGCAGCGCGGCGAGATACACGAGCGCACCCCACGCGCCCACGCATGCGCCGACGAGCGGGAAATAGCGCGCGGCCTGGTCGAGATCGCCGGCCGCGTAGCCGATCGCGCGCGGCACGGGCACCCGCGTGAAATAGCCGAGCGCGACGAAGAAGTAGCGCAGTTCGGCCCGCACGCCGCGCGCGCGATCAGGCGTCACGATTGTCGACGCCGGCGGATTCGAAGCTCGCCATCTCCGTGAGGAATGCGGCTGCCGCCCGCACGAGCGGCAGCGCGAGCGCCGCGCCCGTGCCTTCGCCGAGCCGCAGGTCCAGCGCGAGCAGCGGCTTCGCGCCGAAATGCTCGAGCATGCGCCGGTGCCCGGCCTCGTGCGACGTATGCGAGAACACGCAGTAGTCGCGCACGCCGGGCGCGATGCGCTCGGCAACCAGCAGCGCGGCCGTCGCGATGAAGCCGTCGACGAGGATCGTCATCCGCTCGCTCGCGGCCGCGAGATACGCACCCGTCATCATCGCGATCTCGAAGCCGCCGAACGTCGCGAGCACATCGAGCGGCGCGATCGCGTGCGAGTGCTTGACGAGCGCACGGCCGAGCACCGCGCGCTTGTGCGCGAGGCCCTGGTCGTCGAGGCCCGTGCCGCGCCCGACGCACGCGTCGATCGGCACGCCGAGCAGGCGGCTCATCAGGCACGCGGCCGACGACGTGTTCGCGATCCCCATCTCGCCGAAGCCGATCACGTTCGTGCCGAGCGACGCATGCAGGCGCACGCGCGCCGCGCCGGCCGCGAGCGCCGTCATCGCCTCGTCGCGCGTCATCGCCGGCTCCGTCGCGAAGTTGCGCGTCCCGCGCGCGACCGGCAGCGACACCAGCCGGTCGGACAGCGGCAGCGGCGACGCAACACCCGCATCGACGATCTCGAGCGTGCTTTGCGCGACGCCCGAGAACGCGTTGATCGCCGCGCCGCCGGCGAGGAAGTTCGCGACCATCTGCGCGGTCACCGCTTGCGGATAAGGACTCACGCCCTCGGCGGCAATCCCGTGATCGCCGGCAAACACGATCATCACGGGACGCTGCACGACCGGCCGCTCGGTGTGCTGGATCAGGCCGATCTGCAGCGCGATCGCCTCGAGCTGGCCGAGGCTGCCGGGCGGCTTGGTCTTGTGGTCGATCACGTGCTGCAGGCGCTTGCGCAGCACCTCGTCGAGCGGCGCGATCGCGGGCGGGAAGGGGGTCGGGGTCGTCATCGAAAAGCCGTGTCGTTGGCGCGGTGTGCGCCGCGCATCGGAAAAGAAAAGGTCATTGTCGCTCGGGCCACGCCGGCAGCAGCGCATCGCGGCCGTTCTCGCGGATCAGCACCAGTGGATAGCCGAACGCATCGCTCGCGCGCTCGGGCGTCAGCACGTCGTGCACGGGGCCGGCCCACGCATGGCCGCGGCCGTCGAGCAACAGCGCATGCGTCGCGAAACGCCGCGCGAGATTCAGATCATGGCACGAGAACAGCACCGTGCGCGGGCCCGCGTCGAGCCATGCGGCCAGCGCGGTCAGGCAATCGATCTGATGATGCAGGTCGAGATGCGCGAGCGGCTCGTCGAGCAGCATCAACGGTGCGTCCTGGCACAACGTCGCGGCCAGCGCGACGCGCTGCCGCTCGCCGCCCGACAGCGACAGCACGTCACGCGACGCGAGCGCGGTCAGGTCGAATGTCGCCAGCGCATCGCGCGCGGCCGCGCGGTCGCCGTCGCGTTCCCAGCCCCAGCCGCCGAGATACGGAAAGCGGTTGAGCAGCACCGTGTCGAACACGGTCGCGCTGAATGCGTCGTGCAGTTGCTGCGGCATCAGCGCGCGACGCTGCGCGAGCTGCTCGGGTGGCCATGCGGCAAGCGGCCGGCCATCGATCTCGACGTGTCCGCCGGCCGGCGGCTGCAGCCCCGCGAGGGTCGCGAGCAGCGTCGTCTTGCCCGCGCCGTTCGGCCCGGCGACGCACCAGATCTCGCCGGGCCGAAACACCTGGGTGAAGCCGTCGAGCAGCGTACGCGCGCCGGCCTTCAGCGTCAGGCCGACGGCCGCGTAGTTCATGTCGCCGGCCGTGGCGTGCAGTGCGGCCTCCGTCATCGCATCGGCCTCCTCAACAACATCCACAGGAACACCGGCACGCCGATCAGCGCGGTCATCACGCCGACCGGCAGTTGCGCGGGCGCGATCACGGTGCGTGCGAGCAGGTCGGCCGCCATCACGCCGCCGCCGCCCGCGAGCATCGCGGCCGGCAGCAGCATTCGCTGGTCGTTGCCGAAGGCGAGCCGCAGCGCATGCGGCACGACGAGGCCGACGAAACCGATCGTGCCGGCCGTCGTCACCGCGGCCGCGGCGGCCAGCGACGCGACGAGATAGATCCGCACGCGCACGCGCGCAACGGGCACGCCGAGCGCGAGCGCGGTCGCGTCGCCGCGCAGCAGCACGTTCAGTTGCGGCGCGGCCGGCAGCGCGACGCAGGCGGCCAGCAACAGCGCCCCCCACGCGAACCACGGCGCGGTCACGCCGTTCAGATCGCCGGTCAGCCAGAAGATGATCCCGCGCAGCCGTGCATCGGGCGCGAGCGACAGCAGCAGCGTGACGAGCGCGCCCCACCCGGCCGCGATCACGACGCCGGTGAGCAGCAAACGCGGCGACGCGTCGCGCGAATCGCCGCGCCCCAGCTCGCGGCGCGCGAGACCGAGCACCAGCGCGACCGACACGAGCGAGCCGGCGAACGCCGACGCATCGACGAGCCACCACGCGCCGCCCGCGATCATCGCGACGAGCGCGAAGCCGGCCGCGCCGCCCGACACGCCGAGCACGTACGGCTCCGCGAGCGGATTGCGCAACAGTACCTGCAGCAGTGCGCCGGCCAGCGCGAGCAGCGCGCCGCATGCGAAGCCCGCGAGCGCGCGCGGCAGGCGCAGCGTGCGGACGATATCGGCGAACAGCGCGTCGCCGCCATGCGGCACGAGCGACGCGAGCGCCTGCCATGGCGACATCGGCACGCTGCCGATCGACAGCGACGCGACGAACAGCAACGCAACCGCCGCAGCCAGCGCGGCCCAGATCGCGGTGGCGCGCGCGGCGCTCATGCCGCGCACGACGTGCGGCACACCCGCTTGCGGCAGCGGGCCGGTCGTGACGTGAGCGTCGCGCGGACGATTGGGGTCAGCATCGAAGAAGATTCCGTGAAGCATTGCGCGCCCCGCCTCCCCGCAGGCCGCGCGTCACGAAGCCCGTGCGGGCTCCCCGTCTCGGCCGGTATCCGGGCTGGCGGCGGTCCGGCTCGCCTTCCCGCGCGATGACGCGCAGTGGCCCGCGTCCGCATGCAGGAGCTGCACGTGAAACGCGCCCGAGCCGGCCTGCGTCACGAGACGCGGCCGCTTACCGTTGCGGGGGCAGCGCAGGTTGGCGGGCTTCCGGCGCCCGCGCCCTGCTTCCCGTTTAACCGCGCGTTCCACGCGCGAGCACCGAGGCGGCGCCAGTTTAGGAGCGGGTCGCGCGAGCGTCAAGGAAGCCTCCGGACACGCACGGGACGCGCTGATTCGCGGCAAGAAGCAGGGGTGTTACGACTGGAAACGTTACAGATGTCGGATTGCGCGTTATTCCGCGCTAAAATGCTGGGTCTTTAGAGGACGCAGCAAATGCTCAACGAACTCGAAACCCTATCTCAAAATATTGGCCGTCTGATTTCGCTGAACAAGCGCTATCACTCGGAACGGCTCGCGCTCGAGGAGCAGGTCGCGCAATTGCGCGCGGATGCGGACGCTGTCCGCACGGAACTCGCGCAACTGCGCGATGAACGCAATGCACTTGCGGCCGAGCGTGACACGCTGTCGGCAAAGATCGACGACGCCCAGGTGAAACTGAACGCGATTCTCGAAAAGCTGCCGCGCTCGAAAAATGCGGAGCAAGCCGACAACCAGCTCGACCTGCTGGATGCGCAGGCGCGTACGGATGGCGATGACGCGGCCAGCCATGGAGAACATGCATGAGCACCAAGCAGATCGAAGTCTCGATTCTCGGTCAGGCCTATCGGCTCGCCTGCTCGGCCGAGACCGAAGCGGCGCTGCTCGAAGCGGTCGCACGCGTCGACGCCGAAATGTCGAAAATCCGCTCGAACAGCTCGGTACGCGGCACCGATCGCATCGCCGTGATGGCGGCGCTGTCGCTCGCGTCCGAATTGCTGCGGCTGCAAACGAGCGTGCGGCACGGTGAAGCATTTCCGGCGGAGGAAATCCGTCGTACAATGCACCAGATGAACGAACAGCTCGGCGCGGTGCTCGCACAGCACGAGACACAGTAACGTTTTAATCGATGCGTCGATTCCCCTTGATCTCGGCGATCAACGGTGGTCAAATTGGCGCATCGAATCACAGTTCAGTCAGCTTCCCTGCCTGGTTCGCCAAGGTCATATATTCCTTGAACCAATGCCATGTGCACGGTTGCGGAAATTTGTAGCACGGGCGCGCGCGTCACTCTGTCTGATGTACCCGAAGTGCTGCTAACTGCGACCAATTCTGAACCTCAGGTTCAGGATGCCGGCCTAGCGGCCAAGGCGGGGGCCTATCCAACGGCATCGGGCGAAGCCCGGTGCCGTTTTCTTTTGTAGCAGCCTCTTTCTGCGTCGATCACGATCCATGCAATACTGGCTGATGAAGTCCGAACCGGACGAAGCAAGCATCGACGATCTCGCCAACGCACCGCAGCGCTCGCTGCCGTGGACCGGCGTGCGCAACTATCAGGCGCGCAATTTCATGCGCGACACGATGAAGATCGGCGACGGCGTGCTGTTCTATCACTCGAGCTGCCCCGAGCCGGGCATCGCGGGCCTCGCCGAAGTGTCGTCGACGCCCTACCCCGACCCCACGCAGTTCGATCCGAAAAGCCCCTATTACGACCCGAAGTCGACTCGGGAAGCACCGCGCTGGCTGCTCGTCGACGTGCGCTACGTGAAAAAATCGCCGCTCGTGCCGCTTGCGGCGCTGCGCGAACACGACGAACTCGCCGACATGCGCGTGCTCGCGCGCGGCAACCGGCTGTCGATCACGCCGGTCACGCGCGCCGAATGGCGCTTCATCACCGAAAAGCTGATGAAGTAGGCGCGCGCCAAAGGTCAAATCTGGTCAGTCCGCACTGCCGCAACGGAACTCGCGGCACTTTCGCGCGGCCTAAGCAACCGCTGTCGGCCGATCAGGCCGGCTGTCGTTTTTTCGTCGCGCGGTACGCCCGCGTCGTGCACGCGCAATCCGCGTGCACGCCCTCGCACAAGGAGTCCAACAATGACCAAGAAATCCGCACTCGCGCTGTCGCTCGCCCTTGCCGCCGCCGTTCCCGCCGCGCTGACGCTCGCGTCGACCGCCGCGCACGCGCAAACCGCGAACCCGCACTTTCCGGAGCCGGCAGGCGTGCTGTCGCTGTCGTCGCAGGCCAGCGCGGACGTGCCGCAGGACATCATCCACATCACGCTGTTCTACGAGCAGCAGGCCAAGGATCCGGGCAGCCTCACCGCGCAGTTGAACCAGCGCGCCGATGCAGCGCTGTCGCAGGCGAAGGGCGTATCGGGCGTCACCGCACACACGGGCGCATTCTCCGTGTACCCGAGCACCGATCGTGACGGCAAGATCTCCGCATGGCGCGGTCGTACGGAAGTGGCGCTCGAATCGCGCGATTTCGCTGCCGCGTCGAAGCTTGCGGGCCAGTTGTCGAACCTGATGCAGGTCGCGAACGTCGAGTTCTCGCTGTCGCCCGAAGCACAGCGCGCGGCCGAGCAAAAGCTGACGACCGAAGCGATCAAGTCGTTCCGCGCCCGCGCCGACGAAGCCGCGAAGGCATTCGGTTACGGCAGCTACACGATCCGCGACGTGAACGTCGGCGGCGGCCGCAATGTACAGCCGTACCCGCGCATGATGGCGATGGCCGCGGCGCCGATGGACAGCGCGAAGATGAGCGCGCCGATCGCGGTCGAAGGCGGCAAGGCCACCGTGTCGGTCACCGTCAACGGCTCCGTGCAGATGAAGTAACGCGCAGCGCACGGCATCCGAAATGAAAAACGCCGGCCCTCGGGCCGGCGTTTTGCGTTGACCTGCAGGGTGCCGATGCACGCGCCGATCGCACGTGCATCGACATCGCATCACGCAGCGGCATGCGCCGCGCGGCGGCGATACGCCCAGACCATCAGCGCGACGCCCGCGAGGATCATCGGCAGCGACAGCCACTGCCCCATCGACAGGCCGAGCGCGAGCAGGCCGAGGAAGTCGTCGGGCTCGCGCGCGAACTCGACCGTGAAGCGTGCGAGGCCGTAGCCGATCAGGAACAGCGCGGACACGGCGCCCATCGGCCGCGATTTGCGCGCGAAGAAGAACAGCGCGAAGAACAGCGCGATGCCTTCGAGCGCGATTTCATAGAGCTGCGAAGGATGGCGCGGCAGCATCTGGTATTGCATGAACACGTCGGCGAGATGCCACTTCTCGACGAGCTCCGGATGCTTCGGCAACCATGCCGCATCGTCGCGCATCGCGCCCGGGAACAGCATCGCCCACGGTGCCGAAGGGTCGGTCACGCGGCCCCACAGCTCACCGTTGATGAAGTTGCCGAGCCGGCCGGCCGCGAGCCCCGTCGGCACCATCGGCGCGACGAAGTCGGTGACCTGCAGCCAGTGGCGCTTGCGCTGCCACGCGAACAGCATCATCGCGAGCGTCACGCCGAGGAAGCCGCCGTGGAACGACATGCCGCCTTCCCACACCTTGAATACGTCGAGCGGATGCGAGAAGTAGAAATCGGCCTTGTAGAACAGCACATAGCCGAGCCGGCCGCCGAGCACGGTGCCGAGCACGCCGTAGAACATCATGTCGTCGATGTCCTTCGCGGTCCAGCCTTGCGCCGCGACGTGCGGCAGCTTCAGCCGGATCCGGCCGACGACGATCGCCGCGATGAAGCCGACGAGATACATGAGCCCGTACCAGCGCACGGCCAGCGGCCCGAGATGGATCGCAACGGGGTCGAAATTCGGGTGAATGATCATGGGTTAGCGAAGAAGTTTTCGAATGCGGTACGGCCGTCGCAAACGCGCAGCACCGCGCGTTGGACGGCACCGGCGCGTCATCGTTCACGTCACGTGGCGAGGCCCTGCGCGCGCACGACGTCGATGAAGCCGGCCAGCACGGGGCTCACGTCACCGGTGCGCCACACGAGGCCTGTCTCGACGACCGGCGCGTGATCGGCAAGCGGCCGGTAGACCACGCCGGTGCGCCGCAGGTTACGCAGCGATTGCGGCACCAGTGCGACGCCCATGCCGGCCGACACGAGGCTGACGATCGTCTGCATCTGGATCGCCTCCTGGCCGATGTGCGGCGTTGCCCCCGCCGCGCCGTAGCAGCCCGTAATGATGTCATAAAAGCCGGGCGCCAGACGACGCGGAAAGATCACGAGCGGCAACGCGGCAACCTCGGCGAGACGGACGGGCTCGTCTTCCGGCGCATTGCTCGCCGCGGCCGGCATCGCCACCACCAGCGGCTCGCGCATGACGGGCAGGTACGACAGCCCGGCCGCGTGGCGCGGCGGCACGGGCGGAATGACGAGCCCCGCGTCGATGCGCCCCGCGACGAGCTCGTCGATCTGCACGTCGCTCGTCGCCTCCGTGAGTTGCAGCCGCACCTGCGGATAGCGCGCACCGAACGCCCGCAGCAGCGCAGGCAGCAGCCCGTAATCGGCGGTCGACACGAATGCGAGCGACAGCGAACCGGCCTCGCCGCGCGCGAGCCGTCGCGCCAGCGGCGGCAGCGCATCGGCCGCTGCAAGCAGCCGGCGCACGTCCGGCAGCAGCGCCGCCCCGACCGCCGTCAGCGCCACCGAGCGCTTGGTGCGCGCGAACAGCGCGACGCCGAGCGCATCCTCGAGCGCACGGATCGCCTGCGACAGCGGCGGCTGCGTCATCGACAGGCGTTCGGCCGCGCGGCCGAAATGGCGCTCGTCGGCGACGGTCACGAAATAGCGCCACTGGCGCAGGTCGGGAGTCGGATCGGCCATGGCTCTCTCATTCGAAAAACGACTTAATAAGCGACAAATAATATATTGGACATCACAATCCGGACACTCCATGCTTGATTGATCCGAACCGGCTCGCCGCTCGACGGCGTTGCCCAGACAACGATGGAGTCCCCCATGGCTTACAACCGTCGCTCGAAGCACATCACGCAAGGCGTGGCCCGCTCGCCGAACCGCTCGATGTATTACGCCCTCGGCTACCAGAAGGACGATTTCGACAAGCCGATGATCGGCATCGCGAACGGCCATTCGACGATCACGCCGTGCAATTCCGGCCTGCAGCGCCTGTCGGACGCGGCCGTCGCGGCCGTGAAGGCGGCCGATGCGAACCCGCAGATCTTCGGCACGCCGACGATTTCGGACGGCATGTCGATGGGCACCGAAGGCATGAAGTACTCGCTCGTGTCGCGCGAGGTGATCGCCGACTGCATCGAGACCTGCGTGCAGGGGCAATGGATGGACGGCGTGGTGGTGGTCGGTGGCTGCGACAAGAACATGCCGGGCGGGATGATCGCGCTCGCGCGCCTGAACGTGCCGGGCATCTACGTGTATGGCGGCACGATCCGCCCCGGCAACTGGAAAGGCCGGGACCTGACGATCGTGTCGTCGTTCGAGGCGGTCGGCGAATTCACCGCGGGCCGGATGTCGCAGGAGGATTTCGAAGGCGTCGAGCAGAACGCCTGCCCGACGTCGGGGTCATGCGGCGGAATGTACACCGCGAACACGATGAGCTCGTCGTTCGAGGCGCTCGGGATGTCGCTGCTGTACTCGTCGACGATGGCGAACCCCGACCAGGAGAAGGTCGATTCGGCCGCCGAATCGGCGCGTGTGCTCGTCGAAGCCGTGAAGCGCGACCTGAAGCCGCGCGACATCATCACGAAGGAGTCGATCGAGAACGCGGTGTCGGTGATCATGGCGACGGGCGGCTCGACCAATGCGGTGCTTCACTATCTCGCGATCGCGCACGCGGCCGAGGTCGACTGGACGATCGAAGACTTCGAGCGCATCCGCAAGCGCGTGCCCGTGATTTGCGACCTGAAGCCGTCGGGGAAGTACGTCGCGACCGACCTGCACCGGGCCGGCGGGATTCCGCAGGTGTTGAAGATCCTGCTCGACGCGGGGCTGCTGCACGGCGACTGCATGACGATCACCGGCCGCACGCTCGCCGACGAGCTGAAGGACGTGCCGGGCGTGCCGCGCGCGGACCAGGACGTGATCTTCCCGATCGACCGCGCGCTGTACAAGGAAGGCCACCTCGCCATCCTGAAGGGCAATCTCGCGGAAGATGGCGCGGTCGCGAAGATCACCGGCCTGAAGAACCCGGTGATCACGGGCCCGGCACGCGTGTTCGACGACGAGCAGAGCGCGATGGATGCGATTCTCGGCGACCGGATTCGCGCCGGCGACATCCTCGTGCTGCGCTACCTCGGCCCGAAGGGCGGCCCCGGCATGCCGGAAATGCTCGCGCCGACGTCCGCGATCATCGGCAAGGGGCTCGGCGAATCGGTCGGCTTCATCACGGACGGCCGCTTTTCGGGCGGGACCTGGGGGATGGTGGTCGGCCACGTCGCGCCCGAGGCGTTCGTCGGCGGCACGATCGCGCTCGTGCAAGAGGGTGACTCGATCACGATCGACGCGCATCGGCTGCTGCTGCAACTGAACGTCGACGACGGGGAACTCGCGCGCCGCCGCGCCGCATGGCAACAGCCGGCGCCGCGCTACACGCGCGGCGTGCTCGCGAAATTCGCGGCGCTCGCCCGCCCGGCGAACAAAGGTGCCGTCACCGGTTGATCCGGGCACGTCAAGACATGCGACCCCGATAAACATGGCCGCCGGGGGAACGCGCAAAACGCGCTTTCCCTTTGCTTCTATAATGCGCGGACCATGTAGCCGGCCGTCCCCGCCGGCGGAGAACCGCATGAAACATTCGATATTGCGCGTCCTGCTCGCCACCTTGCTGATCGGCAGCGGGGCAGCGGCGCGCGCCGACCAGGCCGACGGGCTCGCGCTGGCCCAGCGCAAGAACTGCATGGCCTGCCACGCGATCGGCAAGCCGCTGATGGGCCCGTCGTTCCACGACATCGCCGGCAAGTATGCGCCGCGCGGCGACGCCGTCGATTACCTTGCCCAGTCGATCGTGAAAGGCAGCGTCGGCGTATGGGGCGGCGTGCCGATGCCCGCCAATACGCAACTGACGAACAGCGAAGCCCACACGCTCGCGCAATGGGTGCTGTCGGTGCGCTGACCCGGACGCCCGGGCCGAATAGCCGACCTGCCGGATTCCTCGCCCGCGCAGTACCCCGCCGGTAGCTTCACCGGCCTTTACTGGAATCGCACCCCGCTTTTCAGCGAAACGCCCGTTGCTTAGCCGGAATGACCGGCGCGGCGCCGTGCGATCTCTTCGTCGACCGCGTCGCGGACCCAGCCCATCACCTCGGTTTCCAGCGCCAGCGCCACTTCGCGCGTGATCTGGCCGACCAGCCAGGCCGAATGCTCATGCAGTGCATCGCGACAGCGGGCTTCGATCGCGTCGCGCCCTTCCCCGGTCAGATAGTTCGTCAGGCGATTGCGCAGGCGCTCGGCGATGTGCTGCGCATCTTCCGCCGTCAGCCCGGCTGCAGCCTGCGCTTCAGGCTGCCGCGCAGCAACTGGTACAACGGCCTCCGGCAGGTGCGCTTCACGCGCGTGCCCCACCGCCTCATGCGCCACCGCTGCGAACGCGGGTAGCGGCACATCGGCGTCGGCCAGCGACGATTGCAGCGTCGCGCGCATGGCCGCCGAATCTTCGGCGACCACGTGCTCCGCGGCGCCGGGTTCGGCCGGCGCATCGGTCTCGCCCATCGCTGTCGCGGCAGCCGTCGCCACGTCGCCCGGCAGTTCGACCGCCGGCACGTGCGGCGTCGGCACGCATTCGACCACGACGGAATCGGGGTCACGTTCACTTTGGATGGAATCGGCCGGCGCCGCGCCTGCGGCGTGCGGCGCGACCACGTCGGTGAGCACCGGAATCGCCGCGCTGGCGGGCGGCTGCGGCGCGTCGGGCGCGGGCGAGCGCGCCGGCACCGGCTTGCCCGGCACCAGCACGTCGGTCAGCGTCGGGATCGAGGATGAATCGGCTTCGGTCACGGGAACACTCCGTTGACGGTTGCGGCTAGCTGCCCTGCTTGTAGTTGTTCAGCGCATAGCCGCGGTCGCGGTAGAACCGGTAGCGGTCGCGGCCCGCGGCCAGCTCGTCCGGCGCATTGCCGACCACTTCGAGCAGGCGCTCGAAGCGGGCGAACTGCGCAGGCACGGCTGCGCCGAGGTTCAGCAGCACGTGATGATGCGGCGCGCGGTCGAGATCCGCGGCCAGCACGATCGGCGTGCCGGCTGCGTGCTCGCTGTCGACACCGCAATGCGGGATGAAATCGAGCGGCGAGAACGTCCAGAGCCGCTCGTCGAGCGCGCGCAGGCGCGCGGGCTCGGCGAGCACGACGACCGGCTGTCCGGCCAGGTAGGCCTTGCGCAGCAGCCGGCACGCGTACGCGAGCGAATCGCCGACGTTCGAGTGGAAATCGATCCGCGTCATTGCCCGCGTACCCGCAGCGTCGTCAACACCGCCATCACTGGCCGGCGCGGTCGATCAGGAACTGCGCGAGAAGCGGCACCGGACGGCCCGTCGCGCCCTTCGCCGCGCCACCCTTCCATGCGGTGCCCGCGATGTCGAGGTGGGCCCACGGATAGCTCTCGGTGAAGCGCGACAGGAAGCACGCGGCCGTCACGGCGCCGGCCGGGCGCCCGCCGATGTTCGCGAGATCCGCGAAGTTCGACTTCAGCTGATCCTGGTACTCGTCGTCGAGCGGCATGCGCCATGCCGGGTCGTTCGCCTCGCGCGACGCGTCGAGCAGTTCGCCCGCGAGCGCGTCGTCCGTCGAGAACAGGCCGCTGTTGTGGCCGCCCAGCGCGATCACGCACGCGCCCGTCAGCGTGGCAACGTCGATCACCGCAGCCGGCTTGAAGCGCTCGGCATACGTGAGCGCGTCGCACAGGATCAGACGGCCTTCGGCGTCGGTGTTCAGCACCTCGATCGTCAGGCCCTTCATGCTGGTGACGATGTCGCCCGGCTTCGTCGCGTTGCCGCCCGGCATGTTCTCGCAGGTCGGCACGATCGCGACGACGTTGATCTTCAGGCCCATCTCGGCGACCGCACGCATCGTGCCCAGCACGGAACCCGCGCCGCACATGTCGTACTTCATCTCGTCCATGCCCTCGCCCGGCTTCAGCGAGATGCCGCCCGTGTCGAACGTGATGCCCTTGCCGACCAGCACGACCGGCGCGGCCTTCGCGGCGGCGCCCTGGTAGTGCAGCACGATGAACTGCGGCGGCTCGACCGACGCGCGCGCGACCGACAGGAACGAGCCCATCTTCAGCGCCTGGATCTGCTTGAGCCCGAGCACTTCCGCCTTCAGGCCCCAATCCTTCGCGATCTTCTTCGCGGTGTTGCCGAGGTAGGTCGGCGTGCAGACGTTGCCCGGCAGGTTGCCGAGGTCGCGGGTGAGGTCCATCCCGTTCGCGAGCGCGACGGCCTGCTTGACCGCGACCTTCGCGGCCTTTTCGTCGGACGGATCGACGCTGAACACGACGCGCTTGAGCGTGTGCGACGCCGGCTCCGGCTTGCTCTTCATCTGCGTGAAGCGGTAGGTCTCGTTGCGCAGCGCGAGGATTGCCGCGCGCACGCCCCAGTCGGAGCTGCGCTCGTCGACCGGCAGTTGCGCGAGCGTGAACGTGACCTGGACGACCTTGGTCGCCAGCAGCGCGCGCCATGCGGCCGTCACGGCATCGTTATAGGCTTTCTGATTGAAAGCATCCTGCTTGCCGAGGCCGACCAGCAGCACGCGCGACGCGCCGATGCCCGACACTTCGTGCAGGAACAGCGTCTTGCCGCGCTTGCCGTCCATGTCGCCGGCCTTGATCACGCGCGAAACCAGCCCCTTGGTGGCCGTGTCGATATCGAGCGCCGCGCCCGACAGGGTCTGCGCCTCGAAGATGCCGAGCACGATGCAGTCGGACTTCCCGGTCAGGAACCCCTTCGCCTCGCCTTTGCTCCAATCACAGCCTTTTATGCTAAAGTCCATCGCGCTTGTCCTCGGATAAAATCTGGGCTAAGGATGAAAGCCGCAATTATCCGCTATTTTTCCCGTGGCGGCGCGAGCGCTCCACCACGCGTGCGCAGCCTCCCGCCCTCTTCTCATCAAGAATGATCTTCGAACGCTCCCTCCAGCGCGAGCTTGCGTATACGGCTGGCGCCGTGTTCATGGTGCTGCTCACGATCATGCTCACGACGATGATGATCCGCATCGTCGGCTACGCCGCGTCCGGTGAAATCGATCCGCGGGACGTCCTCGTGCTGATCGGCCTCACCGTGATCGGCTACCTCGCCGTGATGCTCGTCGTCACGCTGTTCGTGTCGATCCTGTTCGTGCTGACCCGGTGGTACCGGGACTCCGAAATGGTCGTGTGGCTCGCGTCCGGCGTGAGCCTCACGCGCCTCATCAAGCCGATCGGCGTGTTCGCCACGCCGATCATCCTGCTGATCGCCTTCTTCGCGTTCGTCGGCTGGCCGTGGTCGAACCAGCAAAGCAAGATGATCAAGGCGCGCTTCCAGCAGCGCGACGAGATCTCGCTGCTCGCGCCGGGCCAGTTCCGCGAATCGGCCTCGAACCACCGCGTGTTCTTCATCGAGAAGATGACGCCCGACCAGAGCAAGGTGCAGAACGTGTTCGTGACCTCGACCGAGAACGGCAAGGTCAACGTGGTCGTGTCGCAGACCGGGCACACGGAAACGCGCGACGGCAGCCGCTTCGTCGTCCTGGAGGACGGCCGCCGCTACGACGGCACGCCCGGCCAGCCGAACTTCAAGATCATGGAGTTCGAGCGCTATGGCGTGAAGATCACGAGCACCCCGGTCACCAACGTGCAGACCACCAACAGCACGCCGACGCCGGACCTGCTGCGCAACCCGACGAACGACAACCTCGCGGAATTCGCGTGGCGCGCGGGGCTGCCGCTGATCGCGATCAACCTGATGGTGCTCGGCATTCCGCTGTCGTACCAGAACCCGCGCCGCAGCCGCACGATCAACCTCGTGATGGCCGTGCTGATCTACCTCACGTACTCGAACCTGCTGAACGTCGTGCAGTCGCAGATCGAGCAGGGCAAGATGTCGTTCGGCGTCGGTCTCGTCGGCCTGCATCTGGTCGTCGCGGCGATCGTCGCGTTCATCTTCTGGTTGCGCGTGCGCAATCGTCCGCTGTTTACACGCGCGCTGTTCGGCCGCTCGGGAGCATGATCGATGCGGCTCTATGAAAAGTACTTCGCGCGACAGATCTACGTCACGTTCGTCTTCATCCTGTTCGCGTTCTCGGGCCTGTTCTTCTTCTTCGACCTGATCAGCGAACTGAACTCGGTCGGGCACGGCAACTACAAGTTCGGCTACGCGGTGCTGCGCGTCGCGCTGCAGACCCCGTCGCGCTTCTACGAAATCATCCCGGTCGCCGCGCTGATCAGCGCGATCTACGTGTTCGCGCAGATGGCCGCGAACTCGGAATTCACGATCTTCCGCGTGTCGGGCCTCGCGACCAACCAGGCGCTGCGCTCGCTGCTGAAGATCGGCGTGCCGCTCGTGATCGTCACCTACCTGATCGGCGAATTCGTCGGCCCGTACGCCGACCAGCTGTCCGAACGCGTGCGGCTGCAGGCGCTCGGCGCATCGGTGTCGTCGAACTTCCAGTCGGGCGTGTGGGTGAAGGACACGCTCGCGGCCCGTGAAAACGGCGAGCAGGTCACGCGCTTCGTCAACGTCGGCAGCCTGTCGCCCGACTCGACGATCAGCAACGTGCGCATCTACGAATTCGATTCGAAATTCCAGCTGCGCAACGTGCGGATCGCGCAGACGGGCCGCTACGAGCCGCCCGGCCACTGGCTGCTGAAGGGCGTCAACGAAACCGAGCTGACGCCGATCAAGCCGATCAGCGGCCAGCCGGCCGATGCGCTGAACCCCGTGTACCGGTCACAGCAGGTATCGCTGCCCGAATACCGGCTGCGCTCGGACCTGACGCCGCAGATCCTGTCGGTGCTGCTCGTGTCGCCGGACCGCATGTCGATCATCAACCTGTTCCGCTACATCCAGCATTTGCGCGAGAACCAGCAGGACACGCAGCGCTACGACATCGCGCTGTGGCGCAAGCTGCTGTATCCGTTCGCGGTGTTCGTGATGCTCGTGCTGTCGCTGCCGTTCGCGTACCTGCACACGCGTGCGGGCGTGGTCGGCGTGAAGGTGTTCGGCGGCATCATGCTCGGCATGAGCTTCCAGCTTCTCAATACGCTGTTCTCGCACATCGGCACGCTGAACACGTGGCCCGCGCCGCTCACCGCGGCGACGCCGGGCCTGATCTATCTCGCGCTCGGCCTGTTCGCGCTCAAGTGGGTCGACCGGCACTGAGCGCCGCGTCACGACGGAGGTTTCGACATGAGCTCGCATGGCATCGTCCTGTTCGGCCACGGCGCGCGTGACCCGCGCTGGGCCGAGCCGTTCGAACGGCTCGCCGCGCGGCTGCGCGGCGCCCCCTCCCCCGCCGCACACGTGTCGCTCGCGTTCCTCGAGCTGATGACGCCGTCGCTCGGTGACGCGGTCGCCGAGCAGGTCGCGGCCGGCTGCTCGCACATCACCGTGGTGCCCGTGTTCTTCGGCCAGGGCGGCCATGTCCGCCGCGACCTGCCGCAGCTCGTCGACGCATGCCGCGCCGTGCATCCGGGTGTCGAGATCCGTTGCGCGACGGCCGTCGGCGAAGACGACGGCGTGCTCGACGCGATCGCGCGCTACTGCATCGACCAGATCGGCGACGACGCGTAAATCACGCCGTCACGGCCCACAAAGAAAAAGCGCCGGCTTCCGCCAGCGCTTTTTTCGTTTGGAACTCCAGCCGGATTCCGCTCAGGCCGCATTTCGCAGCACATCGCCCACTTTCGCCTGCCCGGCGCGCTCGGCGAACGCATCGCCGATCATCAGCAGGCTCGGTTCCGCGGGATCGAGCCACGCCTGCGCGTCGCCCGCCGCCATCTGCGCGAGCGTCAGCGTCAGCGTACGTTCGCGCGCGGTGCTGCACGCCTCGACGATCGCCACGGCCGTCGCCGGCGCACGGCCCGCGTCGATCAGCTCCTGCGCGATGCCGGGCGCGCTGTCGCGGCCCATGTAATAGACCATCGAATCGGCGCGCGCGGCTTCGCGAATCTCGTCGCTGCCCGGCGCGCGGCTGTGCGTCGCGAACGCAACGCTGCGCGACACGCCGCGCAACGTCAGCGAACGCTTCAGCGTCGCCGCCCCGGCCAGCGCCGCGGTGATGCCCGGCACGACCTCGTAGTCGATGCCGGCCGCTTCCAGCGCGCGCATCTCCTCTTCGGCGCGACCGAACAGCATCGGGTCGCCGCCCTTCAGCCGGACGACGCACGCATGCTCGCGTGCCGCATCGACGATCTGCTTGTTGATGAAGTGCTGCGCGGTCGAACGCTGCCCGCAGCGCTTGCCGACGGCAATCCGGCGCGCATTCGGCGCGTAGTCGAGCATCGCGGGCTCGACGAGCGCGTCGTGCAGCACGACGTCCGCCTGCTCGAGCAGCCGCGCGCCGCGCACCGTGATGAGGTCGGCCGCGCCCGGCCCTGCTCCGATCAGATACACCTTGCCCATGTTTGTCGCTTCGCCTTCCAGCGGGCGTCGGCTCCGGCCCGCGCCGCCGCGAAGCGGCGCGGTTGCCCGGTCATGCCGAGAACGCCCGGATCATCCCTGCGGCGACCGTGTGATGCGTCGCCTCGTCGATCAGCACGAACGCACCGGTACCCGGATGCGCGTCGTACGTGTCGCACACGATCGGCTTCTGCAGCGTCAGCGCGACGCGGCCGATGTCGTTCATCTTCAGATCGTGACGGTCGGTCGCGTGCGACAGCGTGTGCACGTCGAGCACCTGCTTGACGCCGCCGATCTTCGCGAACACCGTGCTGGTGGTCTGCTTCAGCAGGTACTTGCGCTGCGGCGACAGCGGCGTCTCGTCGAACCAGCACAGATCGGCTTCGAGCTTCTTCGCCGGCTCGACCGGCTCGCCGGACGTGACGAACATGTCGCCGCGCGACACGTCGACGTCTTCCGCGAGGCGGATCGTCACGGTCTGGCCCGCGAACGCGTGCGGCACGGACGCGGTGCCGCCCGGCACCGGCGCGACGATCTCGGCGATCGTCGCCGTGCGGTTCGACGGCAGCACGACGATCTCGTCGCCGACCTTCACTTCGCCCGACTCGATCCGGCCCATGTAGCCGCGGAAGTCGTCGGCCGAGCTGCCGTCCTGGCGCGCGACCCATTGCACCGGGAAGCGCAGCGCGTCATGCGCCTGCGTCTCGACCGGCAGCGATTCGAGCACGTCGAGCAGCGGTTCGCCCGCGTACCACGGCATGCGCTCGCTCGCGCCGACGATGTTGTCGCCCTTCAGCGCCGACACCGGCACGAAGCGCACGTCGTTCAGGCCGAGCTGCTTCGCGAGCGCGACGTATGCGTCGCGGATCTCGTTGAAGCGTGCTTCGCTGTAGTCGACGAGGTCCATCTTGTTGATCGCGACGATCACGTGCTGCAGCCCGAGCAGCTTGACGATCGCGCTGTGGCGCTTGGTCTGCGGCAGGAGTTGCACGACACCGTTCTCGACCGTGATGCGCGTCGCGTCGATCAACACGATCGCCGCGTGCGCGGTCGATGCGCCCGTCACCATGTTGCGCGTGTACTGCTCGTGGCCCGGCGTATCGGCGATGATGAACTTGCGCTTCGCGGTCGCGAAGTAGCGGTACGCGACGTCGATCGTGATGCCCTGTTCGCGCTCGGCTTCGAGGCCGTCGGTCAGCAGCGCGAGGTCGAGCTCGTCGCCGACCGTGCGCTTGTTCTTCGCACGCGACAGCGCGGACAGCTGGTCGGACAGCACGGCCTTGCTGTCGTACAGCAGGCGGCCGATCAGCGTGCTCTTGCCGTCGTCTACGCTGCCTGCGGTAATGAAGCGCAGCACGCCGAGGTCTTCGGTGTTCTCGATGATGCTCATGATGTGAATGTCCTCGTGTGCTTCAGAAATAACCTTGCTTCTTGCGCTGTTCCATCGCGGCTTCGGAGGCCTGGTCGTCCATCCGGGTCGCGCCGCGCTCGGTGATCTCGGTCACCGCCGTCTCGGCGATGATCTTCTCGACGTCGTCCGCGTCGCTCTCGACCGGGCACGTGCAGGAGATGTCGCCGACCGTGCGGAAGCGCACCTGCGCGAGCTCGCTCGTCTCGCCGTCACGCATCGGCGTGAGCGGCGTGACGGGCACGAGCAGCCCGTTGCGGCGCACGATCTCGCGCTGGTGCGCGTAATAGATCGACGGCAGTTCGAGGTTCTCGCGCGCGATGTACTGCCACACGTCGAGCTCGGTCCAGTTCGAGATCGGGAACACGCGCAGGTGCTCGCCCTTGTGCAGGCGGGCGTTGTACAGGCTCCACAGTTCCGGGCGCTGCGCCTTCGGATCCCACTGGCCGAATTCGTCGCGGAACGAGAAGATGCGTTCCTTCGCACGCGCCTTCTCTTCGTCGCGGCGCGCGCCGCCGATCAGCGCCGTGTAGCCATGCTGCTCGATCGTCTCGAGCAGCGTGACGGCCTGCGCGGCATTGCGCGAATCGGTTTCGCGGCGCAGCACGACCGTGCCGCGCTTGATCGAATCCTCGACGTGGCCGACGACCAGCTCGGCGCCGAGTTCTTGCGCGCGGCGATCGCGGAAGTCGATCACTTCTTCGTAGTTGTGGCCCGTATCGATGTGCACGAGCGGGAACGGCAGCGTCGTCTTGCGGTTCGCGCCGAGGCCGAATGCCTTCAGTGCCAGATGCAGCACGACGACCGAATCCTTGCCGCCCGAGAACAACAGCGCCGGCTTGCTGCATTCGGCGACCAGTTCGCGCAGGATGTGGATCGACTCGGCTTCGAGCCAGTCGAGGTGGCCCATGCGGTTGTCGGCACCGGCGGGCGGGGCAAAGGCGGATTGCTCGAGCGTCGTGCTCATGATTTCAGTCCTTCTCTTCTGGGTTCGTGCCGCCCGCTGTCGCAGGCGGCGCAATATTCAGTTTCTTGTCAGGCTTTCAGTGCGTGGCGCCGGCAACGGCGTCCGCGGGAATCGGCGTGATCGTCGTGATGTGCAAGCCGCATTCCTTCGTATCGCGCGACTCCCACCACCAGCGGCCCGCGCGGCTGTCTTCGCCGGGACGGATCGCCCGCGTACACGGCTCGCAGCCGATGCTCGGGTAGCCGCGCGCATGCAGCGGGTTGACCGGCACGTCAAACGCCTTAAGGTACGCCCACACGTCGCTTTCCGTCCAGTCGGCGAGCGGGTTGTACTTCGCGATCCCGCGCGCTTCGTCCTGCTCTTCCTCATGCAGTTCGGCACGCGTGACCGACTGCTCGCGGCGCTGGCCCGTGACCCATGCGCCGACGTCCGCGAGCGCACGATTCAGCGGCTCGACCTTGCGGATGTGGCAGCACGACTTGCGCAGCTCGACACTCTCGTAGAACGCGTTCAGGCCGTGCTCGGCGACGTACTGGTCGACCGCGTCCTGCTGCGGATGGAACTGCTCGATCTCGTAGCCGTAGCGCTCGCGCACGCGGTCGATCATGCCGAGCGTTTCCGCGTGCAGGCGGCCCGTGTTCAGCGAGAAGATGCCGATCCGCACGCCCTTCGACAGGATCGCATGCGTCAGCAGCATGTCTTCCGCCGCGAGGCTGCTCGCGAACTTCACCTTCTCGTGACGGGCCCCGATCTGCGCGAGCAGCGCGTCGAGGCGCTCGACCTTCGCGGCGAGTTCCGGCGTCAGCGCGGTGGCGGTCGCGGTGCTCATGCGCCCACCTTCGCGTCGGGCGTCGCTACGTCTGCCGACGCGCCGCGGCGGCGGAACAGCGGTTCGGGCTGGTCGAACGCGCCCTGGTAACGCTGCGTGAATTCCGTGAACGCATTCAGCGCGTCGTGGATGTCCTTGTCGGCGCGCACCGCGTACGCATCGAAGCCGCAACGCGACATGTACAGCAGCTGGTCGCGCAGCACGTCGCCGATCGCGCGCAGCTCGCCCGTCCAGCCGTGGCGCTCGCGCAGCAGGCGCGCGATGCTGTAGCCGCGGCCGTCCGCGAAGCGCGGGAAGTCGACCGCGATCAGCGAAATCGCGCCGAAATCGGCCACGAGATCGGCCGGCTCGCTGTCCGGTGCGAGCCACACGCCGAGCTCGTCCTTCGTCTTCGCGGCAACGAGCGCCGCGCGCTCGGCCTGCCACAATGCGAACGGCACCAGCACCTTGCCGGCCGGCAACGCGTCGACCGCGGGCAGTGCACCGTCTTCCGCCGCGCGCACGACCTGCCATGCATCGTCGATCACTGCGCGGTTCTTGATAATCGAAGCCATCTGCTAATTCCTTCTACCCGGTTGGTTACGCGTTCACTGCCTGGCGCGCCGCATACACGCGCTCCTTGAACGGCGTGATGCCGATGCGATCGTACGTGTCGACGAAGCGCTCGCCGTCGATGCGCGATTCGACGAACGTGTCGATCAGCTTCGCGATCACGCCGGGCACTTCCTCCGCCGAGAACGACGGCCCGATCACGCGGCCGAGGCGCGCGCCGTTCCGGCCCGTGCCCTGCTCGCCGCCGAGCGACACCTGGTACCACTCGGCGCCGTCCTTGTCGACGCCGAGGATGCCGATGTTGCCGACGTGATGGTGACCGCACGAGTTCATGCAACCGGAAATGTTCAGCGACAGGTCGCCGAGGTCGTACACATAGTCGAGATCGTCGAAACGCTGCTGGATCGCCAGCGCGATCGGGATCGACTTCGCGTTCGCGAGCGAGCAGAAGTCGCCGCCCGGGCACGCGATGATGTCGGTCAGCAGGCCGATGTTCGGCGTCGCGAAACCGGCTGCCTTCGCCTTTTCCCACAGGGCGAACAGGTCGCGCTTCTTCACGTTCGCGAGAATCAGGTTCTGCTCGTGCGACACGCGCAGCTCGCCGAACGAGTAAGCGTCGGCCCAGTCGGCCACCAGATCCATCTGCTGGTCGGTCGCGTCACCCGGCGCGACACGGTGATCCTTCAGCGACAGCGTGACGGCGGCATAGCCGGCCACCTTGTGCGGGGCAACGTTACGCTCGACCCAGCGCGCGAACGCCTTGTTCTCGAGCAGGTGCTGTTCGAACGACGCGTCGGTGTCGGCCAGCTTCTCGTAGATGGGCGGCTGGAAGTACTGCGACACGCGGTCGACTTCCGCCTGCGTGAGCGTCGACGGGCCGTCCTTCAGGTGCTGCCACTCTTCCTCGACCTGCTGCGCGAACTTCGCGGGCGACAGCGCCTTCACGAGGATCTTGATGCGCGCCTTGTACAGGTTGTCGCGGCGGCCGTAACGGTTGTACACGCGCAGCACAGCTTCGCAATAGGTGAGCAGGTGCTGCCACGGCAGGTCTTCCTTGATCACCGCGCCGATGATCGGCGTACGGCCGAGGCCGCCGCCCGCGAGGATGCTCGCGACCACTTCGCCCTGCGCGTTCTTCTTCAGGTACACGCCGAGGTCGTGGATCTGCACGGCTGCACGGTCGTCCTTCGAGCCCGACACCGCGATCTTGAACTTGCGCGGCAGCCATGCGAATTCGGGATGGAACGTCGACCACTGGCGCAGGATTTCCGACCACGGACGCGGATCGATCTCTTCGTCCTGCGCGACACCGGCGAACTGGTCGGCCGTGATGTTGCGGATGCAGTTGCCCGACGTCTGGATGCCATGCATCTGCACCGACGCGAGCTTCGCGAGGATCTCGGGCGTTTCTTCCAGCTTGATCCAGTTGAACTGGATGTTCGAGCGGGTCGAGAAGTGACCGTAGCCGCGGTCGTGTTCGCGGGCGATGCGCGCCAGCATCCGGAGCTGATCGCTGCGCAGGTTGCCGTACGGAATCGCGATGCGGTGCATGTACGCGTGGCGCTGCATGTACAGGCCGTTCTGCAGGCGCAGCGGACGGAACTCTTCTTCGCTCAACTCGCCCGACAGCCGGCGGCGCACCTGATCGCGGTACTGCGCGACACGCTCGTCGACGATCGTCTGGTCGTATTGGTCGTACTGATACATTCGGGGACCCCAGGGTTTTCGTGGTGACCGCGCGACGTCCTAGCCACGTCGCGCCCGAATCTCCGTTCCGCCGCTATCGCCGGCCTTCCGCTGCCCGGCTGGATTGCTAATGACGAAAACAGATATCCATATTTGAAAAACTCCGGTGAATCGTAATAAACTCGCCTTATATTTCAAACGACTAAAAAATTCTGTTGATATGCGGAAGGGTTATAAATGAACCTGCACCAATTTCGCTTCGTGCGCGAGGCCGTCCGGCAGAATTTCAATCTCACCGAGGCCGCCAAGGCGCTCTACACGTCGCAACCGGGGGTATCGAAGGCGATCATCGAGCTCGAGGACGAACTGGGCGTGGAGATCTTCACGCGGCACGGCAAGCGCGTGCGCTCGCTCACCGAGCCGGGCCGGATCATCCTCGCGTCGGTCGAGCGGATTCTCCAGGAGGTTGAAAGCCTTAAAAGGGTCGGAAAAGATTATGCGGCCCAGGATCAGGGCAACCTGACCATCGCCGCGACCCACACGCAGGCCCGCTACTCGCTGCCGGCCGCGATCGCCGAGTTCAAGAAGCGCTTCCCGAAGGTGCACCTGTCGATCCTGCAGGGCAGTCCGACGCAGGTGGCCGAGATGGTGATCCACGACCAGGCCGATCTCGCGATCGCCACCGAGGCGATCTCCGACTACAAGGAACTCGTGTCGCTGCCCTGCTTCCAGTGGCACCACGCGGCCGTCGTGCCGGCCGACCACCCGCTGCTCGAACGCAAGCCGGTCACGCTCGACGATCTCGCGCAGTACCCGCTGATCACGTACGACGATGCGTTCGCGGGCCGCAAGAAGATCAACCATGCGTTCGCGCTGCGCGGGCTGTCGCCGGACATCGTGCTCGAGGCGATCGACGCCGACGTGATCAAGACCTACGTCGAGCTCGGCCTCGGCGTCGGCATCATGGCCGACATCGCGTTCAATCCCGAGCGTGACCGCAGCCTGCGGCTGATCCCGGTCGGCCACCTGTTCGGCAGCAACGTGACGCGCGTCGCGCTCAAGCAGGGCGCCTACCTGCGCAGCTATGTGTATACGCTGGTCGAACTGCTGTCGCCGACGCTGAACCGCAAGCTGATCGAGCAGGCGCTCAAGGGCGAATCCGAATCGTACGAACTCTGAGCGGCGTGTATAACCACGGGGGCGCACATCGCGCCCTTTTTTGCTGTCCGACGGAGAATTCCGCATGACGCTTCCCGCCCTGTTGCGCCGCGCTGCCGGCGCCGCTCTCGTACTGGCCAGCGCCGCCGCGCATGCCGACCTGAAGGTCGGCGTCGACCTGTCCTCGACCGGCCCGGCCGCCGCGATCGGCATCACGAGCAAGAACGCGATCCTGATGTGGCCGAAGACGATCGCCGGGCAACCCGTGCAGGTGACCGTGCTCGACGATGCATCCGACCCGGGCACCGCGGTGCGCAACATCCGCAAGCTGGTCGACGAGGATCACGTCGACGTGGTGGTCGGGCCGAACATCACGCCGGCCGCGCTCGCGGCCCTCGATGCGGTGGCCGCCGGACAGACGCCGATGATCACGCTGGTCGGCTCCGGCGCGATCGTCGAGCCGCAGGAAGGCGCGCGGACCTGGGCGTTCAAGATGGCGCAGAGCGACCGCGCGATGGCCGACGTGATGACGCGCCATATGGCGAACCACGGCGTGAAGACGGTCGGCTTCATCGGCTTCGCCGACAGCTACGGTGACAGCTGGCTGAACGAGTTCACGCGCTTCGCGGACCTGCGCAAGATCCGCGTCATCGCGACCGAGCGCTTCAACCGCACCGACGCGAGCGTCACGGGCCAGGCATTGAAGCTGATCGCGGCGAAACCCGACGCGATCCTGATCGCGGGCTCGGGCACGCCGGCCGTGCTGCCGCAGCGCACGCTGATCGAGCGCGGCTACCAGGGCCCGGTCTACCAGACCCACGGGATCGCGACACCGGAATTCATCAAGCTGGGCGGCAAGGATGTCGACGGGACGCTGTTCCCGACCCAGCCGGTGGTCGTCGCGCGCACGCTGCCTGCCGATCATCCGGCCCGCAAGGCCGCGCTCGCGTTCGTCGACGCGTACGAAGCGAAGTACGGTGCCGGCACGGTCACGCAGTTCGCGGGCGACGCGGCGGGCGTCTACCCGCGCCTCGCCGACGCGGTCGGCCGCGCGCTGAAGGCCGCGCAGCCCGGCACGCCCGCGTTCCGCGCGGCGCTGCGGCGCGAGCTGGAACATGCGCACGAGCTCGTCGTGCCGAACGGTGTCGTCAACACGAGCGACAAGGATCATGTGGGACTCGACCAGCGCGCGAGCGTGATGGGGATCGTCAAGCAGGGCCGGTTCGTCTACCTCAGTCAGTGACTTGGGCGGCCCGCAACCGGGCAGCTTGCCCAGCGGCTGGATTTCGGACATAATCCGCGTTTCGCCGCGCACCATCGCATGCGCGGCCAGGATCAAGCCCAGGTGGTGAAATTGGTAGACGCAGGGGACTCAAAATCCCCCGCCGCAAGGCGTGCCGGTTCGATTCCGGCCCTGGGCACCAGCATTCTCGCAGCGTGAAGCGCTGCGCCTCCCGAAACCCGCGCAAGCTCGCCGCTTCGCGGGTTTTTTGTTTTTGCCGCCGGCGCCGCAACGCGCGCCCCGCGCAACAGTCCAAGCGGCATGAGGATGCGCGGCACGGAGGCACGCCATGTTCATGCGCCCGATTTCATCTCCGCTCTGCCGCCGCGCGCTCGCCGCGGTGCTGTCGCTCATGCTGGCCGGCTGCGATGTACTGACCGCGCCGCCGGTGCCTGACTGGCCGGGCCCGCACGCGCCCTACCCGTTCCCGGACAGCATTCCGCATCGCACCGAATGAATGGACGGGAGGGCCGCCGTCGGCACGTCGAGCCGAGCTCAGGCTCAAACCATCAACGCCCGCACGAAGTCGAGAAACAAGCGCACCTTCGCGGAAACGAGGTTGGACGCGTGGTGATACGCGTAGAGCGGAAACGTCTCGTCCGCCCATTCCGGCAGCAGCAGCACCAGCCGCCCGTCGGCAAGGATGTCGCGCGCATAGAGTTCCAGCAGCTGGGCAATCCCCGCGCCGCCCAGGCACGCGCCGAGCAGCATGCCCGTGTCGTTGACCATCAGCCGGCCGGCGGCATCGAACGGCACCACCTCCTTGCCGCGATGGAATTCCCATTCGAATGGCCGCCCCGTCACCGGATCGCGGATCAGCACGCAGCGATGCCCGCTCGCGAGATCCCGCGGGTGCCGCGGTTCGCCGTGGCGCGCGACATAGGCCGCCGACGCGCAGGTGAGCACGCGCGTTTCCAGCAGCAGCCGCGCGCGGTATGACGATGGTTCCGGAATGCCGAACCGCACCGCCACGTCGAACCCGTCGGCGACGAGGTCACCCATCCGGTCGCGCACGCTGATCTCGACGGACAGGTCGGGAAAGCGGTCGAGAAACTCGGCCATCTTCGGCGCCAGCACGTAGTGGCCGAAAGTCGCGTCGACGTTGACGCGCAGCCGCCCACTGACACGCGCCTTCGACTGGCCGGCGTCGATCGCCGCGTCCTCGATGCCGGCCAGCAGCGGCGCGACCGCTTCATAGAAACGCCGCCCTTCGTCGGTCAGCGTGATCGCACGGGCCGTGCGGTTGAAGATCCGGATGCCGACGCGCTCCTCCAGCCGGGCGACGGCACGGCTCACCGCCGGCTGCGTCAACCCCATCGCCTCGCCGGCGCGCGCGAAGGTGCCGGCCTCGATCACCGCCGAGAGCACGCCGATCCCGCTCAAAAGCCTGCTGTCGAATGCCATGAGACGTACTTTCAGTCATTCTTGATCTGATCATTATTCATTATTTTTATTGATCGAGGGAGCCTACATTAGTCCTGTCGCCGGAACGCACGGCACTCACGAATCAAGGAGCAGGACATGAGCACATCGGAACAGGTCGCCCTCGTCACGGGCTCGTCGCGCGGCATCGGTGCGGAGATCGCCCGCCGCCTCGCCCGCGACGGTTTCAGGGTCGTCGTGAACTATGCGGGCGGCGCCGGCCCCGCGCAGGACGTGGTCGACGCGATCGCCGCCGGCGGCGGCACGGCCGTCGCGGTGCAGGCGGACGTCGCCGATCCGGCCGCGGTGGTCGCGCTGTTCGACACGGCCGAGCAGGCATTCGGCCGGATCGACGTCGTGGTCAACAGCGCGGGCGTGATGAAGCTCGCGCCCCTCGCCGAGTTCGACGACGCTGCGTTCGACCAGACCGTCGCGATCAACCTGAAGGGCGCGTTCAACGTCAGCCGCGAGGCGGCGAAGCGCGTGCGCGACGGCGGGCGCATCGTCAACCTGACCTCGAGCGTGATCGGCATGCGCCTGCCGACCTACGGCGTGTACATCGCGACCAAGGCCGCCGTCGAGGGCATGACGCAGGTGCTCGCGCAGGAGATGCGCGGCCGCGGCATCAGCGTGAACGCCGTCGCGCCCGGGCCGGTGGCGACCGAGCTGTTCCTGCAGGGCAAGAGCGCCGAACTCGTCGACCGGATGGCGAAGATGAACCCGCTGGAGCGGCTCGGCCAGCCCGCCGACATTGCCAGCGTCGTCGCGTTCCTCGCCGGCCCCGACGGCGCGTGGGTCAACGGCCAGGTGCTGCGTGCCAACGGCGGCATGTGCTGACCGGCCGCCCGCCACGCCCACCGCTTACCGGAGATCGATCATGAAGGAAGTCATTCTCGTCACGGGCGCGTCCAGCGGCTTCGGCCTGCTGACGGCCCAGGCGCTCGCCCGCGCCGGCCATACCGTCTACGCGTCGATGCGCGAAAGCACCAGCCGCAACGCGCCGCGCGTCGCCGCCATCGCCGCCTACGCGCGGGAACACGGCGTCGACCTGCGCACCGTCGAGCTCGACGTCGGCGACGACGCGTCCGTCGCTGCCGCCATCGATCGCGTGATCGCGGACAACGGCCGCCTCGACGTCATCGTCCACAACGCCGGCCACATGGTGTTCGGCCCGGCCGAAGCGTTCACGCCCGAGCAGATCGGCGAGCTCTACGACATCAACGTCGTGTCGACCCAGCGCGTCAACCGCGCGGCGCTGCCGCACCTGCGGCGCCAGGGGCGCGGCCTGCTCGTCTGGGTGTCGTCGTCGTCCGCGCGCGGCGGTACGCCGCCGTTCCTCGCGCCCTACTTCGCCGCGAAAGCCGCGATGGATTCGCTCGCGGTGTCCTATGCGGCCGAACTGGCCCGCTGGGGGATCGAGACGTCGATCGTCGTGCCGGGCGCGTTCACCCAGGGCACGAATCACTTCGCCCACGCAGGCAAGCCGGCCGATGCGGCCATTCAGGCCGCCTACGTCGACGGCCCCTATGCCGGCGTCGCCGAACAGGCGCTTCAAGGCCTCGCCGCGCTCGAACCGGCGGACGCCGATGCGGGCACCGTCGCGACGGCGATTGCCGACATCGTCGCCGCCCCGACCGGCAAGCGCCCGTACCGCGTGTTCGTCGATCCGTCTCAGGACGGCGCGGAAGAGGTGTTCCGCGTCGGCGACCGGATTCGCCGCGAGATGTTCAGGAACATCGGCCTCGCCGACCTGCTCGCGGCCCGCGTCGGCGGCTGATCCACCGTGCGCCGGTCACGCCGGCGCGCCTCAGCCCGGCTCGCAGAACCCGAGGATCGCGTCGGCGATTGCCGCCGGCGCCTCGCGCTGCGGAAAGTGGCCGACACCGTCCAGCACCTGCCGCGCGTAGCGCCCCGCAAAGAACCGCTCGCGCCCGGCCGAGCTGTCCGGATGATTGCAGGTATCCGCGCCGCCGTGCAGCACGAGCGTCGGCAGTGCCAGCACCGGCGCGGGATTCAGCCGCGCATCGTCGTCGGCATAGGCCGGCGTGCCCGGTGCGAATCCCCATCGATGCCGGTACGAATGCAGCACGACGTCGATCCAGTCGGGCCCGTCGAACGCGGCGGCGGCCGCGTCGAAATCGCTGTCGCGATACCAGCCCGGCGGCGACCACGTGTCCCACATCAGGCGGGCAAACGCGCGGCGATCGTCGCGCAACGCCTGCTCGCCGCGCGGCGTCGCCATGAACCAGTGATACCAGTAGTTGCGCGCCTGCTGCAGCGACAGCGGCTGCCCCGGGTCGTTGGTGCCGTACCCGACCGACAGCATCACGAGATGCGATGCGGCGCCATCGCGCAGCCCGCACGCGTTCGCGGCCGCCCGCGCGCCCCAGTCGTGCCCGACCAGCACGGGCCGCTCGATGCCGAGCGCATCGACGAAGTCGAGCAAGTCGCGCCCGAGCGCCGCGAGCTGGCCGCTGCGCGCCACGGATGCGTCGCGAAAGCGGGTCGGCGCAAATCCGCGCAGCGCGGGCGCGAGCACGCGGTAGCCGTGCGTGGCGAGCCTTGCCGCCACCGCGTCCCAGCCGACCGGGCTGTCCGGCCAGCCGTGCAGCAGCACGGCCACGCGCTCGCCGCGCGGGTTCCATTCGAGATAGGCAACGTCGAGCGACGCGGTCGTCGCATGCGCATAGGTCGTCATCGTGCACTCCGTTGGGTGGATCCGAGTGCACGATGGTAGGCCGGCCTTTCATCACGATTCACGGAGTATCATCGTTAATTCTTCGAGTATCGCGTTGAATTGATCCATGGAACCGCTGACCGATCCCGCGTCGACCACGCTCGACATCACGCTGCTGCGCACCTTCCTCGAAGTCGTCGACAGCCGCGGGTTCGCGCCGGCCGCGGAACGGCTCGCGCTGACGCCGTCCGCCGTCAGCGGCCACATCAAGCGGCTCGAACAGGCGGCCGGCACGGTGCTGCTCGCGCGCACCACCCGTCGCATCGCGCTCACGCCGGCCGGCGACACGCTGTACGCGTACGCACGCAACATCGTCGACATGGAGCGCGAAGTGCGCGCAAGGCTGCGCGGCGCGCCGGCGCACGGCCCGCTGCGGGTCGGCGCATCGGAGGATTTTGCGGGTGCGTGGCTGCCGCACGTGCTGCGCACGTTCCGCGACCGCCACCCGCGCACGTCGATCGAGCTGAAGGTCGGGATCACCGCGTCGCTGCTGCGCGAGCAGACGCTCGGCCGGCTCGACGTCGTGTTCGGCAAGCAGTGCCGGCAGGTCGACACGCCGGGCGAACTGCTGTGGGAAGAACCGCTCGTGTGGGCGTTCGCGTCGGATCGCACGCTCGACGCCGGCGGCGACGTGCCGCTCGCGCTGTTTCCGCAGCCATGCGTCTATCGCGAAGCCGCCGTCGCGGCGCTCGCCGCTGCGTTGCGGCCGTTTCGCGTGCTGTTCGAGAGCAGCAGCATGGCCGGCTGCGTGTCGGCCGCGCTCGCGGGCTTCGCGGTCACCGCGCTGGCGCGCAGCCAGCTGCGCGACGGCCTGCGCGAATGCGGCCCGCAGGACGGCCTGCCGGCGCTGCCGGCCGCGCGTTTCTACGCGTTCGCGGCGAAACCGGACGGCGCCGGCGCCGCGTTGATCGACGCGGTGCGGGAAACCGGGCGCAGCCGGCAGTTCGCGGCGCTGCCCGGCTGAAACAGGCACGACGGCACGTGACGCGATCCGGCCGTGCCGGTCAGTCGCCCTCCGCCCCCTCCCCGCCATGCGTCAGCGCGCTCGCCATCAGTTCCCCGAACCATTCGATGAAGGCATTGAGCCGGCGCGAACGATGGCGCCGGTGCGGGTACACGGCCGACACGTCCATCGGTGCGGCGCGGTGGCCGGGCATCACGTCGACGAGTGCGCCGCTGTCGAGCAGATGCTGGACGTCGAAGCGCGGAATCTGGATCAGCCCCATCCCGGCGATGCAGCTGGCGATATAGGTTTCGGCATTGTTGACGATCACCCGGCTCGGCAGCATGAGCGTGTGCCGCTGGCCGTCCGCGCAGTATTCCCAGTCGAGTTCGCGCCCGGTCGTCGGCGACGCATAGCCGATCGCCCAGTGTCCGTGCGCGAGCGCATCCGGATGCTCGGGCACGCCGCATTCGCGCAGGTAGTCGGGGCTCGCGCAGTTGATCAGCGTGAACTGTCCGAGCGGCCGCACGACGAGGCTGCTGTCGGCAAGCCGCCCGACGCGGATCGCGCAGTCGACGCCCTCCTGCACCAGGTCGATCGAACGATCGGTCGAGCCGAGCGACAGTTGCAGCTTCGGATAACGGTGAAACAGCGACGGCAGCGCGGGCGCCACCATGCGGCGCGCGATCCGGCTCGGCACGTCGACGTTCAGCCGGCCGATCACGTCGCGGTCGCGGCGGCGGAACAGGCGGTCGAGTTCGTCGGCCTCCGCGAGCAGGCGCCGGCCGCGTTCGAGCAGCAGCGCGCCGTCGGCGGTCAGTTGCACCTGGCGTGTCGTGCGGTGCAAGAGGCGCGTGCCGAGCCCCGCTTCCAGTTGCTGGACGGCCGCCGACACGGTCGCGCGCGGCACGTCGAGCGCATGCGCGGCCTTGATGAAGCTGCCCATCTCGGCAACCTGCAGGAAGATTCTGACCTGATCCAGCTTGTCCATCGGCAGGGAACGTAGGTTCGGACGAACGCCGCCGCCAGCCGTCACGCATCGCGGCCGGGTCCGGCGGCACAGAGAAAACGGGCACGCAGCCGCGAGGCCGCGCGCCCGTCCATTGTCCACGCAAACGCGCCATTGCGGTGCGCCGCGCGGCCCGTTGCCGGGCCGGTTACTTGGTCGTGTAGCCGCCGTTGATCAGGATCGTCTGGCCCGTGATCCACCAGCCGTCGGTGACGAGATGGCGGATGAACGGCACGACGTCCTCGATGTCGGTCAGGCCCGTCTTGCTGAACGGCGACAGCGCGGCCGCCGTCTTGTGATACGCGACCGCATCGGCGCCCTCGGCCGGGTAGAAGAACGGCGTGTCCATCGGGCCCGGCCCGACGGCCGTCACCGAGATCCCGCGCGCGCCGTACTCCTTCGACGCCGCGCGCGTGAAATGCTCGACCGGCGCCTTCGACCCTTCGTACGCCGCATAGAACGGCGTGAACGCGCCGAGCAGCGACGTCACGAGCGTGACGAGCTTGCCGTGATCCTCGAGGTGCCGCCCTGCTTCCTTGATGAAGAAGAACGCCGACTTGCTGTTGACCGCGAACATCTCGTCGTACTCGGCCTCGCTGATCTCGGTGAACGGCTTCTTCAGCACCTTGCCGACCGTGTTGATCGCGATGTCGATCTTGCCGAAGCGCTGCTTCGCGTCGTCGAACAGCTTCTCGACCGCGGCGGCCGTCGTCAGGTCGCCCTGGAACGTAGCCGCTTCCGCGCCGGCCGCACGCACCGCGGCGGCCGTCTCCTCGGCCTGCGCCTGCGACGCGGCGCTGTTGTAGTGAATCGCCACGGCCTTCGCACCGTGGCTCGCCAGATCCCGCGCGATCAGGCCGCCGAGATTCTTTGCGCCGCCTGCGATCAGGACGACCTTGTCTGCGAGCGTATGAGTTGCCACGGTTGACTCCCTTTCTCGTTGAACGAAGCTTGGAGTGTAGGCACGCGCGACGCGCCGGTCAGCCGGGCAACGCTGGATGGATTATCCAGAAAAACGATCCAATCGAAGCGCGGCAGTGCAGCCTGCCGCACCGACAACCGCGCCGGATCCGCCCTCGATTGATGGGCGCCGATGCCGAGGCCGGCGCCGGCTCAGCGCGCGTACAGCGTCGCGTCGATCTTGCCGAGCAGCCACTGCATGCCGGCCAGGTGCTGCTGGTCGTGGCTGCACAGGTAGTGGACGAGCCCGCGCACGGTCAGCGCCCCGTAGCCGTCGAATTCCCCGGTGCGCGCGAACTGTTCGGGCGTGAGGCGCGACACGAGGTCCAGCGTCTCGCGCCGCGCTTCGCGGATCGCCGCGAGCACGTCGGACGCATACGCATCGTTGTAGCGGCGCTCGATCGCGAGCGCGTCGCCGTCGATCGACACGAGCAGCGGCCGGTCCTCGTCGAGCATCCGCCGCAGCCGCACGTGATAGCCGTCGATCTCGATGTCGCGCACGTGGCAGAGCTGCCCGAGCGGCGAAAAATGCTCGCTCGGCATCCCGGCCCAGTCGTCGGGCGTCCAGCGCGCGTAGCCGTCGGGGACGGCCGCGAAATGGGCTTCGAGCTGACGGGGGAAATCGGCGAGTGCGTCGAGCGTCGTCGGATTCATGCGGGACTCCCTGTCGGATAGGGGCGGCGGCAGCCCTGGCACGGGCCTGCCGTCGCCGTTGCGTCACTTCACGCTGAAGCCGTACGCGCCCTGCGTGCGGTGCCCGTCGGTCGCGACGGCCACCCATTTCACCGTATAGGCGCCGGCGCCGACCGCCGTGAGCGGCACCGACATCCGCTTGCGGTTCGACGCGTCGATGCGCGCACGGCCATCCGACACCGTCTTGCCATCGCCATCGACGACGACGATCGAGCTGAACGCGGGTTCCAGCGGCTCGGTGAAGTCGATCGTGACGGCGGCCGGTGCGGCAGCCACCGCCGCGCCCGCCGCCGGATCGCTCTTCGCGAGGTGCGCGTGCGCGAACGCGGCCGACGAGACGGTCGCGGCGACGATGACGGCCGCGGCGTGGCGGCCGAACGGGAACGAAGCAAAAGGCATGGACTTTCCGTGAAGAATGAACGGGCGCCGCGCCCCGCGCGGCGTACCGGCAGCTTACCAGCGCATGTGCGTTCATGCCGGTCGCGCGCCATCGCTTGATAGAATGCGCGCGCTATGGATCTCGAAAGCATTCTCTACACCCAGGGCTTCGGCTCGCGCCGCCAGTGCCGCGGCCTGATCGAAGCGGGCCGCGTCACCGTGGCGGGCGCCCGCGCGACCGACCCCGACGCCGCGTTCGATACCGACGGCCTCGTGTTCTCGGTCGACGATACGGCGTGGCCGTTCCACGCACGCGCCTATCTCGCGCTCAACAAGCCGGCCGGCTACGAGTGTTCGCGCGATCCGCAACACCACGCGAGCGTGTTCAGCCTGCTGCCTGCACCGCTCGTCGCGCGCGGCGTGCAGTGCGTCGGGCGTCTCGACCAGGACACGACGGGCCTGCTGCTGCTGTCCGACGACGGCCAGTTCGTGCACGCGTACACGTCGCCGAAGCGCAAGGTGCCGAAGACCTATGTGGCAACCGTGCGCCACCCGCTCGACGACACGCAGCTGAACACGCTGCGCACCGGCGTGCAGTTGCACGGCGAGCCGAAGCCGATCGCCGCGGTCGCCGCCGACGCGCGCGACCCGCACGCACTCGCGCTGACCGTGCTCGAAGGCAAGTACCACCAGGTCAAGCGGATGGTCGCGGCGGCGAGCAATCGCGTCGAAGCGCTACATCGCGAAAGCATCGGCGGCTTCACGCTGCCGGGCGACCTCGCGCCCGGCGCGTGGCGCTGGCTCGATGACGCCGACCTTTCAGCGCTGCGCAATCCGGTCAAAACCCTGTAAGGGAAAATCCGCACGACCGTTCGACGCTCGACCGCATCTCGGCCGCATGTTCCCCCGCTATACTGAAATCACAAGCTGTAAGAGAACAGCGACGTAGGGGGAGGCATCATGAACAACCATACTTTCGAACTGTCGTCCGTGATGATCGCGTTCGCGGTCATCGGTGTCATCGTGATCGGCGGGCTGCTGGCCGCGATGCACATGAAGCACAAATATCATCCGAACCTGATTGGCGCGCTGATCGGCGCGTTGCTGTGCTTCCTGCTGATCGAGGCGTTACCGGCGCTCACCTGATGCGTCGCCCGGCGCGAGCGTTTGAAGGAAATCGTCTACGGTCGGATAGCGCAACGTCACGCACAATTCGGCCTTGAGCCGTGCGTTGGACAGGCGCCGCGACTCGCGCATGAACGACAGCAGTGTCGGTTCGAGCTGACGCTCGGCGTCCGCGCGGCTGACACGTGGCGGCCTCGGCAGGCCGAGCACCTGCGCGACCCGGTCGAAATACTCCCCCATCCGCAGTTCGCTGTCGTCCGACGCGTGCACGGCGCGCGTCGGCTTGCCGCGTTCGGCCGCGCGGCGCAGGATCGCCGCGAGATCGTCCGCGTGGATGTGGTTCGTGTAGACGTCGTCGGCCGGCTCGAGCGCCGGCGTGCCGCGCTCGAGCCGTGCGACCGGCAGGCGGTTCGCCGCGTAGATTCCGGGAATCCGCACGATGCGCGCGGACAGCACGCCGCGCACCGTCGCCGCCCGCAGTTGCCGCTCGGCAGACACGCGCCGGAACGCGCGCGGATTCGCGGGACGCAGCGGCTGCGTTTCGTCGATGCGCGCGCCGCCGCAATCGCCGTAAACGCCCGTCGTACTGGCATAGACGAGCCTCGGCGCACGAAGGCCGTCGGGTACAATACGCGCTGCCCGAACGGGCGCGCCGGCCTGTCGGGTCGCGGTGCGCAGGGTTCGGAGCCGGCCGACCGCCGAGGCCGGCGGCACCGGTGGCCGTCGCGCAGGCACGGTCGTTGCGGCGATCAGCGCACGCGTGCGCCGGTCGTCACGGCCATCGGACTGCGGCGGTGCGAGATGCAGGATCGTGCGGGCCAGACCCGCAAGGCGGCCAAGCGTCGCCCGGCGATCGAGGTCGCCGACGATCGGCGTTGCACCCGCGGCACGCAGTTCGTCGCGGCGGGCCGGATGGCTCGTCAGCGCGAAGATCCGCAGGTTGCGGCGCGTGTCGCGCCATTGCGCGACGCAGCGCATGCCGACGTCGCCGCAGCCGACGATCAGTGCGCGCGGCCGGCGCAGGATTCGAGTCGCGATCATGTTGGTTGCGAAATCAGTAGCCACCGTTGCGCGACGCGCAACGGGTTTGCATTGTAGCTGCCGTGCCCGACATGCACGGTCCCCCCATTTTGTTCTAGTTTGGTTCTATGGCATTCAACGTCACTCTCAAGCAAAGCGGCCGGCAATTCCAGGTCGAGTCGGATGAAACCGTGCTGGCGGCCGCGCTGCGCCAGAACGTCCATCTGCCGTACGGCTGCAAGAACGGCGCGTGCGGCTCGTGCAAGGGCCAGATCGTGTCGGGCCAGATCGAACAGGGCCCGCACGCCGCGTCGGCGCTGTCCAACGACGAACGCACGCGCGGCCTCGCGCTGCTGTGCTGCTCGAAGGCGCAGTGCGATCTCGAAATCGACGTGCGTGAAATCGCCGGCGTCGACGGCGTGCAGGTCAAGAAGCTGCCGTGCCGGATCGCCGCGCTCGAGCGCAAGGCCGACGACGTGATGGTCGTGAAGCTCCAGTTGCCCGCCAACGAACGCCTGCAGTACCTCGCGGGCCAGTACGTCGAGTTCATCCTGAAGGACGGCTCGCGCCGCAGCTACTCGATGGCGAACGCGCCGCACGAGGAAGGCCCGGTCGAGCTGCACATCCGCCACATGCCCGGCGGCAAGTTCACCGACCACGTGTTCGGCGCGATGAAGGAGCGCGACATCCTGCGCTTCGAAGGCCCGCTCGGCACGTTCTTCCTGCGTGAAGACTCCGACAAGCCGATCGTGCTGCTCGCATCGGGCACCGGCTTCGCGCCGATCAAGGCGATCATCGAGCACGTGAAGCATACGGGCATCACGCGCCCGATGACGCTCTACTGGGGCGCGCGCCGCAAGAAGGACATCTACCTCGGCGAACTGGCCGAGCAGTGGGCACGCGAGATCCCGAACTTCAAGTACGTGCCGGTGCTCTCCGAGCCGGACGCCGGCGATCAGTGGACGGGCCGCACCGGCTTCGTCCACCGCGCGGTGATCGAGGATCTGCCCGACCTGTCGGGCCACCAGGTGTACGCGTGCGGCGCGCCGGTGATGGTCGAATCCGCGCAGCGCGACTTCACGCAGCACCACGCGCTGCCGGCCGACGAGTTCTACGCGGACTCGTTCACGAGCGCCGCCGATCTCGCGCATCCGGTCTAAGGCCCGCGCACCCGCGTACGGCACTGCACGCTGCGATGTCACATCCGTGGCATCGCGGCGGTTTACAGTGACGCGCGGGATGCCTTATGCTTGCGCACATGAACTGCTTCCTGTCCGCCCTTCGACGTCGCCGCTCGCCGCTCCGCCCGGATGCCGCCGGCTCGTCACGGACTCGCGCGTAACCCACACCGCTTCACCGGTTACGCACAAGCTGTTCGACCCACCAGCCACGGCCTTCCGTGGCTTTTTTATTGCCTGTTTCCCTTTCAACGTCCGCTGGAGTCTGCTGCCATGCCCCTGAACGATTATCCGATCGACTCGCTGATGTACATCACGAACCGCCCCGACATCGTGTTTACGCACGGCAAGGGTTCGTGGCTCTACGATCACACGGGCAAGCGCTATCTGGACTTCATCCAGGGCTGGGCCGTCAACAGCCTCGGCCATTGCAACGAAGGCATCGTCGACGCGCTGAAGACGCAGGCGGAAAAGCTGCTGAACCCGTCGCCCGCGTTCTACAACGAACCGATGGCGAAGCTCGCGGGCCTGCTCACGCAGCACAGCGTGTTCGACAAGGTGTTCTTCACGAACAGCGGCGCGGAAGCGAACGAAGGCGCGATCAAGCTCGCGCGCAAGTGGGGCCGCAAGTTCAAGAACGGCGCGTACGAGATCATCACGTTCGACCACAGCTTCCACGGCCGCACGCTCGCGACGATGTCGGCCAGCGGCAAGCCGGGCTGGGACACGATCTACGCACCGCAGGTGCCGGGCTTCCCGAAGGCCGAGCTGAACGACATCAACTCGGTCGAGAAGCTGATCACCGACAAGACCGTCGCGGTGATGCTCGAACCGATCCAGGGCGAAGGCGGCGTGATTCCGGCCACGCGTGAATTCATGCAGGCGCTGCGCGCGCTGACGAAGCAGCACGACCTGCTGCTGATCGTCGACGAAGTGCAAAGCGGCTGCGGCCGCGCGGGCACGCTGTTCGCGTACGAGTTGTCCGGCATCGAGCCGGACGTCATGACGCTCGCGAAAGGCATCGGCGGCGGCGCCCCGCTCGGCGCGCTGCTGTCGAAGGCCGAGTTCGCGGTGTTCGAGGCCGGCGACCAGGGCGGCACGTACAACGGCAACCCGCTGATGACGGCGGTCGGCTATTCGGTGATCTCGCAGCTCGTCGCACCGGGCTTCCTCGAAGGTGTGCGTGCGCGCAGCGAATACCTGAAGCGCAAGCTGCTCGAGCTGTCGGAAGAGCGCGGCTTCGAAGGCGAACGCGGCGAAGGCCTGCTGCGCGCGCTGCTGCTCGGCAAGGACATCGGCCCGCAGATCGTCGAGAAGGCCCGCGACATGCAGCCCGACGGCCTGCTGCTGAACGCCGCGCGGCCGAACCTGCTGCGCTTCATGCCCGCACTGAACGTGACGACCGAGGAAATCGACCAGATGATGGCGATGCTGCGGTCGGTGCTCGACACGCTCTAAGGAGACCGCCGCGATGGATGCCGCCGCCGATGCTGTCGCAATCCGCCCGTTCGAACGCGCCGACACCGATGCCGTGCTCGCGGTATGGCGCGACGCGTTCCCGCAGTACGAAGACGCGGATGCGCCGCCGCACCGCGATCCGCTGCGATCGATCGAGCTGAAGCTCGCGACGCAGCCGGAACTGTTCTTCGTCGCGACCAGCCGCGCGCGCGTGGTCGGCACGCTGATGGCGGGTTTCGACGGGCATCGCGGCTGGCTCTACTCGTTCGGCGTATCGAACGACGCACGCCGGCTCGGCATCGGCCGCGCGCTGATCGCGCATGCGGAACGCGCGCTCGCCGCGCGCGGCTGCCTGAAGATCAACCTGCAGGTGCTCCCCGGCAACGACGATGCGTGCCGCTTCTACGCGGCGCTCGGCTATCGCGTCGAGGAACGCATCTCGTTCGGCAAGACGCTGCCGGCCGCGTGAAGCAAAGGCCGGCAGCCCGCCACTTCAGCGCGTGATCGGCCCCGCGCCCGGCAGCGGATTGCCGAGCGCGTCGGTCGGCACGGCCTGCTGCTCGAACGCGGCGAAATACGCGGCCCACTGCGTATCGCTCACGCGCACGATCAGCGCGCCGTCCTGCCAGATGTCGTTGTGGTCGTTGTGGTCGTCGCCCGCGCGGTGCAGGTAGTTCGAGCCGGTCGAACCCTGGTTCATGTGCGTGTCGTGGATGCCGTTGCCTTCCGCATACGAGCGGCCGAACACGACGACGTCGAGCCCCTGCGACTGCGCGGCGTTCACGAGCCGCAGCAGCGACGGGATCGGCTCCTGATTCTCGGTACCGTCCATCACGGCGCTCGGGCGCCACGCGCCCGTTTCGTTCAGGATGTCGCTGCGCAGGTAGTCGAGCGCGGGCAATGCCGCCTGCCCCGTCAGGTCCGTGTAGCCCTCGGCCGCGGCCGCGAGCGTCTGCGTGATCGGGTGGTGGAAATCGTAGACGAGCTTGTAGTTCAGCAGGTCGTCCGCGTCGTTGGTGCCCACGTTGATCGCGACGTCCCAGTCGCCGCCGGGCAACGCCAGCGTCAGGTGGATGTGGTACTGGATCTCGCTGCCATGCGGCGAGCCCTTCAGCTTCGCCACCGATGTCACCTTCGCCTTCACGAAACCGTAGTCCAGACTCATGCGTGCTCTCCGTGTGCCGATGGGCCGCCGATGCTACATGGCCCGTGTGTCGGTTTGCGGGCGACCGGCAACGAGCGGCCGCCCCATCGTTCCCGCGCCGCGTACGCGGCGCGACAGTCGAATGGAGTCGCGCCCGCACGCACAAGTTCGGCCGGAATCGCATCACACGAAAAAAAAGGCTGTCACGGCATCCCGTGACAGCCTTTCGAAAGCCCGTGTGCGACGCAGCCGGCATCTGCCGCCGCGCGCCACCGGGCCCGCTCATTCACTCATTCACCCAGGTACGCGGCACGCACCTTCGGATCGTCGAGCATCTGCTTCGCATCGCCTTCCATCGTGACCGTGCCCGAATCCATCACGTAGCCACGGTCGGCCGCCTGCAGCGCGAGGCGGGCGTTCTGCTCGACGAGCAGCACCGTGATGCCCTCCTTCGAGATTTCACGCACCACTTCGAAGATCTTCTCGACCATGATCGGCGACAGGCCCATCGACGGCTCGTCGAGCAGCAGCAGCTTCGGCTTCGAGAGGATCGCGCGCGACATCGCCAGCATCTGCTGCTCGCCGCCCGACAGCGTGCCCGCGAGCTGCGTCGCACGCTCCTTCAGGCGCGGGAAGAAGCCGAACATGCGGTCGACGTCCTTCTTGATCTGCTCGCCGTCGTTGCGCAGGTACGCGCCCATCTGCATGTTCTCGACGATCGACATCCGCGCGAAGATCCCGCGGCCTTCCGGCACCATCGCGAGGCCGCGCTTGAGCAGCTCGTGCGTCGGGATGCCCTTGATCGACTTGCCCTCGTACTCGATGTCGCCGGCCGAATACGCCTTCAGACCGGTGATCGCCTTCATCGTCGTGGTCTTGCCCGCGCCGTTCGCGCCGATCAGCGTCACGAGCTCGCCCTGACGGACTTCCATGTCAACGCCCTTGACGGCCTGGATGCCGCCGTAGTTGACCTGCAAGCCCTTGATTTTCAACATTGCCGCTGCCATCAGTGCACCCCTGCGCCGAGATATGCCTCAATCACCTTCGGATTCTTCTGCACGTCCTGCGGCAGACCCTCGGCGATCACCTTGCCGTAATCGAGCACCGTCATCCGGTTGCACAGCCCCATCACGAGCTTCACGTCGTGCTCGATCAGGAGAATCGTGCGGCCGTCCGAGCGGATCTTGTCGAGCAGGCGCGTGAGTTCGACCTTCTCGGTCGCGTTCATCCCGGCCGCCGGCTCGTCGAGCGCGAGCAGCTTCGGGTCGGTGGCCAGCGCGCGCGCGATCTCGAGGCGGCGCTGGTGGCCGTACGACAGGTTGCGCGACGTGTAGTCCGCGTACTGCAGCACGCCGACGTATTCGAGCAGCTCGATCGCGCGCTCCTTGATCTCGCGCTCTTCCTGGCGTTCGGCCGGCGTCTGGAACACCGCGCCGAGCAGCCCGTGCTTGGTGCGCACGTGGCGGCCCACCATCACGTTCTCGAGGGCCGTCATCCCGCCGAACAGGCGGATGTTCTGGAACGTGCGCGCGATGCCCGTCTTCGCGACCTGATGCACCGCGGTCGGCTTGTATTCCGTGCCGTCGAGCTTGAACTCGCCGGAGTCCGGCGTGTAGAGGCCCGTGATCACGTTGAAGAACGTCGTCTTGCCGGCGCCGTTCGGGCCGATCAGGCCGTAGATCTCGCCTTCCCTGATCTGCAGACCGACATCGGACAGCGCCTGCAGGCCGCCGAAGCGTTTGTTCACGCCCTGCACGGACAGTCGGATTTGTTTGTCGCTCATGTGTGTATCCCCTTGTCCGTCGATTAAGCGCGCACCGGCTTCTTGCTGGCGCGCTTCGCCAGTTTCGCGATCTTGTCCTCATGCTTCGGCGCGGGCCACAGGCCTTCCGAGCGATACAGCATGATGACGACCATCGCGAGGCCGTACAGCGCCTGACGGATCACTTCCGTATCGACGATGTCATGACCGAACAGCGCGTGCTGCAGCGGGCTCATCGTCGAGCGCAGGAATTCCGGGAAGATCGCGAGCAGCACCGCGCCCAGGATCACGCCCGGGATGTGGCCCATGCCGCCGAGCACCACGCAGGCCAGCACGACGATCGATTCCCAGAACGTGAACGATTCCGGCGACACGAAGCCCTGGAACGAACCGAACATCGCACCCGACAGGCCGCCGAACGACGCACCCATCGCGAATGCGAGCAGCTTCACGTTGCGGGTGTTGATGCCCATCGCCTTCGCCGCGATCTCGTCTTCGCGGATCGCCGCCCATGCGCGGCCGATACGCGAGTGCTGCAGGCGCGTACACACCCAGATCACCAGCAGCGAGCACAGCACGAACAGGTAGTAGTACATGTAGACCGACGGCAGCTGGATCCCGAACAGCGAGTGCGTCTGCGCGAGGCTGAAGTCGCCGATGTGCACCGGATCGATGCCCGTGATCCCCTTCGGGCCGTTGGTGATGTTCACCGGACGGTCGAGGTTGTTCATGAAGATCCGGACGATTTCACCGAAGCCGAGCGTCACGATCGCCAGGTAGTCGCCGCGCAGGCGCAGCGTCGGCGCGCCGAGCAGGATCCCGAAGGTCGCCGCCAGCGCCATCGCGATCGGCACGATGATCAGGAACGGGATATGCAGCCCGTTCGGCGCGAGCGCCGCGATCCACTCGAATTGCGAGGTCAGGTGCGGCGAGCTCAACAATGCCGCCGTGTACGCACCCACCGCGTAGAACGCGATGTAACCCAGGTCGAGCAGGCCGGCGAAGCCGACCACCACGTTCAGGCCCAGCGCGAGCATCACGTACAGCATCGCGAAGTCGAGCACGCGGACCCAGTAGTTGCCGCCGGCCGAGCCGATGATGATCGGCGCCGCGATCACGAAGACCGCGGTCAGGAGGCCGATGATGATGGTCTTGGTGGTGTTGCGCTCTTCGACGAGCGACGTCGAGGATTCGATCGGTTGAATGGATGTCATGTTGTTTGCTCCCTTCCGTTACGCGCGATCCGCGACACGTTCGCCCAGCAGGCCGGACGGACGGAACACCAGCACGATGATCAGCACGATGAAGGCGAACACGTCCTGGTAGTTACTGCCGAATACGCCGCCCGTGAGGTTGCCGATGTAGCCGGCCCCGAGCTGCTCGATCAGGCCGAGCAGCACGCCGCCGACCATCGCGCCGCCGAGGTTGCCGATCCCGCCCAGCACCGCGGCCGTGAATGCCTTCATGCCGGGGATGAAGCCCATGTAGAAGTGCACGTTGCCGTATTCGGATGCGATCATCACGCCGGCCAGCGCGGCGAGCGCGGAGCCGATCATGAACGTCGCCGAGATCACGAAGTTCGGGTTCACGCCCATCAGGCTCGCGGTGTTCGGGCTTTCGGCGATCGCGCGCATCGCGCGGCCGAGCTTGGTCTTGTGCACGAGCAGCAGCAGGCCGCCCATCACGATGAACGCCACCGCGATGATCACGATTTCAGTCACCGAGATCACGGCGCCGGGCGTCGTGTCGGTGGCCTTGATCACGTTGATCGGATCGGTCGGCAGCAATTGCGGGAACGGCAGCGGGTTGCGCGACCAGATGATCATCGCGGCGGTCTGCAGCAGGATCGACACGCCGATCGCGGTGATCAGCGGGGCGAGGCGCGGAGCGCGACGCAGCGGCCGGTAGGCGACCCGTTCGATCGTGAAGCCGACGAATGCACAGACGACTGCGGCGATGCCCAGGCCGATCGTCAGCGTCGCGACGTTGCCGAGTCCGGGGAAATGGTTCTGCAGCACGGTGATGGCCGACAGGGCGACCATCGCGCCAATCATCAGCACGTCGCCATGCGCGAAGTTGATGATGCCGAGAATGCCGTACACCATCGTGTAACCCAACGCGATGATGGCGTAGACACTGCCGAGCACCAGCCCGTTGAGAACCTGCTGGACGAAAATATCCATTTAAAGCTCCTTGGCCCGTGCTGCCGGAGGACGTTGCGCCCCGCGGGTAAGCGAGGAATCGCGCCTTCTCGGCGACACTGCGGGTACTAGTCGATACCGGTAAGGGTGGATCGTCCCGGCGCGCGCCGCCCGGCCTGTACGGCCGGACCTGCCGCCGGAGCGGATACAAAAACGGCACCGCACTGTTCCGGTGCCGTCATGAGTCCCGTCGCTAAATCGTCACGACATCGAGGACGGTGTTCGTGGCCTCCTTGAAGTCGTAGGGCAGCATGCCGAGACGGCCATCGTCCGGTTGCCCGGCATCCGTGCCTTGTCCCGTCCGGTGCGAGGCAAGCCCCGCACCCGGGCGGATTGGATTCCGTGCCGCGGTGCCTCGCGAGGCACCGCGAACGCCGCGCCCGACATTCGTCAGGACTGCGTCGGAATCCATCGTACGAACCAGACCGCGCGCCGCGACATCATTGCTCGCGGCAACGCGCTGTTTCGTCGAATCGAAATGAAAGGGGACCGGCGACATCGGCACGCTGCCCGCATCGCCGGGCACCCGGGCCGGCCTGCGTCGATCGGCGCGCACGGTCGCTGTCACGCCACGACCGGCGGCCTGCTGTGCTGCAACCTGCGTGCGCGCTGCCTGACCGTTCGCCAGGCCAAGCGCGTTGATTTCCTCGATCGCCAAACGTGCCCCGTTTTCCTTGTCCTTGCCCAATTGCGCGGTGCGGCACACGAACGGTGCCGCACGACCGGTTCCGGCGACGCGCACGCCGCTGGCCGGCGGTGCCGCGAACGCCGCAGCCTCCCTCCCCGCCTCGTCGTCGCTCTTTTTGCTGCAGCCGGCAAGCATTGCAACCGGTGCGGCGACGGACATGGCGTAAGCCAACTTCACATGCATCGAGTGGTCTCCCGCGCCTTGCCAAAATCCGATTTCAAAGCCATTCAGGCCTGAAAACGGGCGCATTGTAACTCCATTTATAGGACGCCAATAATCCTGATTCGATGGGGTTTTCCTGCATTGCAACCAATTTTGAGAGACGCTTGGAAGCGCGCAGAGCAACCCGGTTGCACCATTGGTCCGAATAATGGTTGCGATTGCGATTTCGACAGGCAAAAAAAAGCGCGCCGTCAGGCGCGCTTCGGTGTTCCGCGGGTGCGATGCGGCAATCAGGCGGCGGGCGGCAGGTTCAACCCGCGCGGCAGCGGAAACGACACGTTTTCCTCGATGCCGTCGAGCGCGCGCACATTGCGCACCCCGAGTTCGCGCAGCCGCGCGATCACGGCCTGGGCGAGCACTTCGGGGGCCGACGCGCCGGCCGTCACGCCGATGCGACGCTTGCCTGCGACCCATGCCGGATCGATCTGGTCGGGTGCATCGACCATGTACGCGTCCACGCCGCGCTTCTCGGCCACTTCACGCAGGCGGCTCGAATTCGAGCTGTTCGGGCTGCCGACGACGATCACGACATCGCACTGCGGCGCCATGAACTTCACGGCGTCCTGGCGGTTCTGCGTCGCGTAGCAGATGTCCTGCTTCTTCGGTTCGCGGATCTTCGGATACTTGGCCTTCAACGCGCCGATGATCTCGGCTGCGTCGTCGACGGACAGCGTCGTCTGCGTGACGAGCGCGATGCGTTCGGGATCGGCGAGCTCGAGCTTCTGCACGTCCTCGACGCTCTCGACGAGATGCATGCCGCGCTCGACCTGCCCCATCGTGCCTTCGACTTCAGGATGGCCCTTGTGCCCGATCATGACGATGTCGACGCCGTCCTGGCGCATCTTCGCCACTTCGACGTGCACCTTCGTGACGAGCGGGCAGGTTGCGTCGTAAATGCGCAACCCGCGCACGTCGGCCTCGTCGCGCACGGCCTTCGACACGCCGTGCGCGCTGAAGATCACGGTATTGCCGGCCGGCACTTCCTCGAGTTCCTCGACGAAGATCGCGCCTTTCTTCTTCAGATCCTCGACCACGTACTTGTTGTGGACGATCTCGTGACGGACGTAGATCGGCGCACCGTGCATCGCGATGGCGCGCTCGACGATCTCGATCGCGCGATCGACGCCCGCGCAGAAACCGCGCGGCTGGGCCAGCAGGATTTCGGCATCGGCGGCGACGGTCTGCCCGGACAGTGTATCGGTGGTGCTCATGATTACAGGATTCCGATGATTTTCACTTCGAACGTGAGCGCTTGGCCCGCGAGCGGATGATTGAAGTCGAACAGTGCCGAGGTTTCGCTGACTTCCTTCAGCACCCCAGCGTATCGGCCGCCGTCCGGCGCGTTGAACTCGATCAGCTCGCCCGGCGTGAAATCGTCGCCGACCATCCCGTTCTCGCGCAGCGTCGACAGCGTCACGCGCTGGAGCATGTCGGGATTCCGGGGACCGAACCCCTGTTCGGGGGCTAGCTGAAAAGTCGAATGGTCGCCGACCCTGAGGCCGATCAGAATCTGTTCCAGCGACGGCGCCAGTTGCCCCGCGCCGAGCAGCAGCGTGGCCGGCTTGTCGGTGAAGGTGTTGACGATATCGGCGCCGTCGGCGAGTGCCAGCCGGTAATGCAACGTGACGTGGGAACCGGGCTTCACTTCGGATAGATCGATGAGGCTCATGAATTACTCGTTCAGTCGGCGCCCGATACGGCCGAAAGGCCCGGCGCAAAACCAATATTGTAAGTCACCTGAGCGCGCAAGGCGGAAAGTGCGACGACGTCGCGCACACTGCCCGCCGCCAATGGAGTTTCAAGCATGCTGTCACCCTGCCCAGCCTTGCCGCCAGTCGAATGCCGCGACAGCACCGATCTGCCGGCCGATCTGCCGGCCGATCCGCCCGGCCGCGTCATCCCGATCCACCGGCGCAAGCACCGCCTGCGCGGCTGGCGGCCCGAGCGGCCACGCGAGCGATTGCTGGAGCGCGGGCCGGCGGCGCTGACCGACGACGAACTGGTCGCCCTGCTGCTCGGCACAGGCAAGCCCGGGCACGACGTGTTCACCACCGCCCGCGCACTGGTCAAGCAGTTCAAGTCGTTGCACGGGTTGCTCGAGGCGACCACCGACGATTTCGAGGCGCACCCCGGCATCGGCCCCGCGCGCGCCGCGCGGCTGGTTGCCGTCATCGAGATCGCGCGTCGCATGCTGAAGGAGAAAGCGCACGAGAAGAAGCCGATCGATTCGCCCGGCGCGGTCGAGGACTATCTGCGGCTGAAGATCGGCGCGCGTCCGTACGAAGTGTTCGCCGCGGTCTACCTCGACGCGCGCCACGGCCTGATCGACATGGAGGAAATCACGCGCGGCTCGCTGACGCGCATGGCCGTCTACCCGCGCGAGATCGTGCGACGCGCGATCGCATACAACGCCGCGGCACTGATCGTTGCCCACAACCATCCGTCGGGCGCGGTGCAGCCGAGCGCGGAAGATCGCCGCCTGACCCGCGCGCTGCACGACGCGCTCGCGCTCGTCGATGTCAGGCTGCTCGATCACGTCGTGATCGGCACCAGTGATACTTTTTCGTTCGCACGGGCCGGTTGGATGTAGACTGTGCGGTTGCGGCCCGCCCAACGGCGCCGCAACGGTGATGCGAAATTAGGTTTGATTTTTCTGAACTTTTTCTGCTAGAATCGCCGTCTGTCTTTTTTCCAACCAGTTCTAGCCATCGAAGGGCCTTGTCTGTAAGGGCTTCGGCGTTCTGAGTGCAGCCATGGATCACGTGGCGGTACGATGGAACCTTCATCGGCGATCGAACCCCGAATTTAGCGTATTAGGAGTGCTCTCATGGCACGCGTATGCCAAGTAACTGGGAAAGCGCCGATGAGCGGCAACAACGTTTCCCACGCCAACAACAAGACCAAGCGTCGCTTCCTGCCGAACCTGCAAAACCGCCGGTTCTGGGTTGAGAGCGAAAACCGCTGGGTGCGCCTGCGCGTCTCGAACGCCGGCCTGCGCCTGATCGACAAGAACGGCATCGATTCCGTGCTCGCTGACCTGCGCGCACGCGGCGAAGCCTAAGCCCAAGGAGCACAATCATGGCAAAAGGCGCACGCGACAAGATCAAGCTCGAGTCGACCGCTGGTACGGGTCACTTCTACACGACCACGAAGAACAAGCGCAACATGCCGGAAAAGATGGCGATCAAGAAGTTCGATCCCGTCGTCCGCAAGCATGTGGAATACAAAGAAACCAAGATCAAGTAATCTCCGGTTTCTGCTAGCCTGACGGCGACCGAAAAGCCCCGCACATGCGGGGCTTTTTGTTTTGCGCGCACGCTCCGGCGCGACGCGGTATGCTCTCCCCTTTCCGCGGCCACGGCCGCCGGAACGCACAAGATCAAAAGCGTAACGATGGAGATGCAGCATGAAATTCGACGTGGCGATCGTCGGCAGCGGCCTGGCAGGGCTGTCGGTCGCACTCAACCTGGCCAGCACGCGACGTGTCGCGCTGATCGCGAAACGGTCGATGATGGAGGGCGCGAGCGATAACGCGCAAGGCGGCATCGCGGCAGTCCTCGATTCGGCGGACAGCATCGAGAACCACGTCGACGACACGCTGGTCGCCGGTGGCGGCTTGTGCGACGAAGGCGCGACGCGCTATATCGTCGAGCACGGCCGCGAAGCGATCGAATGGCTGATCTCGCAGGGCGTGCCGTTCACGAAGGACGACGCGGCCGAGCTCGGCTTTCACCTCACCCGTGAAGGCGGCCACAGCCACCGCCGGATCATCCACGCGGCCGACGCGACCGGCCATGCGGTGCTCGCCACGCTGTCGGCGCGTGCACGCCAGCATCCGAACATCACGTTCTTCGAAAACCACCACGCGATCGACCTGATCACGTCGGACCGGCTCGGCCTGCCCGGCCGCCGCTGTCACGGCCTGTACGCGCTCGACGTCAACAACGACCGCACGATCACGATCGAGGCGCCGCATACGGTGCTCGCAACGGGCGGCGCCGGCAAGGTCTACCTGTACACGACGAACCCCGACACCGCGACCGGCGACGGCATCGCGATGGCGTGGCGCGCAGGTTGCCGCGTGTCGAACATGGAATTCATCCAGTTCCACCCGACCTGCCTGTTCCATCCGTATGCGAAGTCGTTCCTGATTTCGGAAGCCGTGCGCGGCGAAGGCGGCCTGCTGAAGCTGCCCGACGGCACGCGCTTCATGCCCGCGCACGATCCGCGCGCCGAACTCGCGCCGCGCGACATCGTCGCGCGCGCGATCGACTTCGAGATCAAGAAGCGCGGGATCGACTGCGTGTATCTCGACATCAGCCACCAGCCGGAAGCGTTCCTGCGCGAACACTTCCCGACGATCCACGCGCGCTGCCTCGAATTCGGCATCGACATCGCGAAAGAGCCGATTCCCGTCGTGCCGGCCGCGCACTACACGTGCGGCGGCGTCGTCACCGATCTCGCCGGGCGCACCGATCTCGCGGGCCTGTATGCGGTCGGCGAAACGTCGTACACGGGGCTTCACGGCGCGAACCGGCTCGCGAGCAACTCGCTGCTCGAATGCCTCGTGATCGGTCGTGCCGCGGCCGAAGCGATCGAGGCAGCCGGCTTCGATGCCGAAACGCCGGCCACGCTGCCCGCGTGGGACGAAAGCCGCGTATCGGATGCGGACGAGGAAGTCGTCGTTGCGCACAACTGGGACGAGCTGCGCCGCCTGATGTGGAACTATGTCGGCATCGTGCGCACCGACAAGCGCCTCGAACGCGCGAAGCACCGGCTGTCGCTGCTGCGCGACGAGATCCAGGAGTACTACGCGAACTTCCGCGTGACGCGCGACCTGCTCGAACTGCGCAACCTCGTCGACGTGGCGACGCTGATCGTGAAGAGCGCGCACTCGCGCCGCGAAAGCCGCGGGCTGCACTACAGCCGCGACTGGCCGAACTCGCTGCCGAAGGCACTGCCGAGCGTGCTCACGCCGCGCGCGCGTCGCTGAGCGGCACGCCCTTTCCGGCTGCGGCCGCACAGGAAAAAAGCCGTTGGCGTTTGCGCGCCAACGGCTTTTTTGTCTGATCGAACGCGTTCGGTCAGTCGACGATCCGCATCGAATAGTCCGTCGCGCGCACGTCCTTCGTCAGCGCGCCGATCGAGATACGGTCGACCCCCGTTTCCGCAAACGCACGCACCGTATCGAAATTGACGCCGCCGGACACTTCGAGCACGGCCTTGCCGTTCGCCACACGCACCGCTTCACGCATCATGTCGAGCGTGAAGTTGTCGAGCAACACCGACTGCGCGCGATGTGCGAGTGCCGTATCGAGTTGTGCAAGCGTCTCCACTTCGACCTGCACAGGCACGCCCGACTCCAGCGCAAATGCCGCGTCGAGCGCCTCGCCGACACCGCCTGCCGCCGCGATGTGGTTTTCCTTGATCAGGATGCCGTCGTACAGCGCGAGCCGCTGGTTCTCGCCGCCGCCGACGCGCACCGCGTACTTCTGCGCGAGCCGCAGGCCCGGCAGCGTCTTGCGCGTATCGAGGATCTTCGCGCGCGTGCCTTCGACGCGATCGACGTAACGACGCGTCGCGGTCGCGACGCCCGACAGCAGTTGCAGGAAGTTCAGCCCGTTGCGCTCGGCCGTCAGCAGCGCGCGCGCCGGCCCTTCGAGCTCGCAGACGGTCGAATCGGGCGACATACGATCGCCTTCGCGATAACGCCACTGCACCACGATCGCCGGATCGATCCGGGCAATCACGGCCTCGAACCACGGCACGCCGCACAGCACGGCTTCCTCGCGCACGATGATGCGTGCACGGCGACGCCCGCCGGCCGGTACGAGCCGCCCGGTCTGGTCGCCGGTGCCGACGTCTTCCGCGATCGCATCGGCCACGTTGCGCGCGATCGCATCGTCGAATGCCGCGCCGTACTGCTCGCGGACGATGTTGAAGAGCGGGGATACTGCGGAACTCACGCCGCCTTCCGCCGGGCCGTCCCCAAGGAAGGTGGCCGCCCCCTCGGGGGGCAGTGAACGAATGTGAGCGTGGGGGCTATTCATTACGCAGCCCCCACGTTCGCGAACAGTTGCTGGTCACGCTGCAGATCGCCGCTCGCCTGCACGCGCTTCTTGTGCGCGGCCGCGAAATCGAGCATCCGGTCGATTGGCAGGCGTGCGCGCTCGCCGATCGCGGGATCGACGAAGATCTCGTTGTGACCGCGTTCGAGCACGTCGGCCAGGTTCGCGAGGCCGTTCATCGCCATCCACGGGCAGTGCGCGCAGCTCTTGCAGGTGGCGCTGTTGCCGGCCGTCGGCGCGGCGATGAAGGTCTTGCCGGGTGCCGCAAGCTGCATCTTGTGCAGGATGCCGAGATCGGTTGCGACGATGAAGTGCGTCGCGTCGAGCTTGACCGCCGCATCGATCAGCTGCGTGGTCGAGCCGACCACATCGGCCTGCGCGACGACGTTTTCCGGCGATTCGGGGTGGACGAGCACCTTCGCGTCCGGATACTCGGCGCGCAGCAGATCGAGCTCGATACCCTTGAATTCGTCGTGAACGAGGCACGAGCCTTGCCACAGCAGCATGTCCGCGCCGGTTTTCTTCTGGATGTAGCTGCCGAGATGGCGATCCGGCGCCCAGATGATCTTCTCGCCGCGCGCGTGCAGGTCGGCCACGATCTCGAGGCCGATCGACGACGTGACCATCCAGTCCGCGCGCGCCTTCACGGCGGCGCTGGTATTCGCGTAGACGACGACGGTACGGTCGGGATGCGCATCGCAGAACGCCGAGAATTCGTCGACGGGGCAGCCGAGGTCGAGCGAACAGGTCGCGTCGAGATCGGGCATCAGGATGCGTTTGTTCGGGCTCAGGATCTTCGCGGTTTCGCCCATGAAGCGCACGCCGGCGACGACCAGCGTCTGCGCGTCGTGGTCACGGCCGAAGCGGGCCATTTCGAGCGAATCGGCGACACAGCCGCCGGTTTCGTCGGCGAGTTCCTGCAACTCGGCGTCGACGTAGTAGTGCGCGACCAGCACGGCCTTTTCACGCACGAGCAATACCTTGATGCGCGCTTTCAGCGCGGCCCGCTCTTCGGCGGACGGTGCATCGGGCACCTTGGCCCATGCCTGCCCCACGCCGCACACGGTCCCTGCTGCAACGGGCCGGTCGTACTCGACGGGTTTGATCGTCGATTGCATCTCCATATCTCCTGTCGATCAGAGTTAGCGCTTTAGCGCCCACTCCGATCCCATCCCCTGCGTTCGCCCCGGAGCAACACTTCCACGCTGCCCCAAGCCTCATACCAATCCGGCCCTGCCGAACACCGTTCAAAAACCGGCGGACCAAATAAAAAACCCCGCCAACGCGGGGTTTTTGACGTCCTTAGATTCTAATCGATTTCGAATCAGGCGTAGCGGCGCAGGCGCGTCGCAAATTCCTGCAGCGCCTTGATGCCGCTTTGTTCTGCGCGATGGCACCAATCCTGCAATTGCGCGAGAAGCTGTTCGCGCGATGCGGTCGAACGATCCCAGATCGCGGCGAGATCCTGGCGCAGCTGGAAGTAGGTTTGCAGCTTCTGGCTGTTCGCGAAGATTTCCGGCAGCAGCTTCTTCTGCGGCTCGTCGAGGCCGTCGGCGTCCTTGTGGAACCACTTGCGCGCGCCGCGCATCATCTGGTACTTCTCGCCGCCGATTTCCTTCAGGTGCGCGAGCTCCTGGCGGTACGCACGCTTCACGGCCTTGCCGTAGCGCGCCATCACTTCGTAGCGGTTCGACAGCACGGCCTGCAGCGTTTCCTGGTCGAGCACCGTCTTCGGCTTGTTCAGGCGCGGCGTCGGCGCGACCTTCTTCACCTTCGCCAGACCGAACGCCGACATGATGCGGATGTACATCCAGCCGATGTCGAACTCGTACCACTTGTTCGACAGCTTCGCCGACGTCGCGAACGTGTGGTGGTTGTTGTGCAGTTCTTCGCCGCCGATCACGATGCCCCACGGGAACAGGTTCGTGCTCGCGTCGGCCGAGTTGAAGTTGCGATAGCCCCAGAAGTGACCGAAGCCGTTGACGACGCCGGCCGCCCAGAACGGAATCCAGACCATCTGCACGGCCCACACGGTCAGGCCGATCACGCCGAACAGCGCGACGTCGATCACCATCATCAGGCTGATGCCGAGAATCGGGTACTTCGAATAGACGTTGCGCTCGACCCAGTCGCTCGGCGTGCCGTGGCCGAACTTGCGCATCGTCTCTTCGTTCTTCGCTTCCGCGCGATACAGCTCGGCGCCTTCGAGGAACACCTTCCAGATGCCGCGCGTCTGCGGGCTGTGCGGATCTTCCTCGGTCTCGCACTTCGCGTGGTGCTTGCGGTGAATCGCGGCCCACTGGCCGGTCAGCATGCCGGTCGTCATCCACAGCCAGAGGCGGAAGAAGTGGCTCGCGATCGGATGCAGCTCAAGCGCGCGGTGCGCCTGGCAGCGGTGCAGGTAGACCGTCACGCCGATGATCGTGACGTGCGTGACGGCGAGCGCGAACAGCGCGACCTGCCACCACGAAAAATGCAGGAGCCCGTGGGAAAGAAAATCGAGCAGGGAATTCAACAAGGCAGTTACCTGTGATGAGAGCGACGCCGGCACGCGCCGAGCGTCAGAAAAATGAAAGCATACCGCGTGTAGACCAGAATTTTACTTCAACCGTTCCAAGTCTTTGTAAAAAATGAACATTTTCTTGCCCTGACGCAACAAACCCAGTCCATGGGCGGACTTGGAAAGGCCCGCGATCCGGTTCCGGCCGCGGGGTCGATACGATTGACGACGGCGCGCGTCATGCCGCCGGTGCGTGCCCGTCCACGGCGCCGTTGCCGGCCGTCACACCCGTGGCGGGAAAGGTGTCGGGCAACCCGACGACGCGCACTTCGCGCTGCGGGAACGGAATCGAAATCCCGTGCTCGCTGAACAGGCGCCAGATGTTCCGGTTCACGCTCGAACGCACGCCGGACGTGCCTTTCGCCGAATCCTCGATCCAGAAACCGAGCTCCAGGTCGATCCCGTCCGCTCCGAAACTCACCAGATACGGGGTCGGAGCAGGCTCAGCCAGCACGCGCGGCACGCCCTTGGCCGCATCGGCGAGCAGCGTGAGCGCGTGCTCGACGTCGCTCGTGTACGCGACCTGCACCGCGACCTTCGCGTAGCCGCGCGTCAGGTACGACGACTGGTTCTGCACGACGTCGGTGATCAGCTTTTCGTTCGGGATCAGCGTCTCGTTGCCGTCGAGGCCGCGCACGACCGTGTAGCGCGTGCGGATCTGCGTGACGACGCCCTGCAGGCCGCCGACGCTGATCGCGTCGCCGAGCCGCAGCGAGCGGTCGAGCAGGATGATGAAGCCCGACACGTAGTTGCTGGCGATCTTCTGCAGCCCGAAACCGAGGCCGACACCCACCGCGCCGCCGAACACGCCGAGCACCGTCACGTCGATGCCGACCAGCGACAGCCCGATCAGGATCGCCGCGAACACGAGCAGCGCGCGGCCGACCCGCGACAGCACGACCTTCAGGTTCGCGTCGAGCGTGCTCGCACGTGTGAGGCGATCCTCGAGCACCGAGCCGAGCCACATCGCGACCATCAGCGTCACGCACACCCACAGCGCGCCGGAGATCACCGACAGCAGCGTGAGATGCGCATTGGCGACACGGAACTGCACGCTGTCGAGCCAGCCGAGCACGTCACGCTGGATGCCGAGCACGGTCAGCACCATCGCGGCCCATACGACGGCCGACACGATCTTCTCGACGATCGACAGCCATGCATGCGTGTGGCCATCGCGCGCGAACACGCGCCGCGCAAAGAAGAACAGCACGTAGATCAGCCCGATGCCGAACAGCGGCACGAGCGCGAGCGACAGCAGCGACGTCGACATGAACGGGTCGAACGCGAGCTGCGCGCCGCCCACGAACAGGCCGCCGAACAGCGGGAACAACGCGCGCTTCAGGCTTTGCGCGCCCGCGCCGGGCGCACGTCCGGCCGCCCGGCGGCGCGCGTCGATCCGGCCGTGCACGAAGCGCGCGGCCACCCATGCGAAGCACAGCGCGCCGATGAGGATCGCCGCCTGCCAGATCATCACCGGCTGGTGGAAATCGCGGATGACCAATGCCAGCCGGTGCGACAGCAGGCGGCTCTGCAGATTCTCCATCGTCCGTCCAGCCCGCCGTTACTGCGCAGCGCGCCGTTCGAGCACCGCGGCGAAGAAGCCGTCGGTCGCGTGGCGATGCGGCCACAGCGACAGGTAGTCGCCCGTCTCGAGCTCGATGCGCTGATCGTCCAGCACCTTCTGCGCCGGCACCAGCACGAACTCGGGATGGTCGGCCAGGAACTGTTCGACGATGCGTTCGTTCTCGGCGTCGAGCACGCTGCAGGTCGCGTAGACGAGCCGGCCGCCCTTCTTCACCAGGCGCGCGGCGCTCGCGAGGATCGACGCCTGCTTCGGCGTCAGCTCGTCGATCGCGGTGCGCGTCTGGCGCCACTTCAGGTCCGGGTTGCGGCGCAGCGTGCCGAGGCCGCTGCACGGCGCATCGACGAGCACGCGGTCGATCTTGCCGGCGAGCCGCTTGATCTTCGCGTCGTGTTCGCTGTCGATCAGCACCGGGTTCACGTTCGACAGCCCGCTGCGCGCGAGGCGCGGCTTCAGCTTCGCCAGGCGCTTCTCCGACACGTCGAACGCGTAGAGGCGCCCGGTCGAGCGCATCATCGCGCCCAGCGCGAGCGTCTTGCCGCCCGCGCCCGCGCAGAAATCGACGACCATCTCGCCGCGGCGCGGCGCGACCAGCGAGCACAGCAGCTGGCTGCCTTCGTCCTGCACCTCGATCGCGCCTTCCTCGAACAGCCTCAGGCGCGTCAGCGCCGGCTTGCCGACCACGCGCACGCCGAACGGTGAAAACGGCGTCGCGCCCGCATCGATGCCTTCCGCGCGCAGCCCGTCGATGACCTGGTCACGGCTGGCCTTCTGCACGTTGGCGCGCAGGTCGAGCGGCGCCGGGTAGTTCAGCGCGGCTGCGAGCTGCGCGAGCTCGTCGGCGTCGAAACGGGCCGACAATGCCTGGTGGATCCAGTCGGGCAGGTTCGTGCGGATGCGCACCGGCAGGCTCGCCGGATCGATCTTCGACACGTGCTCGAGCCATGCGGACTCGGTGTCGGACAGGAACGGCTTCAGCGCATTGCGGCCAGCCGTCTGCATCAGGCCGAGCAGCGTGAGGCGTCGCGCAGGCGTGCCCGTGCCGCTCTCGGCGAGATGCGAAAACTCCATCTTGCGGCGCAGCACCGCGAACACGGCCTCGGCGATCACGCCGCGCTCGGCATGCCCGAGCTTCGGATGCGCGCGGAAGAACCGGCTCGTCGTCGCATCGGCAGGGCCGGCGAACTTCAGCACCTCGGCCAACAAAGTCTCGGTCTGGCCGATCAGGAATCCGTGCAGTTTCATACGCCCTCACTCGTTTCGGTATGCGGTTGATCCGCGAAAATCCAGCGCGCCTCTTCCGGCGCCACCACTGCACGGCCGTTCTCGAGGCGCAGACGCCCCTCGATGAACCAGCGCACCGCGCGCGGATACAGCACATGCTCGACCGTCAGCACACGCTGCGCGAGCGCGGCCGCGTCGTCGCCCGCGCGCACGGGCACCGCGCCCTGCGCGACGATCGCGCCGCTGTCGAGTTCGGGAATGACGAAATGCACGCTCGCGCCATGTAGCGCGACCCCCGCGTCGAGCGCCTGCTGGTGCGTGTGGATGCCCTTGAAGCTCGGCAGCAGCGACGGATGGATGTTCAGCAGCCGGCCTTCGTATCGTCTGACGAATGCGGGCGTGAGAATGCGCATGAAGCCGGCGAGGATCACGAGATCGGGCGCGAATCGGTCGATCTCGGCGGCGAGCGCCGCGTCGAAGCTGTCGCGGCCGTCGAACGACCGGTGGTCGACCACCGCCGTCGTCACCCCGTGCGACGCGGCAAATGCCAGGCCGGCCGCGTCGGGCCGGTTGGCGATCACGGCCGCAACCTCGGCCGGCCAGCGTTCCTGCGCGCACGCGCGGACGATGGCCTCCATGTTGCTGCCGCGACCGGAAATCAGGATCACGAGTTTTTTCATCCGCGAATTTTACCATTCGCCCCCGCGTTTCCCCCCTTCTCGGCCGCCGGCCCGCCCGAACGTTTATAATCTTCTGCTTTGCGGCATCCCACCGCCCATTCCCCCGACGCTGCATCCGCTATCGTGAAAGTCTTCCGCGGCCTGCCCAACGCCGAGAGCCGCGCCCCGTGCGCGCTGACGATCGGCAACTTCGACGGTGTCCATCGCGGCCACCAGGCCCTGCTCGCGCGCGTGCGCGCGGCAGCGGACGCACGCGGCCTGCCCGTGTGCGTGATGACGTTCGAACCGCACCCGCGCGAATTCTTCAACCCGGCCGGCGCGCCGCCGCGCATCGCGATGCTGCGCGACAAGCTCGAGGCGCTGCGCGATCACGGCGTCGACCGCGTGGTCGTCGAGCACTTCAACCACACGTTCGCGAGCCAGTCGCCGCAGGCGTTCGTCGAACGCACGCTGGTGAACGGGCTGCACACGCGCTGGATGATGGTCGGCGACGATTTCTGCTACGGCGCGAAACGCGCGGGCACCTTCGACACGCTGCAGGCAGCCGGCGCGCAGTACGGCTTCGAGGTCGAGCAGATGGGTACGGTGGCCGGCAGCGACGGCACGCGCATCTCGAGCTCGGGCGTGCGCGCCGCGCTCACGGCCGGCGATCTCGATGCGGCCGCGCAGGCGCTCGGCCATGGCTATGCGATCAGCGGCCACGTCGCGCACGGGCTGAAGCTCGGCCGCGACCTCGGCTTCCCGACGCTGAACCTGCCGATCGCACACAAGCGGCCGGCGCTCTCGGGCATCTTCGTCGTGCAGGTGCACGGCCTCGGCCCCGCCCCGCTGCCGGGCGTCGCGAGCCTCGGCCTGCGCCCGACCGTCGACGATTCGGGCCGCGTGCTGCTCGAAGTCCACCTGCTCGACTGGCACGGCGATGCCTATGGCAAGCTCATCCGCGTCGAATTCCTGAAGAAGCTGCGCGACGAGGCGAAATTCGACGATCTCGAGGCGCTGTCGCGCGCGATCGCGCTGGACGTCGCGAATGCGCGTGCGTACTTCATCGAGCGCGACCGTGCGCCGGGCAGCCGCGCCACGGGCTTCGCGACGTCGGCCACCGACCGAATTAGCTGATCCGGACGGCGGCGCCCCGCGCCGCACCCTCGCGCCGCCCAGTCGCGCGCATACCCGATTCACGACGCTCGCGCGTCCCCCGAGATTGAGATAGCGATTCCATCATGAGCAACAAGAAAGCCGATTCGAAACCGCAGGCCAAGTATCCGGTCAACCTGCTCGACACGCCGTTCCCGATGCGCGGCGACCTGCCCAAGCGCGAGCCGCAGTGGGTCAAGGAATGGGAAGAGCGCGGCATCTACGAGAAGATCCGCGCGGCCAGCGCCGGCCGGCCGAAGTTCATCCTGCACGACGGCCCGCCGTATGCGAACGGCGACATCCACCTCGGCCACGCCGTCAACAAGATCCTGAAGGACATCGTCGTCAAGTCGCGCAACATGGCCGGCTTCGACGCGCCGTACGTGCCGGGCTGGGATTGCCACGGGATGCCGATCGAGATCCAGATCGAGAAGCAGTTCGGCAAGTCGCTGCCGGCGGCCGAAGTGATGAGCAAGGCGCGCACGTACGCGACCGAGCAGATCGAGAAGCAGAAGGTCGGCTTCAAGCGTCTGGGCGTGCTCGGCGACTGGGCCAACCCGTACAAGACGATGAACTTCGTCAACGAGGCGGAAGAGCTCCGCGCGCTCGGCAAGATCATCGAGAAGGGCTACGTGTATCGCGGGCTGAAGCCGGTGAACTGGTGCTTCGACTGCGGCTCGGCGCTCGCGGAAGCGGAAGTCGAGTACAAGGACCGCACCGATCCGACGATCGACGTGATGTTCGCGTTCGCGGAACCGGAAAAGACCGCGCAGGCGTTCGGCCTGCCGGCGCTGCCGCGCGCCGAAGGCGGCATCGTGATCTGGACCACCACGCCGTGGACGATCCCGGCGAACCAGGCGCTGAACCTCCATCCGGAAATCGTCTACGCGCTGGTCGACACCGAGCGCGGGCTGCTGATCATCGCGGAAGAGCGCGTCGAAGCATGCATGACCGACTTCAAGCTGACCGGCCGCGTCGTGGCAACCGCGCCGGGCGTGAAGCTCGCGGGCCTGCGCTTCCACCACCCGCTCGCGTCGGCTCACCCCGGCTACAAGCGCACCGCACCCGTGTACCTCGGCGACTACGTGACGACCGACACGGGTACCGGCGTCGTGCACTCGTCGCCCGCGTACGGCATCGAGGACTTCCAGTCGTGCAAGGCGCACGGGATGACCGACTCGGACATCATCAACCCGGTGATGGGCGACGGCCGCTACATCGAATCGCTGCCGCTGTTCGGCGGCCTGTCGATCTGGGACGCGAACCCGAAGGTCGTCGACGCGCTGAACGCGGCCGGCTCGCTGCTGCGCAGCGAGCACTACAAGCACAGCTACATGCACTGCTGGCGCCACAAGACGGCGATCATCTACCGCGCGACGTCGCAGTGGTTCGCCGGCATGGACGTGACGCCGCGCGACGGCGGCAAGACGCTGCGCGAAACCGCGCTGGAAGGCATCGACGCGACCGCGTTCTACCCGTCGTGGGGCAAGCAGCGCCTGTTCAGCATGATCGCGAACCGTCCTGACTGGACGCTGTCGCGCCAGCGCCAGTGGGGCGTGCCGATGGCGTTCTTCGTGCACAAGGAAACCGGCGAACTGCATCCGCGCACGCTCGAGCTGCTCGAGGAAGTCGCGAAGCGCGTCGAGCAGTCGGGCATCGAGGCGTGGCAGACGCTCGACCCGCGCGAGCTGATCGGCGACGACGCGAACCTGTACGAAAAGAACCGCGACACGCTCGACGTGTGGTTCGATTCGGGCACGACGCACTGGCACGTGCTGCGCGGCTCGCACAAGGATCAGCTGCAGTTCCCGGCCGACCTCTACCTCGAAGGCTCGGACCAGCACCGCGGCTGGTTCCACTCGTCGCTGCTCACGGCGTCGATGATCGACGGCCGCGCGCCGTACAAGGGCCTGCTCACGCACGGCTTCACGGTCGACGGCGAAGGCCGCAAGATGAGCAAGTCGCTCGGCAACGGCATCGATCCGCACGAAGTCGCGAACCGTCTCGGCGCGGAAATCATCCGCCTGTGGATCGCGTCGACCGACTACTCGGGCGAGCTCGCAATCTCCGAGGAAATCCTCAAGCGCGTGACCGAAGGCTATCGCCGCATCCGCAACACGCTGCGTTTCCTGCTCGCGAACCTGTCGGACTTCGACTTCGCGCAGCACGCGGTGCCGGTCGACGAATGGCTCGAGATCGACCGCTATGCGGTCGCGTTCTCGCAGCAGCTTCAGACTGAGCTGCTCGGCCACTACGAGAAGTACGAATTCCACCCGGTCGTCGCGAAGCTGCAGACGTACTGCTCGGAAGATCTCGGCGGCTTCTACCTCGACGTGCTGAAGGACCGCCTGTACACGAGCGCGGCCGATTCGCGCGCACGCCGCTCCGCGCAGACGGCGCTGTACCACCTGACGCACGGCCTGCTGCGCGTGCTCGCGCCGTTCCTGTCGTTCACGGCGGAAGAAGCGTGGAAGGTGTTCCAGCCGGCCAGCGACACGATCTTCACGGAAACCTACTACGCGTATCCGGAAGTCGACGGCTCGGCCGCGCTGATCGAGAAGTGGGCGCTGCTGCGCGAGGTGCGCGGCAACGTGACGAAAGCGCTCGAGGAAGCACGCACCGCGAACCGCATCGGTTCGTCGCTGCAGGCCGAAGTCGCGGTGCACGCGAGCGGCGCACGCTACGACGCGCTCACGAGCCTCGGCGACGATCTGAAGTTCGTGCTGATCACGTCGGCCGCGACGGTCGTCAAGGTCGACGACGAAGCGCAGGAAAGCGTCGACGTGGCTGCGTCGAAGTACCAGAAGTGCGAGCGCTGCTGGCACTACCGCGAAGATGTCGGCGCGCATGCCGATCATCCGACGCTGTGCGGCCGCTGCTTCTCCAACCTGTTCGAAAACGGCGAAATCCGGAGCGCTGCTTAACCATGGCGAAAACCCTGTCGAAGCCGGCCAGCGGCGCGCTTGCGCCCTGGCTCGGCATTTCGCTGATCGTGATCCTGTTCGACCAGTTGTCGAAGATCGCGATCCTGAAGACGTTCGCGTACGGCGCGCAGCACGAGCTGACGTCGTTCTTCAACCTCGTGCTGGTGTACAACCGCGGCGCCGCGTTCGGCTTCCTGTCGACCGCAGGCGGCTGGCAGCGCTGGGCGTTCACCGCGCTCGGCATCGCCGCGACGCTGGTGATCTGCTTCCTGCTGAAGCGTCACGGCCAGCAGCGGCTGTTCAGCCTGTCGCTCGCGATGATCCTCGGCGGCGCACTCGGCAACGTGATCGACCGGCTCGTCTACGGCCACGTGATCGACTTCCTCGATTTCCATCTCGGCGCCTGGCACTTCCCGGCGTTCAACCTCGCCGATTCCGCGATCACGGTCGGCGCGGTGCTGCTGATCTACGACGAACTGCGTCGCGTGCGCGGCTCGCGCTAAGCGCGCATACTCGGCGTCGACGGCCGGCTTCGCGCCGGCCGTTCCGTTTGACCCTTGGAGGCCTGAGTTGGCACACGCAGAACTCGCAGGAAAACACCTCGTTCTCGGCCTGACGGGCGGCATCGCCTGCTACAAGATCGCCGAACTCACGCGGCTGCTCGTGAAGGCCGGCGCGACCGTGCAGGTCGCGATGACCGAAGCCGCCACCCAGTTCATCACGCCCGTCACGATGCAGGCGCTGTCGGGCCGCCCCGTCTACACGAGCCAGTGGGACGCGCGCGTCGACAACAACATGGCGCACATCGACCTGTCGCGCGAAGCCGATGCGATCGTGATCGCGCCCGCGTCGACGGATTTCCTCGCGAAGCTCGCGCACGGGTTCGCGGACGATTTGCTGTCGACGCTGTGCGTCGCGCGCGATTGCCCGCTGCTCGTCGTTCCCGCGATGAACCGCCAGATGTGGCAGAACCCGGCCACGCAGCGCAACGCAGCGCAACTGCGCGCGGACGGCGTGTCGGTACTCGGCCCGGATTCGGGCGCGCAGGCGTGCGGCGAAGTCGGCGACGGCCGCATGCTCGAGCCCGAGGCGATCTACGAAGCGATCGTCGCGCACTTCGCGCCGAAGGTGCTCGCGCACCGGCGCGTGCTGATCACGGCCGGCCCGACGTTCGAACCGCTCGACCCGGTGCGCGGCCTCACGAACCGCTCGAGCGGCAAGATGGGCTTCGCGCTCGCGCGCGCCGCGCAGCAGGCCGGCGCCGACGTGCATCTCGTCGCGGGGCCGGTGGCGCTCGACACGCCGTGGGGCGTCTACCGCCAGGACGTGCAGACTGCGCAGCAGATGTACGACGCGGTCATGCATGCGGTCGCCGATGCCGACATCTTCATCGCGGTGGCTGCCGTCGCCGACTGGCGCGTCGCCCAGCCGGCCGAGCACAAGATGAAGAAGACGGCCGACCGCAAGATGCCCGAGCTCGCGTTCGTCGAGAACCCCGACATCCTCGCATCGGTCGCGGCGCTGCCCGATCCGCCGTTCTGCGTCGGCTTCGCGGCCGAAAGCGGCGACCTCGACGTGCACGGCGACGAGAAGCGCAAGCGCAAGAACGTGCCGCTGCTGGTCGGCAACCTCGGCCCGCTGACGTTCGGTCGCGACGACAACGAAGTCGTGCTGTTCGAGGCCGCCGGCCTCACGCGCCTGCCGCGCGCACCGAAGGACGAACTCGCGCACACGCTCGTCGCGGAAATCGCGAAGCGCCTGCCCGACAACCGCCTGATCTGATCTCCCGCGCGGCGGCCGTTGCCGCCGCGTCCTTCCCGACTCATCCGACGACCGCATGAAACTCGACCTGAAGATTCTCGACGCGCGCATGCGCGACTACCTGCCCGCCTACGCAACCACCGGCAGCGCGGGCCTCGACCTGCGTGCGTGCCTCGATGCACCGGTCACGCTGCAGCCCGGCGAGACGACGCTCGTGCCGACCGGCCTCGCGATCCATCTCGCCGATCCCGGCTACGCGGCGCTGATCCTGCCGCGCTCGGGCCTCGGCCACAAGCACGGCATCGTGCTCGGCAACCTCGTCGGCCTGATCGATTCCGACTACCAGGGCCAGCTGATGGTCTCGACGTGGAACCGCGGCCAGACCGAGTTCGTGCTGAATCCGTTCGAGCGGCTCGCCCAGCTCGTGATCGTGCCGGTCGTGCAGGCGCAGTTCAACATCGTCGACGACTTCGCGCAAAGCGATCGTGGCGAGGGCGGCTTCGGCAGCACCGGCCGCCACTGAACGACGCAACAAAAAAAGGGGCCTCGCGGCCCCTTTTTCCATTCCTTCGCCGTCATTCCTCGACGGATTGTGCGATCCGCGCGGGCGCCAGGTCGCGCTGCCGCGATTGCGCCACGATCGCATAGATCACCATCGCGACCAGCACGCCGAGCAGCACGGCCGACGAGCCGATCGTGCCGAGCGCGAGGCCGCCCTTCGCCACCGGCTTCGTCAACAGGTCGCCGACCGTCGCGCCGAACGGGCGCGTGAGCACGAACGCGGCCCAGAACAGCAGCACGCCGGAGATCCGCGTGAAATAGTGCGCCAGCACGATCACCGCGAGCAGCCCGCCGATCAGCAGCGCGCCGCCACCGAAGCCGAGCCCCGAACTGTCCGCGAGGAAGTCACCGAGGGCCGTGCCGAGCGTGTTCGAGAACAGGATCGCGATCCAGTACAGCAGTTCGACCTTGCGCGTGCGGATCATGTCGACCGACAGCGATTCGCCGCTGAGGCGCCACACGGCGAAGATCGCCAGCAGGATCGCGACGAGAATCGACGAGCCGGCCGCATAGCCGAGGCCGAGGGTACGATCCATGAAGTCGGACATCGTCGTGCCGGCCGTACTCGTCGCGACGATCACGGCCCAGTAGATCGCCGGGCGATAGCGTGTCGTCCTGAGCTGCGCGCCCAGTGTCACGAGAAAGAAGCCGAACAGCAGGATGGAGCTCACCGCGTAGCCGACGTTCAGCGTCATCGACAGCAGGTCGCCGCCGGTTTCGCCGAGCGTCGTCGCGCAGATCTTCATGATCCAGAACGCGAGCGTGATTTCGGGAAGTTTGTTCATTCGAACCCCTTTTGCAGGAAAGCGGCAGGCCGGCGCGTGCCGGCCTGCCTTGCAGACAGGATCGAATGTAGTCGCCGCAGGCTTAACGCAACCTTAGCGAACGGGGAATCGGTGCGGGCAGCCGCGCCATGACCCTCAACGCGCGTGCTGGTGCCGGTAATGCAGCGCGTACGCGAGCGTGAGCAGCACGACGAACACGACGCCGACCACCATCGTCATCCGGAATTCGCGCGTGAACGCAGTCGTGAACAGGATCGCCGCGACGAGGCCCGCGCCGAGCAGGCTGCCGAACGGATGCCCCCACATCCGGAACGCGAGCGCGGGGCCGCGATAGCGCGCACGGAAGCGCAGGTGCGTGACGAAGATCATCAGCCACGTGAACAGCGCACCGAACATCGCGATCGCCATCATCACGGTGAACGCGGTGTCGGGCGCCAGCGCGACCAGCACGGCCGCAACCGCGACGCCGCTCGTCGAGATCCACAGCGCCGCGCGCGGCACGCCGTTCGTGCCGAGCCGGCCGAACACCGCGGGCGCGAGCCGCGCACGCGACAGGCTGAACATCATCCGCGTCGTCACGTACAGCTGGCTGTTCATCGCCGACAGCGCCGCGATCAACAGCACGAAGTTGATCACGCCTGCCGCGTACGGCACATGAGTCGCGGCCATCACCTTCACGAACGGGCTTTCGTCGGTGCCGGCCTGCGTCCACGGCACGATCGCGAGCATCAGCGACAGCGTCAGCAGGTAGAACAGCACGAGCCGGAACACGGTCGAGCGGAACGCACGCGTGACCGCGTGCTGCGGATCGCGCGCCTCGCCGGCCGCGATCGCGACGGCTTCGATGCTCATGTAGCTGAAGATCGCGACGATCACCGCGACCCAGGTGCCCCACGGCCCCTTCGGCATGAAGCCGCCGTGCGCGGTGTAGTTCGCGAAACCAACGCCCGATGCGGCCGGCGCCGACCACACGAGATAGGCGCCGAGCACGATGAACACGACGATCGCCGCGATCTTCAGCAGCGAGAACGCGTATTCGACCGTGCCGTACAGCGTGACGCTCGCGAGGTTCACGGCGATCAGCAGCGCGGAGAAGCCGATCACCCAGTACCAGCCGGGCACCGCCGGGAACCAGTACTTCATGAACACGGCGATCGCGCTGATCTCGGTGCCGATCGCGAACACGACCGCGAACCAGTACGCGTAGCGCACCAGGAAACCCGCCAGCGGGCCGACATAGTGCTCGGCATACGCGCCGAACGAGCCGGCCGTCGGATGGGCGACCGTCATTTCCGCGAGCGCGCCCATCAGCAGCAGCGCGATCAGCGCGCCGATCGCATACGAGACCAGCACGCTCGGGCCGGCGAGCCCGATCGCGAACCCGCTGCCGAGGAACAGCCCCGTGCCGATCGCGCCGCCGATCGCGATCATCGCCATCTGCCCAGACGTCAGCGCGTGGCGCAAACCCTGTTCGCGCGCGACGATGTCGTCGAACGTCCGTTGTTGTTGTGTCACTGCGTTGCCACTCCCCTGCACCACCATCGCGCCGCCGGCGCCAGATAAAACGAAACGGCGCGGAAAACCTCCCGCGCCGTTCGCATGAACTACCCGATTATCGCTTACTCGACTTCGACCGCCTCTTCGTTAGGCTTGTGCGGCGGGTTCCCGAGCTTGTCGAACGACAACTGCACCTTGTCGCCTTCGTCGACGTCGACCGTCACGTGACCGCCGTTCAACAGCTTGCCGAACAGCAATTCGTCGGCCAGCGCACGGCGGATCGTGTCCTGGATCAGCCGCTGCATCGGCCGCGCGCCCATCAGCGGATCGAAGCCGTGCTTCGCGAGATGCTTGCGCAACGCGTCGGTGAAGAGCGCGTCGACCTTCTTCTCGTGCAGCTGTTCCTCGAGCTGGATCAGGAACTTGTCGACCACGCGCATGATGATTTCCTCATCGAGCGAGCGGAAGCTGATGATCGAATCCAGGCGGTTGCGGAACTCCGGCGTGAACAGGCGCTTGATGTCGGTCATCTCGTCGCCCGTTTCACGGCGCGTCGTGAAGCCGATGGTCGCCTTCTGCATCGACTCGGCGCCCGCGTTCGTCGTCATGATGATGATGACGTTGCGGAAATCCGCCTTGCGGCCGTTGTTGTCCGTCAGCGTGCCGTGATCCATCACCTGCAGCAACACGTTGAAGATGTCCGGATGCGCCTTCTCGATTTCGTCGAGCAGCAGCACGCAGTGCGGCTTCTTCGTGACGGCTTCGGTCAGCAGGCCGCCCTGGTCGAACCCGACGTAGCCCGGCGGCGCGCCGATCAGGCGGCTCACCGCGTGACGCTCCATGTATTCCGACATGTCGAAGCGGATCAGCTCGATGCCGAGCGTGAACGCGAGCTGGCGCGCCACCTCGGTCTTGCCGACGCCCGTCGGGCCGGAGAACAGGAACGCGCCGATCGGCTTGTCCATCTTGCCGAGGCCCGCGCGCGCCATCTTGATCGAGGCTGCGAGCGCATCGATCGCCGGATCCTGGCCGAACACGACGCTCTTCAGGTCGCGGTCGAGCGTCTGCAGCTTGCTGCGATCGTCCTGCGATACGCTCTGCGGCGGCACGCGCGCGATCTTCGAGATGATTTCCTCGATCTCGCTCTTGCCGATCGTCTTCTTCTGCTTCGACTTCGGCAGGATGCGCTGGGCCGCGCCCGCTTCGTCGATCACGTCGATCGCCTTGTCCGGCAGGTGACGGTCGGTGATGAAGCGCGCCGACAGTTCGGCCGCGGCCGACAGCGCACCCGACGAATACTTGACGCCGTGATGCTCCTCGAAGCGCGACTTCAGCCCGCGCAGGATCGCGACCGTCTGCTCGACGGTCGGCTCCGTCACGTCGACCTTCTGGAAGCGCCGCGACAGGGCCGCGTCCTTCTCGAAGATGCCGCGATACTCGGTGAACGTGGTCGCGCCGATGCACTTGAGCACGCCCGACGACAGCGCCGGCTTCAACAGGTTCGACGCATCGAGCGTGCCGCCCGACGCGGCACCCGCGCCGATCAGCGTGTGGATCTCGTCGATGAACAGGATCGCGTGCGGACGCTCCTTCAGCTCCTTCAGCACCGTCTTCAGACGTTGCTCGAAGTCGCCGCGGTACTTGGTGCCCGCGAGCAACGCGCCCATGTCGAGCGAGTAGACCTGCGCGTTCGCGAGGATGTCCGGCACTTCGCCGCGCGTGATGCGATAGGCGAGCCCTTCCGCGATCGCGGTCTTGCCGACGCCGGCCTCGCCGACGAGCAGCGGATTGTTCTTGCGGCGGCGGCACAGCACCTGGACCACGCGCTCGACCTCGGGCTCGCGACCGATCAGCGGATCGATGCGGCCGTCCTTCGCCATCTGGTTCAGGTTCTGCGTGAATTGCGCGAGCGGGGTTTCCTTCTGCGCATTCGCGTCTTCGCCTTCCGCGTTCGCGTCGGTCGACTTCGCGGCTTCGCCGCTGTTCGTCTTCGCGATGCCGTGCGAAATGAAGTTCACGACGTCGAGGCGCGTGACGCCCTGCTGCTGCAGGTAGTACACGGCATGCGAATCCTTCTCGCCGAAGATCGCGACCAGCACGTTCGCGCCGGTCACTTCCTTCTTGCCGTTCGACGTCGACTGGACGTGCATGATCGCGCGCTGGATCACGCGCTGGAAACCGAGCGTCGGCTGGGTATCGACATCGTCGGTACCCGGGACGGTAGGTGTGTTGTCGTGGATGAAATTGCGCAGGTTCTGACGCAAGTCCTCGATGTTTGCCGCGCACGCGCGCAACACCTCGGCTGCCGTCGGATTATCCAGCAGAGCCAGCAGCAAATGCTCGACCGTAATGAACTCATGGCGCGCCTGGCGTGCTTCCATGAACGCCATGTGCAGGCTGACTTCCAATTCCTGGGCAATCATGCTTCCTCCATCACGCACTGCAGCGGATGCCCGGCCTGCCGCGCATGGGTAACGACTTGCTCAACCTTGGTCGACGCGATGTCCCGCGTATAGACCCCACAAACCCCTCGCCCTTCGCGATGGACCTTCAGCATGATCTGCGTGGCCGTCTCGCGATCCTTCTTGAAATACTCCTGGACCACCATCACGACGAATTCCATCGGCGTGAAGTCGTCGTTCAGCAGCACCACCTTGTACATCGAAGGCGGCTTGAGCTTCTGCTGCTTGCGTTCCAGGACGGTGCTGTCCTGCTTGTCCGGGATAATCGCCATACACCCATTCTAAACAACTCGGACAGGCCCGCAATCCTGCCATTACCCGACCGACCGGCCGGCGCCCTCCCCGGAATCCCGGAACACGCGATCTTCTTCGTGCCATACGAAAGCCGGCTGCGGTGCCGGCTTTCACGCGTGGCGCGGAACACGAACCGTCAGGGGAACCGCACCGGAACGTCGTGTCCGCATCCAGTATCCCACAAGCCGGGACGACTCGAACGCGTGTCACTCGAGCCTGGTATATGAGCCGATTATGCGGCTTTTCAAGACCTCGCGCTTGGCCGCGTGCTGCCAAGCAAAGCCGGAAAAACCCTGAAAATGGGTTCTTTACAACGTCCCTCTAAACGTCTAAAAATTCCACTTGACACTCCAATAAAGAGCGCCAACAATCAAGCTGGCACTTTTTTCAATTTGCCGGTTGGCAAAATGAAAGAGGCCGAGGTGAGCTTGTGAGGGGGGAACGGCTGCGTTTTTCAGGTCGTTTAGCTTTTCGAGCGTGCTCGTGGTAAGTAGCAGCGACTGTGTGACAGGGGAAGTAGGAAATGGCAACTGGTATCGTTAAGTGGTTCAACGACGCGAAGGGCTTCGGTTTCATCACTCCCGATGAGGGCGGTGAGGATCTGTTTGCGCACTTCTCGGCTATCACCATGAATGGCTTCAAGACGCTGAAGGAAGGCCAGAAGGTGAGCTTTGACGTCGTTCAAGGACCGAAGGGCAAGCAAGCGTCGAACATCCAGGCCGCATAAGGCACCGGATATCAGACGAAGAAACCCGGCGCATGGTTTGCGCCGGGTTTCTTTATTTGAGGCCGGCCAATCGATAATCGATTGGCCGGCCTTTTCGTTCAATCCCGATAATTGAACACACATTGTCTCGTCACGCGCGCAGATCGAATACTCATCCCGCGCGTGAAACATAATCACCGCCTCGTTACACGACCTTCAGCGTGCCCATCATGCCGAGATCCTCGTGTTCGAGAATGTGGCAATGAAACATGCGCTCTCCAGGCATGTCTTGCGTGACGAGAATCGTCACGGTTTCGCCGCTGCGCACGTTCACCGTATCGCGCCATGCACGGAACGGTTCGCTCGTGCGCGAACCGCCCGATTCGCGCTCGATCACCTGGAACTGCGTGCCATGCAGGTGGAACGGGTGATCCATGTCGGTGCCGTTGCGGATCGTCCAGCGCTCGACGTCGCCACGGCGGCTCGTCAGCGTCGCGCGATGCGGCGCGTAAGTGTCGCCGTTGATCGTGAAGCGCATGCCCGCCGGACGGCCGTGCGCCGCGCCCTTCATCATCGCGTCCATGTCCATCTCTTCGCCGAACTCGACCGTCTTGTGCGCGACCGGCTCGCCCAGCGACGGCACCGCGCGCAGGGTCGCCGGCAGCGCACGTGCGGCGGCCGGCGCGAATGCGACGTCGGCCAGCGCCAGCGCCGGATCGGGCGGCAGGCTGCCGTGTCCGTCATCGTGCGACATCGACATCTTGCGGCGGTCGTATTCGGCCGCCTGCAGCACGGCGCGCGACGCCCGGTCGCCGGCGCGGACCAGCAGCTCCGCCCGTTCTCCCGGCGCGATCAACAGCGACGTGACGCGGCGCGGCGCGTCAAACAGGCCGCCGTCGGTGCCCGCATGCTCGAACGCGCGGCCGTCGTCGAACGCGACGCGCAAATAGCGCGCGCTGCACGCGTTCCACACGCGCCAGCGCTCGTCGCCCGCGACGTCGATCCGCGGCCGGCGGGCGCCGTTGACCAGCACGAACTGGCCCTCGCGGCCGTTCATCCAGTCCATCATGTCGTTCGGTGCAATCGTGCCGTCGCGCGCAAGCTTCAGGTCCGACACGAACAGGTTGCGCTCGGGCCAGCCCGCCAGCGGATCGTCCGCGGCGCGCACGACGAACGGGCCGGCCAGCCCGCGGAAGACCTGCTCGGCCGTCATCATGTGCGGATGCGGGTGGTACCAGTAGGTGCCGGCACTCCCCTTCGGCAACGTGAAGCGGTACACGCGCGCCGCGCCGGGCGCGACGGGATCGGAAGGATTGCCGTCCTGGTCAGGCGGCACCGGCAGGCCGTGCCAGTGGATGGTCGACGGCTGCGGCAGCTTGTTCACGAACTTGATCTCGACCGTGTCGCCCTCGCGCACGTCGATCAGCGGACCGACGACGGGGCCCTGCGTGCCCGCACCGAACTGCCAGAACGTGGTGGGCCGTGCACCGTGCAGCATCGGGCGCGCCACGGGCTGCGCCACCAGCGTGGCCCGGAACATGCCGGGCTCGCGGCTTTCGTTCGCGAGCGTGCGCAGCGCCGCGAGCGGTGCACCGGCCGGCAACGCGTCGGCGGCCGCGAGCGCGGCCGGTGCGGACTTGCCGTGCTGCCCGTGACCCGCCATCCCTGACATGCCGGGCATGTCGTCCATCGAGTCCATGCCGGCCATGCCGGCGTGACCGGCATGCTGCGCCCACGCGGCGCGCGCGAACAGCGACGCGGCCGCGACACCGATGGCGCGCGACAGGAAGGTTCTCCGTATCATCAATCGTTCCTCGTTTATCCATGCTGGGTCGCGCGCCCGTCGCGACGCCCGCGCCGGCCGGCCGAAGCGCCGATGCGCGACGCAAATCCTGATGCCCGCGTCATCATAACCGCAGGCCAAAATCGAGACGCGCCACGGCCGGCCGGGCGGCGATACGCCGCAGGGCTCGACAACGCCGCACCCGATTCGGCACGCATCGGCCCACATCATCGATCGGCGATCCACGGCTCTTCGCTCACGGCCGAAGCGCCACTCAACCCTGACCCGGGCAGTTCCCAGGCAGTCGCCTCGCGCCTGCCGTTCGGCCCCACCACGGCGCCGGTCACTTCGCCGATCCGCAAACCCGCCAATATTTCACGATGCGGAACAAGTCCCTGCGTTATAAAAATTCGTGGTGCAGGGCACAAAATCCCCGTTTCGCGATGCCAAAAAACGTTCCGCAATACAAAACGACGGAAATAATTATTTGTTTTTAAAAGAGAATTTTTGTTTAGTGAAGCCATTCTACATGCACCATCCGAGCGGGCCGCGGACGTAGACTTTGTTCCATGCACTGACGCTTCGCCACGACGTTCGATACGGAATCCGGCGCAAGCAGCCAGTCGGGCCACAGCCGGCCAAGCCGGCAGGCGGCACACCAGAATCGCTTGTGATCAGAAAGGGAGAACGGAAATGAAGGGATTTCGCTTTGGTTCAGCGCTCGGGTCGTTCTACATCCTGCCGGGTAACGGCGGCTGGGAAGCGACGTTCGGCAACGCCCTGCTCGGCGCATTCTCGTGCCCTGAAGTGGCAGCCGACCACATCTCCCGTGGCGACTGCGAGCAACTGTCCGAACTGGACACGGCAACGCTCGAAGTGCCGCACGAAATCGCCGAATGGGAAATCGTTCACGTCTGAATGACAAACCTGCAACGAAAAACGCCCCGGGCGTCCGGGGCGTTTTTCTTTTGTAGCCGGTGGCAGGCAGCAATGCCCGCCGCGCCGGCACACGCATCGGCCCGCGCGATCGCGCGGCCTGCGTCAGGCGACCGCGTCGACGATGCCGTTCAGCGTCGCGCTCGGGCGCATGGCCTGGCTCGTCAGGTCGACGTTCGGACGGTAGTAGCCGCCGATGGCCTGCGCCTTGCCCTGCGCGGCCGCCAGTTCTTCCAGGATGCGCGCTTCGCTGTCGGACAGCGCCTTCGCCACGCCTTCGAACTGCGCCTTCAGCGCCGCGTCCTCGGTCTGCTCGGCCAGCGCCTGCGCCCAGTACAGGCACAGATAGAAATGGCTGCCGCGGTTGTCGAGGCCGCCGACCTTGCGCGCCGGCGACTTGTTCTCGTCCAGGAACTTGCCGGTCGCCTGGTCGAGCGTCTTCGCGAGCACGACCGCCTTCGGGTTCTGGTACGCGTTGCCGAGGTGTTCGAGCGACGCGGCCAGCGCGAGGAACTCGCCGAGCGAATCCCAGCGCAGGAAGCCTTCCTCGACGAACTGCTGCACATGCTTCGGCGCGGAGCCGCCCGCACCCGTTTCGAACATCCCGCCGCCGGCCATCAGCGGCACGATCGACAGCATCTTCGCGCTGGTGCCGAGTTCCATGATCGGGAACAGGTCGGTCAGGTAGTCGCGCAGCACGTTGCCGGTGACGGAGATCGTGTCCTTGCCCGCACGGATGCGCTCGAGCGAGAAACGCGTGGCTTCGACCGGCGTCATCACGCGGATGTCGAGGCCGTTCGTGTCGTGATCCTTCAGGTAACGCTCGACCTTCGCGATGATCTGCGCGTCGTGTGCGCGAGCCGGATCGAGCCAGAACACGGCCGGTGCGCCGGTCGCGCGTGCGCGGTTGACCGCGAGCTTGACCCAGTCCTGCACCGGTGCGTCCTTCGTCTGGCACATGCGCCAGATGTCGCCCGCTTCCACGGCATGCTCGAGCAGCACGTTGCCCGCTTCGTCGGTGACGCGCACGACGCCGTCCGCCGGGATCTGGAACGTCTTGTCGTGCGAACCGTATTCTTCAGCCGCCTGCGCCATCAGGCCGACGTTCGGCACGCTGCCCATCGTGACCGGATCGAACGCGCCATGCTGCTTGCAGTCCTCGATCACGGCCTGGTAGACACCGGCGTAGCAGCGGTCCGGAATCACGGCCTTCGCGTCGTACAGCTGGCCGTCCGGGCCCCACATGCCGCCCGAATCGCGGATCATCGCCGGCATCGATGCGTCGACGATCACGTCGCTCGGCACGTGCAGGTTCGTGATGCCCTTGTCCGAGTTGACCATCGCCAGGCGCGGACGCACTGCGTATTCGGCCTTGACGTCGGCTTCGATCGCTTCGCGCGTGTCGGCCGGCAGGTCCTTCAGGCGCGCGTACAGGTCGCCGATGCCGTTGTTCGGGTTGAAGCCGACCTGCGCCAGCACGTCCGCGTGCTTCGCGAGCGCGTCGCGGTAGAACACCGACACGAAGTGACCGAACAGGATCGGGTCCGAGACCTTCATCATGGTCGCCTTCAGGTGCACCGAGAACAGCACGTCCTGCGCCTTGGCGTCGGCGATCTGCGCTTCGATGAAGCTGCGCAGCGCGTTGCGGCTCATCACCGACGCGTCGATCACTTCACCGGCCTTCACGGCCGTCTTTTCCTTCAGCACCTTCTTCGCGCCGTCGGTCGTCGTGAGTTCGATCTTCACGCTGCCGGCATCGGCGATCAGCGCCGACTTCTCGCTGCCGTAGAAGTCGCCTTCGCTCATGTGCGCGACGTGGGCCTTCGACGTGGCCTTCCACGCGCCCATCTTGTGCGGATGCTTGCGTGCGTAGTTCTTGACCGACAGCGGCGCGCGGCGGTCGGAGTTGCCTTCGCGCAGCACCGGGTTCACCGCGCTGCCCTTGATCTTGTCGTAGCGGGCCTTGACCGCCTTCTCTTCGTCCGTCGACGGATCTTCCGGGTAGGCCGGCAGCTTGTAGCCCTGCGCCTGCAGTTCGGCGATCGCGGCCTTGAGCTGCGGCACCGATGCGCTGATGTTCGGCAGCTTGATGATGTTCGCTTCCGGCTTCAGCGTGAGCTGGCCCAGTTCGGCCAGATCGTCGGAACCCTTCTGCTCGGGCGGCAGGATGTCCGCGAATGCGGCGATGATGCGGCCGGCAAGCGAGATGTCGCGCGTTTCGACGGCAACGCCGGACGAGCGCGTGAAGGCCTTGACGATCGGCAGCAGCGAATAGGTCGCGAGCGCGGGCGCTTCGTCGGTGAGGGTGTAGATGATCTTGGGCGAAGTGGACATGGTGGTCAAAGCATTGCTACGTGATTGTGGGGCTGAGAACGCCGGCGGGTAACCGGCGGGGAGCGACCGGGTCGATCGCGAAAGGGGCGCGCCGGCTCAGCCGGGCGGTGGTGTTGCGAGGGCCGTCATGTTCTACCTTGCAGGGGCTCCGGGCCGCATCGCGGCGCCGCGGCCCGCATGCCGGACCGCCCTGCCAACAAACCTGCCATCCACGAAACGCTCCGGCGCCGGCAGTAGGCGCCGGGGCGGCCGGCAACCTGCCGGCCCACCCCGGAAGGGGTCTTACATGTTCTCGATCAGCACTTCACCGAAGCCCGAGCACGACACCTGCGTCGCACCTTCCATCAGGCGCGCGAAGTCGTACGTGACGCGCTTCTGCAGGATCGACTTCTCCATCGCGGCGATGATCGTGTCGGCTGCTTCCGTCCAGCCGAGGTGGCGCAGCATCATTTCCGCGGACAGGATCTCGGAACCGGGGTTCACGTAATCCTTGCCTGCGTACTTCGGCGCGGTGCCGTGCGTCGCTTCGAACATCGCGACCGAGTCCGACAGGTTCGCGCCCGGCGCGATCCCGATGCCGCCGACCTGCGCGGCCAGCGCGTCGGAGATGTAGTCACCGTTCAGGTTCAGCGTGGCGATCACGTCGTATTCGGCCGGGCGCAGCAGGATCTGCTGCAGGAACGCATCGGCGATCGAATCCTTGATCACGATCTCGTTGCCCGTCTTCGGGTTCTTCACGCGCATCCACGGGCCGCCGTCGATCAGCTCGCCGCCGAATTCCTTCTGCGCGAGCGCGTAGCCGGCGTCACGGAACAGGCCTTCCGTGAACTTCATGATGTTGCCCTTGTGCACCAGCGTGACCGACTTGCGATCGTTGTCGATCGCATACTGGATCGCCTTGCGCACGAGACGCTCGGTGCCTTCGGTCGACACGGGCTTGACGCCGATCCCCGAGGTTTCCGGGAAGCGGATCTTCTTCACGCCCATCTCGTCCTGCAGGAACTTGATCACCTTCTTCGCCTGCTCGGAGCCCGCGGCCCATTCGATGCCTGCGTAGATGTCTTCCGAGTTCTCGCGGAAGATCACCATGTCGATCTTTTGCGGCTCGCGCACCGGCGAAGGCACGCCCTTGAAGTACTGCACCGGGCGCAGGCACACGTACAGGTCGAGTTCCTGGCGCAGCGCGACGTTCAGCGAACGGATCCCGCCGCCGACCGGGGTCGTGAGCGGCCCCTTGATCGACACCACGTATTCCTTCAGCACCTGCAGCGTTTCGTCCGGGAGCCACACGTCCGGGCCGTACACCTTCGTCGCCTTCTCGCCCGCGAAAATCTCCATCCAGTGGATCTTGCGCTTGCCCTTGTAGGCATGCGCGACCGCCGCGTCGACGACCTTGATCATGACCGGCGTGATATCGAAGCCCGTACCGTCGCCTTCGATATAGGGAATGATCGGCTGATCGGAAACGTTGAGCGAGAAGTCCTTGTTGACGGTGATCTTGTCACCGCCTTCCGGAACCTTGATGTGCTGATACGGCATGATCGACTCCAGTGACGTGGCTGAGCAGGTGATGCTGGTCGAAGCTGCGCGCGCGGCGGGGGCGCGGCATGGCCACCCCGTGACGGCAACAGCGAGCCGCTATTCTAGCGCCCCAACCGGGCACTTCGGCATGAAGCGCGGCACTGCGTATCAAGACCCCACTTATGTCTTATATAAGACAGAGGACTTGCCGTTCCGTATTATGCATTAAGATTCCGCCATTTGCCATAGACCGCCCGCCCCCGCTTCCCGCGGCGCGCCGGGCGGACGCCCCGCCATGAACCTGATCGCCCTCAACAAGCCGTTCGGCACGATTTGCCAGTTTTCCGCGCACGAGACGCGCCCGTCGCTCGGCGACTGGGTCAAAACGCCCGGCGTCTACGCGGCCGGCCGGCTGGACGCGGACAGCGAGGGGCTGCTGCTGCTCACCGACGACGGTGCGCTGCAGGCGCGCATCGCCGAGCCGCGCCACAAGCTCGTCAAGCGCTACTGGGCGCAGGTCGAGGGCGCACCCGGCCCCGCCGACCTGAAGGCGCTCGCGCGCGGCGTCGACCTCGGCGACTACGTGACGCGTCCATGCCGCGCCGAGTTCATCGAGCCGCCCGACACGCTGTGGCCGCGCAATCCGCCGATCCGCTACCGCGCCGCGATCCCGACGACATGGATCGAGCTTGCGATCACCGAGGGCAAGAACCGGCAGGTGCGCCGGATGACGGCGGCCGTCGGCTTCCCGACGTTGCGCCTGGTGCGTGTCGGCATCGGCGCACTAGATATATTCGCGCTCGGCATTGCACCGGGAGAAACAATCGCCCTGCCGCCACGCGCACCGTGGGAGGGTTTCGCGCCCGCCGGATGACGAATTCGGGACGCGCGAATTTTTCGTCATCTTTTTCGTCAACCGGCTGCGAAGATCGCGCGTTAAACCACGCAGATGCCAACCTTAGCTATCCGGCATTGGCAGCCGAACCCGTGTTTGCGTCACGAAAGCGACGTTTTTATCGAATACGATTCGGCGCCCGCAGCGCAATGAGAAATTTCTCGAAGCGTCTGTCAACCGAAAGGTGGATGGCACCGTTAGACGACATGACTCCTATTGCCGGGTCATTTGGTTAATTAACTAAAGCTGAGGAACACAACATGAACAAACTGATCGCTGCTCTGGTCGCTGGTCTCTTCGCAACGGCTGCTTTCGCACAAGCATCGGCTCCGGAAGCTGCTCCGGCTGCTGCTGAAGCTGCTTCGGCACCGGCTAAGCACGCTGCCAAGAAGCACCACGCAGCCAAGAAGCACCACAAGGCATCGAAGAAGGCTGCAGCGAGCGACGCAGCAGCACCGGCAGCTGCTTCGAACTAAGTAAGCTTGCTGTAATAAATAACGCAGTCAAGAACACGCAGTCTTGCCGTTCTTACGGCGTTGAAAGGCAGATCACCGCAAGGCGATCTGCCTTTTTCTTTTTGTGCCCGACGACACGCATCGCGTACCATGCGGGTCTCGTTTTCCAGATAGGAGCCTTGCTGTGCAATTCTCCCTGCGCTCGTCGCTCGGCCGCCTTGCGCGCGCCGCCGTGTTTCCCGCCGCGCTCGCCGTCATGGCGTTCGGCATGCAGGCCGCCGGCGCGCAAGTGCCGCCCGGCGCCAAGCAGCCGAGCGAATTCCCGCGCGTGAAGCTGCGCGCCGGCATGTACGTGATCGACGCAGCCGTCGCCGCGAACGACCCCGACCGCGAACAGGGGCTGATGTACCGTTCGCAGCTCGCGCCGAACGAAGGCATGCTGTTCGTGTTCAACGAGAACGCGGTGCATTGCTTCTGGATGAAGAACACGCTGATCCCGCTGTCGATCGCGTTCATCCGCGCGGACGGCACGATCACCGACATCGACGAGATGAAGGCCGAGACGACCGACAACCACTGCCCGCGCAACAACGGCGTCTATGCGCTCGAAATGAGCAAGGGCTGGTTCGCGGCGAAGGGCATCAAGCCCGGCATGAAGCTCGAAGGCCTGCCGAAGGCCCAGTAACGGCGATTGTCGCGGCGCCGTGCCGCGCACCGACCGAAGCCGGCCGCCCGTTGCGCGCCGGTTTTTTTTCGCCCGCCGGCGGTGGCACCCGGCTTGATTCCGCCGCCGTCGGCCGCATCTGCAAAAGCCACGCGCAAGCGCTATGCTTTAAGTCTCGCTTGTCCAGCCCGGGCCGCCGCTGTCGGCCCGCTTACATCCGAACCTAAGGAGGTTCACGTGCCCCGCAAAACCCCCATCGAGCGCTATCGCAATATCGGGATCAGCGCTCACATCGATGCCGGCAAAACCACGACGACCGAGCGCATCCTGTTTTACACCGGCGTGAGCCACAAGATCGGTGAAGTGCACGACGGCGCGGCCACGATGGACTGGATGGAGCAGGAGCAGGAACGCGGCATCACGATCACGTCGGCCGCGACCACGGCCTTCTGGAAGGGCATGGCCGGCAACTATCCCGAGCACCGGATCAACATCATCGACACGCCCGGGCACGTCGACTTCACCATTGAAGTCGAGCGCTCGATGCGCGTGCTCGACGGCGCGTGCATGGTCTACGACTCGGTCGGCGGCGTGCAGCCGCAGTCCGAGACCGTCTGGCGCCAGGCCAACAAGTACAAGGTGCCGCGCATCGCGTTCGTCAACAAGATGGACCGCATCGGCGCCGATTTCTTCCGCGTGCAGAAGCAGATCGGCGAGCGCCTGAAAGGCGTCGCCGTGCCGATCCAGATTCCGATCGGCGCGGAAGATCATTTCCAGGGCGTCGTCGATCTCGTGAAGATGAAGGCGATCGTGTGGGACGACGAAAGCCAGGGCGTGAAGTTCTCGTACGAGGACATCCCGGCAAACCTCGTCGAGCTCGCGCACGAATGGCGCGAGAAGATGGTCGAGGCCGCGGCGGAAGCGAGCGAGGAACTGCTCGAGAAGTACCTGCACGACCATGAATCGCTGACCGAGGACGAGATCAAGGCCGCGCTGCGCAAGCGCACGATCGCGAACGAGATCGTGCCGATGCTGTGCGGCAGCGCGTTCAAGAACAAGGGCGTGCAGGCAATGCTCGACGCGGTGATCGACTACCTGCCGTCGCCGGTCGACGTGCCGGCCATCCTCGGCCACGACTTCGCCGATCCGGAAAAGCCGGCGGAACGCCATCCGAGCGATGACGAGCCGTTCTCGTCGCTCGCGTTCAAGATCATGACCGACCCGTTCGTCGGCCAGCTGATCTTCTTCCGCGTGTATTCGGGCGTCGTCGAATCGGGCGACACGGTGCTCAACGCGACCAAGGACAAGAAGGAACGGCTCGGCCGGATCCTGCAGATGCACGCGAACGAGCGCAAGGAAATCAAGGAAGTGCGCGCGGGCGACATCGCGGCGGCCGTCGGGCTGAAGGAAGCGACCACCGGCGACACGCTGTGCGATCCGGCGAAGCCGATCATCCTCGAGAAGATGGAATTCCCGGAACCGGTGATCTCGCAGGCCGTCGAGCCGAAGACGAAGGCTGACCAGGAAAAGATGGGGCTGGCGCTGAACCGTCTGGCTCAGGAAGATCCGTCGTTCCGCGTGCAGACCGACGAAGAATCCGGCCAGACGATCATTTCGGGGATGGGCGAGCTTCACCTCGAAATCCTGGTCGACCGGATGAAGCGCGAATTCGGCGTCGAGGCGACGGTCGGCAAGCCGCAGGTCGCATATCGCGAGACGGTGCGCACGACGGCGTCCGACGTCGAGGGCAAGTTCGTCAAGCAGTCGGGTGGTCGCGGCCAGTACGGCCACGCGGTGATCACGCTCGAGCCGAACCCCGGCAAGGGCTATGAGTTCCTCGACGAGATCAAGGGCGGCGTGATTCCGCGCGAATTCATCCCGGCCGTCGACAAGGGCATCACCGAGACGCTGAAGAGCGGCGTGCTCGCGGGCTACCCGGTCGTCGACGTGAAGGTGCACCTGACGTTCGGCTCGTACCACGACGTCGACTCGAACGAAAACGCGTTCCGGATGGCCGGCTCGATGGCGTTCAAGGAAGCGATGCGCCGCGCGAAGCCCGTGCTGCTCGAGCCGATGATGGCCGTCGAGGTGGAAACGCCCGAGGACTTCATGGGCAACGTGATGGGCGACCTGTCGAGCCGTCGCGGCATCGTGCAGGGGATGGAAGACATCGCGGGTGGCGGCGGCAAGCTCGTGCGCGCCGAAGTGCCGCTCGCGGAAATGTTCGGCTATTCGACGTCGCTGCGTTCGGCCACGCAGGGCCGCGCGACCTACACGATGGAGTTCAAGCAGTACGCGGAAACGCCGGCCAACGTATCGGAAGGCGTGATCAACGCGAAAGTGAAGTAAGCGCGGCGCGCTGGCGCGCTGCTGCCTGCAGGCAAGGCCCGTCCGGTTCCGGACGGGCTTTTTTTCGTTTGCGCGCACCGTGCACGCGGCCTTTTTTGATCGGCACGTCCCGGTTTTTTTTCGCGTGCCACAATGCATCGCGATTCATCAGATGGAACCATCCCGATGCCGCCCACCCCTGCCCTGCGCCGCCTGCTGATCCTCTATGCCGGCCTGATCGCCGCGAACGCCGCCGTCTGGCTGTGGGCGCTCGCCGTGTTGCGCGATCATCCGCTGCTGCTGGGCACCGCGGCGATCGCATACGGACTCGGGCTGCGTCATGCGGTCGACGCCGATCACATCGCCGCGATCGACGTTGCAACGCGCAAGCTGATGCAGGAAGGCCAGCGTCCGGTGAGCGTCGGGCTGTTCTTCTCGCTCGGTCATTCGACGATCGTGATCGCCGCGACGCTCGGCATCGCGCTGACCGCGTTCGCGCTGCGCGACCGGTTCGACGCATTCCGCGAGATCGGCGGCACGATCGGCACGGCGGTGTCGGCCACCTTCCTGCTCGTGCTCGCGTGCGTGAACCTGGTGATCCTGCGCGACGTGTGGCGGCGCTATCGCGGCACGCACGGGCATGCTCACGATGCCGCGCATGTGCACCGCCCCGCCGGGCTCGTGTCCCGGCTGCTGCGACCGCTGTTCCGGTTCGTGTCGAAGAGCTGGCACATGTATCCGGTCGGCGTGCTGTTCGGGCTCGGTTTCGATACTGCAACCGAAATCGGCCTGCTCGCGATCGCCGCCGCGCAGGCGAGCCAGGGGCTGCCGGTCTATACGGTCATGCTGTTTCCCGCGCTGTTCACCGCCGGCATGACGCTGATCGACTCGACCGACAACGTGCTGATGATTCACGCGTACGGCTGGGCGATGGACGATCCGCAGCGCAAGCTGCTCTACAACGCGAGCATCACGTTCGTGTCGGCGGCCGTCGCACTGGCGATCGGCGGGATCGAGGCAGCCGGCCTGCTGGCCGACAAGCTGTCGCTGACGGGCCCCGTGCGCGACGCGCTCGATGCGCTCGGCGAACGCTTCGGCTCGATCGGCTACGGCATCGTCGCCCTGTTCCTCGTCTGCTGGATCGCGTCGATCCTGTTCCACCGCTGGCAGCGTGCGGCCGATGCGCCCGCGCGCTGAACATAGCTCAGACGTTTCATTCCGGAAACAAAACTCCCCCCAAGGCGTTGCAGGCGCCGTCGCGCACTCGCGTGCGCCTTGCGCGACGGGCGCAAGCGGCCGGTGGCACGGATCTCGCAAATAGGGATTCGCACGGCGGGCCCGCATACCGTTCCGCGCTCGCGGCTGGCGTCCAGCGCCCGCCTGAACGCGATCGACTGCCGACAGGACTACGAATCTTTACCGGCCCCCTGCACCACACCTAGATAGCCGCGCGGCGACGAGGCATCGCGCGCATGGGGAGGCCATGATGCTCAAGAAGAAACAACCGTTCCGTACGCCGGGACGGCGCTATCGCGCAACCTTGTTCGCCGCAGCCGCGTTCGCGTGCTGCTGCTCGTATGCCGTCGCACAGGATGCGGCACCGGACGCCGCGGCCGATGCAGTTGCCAGCGCGGACGCCATCATGACGCTGGTCGACGATGCTTCGCCTTGCGCAGCCAATCCGGCGGCGTGCGCGGTGCACGTCTTCGCCGGCGGGCGCGTGGGCGGAAATGGCGCAGGCTCGGGCGGCAATGGCAGCGGCGGCAGCCCCGGTAGCGGAAACGGGAACGGCAGCGGTAGCGGCAACAACGGGAACGGTACCGTCGGGCCTGCTGGTGTCGGCGGAACGACAAGCGGAACATCCGGCAGCACGAGTGGTTCAGGTGGCTCGGGCCGCGGAGGCAATGCGTCTGGCAGCGGGGGTTCGGATGGTGGCACTTCCGGTGGTGGCACTTCCGGTGGTGGCACTTCGGGTGGCGGCACTTCGGGTGGCGGCACTTCCGGTGGTGGCACTTCCGGTGGTGGCACTTCCGGTGGCGGCACTTCCGGTGGCGGCACTTCCGGTGGTGGGACTTCCGGTGGTGGGACTTCCGGTGGTGGGACTTCCGGTGGCGGCACTTCCGGTGGCGGTACTTCGGGCGGCGGCACCTCCGGTGGCGGTACTTCGGGCGGCGGCACCTCCGGTGGCGGCACCTCCGGTGGCGGTACCTCGGGAGGCGGCACTTCCGGTGGTGGGACTTCAGGCGGCGGCACTTCCGGTGGCGGCACTTCCGGTGGCGGTACTTCCGGTGGCGGCACTTCGGGTGGCGGTACCTCGGGAGGCGGCACTTCCGGTGGTGGGACTTCAGGCGGCGGAGGTCATGGCGGACATGGTGGCCATGGCGGTGGTGGTGGCGGTGGTGGTGGTGACGGTGATGGCGGCGGTCACGGCGACGGCGGCCACGGGGACGGTGATGGTGGCGGTCACGGCGGCGGCGGTCACGGCTACGGTGGCGGCCATGGCGATGGCGGCGGTCACGGCAACGGTGGTGGCCATGGCGACGGCGATGGCGGTGGTCACGGCAACGGTGGTGGCCATGGCGACGGCGATGGCGGTGGTCACGGCAACGGTGGTGGCCATGGCGACGGCGATGGCGGTGGTCACGGCAATGGTGGTGGCCATGGCGACGGCGGCGGCCACGGCAACGGTGGTGGCCATGGCGACGGCGGCGGCCACGGCAACGGTGGTGGCCATGGCGACGGCGGTGGCGGCGGCCACGGCAACGGTGGTGGCCATGGCGACGGCGATGGCGGTGGTCACGGCAATGGTGGTGGCCATGGCGACGGCGGCGGCCACGGCAACGGTGGTGGCCATGGCGACGGCGGTGGCCACGGTAACGGTGGTGGCAACGGCAATGGAAACGGCAGTGGCGGCGCCGGCAATGGCGGGGCCAACGGTGTCGGCAACGGTCGCGGCAATGGCAGTGGCGCCGGCGGCAACAGCGGCTCGGGCAATGGCGGCGGTACCGGCAGCAACGGCGGCCACGGCAATGGCCGTGGCAACGGCAACGGAAACGGCAGTGGCGGCGCCGGCAATGGCGGGGCCAACGGTGTCGGCAACGGCCATGGCGCCGGGAACGGCAATGGCGGCGGTCACGGCAACGGCGGATCGTCAGGAGGCCACCACTGACCTGCTGCGTTGATCCGCCGGATATCGTCAGAGCATCTCGAGCGCGCGCTTGCTGCGTGGCGGACGGAAGTAAGCGTCAAGCTGCGCGCGCTCGTCATCGCTGAGCACGAAATCGAGCGCGGCCCGGTTGTCGCGCACGTGTTCGAGTCGCGATGCCTTCGGGATCGCGAACACCCCCGGCTGCGCGAGCACCCACGCGAGCGCGACGCGCATCACCGACACGCCGCGCTGCCGCGCGATCTCGTCGAGCGGCGAGTGCTTCGGCAGCCGCCCGTGATCGACCGGACTGTAGGCCATCGCCGGCATCCGGTGCTCGGCAAGCCACGGCAGCAGGTCGAACTCGGGGCCGCGCCGCGCGATGTTGTAAAGGATCTGGTTGGTCGCGCACGCACCGCCGCCGGCTTCATCGACGAGTTCGGCCATGTCGGCCGTATCGAAATTGCTGACGCCCCAGTGACGGATCTTGCCCGCGCGCTGCAGCGCCTCGAAGCCTTCGACCGTCTCCTCGAGCGGCACCGAGCCGCGCCAGTGGAGCAGGTACAGGTCGAGGCGATCGGTACGCAGGCGCTTGAGGCTCGCATCGCACGCGGCGACGACGCCGCGCCGGCTCGCATGGTGCGGATAGACCTTGCTGACGAGGAACACGTCGTCGCGCAAGCCCGCGAGTGCTTCGCCCACCAGCTCCTCGGTCGCGCCGTCACCGTACATCTCGGCCGTATCGACCAGCGTCATCCCGAGCGCGACGCCTTCGCGCAGCGCCGCGATCTCGTCTGCGCGCCGGCTCGGCCGTTCGCCCATTTCCCACGTGCCCAGGCCAAGCTTCGGAATCGTCTCGCCGTCCGGCAGGACGACCGTGGCGATCGTGTCTGTCATGCGTTCCTCGTTGCGGATTCGTGGCCGCGCACCGCGGCCCAGCCATGGAATACGACGCATCAGTGTAGTCAATCGGCGCGCCATTCACCTATTGCACGGCAAAAACCGGCTATAACGGCGCCACGTGATGACTTAGAATGGCCGCAATCAGATCGATACCCACTCCATGAAGGCATCCACGGACGACCGCTGGCAGGACCTGCGCCCCGACCCCGACAACGACACGCCGCTCTACCTGCAGCTCGCCCGCAAGCTCGGCGATGCGATCCACGACAACCGCTGGACGGCCGGCGAGGCATTGCCCTCCGAGCGCGTGCTGTCCGATGCGCTCGGCGTCTCGCGCATCACCGCGCGCAAGGCGATCGCGCTGCTCGTCGAGCAAGGCCTGATTCGCCGCACGCAGGGCGCCGGCAATTTCATCCAGCCGCGCTACGAAGATCCGCTGTCGCGGCTGTCGAGCTTCAGCGAAATGCTCGAACGGCGCGGCTTCAAGCCGAGCTCGCAATGGCTCGCGCGCGAGATCCAGCCGGCGAACCGCGACGAAGTGATCCAGCTCGGGCTGTCGCCGGCCGCATCGGTCACGCGCCTGAAACGCCTGCGACTCGCCGACGGCATCGTGATGGCCGTCGAGAATTCGACGTTCCCCGCGACGCTGATCCCCGATCCGCAGGCGATCGGCGGCTCGCTGTACAGCTATCTCGAAGCGCGCGGCACGCCGATCGTGCGCGCGCTGCAGCATTTCCGCGCGGTCAACGCGACCGACGAGATCGCCGAGCAGATGGGCATCGCGCCGCACGACGCGCTGCTGCTGATCACTCGAATCGGCTATACGTCGGACCAGCGCGCGATCGAACTGACCGACACCTACTGCCGCAACGACTACTACGACTTCGTCGTCGAACTGCGCAAGTAACGCCCGCCGCGCCGCCGGCGCTCACAGCCAGCGCGCCTCATCGGTGCCGAGCGGCACGGGCGGGCGCGCAAGCGACGGCGGGGTGGCCGACAACCGCTCGGCCGGCCGGACCGCGTCGAGCGTGCCGAACGGCGACGCGATGCGCTCGATCCGGTCGCGCACGTCGGTATGCGCGACATCGGGTGCCTGCAGGCCGTCCGGCACGATGCCGAACGACTGCAGCCAGCGTCCCGTCTGCGCGAGCGACAGCCGCACGTGCCAGCTTCCCCCTTCGCGCGCCCGGCGCGCGAGCGCAATCATTGCACCGAACGCCGCGAGATAACCCGTTGCGTGATCGAGCGCCTGGCACGGCAGGTGGCGCGGCGCGTCCGCGTGCGCGGCCTGCTGCTCCTGCCACGCGATCCCGCTCGCCGACTGCACGAGGCTGTCGAAGCCGCGCCGCTGCGCCCACGGCCCCGCATGCCCGTACGCGGATATCGACACGTACACGATGCCTGGGCGTCGCATCGCCAGCGCATGCGGCGCGAAGCCGCGCGCCGCGAGCGCGCCCGGCCGGTACGACTGCAGGAACACATCCGCGTCGTGTGCGAGCGCGTGCAGCGTATCGATGCCCGCCGCATCGCGCAGGTCGATCCACGTCGAACGCTTGCCGCGCCCGGTGTCGATCACGAGCGGTGCGATGTTCGGCAGGTGCGGGCCGTTGACGAGCAGCGTCTGCGCGCCGTGCGACGCCAGCGTGCGGCCCGCGACCGGCCCCGCGATGATGCGCGTGAGATCGAGCACACGCACACCCGTGAGCGGTTGGGCGGCTTCGCCTCGACCGATCGGCTCGACCGGTGCATCGCCGATCCGCTCGATCTCGAACAGCGGCAGCGACGCGATCGCGCGCGCCTGCTCGAGTGACGCCCACTCGTCAGGTGTTCTGATCAATGCGGCACACAGCCCGGCGTCGGCCAGCGCGGTATCGAGTGCCGCACCGTCCCACGTGCGGATCGCCGCGGCGACATCGTCCCGTTGCGCGCCGCAGCCAAGCACGTCGAGAATGCCGCTCAGGTGATGCGGGAAGTTCGCGTGCAACTGGATCCAGCGTCTGTCGCCCGTCTCGAAGAAGCCCGTCACCGGATGACGCAACTCCGGCGGCGGACCATCGTCCACGCGCAGGTAGCGTTCGCTGCGGAACGCGACGAGCGCGTCGCGCACCGACACGTCGACGGATTGCGCACCACCCGTGCGAAGCCGGTGGCATTCGGCCGCCGCGAGCCCGGCTGCCGCGATCGTCGCCGCGGCCAGCGTGCCGCCCCGGAAGGTCGACGGCAGCGTCGGGTCCTGCCCCGTTACGGTCGCACGGGCCAGCGCGCCGGGGTCGCCGTGTGCGAGCCGCCACAGATGCGCCAAAGCAAGTTCGGGGGTCATGGCGGAATGGGCGGTGAGGAAGACAACATCGAGTCTAGGATCGGCAGTAGGCGCGAGCAATCCTGATTGCATGAATCCGCACATCACGCACGGTCGTACTCCCTGCGTTCCGGCAGAAACGGCCGACCTCACCTCTTCCAGTGCGCAAGAAACCTGCCGGTATCCTCGATACCGGCGTGAACCCCTGCACGTGTGAACCGCGACCTGCAGCGCTCACTACCGGATCGCGCGACCGGGCATCGCTACCATCACGTGGATCGAGTGCCGCTGCCCGCACGCTGCCGTGCCGACGCGAAGCGCTCGCGCGCGAGCGTCGAACGTTCGCTCGACCGGGACGTACCGGAGCCGGACTCGCAGATCACGCAGATCGCCGCATGACCACACGGCCGGCTGGATCACACATGCGCTCGAACAATGCACGGACGGAGCGCTGTTCCCGCCCCGGAAACGCTACGTCGGCAACGACGCGGGCGCGTGACGCCGGCCGTCGCGCCACGCGACGAGCGGCCTCCACCACGCCGGCGCGGCGCGCCTCGCCGGCACCTCGAGCGGACCGAACGCGAACGTCGCACCCTCCGACCCCGCGCTGACCCATACGCGCATGCCGGGCGTCAGCATCAGCGAAGCCCCGGCGCCAAGCCAGTGATCGTCGGGCAAGCCCTCGATCGTCACCCAGACCTCGCCGTCGGCCACCTCCAGCGAGGTGCGATCGACGATCCGCCAGCGACCGGCCGGCTCGTCGCCATCGATCACATAAAGTCGCAGTTCGCGCATGGCAGCCTCCTGGTCGCACGGATCCGATGGCATCAGTATTTCGGACAGTGGCAGCACACGGACAGATACGGCTACAGACACTTTTGACTGAACTGTACTGGTCGATCGACGGGGACGGGCACCCGCTGGCCCGACTCCGCGCCGTCCTTGCGCCGAACCGGCACGACGCGACGGCTTTCCCTACAATGTCGGCTGTCCCGCGCCACCCTCCCGCCCCATGTTCCAGCGCCCGCCTGCCGCCGCCCCCGGCGAAAAGAACCTCACCGTGATGCTCTGGCTCGTCGCAACGGGCTTCTTCATGCAGACGCTCGATGCGACCATCGTGAACACGGCGCTGCCGTCGATGGCCGCGAGCCTCGGCGAATCGCCGCTGCGGATGCAGTCGGTCGTGATCGCGTACTCGCTGACGATGGCGGTAATGATCCCGGTCTCGGGCTGGCTCGCCGATACCTTCGGCACGCGGCGTGTGTTCTTCAGTGCGATCCTGGTGTTCTCGCTCGGCTCGCTGCTGTGCGCGAATGCGCATACGCTCACGCAACTTGTCGCGTTCCGCGTCGTGCAGGGGGTCGGCGGCGCGATGCTGCTGCCGGTCGGACGGCTCGCGGTGCTGCGTACCTTTCCGGCCGAGCGCTACCTCGCCGCGCTGTCGTTCGTCGCGATTCCCGGCCTGATCGGCCCGCTGATCGGGCCGACGCTCGGCGGCTGGCTCGTGAAGATCGCGTCGTGGCACTGGATCTTCCTGATCAACGTGCCCGTCGGCGTCGCGGGCTGCATCGCGACCTTCTATTCGATGCCCGATTCGCGCAACCCGGCCGTCGGCCGCTTCGACCTGAAGGGCTATCTGCTGCTGACGATCGGCATGGTCGCGATCTCGCTGTCGCTCGACGGGCTCGCCGATCTCGGGATGCAGCACGCGGCCGTGCTCGTGCTGCTGATCCTGAGCCTCGCGTGCTTCGTCGCGTATGGGCTGTATGCGGTGCGCGCGCCGCAACCGATCTTCTCGCTCGAGCTGTTCCGGATCCACACGTTCAGCGTCGGGCTGCTCGGCAACCTGTTCGCGCGGATCGGCAGCGGCGCGATGCCGTACCTGATCCCGCTGCTGCTGCAGGTGAGCCTCGGCTACTCGGCGTTCGAGGCCGGGCTGATGATGCTGCCGGTGGCCGCCGCCGGGATGTTCTCGAAGCGGATCATCACGCGCCTGATCACACGGCACGGCTACCGCAAGGTGCTGCTCGCGAACACGATCATGGTCGGCGTGATGATGGCGAGCTTCGCACTGATGCGCGACACGGTGCCCGTCTGGGTGAAGGTCGTGCATCTCGCGCTGTTCGGCGGCTTCAACTCGATGCAGTTCACCGCGATGAACACGCTGACGCTGAAGGATCTCGGCACGGGCGGCGCGAGCAGCGGCAACAGCCTGTTCTCGCTCGTGCAGATGCTGTCGATGAGCCTCGGCGTCACGGTCGCGGGCGCGCTGCTCGCGACGTTCACGGGCATGCTGCGCACCGTGACGCCGAGCAACACGCTGCCGGCGTTCCATGCGACGTTCATCTGCGTCGGGATCATCACGGCGGCTTCCGCGTGGATCTTCGCGCAGCTCGCGCCCGAGATCCGCAGCACCGCGCGCAAGACCGACCCGTCCGAGCGCGCGTGATGCGTGGCGCGCGCCGAACCGGGTCGGCGCGCACCATCACGGTGCAGCGCGGCCCCGCGATGCGCATCCGAAACACCGGCAATGCCCTGCGGGGCTCGGCCGCGACGCGCCGCCGCACGGGGTACGATGCCGTGCACGCTTCTTGCTCGCCTATTCTCTAGGTAAACTGGCAGTCTTCCTTCGGCCGACATCATGAGCATGATCGAAATCGATCCCCCCGGCTTTCAGCCGCCCCGCCCCGTCGCCGGCGACGACGGGAACCGGCGCACCGTGCTGTACGGCGGCTACACCGTGTTCAGCGTGTTCCAGCCCGTTTTCTCGGTGTCGCACCGCCGCGCGATCGGCTATCACGCGTCGCTGCGTGCGCACGACGAGGAAAGCCGCCAGGTGGCGTCGCACGAGGTGTTCACGCAGGCGGCGCGGCGCGGCGACCTGCTCGAGCTCGGCCGGCTCGCCGAATCGCTGCATCTCGGCAACTTCCACGCATTCGACAGCCACGACGAATGGCTCTTCCTGAGCCTGCATCCGGCCGCGCTGATGGACACCGTCTACAGCGACGCGCTGCTCGCGAACCTGAAGGCGCTCGGGCTGCCGCCGCATCGCGTCGTGCTCGAGGTGCCCGAACAGGCGGGCGGCGAGACGCCGCGCTACGCGGCGATCGTCGACGGCCTGCGCAAGGCCGGCTTCCTGATCGCGCTCGTCGGGTTCGGCGCGAAGCATTCGAACATCGACCGCGTGTGGCACCTGCATCCCGACATCGTCACGCTCGACCGCGGCATCCTCGCGCAGGCGAGCGAGCACTCACATCTCGAACGCGTGCTGCCGGGGCTCGTGTCGCTGCTGCACGAATCCGGGCAGCTCGTGCTGATGGGCGGGCTCGCGACCGAGCGCGACGCGCTGATCGCACTGGAGTGCGACGTCGATTTCGTGCAGGGCCAGTACTTCGCGGGGCCGAGCGTCGAACCGGTGCAGCCGCAGGCCGCCGCGGGCTGCATGGATACGCTGTCGGCCGCGTTGCGGCTGCGCGTCGCGAAACGCGAGCGCACGCAGGCGGAACGGCTCGCGCCGTACGTCGCGGCGCTCGAGGAAGCGAGCCAGAAGCTCGTCGCGGGAGAATCGCTGACCGACGCGGCCGCAGCCGTACTCGGGCTGCCGGAGACCGCACGCTGCTTCCTGCTCGACGCATCGGGGCGCCAGATCGGCGACAACGTGCTCGCGCGCGGCAGCGTCTCGCAGCGCGCGAAGCGCTTCCGGCCGCTGCTGCATTCGGAAGGGGCGAGCTGGGAACGCCGTCCGTACTTCATCGACGCGATGCGCGCGCCGGGCCGTGTGCACCTGACGGCACCCTACCTGTCGATCAACGAGGCGCACCTGTGCGTGACGGCGTCGATCGCCGCGCCGGTCGCGACCGGCATGCAGGTGCTCTGCGTCGACATCAACTGGGAAGCGGCACTCAACCGCGAATGAGCATGCCGCCGCGTCGCGCTCATGCGGCCGCGGCAGCCTTGCGTGCGATCAGCCGGTGCACGCGCTTGCCGGACGAGGCGCTGACGACCTCGTGCTCGTCGATCACTTGCGTGCCGGCGCCCAGCGCCGAGCGCATCCGCGCGGAATCGAGCGGCGTGTAGAGGCGGCCGCGCTCGTCGCGCAACGCGCCGTTTCCGGCCACCCTCCAGCTCATGTACAACGTGCCGCCCGGCATCAGCAGTTCGGCCAGTCGCGCGGCGGCGGCCGCCGCCTCCGCCTGTTCGAGATGCATGACGACCGTTTCGCACAGTACGTTGCGAAACGCGCCGGACGGCACGCCGGCCAGCGTCGGCAGCGCGGCCAGCTCGAAGGTGAGATCCGGATGGCGGCGCCGCGCCTCGTCGAGCAGCGCGGCGCTCGCGTCGTAGCCGCGCACGTCGAAGCCGCGCGACGCGAGCCAGGCCGTATCGCGCCCGGCCCCGCAGCCGACGTCCGCGGTCGGCCCCGGCAAGAAATGCTGCTCCAGCAGCGCGTACATGTCGTCGGGCGCAGCCTGGTCGAGCCAGTCCTGCGCGTATTGCGCGGCATGGGCGTCGTAGGCATCAAGAGTCGGGCGATCCACCATGGTGACGGCTCCGCATAGGCGTCGTATGACGCACTCCGCATCTTAGCCGTTGCACACTCCGCGCGGCATCACGCACGCCCATGCGGCGAGCCGTGCAGCCCCTACGCGGCCCGCACGTCGCCCGCGCGCGGCGCCTGCGCGGTCAGCTCGGCCCACAGCGCATCGCCGCGCCAGGCCGGGCGCGCCGCCGCGCGTTCCGCGTCGTGCACGAGCGCGCACAGTCGCGCATTGACTTGCGCCTGCCCGCCGAAGCGCGCGGCCAGCCGCACGACCTCGCCGTTGATCCACTCGACTTCCGTCGCCCGCCCCGCCGCGAGATCGTCGGACATCGACGAACGCGCTAGCGGGTCGATCGCGAGCATCCGGCCGCCCAGCGCGCGAAACGCCGGATCGGGCAAGTCGAGCACGGCCGGGAGCCATCCGGCCGGCAACGGCGTCAGCCGCGCGGGCCGGATCGCGGCCCGCGCCAGCCAGTGCAGCGCTTCGCGCTGCGCAAGCGCGACGCAGCGCCGGTACGCACGTTGCGCGAGTTCGTCTCGCAGCGACAGGTTCGCGAGCGCGTTGACCGCGTTGTTCAGGTTGAGCAGCAGCTTCGCCCATTGCACGGCCCGCATGTCGCGATGCAGCGCGAGCGGCAGCCCGGCACGCGCGAATGCGCCGGCGAACGGCGTCAGCGCGGCGGAGACTTCGGCCGCCAGCGCGCCGGCCGATCCCTGGTGAAACGCACCGGGCGCGCGCTCGATCACGTTGAACGGCACCATGCCGGCCAGCACGGTCGCTTGCGGTAGCGCTTCGCGCAGCACGTCGGCGTTGTGCAGGCCGTTCTGGAAACTGACCACGACCGTGCCGGGCCGCAGCACGCCGGCAAGCTGCGCCGCGGCCTCACGCGTCGCGGCCGATTTCACCGCCACGAGCACGAGCCGCGCGGCGGCCGCAGCCGCCGGATCGGTCTCGAACACGACGTCGGCCGGCGCGAGCGTCGCGCGGTAGCCGCGCTGGTCGGTCAGCGTCAGCCCGTGCCGATGAATCGCGTCGCCGATCCGCGCGCGGCCGACGAGCGTCACATTCGCGCCGGCCGCCGCAAGCCGTCCACCGAGATAGCAGCCGACCGCGCCCGCGCCGAACACGCAGACCGGGGCGTCAGACATGCGAATGCGCGCCGCCATGCACGGGGCCGGCCCGACGCTCGACTTCGCGGCGCACGTCGCCGCGCAGCCCCGCGAAGAACGCGACCTCGGCGACGACGAACAGCGGCCCGACCATCAGGCCGACCAGATCGTCGACGAATGCGGGCTTGCGCCCCTCGAACCAGTGCCCGACGAACTGCACGATCCAGCCGACGACGAACGCGCCGATGCCGATCGCGAGCCATTGCGCCGTGGGCAGCAGTGCGAGCGCCTGCGCGGCCCACAGGCCGAGCGCGAACAGCGCGGTCATCACGATCCCGAACCGCAGGTCGAGACGCAGGTAGAACAGCGCGAACGCGACGGCCAGCAGCAGCGCCGGCGACAGCGCGATGCCGGCCAGCACCCCGAGCGCCGGCCGCGACAGCAGCACCTCGACCGCGAACACGATCATCGGAATGCCGACCAGATGCGTCGCGATGTTGCGCGCGTCGCGGTGGTAGGCCGCATACTGGGCAAGATGGTCTTCGAGTGTCTTCATCGCGTCTCCTGGTCCATGGTTGAGCGCTATGATGCGCGTCACGCCCGAGAACCTCTGTCAGCTACCCGACATCGCGTGCCCATGCCCTCTTCGCTCGCCCCGTACCTGCCGCAGATCGAAGCGAACCCGTGGTTCGCCTCGCTGCCGCCCGCGTTGCGCGCGGACCTGCTCGCCCGCGCGGCGCTGCGCCGGCTGCCGGCCGGCCACGCGCTGTTCCGGCGCGGCGACCCGCCATGCGGGCTGTACGCGGTACTGGCCGGTTCACTCACCATAGGTGCGGTCGACCCGCAGGGCAAGGAAGCGCTGCTGACGGTGGCCGAGCCCGTCACCTGGTTCGGCGAAATCGCGCTGTTCGACGGCCAGCCGCGCACGCACGACGCGATCGCGCTCGACGACGCGCTGCTGCTGCACGTCCCGCAGGCCGCGCTGCTCGCGATCCTCGATGCGACGCCGCAATACTGGCGGCAATTCGCGCTGCTGATGGCGCAGAAACTGCGCCTGAGCTTCCTGACCGTCGAATCGATGAGCGTGATGCCGGCCGCGCAGCGGCTCGCCGCCCGGCTCCTGATGATCGCCGACGGCTACGGCGGGATCAGCGCCGGCCGCACCCGCATCCGGCTGTCGCAGGAAAAGCTCGCGGCGATGCTGTCGCTGACGCGGCAGACCACCAACCAGTTGCTGAAGGCGCTGCAGGCCGACGGCGTCGTGCGGCTGCACGTCGGCGAGATCGAGCTCGTCGACGTCGATGCGCTGCGGCGCGCGAGCGGGTTGCCCGACGGCATGCGCTGAGGTTCCGCACCAGCGCCACGCGGCCTCCCCACCGTCACCGCGTTGCGCTATCGTGGCGGCTCGTCCGTTCATCCGCCCGCTTCGCCTTGAGCACGTCGACCGCCTCCGCTCCGTCCCGCCATCCGTGGCCTGTGTTCATCGCGTTCCTGCGGCTCGGCCTCACGTCGTTCGGCGGCCCGGTCGCGCATCTCGGCTACTTCCGCACCGAGTTCGTCACGCGGCGCGGCTGGCTCACCGAGCGCACGTACGCGGATCTCGTCGGGCTGTGCCAGTTCCTGCCCGGGCCCGCAAGCAGCCAGGTCGGGATGGCGATCGGCCTCGCGCGCGCCGGCTACGCGGGCATGTTCGCCGCCTGGCTCGGCTTCACGCTGCCGTCGGCGCTGCTGATGATGCTGTTCGCGCTCGGCGTGCATGCAACGGGCGCGCCGATCGAAGCCGGTGCGCTGCACGGGCTGCGCATCGTGTCGGTCGCCGTGATCGCGCAAGCCGTGTGGGGGATGGCGCGCACGCTGTGCCCGGATGCGCGCCGCGTCACGCTGATGGCCGCGGCCGCCTGCGTCGCGTTGCTCGCACCGGCCGCGTGGACCCAGGTTGCGGTGATCGTCGCGGCCGGGTTGGCCGGCCTCGTGCTGCTGCCGCAGCCGCCACGTGGCGCACACGATCCACTGCCGCTGCACGTGTCGCCTCGCGCGGGCGTGCTGTGGCTCGCGCTGTTCGCGGCGCTTCTCGTCGTCCTGCCGTTCGCGGCCCGTACGCTGCGCTCCGATATGCTTGCCGTCGTCGATGCGTTCTTCCGCACGGGCGCGCTCGTGTTCGGCGGCGGTCACGTGGTGCTGCCGCTGCTGCAGGCGGCCGTGGTCGCGCCCGGCTGGGTCGGCGATGCAGCGTTCCTGGCCGGATATGGCGTCGCGCAGGCCGTGCCGGGGCCGCTGTTCACGTTCTCGGCGTTCCTCGGCGCGTCGCTGCGCACTGCGCCGAACGGCTGGCTCGGTGGCACGATCGCGCTGGTGTCGATCTTCGCGCCGTCGTTCCTGCTGGTAGCCGGCACCGCGCCGTTCTGGGAACGCCTGCGCCGCAGCACGCGCATGCAGGCCGCGCTCGCCGGCGTGAACGCGGCCGTCGTCGGGCTGCTGCTCGCCGCGCTCTATCACCCGGTCTGGACCGACACGATCGTGGCGCCGCACGATCTGGCCGCCGCGCTCATCGCATTCGTCGCGCTGGTGTTCTGGCGCGTGCCGCCGTGGGCCGTCGTGATCGCGAGCGCCGCGCTCGGCTGGGGGCTCGGCCTCCTGGCCTGACCAGGTGCGCGCGGCACGTTCCACCGCGTCAAAAACAAAAAAGCCCTCGTTTCGAGGGCTTTTCTGCGGGGTGCCGCGCGCCGCAGCGGCGCGCAGGCGCCGGACCTTACGCGAAGTTCTTCGCTGCGAAGTCCCAGTTCACGATGTTCCAGAACGCTTCGACGAACTTCGGACGTGCGTTGCGGTAGTCGATGTAGTACGCGTGTTCCCACACGTCGATCGTCAGCAGTGCCTTGTCGGCGGTCGTCAGCGGCGTTGCTGCGTTGCTCGTCGACACGATGTCGAGCGAACCGTCAGCCTTCTTCACGAGCCATGCCCAGCCCGAGCCGAACGTGCCGACCGCAGCCTTCGTGAACGCTTCCTTGAATGCGTCGTACGAACCCCACTTCGCATTGATCGCGTCGCCCAGCGCGCCCGTCGGTGCGCCGCCGCCGTTCGGCGACAGGCTGTTCCAGAAGAACGTGTGGTTCCAGATTTGCGCGGCGTTGTTGAAGATGCCGCCCGACGACTTCTTCACGATCTCTTCCAGCGACAGGTTTTCGAATTCCGTGCCCGGGATCAGATTGTTCAGGTTCGTCACATAAGCCTGATGGTGCTTGCCGTAGTGGTACTCGATCGTCTCTTTCGAGATGGTCGGCGCGAGTGCGTCTTCAGCGTACGGGAGCGGCGGGAGCGTATGAGCCATGGCGATTCCTTCGTTGAGTATGTAGGGAGGCTGTGTTGGATGCTGCCGAGCGTCCGATTGTAGGCGAGGACGAATAACCCCGCAAACTCACGGGCCATTTATCCGCGGTATGCGGAAAAGCGATGTTTGCGCAACGTCCGGCAGGACGAACCCGACGATGAGCAGCATCCGTTCCCGTGCACGATGCGTCCGTTGCGACAACCTTCGCTCCGCTCGCACCCGTTACGTCAGATCGTATCGGTCAGCCGCGGCTGCACGTCGGCGATCGACACGTCGGCCGAGCCTTCCGCGAGATGCACGGTCAGGCGGCGCTGCGGCTTCAGCGCGTTCGGCGTGCGCACCGCGCGGCCCGTCTGCGCATCGATCAGCGCCGCATAGCCGCGCTCGAGCGTGCGCTGCGGGCTCAGCACCTCGAGCCGTGCCGCACAGGCTGACACGCGAGCCGTGTCGCGTTCGTGACGGCGCTGCAAGGCCAGCGCAAGACGCTGCGACAGCCCCGCGAGCGCCTGGCGCGCCTGCGACGGATCAGGCCGTGCGCGCTGCCAGCGCAGCTGCGCGAGCGCGAACCGCGCGCGCGCGTCGCGTACCGGCCGCGACGCCGCCGACGCCAGCCGCACCGCAAGCTGCTCGACGTGCGTGCGCTGCCGCTGCAGCCGCTCGGCCGGGCTCACCAGCCGGCGCGCGAGCCAGTCGAGCTGCTGCGCGCGCTGTTCGAGCCGGCGTTCCATGCCGCGCGCGAGCGCACGCTGGCGCTCGCCGACCTCGCGCAGCAGCAGCGCGCGCTGCGGGCTCGCGAGTTCGGCCGCGCCGGTCGGCGTCGGCGCACGCACGTCGGCCGCGAAGTCCGCGATCGTGAAATCGGTTTCGTGCCCGACGCCGCTGACGACCGGCAATTCGCTCGCCGCGATCGCGCGCGCCAGCGCCTCGTCGTTGAACGACCACAGATCCTCGATCGAGCCGCCACCACGACAGACCAGCAGCACGTCGACCTCGCGGCGCGCATTCGCGGTCTCGACGGCCGCGACGAGCTTTTCGGCGGAACCCGCACCCTGCACGGGCGCCGGATAGACGATCACCGGAATGTGCGGCGCACGGCGGGCGAGCGTGGTCAGCACGTCGCGCAGCGCCGCCGCCTGCAGCGACGTGACGATGCCGATCGCGCGCGGATGGGCCGGCAGCGGCCGCTTGCGCTCGGGCGCGAACAGTCCCTCGCTCTCGAGCTGCGCCTTCAGCCGCAGGAACGCCTCGTACAGGCGCCCCTGCCCGGTGCGCCGCACGGCCTCGACGTTGAGCTGCACTTCCCCGCGCGGCTCGTACATCGTGACGACCGCGCGCACCTCGATCCGGTCGCCTTCGCGCGGCGTGAACTCCGCGTACTGCGCGCGGCCGCGGAACATCACGCAGCGCATCTGCGCCTGCTGGTCCTTGATCGAGAAATACCAGTGGCCGCTCGCGGCGCGCGTGAAATTCGACACTTCGCCCGAAATCCACAGCAGCGGAAACGAGCGCTCGAGCATCGTCGAAATCGCGCGATTGAGCGCCGAAACGGGAATCACTTCGTCGCCGCCGCGGGTCGCGCCCGGTGCGGCAAATGGGGAGTCGGAAGGCATGGACGGTCGAATGAATGCTGGCGGCGACACGATAGTCCGACACGCACGCCACGTCCAGCGCCGGGCGCACGTACCGTGACGTTCGGAAGGTGTCCACACTTTGGCAATCATCGGCCTAAAACGCGTGAAAACCGCTGAAAAATCCAGACAATTCTCTCTAACACATTGATTTTTATATATTTTTAAATCTTTCTGAATGATTCTCATCCGATTCGAAGCCCACCCGGCGGGCGTTTGAGGCCATCGAGGAGGGAGTTCTTCACAGAGTTATCCACAAGCCGCCGCGATCCGGCCCCGCGAGCTGCGGCGGCCGGTCGCGCTTGCCGCGCCCGCCCGCGGCGCGCTAGAGTGCCGCCTTCCGCAGACCCCGCGGCATGCGCCGCCCAACGGAGAATCCGCCTTGACGAATCCGTCCCACGCCGCGGCGCACGAGATGCCGCGCCCGGCCCGATGAGCGCGCCCGACGGCCCGCTCGCCCGGCTCGAAGCCCGCCTGACGCGCGAATGGCAGCGCCGCGGCGCGCTCGCGTGGGCGCTCACGCCGTTCGCGTGCGTGTTCGGCGTATGCGCGGCGCTGCGGCGCACCGCCTACGCGCAAGGCTGGAAGAAGCCGGTCGACGTCGGCGTGCCCGTCGTCGTGGTCGGCAACGTGACCGTCGGCGGCACCGGCAAGACGCCGACCGTGATCGCACTCGTCGACGCGTTGCGCGCGGCCGGCTTCACGCCCGGCATCGTGTCGCGCGGCTACGGTGCGAACGTGAAGACGCCGACCGCCGTCACACCCGCGTCGCGCGCCGGCGCGGGCGGCGACGAACCGCTCCTGATCGCACGCCGCACCGGTGCGCCCGTCTGGGTCTGCCCGGATCGCGTCGCGGCCGCGCAGGCGCTGCGCGCCGCGCATCCGGACGTCGACGTGATCGTCAGCGACGACGGCCTGCAGCACTACCGCCTCGCGCGCACGGTCGAGCTCGTCGTGTTCGACCACCGGCTCGGCGGCAACGGCTTCCTGCTGCCGGCCGGCCCGCTGCGCGAGCCGCTGTCGCGGCACCGCGACGCCACGCTCGTCAACGATCCGTACAGCGGCGCGCTGCCGCCGTGGCCCGACACCTATTCGCTCGCGCTCACGCCGGGCGCCGCGTGGCACCTCGACCAGCCCGCGCTGCGCCGCCCACTGTCGCAATTCGCGAACGAGCGCGTGCTCGCCGCGGCCGGCATCGGCGCGCCGGAACGCTTCTTCGCGACGCTGCGCGCGGCCGGTCTCGCGCCCGCGACGCGCGCGCTGCCGGATCACTACGCGTTCGCCGACAATCCGTTCGTCGACGACGCCGTCGATGCGATCCTGATCACCGAGAAGGATGCAGTAAAATTGGGCGCTTCCTGGCGCGACGCCCGACTGTGGGTGGTCCCCGTCGAAGCCGCGCTCGACCCTCGCCTCATTGCCCTCGTTGTGGAGAAACTCCGTGGACGCTCGCCTGCTTGAAATCCTTGTGTGCCCTATCTGCAAAGGCCCGCTCCACTATGACCGTGCCGCGCAGGAGCTGATCTGCAACGCGGACAAGCTCGCCTACCCGATCCGCGACGGCATCCCCGTGATGCTGGTCGACGAGGCGCGCCAGACCGTCGAAGGCACGCCGGTCGACCCGGCCGGCCGCTAAGCCGCCCGACCCGCCCCTCGTAGCGGCCCGTCCGCGGCGAGGGCGCCGAACCCGCCGGGCGGCCCGCACCCGACGTGCCGCCCGCTCCGTTCTTCTCACCGTCCTCCCCGATGACTCAACCCTTCATCGCCGTCATTCCCGCCCGGCTCGCGTCGACGCGGCTCCCGAACAAGCCGCTCGCCGATCTCGGCGGCAAGCCGATGGTCGTGCGCGTCGCCGAACGCGCGCGCGAAGCGGGCGCGCAGCAGGTGCTGGTCGCGTCCGACGCGCAGAGCGTGCTCGATGCGGCCCGCGATCACGGTTTCGAAGCGGTGCTGACGCGCGCCGACCATCCGTCCGGCACCGACCGGCTCGCGGAAGTCGCGGCGACGTTCGGGTGGAGCGACGACACCGTCGTCGTCAACGTGCAGGGTGACGAGCCGCTGATCGACCCGGTACTCGTGCGCGACGTAGCGTCGCACCTCGCCGCGCATCCGGCCTGCGCGATTGCGACGGCGGCCCACCCGATCCACGACGCGGCCGACGTGTTCAACCCGAACGTGGTGAAGGTCGCGCTCGACGCGCAGAGCGTCGCGCTGTACTTCTCGCGCGCGCCGATTCCGTGGAGCCGGGACGCGTACCAGCCGCACTGGCCCGACGTCGCGGCCATGCCAGCACCGGCCTTCCCGGTCTACCGGCACATCGGCCTCTATGCGTATCGCGCGCGTTTCCTGCGCACCTATCCGACATTGGCGCAGGCGCCGATCGAGCAGGCCGAGCAGCTCGAGCAGCTGCGCGCGCTCTGGCACGGCGAGCGCATCGCAGTGCTCATCACCGAGTCCGCACCGGAAGCCGGCATCGACACGCCGGCCGATCTCGCACGCGTGCAGGCCCTTTTTCAGCCGTCATCAAAATAACCCGTGGCATAATCAGGCGATTGTGCGAGCCGTCCGCGACCAGCGCGTCCTCGCTTGACCCCGCCCGCGGCCCTGCCGGCAGCCGCGCGTCGCCCAACCCGACGCGCCGCATCAGACCGGTCCGCCACGCGCCAGGCAAGCCCCGCGCACACCGTCGCCGGCGCTTTTTTCGTCTCGCCACACGAATCTACATACTGGAGATATCACCATGCGTTTGATCCTGTTGGGCGCGCCCGGCGCGGGAAAGGGCACCCAGGCAAACTTCATCAAGGAAAAATTCGGCATCCCGCAAATCTCGACGGGCGACATGCTGCGCGCGGCCGTGAAGGCCGGCACGCCGCTCGGCGTCGAGGCGAAGGGCTACATGGACGCGGGCAAGCTCGTGCCGGACGCGCTGATCATCGGCCTCGTCAAGGAGCGCCTGAAGGAATCGGACTGCGCGAACGGCTATCTGTTCGACGGTTTCCCGCGCACGATCGCGCAGGCTGACGCGATGAAGGAAGCCGGCGTCGCGATCGACTACGTGCTCGAGATCGACGTGCCGTTCTCGGAAATCATCGAGCGCATGAGCGGCCGCCGCACGCACCCGGCATCGGGCCGCACGTACCACGTCAAGTTCAACCCGCCGAAGGTCGAAGGCCATGACGACGTGACGGGCGAGCCGCTGATCCAGCGCGACGACGACAAGGAAGAAACCGTCAAGAAGCGTCTCGAAGTGTACGAAGCGCAGACCAAGCCGCTGATCACGTACTACGGCGACTGGGCGCAGCGCGGCGAGGAAAACGGCCTGAAGGCACCGCAGTACCGCAAGATCTCGGGCCTCGGCAGCGTCGAGGAAATCCGCGAGCGCGCGTTTGGCGCACTGAAGTAAGCAGCGCATCGCGCACCCGCAAGCCGCCCTTTCCGGGCGGCTTTTTTTTGCCCGGGCGGAATTGGCACGACCGTTCTGGTCCCGCCGTCGCGCGAGTGTGCCCCGTACAATCGGTCGGGTGCGGGTGCTCGCGTTACCCGAGCGCCGGCATTTCAACCCATCGCACGGCATTGAACCAGGCAACCGCTTTGCGCGGCACCGCAACCCGCGCCGAAGCGCCGATAGCGTCGACCACCCTGGACGGTTCCGCCCTGAGCGCTGAAGCGCCGGGGGCGCTCAATAACGGAGACAGTCATGGAAATTCGCGGCAATGTGTTCCTGATCACGGGCGGCGCCTCGGGCCTCGGCGCCGGCACCGCGCGGATGCTCGCGCAGGCAGGCGGCACGGTCGTGCTCGCCGACCTGAACGACGCGGCGGGCACCGCGCTCGCGACCGAACTGGGCGGCCGCTTCGTGCACTGCGACGTGTCGAGCGAAGCCGACGCGCAGGCCGCCGTCAGCGCGGCGACGCAAGCCGGCACGCTGCGCGGCCTCGTGAACTGCGCGGGCATCGCGCCCGCCGCGAAGACCGTCGGCAAGGACGGCGCGCATCCGCTCGACGTGTTCGCGAAGACGATCAACGTGAACCTCATCGGCACGTTCAACATGATCCGGCTCGCGGCCGCCGCGATGGCGGCCACCGCGCCGACCGCGGACGGCGAGCGCGGCGTGATCGTCAGCACCGCGTCGGTCGCCGCGTTCGACGGGCAGATCGGCCAGGCCGCGTACGCGGCGTCGAAAGCCGGCGTCGCGGGCATGACGCTGCCGATCGCGCGCGACCTGTCGCGCAGCGGCATCCGCGTGATGACGATCGCGCCCGGCCTGTTCGAGACGCCGATGCTGCTCGGCATGCCGCAGGACGTGCAGGACGCGCTCGGCGCGATGGTGCCGTTCCCGCCGCGGCTCGGCAAACCGGCCGAATACGCGTTGCTGGTACGCCAGATCGTCGAGAATCCGATGCTCAACGGCGAGGTGATCCGCCTCGACGGCGCGATCCGGATGCAGCCGAAATAGGCACAAAAAAACGCCCGCGATGCGGGCGTCTTTTCATTCAGGGGTGCCAGCAGCGTGGCGGCGGCTCAGTCCTCGCCGTCGCGCTGCATCCGCTGCCGCAATTCGGTCACCTGCGACTCGACGACGGTGGCGTCGTCCGCGTCCGGCCGCTCGCCGAGATACAGTTCGAGATCCTCGAGCGCGGGCCGCAGGTAATCGAGCCGCGCATACGCGAACCCGCGGTCGCGGACTTCGTCGAGGTGCTCGGGCAACAGGATCACGAGCCGCTGCTGCACCGCGAGCAGCCGCTGCCAGCGTTCCGTCTGAAGATAGATCGTCTTCAGGTTGCGCAGCATCCGCGCGATGATCTCGCGGCTCGTCGCCGGCTGCAGCAGCGCGCGCAACGCGCTGTCGACCGCGCCGGCCGCCCGCGCGACGTACGGCTCGAGCATCTCGACCATCTCGGCTTCGGACAGCGAATGGCCGTTGGCCGGATCGATGATCAGGTCGCCGTCCGGCAGCGTGACGCGCAGCAGGAAGTGGCCGGGGAACGACACGCCGCGCGCCGGCACGCCGATCTGCTCGGCGAGCTCCAGGTACAGCACCGACAGCGAGATCGGGATCCCGCGCCGCCGCTTCAGCACGGCGTTCAGGTGGCTGTTATCGGGGTCGTAGTAGTCGTTGTGATTGCACGCGAAGCCGAGCTCGCGGAAGAAGAAATCGTTCAGCGCGGCGACGCGGCCCTTCAGGTCCGCATCGTCCGTGAGCCGCCGGCGCAACCGCGCCGCCAGCATGTCGAGTTCGGCCAGCGTGCCCTGCAGGTCGAGATCGGGATACGCGTCCTGCGCCAGCGACAGCGCCGCTTCCGTGACGGGCAGACTGTCGTCGTCTGCCACGAGCGTGCTGAAGTAGTCGAGGACGCGGGTCATTGCGGTCGTCACTTGGCGCGCCTTCTGAAATAAGCGTATTTGAAGCCCATCACCCACAACATACCGAAATATAGTGCAGCGAACAGCACGAGGCACGCGGCCATCAGCGCGATGCGATCGAGCGGCTGCGTACGCATCCCGGTCCAGTCGAAGCTGATCGACAGCCAGTGCATCAGGCCGGCGAGCACGAGCGCCGCGCCGATCAGCTGCACGAAGAAGCGCAGCCAGCCCGGCGACGGCTGGTAGATGCCGCGCTTGCGCAGCCCGATGAACAACAGCAGCGAGTTCAGGCACGCGCCGACGCCGATGCTCAACGTCAGGCCCGCGTGGCCGATCAGCGGCACGAACACGTAGTTCGAGATCTGCGTGACGATCAGCACGCCGATCGCGATCTTCACGGGCGTCTTGATGTCCTGCTTCGCATAGAAGCCCGGCGCGAGGATCTTGATCAGGATGATGCCGACGAGGCCGATCCCGTAAGTCGCCAGCGCGCGCGCGACCATCGTGACGGTGTGCGCGTCGAACTTGCCGTAGTTGAACAGGGTCGCGGTGAGCGGTGTCGCGAAGAAGAACAGCGCGAGCGCACTCGGCGCCGCGAGCAGGAACGTGACGCGCAGGCCCCAGTCGAGCAGCGCCGAATACTCGTGCGAATCGGCATCGACGTGCGCCTTCGACAGGCTCGGCAGCAGGATCGTGCCGAGCGCGACGCCGAGCAGCGCCGTCGGGAATTCCATCAGGCGGTCGGCGTAGTTGATCCACGACACGGCGCCCTGCCCGAGCCGCGACGCGATGTTGGTGTTGATGATCAGCGACAGTTGCGCGACCGACACCGCGAACGTCGCGGGCACCATCTTCGCGAGCACGCGCTTCACGCCCGGGTGGCGCAGCGCGCGCAGCGGGTTGAGGCCGATCAGCGGCACCATGTCGATCTTCTTCAGGCCCGGCAGCTGCACGAGGAACTGCAGCACGCCGCCGACGATGACGGCCCATGCGAGCGCGAACACCGGCACCTTCAGGTGCGGCGCGACGAACACCGCCGCAGCGATGAACGCGACGTTGAGCAGCACCGGCGCGAACGCGGGCAGCGAGAAGCTCTTGTACGTGTTCAGCACGCCGGAGGCGAGCGTCGTCAGCGAGATGAACACGATGTACGGGAACATGATCTGCGTCATCGTGACGGCGAGCGGGAACGCCTGCCCGTCGGTGTGCAGACCGGACGCGACGGCGAACACGACCCACGATGCGCCGGCGATCCCGACCACCGACAGCACGGCAAGCGCCCACGCCAGCACGGTGGACATCGCGTCGACGAGCGCTTTCGTCGCGTCATGCCCCTGCTGGTTCTTGAACTCGGCGAGGATCGGCACGAACGCCTGCGAGAACGCGCCTTCGGCAGACAGGCGGCGCAGCAGGTTCGGGATACGGAAGGCGACGTAGAACGCGTCGGTGTATTGACTGGCGCCGAACGCACGGGCGATCAGCGTCTCGCGGGCCAGTCCGGTCACGCGCGACAGCAGCGTGAAGCCGCTGACCGTCAGCAGGGCTCGGAATAGATTCATGGGGCGCTTATTATACGGACGTTGCGTGGCCCGGCCAGCGGCCGATGCCGAAAAGCGCGCACGCGTTCGGCGCCGTCCTCGGCGGGTGTCACGTTGAACTTGCCACGCGCTTGATTTCGTTGCTATAATCGCCGGTTTCTAGGCTCGTACATGCACGGCAACTGCCGTTTTCATGTCCCTGCCTCGGTTAAAATCACCGTTTTTTATGCGCCCCTGGGCAATCGCTCTCAGGGGACGGATCGAAAAGCAGCGCTTGGCCGTCTAGGCTCCAAGCTCTGGAAACAGGACAGGATAAGGAACCGTCATGGCTAACTCCGCACAAGCACGCAAGCGCGCCCGCCAGGCCGCGAAGGCAAATTCGCACAACTCGGCGCTGCGCTCGAAATTCCGTACCGCGATCAAGGCTGTTCGCAAGGCTGTCGACGCCGGCGATCAAGCAAAGGCTGCAGAGCTGTTCAAGTCTGCCGTCAAGACGATCGACACGATCGCCGACAAGAAGATCGTTCACAAGAACAAGGCCGCTCGCAGCAAGAGCCGCCTGGCCGCAGCCGTCAAGGGTCTGCAGGCAGCAGCGTAAATCCGGTGCGCCCGCTCACGCGGGCGTTCCTGTTTCCTGCGATCGCAAAAAAGCCCGCCTAGGCGGGCTTTTTGTCGCCCGTCGCCAGCGCATGCTGCTGGCCGGTGACAGTTGCCACGAGGGCGGGCGCGGCAAGCGCCCTCGCCCGCGCCGGCATCACTTCTTCGCGTCGTAGTCCGGCAGTTCGCACGCCTCGGTCACGACGAGATTGTTGTCCTTCGCGAAATTCAGCACGAAATCGAACGCCATCGGCTCGACGTCGCGCAGCCGGGAATCGAGGATCACGCATTTCAGGTCGCCGAGCATCGTCGGACGCACGTAGAGCGAATACTGGAGACGCGCGTTCCGCCCGCTCGCCCCCGGCCCGAAGCAGGCCATCACACCGGCCAGACGTTCCGACCAGTCGCTCGGGCGAAACTTTTTCCCGTCTTTCGTGATGCCCTGGATGAAGAATTCGGTCGGAGGGGTTTCAGCCATGTGGTTACCCAAGTGACGGCCCGGCGATGTCCAGGCAACGGCGCCTGGATACGCGAACACAAAGCTGAAACGGACGGCGGCACAAGCATTCCGATATCCCGAAAACAGGACGTCGGCGCGCGCCACCGGCGGACTGCACCGGATTTGTGCAGCGCACGGCTTGTGTCCGGCAGAGCGCGAAGAGGCTTGCCTGCCGGGCTGGAGAAAACTTTTGAATTATACCGCAGCGCGCCATCGCGCGCCGTCCCGCCACCCCTTCTCCTGCGTCGCTTGCCGTGCGCGGCGATCGTGCCCCGCTTCTCTCCGCGGCTCGTCAAAGCACAGAAAATCCTTTATGCTGCTTTGAGTTATCCACACCCGACGGCGGCGCCGTCCGGCCTTGCTGCCGGGTGCAACCCGCCGTATTTCGCTTCATGACCACCAAAACCATTCGTCACTACCTGCAGTTCAAGGATTTCTCGCTGGAAGACTACGAGTACGTGCTCGAACGCACGGGTATCCTGAAGCGCAAGTTCAAGAACTACGAGACCTATCACCCGCTGCACGACCGCACGCTCGCGATGATCTTCGAGAAGAGCTCGACGCGCACGCGCCTGTCGTTCGAAGCCGGGATCTTCCAGCTCGGCGGCCACGCCGTCTTCATGAGCACGCGCGACACGCAGCTCGGCCGCGGCGAACCCGTCGAGGATTCCGCGCAGGTCATCTCGCGGATGGTCGACATCATCATGATCCGCACGTTCGAGCAGGACGTCATCAAGCGCTTCGCGGACAATTCCCGCGTGCCGGTGATCAACGGCCTGACGAACGAGTACCACCCGTGCCAGGTGCTCGCCGACATCTTCACGTACTACGAGCACCGCGGCCCGATCGCCGGCAAGACCGTTGCCTGGGTCGGCGATGCGAACAACATGCTCTACACGTGGATCGAAGCCGCGCAGATCCTCGGCTTCAAGCTGCGCCTGTCCACGCCGCCCGGCTACGCGCTCGACATGAAGCTCGTGTCGCCCGACAGCGCGCCGTTCTACGAAGTGTTCGACGATCCGAACGAAGCATGCAAGGGCGCCGACCTCGTCACCACCGACGTGTGGACGAGCATGGGCTTCGAGGCCGAGAACGAGGCCCGCAAGCAGGCGTTCGCCGACTGGTGCGTCGACGAGGAAATGATGGGGCACGCGAACCCGGAGGCCCTCTTCATGCACTGCCTGCCCGCGCACCGCGGCGAGGAAGTGACGGCCGGCGTGATCGACGGCCCGCAGAGCGTCGTGTGGGATGAAGCGGAAAACCGCCTGCACGTGCAGAAGGCGCTGATGGAATTCCTGCTGCTCGGCCGCCTCAAGCACTGACGCGCCGGCAACCCGCCAGCTCATGAAAAAAGCGCCGATCGACGATCGGCGCTTTTTGTTTGGGCGCGGGAAAAGCGGTGCTGAACCCGCGTTACAGGCAGACCGGTTCGGGCTCGAGTTCGACGCCGAAACGGGCGCGCACGTCGGCCTGGATCGCCTGCGCCAGCGCGAGCACGTCGGCCCCCGTCGCGCCGCCGCGATTGACGAGCACGAGCGCCTGGCGGTCGTGCACGGCCGCCGCGCCCAGCGCGCGCCCCTTCCAGCCGCAGCGGTCGATCAGCCAGCCGGCCGCGAGCTTCACCTGCCCGTCCGGCTGCGGATACGACACGACTTCCGGCGCGCGGGCGCGCAGCGCATCGAACTGCGCGGCATCGATCACCGGATTCTTGAAGAAACTGCCCGCGTTGCCGAGGACGAGCGGATCGGGCAGCTTCGCGCGGCGGATCGCGACGACCGCGTCGAACACGTCGCGCGCCGTGGCCGCATCGGATGCAATGCCTCGGGCGTCGAGTTCGCGCGTGACGTCCGCGTAGCCGAGCCGCGGTGCCCACTGCTTCGGCAACCGGAACGTCACCGACACGATCGCGAACCGGCCGCGCCCTTGCCGCTTGAAGAAGCTGTCGCGATAGCCGAACGCGCAGCGCGCGGCGTCGAAACGCTCGCTGCGCCCCGTCGCCAGCTCGACCGCGACCAGCGAGTCGAAATACGCCTTCATCTCGAGGCCATATGCGCCGATGTTCTGGATCGGCGCGGCGCCGACCGTGCCCGGAATCAGCGCAAGGTTCTCGAGGCCCGCCATCCCGTGCTCGAGCGTCCACGCGACGAATGCGTGCCAGTTCTCGCCGCCGCCGGCCTCGACGTACCACGCGTCGTCGTCCTCGCGTACGACGCGGCGGCCCGCGATCTCGTCGAGCAGCACGACGCCGTCGAAGTCGCGCGTGAACACGACGTTGCTGCCGCCGCCGAGCACGAGTTGCGGCAGGTTCGCGACGCGGGGGTCGCGATGGAGCGCCTCGAACTGCGACGCATGCGTGATGCGCGCGGCAAAGCGCGCGGTCGCGGCGATGCCGAACGTGTTGTGCGCGGCGAGCGGATAGTCGGGAAGAAGCGACAGGGCGGAATCGTCAGGAGGCATCGGCATTCGCGGTCACGTCCGCCCGGGCGGCGCATGGCCGGCCTTGGGCAAACGGAGGGGCATCGGTAAAATGGCAAACAGTCCGCAATTATAGCGAGTGCCCGCGCGCGAGCCGGGTGCCCGCATCTCAAGGGAGGAATGCCATGCCATCGTTCGACGTCGTTTCCGAAGCGAACATGATCGAAGTGAAGAACGCCATCGAGCAGTCGAACAAGGAAATTTCGACGCGCTTCGACTTCAAGGGCTCCGACGCGCGCGTCGAGCAGAAGGAACGCGAGCTGACGCTGTTCGCCGACGACGATTTCAAGCTCGGCCAGGTCAAGGACGTGCTGATCGGCAAGCTGGCCAAGCGCAACGTCGACGTGCGCTTCCTCGACTACGGCAAGGTCGAGAAGATCGGCGGCGACAAGGTCAAGCAGATCGTCACCGTGAAGAAAGGCGTGACCGGCGATCTCGCGAAGAAGATCGTGCGCCTCGTGAAGGACAGCAAGATCAAGGTGCAGGCGAGCATCCAGGGCGACGCCGTGCGCGTGAACGGCACCAAGCGCGACGACCTGCAGAGCGTGATCGCGATGCTGCGCAAGGACGTGACCGACACGCCGCTCGACTTCAACAACTTCCGCGACTGATCGCGGGGCGATCCGTCACGTCATCCCGCCGGGCCCCGCACACGCGGCGCGCCCGGCTGCGGCCAGGCGCCGCACTTTCTCAGGCTTTCCCGCCGTCCTGCGCGCCGCCGTCCGCGGCCGCCTTCTTCTTGTCGCCGATCCGGCTTTCCTGCCCCGCCAGCAGCTTCGCAATGTTGCCGCGGTGACGCCACACGAGCAGCACGCTCATCGCCAGCACGGCCCATGCGACCGGGTTATGGCTCGTGCCGAACAGGAACACGTCGAACACCGGCGCGAACACGGCCGCCACCAGCGCCGCGAGCGACGAATAGCGGAAGAAGAACGCGACGATCAGCCAGGTCAGCGCGGTCGCGAGCCCGAGCACCGGGTGCACCGCGAGCAGCACGCCGGCCGCGGTCGCGACGCCCTTGCCGCCCTGGAAGCGGAAGAACACCGGATACAGGTGGCCGAGGAACACGGCGATCGCGACCCATGCGACCGCGACGTCCGGCAGGCCGAAGCGCCGGGCGAGCCAGACGGCAATCCAGCCCTTGAATGCATCGCCGACGAGCGTCAGGATCGCGGCCTTCTTGTTGCCGCTGCGCAGCACGTTGGTCGCGCCGGGATTCTTCGACCCGTACGAACGCGGGTCGGCCAGGCCCATCGCGCCACTGACGACGACGGCGAATGACACCGAACCGATCAGGTAGGCAACGAGGGCGGCGAGCAGGATCTGCATGCGGAGGACTCTTCTTTCAACGTATCGGTAAAGGGACGGCTGCGCGCGGCACGCCGAAACGGCGCCCATTCTACCGAACGCGCGCGGCCTGCCACGAAGGTGAAACCCTCAGTCGACACTGGCGCACTGCACGGGCTGCGCGCCGAGCAGTGACGTAAGCACACCCGGCGCGAGGCTGACGAGGTAGCCGCGACGCCCGCCGTTCAGGTAGATCGTCGGCAGCTCGAGGATGGTCGCCTCGACGTAGACGGGCATCGCCTTGCGCGTGCCGAACGGCGACGTGCCGCCGACGAGATAGCCCGAATGGCGGTTCGCGACCTCGGGCTTGCACGGCTCGACGCGCTTCGCGCCGATCTGCCGCGCGAGGTTCTTCGTCGACACGGTGCGGTCGCCGTGCATCAGGACGATCAGCGGCTTCGCGTGTTCATCTTCCATCACGAGCGTCTTCACGACGCGGTGCTCGTCGACGCCCAGCTGGCGCGCCGATTCGCCGGTGCCGCCGTGCTCGACGTAGTCGTACGGATGCTCGCCGAACGCAACGCCGTGGCGGCGCAGCAACTGGGTCGCGGGGGTTTCGGACACATGCCTGGATTTGCTCATGGCGGCATTTTAAGGGTGAACGACCGGCGCGCGCGCGATCACGCCCTCGCGCCCCCACCGACGGTATACTCGCGGCCCGTTTTTCGCCGGGCGGCCTGCTGCGGCGCCGCAACGATTCCGTCCATCATCATTGCGGACATCGCGAAGCGCTATTGCCCGAATGGCCGATTGTGGCGCGCCCGCGGTCATGGCACGATCGTTCGCCAACCTCGTCGGCCGCCGCCCGCCCTTCTTCTGGAGACGCCATGTCCTCGTCCCTCCGTTCATCCGAGCCGCTCGACGTCGACGCACTGCTCGCCGCGTTGCCTCGCCGCATCGCCGACGTGCCCGCACGCTGGGCCGCGCAAGCGCCCGCGCATCCGGCGCTGATCGAGGACGCGCGCCGCCTGTCGTATGGCGACCTGTCGCAGGCCGTCGATGCAGCCGCCGCGCAGCTCGCCGACCTCGGCGTGCAAGGCGGCGACCGCGTGATGATCGTCGCCGAAAACTGCATCGCGCAGATCGTGCTGCTGTTCGCGGCCGCCCGCCTCGACGCGTGGGCGCTCGTGTCGAACGCCCGGTTGTCCGCCGGCGAGCTCGACGCGATCGCCGCGCACGCGCGGCCGAAGCTGATCGCGTTCACCACCGACGCCTCGCCCGACGCGCGCACGCATGCCGAACGGCACGGTGCGACACCCGCCGGCACGCTGCCGGTCGACATCGGTGCGTGGTCGTACCACGTCGACGCGAGCGCGCCGGGCGAGCCGGTCGCCGCCGACGGTGCCGCGCAATGCGCGGCGCTGATCTACACGACCGGCACGACCGGCACGCCGAAAGGCGTGATGCTGTCGCATCGCAACCTGCTGTTCATCGCGGCGACGTCGAGCACGCTGCGCCGCGTGTCGCCCGACGACGTCGTCTACACGGTGCTGCCCGTGTCGCACGTGTACGGGCTCGCGTCGGTCTGCCTCGGCAGCCTGTACGCGGGCGCGACGCTGCGGCTCGCGCCGCGCTTCTCGCCGGAAGCCGTGCGCGTCGCGCTCGCCGACGAAGGCGTCACGATCTTCCAGGGCGTGCCCGCGATGCACGCGAAGCTGCTCGAACACCTGCACACGCACGGCTACGCGTGGCGCGCGCCGCGCCTGCGCTTCGCGTATTCGGGCGGCTCGCCGCTCGACGCGAACCTGAAGGCGCGCGTCGAGCGCCTGTACGGCGTGCCGCTGCACAACGGCTACGGGATGACCGAAAGCAGCCCGACGATCACGCAGACGCCGCTCGACGCCCCGCGCGCCGACAGCTCGGTCGGCGTGCCGATTCCCGGCGTGGAGATGCGGATCGTCGCGCCGGACGGCACCGACGTGCCGCCGGGCGAAGTCGGCGAGATTCGCGTGCGCGGGCCGAACGTGATGCTCGGCTACTACCGCAACGCGGACGCCACGCACGCGGCCGTGTCGCCGGACGGCTGGCTGAGCACCGGCGATCTCGCGCGGCAGGAGGCGGACGGTGCGGTAACGATCGCGGGCCGCAGCAAGGAACTGATCATCCGGTCGGGCTTCAACGTCTATCCGGTCGAAGTCGAGCAGGTGCTGAACGCGCATCCGGACGTCGTGCAGGCGGCCGTCATCGGCCGCGCAGTCGAAGGCAACGAGGAAGTGCTCGCGTTCGTCGAACTAGTGCCCGGCGCGACGGCCGGCGAAGCGGCGTTGCACGCCTGGTGTGCGGAGCGGCTCGCGCCTTACAAACGCCCCGCACACATCCGCGTACTCGACGCGCTGCCGGCCGCATCGACGGGCAAGGTGCTGAAGCACAAGTTGCGCGAGCTGGTCTGACTTGAACCGGCCGCGGCGCGTGACACTGCCTGCTCCGCACCGGATGCGCTAACCGCGCGGGTGGTGTTGCGCATGCAGCGTCTTCAAGCGCTCGCGTGCAACGTGCGTATAGATCTGCGTGGTCGAGATATCGCTGTGGCCGAGCAGCAGTTGCACGACGCGCAGGTCGGCGCCATGGTTCAGCAGGTGCGTCGCGAACGCGTGCCGCAGCGTATGCGGCGACAGGTGCGCGCGCACGTCCGCGTGCTGTGCGTGGCGCTTGATGATGTTCCAGAACTGCTGGCGCGTCATCCCGTCGCCGCGCGCGGTCACGAACAGCGCGTCGGCCGCGCGCGCACCGAGCAGCGCCGGCCGCGCCTCGCGCAGGTAGCGCTCGATCCACCCTTGCGCGACTTCGCCGAACGGCACGAGCCGCTCCTTCGAGCCCTTGCCCATCACGCGCACGACGCCCTCGTTGAGCCCGACCTCGACGGTCTTCAACGTCACGAGCTCGCTCACGCGCAGCCCGCTCGCATACATCAGCTCGAGCATCGTACGATCGCGCAGGCCGAGCGGCGTGCCGATGTCGGGCGCACCGAGCAGTGCCTCGACCTGCGCCTCCGACAACGTCGACGGAAACCGGGCCGCCTGCTTCGCGGACGTGATCCGCAGCGTCGGGTCGGCGCTCGCGCGATGCTCGCGCACGGCCCAGCCGTAATAGCGCCGGAACACGGACAGCCGCCGGTTCGACGACGTCGCCTTGCCGTCGCTGCGCGCGGCGATGTAGCCCGTCACCATCGCTTCATCGACCGCATCGAGCGACGCGTCGTGCGTCTCGGCCAGCCATTGTGAAAACAGCACCAGATCGCGCCGGTACGCATCGAGCGTGTTGCGCGCCAGCCCGTGCTCGAGCCACAGCGCATCGCAAAACACGTCGATCGACGCGCGGCTCGCGAGCAGCGCGGGGGACACCTCGACGGCATCGCCGTCGACTTCGGGGGACATCAACGATTCACTCATCAGTACGGCACGCCTTCGTGCGCCAGCAGCCAGCGCTTCACTTTCTGGTAGTAACCGTTGTCGTCGTGGTTCGCGAAGCCGCCGAGTCCGCCCGCCGCGACGACGCGATGGCACGGGATCACGAGCGGGAAGTAGTTCGCGCCGCATGCCTGGCCCACCGCGCGCGGCGCGCTGCCGATCCGCTTCGCGACCTGGCCGTAGGTCAGCACCGTGCCGGGCGGAATATCGCTGATCACGTCCCACACGCGGTGCTGGAACGCGCTGCCGACTTCGGCGAGCGGCAGGTCGAAGCGCGCCGACGCGCGCTCGAAATAACGTTCGATCTGCTTGACCGCACGCTGCGCGAGCGGCGAATCCGGATCGACCGACTTCACCGATTCGGGCAGATAGACGATCTCGCGCACCACCGCGGCATCCGTGCGGATGCCGACCTTGCCGAACGGCGCGTCGATGACTGCATTGAACATGGCCCTCTCCTGACCGATGGATGCGCGCGGCACCACCGCGCGCCGACGACACTTTACGCCGCCTTCACGCGGCACGCAGCGCCCATTCGACATGCTCGCGCACGACCGGCGACGGGTCGTCGGCCCGCGCGCGCAACGCGGCGACGATCGCGTCGCGCGCCTGCGGCGTGAGCCGGCCCGCGTCCGCGCGCAGCGCATTGCCGAGCCCGACCGCGAGATTGCGCAGCCAGCTTTCGTAGCCGATGCGCCGGATCGCACTGCCCTGCATCCGCGTATCGAACGCGTCCGCGTCCCATGCAAACAGCTCGACGAGTGTCGCGCGATCGAGGCCGTGCCGCACGTCGAAATCGGCGACGGGCGCGGCCTGCGCGAACTTGTTCCACGGGCACACGAGCTGGCAGTCGTCGCAACCGTACACGCGATTGCCGATCATCGGCCGCAGCGGCTCGGGGATGCTGCCTTTCAGTTCGATCGTCAGGTACGAGATGCAGCGGCGCGCGTCGACGCGGTACGGCTCGACGATCGCGCCGGTCGGGCAGGCGTCGATGCAGCGCGTGCAGCTGCCACAGTGCGCGCCGGGCGTCTCGGGCGCGGTGTCGGGGGACGTGTGCGCATCGGTCGGCAGCGGAACGTCGACGTAGATCTCGCCGAGGAAGAACAGCGAGCCCGCATCGCGCTGCAGCAGCAGCGTGTGCTTGCCGCGCCAGCCGACGCCGGCCTTCTGCGCGAGTTCGACCTCGAGCACGGGCGCCGAATCGGTGAACACGCGATAGCCGAACGCGCCGATCTCCTGCTCGATGCGCTCGGCGAGCGTCTGCAGGCGGTTGCGCAGCACCTTGTGATAGTCGCGGCCGCGTGCGTAGATCGACACGACGGCCGCCTGCGGATCGTCGAGCCGCGCCCGTTCGCGCGCACGCCAGTCGTGCAGCGCGAGCGCACCTGGCTCGCTTTCAGGCGCGTCGGCGGCGAGCGTTTCGGCCGGCAGATAGGCGAGCCGGGCGGAGATCACGCGTCGCGTACCGGCCACAAGTTCGGCCGGACGCGCGCGTTTCATCCCATGTTTCGCCATATAATCCATTTCGCCGTGGTATCCGGCTTCCAGCCAGGCGGCGAGGCCTGCTTCGGCATCCGAGAGATCGGTATCGCTGATGCCGATCGCCCCGAAACCCAATTCGCGCCCCCACGCCCTGATGCGCGCGGCGAGCGCAGTCAACGCCGCATCGTCGAGCGCGCACGGTGCCGCACCTTCGGCACGAGTCGAAGGTCTGTCGGATGCGGCGAGTTCCGGTAATCGGTTCATCGCACTATTTTACGAGAATGCCAGCCACGCCCAGCCATCCGCCTCACGACGCCATGCTGCCCGCCCCGCTCGCGGAGCGCGTGATCGCGCTCGCCGACGAAGCGGCGACCGAGGCCTTCGGCACCCGCTTCGCGCACGCGCTCGACGCGGCGCGCACCGAGCTTGCCCGCGCGCATGCGTTCGACGGGCTGCAGATCCAGCTGGTCGGCGATCTCGGCGCGGGCAAGACGTCCCTCGTCCGCGCGATCCTGCGTGGCCTCGGCCACACGGGGCGCGTGCGCAGCCCGACCTATACGCTCGTCGAGCCGTACGCGCTCGAACGCGACGATGGGGAACTCGAGGTCTATCACTTCGATCTGTATCGTTTCAACGATCCGGCCGAATGGTCCGACGCAGGCTTTCGCGAATATTTCAATTCCAGCGCGATCTGTCTCGTCGAATGGCCACAACAGGCAGGCACGCTGCTCGGCGTACCCGATCTGGTTTTCTCGCTCGACGTGGACGGCGACGGCCGCGCCCTCACCGTCCGGGCGTACAGCGCTTCAGGAAAGGCATGTCTCGAAAGATGTTGATCAAACCGTTCCGCTCGATCGAATCGGCGGCCACCGCGACGCACAACTGGCGGCGCCGCCAGATCCTGTGCGCGGGCGCGTCGACGCTGGTGCTCGGTCTCGTCGCACCGCGGCTCGCGCGCGCGTCGTCGGTGCTCGGCGTGCGTGTGTGGCCCGCACGCGATTACACGCGCGTCACGATCGAATCCGACCAGCCGCTGCAGAATAGCCAACAGCTGCTGCAGGGTCCCGACCGTCTCGTCGTCGACCTGACCGGCCTCGATCTCGACCAGGCGCTGCGCGACCTCGTGTCGAAGATCGCGCCGAACGATCCGCAGATCCAGTCGGTGCGTGTCGGCCAGTATCAGCCGCACGTCGTGCGGATGGTGTTCGACCTGAAAGGTTCGGTGAAGCCGCAGGTGTTCACGCTGCCGCCGGTCGGCACCTACAAGTACCGGCTCGTGTTCGACCTGTATCCGGCCGTCGCGCCGGATCCGCTGTCCGACCTGATCGCGCAGACGGAACGCAAGGAGCAGGCGCTCAACGACACCGCGCGCGCGCAGCAGATGCAGCCGCCGACCACGCTGGCCGGCCCGGGTACCCCGCCGCCCGCCGCGGGTGACAACAGCGACGCGTTCTTCCAGCGCTTCGCGCAGAACACGCCGGCCACGCCGCACACGCCGCCCGCCACGCCTTCGACGCCCGCGAAGCCGGCCGTCAAGCCGCCGCCCGTCATCGCACGCCGCGACGACAGCGACGACGATGGCGACACCTACAAGTTCACCGCGCCGAAATCCGGCAAGGGCAGCACCGTTCGCCTGCTGACGGTGGCGATCGATCCGGGCCACGGCGGCGAGGATCCGGGCGCGATCGGCGGCGGCGGCACGTACGAGAAGCACATCGCGCTCGACATCGCGAAGAAGCTGCGCGCGAAGATCGACGGCGCGCCGAACATGCGCGCGATGATGACGCGCGACGCCGACTTCTTCGTGCCGCTGAACGTGCGCGTGCAGAAAGCGCGCCGCGTGGGCGCCGACCTGTTCGTGTCGATCCACGCCGATGCATTCACGACGCCGTCCGCGCGCGGCTCGTCGGTGTTCGCGCTGTCCGACCACGGCGCGACGAGCGCCGCGGCGCGCTGGATGGCGAACAAGGAGAACTCGTCCGACCTGATCGGCGGCATCAACATCAAGACGGCGGATGCGGCCGTGAACCGCGCGCTGTTCGACATGTCGACGACCGCGCAGATCCGCGATTCGCTGCGCTACGGCAACTACGTGCTGAAGGAAGTGGGCGGCATCAACAAGCTGCACAAGGGCTCGGTCGAGCAGGCCGGGTTCGCGGTGCTGAAGGCGCCCGACATTCCGTCGATCCTCGTCGAGACGGCCTTCATCAGCAACCCGGAAGAAGAGAGCCGGCTGAACGACGACGGCTATCGCGACCAGATGGCCGACGCGATCTTCCGCGGCATCAAGCGCTATTTCGCCGCGAATCCGCCGCTCGCGAAGAGCCGGATGGCCTGAGCGCCATCGCTTCCGCGCCGCCGGCACGCAGTGCGTGCCGGCGCGTCACGACGCCGCGAAGCGGCGCATCAGTTTCCCGCCGAACACGTTCACCGCGAGCCCGCCCATCACGAGCGCCGTGCCGATCAGCTGCGTGCGCGTCAGATGCTCGTCGAGCAGCAGCGCCGACGACGCGAGGCCCACGATCGGCACCAGCAGCGAGAACTGCGCGACCTGCGCGGCCGGATAGCGCGACAGCAGGCGGCTCCACAGTCCGTAGCCGAGCAGCGTCGCGACGAACGCGAGATAGACGACCGCGAAGATCGACGCACCGTTCAGCCCGGCGAGCGCGGTCGCGATCCGCTGCGGCCCTTCGAACCACAGCGACAGCAGGAAGAACGGCACGGGCGGCACGAGGCTGGCCCACACGACGAGCGACACGAGGTTCGCACGGCCGACCTTCTTCGTGACGATGTTGCCGAACGCCCACATCGCGGCCGAGCAGATCGTCAGCAGGAAGCCCGCGAGCGTCATCGCGCGGCCGCCCTGCGCCGCGATCACGACGAGCCCGCCCGCGGCGATCGCGAGCCCGAGCAGGTTCTGCACGCGCAGCCGCTCGCCGAGGAACAGCATCGCGAACACGAGCGTGAAGAATGCCTGCGACTGCAGCACGAGCGACGCGAGGCCGGCCGGCATGCCGACGTACATGCCGGTGAACAGGAACACGAACTGGCCGAGCTGGATCGTCGCGCCGTACAGCACCAGCAGGCGCCATGGAATCTGCGGCCGGCGCACGAAGAACACCGCGGGCACGGCCGCGAGCGTGAAACGCAGCGCGCCGAGCAGCATCGGCGGCATGCCGTGCAGGCCGACCTTGATCACGACGAAGTTCACGCCCCACGCCAGGATCACGACCAGCGCAAGCAGCAAGTCCTTCGGGGCCATCATCGGCGTCTCCTCGATTGTCGAATGGTCGTGCACGGTGCGCTCAGGCCCTGTCGCTTTGCGCCGGGTGCCCCGAGAGGACTGCCTTCGAGGCGGAAAGCCCGGCGCGGCCCGGTGTTTTCCTCTGGGAAGCCGGTCAGTCTACCGGGTTTCAGCCCCGGCCCGATACCCGCGCGGCGCGCATGGAATCGGCGGCGGACGGCCAGTACAATGACCGGCATCCCCCGCCGCCCCACAGGATCCGCCATGACCGCTCCGATCAAAGCCCTGCTGAAGCCGCACGTGCGCGACATCGGCAACCTGCAGGTGCGCCGCACGCTGCCCGCGCTCGCCGCCCGCCTCGTCGGCCCGTTCATCTTCTTCGATCACATGGGGCCCGCCGCGCTGCCGCCCGGCACGGGCCTCGACGTACGCCCGCATCCGCATATCGGCCTCGCCACCGTCACCTACCTGTTCGACGGCGCGATCCTGCACCGCGACAGCCTCGGCTCGCTGCAGGAGATCGTGCCGGGCGACGTGAACTGGATGACGGCCGGCCGCGGGATCGTCCACTCCGAACGCACGCCCGACGCGCAGCGCGAACACGGCCACACCGTGCACGGGATCCAGACCTGGGTCGCGCTGCCGCGCGCGCACGAGACGACCGAGCCGTCGTTCGAGCACCATGCGGCCGACACGCTGCCGAAGCGCAACGAGGACGGCGTCGCGCTGACGGTGATCGCCGGCGATGCGTTCGGGCTGCGCTCGCCGGTCACGACGTTCTCGCGCACGCTGTACGTCGCGGCCGAATTCGCGGCCGGCGGCCGTCTCGCACTCGACGCGTCGCACGAGGAGCGCGCGGTCTACGTGGTCGACGGCGAGCTCGCGATCGACGGCACGCCGGTGCCGGCCGAGCAGATGGCCGTGCTCACGCCCGGCGCCGCGGTCACGCTGACGAGCGGCAGCGGCGCGCGTGCGATGCTGCTCGGGGGCGACAAGATCGACGGCGAGCGCTTCATCGAATGGAATTTCGTCGCCAGCAGCCGCGAGGCGATCGAGCGCGCGAAAGAAGCGTGGACGCGCCAGGAAATGGGCAAGGTGCCGGGCGAGACGGAGTGGATTCCGCTGCCCGAGTCGAAGCCGCGTTGAAAAAGGGGCGCGCCGCCCCCATCCTGACGACATTCGAACGGAAGAGAACGACATGGACACCACGCTTGCCACATTCGAGAAAGACGTCATCGAGGCGTCGCTGGACGCACCCGTGCTGGTCGACTTCTGGGCGCCGTGGTGCGGCCCCTGCAAGACGCTCGGCCCGCTGCTGGAAAAGCTCGAAGGCGACTATGAAGGCCGCTGGAAGCTCGTGAAGGTCAACGTCGACGAGAACCAGGAACTCGCCGCGCACTTCCAGACGCGCAGCATCCCGCACGTGATCGCGTTCGCCGACGGGCGCCCGGTCGACCAGTTCGTCGGCGTGCTGCCCGAAGGCCAGCTGCGTGCCTTCCTCGACCGGCTGCTGCCGGCGCCCGAGGAAGCCGAACGGCGTGCCGCGCAATATGCGATGGCCGAGGCGCGCTACGACGACGCGCTCACGCACCTCGAGGCGGCGCTCGCGCTGAACCCGGGCTTCGACGACGCCCGCCTCGATCTGATCGAACTGCTGCTCGCGAACAACCAGGTCGACGCCGCACGCGCCGAGACCGAACGCCTGTCGCCGCAGACCGTGCAGAACGGCGATCCGCGCTACCAGGCGATCAAGACCCGTTTCGACGCGCTCGACGCGACAGCCGACCTGCCGCCGACCGACGCGCTCGAAGCGCGCATCGCGGCGAACCCGGCCGACCTCGACGCGCGCTTCGACCTCGCGCAGAGCCTGATCGCGCGGCGCGCGTACGAAGGGGCGGTGGAGCAGTTGCTGGAAATCGTCACGCGCGACCGCGCGTACGGCGACGATCTCGGCCGCCGCACGCTGATCTCGGTGTTCGAGCTAGCCGGCGATCGCCCGGACCTCGTCGCCGGGTGGCGGCGCAGGCTGAGCATGGCGCTCAACTGAACGGATGGATGACCGGCCGGGCCGCAACGGCCCGGCTGCGGGGTCGCCCCGCTTGACGGCCGACGGCGCGCGTCACGCGCCGCCATGCCTCGACGACCGCGATTCGCAGCGGCTCAGCCGGCGGCCTGCGCCGCGATCGCGCGCAGCGCATGCGCGGCGGCCGCGAAGCCGAAACTCGCGGTCACGCACACGCTCGAACCGAACCCTGCACAGTTGAGCCCCGCGACGTGCGCGGCCGCGGACGGCTCGGCGCCGTCCTCGAGGTCGCAGACGGCAGCTTCCGGATAGATCAGCGGCTCGTCCGAATACACGGCGCTGACCTTGAAACGTGCCTTCGGCCCGCGCGGAAAGCCGTGCTGCTTGCGCAACTGCGCGCGCACCTTCGACAGCAGCGGATCCTGGATCGTCAGCGCGAGATCGTCGATCCGGATGCGCGTCGGGTCGAGCTGGCCGCCCGCGCCGCCGACCACCACGAGCGGCTGGCGCTTCGCGACGCACCACGCGATCAGCGCAACCTTCGTGCGCACGCTGTCGATCGCGTCGATCACGTAGTCGAAGCCGCCGCCGAGCAGCGCGTCGAAGTTGTCGGGCTCGACGAAATCCTCGATCCGGTTCACGCGGCACGCGGGATCGATCAGCGCGATCCGCTCGGCCATCGCGTCGACTTTCGGCTTGCCGTAATTGCCGTCGAGCGCGTGGATCTGCCGGTTCGTATTGCTTTCGGCGACGTTGTCGAGATCGATCAGCGTCAGCGTGCCGACCGCGTTGCGCGCGAGCGCCTCGGCCACCCACGAGCCGACGCCGCCGATCCCGATCACCGCGACGTGCGCGCGCTCGAACGCGGCGGCGGCCGGCGCGCCGTACAGGCGCGCAACACCGCCGAAACGCCGCGCGCGATCCACGTCAAGCTGGATTTCCGGGGTCGGGGTAAGATCAGAGGAACTGGGCGGGGCAGCGTCGGCGACGGACATGGCAGCAAGGAAAACGTAAGTCGTGCAGCCCTCTATTTTGCCTGAACTCCCCGCTCGCACGCGCCACTGTGCACGCACGTTTCTTGCGCGTTGGCTACAATGGTTCCAGATTGAAGCGTTTGCATAACATGACGACTCTCGCCGATCTCCGCATCAATTACTCACGTGCTTCGCTCGACGAGGCCGACGTCGCCCACGACCCCTTCGCCCAGTTCGACCGCTGGTTCAAGGAGGCGCTCGCCGCCAAGTTGCCCGAGCCGAACACGATGACGCTCGCGACCGTCGGCGCCGACGGCCGGCCGTCGGCACGCATCGTGCTCATCAAGGGCGTCGACGAACGCGGGTTCGTCTTCTTCACCAATTACGAAAGCCGCAAGGGGCGCGATCTCGCCGCGCACCCAGAGGCCGCGCTGCTGTTCTACTGGATCGAGCTCGAGCGCCAGGTGCGCATCGAAGGCCGGATCGAGAAAACCAGCGCAGAAGAAAGTGACCGCTATTTCGCGTCGCGCCCGCTCGGCTCGCGCATCGGCGCATGGGCGTCGCAACAGAGTGCGGTGATCGACAGCCGCGCGACGCTCGAAGCGCAGGAAAAGGCCATCAGCGAACGCTACGGCGACAACCCGCCGCGCCCGCCGCACTGGGGCGGCTACCGCCTCGTGCCCGACTCGATCGAGTTCTGGCAGGGCCGCCCGTCGCGGCTGCACGACCGCCTGCTCTACACGCGCGACGCCGGCACGTCGACGGGCTGGTCGATTTCGCGCCTGTCGCCGTAAGCGCTGCGCCGGCGCACGCCGGTCGTGTCTCGTGTTGCATTCGGGCGCCCGCCTCGCAAGCGGCGGGCGCCGGTCAAGATACTTGGCTGTATTCGATTCAACGAACAAACGGAGAATCCAAATGTTCTGGGAAAAGAAGCTGGCACAGTGGGCGGACGAAGTACGGGCGAAAGCGAACATACCGGCGCGCCTCGTGCTGTGGAACGGCGATCAACTCGATTTCGGCACCTTCAGCGCGCCGCAGGTCACGCTGAAGGTCAACAGCGCGTCGGCGTTGCCGCTCCTGCTCGAACCGAGCCTCGACAATCTCGGCGAGGCGTACGTGAAGGGCAAGATCGACATCGAAGGCAAGCTGTCGGACATCATCAACATCGGCTACTCGCTCGCGCGCAGCACGGTCACGAGCGCGAGCAAGCTGGCGCGCGTGAAGCGCTACTTCAATCACTCGAAGAGCACCGACAAGAAGGCGATCCAGTATCACTACGACGTCTCGAACGAGTTCTACCAGCTGTGGCTCGACGAGAACATGGTGTACTCGTGCGCATACTTCGAGAACGGCGACGAGGATCTCGCCACCGCGCAGATCAAGAAGATCGACCATATCCTCACCAAGATCCGGCTTCAGCCCGGCCAGCGGCTGCTCGACATCGGCTGCGGCTGGGGTGCGCTCGTGCTGCGCGCCGCGCAGAAGTTCGGCGCGCAGTGCCTCGGCGTCACGCTGTCGCAGAACCAGTTCGACCTCGCGACCGCGCGCGTGAAGGCCGCCGGGCTGGAAGACAAAATCGAGATCCGGCTGCAGGACTACCGCGAGATCGACGGGCAATTCGATCGCATCACGAGCGTCGGGATGTTCGAGCACGTCGGGCGCAAGAACCTGCCGCTCTATTTCTCGCGAATCCATGACCTGCTTGCCGACGACGGCATCGCAATGAACCACGGGATCACGTCGACCGACGCGGAAAGCGGCGAGACGGCACTCGGCGGCGGCGAGTTCATCGATCGCTACGTGTTCCCGGACGGCGAGCTGCCGCACATCAGCCTCGCGCTGGAAGCCGCGCAGCGCGGCGGGCTCGAAGCGATTGACGTCGAAAGCCTGCGCCGGCACTATGCCCGCACGCTCGATATCTGGACGGAAAACTTCGAGGCGAAGGCCGACGCCGCGCGACAACTCGTCGACGACGAAAAATTCCGCATCTGGCGCGTGTATCTCGCCGGCTGCGCGTATGCGTTCGAGCACGACGACGTGTCGATCTTCCAGATCGTGTGCCGCAAGGCCGGGCAGAGCGCGAAGACGCTGCCGTGGTCGCGGCGCTATATGTACGAACACGCGCTGCCGCGCTAGGCGGCGCTTCACGCTGGGCATGCATGGGTGACGGCAGGACGCGGCGCAAGGCGCCGCCGGAACGACAGCAGCACGACGACGCGAACACGCCGCACGCCGACGGGCAATTCGACCTGTTCGGCGTGCCGGCCGACGCTGCACGCGCGTCGCCCGAGAACGATGGCCCGCCCGCCGACACCGACGAACACGTGAACCCGGGCGCGCCTGACGACGCTCAACCGGCACCGCGCCCCCGCACCCACCCCCGTTCTTCAGACGAAACACCGCCCGCCGCTTCCGGCCTGCTGTGGGACGAACCGTCCCTGCCAGCCGAGCCGCCGAAGAAGGGCCGGCGCCGGCGCGGCGTGCTGCCCGCGCCGATCACACCGGATGTGGCCGATGCGGCGGCCGGCCTGCCGCCGAACGTCCGGCTCGGCACGTCGTCGTGGTACTTCCCCGGCTGGGACGGCATCGTCTACGACGGCGATTTCGCGCAGACCAAGCTGTCGCGCGAAGGGCTCGAAGCGTACGGTGCGCATCCGCTGCTGAAGAGCGTGAGCCTCGACCGGTCGTTCTATGGCCCGCTATCGGTGGCCGACTACCTGCGCTATGCGCAGCAGGTGCCCGACGATTTCCGCTTCGTCGTGAAGGCGCCGGCTTCCGTGACCGATGCGGTGATCCGCGGCCGGCGCGGCGAACCGTCGGGACCGAACCCGACTTTCCTCGACGCGGATCTCGCGACCCGCGAATTCGTGCAGCCGTGCGTCGAAGGGCTCGGCCGGAAAGCCGGCGTGCTCGTGTTCCAGTTCTCGCCGTTGCCCGACCAGATGCTTGCCCGGCCGGCCGAACTGATCGACCGGCTGGCCGCGTTCTTCGCGGCGTTGCCGCCGCTGCCGGCGGAAGCCGACGGCACCCGCTACGCGATCGAGATTCGCGACGCGAGCCTGCTCACGCCGCGCTTCATCCGCGCGCTCGCCGCGCTCGGCGTGCGCTACTGCGTCGGCCTGCACGCGCGGATGCCCGACCCGCTGCGCCAGGCAGCCGCGCTCGCGCTGCTCGACGGCGACGCGCCGGGCCCGCTGATCGTGCGCTGGAGCCTGCACGGCGGCTTCAAGTACGAACAGGCGAAAGCGAAGTACGAGCCGTTCGACAAGCTCGTCGACGAGGATCCGGCCACGCGCTCGGCGCTCGCCGAACTGGCTGCGCGCTATGCGCTGGCCGGGCAGCCGGTAATCATCACGATCAACAACAAGGCGGAAGGCTCCGCGCCGCTGTCGTGCATCGCGCTTGCGCGCGAGATCGCCGCCGCGTGCGCGCAGTGGCGCAACGAGGCGGCTTGATACCGGCTTGATACCGGCTTGATACCGGCTTGCGCCGGCCGCGGTCACGACGCTTACGCGCCGCGCAGCGACTTCAGACGGTGCGAGAACTTCTTCCGGAATTTCGCGAGCTTCGGCCCGATCACGACCGAGCAGTAGCCCTGCCCCGGGTTGCGCGCGTAATAGTTCTGGTGATAATCCTCGGCCGGCCAGTAGTTGCCGTCGAGCGGCACGACCTGCGTGACGATCGGCTGCCCGAACACCTGCTCGCGCTCCAGCTCGCGGATCACGTCGAGCGCCGTGTCGCGCTGCGCGTCCGAATGGGTGAACACGACCGAACGGTACTGCGTACCGACGTCGTTGCCCTGCCGGTTCAGCTGGGTCGGATCGTGCGTTGCAAAGAAGATCTCGAGGATTTCGCGATAGCCGATGCGCGCCGGATCGAACGTCACGTTGACGACTTCCGCGTGGCCCGTATCGCCTTCGCAGATGTCGCGATAGCCGGGATTGCGCGTATGGCCGCCCGCATAGCCCGACTGGACGGCCGTCACGCCGTCGACGTCGAGAAACACCGCCTCCGTGCACCAGAAACACCCGCCTCCCAATGTCGCGGTTTCAAGCATCTCGTTCACCATGAAATCAGTCCCTCGTTGATGTCGGCAGCCGGCACGCATGCGCCGGCGCCACCGTTCCGTCTCGCCGCTGCCCACCCGCATGCGGGTCGCAACGGCACGTCGGCAAGTATCTCACTCGCGCGCGAACCTGACAGATTGCACGGGTGTCGCGCGCGACCAGCCGCCCGTTTTCTCGACTACACTTAGGCACGCACGAGCGCGGCGGCAAACCCGCTGGCTCGCGTAACGTGCCCGATGCATGCCCGACCCTGATGCAAACATCATCTGCCGGAACTTCGCTATGCATGCCTTAACAGACCTCACCCGCGTCACGCGTCCGGCCGTCGCCGCGTCGCGGGCCGCGGCTTCGATTGCATCACCTCCTTGCCATGCATCCGTCTCGCTCCGCGCGCGGCGATCCGGCACACCGCTTCTTTCCGCTTTCACGATCTGATGCACGGCGTCGCACGCTCATCGACGCGTGCGTCCGCCTGCCGATCGCTCCCGCCGGCGTGATGCGCGCCGTGCGGCAACCCCGACTCGCACGCCCGCAACGAACGGCCGTGCGACCCCGATCCGACACCATCGAGAGGGCATCACCATGAGCATGCGGCCTGACCCGACGTTTCACGCTTCACCCGAGCTTGCGATGCAGGCACCGGCGGAGGAGTTTGCCTATACGTTGTTGCTGAGCCCCGATTTTTCCAGACCCGACGCGCTCGCCGTGATCGACGTCAAGCCTGGCTCGTCGACCTACGGAAAAATCGTGCACACGGTGACGATGCCGAACACCGGCGACGAGTTTCACCACTTCGGCTGGAATGCGTGTTCGTCGTCGCTGTCGCCGCTGACCGGGCATGCGTTCCTCGAACGCCGCTTCCTGATCATCCCCGGCCTGCGCTCGTCGCGCATCTACGTGATCGACACGAAGCCGCATCCGACGCAGGCGCGCATCCACAAGATCATCGAGCCCGACGAGATCTTCTCGAAGACCGGCTATTCACGGCCGCACACCGTGCACTGCGGGCCCGAGGGCATCTACGTGAGCACGCTCGGCGGCGCGGGCAAGGACGGCACCGACGGCGCGCCCGGCATCTTCATCATGGATTGCGAAACCTTCGACGTGCTCGGCCGCTGGGAGATCGATCGCGGCCCGCAGGACAAGCATTACGACTTCTGGTGGAACCTGCCGCGCGACTACATGGTGTCGAGCGAATGGGCGCTGCCGCCGCAATTCGAGAACGGGATCGTGCCGGAGGACCTGCTCGCGAACAAATACGGGCACCGGCTGCATTTCTGGGACCTGCGCGCGCGGCGCAACGTGCAGACGATCGATCTCGGCGCGCAGCACCAGATGGCGCTCGAGGTGCGGCCCGCGCACGACCCGGCGCGCGAATACGGGTTCGTCGGCGTCGTGGTCGACACGACGAATCTCGAAGGCTCGATCTGGACCTGGTGGCGCGAAGGCGGCAAGTTCCATGTGAAGAAAACCGCGACGATCCCGGCCGAGCCGGCCGCGGCCGACGAACTGCCGCCGCTGCTCAAGGGATTCGGCGCGGTGCCGCCGCTCGTGACCGACATCGACCTTTCGCTCGACGACCGGTTCCTCTACGTGTCGTGCTGGGGCACCGGCGAGATGCGCCAGTACGACGTGTCGGACCCGCACAACCCGGTGCTCGCGGGGTCGGTCCGGATCGGCGGCATCGCGCGCCGCGCGCCGCACTCGAACGGCCGCACGTTCGCGGGCGGCCCGCAGATGGTCGAGATCAGCCGCGACGGGAAGCGCGTGTACTGGACCAACTCGCTCTATTCGACGTGGGACGACCAGTTCTATCCGGACGGCGTGCCGGGCGCGCAGGTGCTCGCGCACGTGGGGCCGGAAGGCGGGCTGACGCTCGCCGACGATTACTGGGTCGAGTTCCCCGACGGCTATCGCGCGCACCAGATCCGGCTCGAAGGCGGCGACTGCTCGACCGACTCGTTCTGCTATCCGTCGGTCAAGCGTTGAACGCCGGCTTTCACGCCCCGTTCGCGCTGTGGGCGGCCGTGCTCGCGAGCGGGGTGTATCACGGGCTCAACCCCGCGATGGGCTGGCCGCTCGCGGTGTCGAACGCGCTGATGACGCGCCGCGGCGGCGCGCTCGTCGCGGCGCTCGGCTATCTCGCGCTCGGCCATGCGCTCGCCGTGTTCGCGGTGATGCTGCCGTTCGGGCTGCTCGCCGCGCTGCTCGCGTGGCAAACGGCGATCCGGATCGGCGCGAGCGCGCTCGTGATCGGCTTCGGCGCCGTGCTGCTGATCCGGCGCCGGCATCCGCGGGCGCTTGCGCGGATTCCGCCCGCGCGGCTCGGCTTGTGGTCGTTCGCGGTCGCGATCGCGCATGGCGCGGGGCTGATGCTGGTGCCGATCTACCTCGGGCTGTGCGGGCTCGACCAGGACGCCGGCCACCGTGCGGCGGCCACGCTCGTCGATGCGCATCTCGGAATGGCGCTCGTCGTCGCGGCCGTGCATGCCATCGCGATGATTGGCGCCGGCGGCGGGCTCGCGTGGCTCGTGTACCGCTATCTCGGGCTGAAGTTCGTATCGCGAAGCTGGTTCAATCTCGACGCGGTGTGGGCGTCGAGCCTGATCGTGACGGGCGCGTTGTCGCTGGGGCTGGCGGCGGCGGCGTGATAGGGCGGAGGGACCTGCGGCCGATGTCGAGCACGGGTGCCGGGCGGCACGGCGGCCCCGCACAAAAAACGCGACGGAACGGCCGTGCCGGCAGCGTGCCATCGCGCATCCGGCCGCGCGCCGCAGTGTTCGCTACGTCACCCTGCCCCCGCAATGCACCGTCCGGCCGGGCCCGGCGGCCCCGATTCCGCTAAAATCGGGCCATGCGCACCCCTTCCCCCTCGACCGCCTTGTCGCCTTTCGTCCGCCGTGCCCGCCCCACCCGCGTCGCGCCGCGCCCGCCCGTCTCGTTCCGGATGGCCGCGCGATGAGCCACGCCAATCCCCCGGATTTCGACTCGGCCGCCTTCCGGCAAGCCCTCGGCCAGTTCGCCACAGGCGTGACGGTGATCACGACGCGCGCGCCGTCCGGCCAGCTGATCGGCATCACCGCCAGCTCGTTCAACTCGGTCTCGCTCGATCCGCCGCTCGTGCTGTGGAGCCTCGCGCACAAATCGGCGTCGACGCCCGTGTTTCGCGGCAACAGCCATTACGTGGTGAACGTGCTCGCGGCCTCGCAGCTCGACCTGTGCAAGCGCTTCTCGACCTACAAGGGCGACCGCTTCGAAGGGATCGCGCATGCGGCCGGCAACTCGGGGATGCCCGTGCTCGACGGCGCGCTCGCGTGGTTCGAATGCCACAACCGCAGCCGCTACGATGAAGGCGACCACGTGATCTTCGTCGGCGAAGTGGAGCGCTGCGGCGTGCGCATGGAATCGGACACGGCGCCGCCGCTCGTGTTCCACGGCGGCGGCTTCCACGGCCTTACACCGCTTTGATCGCCCCCGTGCGCGCCAGCCCGACCGGCGCGCCGGCTTCATCCTTCAGCGTCTGCAGCACGATGTTGGAACGGATGTCCATCACGCCCGGCGCCTTGTAGAGCCGGTTCAGCACGAAATCCGAATAGTGCTTGAGGTTGTGCGCGAGCACGCGCAGCAGATAGTGGCTCTCGCCCGTCACGACGAACGCGCCGACCACCTCCGGCCATTCGCGCAGCGCTTCCGCGAAGCGCTCGTGCCATTGATTCTCTTCGTTGCGCATCGACACCTGAACGAACGCCTCGAGCTCGAAGCCGAGCTTCTCGCGGCTCAGGCACGCGCGATAGTGCTCGATCACGCCCTGCTCCTCGAGCAGACGCATGCGGCGTAGACAGGCGGACGGCGAAAGCGAAATCCGTTCCGCCAGGTCGAGATTGCTGATTCTGCCCTCTTCCTGCAGTACCGCCAGAATCCGGCAGTCGGTGGCATCGAGCGTGATCGCGTGCATTTTTGGTCCCCGTTTTCCCTCTGAGTCGAATTATCTGCCAATCCGGCGGATTGTCCATGTTTATTTCGCAAGCACTTTCTGCGAGCGTCCACCTATCATTCGAAGGATCGACTCACCGAATCGTCATGCCATGGACACCCTCTGGGACATCTCGCCGCCCGTCAGCCCCGCCACCCCCGTGTGGCCGGGCGATACGCCGGTTTCCGTCGAACGCGTGTGGCGGATGGAGGCCGGCTCGCCGGTCAACGTCGCGCGCCTGACGCTGTCGCCGCACACGGGCGCGCACTGCGACGCGCCGCTGCACTACGACGCCGACGGCGCGCCGATCGGCGCCGTGCCGCTCGACACCTACCTCGGCCCGTGCCGCGTGATCCATTGCATCGGCGCATCGCCGGTCGTGCAGCCGGCCGATGTCGCGGCCGCGCTCGACGGCGTGCCGCCGCGCGTGCTGCTGCGCACCTGTGCGCGCGCCAGCGTCGAGCACTGGGACAGCAACTTCTGCGCGGTCGCGCCCGAGACCATCGACCTGCTCGCCGCGCACGGCGTGAAGCTGATCGGCATCGACACGCCGTCGCTCGACCCGCAGGAATCGAAGACGATGGATGCGCATCACCGCGTGCGCGCGCACCGGATGGCGATCCTCGAAGGCATCGTGCTCGACGACGTGCCGCCCGGCGACTATGAACTGATCGCTCTGCCGCTGAAGTTCGCGACGCTCGACGCGAGCCCCGTGCGCGCGGTGCTGCGCGCGCTGCCCGCGCGTGCTTCCTGATTACCCCGACTGACAACCCCACATCATGATCAAGACCCGTGAAGACGCGCTCGCGCTCGACCGCGACGATCCGCTCGCCCCGCTGCGCGACCAGTTCTCCCTGCCCGACGGCGTGATCTACCTCGACGGCAACTCGCTCGGCGCACAGCCGCGCGCCTCGGCCGCCCGTGCGCAGCAGGTGATCGGCGCCGAATGGGGCGAAGGCCTGATCCGCAGCTGGAACACGGCCGGCTGGTTCGCGCTGCCGCGCCGTCTCGGCGACAAGCTCGCGACGCTAATCGGCGGCGCGCCCGACGAGACGGTCGTGACCGATACGATCTCGATCAACCTGTTCAAGCTGCTGTCGGCGATGGTGCGCCACCAGGCCGAGCGCGCGCCGGAGCGCCGCGTGATCGTGTCGGAGCGCTCGAACTTCCCGACCGACCTGTATATCGCGCAGGGGCTGATCGAGCAGCTCGGCGGCGACTACGAACTGCGCCTGATCGACGACCCGGCCGACCTGCCCGGCGCGCTCGGCGCGGACACGGCCGTCGCGATGATCACGCACGTGAACTACCGCACCGGCTACATGCACGACATGCCGGCCGTCACGCAGCTCGTGCACGACGCGGGTGGCCTGATGCTGTGGGATCTCGCGCACTCGGCCGGCGCGGTGCCGGTCGACCTGAACGGCGCGCGCGCGGACGGCGCGGTCGGCTGCACGTACAAGTACCTGAACGGCGGCCCCGGTTCGCCCGCCTTCGTATGGGTGCCGCAGCGCCATCACGCGCACTTCTCGCAGCCGCTGTCCGGCTGGTGGGGCCACCGCGCACCGTTCGCGATGCAGCCGGGTTTCACGCCCGATCCGGGCATCGCGCGCTTTCTGTGCGGCACGCAGCCGATCGTGTCGATGTCGATGGTCGAATGCGGGCTCGACGTGTTCCTGCAGACCGACATGCACGCGATCCGCCGCAAGTCGCTCGCGCTGACCGATGCGTTCATCGCGCTCGTCGAGGCACGCTGCGCGGGCCTGTCGCTGAAGCTCGTCACGCCGCGTGCGCATCACCAGCGCGGCTCGCAGGCGAGCTTCGAGCATCCGCACGGCTACGAGGTGATGCAGGCGCTGATCGCGCGTGGCGTGATCGGCGACTACCGCGAGCCGTACGTGCTGCGCTTCGGCTTCACGCCGCTCTATACGCGCTTCGCCGACGTGTGGGATGCCGTCGAGACGCTGCGCGACATCCTCGCCACCGACGCGTGGAAGGCGCCCGAGTTCGCCGAACGCGGCGCGGTGACCTGATCGGCCTTGCCCGGCGCGCGCGAGCCGCGCGCCGCGCCCCGTCATTCAAATCTGGAGAAAGTCGTGAATTCTGGTCATATGCAGCCACCCGGCGGCGACGCGCCGGCGGGCTGCCCGTTCTCGGGCGCACGCGCCGCGCATTCGGCCCAAGCAGCCCCGGCCGCGCACGAAGCGTCGCACGTGCCCGGCGATGCCGGCTGGCACAACGCGCAGCTCGATTTCTCGAAGTCGATGAGCTACGGCGACTACCTGTCGCTGAATTCGATCCTCGACGCGCAGCATCCGCTGTCGCCCGATCACAACGAGATGCTGTTCATCATCCAGCATCAGACGAGCGAGCTGTGGATGAAGCTTGCGCTGTTCGAACTGCGCGGCGCCCTCGACGCGGTGCGCACCGACGCGCTGCCGCCTGCGTTCAAGATGCTCGCGCGCGTGTCGCGGATTCTCGAGCAACTGGTGCAGGCCTGGAACGTGCTGTCGACGATGACGCCGTCCGAGTATTCGGCGATGCGGCCGTATCTCGGGCAGTCGTCGGGTTTCCAGTCTTATCAGTACCGGCAACTCGAATTCCTGCTCGGCAACAAGAACGTGCAGATGCTGCAGCCGCATGCGCACCGGCCCGACATCCTCGAACAGGTGCGTGCAACGCTCGAAGCGCCGTCGTTCTACGACGAAGTCGTGCGCCTGCTCGCGCGGCGCGGCTTCCCGATCGCGGCCGAGCGGCTCGAGCGCGACTGGACGCAGCCGACCCGGCACGACGAGACGGTCGAAGCCGCGTGGCTCGAGGTGTACCGTCATCCGCAGCAGCACTGGGAGCTTTACGAGATGGCCGAGGAACTCGTCGATCTCGAGGATGCGTTCCGCCAGTGGCGCTTCCGTCACGTAACGACCGTCGAGCGCATCATCGGCTTCAAGCAGGGCACGGGCGGCACCAGCGGCGCGCCGTACCTGCGCAAGATGCTCGACGTCGTGCTGTTCCCCGAGCTCTGGCACGTGCGCACCACGCTGTAACGCGCGCCCCGCCCCCGGCCCGCCCGCCGTCACGACGACGTGCGGGCCAGCTCCTCCCCTTCGCGCGGCTGCACGGCCGCGCGCGACAGTCGCGGAATGTGCCGTCGCACGACGAGCAGCGCGACGCAGACAATGCCCATCGCGATCGCCAGCATCGTCAGATAGGCCGTGGCGCCGCCCGTGGTGATCACGACCGCGCCCGCGAACGCGCTGAGGATCGCGCCGAGCCGGCCGAACGCGAGCGCGCTCGCGGTGCCCGTCGCGCGCACGGCCGTCGGGTAGATGTACGCGCAGAGCGCATACATCGTCGACTGCACCGCGTTGACGAACAACCCGTGCAGGCCGAGCCCGACGATCAGCCAGCCCGTGTGGCGGCTCGCATCGACACCCATCAGCCACACCGCGCTCGCCGCGCCGCCGATACTGCACAGCACGAGCGGCCAGCGCGACCCGGCATGCGCGATCGTCCATGCGCACAACAGCGCGCCGATCACGCCGCCGAGGTTGTACGCGGTGAGCCCCGTCCCCGCCACCGACACGCTCAGCCCGCTCGCCGCCAGCATCGTCGGCAGCCAGCTGAACGCCGCATACACGGCAAGCAGGCACATGAAGAACGCACACCACAGCGCGATCGTGTCGCGCGCCTGGCCGCTCGCGAACAGCGCGCCGAAGCCGCCGCGGCCGCCTGCCGCGCGTGCGTCCCGCAGATCGGTGAAGGCGGTGCCCGGCGCGACGGGCCGCTCCATCCGCGCAAGCAGCGCGCCGAGTTCCGGCCAGCGCGCGGGGCGCCGCGCGAGATAGCGCGGCGATTCGGGCAGCGCACGCACGAGCACGAAGCCGAGCACGAGCGGCAACGCGCCGCCCGCGAAGAACAGCCCGCGCCAGCCGTAGCGCGGCAGCACCTCGTGCGCGAACAGGCCGGCCAGCATGCCGCCGAGCGGCACGCAGACGATCGTCGCGGTCACCATCATCGTGCGACGCCGCGCGGGCGTGTATTCGGCCGTCATCGTCGTGGCCGTCGGCAACGCGCCGCCGATCCCGAGGCCTGCGACGAAGCGCAGCACCGCGATCGCCGTGACGTCCGGTGCGAAGCCGATCGCGCAGGTCGCGATGCCGAACAGGAACACGCTGCCGATCACGGCCTGACGGCGGCCGAAGCGGTCCGCGACGATCCCCGCGCACGCACTGCCGATGCCCATCCCGATCAGCCCGGCCGCCACCGCCGGCGCGAACGCGCCGCGCGTGATGCCCCATTCGCGGATCAACACCGGAATCGCGAAGCCGATCAGCTGGCCGTCGAAGCCGTCGAGCACGATCGCGAGCGCGGCGAGCAGCACCACGCAGCGCTGCATCGTCGTGAACGGCCCGTCGTCGAGCGTCGCGCCGATGTCGACGGACGCAGGCAACAATCCGTCGCGCGTGCTCATGCGACCTCCCGTGCGCCGCGCTCAGGCGGCAACATGCGCAAGCAGCGCGCGGCAAGACAACGGCATTCGATGGCGTTCATGGCGTCTCCGGTTGCCCGGGCTGGCGCGGTGGCGCGTGCCCGGATCTCGTGCTGCGCAGGCGGCCGGCGTCGACGCATCGGCGCCGCCTCCGGTGTCTCGTCCAACCTGTCCCGATCCGGCGCCGTCGCCTGCGCGCGACGCGCTCGTCTCGTCGTGCGGCGCAAGCCGCGCCGCCCGCCTGATGCTCAGTTCACCCGCGCGTCGATCAGCCGGACTAGCGCGAGCAGCGTCTCCGCATGCGGCACCGCGACGCCCGCTTCGCGCGCGGCCGCGACGACCTTGCCGCTGATCGCGTCGATTTCCGTGCGGCGGCCCGCGAGCACGTCCTGCAGCATCGACGGGCGATGGCCGCGATGCGCGCGGATCGCATGCTCGACATTGCGCGCGATGCGCTCGCCGTCGACCGCGATGCCCTTCGCCCGGGCGACCGCGGCCACCTCGGCTGCAATCGCGAGGGCAAGCCGCGGCCCGTCGTGATGGTTGCCGAGCTGGTCGACCGTGCAGCCCGTCGCCGCGCACAGCGTGTTGAGCGCCGCGTTGAACGCGACCTTTTCCCAGATCGCGGCCCACACGTCGGCGTCCAGCGTGCACGCGAGCCCCGCGCGCGACAGCGTATCGGCCACCGTCGCCGCGAACGGACGTGCCGCGCCGTCGGCCGTCATCATGCGGATCGCGCCCGCCCCGTGCGAGCGCACGTGCGCCGGCCCCGCCGCGTCGGCCGGCCACGTCGTCACGCCGACCAGGATGCGTTCGAGCGGCACGAACGCATTCAGCGTCTCGACGTTGCCGAGCCCGTTCTGCAGCGTCAGCACGTGCGTGTCCCGCTCGAGCAGCGCGCGCACGCCGTCGAGCGCGGCGCGCGTATGCAGCGACTTCGTGAAAACGATCAGCAGGTCGAATGATGCATCGGGCGATGCGGCCGCAGCCGCATTCGCCGCTTCCGGCCGCACGGCCTGCAACGTCCGGATACACCGCTCACCACGATCGTCATCGATGCGCAACCCATCGCGGCGAATCGCATCGAGATGCGCATCGTTCACGTCGATCAGCGTGACGGCCTCGCCGCTTTCGGCCAGCCGCCCGCCGAACAGCGAGCCCTTCGCGCCGGCGCCCAGAATCGCAATCCTCATCGTCGTCGGCCTCGTCAGAACGGATAGTGGCGCGGTGCGGTCTGCACCGTGATCCAGCGCAGGTCCGTGAACGCCGCGATGCCGGCCTTGCCGCCGAAGTGGCCGAAGCCGCTGTCCTTCACGCCGCCGAACGGCATCTGCGCCTCGTCGTGCACGGTCGGACCGTTCACGTGGCAGATGCCCGATTCGATGCGGGCCGCGACGCGCATCGCACGCGCGACGTCGCGGCTGAACACGGCCGACGACAGCCCGAACGCGTTGTCGTTCGCGCAGCGGATCGCGGCGTCCTCGCCATCGACGCGCACGATGCCCTTCACCGGGCCGAACGACTCCTCCGCATGGATGCGCATCGCCGGCGTCACATGGTCGAGCAGCGTGGCCGGGAACAGCGTGCTGTCGGCCTTGCCGCCGCACACGAGCGTCGCGCCGTGCGCGAGCGCGTCGTCGATCAGCGCGTTGCAGCGCTCGACGGCCTTCATGTCGACCAGCGAACCGAGCACGACGGGCCCCTGGCGCGGATCGCCGAGCGGCAGCGACGCGGCCTTGTCGGCGAGCTTCGCGACGAACGCATCGGCAATCGACGCGTCGACGACGATGCGTTCGGTCGACATGCAGATCTGCCCGGAATTCGCGAACGCGCCGAACGCGGCCGCCGCGACTGCCGCATCGAGATCGGCATCGTCGAGCACGACGAACGGCGCCTTGCCGCCGAGCTCCAGCACCGACGGCTTCAGGTGGCGCGCACAGGCTTCGGCGACGATCCTGCCGACGCGCGTCGAGCCCGTGAAATTCACGCGGCGCACGGCCGGATGCGCGATCAATGCATCGACGATGGCACCCGCGTCCTCGGGCGCGTTCGTCACGAAATTGACGACGCCCGGCGGCAGCCCTGCCTCCTGCAGCGCCTCGACGATCAAGCCGTGCGTGACGGGGCACAGCTCCGAGCCCTTCAGCACGACGGTGTTGCCGCACGCGAGCGGCAGCGCGAGCGCGCGCGTCGCGAGGATCACCGGCGCATTCCACGGCGCGATGCCGAGCACGACGCCGGCCGGCTGCCGCACACCCATCGCGAGCGAACCGGGCACGTCGGACGGGATCAGCTCGCCGCCGACCTGCGTGGTCAGCGACGCGGCCTCGACGAGCCCACTCGCGGCAAGCTGCACGTTGAAGCCGGCCCACAGCGCGGACGCGCCCGTCTCCGCCGCCATCGCGGCGACGAACTGCTCGTGCTTCGCTTCGAGCGCGGTGGCCGCCTTCAGCAGCAGCGCACGGCGGGCGCCGGGGCCGAGCGCGGCCCAGCCGGGAAATGCACGGGCGGCCGCGTCGGCCGCCGCGCGCGCATCGTCGACGGTACACGCGGGCGCTTCGGACGCGACTTCGCCATCAAGCGGGTTGCGGCGCGCGAAGGTCGCGCCGCTGGATGAATGACGGCGTTCGCCGCCGATCAGCATCGATACGGTTTGCATGGAATCTCCGGCAGGACGCGCCACTGCGCATCACGTCATTCAGACAATCTCGACTTCGACGACGACCGGCGCCGCCGCACGCAGCGCGTCGGTCAGCGCGTCACGCAGGTGCGCCGCATCGGACACGCGTACGCCCCGGCAGCCCATCCCTTGCGCGAGCGCGACGAAATCCAGGTTCGGCAGATCGGTGCCCTGCACGGGATCGTCCGGGCCGAAGCCGAACACCGGCGCGAAATCCTGCAGCGCCGCGTAGCGCCGGTTGTTCAGGATCACGAACGTGATCGGCAGCTTCAACTGCGCGGCGCTCCACAACGCCTGGATCGAATACAGGCTCGATCCGTCGCCGATCAGCCCGATCACGCGCCGGCCCGGCTGCGCGAGCGCGACGCCGACCGCGGCCGGCATCCCGTAGCCGAGACCGCCGCTGTCCATCGTGTAGAAGGTGCCGCAGTGCGTGAACGGCAGGTGTTCCTGCATCACGGGCCGCGCGCTCGGCGCTTCCTCGACGACGATGTCGTGCGCGGCGCGCACGTCGGCGAGCGTCTGCAGCGCGAACGCGACCGACATGCGCTCGCCGGCGGCCGGCGGTTCGACGCGCGCACGCGGCGGCCGCGGCGAGGGCATCGGCCGCTCGGGCGGCGCCGGCCGCGCGAGCAGGTCGCGCGCGGCGAGCCGCAGGTTGCCGACGACCGCATCGCCCGACGGCGTCCACGCGGCGACGCCCGGATCGTCGACGAGCTGCACGAGCGTCGCGCCCGGCGGCACGTGCGGGCCGAAGCCCTCGATGTGATAGGTGAATGCGGGGGCGCCGAACGCGAACACGAGATCGTGCCCGTCGAGCCGCGCGACGATCTTCTCGCGGATCGCGGGCAGGAAGCCGGCGAACAGCGGATGGTCCTCGGGGAAACTGCAGCGCCCCGACATCGGCGCGACGTACACGCGCGCACGGTGCCGCTCGGCGAGCCGCACGACGTCGTCCCACGCACCGGCGCGATCGACGGCCGCCCCGACCACGAACGCGGGACGCCGCGCGGCGTCGAGCGCATCGCCGAGCCGCGCGAGCGCGTCCGGATCGGGCCGCACGACACGGCTGACGTCGCGGCGCGGCAGCAGCTCGGCCGGCTGATCCCAGTCGTCGACCGGGATCGACACGAACACGGGGCCGCGCGGTTCCTGCATCGCGATGCGGTACGCACGCGCGATCGCGGCCGGCACGTCCTGCGCACGCGCGGGCTCGATGCTCCATTTCACGTACGGCTTCGGCAACTCGGCGGCCTGCGTCGCGCCGAGGAACGGGTCGAACGGCAGGATCGCGCGCGCCTGCTGGCCCGCGGTGACGATCAGCGGCGTGCGGTTCTTGAAGGCGGTGAAGAGATTGCCCATCGCGTTGCCCACACCCGCCGCCGAATGCAGGTTGACGACCGCCGCATTGTCGGTCGCCTGCGCGTGGCCGTCGGCCATCCCGACCACGACGGCTTCATGCAGGCCGAGCACGTAGCGGAAATCGTCCGGGAAGTCGCGGAACATCGGCAGCTCGGTCGAGCCGGGATTGCCGAACACGCGGTCGATGCCGAACTGGCGAAGCAGGTCGATCACCGCATCGCGAACGGTGATCGGTGCGGCGGAAGGGGGCGTATGGCCGGACATGCTCGGGCGTCTCCTCGATGGCTTGGCGGTTTCCACAGTATCGAAGCGCGAGCCATTCTCGGATACTGTATTTTTTGCGATAAGCCATACCGTTCCGACATGACTTTCGACCTCCGACAATTGCGCGCCTTCACGACGATTGTCGCGTGCGGCAGCCTCGGCCGCGCGGCCGACGCGCTGCACGTGACGCAGCCGGCGCTGAGCCGGATCCTGAAGCGGCTCGAGGACCAGGTCGGCGCGCCCTTGTTCGAGCGCCATTCGAAGGGTGTGCAGCTCACCGCGTTCGGCGACGCGCTGCTGCCGCATGCGACGCTGCTGCAGCACGAGGCCGAGCACGCGCGCGAGGAGCTCGATGCGATGCGCGGGTTCGCGAAAGGCACGATCAAGGTCGGTACGGTGGGCAGCATCGCGAGCCTCGTGCTGCCGGTCGCGGTCGGCCGCGTGCTCGACCGCTGGCCGAACCTGCGCGTCGAGATCATCGAAGGCGTGTGGGACCGGCTCGCGGAAGGGCTGAACAAGCACGAGATCGATCTCGCGCTGTCCGCGCACGGGCCCGATACCGACGAGATCGTCGCGATTCCCGAGTGTCGCTGGGAGGATCGCAGCCACATCGTTGCGGCGCCGCACCATCCGCTGCGCGCGCTCGACCGCGCGCCGACGCTCGCCGACACGCTGCACGCGCGCTGGGCGATTCCGCCGCGCGGCACCGCGCCGTTCGACCACATGCGCGCGACCTTCGACGCACATGGGCTCGCGCTGCCCGACATCGCGGTCGAAACGCGCTCGGTTACTACATTGAAGAGCCTCGTCGCGCATGCCGGCTTCCTGAGCTGGATGGCCGAGCCGATGTACGGCGCCGAACAGCGTGCCGGCACGATCGACACGCTGCCCGTGCGCGAGGTCGTCGCGGTGCGCACGCTCACCGCGTTCCGGCGCCGCCACGGCATCCTGCCGGGGCCAGCGGGCAAGCTGCTCGAGGAACTCGTCGCGTTGACGCGCGAAGGACGCTGACGGCGCTTTCCGCACCGGGTGCCCGTTCGCGGCCTCCCCACCTTCCCGCACGCCGCCGCAGCGCACCATCGAAATGCCGTTTCCCCGCCTTGACTTTCGTTCGCCCGAATACGATCATTCGCTCACACAAAGAGCAAATGATCGTATTCGGCAGGACTGTCAGGCACGAAAAGGAGACACCGGATGAGCGCATCGCCCTCCGCCCGCACGCCCGTGCTGCTGCACATCGGCGCGGGCTCGTTTCACCGCGCGCACCAGGCGTGGTATCTGCATCGCGTGAACGCGGCCGTCCCGGCCGAGGAGCGCTGGTCGCTGACCGTCGGCAACATCCGCGACGACATGCACGCGACGATGGACGCACTCGCCGCGCAGCACGGCGCCTACACGCTCGAAACCGTCACGCCGCAAGGCGAGCGCGCGTACGAGACGATCCGCGCGATCACGCGCGTGCTGCCGTGGTCGATCGACCTCGCCGCGCTGATCGACGCCGGCGCCGACCCGGCCTGCCGGATCGTGTCGTTTACCGTTACCGAAGGCGGCTACTACCTCGACGAACACAACCGGCTCGACCTCGCGAACGCCGATCTCGCGGCCGACCTGCAGAGCGCGCGCACGACGCTGTACGGCGCGCTCGCGGCGCTGCTCGCCGAACGCGTGAAGCGCGGCGCGGGCCCGCTCACGCTGCAGAGCTGCGACAACCTGCGCAACAACGGCGCGCGCTTTCGCGCGGGGATGCGCGAATTCCTCGAGCGGCGCGGCCAGGCCGACCTGCTCGCATGGTTCGATACGAACGTCGCGACACCGAGCGCGATGGTCGACCGCATCACGCCGCGCCCGACCGCCGACGTGCGCGAGCGCGTGCTGGCGGCCACCGGCTTCGACGACGCATGCCCGGTGATGGGCGAATCGTTCATCCAGTGGGTGATCGAGGACCGCTTCGCGGCCGGCCGTCCAAAGTGGGAAGCGGCCGGCGCCGAACTCGTCGACGACGTGCACCCGTACGAGGAAGCGAAGATCCGCATCCTCAACGCGACGCACAGCTGCATCGCGTGGGCCGGCACGCTCGCGGGCCATACGTATATCCACGAAGGCACGCACGACGCGGCGATCCGCCGCTTCGCGCACGACTACGTGACGCAGGACGTGATCCCTTGCCTCACGCCGAGCCCGCTCGATCTCGCGCGCTACCGCGACGTCGTGCTCGAACGCTTCGGCAACCCGTACGTGCTCGACACGAACCAGCGCGTCGCGGCCGACGGCTTCTCGAAGATTCCCGGCTTCATCGCGCCGACGCTCGCCGAATCGTTCGCACGCGGCGCGGCGCCGGTCGCCACCGCCGTGCTGCCCGCGCTGTTCCTGCGCTTTCTCGAGCGCTGGGCGCGCGGCGCGCTGCCGTACGCGTACCAGGACGGCGTGATGGACGAAAGCGCCGCGCGCGCGATCGTCCAGGCCGACGACCCGGTCGTCGCGCTGTGCGCGAACCGGCAGCTGTGGGGCTCGCTCGCCGGCAACGCCGCGCTGTTCGAGGCCTTGCGCGGCGGACTCTTGCGTGTCGACACATGGCTCGCGGCACGCTGACGCGCATCCGGGCGAACCTGCCTTGGCACGGGCGCGGCCGCGCGGATAAAGTAGCGACTCCCCACTGACGGAACGGATCGCTCATGTATCTCGGCATCGACCTCGGCACCTCGGAAGTGAAGGTGCTGCTGCTCGCCCCGGACGGCACGGTCGTCGGCACCGCCGGCTCGCCGTTCACCGTGTCGCGGCCGCATCCGCGCTGGGCCGAACAGCATCCGGACGACTGGTGGCAAGGCACGCTCGCCGCGCTCGCGGCGCTGCGCGAGCGGCACCGCGACGCGTTCGCGGCCGTGCGCGGCATCGGCCTGTCGGGCCAGATGCACGGCGCCGTGCTGCTCGGCCGCGACGATCGCGTGCTGCGCCCCGCGATCCTGTGGAACGACATGCGCAGCGCCGACGAATGCGCGCTGCTCACCGAACGCGCGCCCGATCTCCACGCACTGGCCGGCAACCTCGCGATGCCGGGCTTCACCGCGCCGAAACTGCTGTGGGTCGCGAAGCACGAACCCGACGTGTTCGCGGCAACCGCCTGCGTGCTGATGCCGAAGGACTACCTGCGGTTCCGGCTGACCGGCGCGAAGGTGTCCGATCCGTCGGACGCCGCCGGCACGCTGTGGCTCGACGTCGCGCGCCGCGACTGGTCCGATGCGCTGCTCGCCGCGTGCGGGATGACGCGTGACCAGATGCCCCGCATCGTCGAAGGCAACGCGCCATCCGGCACGCTGCGCGCGGACATCGCACGCGAACTCGGGCTGTCGGAGGCCGTCGTGGTGGCCGGCGGCGGCGGCGACAACGCGACGAGTGCGCTCGGCATCGGCGCGATCCACGCGGGCGACGGCTTCGTCTCGCTCGGCACCTCCGGCGTGCTGAGCGTGGTCGGCGATCGCTTCATGCCGAACCCCGCGTCGGCCGTGCATGCGTTCTGCCATGCGATTCCCGATCGCTGGCAATTGATGAGCGTCGTGCTGTCGGCCGCGAGCTGCCTGCGCTGGGTCTGCAAGCTGACCGGCACCGACGAGCCCGCGCTGCTCGCGGAAATCGAAACGCTCGACGCCGACGCGCTCGCGACGGCCCCGCTGTTCCTGCCCTACCTGTCCGGCGAGCGGACGCCGCACAACGACCCGTACGCGCAAGGCGTGTTCTTCGGGATGACACATGCGACCGAACGCGCGCATCTCGGCTACGCGGTGCTCGAAGGCGTGACGCTCGGCCTCGCCGACGGTCTCGACGCGCTGCATGCGGCCGGCGTCGAAACCGACCAGCTGTCGCTGATCGGCGGCGGCGCGCGCAGCGCGTTCTGGGCGCAGCTGATCGCCGATGCGCTGAACGTGCGCACGCGCCAGCACGGCGGCGGCGAAACCGGCGCGGCGCTCGGCGCGGCACGGCTCGGCTGGCTGGCCGTCGGCGGCGATCCGCATGCGGTACTGACCAAGCCGCCGGTGCGCGCCGAATACACGCCGAATGCGGCCCGCCATGCGCTGCTGCGCGAACGTCTCGATGCGTTCCGCGCGCTGTACCGTCACGTGCAGCCGCTGTACGAACCATCGCGCGCACGGCTCGCATAAGCGCCGCACGTCGCGCGTGGCGGCCGTCGGCCGCGTGCGCGACATGCGGTACAGTGGATGCCGCCATGCGGCCCGCCGGCCGGCCCGCGGGGCGCCCCCCCGATCCGAACCGAATCGCTATCGTGTCCAAGTCCTCAGAAAAACTCGATCTCGCCACGCGTGCCGCGTGGCTCTACTACGTCGCGGGCGACACGCAGAACGAAATCGCGGAAAAGCTGCAGGTGTCGCGCCCGGTCGCGCAGCGTCTCGTCGCGTTCGCGGTCGAGAAGAACCTGATCCGCGTACGCGTCGACCACCAGCTCGCCGACTGCCTCGATCTCGGCGCACAGCTGTCGAAGCGCTACGGCCTCGCGATGTGCGAAGTCGTGCCCGTCGATGCCGATGCGCCCGACGCGATCGACCGCAAGCTCGCGGTCGCCGGCGCGCAGGTGATGGAGCGCTACCTGAACGAAACGCGGCCGATGGTGATCGCGGTCAGCAGCGGCCGGACGCTGAAGGCCGCGGTCGCGCAGATCGCGCAGATCGACCGCCCGCAGCACCGGCTCGTGTCGATGGTCGGCGCGATCGCGGCCGACGGTTCGTCGAACCGCTACGACGTCGCGCAGTACATCTCCGAAAAAACCGGCAGCAAGCACTTCCTGCTGCCCGCGCCGCTGTTCGCCGACAGCGACGCCGAGCGCGCGCAGTGGTGCAATCACCGGCTGTACCGGATCGTCGAGGCGCTGTCGGGCAAGGCCGATGTCGCGTTCGTCGGGATCGGCAACATCGGCCCGCACTGCCCGCTCTATGAAGACGGCTTCATCACCGAACAGGAGCGCGACGAGATGACCGCGCTCGGCGCGGTGGCCGAGCTGCTCGGCGTGCCGATCGACGCGCAGGGCACGCAGATCGCCGTATCGACGAGCGCGCGCGTGACGAGCGTCGCGCTCGCCACGCCGCCGAAGCTGCCGACGATCGCGTTCGCCGGCGGCCCGAAGAAACACGACGCGGTGATTGCCGCGCTGCGCGGCGGCTGGCTGTCGGGGCTCGTCACCGACGAAGCGTGCGCGCGCGCCGCGCTCGCCGCGAAAGCGGCCTGACGCCGAAGCCGCGCACGGCGCACCGCGCGCGGCTGTCGAGCGCTCAACCCGCGTGCGGCGCCGGAAACGCATGCCGGCGCGCACGCCACGCGCCGACCCCCATACCGTGATCGTCGGGCCGGCATCCGACACCCAGGCCACGCGCATTCATCGACTCGATGGCCGAACCCCTGCGCGTCTGTCCGGCGCAGGCGACGGCCGTCACGCGGCCTTCGCGTGCATGCTCAGCCGGCGCAACGCCTGCCCGTGCTCATCGAACAGGTGACAGTGCTCGGCTTGCGCGTGCACATGCAGCGCCTCGCCGGTGCGGTACGTGTCGAGCGGCGGAATCCGCGCGATCAGCCCGTCCGGCGCGACGGCCGACTCCGCATACAGGTACGCGGCATCGCCGAGCGATTCGACGGCCATCGTCTTCGCGGCCACACCGGTCGCCGCGGCTTCGACTTTCAGGTGCTCGGGCCGCACGCCGACCGTCACCGCCGCGCCGCGCTGCAAGCCCGCTGCTTCGACCGCGACGCGCTGCGTCTCGCCGCTGTCGAAACGCACGAGCACGCCGCCCGCGTCGACCGCTTCGACGGTGCCCTTCAGGAAGTTCATCTTCGGCGAGCCGATGAAGCCCGCGACGAACTGGTTCGCCGGCGCGTGGTACAGCTCGTTCGGTGTGCCGACCTGCTGCACCGCGCCGCCCGACAGCACGACGATCTTGTCGGCGAGCGTCATCGCCTCGACCTGGTCGTGCGTCACGTAGATCATCGTCGTCTTCAGCTCGTCGTGCAGCCGCGCGAACTCCAGCCGCATCTTCACGCGCAGCGCCGCGTCGAGGTTCGACAGCGGCTCGTCGAACAGGAACACCTTCGGCTTGCGCGTGATCGCGCGGCCGATCGCGACGCGCTGCCGCTGGCCGCCCGACAGCTGCTTCGGCTTGCGGTCGAGCAGATGGTCGATGTGCAGGATCTTCGCGGCCTGCTTCACCGCCTGGTCGATCTCCGGCTTCTTCGCGCCCGCGAGCTTCAGGCCGAACGCCATGTTGTCGTACAGCGTCATGTGCGGGTACAGCGCATACGACTGGAACACCATCGCAATGCCGCGCTTCGCGCTCGGCACGTCGTTGACCTTCGCGCCGTCGATCAGCAGGTCGCCGCTCGAAATATCCTCGAGGCCGGCGATCATCCGCATCAACGTGGATTTGCCGCAGCCGCTCGGGCCGACGAACACGACGAATTCGCCGTCGGCGATGTCGAGGTTCACGTTGCGCAGCACTTCGGTGTCGTCGTAGCGCTTCGCGATGTTGCGCAGGAGCACGCTTGCCATGATCTGTCTCCGTTCGTTCGTGATGCGCCGCGTCGAACGCGGCGCGCAATCGTTCTTGCTAGTTCGGCAGCACCGCACCGGTCGCCTGCCAGCGCGCGACGTAGCCGGGCAGCTCGTGCATGTCGTCGAAGACGTGACGCGCGCCGATGCCGCGCAGCGCATCGATCTGCGCGGCCGACGCATGCCCGCCGCCGACGAAGCCGAGCACGGTCATGCCGGCCGCGGCGGCCGCGGTGATGCCGGTCACGCTGTCCTCGACCACGAGGCACCGGGCCGGCGCGACGCCGAGCGTGCGCGCCGCCGCGAGATACACGTCGGGCGCCGGCTTCGGCCGCGCGACGGCGTCCGCGCAGAACAGCCGGTCGCCGAAGAAGCGCGCGAGGCCCGTGCGGGCCAGCGCTGCCTCGACGTACGCGCGGTAGCTGTTGCTCGCGCAGGCCGTCGTCAGTTCGATCGCGGCCAGCGCCGCATCGATGCCGTCGACCATCGGCGCGTTGACGGCCGCCGCCTCGACCGCGGCGCGGATCTCGACGACGTCGTCGTTCGACAGCGTGCGGCCGAGCGCGTCGCATGCGCCGGCCAGCACGCGCTCGATGCGCAGCCCGAGCAGCGGCATCACGGCCGGCCGCGCATCCGCGCCCGGCCAGCGGGCATCGAGTTCGCGCACGAGCACGTCGGCCGCCACCGCCTCGCTGTCGAGCAGCACGCCGTCGCAATCGCAGATCAGGACGTTCGTCGCGGTCATTTGACGGCTCCGAACGTGAGCCCGCGCACGAGCTGCTTCTGCGACAGCCAGCCGACGATCAGGATCGGCGCGACCGCGAGCAGCGAAGCCGCGGACAGCTTCGCCCAGAACAGCCCCTCGGGGCTCGAGTACGACGCGATGAACACGGTCAGCGGCGCCGCGTTCGAGCTCGACAGGTTGATGCTCCAGAACGCCTCGTTCCACGACAGGATCACGAGCAGCAGCGCGGTGGACGCGAGCCCCGGCAGCGCCATCGGCATCAGCAGGTAGACGATCTCCTGCCACGTCGACGCGCCGTCGATGCGCCCCGCTTCGAGGATGTCCTTCGGAATCTCGTTGAAGTACGTGAAGGTCATCCACACCGCGATCGGCAGGTTGATCAGCGTGTAGACGATCACGAGGCCCGACACGGTATCGAGCAGCCCCGCGTTCTTCCACAGCAGGTAGATCGGCACGAGCACGCCGACCGACGGCATCATCTTGGTCGACAGCATCCACAGCAGCACCTTCTGCGTGCGGTGGTTCGGGAAGAACGCCATCGCGTAGGCGGCCGGCACCGCGAACAGCAGCGAGATCACCGTGACGCCCGCCGAGATCAGCACCGAATTCCACGCGAACGCGAAGTAGTTGCTGCGCGCGAACACCTCGCGGAAGCTGTCGAGCGTCGGGATGAAGAACAGCGTCGACGCATACGCCTGCTGCTCGGTCTTGAACGCGGTGATCGCCATCCAGAAGATCGGGAAGAACAGCAACAGCGCGATCAGCCACGCGAGCGTGCCGGGCAGCGCGCGCCGCACGAGGTCGAACACGGCCGGCACGCGCCGGCCCTCGAAGGTCAGGTCGCTCATTTGTCGTACTCTCCCTTCAGGTTGCGCGCGAGCATCCGCACGAGGAAGAACGACACGACGTTCGCGACCACCACGGCGATGATGCCGCCCGCGGACGCGAGGCCGACGTCGAACTGCTGCAGGCCGAGCGCGTAGATCAGGTACGACAGGTTGGTCGTCGCGTCGCCGGGGCCGCCGCCGGTCGTCGTGTAGATCTCCGCGAAGATCGACAGCAGGAAGATCGTCTCCATCATCACGACCACGGCGATCGCGCGCTTCAGATGCGGCAGCGTGATGTAGAAGAACATCGCGATCGGGCCCGCGCCGTCGATGCGCGCCGCTTCCTTCTGCTCCTGGTCGAGCGACTGGATCGCGGTGAACAGGATCAGGAACGCGAACGGCAGCCACTGCCACGCGACGATGATGATCACCGCGGTGAGCGGGTAATCGGCGAACCAGTCGATCGGCGTCATCCCGAGCGCGCGCATCGCGTTCGCGACGAGCCCGTACACCGGGTGCAGGATCATGTTCTTCCAGATCAGCGCGGACACCGTCGGCATCACGAAGAACGGCGCGATCGCGAGCAGGCGTGCGACGCCCTGCCCGTAGAACTTGCGGTCGAACAGCACGGCCATCAGCACGCCGCCGATCACCGTGATCGCGAGCACCGCGCCGATCAGCACGAGCGTGTGCCAGATCGCGGGCAGGAACGACGGATCGGTCGCGAGGAAGCGGTAGTTGTCGAACCCGGCGAAGCCCTTCACGTCCGGGTTCAGCAGGTTGTAGCGCGAGAACGAATACCAGATCGTCATCGCGAGCGGAATCGACATCCACAGCAGCAGCACCGCGACGGACGGCGAGACGAGCCAGCTCGCGCCGCCGCGCGCGCGGCGCGGCGCGCCGGGCGGTGACGACGCGTCGCCGACCGACGGCGCGTGAGCGTGGCTCAGGGGAAGACGCAGGTGACGCATGATCGGAGTCCCTCCGGTTGATGCGCGGGCGCGAAGGCCTGCCCGCCTGTCAGCTTCGACGACACGCACCGTGCGCCACCGCGCACGGTGCGTGCCGCGTTACTTCTTGTAGCCGGCCTGCCGCACCGCGCGGTCGGCGGCGGCCTGCCCGGCGGCGAGCGCCTGGTCGACCGACATCTGGCCCGCGACCGCACCCGCGATCGACTGGCCGACCACCGTGCCGAACGACTGGAATTCAGGAATCCCGACGTACTGCACGCCCGTGTACGGCACCTTCTTCAGCGACGGATCATTCGGGTCGGCGGTCTCGATCGCCTTCAGCACGAAGTCCGAGAACGGCGCGGCAGCCTTGTACTCGGGGCGCTGATAGGTCGACGTGCGCGTGCCCGGCGGCACCGACGCCCAGCCCTCGTCCTTGCCGACCATCTCGATGTACTGCTTCGACGTCGCCCACGCGATGAACTTGCGTGCGGCGTCCTGCTGCTTCGACGTCTTCGGCACGGCCAGCGCCCAGGCCCACAGCCAGTGCGAACCCTTCGGCGTGGCGGCGACCGGCGCGGCCGCGAAACCGATCTTGTCGGCCACCTGCGACTGCTGTTTGTTATAGAGCATCCCGGCCGCGACCGTCGCGTCGATCCACATCGCGCACTTGCCCGACGCAGTGAGGGTCAGGTTCTCGTTGAAGCCGTTCGAGCTCGCTCCCGGCGGGCCGTTCTTCTTCAACAGGTTCACGTAGAAATTGATCGCCTTCTTCCACTCGGGCGACGTGAGCTGCGCATTCCAGTTCTCGTCGAACCAGCGGCCGCCGAACGTGTTCACGACCGTCGACACGTACGCCATGTTCTCGCCCCACCCGGCCTTGCCGCGCAGGCAGATCCCGTAGGTGCCCTTCGCCTTGTCGGTGAGCTTGTCCGCGAACTCCGCGATCTGGTCGTAGGTCGGCTGGTCGGGCATCTTCAGCCCCTTCGCCGCGAACAGGTCCTTGCGGTAGAACGTCATCGAGCTTTCGACGTAGAACGGCAGCGCGTACAGCTGGCCGTTGTACGACAGGCTGTCGCGCGCGGTCTTCACGATGTCGTTCAGGTCGTAGTCGGCGGGCAGGCCCGTCATCGGCGCGAGCCAGCCGCGCTTGCCCCACTGCGGCGTCTCGTAGGTGCCGATCGCCATCACGTCGAACTGGCCGCTGCCGGTCGTGATGTCGGTCGTCGCGCGCTGGCGCAGCACGTTCTCCTCGAGGATCACCCAGTTCAGCTTGATGTCCGGGTTCGCCTTCTCGAAGGCCGGCGACAGCTTCTTCAGCTCGATCATGTCGGGATTGTTCAGCGTCGCGATCGTCAGCGTGCCGGCGGACGCGGCGCAGGCCGCCGTCGCGAGCGCGGCTCCGGCGAAGCAGCGTGCGGCGGCGTCGAGCATCTTTCGTTGCATGGCATGTCTCCTGTGTTTGTTCGAAGTGTCGTCGGTACTGCGTTTCGTTCGCGGCCCGTCACGCCGGCCGCTGCATTCCGCACGCGCGCGCATAGTGCGCGATCACGTCGCGTATCCGGTGCCGCACCCACGCGCGCGGCTCTTTCGCGAGGCCGCCCGCGCGGCAGGCCGCGTACACGTCCGGCAACCACTGGGCGACGAGCGTTTCCGGCACCGGCTGCCGCGCGAGGTTGTCGAACAGTTGCTCGACCGCGGCCGCGACGGCCGGCTGCAGCCAGTAGTAGCGGATCCGGTCGCTGTAGCTGAACTGGCGCGCGAGCCGCTGCTCGGACTCGCCGCCGCGGTAATACGGTGCCCAGTGCTCGGGCTGCGCGCGCATCGCGGCGTCGACGACGTCGCGCAACCGCGAGCGCTGCGCGACGTCGTCGATCAATGCGTCCTCGATGAAGGTCAGCGCGAACAGCGCCTCGCGCAGCGCGAACGTCAGCGCGGGGCCGACCTTCAGCACCGCGAAGTGGTCGCGCACGAGCGCGGCGAGCGCACCCTCGGTCTGGTAATCGGTCGAATGCGCTTCGAACACGAGGCCCGGTGTCTGCAGGATACTCGCGCCGAGCGACGCCGCCTTGGCGCTGTCGTAGTCGAGCACGTGGCGATCGTCGAAGTCGACCCCCGGCTGCGCGACGATGGCGACGACGCGCGTCCACGCATCGTCGAGCCCGGCCGCCGCGAACGCGTGGCGGTGCGCGTCGAGCGTCGCCGCGATGCTGTCGCTGCGCGTGACCGCGATCTGCGCGATCGCCGCGTTGCCATCGTCACCGCTGCCGCTGACTTCGCCGCCCGGCGTCGGCACCTCGGTGCCGATCACGTAGACGGGCGCGATGCCGGCGCGCGCTGCCGCGTCTTCCGCCGCGCGGCACAGTTCGGCCGCGCGCGCGGCGATCGTACGATCGTCGAGCCGCGCCGGATCGTCCGCGCACGCCATGCTCGCATCAAGGTGGATCTTTTCGAAGCCGGCTTCGACGTATGCGGCGACCATCGCACTCGCTTCGCGCATCGCGTCGGCCGCGCGGCGATGCCGCCACGGGTTCGGGCCGAGATGGTCGCCGCCGAGCACGAGCGCCGACGGCGGCAGCCCGCAACGCCGGGCGATCGCGTCGACGTCGCGGCGGAAATCGGCAGGCGTCATGCCCGTATAGCCGCCGAGATGGTTCACCTGGTTGCAGGTCGCCTCGATCAGCAACGGCGAGCCGTCCGCGCGCGCCGCTTCGCACGCGGCCTCCAGCACGAGCCGGTGCGCGCTGCAGATCGCATAGATGCCGCGCTGCGCGTTAGTGCGGTTCGCGTCGAAGATCATCCGCAGCACGGCGTCCGCGTGCGCGGTGCGCGAACGTTCGGCGAAGGTCGTCAGGCCGGACATGCGATACCTCGTTCGGTCAGGAAACGGTCGATTTCGGCCGCGCTGCTGTTGCCCTCCATCGGGCCGCGCCGCGTGACCGCGATCGCCCCGGCCGCGTTCGCGCGACGCAGCGCGACCTCGATCGGCACGCCGGCGACGAGGCTCGCGACCAGCGTGCCGCCGAAGCAGTCGCCGGCGCCGGTCGGATCGACTTCGTCGACCTGGAACGCCGGCGCTTCCGCACGGTTCGCTCGATCGAACGCGACGCTGCCTTGCGCACCGCGTTTCAGCACGACGCGCTCAAGCAGCGGATGCGTCGCGAGCAGGCCCGCGATCGCCCGCTCGGCCGGCTGCGGCCCGCAGAAGAACGGCAGGTCGGCTTCGCTCGGCAGGAACAGGTGGCACGCGGCGAGCATCGCGTCGAGTGCCGCACGCATCGGGCGAAAACTCAGCATTTCGGGCCGCACGTTCGGATCGAACGACACCTTCGCGCCGACGCGCGCCGCCTCGATCACGCCGCGCTGCACCGCCGCGATCGCCGATTCGCTCGTCAGCGACGAGCCCATCACGTGGAAATAGCGGCAGCCGTCGAACATCGCGGTATCGACATCGGAATCGTCGACACACGCAGCCGCACTGGTGGACAACGTGAACACGAAGCTGCGCGAGCCGTCGTCGCGATACGCGACGAACGCGGTGCCGGTCGGGCGCGCGACGCGGCGGATGCGCGCGACGTCGACACCGTCGCGTTCGAGCCGCGCGACGATCGCGTCGCCGAATGCGTCGCGACCGACGCAGCCCGCATACGCAACACGTGCGCCAAGCCGCGCGGCCTGGTCGGCGAAGATCGCCGGCGCACCGCTCGGGAACGGCCCCTCGAACAGGCCCGGCGTCTCGAAACCCTGGCCGCGCTCGGCGGCGACGAATTCGGCGAGCAGTTCGCCGGCCACGACGATCTCGGCCATCAGGCGGGCCCTCCTCGTTCGACGGCGGCCGCGACGTGCAGCGATGCTGCTGCATCGCCGGCCGGCCGGCGGGTGGCGCGTGCGAGCGGCGCCATATCAGCTCATCCAGTTGCCGCCGTCGACGTTCAGCGTCTGGGCGGTGATGTAATCGGCGTCGGACGACGCGAGGAACAGCGCGGCACCCGTCAGGTCGCCCGGCACGCCCATGCGGCCGAGCGGCACGGCTTCGCCCACCAGCCGCTTCTTCTCGCCGAGCGGCCGGTTCTCGTAGCGCGCGAACAGCGCGTCGACCTGCTCCCACATCGGCGTGTCGACGACACCCGGCGCGATGCCGTTCACGTTGATCCGGTGCGGCGCGAGCGCGAGCGCGGCCGACTGCGTGTAGCTGATCACCGCGGCCTTGGTCGCGCAGTAGTGCGAAACGAGCGCCTCGCCGCGACGCCCGGCCTGCGACGACATGTTGACGATCTTGCCGCCACGGCCCTGCTCGACCATCCGCTGCGCGACGGCCTGCATCAGGAAGAACAGCCCTTTCACGTTGACCGAGAACAGCCGGTCGAACACGTCCCACGATTCGTCGAGGATCGGCCGCATGTCGAACAGCGCCGCGTTGTTGAACAGGATGTCGACGCCGCCGAAGCGCTCGACCGACGTGGTGACGATCCGCTCGATGTCGTCGCGGCGCGTGACGTCCGCGGTGACGGCCACCGCTCGGCCGGGGTTGGCCTCGATGAGCCGCGCGAGCGAGCCGCCTGCCGGCTTCAGGTCGACGAGCACGCAGCGTGCGCCCTCGTCCAGATAGCGTTGCGCGACCGCCTCGCCGATGCCGCTTGCGGCGCCCGTCAGGATCGCTACCTTGTCTTCCAGTCTCACTGGCTGTCTCCGGTTCGTTCTGCTTCGACGGCGGCGAGGTGAGCGAACGCTCGCCAACCGATCAATTGCTCTGTTGGTGATCGAATGATCGGATACGTGATTCGCGCTGTCAAGGCGACGTGACGGCTTTCTATGACGCGCTGCGGCACAACGGCGCAGCGCGGCGGCCCGCCGCGCACGCCGGGCAAGGCGTAGCGCGTTCGGTGCGGCGCGGTCGGATCGGCGATGAAGGGGACGGAGTGAGGACGGAAACGGGATTTCGCGCTGCACGGCGCGGCGATACGTTATATCATCGCCGTACTTTGTTTCATCGCCCTGCTTCACGCCATGGCTACCTCATCGTCCATTGACGCCCGGCTGTCCCGGGCCGACGCATTCGCCGCCGAGCACGGGCTCGCGTGGACGCCGCTGCGCCGCCAGGTCTACGAACGCGTGCTCGCCGCGCAGCGCCCGATCGGCGCGTACGACCTGCTCGCCGAACTCGAGCCGCAGCGCGGCCGCGTGCCGCCCACGACCGTCTATCGCGCCCTGGATTTCCTCGTCGAGCACGGCTTCATCCACCGGATCGAATCGAAGAACGCGTTCTTCGCATGCTGCGAGATCGGCGTGCCGCACGAAGGCCAGTTCCTGATCTGCGACTCGTGCGGCGACACGGTCGAGATTCCCGGCGGCGACCTCGCGAAGCAGTTGTCCGCGAGCGAGCCCGCGCACGGTTTCGAAGTCCACCACCAGGTCGTCGAGCTGAGCGGCCTGTGCGGGCACTGCAAGCACAAGCCCGTGCAACGCTGACGCGTTTCGCGCGGCGCCCGCGCCGCCCCTTCCAACGAGGAGTTCCATGTCCATTGCCCTGAAGCGCGCGCCGCGGCGCGCCCTGTCGCCTGTCCGCTGGGTCGCCGCCGCCGTTGCCGCCCTGTCGCTCGCGGCGCCCGCGTTCGCGCAGGCCGCGACCGTCAACGTCGTGGCCGCCGAGAATTTCTACGGCGACGTCGCGTCGCAGATCGGCGGCAGCCATGTCGCGGTAACGAGCATCCTCAGCAATCCGGACCAGGATCCGCATCTGTTCGAAGCGAGCCCGAAGACCGCCCGCGCGCTCCAGCACGCGCAGGTCGTGATCTACAACGGCGCCAACTACGATCCGTGGATGGGCAAGCTGCTCGGCGCGTCGAAGCAGGCGAAGCGCGCGACGATCGTCGTCGCCGATCTGGTCGGCAAGAAGGCCGGCGACAACCCGCACCTGTGGTACGACCCGGCGACGATGCCGGCCGCCGCGCGCGCGATCGCCGCCGAGCTCGGCCGCGCCGACCCGGCGAACAAGGCCGAATACGATGCGAACCTGCAGAAGTTCGTCGCGTCGCTCAAGCCCGTCGACGACAAGGTCGCCGCGCTGCGCGCGCAGTACAAGGGCGTGCCGGTGACGGCCACCGAGCCCGTGTTCGGCTACATGTCCGACGCGATCGGCCTCGACATGCGCAACCAGCGCTTCCAGCTCGCGACGATGAACGACACCGAAGCCAGCGCCCAGGATGTCGCCGCATTCGAGAACGACCTGCGCAAGAAGCAGGTGCGCGTGCTGATCTACAACAGCCAGGCCGAAGAACCGATGACCAAGCGCATGCTGAAGATCGCGCGCGACGGCGGCGTGCCGACCGTCAGCGTCACCGAGACGCAGCCGGCCGGCAAGACCTTCCAGCAATGGATGGCCGGCCAGCTCGACGCGCTCTCGAACGCGCTGGCCGCCGGCAAGAAATAAACACTCCGTAACGAAATGACCGTCACTCCTCACGCACTCGCCGTCGATCGCGTCACGCTCGAACTGGGCGGACGCACGATCCTGCGCGACGTCAGCTTCTCGATCGAACCCGGCGAATTCGTCGGCGTGCTCGGGCCGAACGGCGCGGGCAAGACGACGCTGATGCGCGCGGTGCTCGGCCTCGTACCCGTGTCGGCCGGCACGCTGTCCGTCGGCGGTGTGCCGGTCGTGCGCGGCAACGCGTCGATCGGCTACATGCCGCAGATCCGAAGCGGCCTCGCGAACCGCCGGATGCGCGGCTACGACTTCGTCGCGATGGCCGCCGACGGCCACCGCTGGGGGCTGCCGCACACGAACGCGGCGACGCGCCGCGACGTCGACCGCGTGCTCGACCTCGTCGGCGGCCCGACGCTCGCGCGCCGGCCGCTGTCGGAACTGTCCGGCGGCGAGCGGCAGCGCCTGCTGCTCGCGCAATGCCTGCTCGGCAACCCGAAGCTGCTGCTGCTCGACGAGCCGCTGATCAGCCTCGACCCGAATCACCAGCGCGGCGTCGTCGAATTGGTGCGCAACGTGCAGCGCGAACTCGGCATCACCGTGCTGTTCTCCGCGCACGAACTGAATCCGCTGCTGAACGCACTCGACCGCGTGCTGTATCTCGGCAACGGCGTGGCCGCGCTCGGCACCGTCGACGAGGTGATCACGAAGTCGGTGCTGTCGCGGCTCTACGGCTCTCCGATCGACGTGATGCGCGTGAACGGCAAGATCTTCGTGATGTCGGGCGACGTCGAGATCGAGAAGCACGATCACGAACACGAGGACGACGACGGTCACTCGCACGGCGGTGGCGGCGGCCACGGCCATCACCACCACGGACACGCTCATCCCGGGCATTCGCACGATGTTTGAATACGACTTCATGATCAACGCCTTCGCGGCGTCGGGGATCGTCGCGGTGCTCGCGGGCATCGTCGGCTACTTCCTGGTGCTGCGCGGGCAGACCTTCGCCGGCCATGCGCTGTCGCACGTCGGCTTCACCGGCGCGACGGGCGCGGTGCTGCTCGGCATCTCGCCGATCTGGGGGATGGTCGGCTTCACGCTCGCGGCCGGCATCGGGATGGGCGCGCTCGGCGAGAAGCTCGCGGGCCGCGACGTCGCGATCGGCGTGATCCTGTCCGGCGCACTCGGCTTCGGCCTGCTGTTCCTGCATTTCTATACGTCGTTCGCGACGCAGGTCACCGCGCTGCTGTTCGGCAACGTGCTCGCGGTGAGCCACGACACGCTCGCGGTGCTCGCCGGCATCGGCGCGGTGAGCCTGCTCGCGCTCGCGCTGATCGCACGGCCGCTGCTGTTCGCGTCGTTGCAGCCCGAACTGGCCGAAGCCAAGGGCGTGTCGCTGCGCACGGTGTCGATGCTGTTCCTCGCGGTGTGCGCGCTCGCGGTGGCCGCGGCGACGCAGATCGTCGGCGTGCTGCTCGTGTTCACGTTGCTGGTCGGGCCGGCTGCCGCCGCGCAGAACGTGACGACGCGTCTGTCGACCGGCGTGCTGCTCGCTGCGCTGTTCGCGTTGTTCGAAGCGTGGCTCGGCATCGTGCTCGCGTATCACACCGACTGGCCGACGAGCTTCTGGATCACCGCGCTGTCGGCGCTCGTGTACGGTGCGAGCCTGTTGCGGCGTCACTGAGCACCGCCAGGCGGATCGCCGCCCGAACGAAATAGAAAACGCCGGCGTGCCCGAGGGCAGCGCCGGCGTTTTTGCATGTGCCCGCGATCGTGCCGCGCGCCGTGTGCCGACGTAAGCGTTAGCTGCTTCCCTTCCCGCTCATCGTGCGAGCACGCGCGCGTGATGCGCAATGTGATCGGCGATGAACGTCGAGATGAAGTAATACCCGTGGTCGTAGCCCGGATGGCGGCGCAGCGTCAGCGGCTGGCCGGCCTTCGCGCACGCGGCTTCGAACACGTCGGGGTTCAGCTGGTTCGCGAGGAACTGATCGGCGAGACCCTGATCGACGAGGATGCCGTCCGCGAACTTCGGCGCATCGGCGCGCGCGACGAGTTCGCTCGCGTCGTGCGCCTTCCATGCTTCGCGATCGGCGCCCAGATAACCCGAGAACGCCTTCTCGCCCCACGGGCAGCGCGTCGGCGCGGCGATCGGCGCGAACGCCGACACCGACCGGTACAGGCCCGGATGGCGCAACGCGAGCGTCAGCGCACCGTGCCCGCCCATCGAGTGGCCGAAGATCCCCAACCGCGCGCCGTCGATCGGCAACTCGGCCGCGACGAGTTCGCGCAGCTCGCCCGTCACGTACGACTCCATCCGGTAATGCGCGGACCACGGCGCCTCGGTCGCATCGACGTAGAAGCCCGCGCCGACGCCGAAGTCCCACGCATCGTTCTCGCCCGGCACGCCCGCGCCGCGCGGGCTCGTATCGGGCATCACGAGCGCGAGGCCGTGCTGCGCCGCGTATTGCTGCGCGCCGGCCTTGATCGCGAACGTCTCGTCGGTGCACGTGAGCCCCGCGAGATAGAACAGCGCCGGCACGCGGCCGTGCGCGGCCTGCGGCGGCAGGTACACCGAGAACTTCATCGGCAGGCCGATGGCCGCCGAATCGTGACGGTAGAAACGCTGCTCGCCGCCGTGGCACGCATGCGAGGAAACGAGTTCGAGCATCGCGGTGCGCTCCCGGTCAGTACAGCACGACCGAGCGGATCGACTCGCCGGCCTTCATCAGGTCGAAGCCCTCGTTGATCCGCTCGAGCGGCAGCGTGTGCGTGATCAGGTCATCGATGTTGATCTTGCCTTCCATGTACCAGTCGACGATCTTCGGCACGTCGGTGCGACCGCGCGCGCCGCCGAACGCCGAACCCTTCCACTCGCGGCCCGTCACGAGCTGGAACGGACGCGTGCTGATTTCCTCGCCCGCTGCCGCCACGCCGATGATGAACGACTGGCCCCAGCCCTTGTGCGTGCATTCGAGCGCCTGGCGCATCAGCTTCACGTTGCCCACGCATTCGAACGAGTAGTCCGCGCCGCCGTCGGTCAGCTGCACGATGTGGTCGACCACGTTCTCGACTTCGTTCGGGTTGATGAAGTGCGTCATCCCGAACTTCTTCGCGAGCTCGACGCGCTTCGGGTTGATGTCGACGCCGATGATCTTGTCCGCGCCGACCATCTTCGCGCCCTGGATCACGTTCAGGCCGATGCCGCCGAGGCCGAACACGACGACGTTCGCGCCCGCCTCGACCTTCGCCGAGTACACGACCGCGCCGACGCCCGTCGTCACGCCGCAGCCGATGTAGCAGATCTTGTCGAACGGCGCGTCCTCGCGCACCTTCGCCACCGCGATTTCCGGCACGACGATGTAGTTCGAGAACGTGGACGTGCCCATGTAGTGGAACAGCGGCTTGCCGTCGAGCGAGAAGCGCGACGTCGCGTCGGGCATCAGGCCCTTGCCCTGCGTCGCGCGGATCTTCTGGCACAGGTTGGTCTTGCGCGACAGGCAGAACTTGCACTCGCGGCATTCCGGCGTGTAGAGCGGGATCACGTGGTCGCCCTTGCGCAGGGTGCCGACGCCGGGGCCGACGTCGACCACGACGCCCGCGCCTTCATGGCCGAGGATCGCCGGGAAGATCCCTTCCGGATCGGCGCCCGACAGCGTGTAGTAGTCGGTGTGACAGATGCCCGTCGCCTTCACCTCGATCAGCACTTCGCCGGCGCGCGGCCCTTCCAGATCGACTTCCTCGATCGTCAGCGGCGCGCCCGCCTTCCATGCAATCGCTGCTTTCGTCTTCATCGTGTGACTCCTGTCTGTGTGTGAGGTCGGCCCGGGTCGGCGCATCAGCGCTCATGTCGGCCGGCATGGGTGCGCGAGCACCGATGCCGGTTCCATGCTTCGCACCGGGTTCCAGGCAAAGCGGTCGAAGCCGTGCCGCGCGGCATCGCGCGCGGCACGGCAAAAGAATCTCGTGCTCGCCATGATGGCCGGTCCGGCCGTGCATCGCGTGCGGGAAACGGTCGCCGGCTTGCCACGATGCGTCATCGCTGGCGCAAAAGAACAAGTGTTCGAGTTTAAACGCCCGTCGTGAACCATGCATCCGTTCGCGCATACAGATCGACGAAGCGCGCGTGGCGCGCGGCCAGCGCGCGATCGTCGCGCGGCGCGGCAACCGGCGACGCGGCCGGCGCCAGCGCGTGCAGCGCGTCTTCCCGCCAGTGCCCGATCGCGACGCCCGCGAGCAGCGCGGCGCCGCGCGTCGCGGCGTTCGGGCAGTCGATCGCGTGGAGCGACGCGCCGAGCGCATCGGCCAGCAACTGGCGCCAGCGCGGATCGACCGAGCCGCCGCCCGCGAGACGCAGCATCGCGACCGGATCGCCGCGCTCGGCATCGCGGATCGCATCGAGCCCGGCGCGCAACGCGAACGCGACACCTTCGAACGCGGCGCGCATCATCGCGCCGCGCGTGTCCCCGAGCCCGAGGCCGAGCCAGCCGCCGCGCGCGTCGGGGTTCATCCACGGCGAACGCTCGCCCGTCAGGTACGGCAGGAAGCACAGGCGTTCCGACGCCGCGGGGGCGAACGCGTCGTCATACGCATCGGCCCACTGCGCGTAGCCGAGCCAGCCGCGCACGGCTTCGAGCGCGAGCCCGACGTTCTGCATCGCGGCCATCGTGTAATAGCCGCCGCCGGCCGCCGCACGATAGCGATGCAGCCCGCGTCGCGCGGGCGGCAGCGCATCCGCGAGCACGACGATCTGGCCGCCGCTGCCCGTCGTCAGCAGCGCGTCGCCGGCAGCGGCCAGCCCGCTGCCGAGCGCCGCGCATGCGGTGTCGGCCGCACCCGTCGCCAGCGGCACGCCGGCCGGCAGGCCAAGCGCCTTGGCAGCCTGCGCGCCGAGCGTGCCGCAGCGCGCGCTCGACGGAAGGACCGGTGCGAACCGGTCGGCCGGCAGGCCGAGCGCGTCGATCAACGCGAGATCCCATGCACCGTCGGGTGTCGCGAGCGCGGTCGCGCACGCGTCGCTCGGATCGGCCGCGACGTCGCCGCCCAGCGCGATGCGCAGCCAGTCCTTCGGCTGCACGGCCCAGCGCGCGGCGCGCAGCGCTTCGGGTTCATGTGTGGCCAGCCAGCGCAACAGCGGGCCGGCCATGCCCGGCGCGACGGGGTTCGGGGCGACGGGCAAGCCGGCGGCGGCCCAATCGGCCACGTCCGCTTCGCGCACCGCGCGTGTGTCGGGCCACAGCAGCGCGGGCCGCACCGGCTGCCCGGCCGCGTCGATCAGCACGACACCGTGCATCTGCCCCGAGAACCCGATCGCGGCCACCTGCGCACGCTCGTCGGCCGGCAGCCGCGCGGCCGCGCGCACGAGCGCCTGCCACCACGTATCGGGCGCGATCTCCGCCCAGCCGGGCTGCGGCGACGACAGCGCATAAGGTTCGCTCGCGACTGCCCGCTCGACGCCGTCGGCATCGAGCGTGACGAGTTTGACGGAGCCGGTGCCGAGGTCGATTCCGAGCAGGCGCATGACGTGAGGGCGAATTCGAATGAACGGATGTCGATGATAGCGGGATCGTGATGCGCGCCCCGTTTTTTGCCGCTACCGCGGCAGGCCGAAAACGCGGTCGCCGGCGGGGTTCCACCCGGCTGCACCTGGCGGGCAAAAGCGGCCGTTCGCGGGTTAACCCGGCACGATTTTTCCCAGGCACTTTTTGCCACTATGCCACCCGCCCGATACACACCATAAAGCGGCCTATATTTGACACGGGGGCCAGCGCTATTTTGAAGGGCTATAAAACCGGGGAACCTCACTCCTGCGGCTGTTTCCCGATGATCGACACCCTGTTCCATGCCGAAATGGCATATCGAACCAGCAAAGAACGGAATAGTACCCAGCACTCTTGTTGCATGGATTCATTCCGAATAATTTCGTATCACCCCGAAAACAAGATCATGGAGTGAGACAGATGCAATCGAACACGGTCCATCCGTGCGATGAGGTGCTGCCGACCGGCAAGCTGGTAACGCTTGGCCTGCAGCACGTCCTCGTCATGTACGCCGGCGCTGTCGCCGTGCCGCTTATCGTCGGCGCCGCGCTCAAGCTGCCGAAAGACCAGATCGCGTTCCTGATCAGCGCCGATCTGTTTTCGTGCGGCATCGCCACGCTGATCCAGACGCTCGGCCTGTGGATCTTCGGGATCCGCCTGCCCGTCATCATGGGCTGCACGTTCGCGGCAGTCGGCCCGATGATCGCGATCGGCACCAACCCCGGCCTCGGCATCCTCGACATCTTCGGCTCGACCATCGCGGCCGGCATCATCGGCATCGTGCTCGCGCCGATGATCGGCAAGCTGTTGCGGTTCTTCCCGCCCGTCGTCGTCGGCACCGTGATCGCGGTGATCGGGCTGTCGCTGATGGAAGTGGGCATCAACTGGGCGGCCGGCGGCGTCGGCAACCCCGAATACGGCAGCCCCGTCTATCTCGGCCTGTCGCTGCTCGTGCTCACGCTGATCCTGCTGATCAACAAGTACGGCCGCGGCTTCGTCGCGAACATCTCGGTGCTGCTCGGCATCGTCGCCGGCTTCGCGATCGCCTTCGCGATCGGCCGCGTGAATACCGACGGCGTCGCGCACGCACCGTGGGTCGGCTTCGTGATGCCGTTCCACTTCGGCCTGCCGCACTTCGACCCGCTGTCGATCGTGACGATGGTCACGGTGATGTTCGTCACGTTCATCGAATCGACCGGCATGTTTCTCGCGGTCGGCGACATGGTCGATCGCCCGGTCAACCAGGAGCGCCTCGTGCGCGGCCTGCGCGTCGACGGCCTCGGCACGCTGATCGGCGGCATCTTCAACTCGTTCCCGCATACGTCGTTCTCGCAGAACGTCGGCCTGATCGGCGTGACGGGCGTGAAGAGCCGTTTCGTGTGCGCCACCGGCGGCGTGATCCTCGTGCTGCTCGGCCTGTTCCCGAAGATGGCGCAGGTCGTCGCGTCGGTGCCGCCGTTCGTGCTCGGCGGTGCGGGCATCGTGATGTTCGGGATGGTGGCGGCGAACGGCATCAAGGTGCTGTCGAAGGTCGACTTCGTGAACAACACGCACAACCTGTTCATCGTCGCCGTGAGCGTCGGCATGGGCCTCGTGCCGGTCGTGTCCCCGCACTTCTTCTCGAAGCTGCCGCCCGCGCTCGCCCCGATCCTGCACAGCGGCATCCTGCTGGCATCGGCGACGGCCGTGATCCTGAACATCGTGTTCAACGGCGTGAAAGGCGAGAAGGACGCACGCTGCGACATCCGTCGCGCCGGACACGACTTCGACGGGCGTCCCGCCGACGTGCACCACTGATCGCGTCGAGCCGGACGACGGCGCGGAGAAGCGGTAAGCGGTAACGAAAAACGCCACGGCATGCCGTGGCGTTTTGCTTTGCGGGGGGGCGGGACTATGCGCGGTGATCGGTCGGACGGTCATGGCGCGTGAAAGCGGGTCGCCCACGGGGCGGCACGGGATGCTCGCTGGCGACGCAGGATGACTGGACCGGTGCGACAAGCGACACCGGAGCCCGATACGCGCACCGTCATCCCGACCGTCTTCGCGCCGCCCGATTCGAGCACGCAAAAAAACGCCACGGACTTTCGTCCGCGGCGTTCTTGTTTCCGCAACCAGCCGGTTCGGAAGACAAGCGCGGTAGACCGCGCCTGCCCTTCCTTGCTTGCGCTTACCCGTTCGTCGCCGTTGCCGACGCAGGCGCCGGAGCGGCCGCCTTGTCGTAGTCGACCGGTGCATCCGGCGCGCGCGGCGTTTCGCCTGCGCGCTGAATCCAGCCGCCGCCCAGTGCGCGGTACAGGTCGACCAGGTTCGTCCAGCGTGCCAGACGAGCGCTGATCAGCGTCTGCTGCGCGGCGTACAGATCCGTCTGCGCAGTCAGCACCGACAGATAGCTGTCGACGCCGTTCTTGTAACGCAGGTCCGACAGGTCGAAACGTCGCTGCTGCGCGTGCTCGTTGCGCTCGAGCGCCGCGATCTGCTGGTCGTACGTGCCGCGTGCGGCGAGGCCATCCGACACTTCGCGGAACGCCGACTGGATCGCCTTCTCGTAGTTCGCGATCTCGATGCGCTTCTGCACGTGCGCGAGATCGAGGTTCGCGATGTTCGAGCCGCCTTCGAAGATCGGCAACGCGATGCTGGGCGCGAACGACCACGCCGCCGTGCCGGCCTTGAACAGGCCACCGAGCGTCGGGCTCGCCGTGCCGAACGCGGCCGTCAGCGAGATCTTCGGGAAGAACGCCGCGCGTGCCGCACCGATGTTCGCGTTCGCCGCCAGCAGCGACTGCTCGGCCTGCATCACGTCAGGACGACGCGTGAGCAGATCCGACGGCAACCCGGCCGGCACATCCGTCAGCAGGTTCTGCGCGTCGAGCGGCATGCCCGCCGGCAGATCGTCCGGCAGCGGCTCGCCGATCAGCAGCACCAGCGCGTTCAACGCCTGCGCACGCGCCCGTGCTTGCGCCTGCTGGTTCGACAGCGCCTGCTCGACCACCGTCTGCGCCTGACGCAGCTCGAGCTCGGAGCCCGTGCCGTTGTCGAACTGCAGCTTCGTCAGGTTGTACGAGTCCTGCGCCGTCTTCAGCGTGTTCTCCGTGACCTTCAACAGATCGTCGGTCGACAGCAGCGTCAGGTATTGATCCGCCACCTGCGACACCAGCGAGATCTCCGACGCCTGCCGCGCATACGCGGTCGACAGGTACTGCGCGAGCGCCTGGTCCTTCAGGCTCTGCACGCGGCCGAACAGGTCGAGCTCCCACGACGCCGACAGGCCGACGTTGTAGGTCGTCGTGATGTTCCGGCCCGGCGCCACCGACAGCGCATTCGGCAGGCGCTGACGATTACCGGTACCCGTCGCATCGAGCGTCGGGAACAACCCCGCGCGCGTGATCTGGTACTGCGCGCGCGCCGCCTCGATGTTCAGCACCGACACGCGCAGGTCGCGGTTGTTCTTCAGCGCGATCTCGATCAGCCGCTGCAGGCGCGGATCGACGAAGAACTCGCGCCAGCCGATGGCGGTCGCAGCTTGCCCGTTCGCGCTGCGCGCGCCGGCCGCACCCGGCTGCGTCGCGTAGACGCCGCCGGCCGGGTACGTCTGCGCGACGGGTGCATCGGGCCGCTTGTAATGCGGCGCCATCGTGCAGCCCGTGGCGAAGAGCGCGACCGCGATTGCAGTCAAAGCGTGTTTTTGCATCATCACTGTCCCTTGTTGCCTTCGTCGCCGTTGCCCGGCTTCTCTTCGTGGTGCGAGTGCTCCTGAGCCAGGCGCAGCGCCTCGTCGACGTCTTCCTTCTCGCCGCTGAAGATCGCGCGGATCTTCACGAAGAACATCGGGATCATGAAGATCGCGAGGAACGTCGCCGTGATCATCCCGCCGATCACGCCCGTACCGATTGCGTGCTGGCTCGCCGAACCCGCGCCGTTGCTGATCGCGAGCGGCATCACGCCGAGAATGAACGCGAGCGACGTCATCAGGATCGGACGCAGCCGCAGGCGCGCCGCTTCCAGCGCGGCCTCGATCGGCCCCATCTTCTCCGTCATCTGCAGTTCGCGCGCGAACTCCACGATCAGAATCGCGTTCTTCGCGGACAAGCCCACGGTCGTCAGCAGGCCGACCTGGAAGAACACGTCGTTCTCGAGGCCGCGCATCGTTGCCGCGAGCAGTGCACCGATCACGCCGAGCGGCACCACCATGATCACCGAGAACGGGATCGACCAGCTTTCATACAGCGCCGCCAGACACAGGAACACGACGAGGATCGAGATCGCATACAGGATCGGCGCCTGCGAACCGGACTGGATTTCCTGGAACGACAGGCCGGTCCACGAATAGCCGATACCGACCGGCAGCTTCTTCGCGATCTGTTCCATCGCAGCCATCGCCTGACCGGTCGACTTGCCCGGTGCGGCCTGACCCTGGATTTCCATCGCCGACACACCGTTGTAGCGCTCGAGCTTCGGCGAACCGTACGTCCAGTGACCGGTCGCGAACGAACTGAACGGCACCATCCCGCCCGACCCGTTGCGCACGTACCAGATGTTCAAGTCTTCCGGCGTCATCCGGAACGGTGCGTCTGCCTGTACGTAGACCTTCTTGATCCGGCCGTCGGTATCGAGGAAGTTGTTCACGTACTTCGACGCCCACGCGATCGAGAACGTCTGGTCGATCGCATCCGCCGTCACGCCGAGCGCGTTCGCCTTCTCGCGATCGATGTCGACCTTGTACTGCGGCGTATCGTTCAGGCCGTTCGGACGCACACCTTGCAGCGTCGGATCCTTCGAGGCCATCCCGAGCAACTGGTTACGCGCGGCCATCAGCGCATCGTGGCCGAGACCCGCGTTGTCCGTCAGCTCGAAGTCGAAGCCGGCAGCCGTGCCGAGTTCAGGAATCGACGGCGGGTTGAACGGGATCACGATCGCGTCCTTGTAGCCCGCGTAGCGCCCGAACATCCGGCCGATCAGCGCCTGCACCTTCTGGTTCGCATGCTGACGCTGCGCGTAGTCCTTCAGGCGAACGAACACGAGACCGGAGTTCTGGCCGCGGCCGGCGAAGCTGAAGCCGTTGACCGTGAACGCCGATTCGACGATTTCCTTCTCGTCCTTCAGCAGGTAGTCGGAAATGTTCGCGAGCGTCTTCGCGGTCGTTTCCTGCGTCGAGCCCGACGGCGTCTGCACGATCACGAACATCAGGCCCTGGTCTTCATCCGGCAGGAACGACTTCGGCAGGCGCACGAACAGCAGGCCGACCGCGACGATCACGACGAGATAGATGATGAGCCAGCGGCCCGAGCGCTTGATCACGTGGTGCACGCCGACGTGGTACTTGTCGCGGCTGTTGTTGAACGTGCGGTTGAACCAGCCGAAGAAGCCCTTCTTCTCTTCGTGATGCCCTTGCGGGATCGGCTTGAGGATCGTCGCGCACAGTGCCGGCGTCAGAATCAACGCGACGAGCACCGACAGCACCATCGCCGACACGATCGTCAGCGAGAACTGACGATAGATCGCGCCGACCGAGCCACCCGAGAACGCCACCGGCACGAACACCGCCGACAGCACGAGCGCCACGCCAACGAGTGCGCCGGTGATCTGGCCCATCGCCTTGCGGGTCGCCTCCTTCGGTGACAGGCCCTCTTCCGCCATCACCCGCTCGACGTTCTCCACCACCACGATCGCATCGTCCACCAGCAGGCCGATCGCGAGCACGAGACCGAACATCGACAGCGTGTTGATCGAGAAGCCCACCATCGACATGATCGCGAACGTGCCGAGCAGCACGACCGGCACCGCGATCGTCGGGATGATCGTCGCCCGCAGGTTCTGCAGGAACAGATACATCACGAGGAACACCAGCACGATACCTTCGAGCAGCGTCTTGACCACTTCCTCGATCGACAGCTTCACGAACGGCGTCGTGTCGTACGGGTACTTCACGACGAGGCCGTGCGGGAAGAACGGTGCCAGTTCGTCGATCTTCGCGCGCACGGCCTTCGCGGTCGCCAGCGCGTTCGCGTTGGTCGCGAGCTGGATACCGAGTGCCGCGGTCGGCTGACCGTTGTACTTCGTGTCGAAGTTGTAGTTTTCACCGCCGAGTTCGAGCTTCGCGACATCCTTCAGGCGAACCTGCGAGCCGTCCTGGTTGACCTTCAGCAGGATGTTGCCGAACTGCTCGGGCGTCTGCAGCAGCGTCGACTCGGTGATCGTCGCCTGCAGCATCGTGCCCGGCGTGGACGGCGTGCCGCCGATCTGGCCGCCTGCGATCTGCACGTTCTGTGCGGAGATCGCGGTCGACACGTCGACCGGCGTGAGGCCGTAGTTCGTCAGGCGGGTCGCATCGAGCCAGACCCGCATCGCGTACTGCGAGCCGAACAGCGTGACGGTACCGACGCCGTTCAACCGGCTGATCGGGTCCTTCACGTGCGACGCCACGAAGTTCGCGAGGTCGTACTTGTTCATGCTGCCGTCTTCGGAGTTGAAGGCGAGCACCAGCAGGAAGCTGCTGCTCGACTTCGTCACCGAGAGGCCGAGCTGCTGCACGACCTGCGGCAGAATCGGCGTCGCGAGCGACAGCTTGTTCTGCACCTGAACCTGTGCGATGTCGGCGTTGGTACCCGGCGCGAAGGTCAGCGTGATCGTCGCGTTGCCCGAGTCGTCACTGGTCGACGACATGTACAGGAAGTTGTCGAGACCGCTCATCTGCTGCTCGATCACCTGCGTCACCGTGTCTTCCACCGTCTTCGCGGAAGCGCCCGGGTAGTTCGCGGTGATCTGGATCGAGGGCGGCGCGATCGTCGGATACTGCGAGATCGGCAGCGTGAAGATCGCCGCAACCCCTGCCAGCATCAGGATGATGGCGATCACCCACGCGAAGATCGGGCGATCGATAAAAAACTTTGCCATGAAACAGGCTCCCTGTTATTGCGCGCTCGAAGCAGCGGCAGCACTCGCCGGCGCGGCGCCCGATGCGGCAGCACCGGAAGCGGCAGCGGCGCCGGAACCGGCGGCAGCCGGCGCGGCGGTGGCGGCGGCGCCCGATGCGGCGGCTGCCGCCGGTGCGAGCTGTGCCGGTACCGACTTCACGGTCGCACCCGGGCGCACCTTCTCGCCGCCCTGCACGATCACGTGGTCGCCCGCCTGCAGACCGCCTTCGACGATCCAGTTCGGGCCCTGCATGCCGGTGGTCTTCAGCGGACGCGGCTCGACCTTGTTGCTGGCGTTCACCACCATCGCGATCGCCTGGCCCTTCTGGTCATGCGTGACGCCGATCTGCGGCACCAGGAACGCGTTCTCGTTCACGCCTTCCTCGATCCGTGCGCGCACGAACATGCCCGGCAGCAGCACGCGGCCCGGGTTCGGGAACACCGCGCGGATCGTCACCGAGCCGGTGGCCTGGTCGACCGTCACGTCCGAGAACTGCAGCTTGCCGGCTTCCGAGTAGGTCTTGCCGTCTTCCAGGATCAGCGACACCTTCGCGGCGCCCGGGCCGCTCGTCTTCAGGCGGCCGCTCTGCACGTCCTGGCGCAGCTTCAGGCCTTCGAGGCTCGACTGCGTGAGGTCGACGTACACCGGATCGAGCTGCTGCACCGTCGACATCAGCGTCGCCTGGCTCGCCTGCACGTAGGCGCCCGGCGTCACTTGCGAGATGCCGACGCGACCGGTGATCGGCGACACGACGTCGGTATAGCCGAGGTTGATCTGCGCGGTATCGACCGCCGCCTTGCCGGCCGCGACGTCCGCCGCGGCCTGGCCCTGCGTGGCCACCGCGTTGTCGTAGTCCTGCTTGCTGACCGCGTTCGCGGCCACCAGCACCTTGTAGCGTGCGACCAGTGCGTTCTGCGTGACGAGGTTCGCCTGCGCCTTCGCGAGCGTTGCCTTCGCGCTGTTCAGTGCGGCGACGTACGGCGCCGGATCGATCTTGTACAGACGCTGGCCGGCCTTGACGTCGGTGCCTTCGGTGAATTCACGACGCAGCACGATGCCGTCGACCCGCGCGCGGACCTGCGCGACGAGGAATGCGCTGGTGCGGCCCGGCAGTTCGCTGAAGACCGGTACGGCTTGCGGTTGGACGGTGACGACGCCGACTTCCGGCGTTTGCGGCGGCGGTGCCGATTCTTTTTTCCCGCACGCGGCCAGGAAAACGGCGGCCGTCGCGACAGTGATTAAGCGGTATGGAACCCGTTCGACGCGCATGGAGCGACCTCTGTGTATAACCAATGGAATAAGTGCCGCACCCGACCGGAGGGAGCGCGACACGGATGCGCCTCACGGCGCAGATCGAACACCTGAAATACTGGACTGCTAGATACAGCAAGCGGCACGAAACCTCCGTGCCGACAGGTTGCCCCGCACTGCGGACTGGAACTTTGGCGGGAATCAGCAGAGTGGGATATTAACTGATTGCCACTTGGGTCATTCGATCGTAGGGTGGTATTGTATATACATTCATGAATGTATGTAAAAAGCCCGTTTATGCCCCGCCTGCCGTCCAGTCTTACGGATTGTTACCAATCGCAAGCATAGCCAGTCTATATGACTGCGCCGAGGGTTGCAGACCCTAAATTCACCTACGATCATTCCAATCAGGCCTGCACATGGTCAGACGTACCAAGGAGGAGGCGCTCGAGACGCGTAACCGTATTCTCGACGCCGCCGAACACGTGTTCTTCGAGAAGGGCGTGTCGCACACGTCGCTCGCGGACATCGCCCAGCATGCCGGCGTGACGCGCGGCGCGATCTACTGGCATTTCGCGAACAAGAGCGAACTGTTCGACGCGATGTTCGACCGCGTGTTTCTGCCGATCGACGAGCTGAAGCGGATGCCGCTCGACGCGCCGGGCGGCAATCCGCTCGAGAAGATCCGGCAGATCCTGATCTGGTGCCTGCTCGGCGTGCAGCGCGACGCGCAGTTGCGCCGCGTGTTCAGCATCCTGTTCATGAAGTGCGAGTACGTTGCGGATCTGGAGCCGCTGCTCCAGCGCAACCGTGCGGGCATGAGCGAGGCGCTGCACGCGATCGATGCCGATCTCGCGGGGGCCGTGCGGCTCAAGCTGCTGCCCGAGCGGCTCGATACGTGGCGCGCGACGCTGATGCTGCACACGCTCGTCAGCGGTTTCGTGCGCGACATGCTGATGCTGCCCGACGAGATCGACGCCGAGCAGCATGCGGAAAAGCTCGTCGACGGCTGTTTCGACATGCTGCGCTTCAGCCCGGCGATGCTGAAGGACGGCGACTGACCGCGCGACGAGCGCTCGCTTGCGGTGTTGTCTGTTTCACCGGGCGGCGCGCCGGGCCGCGCCAACGCGCTGCCCGCGCCCTCCCCCCTGTCCCTGCTGTTTCAGGCCGCCTTCGCGCGCTGCGCGCGGGCCCGCCGGTTCGACGCGGCGACCGAATCGCGCGTCGGCATCGGCGCACCGGCCAGTCCCGCAATCCACGCGTCGGTCGACATCACGGCCGCGAAATTCGACTGGAACACCACCGTATAAGCGCGGTGAATCTCCTCGGCACTCGCCGCCCCCGCTTCGTTCTCGTAAGGCAGTGCGCCCGTCGCGTCATTGAGGTACTCGACATTCAGCCCCGCGTGCGCCGCGTGATAGACCGTCGACGCATTGCAGTTGTGCGTCATGTAGCCGGCCACCGTGAGCGTGTCGATCCCGTGCGCGTCGAGCCACGCGGCGAGGTCGGTCCCGGCGAACGAGCTTGCCTGCCTCTTCTCGATCAGGTGCGCATACGGCCGGCCGGCAACGACCGGGTGCAGCGCGACGCCGTCGGAGCCGGGCGCGAAGATCGGCGCGCCGGCCGGTGCGACGTGCTGGACGACGATCACCGGCACGCCGGCCGCATGCGCGGTGTCGATCGCGCGGCCGATGTTCGCGAGCGACACGTCGAGCGGCGGATATTCGATCGGCAGGTTGCCCGTCACGTACTCGTTCTGGACATCGATCACGATCAGTGCGCGACGGGAAACGGCTTGGGAAGCGGGATGCGGGACGGCGTTCGACATGGCGGGCTCCTGGTCCGGGGGCGCGGCCCCGCCCCGGAACGGGACGGCCAGCGGCGCGATGCGATGCATTGTCGGCGCGCATCGCTCACGGGGACAGTGGCCCGATAGCCATTCTTCGATAGAATCGGGCCATCGCCATTCCGGAGCTCGCCATGACCGCCGCCGCCTCGTCCACCCGGACCGCCCAGCCTGCTCCGACCGTCGTTGCCGTGATCGCGTATGACGGCATCAGCCCGTTCCACCTGTCGGTGCCGTCGGTCGTATTCGGCAAGGAACGCGACGCGGCCGCCTCGCCCGCGTTCGAGTTCCGCGTCTGCTCGGCCGAACGTGGCCCGCTGTCGACGACAGGCGGCTTCACGATCACCGCGCCGTACGGGCTCGACGGGCTCGACGATGCGGACATCGTCATCGTGCCGGCATGGCGCGACCCGGACGAAGCGCCGCCCGACGTGCTGCTCGACGCCGTCCACGCGGCCGCCGCGCGTGGCGCGCAGCTCGTCGGGCTGTGCCTCGGCGCCTACGTGCTCGCCGCGGCCGGCCTGCTCGACGGCCGCCCGGCCACCACGCACTGGGCGTGGGCCGACGACTTCGCACGACGCTTTCCGCGCGTGAAGCTCGATCCGGACGTGCTGTACGTGGAAGACGGCAACCTGATGACGTCGGCCGGCACGGCCGCCGGGCTCGACTGCTGTCTGCACGTCGTCCGGCTGCGCTTCGGCTCGGACGCCGCGAACCAGATCGCGCGCCGCCTCGTGATCCCGCCGCACCGGCAGGGCGGGCAGGCGCAGTACGTGCCGCAGCCGGTGGCCGCGCACCCGCGCGATGCGCGGCTCGCGGGCCTGCTCGACTGGGTGCGCGCCCACCTCGACGCCGCACACAGCGTCGATTCGCTCGCCGAACGCGTGCTGATGAGCCGGCGCACGTTCACGCGCCACTTCCGCCAGGCGACCGGCACGACCGTCACTGCGTGGCTGCAGGCCGAGCGGCTCGCGCGCGCGCAGCATCTGCTGGAAACCACCGGACAATCGATCGATGCGATCGCGCAGGCGGCCGGCTACGGGTCGAGCGTGTCGCTGCGCCAGCATTTCGCGGGCACGCTCGGCACGTCGCCGTCGGCATATCGAAGGGAATTTCGCGGCGCCGGAGCCGGCGCCGATGTCGTGCGGTGACGCGCGCGGCGAGCACGCCTCGCAGCGGAGCCGGCCGGCCGCTCAGCCGCCGTTGATCCAGCGCGCCGCATAAAGCAGCAGCGCGACGAAGACGATCATCGCGGCCCACGCCCACACGGGCACCGTGCCGGCGCCGCGATGCGGGAGCGCGCCGGCGGCACGCCCGGTCAGCGCACCGCCAAGGTGCGGCGGCAACGCACGCTTCGTCGCGGCCACCAGCGACGCCGGCCGCAGGAACACGTGCTGGCGCCGTGGCGCGGCCGAGCGCGCGCGATTCGGTGCAAGACCGTGCTTCGCCTGCACGACCGTGCAGAATTCACGGAAGAAATCGTCGGTCCATTCGCGCAGCGTATTTTCGATCTGCCGCCCCGGCAGCTCGGTGAGCGGGCCGCTCGCCGTCGCCCAGACCACATACTCGATGCGCGTGGCGTTGGCATCGTCATCCGGCATCAGCACGAGTTCGACCTGGCCGCGCAGCGCGCCGAGCCCGTCGGCCCGCGCCTTGAAGTTGAGCACGCGGCGCGGCTGCCCTTCCGCGTCGCCCTGCTCCGCGGCCGCATGCGCGCGCACGTCGTAGCGGGCGCGCAGCGGGCCGAGCGGCACCGTGATCGTCAGCGCAAACTCGCCATGCGCAAGCTTCACGAAGGATTCGCAATGGTCGAAGCTCGCGCGCAGCAACGCGAGATCCTCGAATGCCTCCCGCACGACGGGCGGGGCGAGCGGTATGCGTAACGTGTCGTTCAGTTCCATGACGCCTCCCCGATGAACACGCGCCGCATCAGGACGTCTCGACGAGACTGTCGATCCGTGCGGCGTCGAAGGCAACGTAGTGCGCGAGCGCCAACGCAGCCGCCTTCGGTTCCTCGTAACTCCATGCGGCGTTCTCGATCACGCCGTCTTCGGTCTGCAAGTCGAAGTGCACGGCCTCGCCCCTGAACGGGCAGGCCGACGTGACGCCCGACTTCACGAGCCGGCGCATGTTGACGTCGCCGCGCGGCAGGTAGTGGGTGTCCGGCAGGCCCGTTTCGCGCACGGTCAACGCGCCGTGCGAATCGGCGTACGTGATGCCGCGATGGATCACGCGCACGCGATGGCGGTTCGGCACGATTTCGAGACGAGGGTCGGCTGCGTCGGACATCGTTTCTCCTTGGGGCGGCCCGGCCAGGCCGGACTCAGGAAACGAAAAAGCCACGGCACGGGTGCCGTGGCTTTCATTATGGGCGAAACCGCAGCCGAATGCGCAACCCCGGCCGGGGCCGCGCGCGGCGGCCTACTGCGCGCTCCACTGGAAGGCGGCTTTCGCGCCGCCCTTCGCGCCGACCGTGACGGCGCGGGATTCCTCGTTGCCCTGATACGACGCCTGCACCGTATAGCGGCCCGGCGGCACCTTCACGAGCATGTACGGCCCACGCGCGTCGGTCTTCAGCACTTCGGTACCCTTGCCGTCGACGATCCGCACATGGACGTCGGCCAGGAACTCACCGCCCTTGCCGGTGAACCGCAGCGCCATCGGCCAACTCGGCTCGCTGCGCTGGAACGCCGTCGATTCGTCCAGCCCGACGCCGCCGGACACGAAGGTGACGTCGCCCTGCTGGCGCGCGGCGGGCAAGCCGTCCGACTGCGCGTACGCGCCGGTCGCTCCGGCTGCGAGGCCGGCGGCCAGCGCCGCGGCGACGGCAAATCGGGACACGTTGCGTAGATATTGCATGGCTCTCTCCTTGGGGTCGGAACACATACAGGGCGCCGCGTCACACCTTCAGAACGGCGGCGGCGCCCGCCGCGGCCGGCCTGGCCGGCCGTCGGCCGTGGCCGGTCAGCTCAGGTCGACCGGCACGAAGATCTGTGCATTATCGCGCTGGATCAGCAGAGCAAGACTGTTGCCCGCTCCCTTGACCGCGTCGCGCAACTGCTCGGGGCTCGTGACCGGGCGGCCATTGACCGCGAGGATCACGTCGCCGGGCTGGATGCCCGCGTTGGCGGCCGGCCCGCCGGCCTGCTGCACGATCAGGCCATGCGACAGGTTGGCGGCACTGCGCTCCTGCGGCGACAGCGGACGCACCGCGACGCCCAGGCGCCCCTGCTCGACCGGCCCGCCGTCGTTCGACGCGAGCTTCGCGTCGGCCATCGCGCCGAGCGTCACGCTGATCGACTTCTTCGACTTGTCGCGCCAGATCTGCAGGTCGGCCTTCGAACCCGGCTTCAGGTTCGCGATCTGCGCGGGCAGCGACGTCGAATCGGCGACCGGCGAGCCGTTGACCGCCAGGATCACGTCACCCGGCTGCAGGCCGGCCTTCGCGGCCGGGCCGTTGGCATCGACCGAGCTGACGAGCGCACCGTCCGGCTTCTGCAGTCCGAACGAGCTCGCGAGCGTCTGGTTCAGCCCCTGCACGGCGACGCCGAGGCGGCCGCGGCTCACGTGGCCCGTCTTCACGAGCTCGTCCTTCACCTTGATCGCCTCGTTGATCGGGATCGCGAACGACAGGCCCTGGAAGCCGCCCGTCTGCGAGTAGATCATCGAGTTGATGCCGATCACCTCGCCCTGCAGGTTGAATAGCGGGCCGCCCGAGTTGCCGGGGTTCACCGGCACGTCGGTCTGGATGAACGGCGTGTAGTTCTCGTCCGGCAGCGCGCGCGACTTCGCGCTGATGATGCCCGACGTGACCGTGTTGTCGAAGCCGTACGGCGAACCGATCGCGACGACCCACTGGCCGACCTTGCTCTGCGCCGGGTCGCCGATCTTCACGGTCGGCAGGCCGCTCGCGTCGATCTTCAGCACCGCGACGTCCGACTGCTTGTCGGAGCCGACGACCTTCGCCTTGTATTCGCGCTTGTCGGTCAGCTTGACCGTGACGACGTTCGCGCCGTCGATCACGTGCGCATTGGTGAGGATGTACCCGTCGGAGCTGATGACGAACCCGGAACCAAGGCTCGCGCTCGGCTGATCGTCCGGCTGCGCGTCGCCGCCCATGCCCGGCACCTGGCCGTAGAAGTGCTTGAAGAACTGGTAGAACGGATCGCTCGGATCGATCGGCAGCTGCGGCTGCGGCACGCGCCGCGACACCTGCTTCACGACGTGCTTCGCGCTGATGTTCACGACCGCCGGGCCGTAGGTCTCGACGAGCCCGGAGAAATCGGGGATGCCGGTCTTCGCGGCCGCTTCGGCCGGCATCAATGCGGCGGCCTGCGCGGGCGTGATGATCTGCGGATCGGCGCGGCGGGTGCCGGCGACATAACCGGCGGACAGGGCGGCCGCCACGGCGACCGCGACGGCGCCGCGCGCAAGGAATCGGGTGTTCATCGTAGGACCTCCTCTTTGTTAGGACGCAGCGTAACGACCCTGACTTAAAGGAGGCTTAATCAGCCTTAAGCGGGGCTTAAGCGGCCGCCGGCGCCCGCGCGGGGGCGTGCTTCACACGGATTCGGACGGCTGCGGCGCCTCGGCCGGCATCTCGGCATCGCGGAACACGACGCTGACGAGCAGGCCGCCCGCGGCCGCGTCGCCGAGCGACACCGTCGCGCCCTGCTGCGCGGCCACGCGCTTGACGATCGCGAGCCCGAGCCCGCTGCCCGACACGTCGGTGCGCGCCCGCGCGGAGCTGTCGCGGTAGAAGCGGTCGAACACGCGTTCGCGCTCGTCGGCCGGAATGCCGGGCCCGCTGTCGCCGATCTGCACGCACGCGCGGCCGGCCGCGTCGCGGGTCAGCGATACGTCGATGCGGCCGCCGTCCGGCGTGTACTTCACCGCGTTGTCGAGCAGGTTGCCGAACATCACGCGCAGCGCGCCGACGTCCGCGACCACGCTCGCCGCGCGCGTCTCCTCGAAGCCGAGATCGATGTCGTGCCGTTGCGCGAGCGGCGCAAGCGCGGCCACGCATTCGGCGAGCAGCGCCTGCAGGTCGACCGGCTCGCGCATCGTCGCGCCATCCGGTTCGGCGCGGGCGAGCGCGAGCAGTTGCTCGGTGAGGCGCGTCGCACGCGACACGCCATCCTGGAGATCGGCGATCGCCTCGCGGCGCGACGCGTCGTCCTTCGCACGGGCGACGAGCTGCGCCTGGATCTGCACGGCCGCGAGCGGCGTGCGCAGTTCGTGCGCGGCATCGGCCACGAAGGCCTTCTGCGTGTCGAGCGCGGCCGCCAGCCGCGCGAGCAGGCCGTTCAGCGCGCGGACGAGCGGCTGCACCTCGAGCGGCAGGCGCGCATCGGGCAGCGCGTCGAGCGCTTCCGGCCGGCGCGCCTCGACCGCGCGCGTCACGCGGCCGAGCGGCGCGAGCCCGCGTCCGACGATCACCCACACGGCCGCGCCGAGGAACGGCAACAGCACGATCAGCGGCCACAGCGTGCGCAGCGCGACGTTCGCCGCGAGCCGGTTGCGCACCGACAGCGGCTGCGCGAGCTGCACGACGTTGTCGCCGACGATCGCGCCGTACACGCGCCATTCGCCGCGATCGGTGCGTTCGGTCGAGAAGCCGAGCTCCGCGCGCGGCGCGATCGGCGCACGCGGATGCGAGAAGTACATCAGCACGCCGTTGCGGTTCCAGATCTGGATCACGATGCCTTCGTCGCCGTTGGTGCGCGAACCGAACACCTGCGAGAACGGCTCGGACGGCAAGGCCGCGGCGATTTCCTGCAATTGGTAGTCGAACAGTTCGTTCGCTTCGGCGAGCGCCTGCCGGTAGATGAGCCAGCCCGCGAGGCCCACGCCCGCGACGACGATCGCGAGCAGCCAGATCAGCAATTGATGACGAATCGACCTCACGCGTCAGCTTTCCTTGACGACCATGTAGCCGAGCCCGCGCACGTTGCGGATCAGGTCCGAGCCGAGCTTCTTGCGCAGCGCGTGGATGTAGACCTCGACCGTGTTGCTGCCGATCTCCTCGCCCCAGCCGTACATCTTCTCCTCGAGCTGGCTCTTCGACAGCACCGCACCGGGCCGCGCGAGCAGCGCCTCGAGCAGCGCGAACTCGCGCGCGGACAGCGCGACGGGCGCGCCGTCGAGCGTCACCTGGTGCGAAGCGGGATCGAGCGTCAGCGCGCCGTGGCGGATCAGCGATTCGCTGCGCCCGGCCTGGCGGCGGATCAGCGCGCGCATCCGCGCGCCCAGCTCATCGAGGTCGAACGGCTTGACGAGGTAATCGTCGGCGCCCGCGTCGAGCCCCTTCACGCGATCGGCCACCGCGTCGCGCGCGGTGACGATCAGCACCGGCAGCGCCAGCCCGCGTGCGCGCAGCGTGCGCAGCACGTCGATGCCGTCGCGCTTCGGCAGGCCGAGATCGAGCAGCAGCAGGTCGTACGTCTCGCCGCCGAGCGCCGTCAGCGCGGCGTCGCCGTCCTGCACCCAGTCGACCGCAAAGCCGTCCGAGCGCAGCGCCTTGCGCACGCCTTCGGCAATCATTCGATCATCTTCGACAAGCAGAATCCGCATCGGGACAGGCATCCATGGGGCGAGTCAAACACGCCGACCATTGTAGCGCCGCGAACCGGGCGCGCGGCACCGTGCAATGCAACAGAAAGGCGGATTGCAAGGGGGCTGTCCGGACTTGTCTCTACAATGTGCGCTTTGGCGCCGCGCGCGCCCTGCCCGAACGTCGTGCTTCCCCCCGTATTCGCTCATGCCGATTTCCGATCTTTCCACCCGGTTCGCCCCCCGTGCCCGCGTCTGCCTGAAGGCAGCCGCCATCGTCGCCACCTGCACGGCCCTCGCCTTCGCGCCGCCCGCGCAGGCCCGCAAGAAATCCCACAAGGAAGCACGCAAGACGGCCGTCGTGTCGCCTGCCGCACGCGCGGCCGGCCTGCCGGCGTCGGTGCTCGTCGCGCTGCAGCGCGCGAAGGTGCCGGCGTCGGCGATGAGCGTCGTCGTCGAGCGCGTCGGCGATCCGGAGCCGCTGATCGCGTGGAATGCGAGCCGGCCGATGATGCCGGCCTCGACGATGAAGCTCGTGACGACCTTCTCGGGCCTGTCGATCCTCGGCCCCGACTACCGCTGGCGCACGACTGCCTACACGGACGGCACGATCGACCCGGACGGCACGCTGCAGGGCAACCTGTACATCAGGGGCACCGGCGATCCGAAGCTCGTGCCCGAAGAGCTGATCGATCTCGTCGACAAGCTCCGCAAGGCCGGCGTCAAGCGCGTGGCCGGCGGCCTCGTGCTCGACAAGAGCTACTTCGCGACCTCGACGCGCGATCTCCCTTCGTTCGACGACGACGCGAGCGCGCCGTACAACGTCGGCCCCGATCCGCTGCTGTACGCATTCAAGGCCGTGTCGTTCACGGTCACGCCGGGCGACGACGGCAAGGTGGCCGTCGACGTGCTGCCGCCGCTCGCGGACCTGTCGATCGACAACCAGCTGGTCGAAGGCACGGGCTCGTGCAGCGCGGCCGCCGCGGCCGCGCGCCCGACGCTGACGGCCGGCGGCGGGATCATGACCGCGTCGTTCGCGGGCGACTACCCGCTGCGCTGCGGTGCGCACACGACCAACCTCGCGATCCTCGATCACACGACGTTCTTCGCGCGCGGCTTCCTCGCGCTGTGGCAGCAGGACGGCGGCACGATCGCCGGGCCCGTGAGCGAGGGCAAGGTGCCGACCGCCGCGCGGCCCCTCGCCGTGCATCACAGCCCGGTGCTCGGCAGCATCGTCTACGACATCAACAAGTTCAGCAACAACGTGATGGCGCGCAACCTGTTCCTGACGATCGGCGCGGTCAGCGGCAAGCCGCCCGCGACGCCCGAGCAGTCGAGCCGCGTGATCCAGGCGTTCCTGCAGAAGAACGGCATCGCGATGCCCGACCTCGTGCTCGAGAACGGCTCGGGCCTGTCGCGCGAAGAACATGTGAGCGCGCTGTCGCTCGCCGCGCTGCTGCAGGCCGCGAACGCGAGCCCGGTCGCGCAGGCGTTCGTCGATTCGCTGCCGATCGCCGGCATCGACGGCACGATGAAGAACCGCCTCACCAACGCCGGCGTGCTCGGCAACGCGCACATCAAGACCGGCACGCTGCGCGACGTGCGCGCGATCGCCGGCTACGTCGCCGGTGCGGACGGCCAGAGCTACATCGTCGTGAGCTTCATCAACAACGATCACGCGGAAGCCGCACGCGCCGCGCACGACTCGCTGCTCGAGTGGATCTACGCCGGCGCGCACTGACGTTGCCGCACGCCGCGACATACGGCGCGCCGGTGGCCTGCTGCCGGCGCGCGTCGGCCCGCCTCGGCATCGGGGCGGCACCGCGCAGCGGGTCGCCCTGACGCGCCGCCGGAGCCGCCTGCCAGCGCCTGCGCACACCCAATCCCGCCCTCTCCGGTTTGAAACACCGGCCGCCACCCGCGCACGACATACCGCGCGCCACCCACGTCCGCAAAACAGGGCCACACCGCCCGCCCCCGTGCCGCGCGGCTTCCGTAAAAACCCTGTCCTCAGAGGGAACCCTCTACGCTGCCCCCTCGCCTAGCGCCTGGCGATTGCGTAGGCTGTTGGCCTGACCGATATCTACAACGGGCCACACGCCCGGCCTCAAGGCTTGCAGGGGAAAGAAGGAGACACGCCCATGCGATTCGACGTCGAATTGCTTCTGCTCGCGCTGGCGCCCGTCTTCCTGCTCTGCATCGCGTGGGAGGCCTGGCACCTCGCCCGCACCCGTGCGCACGACGCTGTCTATGCGTGGCGCGACACGCTGTGCAACGCGGCGCTCGCGCTGATGCACCAGGGCGCCGACAAGGTCGCATGGCTGTTCGTGATCCCCGTCTATGCGTACTGCTACCAGCACTATCGCCTGTTCACGTGGCATGACGGCTGGCTGTCGTTCGCGGTGCTGTTCGTCGCGCAGGATTTCCTCTACTACGTCTTTCATCGCGCGAGCCATCGCGTGCGCTGGCTGTGGGCCGCGCACGTCGTGCACCACTCGTCCGAGCGGATGAATTTCTCGACCGCGTTCCGCCAGAGCCTGATGTACCCGGTCGCGGGGATGTGGGTGTTCTGGCTGCCGCTCGCGTTCGCCGGTTTTCCGCCGCAACAGGTCGTCGGCATCGTGCTGATCAACCTCGCGTTCCAGTTCTTCGTGCATACGCAGGCGATCGGCAAGCTCGGCTGGCTCGAATACGTGCTGAACACGCCGTCGATCCACCGCGCGCACCATGCGCGCAACCCGCGCTACATCGACCGCAATTACGCAGGCGTCCTGGTGATCTGGGATCGCCTGTTCGGCAGCTATGTCGAGGAAGCGCCCGACGATCCGCCGCAGTACGGGATCGTCGAGCGGCTCGGCTCGAACAACCCGCTCGTCGCGACGTTCCACGAGTGGGTGTCGATGGCCGGCGACGCGTTGCGCGTCGCCGGCTGGCGCAACAAGCTGCGCGCGATTTTCGGCCCGCCCGAATGGGCGAGCGCTTATCATGCGCAGATTGCCGAGGCCGCGAACCCCGATCCGCGCACCGTGCCGCTTGCGGCCGCGCGAGACCAATAAACCGTTTCAGCCAACGGCCGCCGCGCAGCCCGGAACCGAGCAGGCACGCGGCAGATGAGAAACACATCAGGCCATATCTACGAGGAGATCGAACGATGCAGACACAACAACACGCACCCGCCCGCACCCGTCAGCGCATGCTGCGCACCGCGCAACTCGCGATCGCCGGCGCCGCGCTCGCGCTGCTCGCCGCGTGCGGCGGCGGTGGTGACGACAACAACAACAGCGCATCGAACACGCCGCCGTCGGGCGTGAAAATGCAGGTCGTGTCGTTCGGCGACAGCCTGTCCGACGCGGGCACCTACTCGCAGATCAAGCTCGGCTTCGGCGGCGGCCGCTTCACGACCAACCCGGGCCAGGTGTGGACGCAGAACGTCGCGCAGTACTACGGCGACACGCTGCAGCCCGCGAACCAGGGCGGTTTCGGAATTCCGCTGCAGGCCACCGGCGGTCTCGGCTACGCACAGGGCGGCTCGCGCGTGACGCAGCAGCCGGGCATCGGCCACGCGGACGCCAGCGTGCCGAACCCCGATTACGCACAAGCGACCACGACGCCGATCGCCGACCAGGTCAAGCAATACGTGTCGCAGCACGGCAGCTTCAACGCCGGCCAGATCGTGCTGCTGAACGGCGGCGCGAACGACATCTTCTACCAGGTCGCGGCGCTGCAGGCCGGCGCGATCACGCCGACGCAGCTGCAGCAGAACATCGGCGCCGCCGCGCAACAGCTCGCGGGCATCGTGCAACAGATCGTCGCCGCCGGCGCGACGCACGTGTTCGTGTCGAACGTGCCGGATATCGGCGGCACGCCGCTCGCGCTCCAGAGCGGCTCGCAGACGACCCTCACGCAACTGTCGATGCTGTTCAACGGCACGCTCGCCGCGACGCTGCAGGCACTCAAGGTCGACACGACCAAGTACGTGCTGCTGGACACGTTCACGTGGCAGGACGGCATCCTCGCGAACTACAAGGCGAACGGCTTCGCCGTGTCGAACACCGACACCGCCTGTAACCTGAAGGCGATGGTCCAGGCCGCCACGCAGTATGGCGTCGCGAACGCAACCGCATTCGGCTCGTCGCTGTTCTGCTCGCCGCAGACCTACACGGTCGCGAACGCGGATCAAACCTACATGTTCGCCGACACGGTCCACCCGACGACGCGCCTGCATGCGCTGTTCGCGCAGTTCGCGCAGTCGAAGATCGCGGCCTCGGGCGTCGGCAAGTAAGCCGCCGGCCACGCGCCCAAACGAAAACGCCCGACCGGTTTGCCGGTCGGGCGTTTTTCATTCGTGAACCGCGACGGGTATCAGTCGCGCGCTTCGAACGCGGCGGCCGCGCGGCCGAGGCGATCGTTGACCGCGATCCATTCGACGGTCTCGGGCAACTTCTCGACGAGAATCCGCGCCACCTGCGCGCGGTCGAGCGCACGCAGCATCCCGTACAGGTCGCGCGCATACGCCTGTGGATCTTCCGGCGCCGCGACGAAATGCACGCCCTCGGCCTGCGCCCAGCGTCCCGCGCGCGATGCGCGTGCGACGAGCGCGACACGCTCGCCGTCGGTCTGCGCGGCCGCGAGCAGCGGCTCGAGCGCGTCGAACGGCAGCAGCGCGAGCGGCGTGCGCGGCGCGTAGTGCGCCTTCAGCGTGCCCGACGCGCGCGGCGCGGTCGCGTCGCTGCCGTCCGGCAGTTGCGGTGCGCGGCCGAGCACGGCGGCGATCTGCTGCGGCGTCACGTGGCCCGGGCGCAGCAGCGCCGGGAAGCCGCGCGACAGGTCCAGAATCGTCGATTCGATCCCGACTTCCGATGCGCCGCCGTCGAGCACGTGCACGGTGTCGCCGAATTCGTCGCGTACGTGCTGCGCGGTGGTCGGGCTCACATGGCCGAACCGGTTCGCGGACGGCGCAGCCACGCCGCCATGCCCGCCGCGCCGCGCGCTGAACGCGGCCAGCAGCGCCTGTGCGACCGGATGCGACGGGCAGCGCAGCCCGACCGAATCCTGGCCGCCGCTCACGGCGTCCGGGATGCGCGCGTGGCGCTTCAGGATCAGCGTCAGCGGGCCCGGCCAGAACGCATCGATCAACGCCTGCGCGTCGGCCGGCAGATCGTCGGCCCAGTAGCCGGGATCGCCGCCCGGCGGCAGATGCACGATCACCGGATGATTCGCGGGCCGCCCCTTCGCCGCGTAGATGCGCGCGACGGCCTCGGGATTCGCCGCATCGCCGCCGAGCCCGTAGACGGTTTCGGTCGGAAACGCGACGAGCTGGCCCGCGTCGAGCAACGCGGCGGCCGCGTCGATCTGAGCAGCCGTCACGGCGTTCGGGAGATCGATGGACATCGGCTGGCGTCTCAGTCGAGCGGCACGCGCAGCAGCTGCGCGCACGCGGTGGCCGCGGCAACGGCTTCGTCGCGCGTTTCGGCCGTGAAGTTCACGTGGCCCATCTTGCGGCCGACGCGCGCGTCTTCCTTGCCGTACAGGTGCAGGTGCGCGGTCGGCATCGCCGCGACCGTGTCCCACGGCGGCGTGACGGCATCGGCCGCCGCACCTACGCCGGCCGCACCGTTCGGGAACCACACGTCGCCGAGGATGTTCAGCATCGCGGCCGGCGAATGCTGGCGCGGGTTGCCGAGCGGCATCCGCGTCATCGCACGCACCTGCTGCTCGAACTGGCTCGTGGCGCACGCATCGACCGTGTAATGGCCGGAATTGTGCGGGCGCGGCGCCATCTCGTTCGCGACGAACGAACCGTCTTCCAGCACGAAGAATTCGACGCACAGCACGCCGACGTAGCCGAGCGTATCGGCAATCCGCACGGCGGCCTGCTGCGCCTCTTCGACACGCGCGGCATCGGCGGCCGGCGCGGGCACGACGGTCAGCGCGAGGATGCCGTTGTGGTGCACGTTCTGCGCGAGCGGGAACGCGGCCGAGCGGCCGTCCGCGCCGCGCGCGATCAGCGCCGACACTTCGTATTTCAGCGGCAGGCGCTTTTCGAGCACGCACGGCACGCCGTTCAGCGCCGCATGCGCGTCGCGCACTTCCTGCGCGGTGCTCACCCGCACCTGGCCCTTGCCGTCGTAGCCGAGGCGCGCCGTCTTCAGGATGCCCGGCAGCACCGCGTCGAGCGCGGCATCGTCGAGCGCGGCGAGCGCCGCCGACGATTCGATCACGACGTGCGGCGCGACGGGCACGCCCGACGCTTCGATGAAGCGCTTCTCCGCGATCCGGTCCTGCGCGACCGCGACGCAGCGGCCGGCCGGTGCGACGAACGTCGTGCGCGCGAGGAAATCGAGGCTCGCGGCCGGCACGTTCTCGAATTCCGTCGATACCGCGTCGCACAGGTCGGCCAGTTCGGCGAGCGCGGCTTCGTCGTCATAGGCCGCGCGCAGGTGGCGGTCGGCGACCGCGCCGGCGGGGCTCGTCGGATCGGGATCGAGCACGGCGACGCGATAGCCCATCGACTGGGCGGCAAAGCAGAACATGCGGCCGAGCTGGCCACCGCCGACCATGCCAAGCCACGCGCCGGGCAGGATCGGGGAAACGGAATCAGGAGTTGCGGTCATGTCAGTGGTCGGTCGCGGCGGGCGCTGCCCGCCGCAAGTGGGGAGGTCAGGCAGCCGCTCGAATCGCAGGGCGGCCGCCGGTGCGCCGTCATTCCAGCGGCGGCAGCACCATTGCGTGCGCGGCTTCGTTCTGGCGCACGCGGAACGCGGCGAGGCGGTTCGCATAGTCGACCGAGTTACCGGACAGGATCGACACCGCGAACAGCGCGGCGTTCGCAGCACCGGCCTCGCCGATCGCGAACGTCGCGACGGGCACGCCCTTCGGCATCTGCACGATCGAGTGCAGCGAATCGACACCCTTCAGGTACTTGCTCGCGACCGGCACGCCGAGCACCGGCACCGTGGTTTTCGCGGCCAGCATGCCGGGCAGGTGCGCGGCGCCGCCGGCGCCCGCGATGATCGCGCGCAGCCCGCGCTCGCGCGCCTTCTCCGCATAGTCGAACATCTCGTCGGGCATCCGGTGCGCGGATACGACCTTCGCTTCGTACGGCACGCCGAATTCCTGCAGGATGGCGACCGCGTGCTTCATCACGTCCCAGTCGGAACTCGAACCCATCAGCACGCCGACGAGCGGTGCGCTGTGCGTGTGGGCGGTCTGGACTTCACTCATTTCGTGCGTTCCCTCTGGTCAGGCGAGCGACTGGCCCGTGATGCGCTCGAGCGCTTCCTGGTACTTCGCGGCCGTCTTCTCGACGACGTCGGCCGGCAGCGCCGGCGCCGGCGCCGTCTTGCCCCACGGCTGCGCCTCGAGCCAGTCGCGCACGAACTGCTTGTCGAACGACGGCGGGTTCGTGCCGACTTCGTACTGGTCGGCCGGCCAGAAGCGCGACGAATCGGCGGTCAGCACTTCGTCCATCAGGTACAGCTTGCCGTGGTTGTCGAGGCCGAATTCGAACTTCGTGTCGGCGATGATGATGCCGCGCGTGGCCGCGTAGTCGGCCGCTTCCTTGTACAGCTTGATCGAGATGTCGCGGATCGTCGCGGCCAGCTCGGTGCCGATGCGGCGCTCGGTTTCCTCGAACGTGATGTTCTCGTCGTGCTCGCCCATCTCGGCCTTCGCGGCAGGCGTGAAGATCGGCTCGGGCAGCTTCTGCGCGTTCTGCAGGCCTTCCGGCAACTGCACGCCGCACACGGCGCCCGACGCCTGGTATTCCTTCCAGCCGCTGCCGGCCAGGTAGCCGCGCACGACTGCTTCGATCATGATCGGCTCGAGGCGCTTGACGACCACGCCGCGGCCCTTCACCTGCTCGACCTCGTCGGCCGCGACAACCGCTTCCGGCGCGTCGCCCGTCAGGTGGTTCGGCACGATGTGCGCGAGCTTGTCGAACCAGAAGTTCGCCATCTGGTTCAGCACGCGACCCTTGTTCGGAATCGGCTCGCCCATCACCACGTCGAATGCCGACAGACGATCGGTCGTGACGATCAGGAGCTTGTCGTTGCCGACCGCGTAGTTATCGCGGACCTTGCCGCGACCGAGGAGCGGCAGCGAGCGGAGCGTGGATTCGTAGAGGGTAGACATCGTCTTTTCGCAGATAAGGAGCCAAACAAAAAGGGAAACGCCGTTCCCCGCGGCAGGCGGGAACGGCGGTCTTGCAATACGTCGGCGAACCGCCGGGCGACGGCGCCCGGGCGGTTGCCGGCCGGCCCTCGTTCGGCCGGACGGAGCGGCTGCGGGGCCGGATCAGATCCGGCCGGACAGCCTTGCCGTTGCCCACATCGGGCGCGGCAATCGTACTACAGTCTCAGCGCACGACCTGTGCGAGCGCGCCGGACTTGTACTGCTCGGCGATCTTGTCGAGGGCCACCGGCTTGATCTTGCCGGCCTGCCCTTCGCAACCGAACGCGAGGTAACGGTCGACACAGACCTGCTTCGCCGCTTCGCGCGCGGGCTTCAGGTAGTCGCGCGGATCGAACTTGCCCGGGTTCTCGAACAGGTAGCGGCGGATCGCACCGGTGATCGCCAGACGCAGGTCGGTGTCGATGTTGATCTTGCGCACGCCGTGCTTGATGCCTTCCTGGATTTCCTCGACCGGCACGCCGTAGGTTTCCTTCATGTCGCCGCCGAATTCGCGGATCTCGGCCAGCAGTTCCTGCGGCACCGACGACGAACCGTGCATCACCAGGTGGGTGTTCGGGATGCGCGCGTGGATTTCCTTGATGCGCTGGATCGACAGGATGTCGCCCGTCGGCTTCTTCGAGAACTTGTACGCGCCGTGCGACGTGCCGATCGCGATCGCGAGTGCATCGCACTGCGTGAGCTTCACGAAGTCGGCAGCCTGCTCCGGATCGGTCAGCAGCTGCTCGCGGGTCATCGTGCCTTCCGCGCCGTGGCCGTCTTCCTTGTCGCCCTTCATCGTCTCGAGCGAGCCGAGCACGCCGAGTTCGGCTTCGACCGTCACGCCGATCGAGTGCGCCATCTCCACGACCTTGCGCGACACGTCGACGTTGTACTCGTACGATGCGACCGTCTTGCCGTCGGCTTCCAGCGAACCGTCCATCATCACGCTGGTGAAGCCGCTGCGGATCGCGGCCATGCAGACTGCCGGCGACTGGCCGTGATCCTGGTGCATCACGACCGGGATGTGCGGGTACGACTCGACCGCTGCTTCGATCAGGTGGCGCAGGAACGGCTCGCCCGCGTACTTACGCGCGCCGGCCGATGCCTGCATGATCACGGGCGCGCCGACCTGGTCCGCCGCCGCCATGATCGCCTGGACCTGTTCCAGGTTGTTCACGTTGAAGGCCGGCAGGCCGTAACCGTGTTCTGCCGCGTGGTCCAGCAATTGACGCATTGATACGAGAGGCATTGTGGAACTCCATGGAATGAAAACCGGTGCGCCCTGACGCCGGCGCGGCGCTCGCTCCCGGTCGAACCCGGGGTGGCGCGGCGCGGCTGAGCGTCGAATAGCCGCATTTTATCGCGAAGCGCCTCCGATTCCGACCGCCCGGTGGCGCCGACTCGCAATTTGTTACGTTCGCACGGCACAATGCGGGCAAAAATGAGAAAAAAAGCCGCGCGGGGCTTCGGACCCCACGCGGCTTTCGCGCGAAAAACGGTGCCGGATCGATTTTTCAGCCGACCCGGGCGGCCGGCCGGCAGGCCGGCCCGAGGTTCAGCAGGCGCTCAATAGTGCTCGCCGACCCGCACGATCTTCAGCGTGTTGGTGCCGCCCGCCTGCCCCATCGGCTCGCCGACGGTCAGCACGACCATGTCGCCGTGCTGCACGTAGCCCTGCTTGACGACGATTTCGAGCGCCGCCTGCAGCGCCGAGTCGCGGTCGCTGTTGAAGTCGACGTGCAGCGGCGTCACGTTGCGGTACAGCGCCATCGTGCGCTCGCTGCCGACGCGCGGCGTCAGCGCGAAGATCGGCACGTGCGTGTAGTGACGCGACATCCACAGCGCGGTCGCGCCCGATTCGGTCAGCGCGATGATCGCCTTCGCCCCCAGGTGGTACGCGGTGAACAGCGCGCCCATCGCGATCGACTGGTCGATCCGCGTGAATGTGCGGTCGAGGAAATCCTTGTCCAGCTCGACTTCTTCCGACTTTTCCGCCTCGACGCACACGGCCGCCATCGTCTCGATCGTGACGACCGGATACTTGCCGGCGGCCGTCTCGGCCGACAGCATCACCGCGTCGGTGCCGTCGAGCACCGCGTTCGCGACGTCCGACACTTCCGCGCGGGTCGGCACCGGCGCGTGGATCATCGATTCCATCATCTGCGTCGCGGTGATCACGAGCTTGTTCGACTCGCGCGCCATCCGGATCATCCGCTTCTGCAGCGCCGGCACGGCCGCGTTGCCCACTTCCACCGCGAGGTCGCCGCGCGCGACCATGATGCCGTCGGACGCGTCGAGAATGCTTTGCAGCGCCGGAATCGCTTCCGCGCGCTCGATCTTCGCGATCATCTTCGGCTTGATGCCGTACGGCGCGCCCGCGATGTTCGCGAGCTGGCGCGCCATTTCCATGTCGGTCGCGTTCTTCGGGAACGACACCGCCACCAGGTCCGCGCCGAGCGACATCGCGGTGCGGATGTCTTCCATGTCCTTCGCGGTCAGCGCGGGCGCCGACAGCCCGCCGCCCTGGCGGTTGATGCCCTTGTTGTTCGACAGCTCGCCGCCCACCTTGACGATCGTGTGGATCTCGTCGCCGAGCACGCGCTCGACGGTCAGCACGATCAGGCCATCGTTCAGCAGCAGCAGGTCGCCCGTGCGCAGGTCACGCGGCAGCTCCTTGTAGTCGAGCCCGACGCGCTCGTCGTTGCCCAGCTCGCAGCCCGCGTCGAGGATGAAGGCCTGGCCCGGCTCGAGCGTCGTCTTGCCGTTCTCGAACTTGCCGACGCGGATCTTCGGGCCCTGGAGGTCGGCCATGATCGCGATCTCGCGGCCGACCTTGCGGGCGGCCTCGCGCACCATCTCGGCGCGCTGGCGGTGATCGTCGGCCGTGCCGTGCGAAAAATTGAGCCGCACGACGTCGAGGCCCGCCTGCATCATCTGCAGCAGAATCTCCGGCGAACTGGAAGCCGGGCCGATCGTGGCGACTATCTTGGTGGCGCGCTGCATGAAACTCCTCATCTGGATCAAGGTGGATGCGCTGGGTGAAACGCTGCGAGAGCCGGAAGCGGCAGGCCCAGCGGCCGCCGCTCCGGGGGGCGTGCCGGTGCTTGCGCCCGGCATCGCTTTGTTCTGAATCTCGTGGTGCTGCTCGGCCGCGTCGCCGGCGGCCGCCGGTGCGCGCGGGGCGGTGTTCGCCCGCGCGGGCGCGCGTTTGCGCTTGCCCGCGCCGGCCGTCGGCTCCGCTTTCGCGGAGCGCGCGGCCTTCGTCACCCCTGCGCGCGCCGCCACGCTCAGGCCGCCCGCGTTTCCAGCACTTCCACCGCCGGCAGCTTCTTCCCCTCGAGGAACTCGAGGAAGGCGCCGCCGCCCGTCGAGATGTAGCTGACCTGGTCATGGATGCCGTACTTCGCGATGGCCGCGAGCGTGTCGCCGCCGCCCGCGATCGAGAACGCGGACGATTTGGCGATCGCTTCGGCGAGCGTCTTGGTGCCGTTGCCGAACTGGTCGAACTCGAACACGCCGACCGGGCCGTTCCACACGATCGTGCCGGCCTTCTCGAGCTGGCTCGCGAGCGCCTTGGCGGTATCCGGGCCGATGTCGAGGATCATGTCGTCCGCTTCGATGTCGGCGACCTGCTTCACCGTGGCCGCGGCCGTCGGCGAGAATTCCTTGGCCGTCACGACGTCGGTCGGGATCGGCACCGATGCGCCGCGCTCGCGCGCTTCGTCGATGATCGCCTTCGCCTCGTTGACGAGGTCGGCTTCCGCGAGCGACTTGCCGATCGACAGGCCGGCCGCGAGCATGAACGTGTTGGCGATGCCGCCGCCGACGATCAGCTGGTCGACCTTGCCGGCCAGCGACTTCAGGATCGTGAGCTTGGTCGACACCTTCGAGCCGGCGACGATCGCCACCAGCGGGCGGGCCGGGTTGCCGAGCGCCTTGCCGAGCGCATCGAGTTCGGCGGCCAGCAGCGGGCCCGCGCACGCGACCGGCGCGTACTTCGCGATCCCGTGGGTGGTCGCTTCCGCGCGGTGCGCGGTGCCGAACGCGTCGTTCACGTACACGTCGCAGAGCTTCGCCATCTTCTGCGCGAGCTCGTCCGAATTCTTCTTCTCGCCCTTGTTCACGCGGCAGTTCTCGAGCAGCACCACCTGGCCCGGCGCGACGTTCACGCCGTTCTCGACCCAGTTCGACACGAGCGGCACGTCACGGCCGAGCAACTCGGCGAGGCGCTTCGCGACCGGCGCGAGCGAATCTTCCGGCTTGAATTCGCCTTCGGTCGGGCGGCCGAGGTGCGACGTGACCATCACGGCAGCGCCGGCGTCGAGCGCGGCCTGGATGGCCGGCACGGACGCGCGCACGCGCGTGTCTTCGGTGATGTTGCCCTGGTCGTCCTGCGGGACGTTCAGGTCGGCACGGATGAATACCCGCTTGCCGGCGAGCTGGCCGGCGGCGATCAGGTCGGTAAGACGCTTGACTTGGCTCATGTTGGACAAATTGAAGTAGTGGATGGGGAAAGGGGGTTCACGCTGGACGTGCGCGGGCTGCCGCGAAAGGGCGCCGGATGCGGCCGTGGCTGGCGGTTCGCATGACGCGCACGGGTAAAAAATCTCGAACGGGCATTCTAGCCGATCCACCCGGCAGACTGACCCGCGGGCGGCGAATTCCGCCTATTTGGGATCGCACGCGGGAACGGACCCATTGCCGCAACGCAGCAATGCACGCGCGCAAGCGGCCGGTTACCCGGCGGGCCTGAGCGGCGGCCCATCAGAAGACCAGGCGCAGCCCGGTGAAGACGAGCATCCCGACGACGATCGTGCCGAGCATGCTGCGCCGCCACAGGAACCAGCCGAGGCCGGCGAGCGCCGCGTAGAACGGATGGTTGGACAACGCGAACGACAGCCCGGCCGGCGTTTCGAGCACGTCGGGCAGCACGACGGCGACCAGGGCCGCCGCCGGCGCGTAGCGCATCGCGCGCTGCGCGCGCTCGGGCAGCACGGTGCGTTCGCCGCCGATCAGGAACAGCGCGCGCGTGACGGCCGTGACGATCGTCATCCCGATGATGACGATCCAGATTTCCGTCGCGCTCAATCGATTTCCTTTTCGTGCACGGTTTCGGTGCGGATGCGCCGCCAGTCGGCCCGCTCGACGAAGAAATCGGCCGTGCAGCCGGCCGCGAGCGCGGCGAGCACCGCGAGCGGCAGCGCGAGCCGGTACGGCAGGTCGAACGCGATGAGCGACACGACACCGGCGACCGCGACGGCCGCGAGCGTCGAGCGGTTCGCGACCGCCGACACCATGATCGGGATCAGCGCGAGCGTGCCGGCCAGTTCCAGCCCCCAGCTCGCGGGAAAGACGCTCGCGAGCAGGATGCCGGCGAGCGACGACACCTGCCACGACAGCCAGCTCGCGAGCGCCATCCCCCAGAAATACGCTTCCTTGCCGGGCACGTGGCCGTACGCGAAGCCCTGTTTCTGGAACAGCAGGTAGATCACGTCGCCGTTGAAATAGCCGATCGCGAGGCGCCGCCACAGCGGCAGGTAGGAGAAATGGGGAGCAAGCCCGGCGCTGAAGATCACGAAGCGCGTGTTGACCATCGCGGCCGTGAGCAGGATGGTCCAGATCGGCAGCTTCGCCGCGAGGAGCGGCAGCACCGCGAGCTGCGACGAGCCCGCGTAGACCAGCAGCGACATCGCGCTCGCCTGCCAGAGGGTCATGACCGACTTGCTCATCGCGATGCCGGTGACGAGCCCCCACGAGAAAATCGCCATCAGCGTCGGGGAATAGTCGCGCGCGCCCTGGATCAGCGCGAAGCGGTCGGTGGCGGACAATCGAGCGAGCATGGGAAGCGGGCCGCAGCGGGCGGTTCGTCGGGGCGCCGGCGCCTCCTGCCGGGTCGACCCTTCGTTATTGGAATCGGTACCGGGCGATTATAGCGCCGGCCCCGCGCCGACCGACCGGATCGCCTTCAAATGACGCTAAAATATGCGTCTTTCCGGCTCAACGCTGCATACAACCGCATCCCAGGAGAAATCTATGTCAATGGCCGACCGCGACGGCAAGATCTGGATGGACGGCAAGCTGATCGACTGGCGCGACGCCAAGATCCACGTCCTGACCCACACGCTGCACTACGGCATGGGCGTCTTCGAGGGCGTGCGCGCGTACAAGTCGGCCGACGGCAGCACCGCGATCTTCCGCCTGTACGAGCACACGAAACGTCTGCTGAATTCGGCGAAGATCTTCCAGATGGACGTGCCGTTCGACCGGGAAACGCTCGAAGCCGCGCAACTCGAAGTCGTGCGCGAGAACCAGCTCGAGTCGTGCTACCTGCGCCCGATCATCTGGGTCGGTTCGGAAAAGCTCGGCGTGGCCGCGAAGGGCAACACGATCCACGTCGCGATCGCCGCATGGCCGTGGGGCGCGTACCTCGGCGAGGAAGGCCTCGCGAAGGGCATCCGCGTGAAGACGTCGTCGTTCACGCGCCACCACGTGAACGTGTCGATGGTGCGCGCGAAGGCGTCGGGCTGGTACGTGAACTCGATCCTCGCGAACCAGGAAGCCACCGCGGACGGCTACGACGAAGCGCTGCTGCTCGACGTCGACGGCTACGTGTCGGAAGGCTCCGGCGAGAACTTCTTCCTGGTGAACAACGGCAAGCTGTACACGCCCGACCTGTCGTCGTGCCTCGACGGCATCACGCGCGATACCGTCATCACGCTCGCGAAGGACGCCGGCATCGAGGTCATCGAGAAGCGCATCACGCGCGACGAGGTCTACACGGCCGACGAGGCGTTCTTCACCGGCACGGCCGCTGAAGTCACGCCGATCCGCGAGCTCGACAACCGCACGATCGGCAGCGGCGCGCGCGGCCCCGTCACGGAAAAGCTCCAGTCGGCGTTTTTCGATATCGTGTCGGGCAAGAACGCGAAGTACGCGAACTGGCTGACGAAGGTCTGAGCGCGCCGCGCCACCGACCGCCCCACAAAAGAGTGATAAGAGAAAGTCTCATGAGTGAAATCAAGGAAATGCCGCTGGTCGAGCTGACGGCCAAGGATCTTCCCGCGTACTGCCCGAACCCGGCCATGGCGCGCTGGAGCGCCCACCCGCGCGTCTTCATCGACGTCTCGCACGGCGAGGCACGCTGCCCGTACTGCGGCACGCGCTACAAGCTGCGTGACGGCGAGGTCGTCAAGGGCCACTGAGCCCCGGCGGCCGGGCCTGCAGGCTGATGCAGGCCCGGCGCCCGCCCAGGCGGCGCAGCCGGATTGCCGGCGCGCCGCCGTTCTCCATTCTGGCAACCCGAACGCGGCGCCTGAGCGCCGTGCTTCATTACGACATCGGAAGTCGACCTGATGCGTCGAGCGCTGGTTATCGCACCGAACTGGATCGGTGACGCATTGATGGCGCAGCCGCTTTTTGCGCTGCTGAAGAAAAACCATCCCCGCATCGCGATCGATGCCGTCGCGCCCTCGTGGGTCGCGCCCGTGCTCGAGCGGATGCCCGAGATCCACGATGTCTACGCGACCGATCTCGCGCACGGCAAGCTGCAACTGCTGCGCCGCTGGCAGCTCGCGAGCGACCTGCGCGACGTCGGCTACGACGCGGCGTACGTGCTGCCGAACTCGCTGAAATCCGCGGTGATCCCGTGGCTCGCGAACATCCCGCTGCGGGTCGGCTACACGGGCGAGCACCGCTACGGGCTGCTGAACGTGCGGCACGCGAACCCGGACAAATCGGGCGAGCGGCCGCCGATGACGGCCCACTATGCGGCGCTCGCGTACGCGCCGGGCGCGAAGCTGCCCGAGTCGATGAAGACGCTGCCCGCGCCGCGCCTCGACGCCGATCTCAACGAGACGGCGCGCGTGTCCGCCCGTTTCAATCTCGATACACGCAAGCCGCTCGTCGTGTTCTGCCCGGGCGCGGAATACGGCCCGGCCAAGCGCTGGCCGCCCGAGCACTTCGCGTCGCTCGCCACCATCGTCCACCAGTCGTTCCCGTACACGCAGATCGTCGCGCTCGGCTCGCAGAAGGACGCCGCGGCCGCGCAGGCGATCGCCGACCACGCGCCGAACGTGCGCAATCTGTGCGGACAGACGTCGCTGTCGGAGGCGTGCGCGCTGATCGCGCGCGCGAACGCGGTGGTCACCAACGATTCGGGGCTGATGCACGTTGCCGCCGCGCTACGCCGGCCGCTCGTCGCGCTGTACGGATCGACCGATCCGCGCCACACCCCTCCGCTGTCGGACCTGGCGAAGGTACAATGGCTTCATCTCGAATGCAGTCCCTGCTTCGAACGCGAGTGCCCGCTCGGCCACCTGAAGTGCCTGCGCGAACTCGGTCCCGAGCAGGTATTCGGCGATTTGCGCGGCATGCTCGTCGGGCAGCGCTGACCCTGGCCGGCAGCGTCGCACGGCGCGCCGGGCAATCCGATTCACCGGTGTACGGCGGCTCCATCCGGGCCGCCGTGCTGAATACGGCGCGCGACGCGCGCGAGAGATAACCCCGATGCCACGTTTTGCCCGCCTCTTCGAAGCCGCCGCCGATACGCTGAACGCCTACTACCAGGCCGTCGCCGATGCCAATCTCGACGCGCTGCTGGGACTGTGGATCGACGAGGATTTCGCCAGCTGCGTATGGGCGGACGGCGAGCATCTGCACGGCCTCGACCAGATCCGCAGCGGGCTCGCCAACCGGCTCGCCACGCGCCCCGTGACGATCGAGCCGCTCGACATCCGCGTGTACGACAGCCTCGGCACGGTCGTCTATACGATCGCCGAAGCGCATCAGCAGGCCGACCTGACGGCCGAACCCGACATGGTTTTCGCGACGTACGTGATGATTCACGAACGTGGCGAATGGCGCATCGCGCACATTCACGCGAGCCCGATTCCCGAACAAGCGGCCGGACAATTCGCCGCGAAGATCCGTCATGGGCAGGGTCCGCTGCACTGACGAAAAGACGAAGCAACGCATACGCGGGGCGATCATGAGTACGGCTTCTCCGCCCACCTCGCCGCTGACCGGGGCCCCGGCCCCCGACGACGACATACTGCGCTATCGCGCACCACGCTGGCTGCCCAACAGCCATGCGCAAACCATCGTGCCCGCGCTGTTCGCGCGGCGTCCCGTCGTCGCTTATCGACGAGAGCGATGGGAAACTCCCGACCACGACTTCATCGATCTCGACTGGGTCGCGCATCTCGACAGCGCGGCGCCGGCGCCCGATGCGCCGCTGTTCGTGCTGTTCCACGGCCTCGAAGGCAGCTCCGGCTCGCACTACGCGCTCGCGATGATGGCCGCCGCGCGCGCGAAGGGCTGGCACGCCGTCGTGCCGCACTTCCGCAGTTGCAGCGGCGAGATCAACCGCCAGCCGCGCTTCTACCATCTCGCCGACAGCGCCGAGGTCGACTGGATCCTGCGCCGGCTCGCCGCGCAGCATCGCGGGCCGCTCGTCGCGGCCGGTGTGTCGCTCGGCGGCAACGTGCTGCTGCGCTGGCTCGGCGAGCATCGCAGCGACACGTCGATCCTGCGGGCGGCCGCCGCGATCTCGACGCCGATCGACGTGCACGCCGGCGGGCGCGCGCTGTCGCAAGGCTTTGCGATGGTCTACACGCGCAGCTTCCTGAAGACGCTCAAGCGCAAGGCACTCGCGAAACTCGACCAGTACCCGGGGCTGTTCGACCGCGAAGCCATGCTGCAGGCCGTGACGATGCGCGACTTCGACGAGGTCGTGACCGCGCCGCTGCACGGTTTCGCGAACGCCGACGACTACTGGACGAAGGCGACGACACGGCCGCTGCTGCCCGCGATCGACGTGCCGACGCTGATCCTCAACGCCCGCAACGACCCGTTCCTGCCTGAATCGGCGCTGCCGGGCCCGGCCGACGTATCGCCGGCCGTCGAGCTCGACCAGCCCGCGGCCGGCGGGCACGCGGGATTCATGACCGGGCCGTTCCCCGGCCGCCTCGACTGGCTGTCGGCGCGGGTGTTCGGCTATTGCTCCAAATTCGTCGACCATGGATGACATCGTCAGGCAGGCCCTCGCCAAGTGGCCGAACGTGCCGCACTGTACCGGCTGGCTGCTGCTCGACCGGCGCGGCGAATGGCGGCTGCGCGACGACGCGGCTCAGGCGGCCGGCGAACTCGGCTCGCCGATCCGGCATGCGGCGCTGAACGCGTTCATCGGCCGCAACTACGAATGCGACGCGCAAGGCCAGTGGTTCTTCCAGAACGGGCCGCAGCGCGTGTACGTCGAGCTCGCCTATACACCGTGGGTCGTCCGGCTCGCCGAGCGCGACGGGCAGCTCACGCTCACCGACCAGACCGGCGCGCCGTTCGAACCGGACGAAGCCTGGCTCGACGACGCGGGTGGCGTGCTGTTTCGCGCGGCCGGCACGCCGCCGCGCATCGCGGCGCTGCACGATCACGATCTCGGGCTGTTCGCCGATCATGCGGATTTCGATGCCGCGCCGCCCGTGCTGTGCTGGCGCGACGGCCGCACGCTGCCGCTCGGCAGCATCGTCGGTGCGGACGTGCCCGCGCGGTTCGGCTACGTCGCAAGCCCGGCGCAGCAGGCCCGCAATACAGCTGACAGCGGCAACTGATCCGCAGCGGCCGCGCTTCCCGAGTATCGGCCGCTACCCGCGGCCGTTCTTCTCGTCCTCGCGCTCTTCCTTGTAGCGCGCCTCGAATTCCAGCAGCCGCGCGCCGATCATCGACTGCTCGTAGAACGACACGTCCTTCGCGTCGCGCGCTTCCTTCAGTTGGCGAATCGCCGACGGCCACGCGCCGTCGAGCGCGAGCTTCTCCGCGAGCGCGCGGCGCCGCGCCAGCAGGTCACCCTTGCCGTCGCTCGCCTTCGCGAGATAGTCCCACCAGTCCGGCTGCTCGGGGTCGGCCTTCGCCTGCGCGCGTGCCTGCGCCTGCGCTTCCCCGAAGCGGCGCGCCGCGATCAGCGCCTGAAGATGCGCGACGATCGCCGCGTGCGACGCCGGCCAGCGCCGCTGCGCGAGCGCCGCGAGCCGCACCGCGTCGTCGGCCCGCCCCGCGCGGCGCGCGATGTCGGCGGCCAGGACGTCGAGGCTCGGCGAGCTCGTCGCCGGATCGTCCTCGCGCCGCTCGCGGGCGTCGAACGCGCTGCGTGCCGACGCGAGCGCCTTGCCGGCCGCGTCGTACTCGCCGAGCAGCGCATCCGCGAGTGCGATGCCGTACCAGTTCGCCGCGACGTTCGGCGCGGTGCGATCGTCGATCTCGAACTGCATCCGCCGCGCCTCGGCCGCGATGTCGGTCGGCGCGCGATTCTGCAGGACGCGCAGCCGCGCACGCACGAACCCGTATTCGGGCGACTGGCGCGGCTGCCGGTACGGTGCGCGGCGCGCGCGATCCTCCATGTCGGCGATCCGCTCGCCGGTCAGCGGGTGCGTGCGCGCGTACGCCGGCACGCCCGCATCGCCCATCGACGCGCGGTCGAGCCGCTCGAAGAAGCCCGGCATCCCGTACGGGTCATAGCCCGCGCCCGCGAGCAGCTGAAAGCCGACGCGATCGGCCTCGCGCTCGGCCGAACGCGAGAAGCGCAGCTGGTTGTCCACCGCATACGCCTGCCCGCCCATCGCGATCGCGCTGCCGAGGTCGCCGCTTCTCGCGAGCACGCCGGCCAGCACGCCGAGCAGCATCGTCGCGAGCGCCGTGTAGCCGGTCTTCTCGTTCGCGCCGATCATCCGCGCGATGTGCCGCTGCAGCACGTGCCCCATCTCGTGGCCGACCACCGATGCGAGTTCCGACTCCGTCTGTGTCGTGACGACGAGGCCGCTGTTGATCCCGATGAAGCCGCCCGGCATCGAGAATGCGTTGATCTGCGGATCGCGCACCGGGAACAGGTCGAAGTCCGGCGTGTAGCCGCCGATGAAGCGCGCGGCCGCCGCGGCCGCGAGCCGCGCCGCCATCGCGTTCAGGTAGTCGCGCACGAGCCAGTCGTCGAGATAGTCGGGATCGCGCCGCACTTCGCGCATCACGCGCTCGCCGAGCCGGCGCTCGGCCTGCGGCGTCAGCGAACCGCCGGAGCCGTCGCCCAGGTCGGGCAGCTCCAGCGAGCGAAGCGGCGCGCGCAGGCTCGCGGCCGGCGCCGACGCGCCGCCTGCGTCCGAAAACCGGCTCTCCGCGCCGCCGTACGTGCCGAACACGCCGGCCGCGATGCCGGACGGCACGGTGGAAATCGACCGCGCGCCGCCGGCCGCCGATTCGAGCGGCGGCGCGGACGCGCTCTGCGCACGGCCGCTCGGCGGCAATGCGAGCGCCACCGACAGCGACACGGCAAGCAACTGTTTGACACGCATGGCAGGATGAAAACGACGCCGTCCCGCGCGCCGGGCGCGCATCGCGGCGTTTGGTCTGAATGTTCGGGTCATTGTACCGGCGGCAGCGTGACTGTCCCGTTCGGCATGGACGCCATCTGCGTCCCCGGCGCCGCGCATGCCACTGCTATGATAGGCGCCCGTTGAGCCGTTGGATCGGCGCGGGGCGCAGAGACGGGATTCGATGCCCCGGCCAATCGCGATGCGCGATCGCGGGACGTGCTCGCGCCCGCCGTTCCACTAGAGGAAGACATGTCAGGACTCACCCATTTCGACGCCGCCGGCCATGCGCACATGGTCGACGTCGGCGGCAAGCAGGAAACCCAACGCATCGCGATCGCGCGCGGCACGATCCGGATGCTGCCGGCCACGTTCGCGCTGATCCGCGACGGCAAGGCCAAGAAAGGCGACGTGCTCGGCGTCGCGCGCATCGCGGCCATCCAGGGCGCCAAGCGCACGGCCGACCTGATCCCGCTGTGCCATCCGCTCGCGCTGACGCGCGTGGCCGTCGAGTTCGAACTCGACGACGCGCTGCCCGGCGTCCACTGCGTCGTGCAGGTCGAGACGTTCGGGCGCACCGGCGTCGAGATGGAAGCGCTGACCGCCGTGCAGGTCGGGCTGCTGACCGTCTACGACATGTGCAAGGCCGTCGATCGCGGGATGGTGATCACCGATGTAAGCGTGCGCGAGAAGCGCGGCGGGAAGTCGGGGGACTGGAAGGCGGAGGAATAAGACTCCGTTTCGTAAATCCTTTCTTCGATTCCATACCGGCCACCCCGGTATCACCTTCGTTTGACGAAATCGCCTCGAATCTGACTGCTGGCATACGAAAAATCGATCTTGTCCCACTCCGGTCCCACAAGAAACTGGAATGGCTTCAATTCTGAGGCTGGCCCAATTTCCGTCCCAGTCTTAGTTGGAAAATTCCGGCTCTTCGGGGCGGGCCGAGCCGGCCCGATCGGTGCACTGGCGGGCGAATTCCGCCGATGCGCACCGTAATGCACTCGCACTTCCGTGATCTCCTTGATGCGCATTTCCAATGCGCTTTGATCCCGCGCGACCGACTCGTAGCGGTAGACCGTGCGGGACAGCTGCAATAACGCGCAGGTCTGCCGCTGGCTTGCGCCGAAACGCTGCATCAAGTCAGTGAAAAGCTCACGGCGCCGAGAAGGCTTCAGAGCTTTTTTGACAGCACGTCCTGCAGCATGGCCTTGTCCAGCGACAGATCGGCCACGAGCCGCTTGAGCTTGGCGTTCTCTTCCTCAAGTTGCTTCAGCCGGCGCAGTTCCGAGCGCGACAGCCCGCCATATTTCGTCCGCCAATTGTAGAACGTCGCGTCGCTGATCCCCATCTTGCAGCACACCTCCGCGACAGGCGTGCCCAGCTCGGCCCGCTTCAATGCGTATGTGATCTGTTCCTCGGTGAACTTGCTCTTCTTCACGGCATGACCTCCTGATCTCGATGACAACGCCATGCCGGAATTTTCCACTTTCAAATGGGACAGTTTTGTGGGCTAGGGTCATGCCAATGTAAAGATCTGATTAATTCATGCCGTTATCCATGTGGGTGCAATAAATGCGCTCGTGATCAATGGACGACTAGGAGGTGGTTGAGTGGCAATTGAATCCGGAGCTTGGGCTCCATATCTTAATAATCCTATTGTCTGCGCTGCTTTCGTGGTTTCAGTCGCGTCTGGCGTCGTCTTCGCCGTGCTGAAAACCAAGAAATCGGATAAAAAAATCATCCAACTGGCGGTTGTGTGCTTTTTCCTCACCTCCCTTGGTGTTCTCCTTGTATCTGCCGGTGCAGTCTTAGGCCAGAATCGAGGCTCGGTTGAGAACGCGCGAGCACAATCAAGCAATGGCAATGGCAATGGCAATGGCAATGGCAATGGCAATGGCAATGGCAATGGCAATGGCAATGGCAACAGTGTTGCGCAAGGCGCATCTTCATCCGTAGGGAATGTACAACTAAATGCGGCCCCGATTGCACCCGCTTCGGGGTCGTCGGCTCCTGTTGTCACCGGCATTAATACGGGAGGCCTTTTGTCCAATAATGTCCAGGTGGTGAATGGCTCGAACAATAATGTTACCAACCAAGCGGGGAAACAGAAGTGAAAGTGAAAATTTCGCTCATCGCTCTAGTTGCCGCACTCTCTTCATTCCCCTCGTTGTCCACTAGCGCTGAAGGTGCAGGGAATGCGCAAATCGTCACCGGCGACTGCAATATTGTAGTTAATGCGGCCACACCAAGATCATTCCCTGCGCAGTACTGCCCGAAATTCTCTGTCGCAAAGGATGCGGCAGACGCACTCGCAAAAATAGAGAGATATATCGAAGCCTCGAATCCAACCAAATTGGACTTAGCCTCCGCTAAAATTGAGAAATGGGCATCGGATAGCGAAGACTATTTAACACTCAGCCTTTCCAATATCAGCACACTGCCGGCACTGAGGGTGAATATTCGATTTTTGGCTCCAGTTAATCCAGGGGAAAATCAATCTCACCAAATAAATTTTAGCCCCAGCCGATCCGTCCCATCAGCCATGCTAAAAAATCTTAGCATTGGAAGCAAAGATACAACAAAAATTCCAGTGGCCCCTGTTTCGGAGTTGATCAGATATTCTAGAAATGGAGTGCCAGCCGATTACGAGTTAATTGGTGCAGGCACAACCCCAAACGCGCCCGATGATATGACGCAGCAATACATTCAAGGCCACGGCTTGACTAATAACTACACATTCCAGTCGACCGCGTCCAGTCTTGGCGTTCAGATTTTGTATGGAACGATATTCGGCGGAAAAGTTAGCCTGCTAACTGGTGTGTATCTTTATTTCGGTAAAGTCACTGCAAATCAGCCAATCGACGGCACAGAGCGGGAGGGCATCATCGAATAGGTAGCTACTTCCAGCGGTCTATGAGTGTGCACGAACAATCATTGGCCTTCTTCGGTGACCTGAGCAGCATGGTTCGCACTGAATCAGTTTTTTTATGGACTCGGTGTGAACCATTTAGAGAAAAGTCTCGACCCGGTTCGCCTGAGGCACACCCGATTCACATTGCTCGTAGGCTGGTCAGCACAATCCTGTCTGGGCCATCACGAGACGTGAGATTGGTTACCGGCAATCCATAAAGAAAGGGCCTAAGCGGTCGATAACTACACTGAGTTATGCGGACGCCCCCCCTATCGCAGGCGCCCCCCTTCTAACCATGTCGTAACGAACAAGCACGGAGGATCTCAAAATGGCTATCACTTGCCCGAAATGCAACAGCCCGCAGGTAGATAAGCGAAATTACGGGAAAAAAGCAGGCACTGCGGTTGGGGCGGGCGCAGGGGCAGTGGGAGGCTGGCTCGGCGCAGGCGAAGGCGCGGCCGCGGGTGCTGCAATCGGTTCGCTAGTTCCTGTCGTCGGAACCCTGCTTGGCGGCATCGCCGGTGGTATTTTGGGCGCATTGGGTGGTGCCGCCACCGGCGCAGTTGTAGGCTCAAAAGCTGGCGAGATGGTGGACTCGCATGTCCTCGACAACTACAAATGCCTCGATTGCGATCATACGTTTAGCGTATAAGCTATCTTCGTCCGCCTGAACCGATAAGCCCTTGCAGTCCGTCCGACTGCAAAAACCAACTGGCGGAATGTTAGCGCCCCAGGGTCTCAAATTCGGCGCGGCGGACCACGATGCAGGCTTCATGATTATCACGGCGACTAGTTAAAACATGACCGACAAGACCATCGAACAATTCGACCAAGCGATGCGCGGCATTTATGACGCCGCCCGACGGTTGAAGCCGCCATACCACGCGACATACTTCTTGCGGATGGTGAACGAACACGGTGGCAAGGAGACTGCGAACCGACTGCTGGCAACAAACAAGCCATCGGAAGGGTTCACTGAACTCTTTCTCCGTGGACGGGAAAACCTCCGACTAAGCGTCGAATATCTTGTCCTTCAGAAACCGTGGCGCGATCTGTTCACGGAAGAACAGCTTGCGGTCGCGAGGAAGCGGTTGATCGAGGTTGAATGTCCGTTGCCAGCGGACGAGCGGGATTGATCGCCTGACGACACCGAAATGACCTACAGATATTTCCTCGATGGCGTGGTCCATCCCGAACGAGCGCAGATACCCGATCACCACATCTCCCCTAAGTTCAAGCACGTTGTATCCGGGGTGGATGCGAAAGCTGACGTTCGGATTCTCATGAATCAGGTGGCTGTATGGGTCGAGACGGAAGTCGAGTGGAATGCCTTGGACCTGCGCAACGCAGTCAGGTACATGGTCCAGCTGGAAATGGACATTGTGGGCTTCCTTCTCGGCCACACCTATGATGTGGAAATACGGCGGGCCATCTGCCCGGAAGTCGGTCTCGATGTCGTTTTCGGCATCGACGTTCCTTGCATCGGCGAACTGCATCGGGGAGTCGATCTGCATGCCCGCATTGCAGCCATGCGTCCTAAGCTGCGAGGCGAACCGGGAGTCTTCCTTCATCGGTGCTTACGCGACCTTATCACCGCGATGAAGGAACCGGACGATGTTGCCTTCCACTGCTATCGAGCCATCGAATCGCTTCGCCACCATTGCATCGCTACTCGATCACTGGACCCGAAGGACAAGACAACTCAGTGGAAGACACTGCGCGAGATTGCCGGGTGCGATGAATCAGCGACGAGGCTACTGGAAAATGCAGCGCAGGCCCCACGCCACGGAGAACCCCAAGTCGTTCCTGAGGCCGATGCGGTCAAGCTCCTGACGACAGCATGGACTATCGCGGACGGCTACATCCTCAACTGCTGATGATGTTTGCGGTCATTCCGAGAACAGCTACGTGCTCGACGACAACCCAATCCGGTTCAAGGTGCGCCCCGACGGCTTCGAGGTGCGCGCGACGGTCGGCTCGATGGACAGCGACGTGATGACGCGGCGGGCATCTTCCGCTACCGCGTCGACGGCGACACCGTGCAGCGCGTACAGCCCGTCGCGCTCAACGGCCGCGATTTCGTCGATGAATGGCTGAAGGCAGATGATGCGCTCGCGCGCGACTGAAGCGAGCCCGCCGCAGCAGCGGCCGCGCTGAAAGGCCGGCAGGCGTTCGACAAGGCCAGCAAGGTGGCCGGCAGGGGGTTCGCGTATGGCCCGGTGCGCGGCTGCTCGGACAGCAAGGATCGCTTCCAAGTGGAACTCGATCTGACGGGCACCACCGGGGAAACGGTCGCGCGGCACTATGCGCTGATTCGCCAGGAGCGCTACGGATTCACGCTGCTCGGGCTGAGTACCGCGGCCGAGCCGGCTTGCCGCGGCGCGAACCTGATGCCGCAGCACTGAACGTTGGACACGCGTGCCGTAACGGCCGTGCGCATCGACTGTCGGCTGCCATGCACAACGAGGCGGCGGGCACCTCTACGCGGGTCACACCGCCCACGCCTCACTGGCCGCGCTGCGGCTCGAACACGAACGGTTGGGTCAGCAGGAACGGGTTCGCGGTCGCGCCCGTCTGCACGCAGCTCGCGTGCGTCATCGCGTCGACGGCCGCGCGGTCGGCCGCCGCATTGCGGCTGCTCGTCGTCACGGTGACGTTCTGCGCTTCGCCGGACGTCGTCATCAGCGCACGCACGAGCACGGTCGCCGGGCGCGTGAGCGGCTTCGCGGAATCCGGATAGACGGCGCGTGGAATGTGACAGGTCAGCTTGCTTTCCTGCGACGACGACAGCATCGCGCAGCCGGAAAACAGCATCGCGACGGCGGGCAGGATCAGGTAGGTCGAGCGAATAGCCATGGTCGAATATCGTTCTTCAGCACTGTTCCGGACGCACGCGCCGCGCACCGGAACACGTTGCCCGGCCGCATCGCATGCATCACACTGCGCCGCGGCCATCGGACCGGCGCCCCGTTACGGCCGCACGGCCGATCGATGCTCGGCCGCGATCCTGCGTGGCGGACTTCCCGGGTGACCGGGGTGTTGCCTGTGTTCGCGCTGCCCTCGCCTCACACGGGTCGGCACGCGAGCGCTTTCGCGCATTGTGCACGCCCTCCCCGGCGAGCGGCGGCGATTTGACAATGGTTGACGCGAATCGCCGGGCCTTCAGCCGGAATCCATGCAATCCGCGAGGTAATCGATGCGCGGCCGGAATCGCCGGGTTCGCGCCGGGCGCTAACGACCGACGCGCACCGCCGCCCCGTCGCGGCGCGGCACATGCCGGAATTCCCCGTTCCGGCAGGCGCTGCGCGCATCAATCCGAATCGTCGTCGTCCTCGTCGTCGGCCGCATCGGCCGGCACTTCGCCGTATTTCGCGACGACCGCCGCCTTGAACGGCTTCAGCGCCGGCTGCTGATCGCACAGCTTGTACAGCGCGGCCAGTTGTTGCGGCCAGTCCTTCAACTCCTTCGCAAACACGTGCAGGCGTGCGACGGTGTCGAGCGCGTCGGCCTCGCGGCCGGCCAGCGCCTGCAGTGCCGCATAGCGGCGCAGCACCGTCTCGCCGGGCAGCAGCGCGATCGCGCGCTCATGCGCGGCGAGCTTGGCCGGCAGGTCGTCCGCCGAAATCGGGAGGAGCGTGGCCGCACCGTATTCACCCCACGCGCCGAACAGCAGCGACGGCGCATCGCGGTACTGCGCAGCCGGATCGCTGCCGTAATACAGCACTTCCGCGCGCTGGTAGTCGCGCAGCACCGGCACCGCCGCCAGCACGCCGCCGACCGACAGCACCGCGAACAGCCCGAATGCGGCACGCCCCGGCAGGATGCGCAGCGACTTCACCTCGAGCAGCCCGATCACGAACATGGCCGGCAACAGGAAGAACATGTACTGCTGCGGATACTCGACCAGCGCATGCATCAGCAGGATGCCGATCAGCGCGAAGCCGAACACGCGCATGCTCGACTGCGGCGCGCGCACCGCGCGCACGAACCACGTCACGAGCGCGACGACGAGCACGCCCAGGCCGGCGAGGCCGGACTTCGCGAGCAGGTCGATGAAGATGTCGTGCGAGTTGTTCGCGATCTCGACACCGCCGAGCGAGCGCACGAGCGCGAACTGGTGCGACGGGAATTCACCCCAGCCGACACCGAGCAGCGGATGTTCGCGGAACATCGCGAGCCCGTACTTCCACAGCGCGAGGCGCGGTGCGATCTGCCCCGCGTCCCGCATCCGGTCGGCCGCGGATTCCGCGAGACCCAGGTGGTAATGGACGTTCGCCCAGCGCACCGCGACGTTCACCGCGATGAACGCCACCGCGAGCACGACCGGGATCGCCCACGCACGCGCATTGCCCGGCGCGCGGCGCGATTCGAGCCACGCCATCCAGAAACCCGCGACGACCATCACCGCGACCTGCAGCCACGGCCCGCGCGACACCGTCAGCGCCAGACCGGCGGACAGCACGATCGACAGCACGAGCCACGCCCATACCGCGAGCCGGCGCGTCTGCACGAGATACAGCGCGCCCGCGAGCGCGAACGCGATGTAGCTGGCCAGATGGTTCGCCTGCGCCATGTTGCCGTACGGACGGCGATCGACCGCGACGTTGTATATCACGACGAACGGCGACAGCGCCGACTCGAGGTGGAACAGCTGCACGATCTGCGTTCCGACCGCGAACACGCCGCCGATGAGCAGCGCGCCGGCCATCATCCGCGACACGGCCTCGGCCAGGCCGTCGCGCGCGAGCGCATAGCCGGCCTGCATCGCGACCAGCGCGGCGGCGAGATAGCCGACCGCCAGCCAGTTCATCGACGGCACCTTGAGCGGGATCAGCGCGACCTGCGCGATGAGCACCACGGCGAACCCGAGCGGCGCGACGAACGCGGCCGGCGCCGCAAACGGCTCGGCCGGGCGGCCCGTGCGCGCGAGCAGCACGACGGACACACCGACCAGCAGATACAGCACCAGTGCCGAAAACTCGGAATAGAAGGTCGGGATCGGATACGTGTGATTCGTGATCGCGTACGGCACGATCAGGGCGACAGCCAGCGCAACGAGCGGCAACGAACGGGAAAAAGTAGAAGGCATGAGCGAACCGGATGTCAGCAACCGGCGCACTATACAAAACTTTCCCCCCTCTGTGCGGGGCCTTCGCGCCACGATCCGACACGGCGCGGCCGCCCCGGCCGGCTGAAGCGGCGGCCGGCATGCTGCCCGCGCCGCCCTGCTTCGCCTCCGGCGCTACGCGCGGCACTCCGCCGGCGCATATTTCGCGGGCAGCGTCGCCGCATCGACCGGTAGCGGCCCGGCCCCCGGCGCGGGCAGCGACGACGCCGCCTTGCCGGCGGCGAAGCACTCCCACGCGATCGCGCCGGCCTGCATCGCGCCCTTTTTGAGCGGCACGCGGGCGGTGGGCGCATCGGCCTTGTCGGGCGCGGACGGCACGAGCACCAGCGTATTGGTGCCGGCCGCGGCGACGCGCGTGGTGAACGCGACCGTGATCTGGCCGGTCTCGCCGTCGATCACAACCGATTCGACGTTGCGGGTGCCGGCCGGCGGGCTGTAGCCGCCGTCGAGGCTCGCGCCGCTTGCGGCGTTGTCGGCGACGGCGAGCCGCGCGGACGACGCAAGCGCGAGCCCTTCGCCGACGCGCGAGCGCGCAAGGTAATCCTGATACGCGGGAATCGCATAGGCCGCGATCACGCCGACGATCGCCAGCACGATCATCAGTTCGATCAGCGTGAAGCCGGCCGGCCGCCAGCGCGGCGACGGCCGGTTCGCGCGCCGCAGATCGGCGGCCACGCGACGGAACAGGGAAACGGAAAAGGCTTCGAACATGGCAGGCTCCGGAAACGAAAAACGCCTGCCGCAAAGGCAGGCGTCTCGATCGTAGCCAGCGGGCCGTGAATCCGGCAGTCGGCCGGACGGCCAATGTCAGTGCGCGTGCGGTACGTCGCGGCGCTTCCTGAGCGTGTAACCGATCGCCACGACGAACAGCGCGCCCGCGATGCTCGCGCCGTAGAGGACCTCCGGCGTATCGAGCACCGGCCAGCGGTCGCCGACCGGGTCATTCACGATCAGCCCGCCCGCGATCCAGCCGAGCAGCCCCGCGCCGAATGCCACGAAGATCGGGAAACGGTCGAGCAGCTTCAGCACCAGCGTGCTGCCCCACACGATGATCGGCACGCTGACGACGAGGCCGAAGATCACGAGCGCGATCCGGTGCGACGGATCGGCCTGTTCGGCCGCGCCCGCGATCGCGATCACGTTGTCGAGGCTCATCACCGCATCGGCGATCACGATCGTCTTCACGGCGTCCCACAGCCGGCTGGCCGGCTTGATGTCGTCGTGCGCGTCGCCGGCCGGCGCCATCAGCTTGATGCCGATCCACAGCAGCAGCAACCCGCCGCCGAGCTTCAGGAACGGCACGTCGAGCAGCGCGACCGCGAACGTGATCAGCGCGACACGCAGCAGGATCGCCCCCGCGGTGCCCCAGACGACGCCGCGCAACCGCTGGTTCGCGGGCAGGTTGCGGCATGCGAGCGCGATCACGACGGCGTTGTCGCCGCCGAGCAGGATATCGATGATGACGATCTGGAGAACGGCGCCCCAGTGGAGCGACGTCAGGAATTCGAGCATGGCGTGACGGGCAGGACGGCGGCCGCCCTCGGGCGACCCGGTTCATTGCCGGCACATGCGCGATGCATGCCCGGTGCTTACGAATTCATTGCGCGAGCATAACAAAAAACGCCGGCAAAGCCGGCGTTTTCTGCAGGACGAACCCAGGTGGAAATATTACAGCGCCTTCTTCAGCAGACGGCCCATTTCCGACGGGTTGCGCGTGACGGTGATGCCGCACGCTTCCATGATTTCCAGCTTCGCTTCGGCCGTATCCGCACCGCCCGAGATCAGCGCGCCGGCGTGGCCCATGCGCTTGCCCGGAGGCGCCGTGACGCCCGCGATGAAGCCGACCACCGGCTTCTTCATGTTGTCCTTGATCCACTCTGCCGCATTGGCTTCGTCCGGACCACCGATTTCGCCGATCATCACGACTGCGTCCGTATCCGGATCGTCGTTGAACATCTTCATCACGTCGATGTGCTTCAGACCGTTGATCGGGTCGCCGCCGATACCGACTGCCGACGACTGGCCGAGGCCGAGTGCCGTCAGCTGGGCAACCGCTTCATACGTCAGCGTGCCCGAACGCGACACGACGCCGATGCGGCCCTTGCGGTGGATGTGACCCGGCATGATGCCGATCTTCAGTTCGTCCGGCGTGATCGTGCCCGGGCAGTTCGGCCCGAGCAGCAGCGTCTTGCGGCCTTCGCGACGCATGCGGTCCTTCACTTCGATCATGTCACGGACGGGAATGCCTTCCGTGATGCAGATCGCGAGATCCAGGTCGGCTTCGACCGCTTCCCAGATCGCAGCCGCTGCGCCTGCCGGCGGAACGTAGATGACCGACACGGTCGCGCCGGTTTCCGCCTTCGCTTCCTTGACGCTTGCGTAGATCGGAATGCCTTCGAAATCTTCGCCAGCCTTCTTCGGGTTCACGCCCGCGACGAATGCTTCGCGGCCGTTTGCGTATTCACGGCAGGCGCGCGTATGGAACTGACCGGTTTTGCCGGTAATGCCCTGCGTGATGACCTTCGTGTCCTTGTTGATCAGAATCGACATGTATTTTGACCTCTGTTCGATTGGCGTCGCGTATGAACCGCGCCGCCATGCGTGTTCATTAGCGCGCGCTTACTTGCCTGCGGCTGCCGCGACGACCTTCTGCGCAGCTTCTTCCATGCTGTCAGCCGAGATGATCGGCAGGCCCGAATCGGCCAGCATCTTCTTGCCGAGGTCCTCGTTCGTGCCCTTCATGCGCACGACGAGCGGCACGTTCAGGTTCACGGCCTTCGAACCGGCGATCACGCCTTCCGCGATCACGTCGCAGCGCATGATGCCGCCGAAGATGTTCACGAGGATCGCCTTCAGATCCGGGTTCTTCAGCATCAGCTTGAACGCTTCCGTGACCTTCTCGGTGGTCGCGCCACCGCCGACGTCCAGGAAGTTCGCCGGTTCGCCGCCGAACAGCTTGATCGTGTCCATCGTCGCCATTGCCAGGCCCGCGCCGTTCACGAGACAGCCGATGTTGCCGTCGAGCGAGATGTATGCGAGGTCGAACTTCGACGCTTCGATTTCAGCCGGATCTTCTTCGTCCAGGTCGCGGTAAGCGACGATTTCCGGGTGGCGGAACAGCGCGTTCGAGTCGAAGTTGAACTTCGCGTCGAGTGCGATGACCTTGCCGTCGCTGGAAACGTTCAGCGGGTTGATTTCAGCCAGCGACGCATCGGTTTCCCAGAATGCCTTGTACAGGCCTTGCAGGATCGCGCGCGCTTGCGGAATCGAAGCGGCCGGCACGCCGATCTTCGCGGCGAGGTCGTCTGCCTGCGCGTCGAGCAGGCCCGTCGACGGCTCGACGATGACCTTGTGGATCAGTTCCGGGTGCTTTTCGGCAACTTCTTCGATGTCCATGCCGCCTTCGCTCGAACCCATCAGAACGATCTTTTGCGTCACGCGATCGACGACGAGGCTGACATACAGTTCCTGCTTGATGTCGGCGCCTTCTTCGACCATCAGACGGTTGACCTTCTGGCCTTCCGGACCGGTCTGGTGCGTGACGAGCTGCATGCCGAGGATCTGGTTCGCGTATTCGCGGACCTGCTCGATCGACTTCGCCACCTTCACGCCGCCGCCCTTGCCACGGCCGCCTGCGTGAATCTGAGCCTTCACGACCCATACCGGGCCGCCGAGCTCTTCTGCCACCTTGACGGCCTCGTCCACCGAGAACGCCGGCTTGCCGCGCGGTACCGCGACTCCGAATTTCCGCAGGATTTCCTTACCCTGGTACTCGTGAATCTTCATGCGTGATTCCCTTCAGTCTGAGAGTTGGATGAAAAGTCGCTTTAGACGCTTCTTCGAATGATTTCCGTTCATTCCTTCGTGCTGCCTTCACCGGGCACGTCCGGCCGGCTCGCGCCATACCAGCGCGGGTAGTACTGCCGCACGACCTCGCCGTCGAACCGCAACGCCCGGCAGCGGCCGAGCTGGAAAGGCGCTTCGTCGTGCACGCCGCCATGGTCCGGCCCCTCGCCCCCCTCCTCGCGCACGTTCCACACGTCACCGGCGAACGCCTGGATCGCTGCCGTCGGCAGCACGGCGCACAGTTCGGTGAGGTGGGAGCAGCCTGCGACGCCGGCGAGCAGCCGGTTCGCGTTGCGGCGGAAATTGCGGAAGAGATTGAGCCCGATGAGGGCCCGATAGGCGGGAGTGGCGGATTGACAGTGACCGGGATAGGGAACCCATTCCGAAGACGCTTCGGCGTCGACGACATTGAGGTCACGATCGATAGTCACGCGCAGCCAGAGTTCGTGGATCGGCAGGCCCTGGGGCCGGATGCCCGACGCAAGCGCGACATCGCGCGGCTTGTGGTCGGTCAGGCAGGCTTCGATGTCCCACAAGCCGTCGCCGCGCTCGTAAGCTTCCGCTCGGATTGCGCGTTGATGTCGCAACTGACGGGGCACGGGCTCGGATAGCGGCATGCTGGAGGTTGAGGCCGAAGAGGAAAACCCAAGGATTTTAGCATATTGGGTATTTGAGACAGTTTGACGCAACGGCGGGTATTCCCGCCTGTCCGGAAGCGGTTGCGATGCAGCAAAATCGCGCGCCACGCGCGCGATCGGCGCGGTCAGTCGTCGACCAGGAAATCGTCGCCGACCTTCAGCAACTTCACGATGGTCGCACTCGAGAAGCCGCGCGCGGCGAGAAAGCGCGCCTGCTTCGCACGCTCGGCCGGCGTTTGCGGCAGTGCACCGAATTTCTTGCGCCAGACCGCCTGTGCACGCGCCCATTCGGTCTCGCGGAGCTGCGCATTCACCTCTTCGACGAGCGTGTCGCCCACCGCATGACGCTTCAGCTCGCTGACGATGCGTGCGACGCCGACACGCGACGCGCGACGATGCACGAGACTCTCGGCAAAGCGCGCATCGGACAGCCAGCCTTCCTGTTCCAGCGCATCGAGCACGGGATCGACGGATTCGTCTTCGCCGACGTAGGGCGCGAGCTTGCGCGCGAGTTCCGTGCGACTGTATTCACGGCGGGATAGATAGCCGAGCGCGCGGCCCTTCAGCGATCGCTGAGGCTTCGATGACTTGCGCTCGGTCGCGCCCGGTGCGTCACCTGATGCAGTGCTGGAAGAAGCACCCGGCGCGCGACGTGTGCGGCGCGGATGCTGGCTGCTGCGCGTATAGACATCTTCCCTGGCCGGCGCCGATGCATCGGCTGCGCGATCACCCGGGAAGCTGACACCGGAAACACGACGGCGGGAGCGGTCGTGCGCGTCGAACGATTCATCGTCGTCGAACGGATCGTCCGGTGTGGCAATCTCAAACGAAACGAGGGCATCGTCGGATGCCCTCGTCGCGGTGCGGTTCGCGGCATCGCTGCCTGCGCCCCGCCGATCGGCGCCCGAGGATCCGGCTCGCCGGCCGGAGCGACCCGCCGTTTCGGGCGCGTCGCTCTCCTCCGGCTCGCCAGCCTGACCTCGGCGCCCGACCATCACTCTTCTTCGTCCATCGCCTCGGCTTCGTCCTGGCCTGCCCCATCGGGCATGGTGACCACGCCAAGCGATTCGCGAATGCGGTTCTCGATCTCGCGTGCGATTTCCGGATTCTCGCGCAGGAATTCACGCGCGTTGTCCTTGCCCTGGCCGATCTTCTCGCCGTTGTAGCTGTACCAGGCGCCCGCCTTGTCGACGATCTTCGCCTGCACGCCGAGATCGATGATCTCGCCCTGACGCGAAATGCCTTCGCCATACAGGATGTCGAAGATCGCTTCGCGGAACGGCGGCGACACCTTGTTCTTGACGACCTTCACGCGGGTTTCGTTGCCGATCACCTCGTCGTTCTTCTTGATCGAGCCGATCCGGCGGATGTCGAGACGCACCGACGAGTAGAACTTCAGCGCGTTGCCGCCCGTCGTGGTTTCCGGGTTGCCGAACATCACGCCGATCTTCATCCGGATCTGGTTGATGAAGATCACCAGGCAGTTCGTGCGCTTGATCGTGCCGGTCAGCTTGCGCAGCGCCTGCGACATCAGGCGGGCCTGCAGACCCGGCAGCGAATCGCCCATCTCGCCTTCGATTTCGGCCTTCGGCACGAGCGCCGCGACCGAGTCGATGACGATCATGTCGATCGAGCCCGAGCGCACCAGCGCGTCGGTGATTTCAAGCGCCTGCTCGCCGGTGTCCGGCTGCGAGATCAGCAGCTCCGGCACGTTCACGCCGAGCTTCGCTGCATATTGAACGTCGAGCGCGTGCTCGGCGTCGATGAACGCCGCCGTACCGCCGATCTTCTGCAGTTCGGCAATGACCTGCAGCGTGAGCGTGGTTTTACCGGACGATTCCGGACCGTAGATCTCGACCACCCGGCCGCGCGGCAGGCCGCCGACGCCGAGCGCGATATCGAGACCGAGCGAGCCCGTGGACACGACCTGGATGTTCTCGGTCGCCTCGCCGTCGCCCATGCGCATGATCGAGCCCTTGCCGAACTGCTTTTCGATCTGGGCAAGCGCGGCGGCCAGCGCCTTGCTCTTCTCGGCGGTCATCCCGGAGCCCTTCTTGCTATCTTCCATGAATCGTCCTTTGCTATGATGAGCAGCGTCTGTTAGAGGCGCGCCCACTTTCAAGCGCTGCCCACGAATGCAGACACTGTATAAAAAAACAGTGTTTTGTGCAAGCCCGCAATGCAGAGCGTTGTACACGAATAACTTCGGAGACAGCCGGCCGGCGCGAACGCCCCGCCGGCCATCGGTCAGCACCATGCGAATTCTCATCGCGGAAGACGACAGCATACTCGCGGACGGCCTCACCCGGTCACTCCGCCAATCGGGCTATGCGGTCGACCACGTGAAGACCGGTGTCGACGCCGATACCGCGCTGTCGATGCAGACATTCGACCTGCTGATCCTCGATCTCGGGCTCCCCAAAATGCCCGGGCTCGACGTGCTCAAGCGCCTGCGCGCCCGCAATTCCAACCTCCCCGTGCTGATCCTGACGGCCGCCGACAGCGTCGACGAGCGCGTGAAGGGGCTCGACCTCGGCGCCGACGACTACATGGCCAAGCCGTTCGCGCTCAACGAGCTCGAGGCGCGCGTGCGCGCACTGACCCGGCGCGGCGCGGGCGGCGGCCCGACCGTCGTGCGCCACGGCTCGCTCGCGTTCGACCAGGTCGGCCGGATCGCGTATGCGAACGATCACGTGCTCGACCTCTCCGCCCGCGAGCTCGGCCTGCTCGAGGTGCTGCTGCAGCGGATCGGCCGGCTCGTGTCGAAGGAACAGCTCGTCGACCATCTCTGTGAATGGGGCGAGGAAGTCAGCAACAACGCGATCGAAGTCTACGTGCACCGGCTGCGCAAGAAGATCGAACCCAGCGGCGTACGGATCTCGACCGTGCGCGGCCTCGGCTATTGCCTCGAGAAGGTCGCGCCCGCCGCGCCGGCCGACACGGCAGCGCCCCAGCCCGCGGTGGCCGGCACGCCGTTGCGCTGAACCCGGGCGTCGCCGCGATGGCCACGCCGGCCCATCCCCGCCATCCGACCGGCGCGCCGTCGTCGGCCGCCGACGAGGCGCGCGACGCGCGCTACGAGAACCCGTTCGCGCCGCCCGACGAAACCGATGCGCCCGAGGCGCCGCGCCCGCGCTCGCTATTCGGCGAAATCCTCGACTGGATGCTCGCGCCGCTGCTGCTGCTGTGGCCGATGAGCATCGCCGTCACCTATCTGGTCGCGAAGACGATCGCGAACGGCCCGTTCGACCGCGCGCTCGAGACCAACGCCTATGTGCTCGCGCGGCAGATCCATCCGGTGAACGGCGTCGCCGAGCTGACACTGCCGGAGCAGACCCGCGATTTCCTGCGCGCGGACAACGTCGACAGCGTGTACTTCCAGGTGCTCGGCACACGCGGCGAGCTGGTCGCGGGCGAAGCCGACATGCCGCTGCCGCGCGACGAGGACCGCCCGCCGCCAGGCGTCGTCATGTTCCGCGACGACCTGCTGCGCGGCAACGACGTGCGCGTCGCGTATACGACCGTCGCGCTGCCGCAATCGGGCAGCCCGCAGCCCGTGCTCGTGCAGGTCGGCGAAACGCTGGACAAGCGCAACGCGCTCGCGAACGACATCATCAAGGGGGTGATCCTGCCGCAGTTCGTGATCCTGCCGCTCGCGATCCTGCTGGTCTGGTTCGGGCTGTCGCGCGGGCTCGCGCCGCTCAACGCGCTGCAGGCGCACATCCGCGCGCGGCGGCCCGACGACCTGTCGCCCGTCGAGGCGCAGCGCGCGCCGCCCGAGATCGAGCCGCTCGTCACGTCGTTCAACGACCTGCTCGCGCGCCTCGAACAGAACATGGCGCTGCAGAAGCGCTTCATCGCCGACGCCGCCCATCAGATGAAGACACCGCTCGCGGGCCTGCGCACGCAGGCCGAGTTCGCGCTGCGCCACCCCGTCCCGCCCGACGTGCAGCGCTCGCTCGAGCAGATCGCGACGAGCTCCGAGCAAGCCGCGCGGCTCGTCACGCAGTTGCTTGCGCTGGCGCGCGCCGAAAACCGCGCGAGCGGGCTGACGTTCGAGCCGGTCGAGATCGCCACGCTCGCGCGGCGCGCGGTGCGCGACTGGGTGCAGGCCGCGCTCGCGAAACGGATGGATCTCGGCTACGAAGGCCCGCCGGACCCGCCTGACGACGGGCCGCTCGACGTCGACGGCAATCCGGTGATGCTGCGCGAGATGCTCGGCAACCTGATCGACAACGCGATCCGCTACACACCGGACGGCGGCCGCATCACGGTGCGCGTGCGCGCCGAGCCCGCGGCGCGGCTCGTGCATCTCGAAGTCGAGGACACCGGGCCGGGCATCCCGGCCGCCGAACGCGAGCGCGTCGTCGAGCGTTTCTACCGGATCCTCGGCCGCGAAGGCGACGGCAGCGGCCTCGGGCTCGCGATCGTGCGCGAGATCGCCACGCAGCACGGCGGCACACTGACGCTCGACGATCACGTCTACCAACACGCACCGCGCCTCGCCGGCACGCTCGTGCGCGTCAGCCTGCCGCTGGCCGAAACCGCCCCGGATTAACCCTGACGGGCGCCGCCGCACCACGCCGCGATTGAGTCGAAATCGACGATTTACCAGACAATCAAAGCACTTCGCAGCACGATGGGCTCACAAAGCCACCGATTCGGCGCGGGTTAACCTGCAGTCGTTTTGCACGCGCGAGTCAGTCGGCCGTAAGTTTCCGTACCAATAATCCTCGACAGGCCCGTCCACCCAAGGCGGCCGCACATCTATATCAAGGGACTTGGAGACGACTCATGGCAACGTTAGGCGGGCAAATTTCCCACTCGCCGATGACGGGCGAAGAGAAGAAAGTGATCTTCGCGTCGTCGCTCGGCACCGTGTTCGAGTGGTACGACTTTTACCTGGCCGGCTCGCTCGCGGCCTACATCAGCAAGAGTTTCTTCTCCGGCGTCAATCCAACCGCCGCCTTCATCTTCACGCTGCTCGGCTTCGCGGCCGGCTTCGCGGTGCGGCCGTTCGGCGCGATCGTGTTCGGCCGCCTCGGCGACCTCGTCGGCCGCAAGCACACGTTCCTCGTGACGATCGTGATCATGGGCATCTCGACGTTCGTGGTCGGCTTCCTGCCCGGCTACGCGTCGATCGGCATCGCCGCCCCCGTGATCTTCATCGCGATGCGGCTGTTGCAGGGCCTCGCGCTCGGCGGCGAGTACGGCGGCGCGGCGACCTACGTCGCCGAGCATGCGCCGGCCAACCGTCGCGGCTTCTACACCGCGTGGATCCAGACGACCGCCACGCTCGGCCTGTTCCTGTCGCTGCTCGTGATCCTCGGCGTGCGCACGTTCATCGGCGAGGAAGCGTTCGGCAGCTGGGGCTGGCGCGTGCCGTTCGTCGCGTCGATCCTGCTGCTCGCGGTGTCGGTGTGGATCCGGATGCAGCTGAACGAATCGCCGGTGTTCCTGCGCATCAAGGCGGAAGGCAAGACGTCGAAGGCGCCGCTGACCGAAGCGTTCGGCCAGTGGAAGAACCTGAAGATCGTGATCCTCGCGCTCGTCGGCCTGACCGCCGGCCAGGCCGTCGTGTGGTACACGGGCCAGTTCTACGCGCTGTTCTTCCTCACGCAGACGCTGAAGGTGGATGGTGCGAGTGCGAACATCCTGATCGCGATCGCCCTCCTGATCGGCACGCCGTTCTTCCTGTTCTTCGGTTCGCTGTCGGACAAGATCGGTCGCAAGCCGATCATCCTCGCGGGCTGCCTGATCGCGGCACTGACCTACTTCCCGCTGTTCAAGGCGCTCACGCACTACGCGAACCCGCAGCTCGAGGTCGCGACGCAGAAGGCGCCGATCACGGTCATCGCCGATCCGGCCGCCTGCTCGTTCCAGTTCAACCCGGTGGGCACGTCGAAGTTCACGAACTCGTGCGACGTCGCCAAGAGCGCGCTCGCGAAGGCCGGCCTGAACTACGAGAACGTCGCGGCACCGGCTGGCGCGACGGCCCAGATCAAGGTCGGCGACACGGTGATCCCCGCCTATGAAGGCAAGGCGGCCGACGCGAAGGCGCAGGGCGCGGCGTTCGACAAGACGCTCGCGTCGACGCTGAAATCGGCCGGCTACCCGGCGAAGGCAGACCCGGCGCAGCTCAACTGGCCGATGACGATCGTGATCCTGACGATCCTCGTGATCTACGTGACGATGGTCTACGGCCCGATCGCCGCGATGCTGGTCGAGATGTTCCCGACGCGGATCCGCTACACGTCGATGTCGCTGCCCTATCACATCGGCAACGGCTGGTTCGGCGGCTTCCTGCCGGCCACCGCGTTCGCGATCGTCGCGGCGAAGGGCAACATCTACTCGGGCCTCTGGTATCCGATCGTGATCGCGCTGGCCACGTTCGTGATCGGCCTGCTGTTCGTCAAGGAGACGAAGGACTCGAACATTTACGCGCAGGATTGATGGCGGGTGCGCAGCGGGGACGGTCGGCGGAAGGTCTCCTTCCGGGGACCGGCTCCCGCCCGCAATGAAGGTCGGCACGGGCCGCCGGCAACTTTTTTCGGGAAAGATGGAAAAAGGTATTGACAGCGGACCGCCCGATCGACATAATTCAAGTCTTCGGCGAATTAGCTCAGTCGGTTAGAGCGACGGAATCATAATCCGCAGGTCCGGGGTTCGAATCCCTGATTCGCCACCAAATGCGAAAGCCGCTGTTTCGAAAGAAACAGCGGCTTTTTCATTTGTTCCGCCAAAAACGCGCGCCAATGCTCCAGTAGCGGCTCATGCCTTCGTGGCCACGACGATCGTGCCATTGCGCTCGAGACCGGAGTGGACCCACAACCGATGCCGGCACCGCTCTCCGTAAAAAAGACGATCCACTCGCCGATGCCTGTATGCGGCGATACCGAACGGTGCAAAAGTCGATACCCCGCGCAATGGCACCCGGACCACCGCGGCACGAGCACTACACCGCACCTAGAATCGGTATGTCCAAATTTCTGCTGCATCCGGGCATAACGTCAATGAAAAAACGCCTCGCATGCTTCCTGTCGGTTCTGATCGGCATCGCCATCCCGCTCGCCTGCCATGCCGACCCTCTGCCAGACACCACTGTCGACGGCCTGCACTGGAGATTCGAGCAGTTGCACGACACCGGGCACGACGACGATTACGAAGTGGCCGCCCGTCGAGGCGAACAGGTTCTGATCTGGGACAACGGCAAGAACCGGCAAGCTTATGCGGAAGCCGTGTTCCTGCTGGTCTCCGCCCCCTACGATCAGGTGCAGCCGCTGGTGCAGCGCGTACTGCAACGGACGAGCCCGGTAACAGCCAGCGCCAATAGCTGGCAACTGCAGAATTTGCCGGCCCCCTGGAGCCGTGTGCTGTTGTCGCGCCGGCCGGACCTGCGCGCAGCCATCGCCGACCACGCGACTCTGCCGAAACTGCAGCAGGCGCTGCAACAAGGCGCGATCACCCGGCAGGAACTGGACTGGCGCATGGATCAGGCTCGGGCACGCGTCGACCGGCTGTTCCAGGGCTCGGGCGTGCCTGCGCTGCAGTCCACCTACGCATTCTGGGAAGCCCGCCAGGACCACAGCGACGGCATCACCGGTCAGTACCGAAGCGCGCTATTCGTCAGGGTGCAGGACGTCAGCGCGATATTCGGGCATCCGGCGACGGTCGTTCAGTTCGGTCGCATCGACTCCCGGCCCAACCCCGACTACAGCCTGTGGAAAGCCCTGACACTTCAGGACCTGGACATATTCAGCGGCAACCGGACCCAATCCAGCAGGACAGGCATCTCCGTCGTACCGGGCGACGTGTTCACGGCATTGTCCGACGCGCTGTCCGCACTGGCGACCAGGCTGGAAATCGCCGCGTCGCCCACTGCATGGCAATTGCCGTCGACACCGTCGACGCCGCCCCCCGCAATCAAGCTGGTCGCGCCGGACCCGAGCGTCCCGGTCATCAAGCCGTCGATCATCCGCTGGGACAAGTTCGTGACCGACCCGTCGCAACGCACGTTGCTGTACCCGCATGACATCCTCGGCCTGCCGGATGGCAGCCTGCTGTTCAGCGCCCAGGTGGCCGACAACCGCGGCTGGAACGAGTATGTGTGGCGACTGCACGCGGGCAATGATGGGTTGCAGGCGGACGAAGTCTGGCACGGCAAGGACGGCCCGCGACGGATGATGATCAATGGCGACGGCAGCGCCGTCTGGTTCGACGGCCAGCCGGACGCCAAGAGCAAGCCATGCCTGTACCGATATGACCTCGCGAGCCGCAAGGTCGATCGTCATGAAGTCGTCTGGCCGAGCGAGACCGATTGGCAAGACCATCAGATGAGCGATTTGCACTGGATTCTCGACGACGATCTGCCGGCCAATTTCTGGCATGACATCCGGCATGACGAGAAGGACGAGAACCCGGTCGGTTCCGCGTTCCTGACCGTGCAGCGCCCGGCGTCACCGCCGTCGGACGCCGACGATCCATGGCCGTTCGTCACCACGCTGTCATCGGTACGCCAGTCGCTGATGGACGAGATCAGCAACGGCAGCAATGCCCTGATCTGGCCCGTACGCTGGCGGCCTTCCGGGAGCTACTGGACGGAGGATTCGCAAGGGCTCGCCGAGCTGGACGCCCGCACCGGCCGCACGCTGCGTACGATCGCCTTACCGCAGCGCTTCGGCACGCCGGATTCCTTCAGCGCCGCCGGTGTCGCGCAATGGGTGCCCAAGCCGCTTGGTTCGCCGCAGGGTCAATGGATCGCGACAGGCTTCGTGCTCCTGCTCGACGACGACGGCAGCATGCCGCCCCCCATGAAATATCCCGGCCCGAAACGGGCGCGCTTTGTCGGCATGCACGTGGTGGATCTCAAGAGTGGACACGTGCTGTCGGCCCTGCTCGGCAGCGCCAACAACTTGAAGGCCGCCGCTCGTTCCGCGAACGGACGCTTCCTTGCGATGGGCACGACCTACACCACAGGCGGCTGGAAGCATCGCGTCACACTCTGGGACGTCGCACAGGGCCGCACACCCGCGCAGCTCGACACATCGTCGATACCCAGAGACAGCGAGATCCAGGCGCTGGCCTTTTCGTGGAGCGGTTCGGCGCTGTGGGCACTCGGCACGCGCGAACTGATGCTGTGGCAATTGCCCGCCGCACTGCGCGATCATGCGACACGTGGCGCTGCTCCGGATCAATCCCGCAACTGAAGCCATGGCATCGACTGGCCGCCGACCTCCACGATCGGTGAAAATCGGACACGCGTTCGACCGGTCGGGCCTCTGCCAACCTCTCCATGACCGGACTCCGCAGTTGCCCGATCGATAACGAAAAACTCCGAGGATCAGATGATGGACCGTAACGAATCGAACAGCGACAAGCCGCGCGGACGCACGAGACGACGTCGGCTGGTGGCAGGTGCCGCGGTCGCCGCGATCGCCGCCGCCGTGCTGGCAGGCGTGCGATACATGTCACCGCCGGGCGGCCTGGACAAGAGCGAGATCGACGAGATTCTGAAAGCCGCACTCGCGGACAAGAACACGGCTCCGACGGACGCCTGCGTCGCCTTGAGCGGTGCCGAGCTGCCCGCCGACGTCACCGCTGCGAGCTTGCTGAGAGTGGACGGAGTGGTCAGGAAAGACGTGCAGGCACTCGTCAAACGCGGCCTGATTACCGTCAAGTTCAACGCCGGCAACGGGAAGCCGACCGTCCGGAATCCGGATTACGAGCCGAGCGAAAAGCATGTGCGCTTAAGCCACATCGAACTCACCGCATTCGGAAAGCCGTACTACAGGTATCACGAATTCGAGTCGACCGATCCTTCGGCACCCGGCGGGCGTGTCCTGCACATGACGAATCTGTTCTGCGCGCATGTTTCGTATGGCGGCGTCGAGAAATTCATGACACCGTCCAAGAATCCGTTCGACGACAATCCGCATCTTGTGACGTGGGTCAATTTCCTGTGGAAGCCGGACAAGCAAGCTACGCCTTGGCTGGCGGACCCGGACCTGCTGGACTCGCTGTCGTTCCATCCCGAGGACGACGGCTGGGCGCACGAGGGGATTCTCCTCGAACGGGACGACAACGCGCACTGGGCACTGGGCGAAAACCCGTACATCATCCGCTGGTAGCGGCGACGCCCCGACGCACGTCGGCTGCGCGCAGCAGCATCTACGGTGGCCGGCGACACGGCCACCCGCCCCTGCGCGTCCCCACTTCTTACGCCGCCACAGCCCCGCGCCGCGCCGCCGGCGCGTTGCCCCCCACCCGCCCGCGCCAGTTCTCCCCACCTTCCAGCGACGGCGTCGACTCGAACACCTCCGCGATCCAGTCCGCGAACACGCGCACCTTCTGCGACAGATGCCGATTATGCGGATAGACGATCGAAATTGGCTTCGGCTTCGGATTGCAGTCCGGCAGCACCTCGACCAGCGAGCCGTCGAGCAGATGCGGCAGCACCATGAAGAGCGTCGGCTGGATCATCCCGAACCCTTCGAGCCCGCATGTCACATAGGCATCCGAATCGTTGACCGTGACGCTCCCGTTCATCCGCACCTCGAACGGCTTGCCGTCGATCATGAACACCCACGGAATTGCCCGCGCGCCGTGGCTCGACCGAAAATTCACCGCGTGGTGGTCGGCGAGATCGGCAATCTCGTGCGGCTCGCCGTGACGCGCGAGGTAGTCGGGCGACGCGCAAGTCACGCGCTTCAGCATCCCGATCCGCCGCGCGACCATCGACGAATCCTCGAGCGGCCCGACCCGGATCATGCAGTCGATCCCCTCCTCGACCGGATCCACGTAGCGGTCGGAGAGCCCCAGTTCGAGCGTGATGTCCGGATAGCGCTGCCGGAAAATCGACAGCGACGGCAGCACGATGCGCCGCCCGAGCGAACTCGGCATGTGAACGCGCAACACGCCGCTCGGCTTGCGGTTGCCGGTCTGGAAGCTCGCGTCGGCCTCCGCGATCTCCGAGATGATCTTCATGCAATGCTCGTAGTACGCCGCACCTTCCGGCGTCAGCGACAGCCGGCGCGTCGTGCGGTGCATCAGGCGCACGCCGAGCAGCGCCTCGAGATTCTGGATGATGGTCGTCACCGACGCGCGCGGCATCGCGAGCGTGTCGGCCGCGCGCGTGAAGCTGTTCGCGTCGACCACGCGGGTAAAAACTTCCATTGCCTGGATTCGGTCCATGCTGCCCCCCTTCGAATCGCCAACAGAACAGAATAGAGCGCGCGACGGGCGCGGCACAAGTCCCCACCCATTGTTCTCCGATCCTGAATAGTTTCGGCGTTTCGGACTGGAAAGCGATCGATTTCCGTTCAGTCCCACGCGGCGATCGTTCCGGCCCCGCCGGTCGCACGCCGCGCGTTACCGCACGAATCGCTCGCGATACCCCTGCGGCGACACGCCCAGCACGCGCAGGAAACAGCGGCGCAGCGTCTCCTCCGAGCCGAAGCCGCACCGCGCGGCGATCCGCTTGACGGGCCATGCCGTTTCACCGAGCAGGCGTTGCGCGGCCTCGACGCGGATCTGCTCGACCGCGCGTGCGGGCGTGCGGCCGGTTCCGGCGCGGTAGTGGCGCACGAAGCTGCGCTCGCTCATGCGCACGCGCTCGGCCAGCGCGGGCACCGACAGGTCGGCCGCCAGGTGCTCGGCCATCCATGCATGCAGTTCGCCGAACCGGTCGTCGGTGCGCTGCATCGACAGCATCGTGCTGAACTGGGCCTGCCCGCCCGGACGCTTCAGGAACACGACGAGTTCGCGCGCGACGTCGAGGGCGGTCGCCCGCCCGAGATCCTCCTCGACCAGCGCGAGCGCGAGATCGATGCCGGCCGTCACGCCGGCCGAGGTCCACAACGCGCCTTCGCGGATGAAGATCGGATCGGATTCGACGCGCACGTTCGGATAGCGCGCCGCGAATTCGTCGCAGCGCGCCCAGTGCGTGACCGCACGCCGCCCGTCGAGCAGGCCGGCCTCCGCGAGCAGGAACGCGCCGGTGCAGACCGATGCCACGCGCCGTGTGCGCGCCGCCTGCTGCCGCACCCAGCGCACCAGCCGCGCATCCTTCGATGCCGCATGCACGCCCTTGCCGCCGGCGACGATCAGCGTGTCCGGATGGCGCGCCGCCGAGCGCAGCGATTCCGCCATCACGACGAGGCCCGACGACGTCTCGACGGGCCCCGCCTCGGCCGCGATGACGCGCGGCGCATACGGCGCCGGCTGGCCGCGCTCCTGCGCCAGCTCGTTGACGGACGCAAACACCTGCAGCGGCCCCGACACGTCGAGCAGCTGGGCACGAGGAAACGCGAGGATCAGGATCGAACGCGGGGCGGCAGGCATGGCGATTGGCTGAAAACGTGGGTGATATGGCAATTTCGCCAAACACTACGCGCCTAGAATCGACCTGTCCATCCCGTACCGGCTACGGCCCGCCCCCATCCAATCGGAGTCTTCGCATGACCCTGCATATCGGCTTTCTCGTGTTTCCAGGCGTCCAGCAACTCGATCTCACCGGCCCGCACGACGTGCTCGCGTCGCTGCCCGACGCCACCGTTCATCTGGTCGGGGAGTCGCGCGACTCCGTTGCATCGAGCAGCGGACTCGCGCTCGCGCCGACCTGCACGTTCGACGACTGTCCGCCGCTCGACGTGATCTGCATTCCGGGCGGGATCGGGATCAACGCGCTGTTGCTCGATGCCGAAACGATCGCGTTCGTGCAGCAGCGCGCGGCCGCCGCGCGCTACGTGACGTCGGTGTGCACGGGTGCGTTGCTGCTGGGTGTGGCCGGCCTGCTGCGCGGGCGGCGCGCGACGACGCACTGGGCGTTCCACTCGCTGCTCGAACCGCTCGGCGCGGTGCCGGTGCGCGAGCGCGTGGTGCGCGACGGCAACCTGATCACGGGCGGCGGCGTCACGGCCGGCATCGACTTCGCCTTGACGATCGCCGCGGAGCTGGCCGGCGAGGAAGAAGCGCAGGCGATCCAGCTGCAACTCGAGTACGCGCCGGCACCGCCGTTCGACGCCGGTTCGCCCGACACCGCACCGGCAGCGGTCGTGAAGCGCGTCACCGACCGGTCGGCGGCGGGTTTCGCGACGCGCAAGGCGACGATCGAACAGGCACTGCGCGCGAGGTCGCGCTGAATGCCGACGCCGGACAATCGACTTGAACGCTCGAAGACTGGAAGACGAGAACGACGCGCATTCGCGCCGGAGAACCCATCGATGAACATCATCCGCAGCGCCGCGTTCACCGCGGACCGCGCATGGGGCGCGCTCGACATCGCGAACCTGAACGGCATCACGGTCCGCCTGCACTGGACCGACCAGCCGTATCGGTGGCACGTCAACGACGGCGAGGAAGTGTTCGCGGTGCTCGACGGTCGCGTCGAGATGCGCTATCGCGAAGCAGGCGTCGAGCACGCGACGGTGCTCGAAACGGGTGACGTGTTCCACGCATCGGCCGGCACCGAGCACGTCGCGCATCCGCTCGGTGAAGCACGCATCCTCGTGATCGAAACCGAAGGCAGCGTCTGACGGCCCGCGGCCGGGCGTCGATGCCGCGCGGATGGCAGCCGCCTCCGCGCGGCGGGTTTCACCCGGTGATCGTCCCGGTGGCCTGCGACGCGATCAGCTTCGGCTGCGGCGTGCACAGGCACTGGCACAGGTCGTGTTCGAGCGCGACGACCTTGCCCATCACGGTCATCGTCCGCTCGCCGCCGTCGGACACGATCACGCCCGGCGACTTGCAGGCGGCGCAGAACACCGCCGCGCCGAGATAGGCGAGTTCGCGTCCGTCGAACGACGAATTGGCGATCCCTTCGAGCACGACGCCGCCGTGGTCGGTCGTGTCGCCCTTCAGAATGAATTTGCGGCTCATGTTGTCGGTTCTTCCCTCGGAAATGCCGTGCAACGCGGCAGCGCGCAGGCAGTCGGAATCTGCCCGTCGATCGCGGGCGTCCCGCGAGCATATCACCGCGCGCCGCAGCCGCCTCCCGGATCAGGGTCCGTGCCGTATGCCGCCGGCGCCGCCATTCAGACGAACAGCGCGAGACACAGCGCGGCACCGCACAGATACGAGCCGAGCGCGCCGACGAAACGCGCGGGATTCGGGTCGGCCATCGTCGGCCAGGCAAGCAGGCCGATCACGAGCAGGCAGCGGCACGCGGTCGCCGCGACGATCAGCGTCAGGATCGCGCGCGATGGATCGTGTGTACCGAAATAGAGAAACAGCACCGCGAGAAACGGCGCGTATTCGGCCGTGTTGCCGTGCGCGCGCACGATCTTGTGCAACCCGTTCGCGGGATCGGCCGCACACCCGGAGCCGGTGGTGCACCGGAAGCGCGTGACGGACACGACGAGCCCGAGCCCGAACAGCAGCAGCCCGAGGATGGCCGTGCAAACGAGCGCGACGGGGTGGATCGGCATGGGACTCCCGGCAAAAGCGGAAATGCGCCGCATAGCCAATGATCGTACCCGTGACCGACACGCGCGACCATCACGGAAACCCGCAGCATCGTCGTGCCGCGGACACAATTTTACGGTCGGGTTCCGATCCCAATTGTCGCGCCGCCGCACCGCACGAAACCGGTGCATTGCCACCGCCTGCCCCGCCGTCCGGGCCTGCCCGCCGACCCACCCCAGCACACGGACATGCCGGCACGAAACGCGCAAACGTTACGCATGCGACGGCATGCACCATCGCAACGCAACGCGGGTTACAGCGCGTCGCAGGCATGCGCGTTGCGTCGACGCATCTCGGTAGTGAACGTCCTTGGCAGCCCGCTGCGGAGGACTACACTAATCCTTAATGGGGTGCGGCCGGAGCCCGCGCCTTCAGGGAGACGCCGCCATGAATCGGCCGCTGAATCGTATCCTGCCGCGCGTGACCGGTCCCGCATCGGTCTGGACGTGGGTCAAGTGGTCTTTGCTGGCCGCGCTGCTGATCGCCGTGGCGATCATTGCGCGACTCGTGCAGAGCGAGATCGAAACGTCCCGGTTGCAGGCGCACTACCTGTCCGAGCTTACCCGCGATGTCGGCTACACGGTCGAGACGGGCCCGAGCGATCACATCCGCTTCCCCGCGAACGGCCCCTACGACCAGCGCCTCGGCTACGCGATGATTCCGGCGTTCCAGGAGCGGCTGCTCGCGCGCGGCTTCGTCGTCAGCAAGCAGGCGCGCGATTCGCAGCGAATGCTGTCGCTCGGCGAGCGCGGATTGTTCCTCCCGTTTGAAGAAAAGGACCAGGCGGGCCTGATGCTGTTCGACTCGACCGGCGCGCCGCTGTTCGCGACCGTGTTCCCGCAGCGCGTCTACGCCGACTTCGACCTGGTGCCGCGCGTGGTGGCCGATTCGCTGCTGTTCATCGAGGATCGCTACCTGCTCGATGCGAACGAACCGAACCGCAACCCGGCGATCGACTGGGGGCGCTTCGGCCGCGCGGTCGCCGACCAGGCGCTGCACGTCGTCAACCGCCATCAGGCGCGCCCGGGCGGCAGCACGCTCGCGACGCAGATCGAGAAGTTCCGCCATTCGCCCGAGGGCCGCACCGCGACGCCGCCCGAGAAGTTGCGGCAGATCGCGTCCGCGTCGGTGCGCGCGTACCTGAACGGCCCGCAGACGATGCTCGCACGCCGCACCATCGTCGTGCGCTACCTGAACTCGGTGCCGCTCGCCGCACGGCCGCATATCGGCGAAATCACCGGCATCGGCGACGGTCTCGCCGCGTGGTACGGCCGCGACTTCAACGACGTGAACCGGATCCTGTCCGCGCCGACGACCGGCGACAACGTCGACGAGCAAGGCAAGACGTTCCGCGAGGTGCTGTCGCTGATCATCGCGCAGCGCGCGCCATCGTACTTCCTCAACCGCGGCTACCCGGCGCTGCAGAAGCTGACCGACAGCTACCTGCGGCTGCTGTCGAACGGCGGCGTGATCTCGCCCGCGCTGCGCGACGCCGCGCTTGCCGCGCAGATCGAACGCAGCGCACCGCCGGCCGCCGCGCACGTGCAGTCGTTCGTGTCGCGCAAGGCCGTGACGTCCGCGCGCGCGTCGCTGCTGTCGGCGCTCGGCATCAGCGACCTGTACCAGCTCGACCAGTTCGACCTGCAGGCAACCAGCACGCTCGACAACGGCGTGCAGCAGGCGGTCGCCGAACGGCTCGCCCAGGCGTCGACGCGCGACGGGGCGCAGAAGGCCGGCCTGTACGGTTTCGAGATGCTCGCGCCGAAGGACGACCCGTCGCACCTCACGTACAGCTTCACGCTGTATGAACACCGCAACGGCGCGAACCTGCTGCGCGTGCAGACCGACAGCGTGAACGAGCCGTTCGACGTGAATCGCGGCGGCCGCATCAACCTCGGCTCGACCGCGAAGCTGCGCACGCTGATCACGTACCTGCAGATCGTGTCCGACCTGCATGCGCGCTACGCGAACCTGTCGAACGCGGAGCTGGCGCGCGTGAAGCCCGACCCGATCGACGGGCTGTCGCGCTGGGCGCTCGACTACCTGTCGCATACGCGCGACCGCTCGCTGCAGGCGATGCTCGACGCGGCCGTCGAACGCAAGTATTCGGCGAGCCCCGACGTGTTCTACACGGGCGGCGGCGCGCAGGTGTTCTCGAACTTCGAGAAGTCGGACAACGGCCGCATCCTGACGCTGCACAAGGCGTTCGAGCATTCGGTCAACCTCGTGTTCGTGCGGCTGATGCGCGACATCGTCCACTACGAGACGCTGCAGGCGGCCGGCCCGTCGTCATCGTGGCTCGGCGATCCGGAGCAGCGCCGGCATTACCTGCAGCAGTTCGTCGACGGCGAAAGCCAGGTCTACGTGAAGCGCTACTACACGCGCTATGCGGGCAAGGCGCCCGACGACGCGCTCGCGCTGATGCTGAAGGACGTGCGCAAATCGCCGCCGAAGATCGCGACGGTGCTGCGCAGCGTCGCACCGAACGAATCGCTCGCGTGGTTCGATGCGCAGATGCGCGTGCAACTGAAGGGCACGCCGGCTGCGACACTGTCCGACGACGATCTCGCCAGGCTCTACGCGAAGTACGCGATCGACCGCTTCAACCTTAACGATCGCGGCTATATCGCGAGCGTGCATCCGCTCGCGCTGTGGACGCTCAACTACCTGCGCGCGCACCCGGCAGCGTCGCTCGCCGATGTCCAGCGCGAGAGCCGCGACGCGCGTTTCTACACGTACTCGTGGCTGTACAAGACGCGCTACCACGCGACCCAGGACCGCCGCATCCGCCGCATGGTCGAGCTGCGCGCGTACGCGGAAATCACGAAGTCGTGGCGCGCGCTCGGCTACCCGTTCGCGGAAGTCACGCCGTCGTACGCGGCCGCGATCGGTGCATCGGGCGACCAGCCCGACGCACTCGCGAAACTGATCGGCCTGATCGCGAACGGCGGCCAGAAGGCGCCGACCGAGACGATCACGCGGCTCGACTTCGCGAAGGGCACGCCGTACGAAACGCGCTTCGTGCGCGCGGCCGCCCAGCCGCAGCCGATGCTGTCGCCGGAGATCGTCAACGTGGCGCATACGCTGCTGCGCGACGTCGTGCTCAACGGCACCGCGCGCCGCCTCGCGGGCGGCTTCACGCTGCCCGACGGCAAGACGCTCGACGTGTACGGCAAGACGGGGACGGGCGACCAGCGCTTCAACGTCTATGCGCGCGGCGCGCGGCTGATCGAGTCGCGCAAGGTGAACCGCAGCGGCACCTTCGTGTTCGTGCTCGGCGACCGGTTCTTCGGGGTCCTGACCGCAACGGCGCACGAGCCGTATGCGGCACGCTACGACTTCACGAGCGCGATGGCCGTGCAGTTGCTGAAGTCGATGGCGCCGGCGCTCGCGCCGCTGATCGAGCGCCCGGCCGGCACGCGCACCGCGGGCCCCGCCCCGCAGGCGGAAACGCCCGCGCCGGGCGCCGCGACCGCGCAACCGTCCTGACGGCCGTGCGTCCGTTCATGCGCCGGCGCGCCGCTCAATGCGAGCGGCCGTCGTAGTGCGTGACCGGCAGCGCGTCGATATCGACATCCTCGAGACAGCGCACGTTGATCGCGGCCATCGCGGTGCCGTTCGGGTGGACGCCCTCGCCGAACGTGTGAATCCCGCAGCGCTTGCAGAAGCGGTGCTGGATCACGTGCTTGTTGAACGTGTAGGTGGCGAGATGGTCGTCGGGCGTGAGGAGCGTCATGTGGTCGCGCGGCACGAACCACATCAGCGCGCCCTTGCGCCGGCAGATCGAGCAGTTGCACGCCATCACGCCCTGCAGGTCGCCTTCCGCCTCGAACTTCACGTCACCGCAGTGACAGCTTCCGCGATAAAGCATGGTCGTCTCCCGGTGCGGCCCGTGCGCATCGACGGCGCCCCGGCGGAACACCGTTGGCCGGGCCGATCCAAGCGGGTACAGTAGCGCGCACATGCGCCGCACGCAATGTCCGTGCGGCGCCCGTCCCGACCCTGTCCAAACCAAGGAAAACCGTCATGCTCGAACTGCGCCCCGGCTGCGAATGCTGCGACAAGGACCTGCCGCCCGATTCGGCCGATGCACGCATCTGTACGTTCGAATGCACGTTCTGCGCGACCTGCGCCGACGACGTGCTGAAGGGCCGCTGCCCGAACTGCGGCGGCGACCTGGTCGCGCGCCCGCGGCGGCCGGCGAGCCTGCTCGCGAAGTACCCGGCATCCACCGAACGCATCCACAAGCCGGGCGGCTGCGCGAACGCCTGACGGCGCCGCACTGCCCCGCCCCCCGTCACGACATCTCGATCCGTGCGCGCGTCACCGCGAGCAGCGCGGCCATCGCGCGGCGCGCACCGTCCTCGTCGCGCACGCGGATCGCGTCGCTGACGGCCATGTGCTCGGCGAGCGACGCGTTGTATACGTCCGCGCGGCGCGCATTCAGCTGCAGTTGCGCCTCGAGCGTGCGATCGATCAGCGTGCCGAGCGGCACCAGCAGTTCGTTGCCGCCGGCCTCGAGCACGCTCAGGTGAAAGCGCAGGTCGGCGCGCACCCATTCGTCGACGTTGCGCGCGACGGCCATCGCGCGCGCCGCGCCGTCGATCGCGTCGAACGTCTCCGGCGTATGCATGCGCGCGGCAAGCGCGGCCGCGTACGGCTCGACCATCTCGCGCATCTCCTGCAGCTTCAGCGCGAACGCGATCGGCGGCGCGACACGCGCGTACCAGTCGAGCAGGTCGGCGTCGAGCAGGTTCCAGACGCCGCGCGGCCGCACGCGCGTGCCGATCTTCGGCCGCGACTCGACGAGCCCCTTCGACGTGAGCGTACGCAGCGCCTCGCGCATCACCGTGCGGCTCACGCCGTACATCACCATCAGGTCGGGTTCCCTCGGCAGCAGCGACTCGGGCGGGTAGTCGCCGCGCAGGATCGCCGTGGCGAGCCGGAAGGCCGTTTGTCCATGCAGGTCGCGTCGAATGATCGTTCTCCGTTATGCGAGTACCCGGGCGTGCCGGCTGCCCACTATCTGCACAATAGTGCTATTAATACTATTTTTTATCGGGCTGCGCTAGGATAACCGCGAAAGCACGCGACCGCGCGCCGCGCCCGACTGCCCGCGCCGGTCAACCCTGGAGACTCGCATCGTGAAAATTACCCGCCTCGAAACCTTCGTCGTCCCGCCGCGCTGGCTGTTTCTCAAGATCGAAACCGACGAGGGCATCGTCGGCTGGGGCGAGCCGATCGTCGAAGGCCGCGCGCACACGGTCGAGGCTGCCGTGCAGGAGCTGGCCGACTACCTCGTCGGCCGCGATCCGCTGCTGATCGAGGATCACTGGCAGGTGATGTACCGCGCGGGCTTCTACCGCGGCGGCCCGATCACGATGAGCGCGATCGCGGGCGTCGACCAGGCGCTGTGGGACATCAAGGGCAAGCATCACGGCGTGCCCGTGCACGCGCTGCTCGGCGGCCAGGTGCGCGATCGCATCAAGGTGTATTCGTGGATCGGCGGCGACCGGCCGAGCGACGTCGCGAACAATGCGCGCGCGGTGGTCGAGCGCGGCTTCAAGGCCGTGAAGATGAACGGCTCCGAGGAGCTGCAGATCGTCGACACCTACGACAAGGTCGAGCAGGTGATCGCGAACGTCGCGGCGGTGCGCGACGCGGTCGGCCCGCACGTCGGGATCGGCGTCGACTTCCACGGCCGCGTGCACAAGCCGATGGCGAAGGTGCTCGCGAAGGAGCTCGATCCGTACAAGCTGATGTTCATCGAGGAGCCGGTGCTGTCGGAGAACGCCGAGGCGCTGCGCGACATCGTCAACCAGACCAACACGCCGATCGCGCTCGGCGAGCGGCTCTACTCGCGCTGGGATTTCAAGCACATCCTCGCGGGCGGCTACGTCGACATCATCCAGCCCGACGCATCGCACGCGGGCGGCATCACCGAGTGCCGCAAGATCGCGACGCTCGCGGAGAGCTACGACGTCGCGCTCGCGCTGCACTGCCCGCTTGGGCCCATTGCGCTCGCCGCGTGCCTGCAGCTCGACGCGGTCAGCTACAACGCGTTCATCCAGGAGCAGAGCCTCGGCATCCACTACAACCAGGGCAACGACCTGCTCGACTACCTGCGCAACCCCGAGGTGTTCCGCTACGAGGACGGCTTCGTCGCGATCCCGCAGGGCCCGGGGCTCGGCATCGACGTGAACGAGGAGAAGGTGCGCGAGATGGCGAAGACGGGGCACCGCTGGCGCAACCCGGTGTGGCGTCACGAGGACGGCAGCGTCGCCGAGTGGTGAGCGCGATGCGCGGCGTGCGGCCTCGGCCCGCGCGGCAAGTATCGATTCGAGAACGGCTGCCCACAGGCAGCCGTTTTTGCATGCGCAGTGCGGTGCCCGGCACGTGCCGGGTGCGCGACGGCGGCCTTGCGCCGCGCCGCGCGCGCCCTGCCGTCAGCCGATCGCCGCGAACCCCGGCACGCTGAACGACAGCACGGCGGCTGCGACGAACACGCCGATCATCGTCAGCGCCTCGAGATGCAGGATGTTGCGGAACGTGTGTGCATCCTCGGTCGACGCGGTGCGGCGCAGGCGCGGCAGCGCCGCGAAGCGGTTCAGGCCGCCGAGCACGAGCGCGAGCGCGACGAGCAGCAGCTTCAGCAGCAACACGCGCCCCCACGTGCTGCCGTCGAGCGGCGCGAGCGAACCGCCGAGGCCGCGGATCGCATTGAGCGCGCCGGTGCCGAGCACGAAGACGACCGCGATGATCGACGTACGCGACAGATGCTGGCCGATGCGGATCAGCGCGCCGCGCGCGACCGACGACCCGAGCGCCGGCAGCACCGCGAGCCCGCCCGCGAGCACGAGGCCACCCCACACGGCCGTCGCAAGCAGGTGCAGCGTCTGCACGCCGACCGCCGCGGACAGCGCACCCGTATCGGCCGCATGGCCGAGCGACGCCTTGCCGGCCGCGACCACGATCACCGCGAGCCACAGCACCGCGTGCGCGGCCGGGCCCTCCGGCTTCGCCAGCGCGACGATCGCGAGCACCACGGCGCCGGCGAACGCGACGCTCCACGCGAAGCCCGTGTGCGTCTGCATCAGCATCACGGGAATCGCGGCGAACGCGCCGCCGAGCCCCGCCCCGCTCATCGTCGCGGCCTCGTAGACGAGCCAGCCGAGATCCGCGAGCACCAGCGCCAGCGCCGCCGCGACCAGCGAATGTTGCGCGCGCAGCCACGCGGAATGCGACGGCGCGACGACCGGACGCGCACCGTCCTTGCCAAGCCATGCCTTGAGCAGCGCCGAGCCGACCGCCATCGCGAACGCGGCGTCCATCAGCGCCGCGAGCGCGACCTGACCGATCCACAAGCTGTCGAACTTCATCGCCCACACCCTCCCGACAGCGGCAGGCCGACGAGGTGGCAGCAACGGGATGGACAGCGTGAGGAAGGCAACGGCACGGTAGAAAACGTCATCGATGAATCCGGAAACGGGAGAAATGACTGGACCTGCGGCGGAGGCGGCGCCGCGCGACCCGCGAGTGTACGGTCTTCGATGGTGAAAACGCACGCCGGTTCACACCGACACGTCGCAATGCGCGTCAAATTGTCGCAAGTCGCAAACGGACAGGAACCGATGTCCTTTTGCCAAATAGCCGTCATTACCCATCGATGATAGAATGCCGCGTCGCAGCAGCCCGGCTGCCTTGCCGTCATGCGCCGAGCCGATCGTAGCCCGGACAACAGGTCCCCGTCGAATAAACATGGAGTCTCGTGTGTCTTCAAGACGCCTCTTCCGTCCGCTGCTCGCCGTACTGATGTTCGGCAGCGCGGGCCTTATGAGCGCTGCCCAAGCGCAGACCAAGCCCACGGAGCAAGCGCACGCCCAGCAGGCGCCGCTCAAGGCACCCGATACCATGGCCGAGCGTGTGCGCGGCTGTACGGCCTGCCATGGCGTCCACGGCCAGGGCACGGACAACGACTACTTCCCGCGTCTTGCCGGCAAGCCGGCCGAGTACCTGTACAACCAGCTCGTCAACTTCCGTGACGGCCGGCGCAAGTACCCGCCGATGAACTACCTGCTGACGTACCTGAACGACGACTACCTGCGTGAAATGGCCGAGCATTTCTCGGCCGAACGCCCGCCGTACCCGGCGCCGGCGAAGCCGACGCTGCCGGCCGCGACGCTCGCGCGCGGCAAGCAGCTCGTCACGCAAGGCGACCCGTCCCGCAAGCTGCCGGCCTGCGTGGCCTGCCACGGCGCGACGCTGACCGGCATGCAGCCGGCGATCCCGGGCCTGGTCGGCCTGCACGCCGACTACCTGAGCGCGCAGATCGGTGCATGGCGTTCGGGCAACCGTCACGCGAAGGCACCTGACTGCATGCATGAAGTCGCTTCGAAGCTTTCCGACGAAGACGTGACGGCCGTGACCGCATGGCTTGCCGCGCAACCGGCGCCCGCCAACCCCGTGCCGGCTCCGGCGCGTTCGATGAAGACTCCGCTCGCCTGCGGCAGCGAACCGCAATAAGGCAAGGGAGACAGACACAATGAAACGCAAGTCCCTGTTTGCACTCTCGGCCGTCGCGATCGTCGCGGCTGCCGCTCTCGTGCCGGTCCTGTGGCCGGGCAACGACACGCTGCACGGCGCTTCCGCCGTCGCGGCCACGCCGGCCGACCAGGCCGCGCTGATCAAGAAGGGCGAATACCTCGCGCGCGTCGGCGACTGTATCGCGTGCCACACCGTGCGCGGCGGCAAGTCGTTCGCGGGCGGCCTGCCGATGGCGACGCCGTTCGGCACGATGTACACGCCGAACATCACGCCGGACGACAAGGATGGCATCGGCAAGTGGACGTCGGATGACTTCTACCGCGCGATGCACACCGGTCGTTCGAAGGACGGCAGCCTGCTCTACCCGGGCTTCCCGTTCGCGAGCTACACGAAGGTCACGCGTGCGGATTCGGACGCGATCTACGCGTACCTGCGCTCGGTCGCGCCGGTGTCGGTGCCGAGCCGTCCGCATGAACTGAAGTTCCCGTTCAACAACCGCAACCTGCTGATCGGCTGGCGCACGCTGTTCTTCAAGGAAGGCGAGTACAAGCCGGATCCGACCAAGTCGGTCGAATGGAACCGCGGTGCGTACCTCGTCGAAGGCCTCGGCCACTGCTCGATGTGCCACACGTCGATCAACATGATGGGCGGCCCGGTGACGGGCTCGGCATTCGCCGGCGGCCTGATCCCGCTGCAGAACTGGTATGCGCCGTCGCTGACGAACGACAAGGAACTCGGCCTCGGCGACTGGCACGTGCAGGAGCTGTCCGACCTGCTGCAGGCCGGCGTGTCGCAGAAGGGCGCGGTGTTCGGCCCGATGGCGGATGTGGTCCACAACAGCCTGCAGTACATGACCGACGAAGATACGCGCGCAATGTCGACGTACCTGAAGTCGATCCCGCAGAAGGCTGAAGCGCCGAAGAACATGCAGTACGAGCCGTCGAAGCAGTTCGGCAACGCGCTGTTCGAGCAGGGCAAGAAGATCTACGCGGACAACTGCGCGACCTGCCACGCCGAAAACGGCGCGGGCAAGCCGCCGGCGTATCCGCCGCTCGCGGGCAACCACTCGATCATGATGGAATCGGCCGTCAACCCGATCCGCATGGTGCTGAACGGTGGCTATCCGCCGAGCACGTTCAAGAATCCGCGTCCGTACGGGATGCCGCCGTTCGCCCAGTCGCTGTCGAACCAGGAAGTTGCGGCGGTCGTCACGTATATCCGGGTATCGTGGGGCAACAACGGTACGCCGATCTCGCCGCAACAGGTGAGCGACCTGCGTTCCGCGCCGCTCGACTAAGAAGCGGCTGACACACACGGGGCGCGGCTGCGGGAAACCGCGGCCGCGCCCTTTTGCATTTTGCATTTTGCGATGTCACCTCCCGCGCGGGCCGCGCGCGACGTCGCCGATCATAAAACTGAAGAGTGGTATCTATGTCTTTCGAATCTCTCGGCTTGGCCGAACCGCTGGTCAAGGCGGTCAACGAGCTCGGCTACACGTCGCCGACCCCGATCCAGCAACAGGCGATCCCGGCCGTCCTCGGCGGCGGCGACCTGCTCGCCGGCGCGCAGACGGGCACCGGCAAGACCGCCGGCTTCACGCTGCCGATCCTGCAACGCCTGCATACGTTCTACGCGGAACATCGCGGCGCGAAGCGCGCGGTGCGCGCGCTGATCCTCACGCCGACGCGCGAACTCGCCGCCCAGGTCGAGGAAAGCGTCCGTGCGTACAGCAAGTACCTGAAGCTGCGCTCGACCGTGATGTTCGGCGGCGTCAGCATCAATCCGCAGATCGATGCGCTCAAGCGCGGCGTCGACATCGTCGTCGCGACGCCGGGCCGCCTGCTCGATCACATGCAGCAGAAGACGATCGACCTGTCGGACCTCGACATCCTCGTGCTCGACGAAGCCGACCGGATGCTCGACATGGGCTTCATCCACGACATCAAGCGCGTGCTCGCGAAGCTGCCGCCGCAGCGCCAGAACCTGCTGTTCTCGGCCACCTTCTCCGACGAGATCAAGGCGCTCGCCGACAGCCTGCTCGACTCGCCCGCGCTGATCGAGGTCGCACGCCGCAACACGACCGCCGAAAGCGTCGCGCAGAAGATCCACCCGGTCGACCGCGACCGCAAGCGCGAACTGCTCACGCACCTGATCCGCGAACACAACTGGTTCCAGGTGCTTGTGTTCACGCGCACGAAGCACGGCGCGAACCGGCTCGCCGAGCAGCTGACGAAGGACGGCATCAGCGCGATGGCGATCCACGGCAACAAGAGCCAGTCGGCACGCACGCGCGCGCTGGCGGAGTTCAAGAACAGCACGCTGCAGGTGCTCGTCGCGACCGATATCGCCGCGCGCGGGATCGACATCGACCAGCTGCCGCACGTCGTCAACTTCGACCTGCCGAACGTGCCGGAAGACTACGTGCACCGGATCGGCCGCACGGGCCGCGCGGGTGCGACCGGCGAAGCCGTGTCGCTCGTGTGCGTCGACGAGAAGCAGCTGCTGCGCGACATCGAGCGGCTGATCAAGCGCGAGATTCCGCAGGAAGTGATCGCGGGCTTCGAACCCGATCCGAACGCGAAGCCGGAGCCGATCCAGCAGCGCCGCGGGCAGCAACAGCCGCGCGGCGGTGGCGGCGGCGGTGGCAATCGCCAGCCGCGCGCAGGCGGCTCAGGCCAGCCGGCCGCGAAACGCGACGGCAATGCGCAACCGAAGGCTACCCAGCAGAAGGCCGCGAAGCCGCGCACGCAAGGGCAAGGCGGCGCCGGTGGCAACGGCGGGCGTCCGGCCGGTGGCGGCAACAGCGCGCGCCCGGCGAACGGCAATGCCGCGCACGCGAACCGCAACCGCTCGTCGCGCAGCGGCCAGCGCGGTCACTGAAGCCGTGCGGCTGCGCGCCGCAGGTGCTCGACCTGGCGTTGCCAGCGCGCGAGCACCTCGGTGCGCTCCCCTTCCAGCGTGAACGTGACACCCGTCGCGAGACGCGCATAGCCGACCCGCTGCGCATCGCCGTGCGCGATCGTCGCAGCGAATCCGGCCAGTCCGCCGAAATCTCCTTCGAGCGGTGCCATCCTCAATTGCGCCTGAAAGAACGCGCCGTCTGCGACCAGCGTCAACGCGGCCGACCGCCGTTGCGCGATCGCGCGCGCCGCACGCGATTGCGGCCAGAGCGCCAGCAGCAGCGTGCGCGCATCGTGTGCATAGATTTCGCCGACGCCGAGCAGCGTCGTGCGCAACTGGCCATCGTCGGTCGCAACGATCAGCGACGCGGCGACGTCGGCATGACGCTCGAGCGCGGTGCCGTCGAACAACGAGACGACGCCCGGCGGCCACGCATCGAACGTCCATTGTTCGAGCGCGTGGCGATGGGTATCGGTCATGATGGCGTGGCCCCGATGGATAAGCGGATGAAGAGCCGCAGCATACGCGCGTCGGGCCGCGCCGCGGCGCTCAGCGCAGGAACACGTGCCGCGTGATCTTCGTGAGCGGATAGTGGACGCCCGGCTGGATCTTCGCGGGCAGGTCGAGCGGCTTGAGCAGCATCTTCACGCACATGTCGGCCGACAGGTTGCGCCGCACGAGCGTGCTGATGCGCGCGGCGCGTTCGCGGTTGTACTGGCTGTCGCCGACACGATCCGGATAGCGCACCGCGAACACGTGGCGCAGCGCGATCTCCGAATCCTCGTTCTTGATTTCCATCACGCGGCGCGCCAGCGCGCCGAGCACCGCAAGGCGGCCATTGCCTTCGACCTGGTTGTACTTCTTGAAGAACTTGAAGAAGTGCTTGTAGTGGCGCACTTCGTCGGTGCGGATGTTGTCGGTGATTTCCTTCAGCACGGGCTCGTCCGAGCACTCGTTGATCGCGCGATAGAGCGTGGCCGTGCCCGTCTCGACGACGCAGCGCGCGACCATCTCGAGCGCGCGGGTCTTCTCGAACGCCTCGACCTTGCAGGTCTGCGAATACTCGGCGAAGAAGTTCGCGAACGCGGTATCCCAGTCGAACTCCGGCCACACGTGCGCGATGTACGCCTTCAGCGCGCGCCCGTGCTGCAATTCTTCGTGCTCCCATGCATTGTTGAGCCATGCGGAGACTTCCGGATCGTCGTTGAAGAACTGGCTCAGGTTGCTCGTGTAGAGATCCGAGCCGCTTTCGATGAACGACGACGCGCACAGCAGCAGCAACAGATCCTCGTTCGCGGCGGCACGTTGACGATCGATCCGGTTCAGGTCGATGTCCTCGATTCGCCACGGCATCACATGCGTCGTTTTGGTGTCCATGGTGGTGCGCTCCCAGTCGTCGCGCGGGGGCCGGCCCATGCCTTCGGCACAGGCGCCGGCCATCCCGCAGGCGGCGTTTTACTTGCGTTTATAGTGGATTGGTCCGGCCGAACCATGCTGGCATCTTAGCCGGACTTTGATGTTCATGCTTCAAAGCACTGACCATACCCGACAAGCGCAGTTCCACGGCGTCTGTTGCCGTTCGTTAGACGAGTCCTTCAAACCGCTTGCGCCCGCGCGGTGATACGGCTTGCCGCAAACGAAACGGGCGGCCATTCGGCCGCCCGCGAAGCACACGACATGCCGGCGAAAGCCGCCGGGAATCCGTCAGAAACCGGCCGCCAGACCGTCGCGCCGGCTGTCGCTCGCGGCCACGTAGCCGCGCTCGCGATCGTCGCGATCGAGACGCCAGATGAACTGCCCCGAACCGAAATCCATGTAAGGATCGTCGATCGACTTGATCGTATGGCCGCGTGCGGCCAGCCCATCGACGGTCGCGCGATGCATCGTTGCCTCGACGTCGAGCGTGAAGTCGCGGTTGACCTTCCAGCGCGGCGCATCGCAGGCCGCCTGCGGTTGCTGCCCGTAGCCGAGCATCCGCACGACGGTCTGCAGGTGCCCTTGCGGCTGCATGTCGCCGCCCATCACGCCGAAGCTCATCACGGCCTCGGTCCGGCCTTCGACCTCCTCGGTGACGAACGCCGGGATGATCGTGTGGAACGGCCGCTTGCCGCCCGCGACGACGTTCGGCGAAGCCGGGTCCATCGAGAAGCCGTGCCCGCGATTCTGCAGCGCGATGCCGGTGCCGGGCACGACGAGCCCCGAGCCGAAGCCCATGTAGTTCGACTGAATGAAGCTCACCATCATCCCGCGCTCGTCGGCCGCCGACAGGTAGATCGTGCCGCCCGAATGCGGCCGGCCGGCGGCGAAGTGCGTCGCGCGCGCGGGGTCGATCAGTTTCGCGCGCTCGGCGAGATACGCATCGTCGAGCATCTGTTCGGGCGTGAACTCCATCGCGCGTGGATCGGCGACGTAGCGATAGACATCGGCGAACGCGAGCTTCATCGCCTCGATCTGCAGATGCTGCGAGTCGACCGAATCGACTGGCCACTCGGTCACGCCCGCGTGCTCGGCAATCCCGAGCGCGATCAGCGCGGCGATGCCCTGCCCGTTCGGCGGAATCTCGTGGATCGTGTGACGGCCGAAGCGCTTGCCGAGCGGCTCGACCCATTCGGGCCGGTAAGCCTGCAGGTCGGCTGCGGTCAGCGCGCCCCCGCCTTCGCGGGAGAACGCGGCGATGCGCTCGGCGAGCGCCCCCTCGTAGAACGCGCGCGCACCTTCCTTCTGCAGCGTGCGCAACGTCTGCGCATGGCCCGGCAGGCACACGCGCTCGCCCACCTGCGGTGCGCGGCCATGCGGCATGAAGGTGTCCGCGAAACCCGGCAACCCCTTGAGTTCCGGCACCGCGGCCGCCCACTTGTGCGCGACGATCGGCGGCACCGCATAGCCGCGCTCCGCGATCTCGATCGCCGGTTCGAGCAGGTCAGCGAACGGCAGCGAACCGAACTTCGCATGCAGCGCTTCCCAGCCCGCGATCACGCCCGGCACGGTGACGGTGTCCCAGCCGCGCGTCGGCTTGTTCGCGATGCCGTTGCCCGCCTCGCCGTGGCGCTGGCGGAAATAGTCGACGTTCCATGCGGCCGGCGCGACGCCCGACGCGTTCAGCCCGGACAGCCGCTCGCCGTCCCACACGAGCGCGAACGCGTCGCCGCCGAGCCCGCACGACACGGGCTCGACGACCGTGATCGCGGCCGCGGCGGCCAGCGCCGCGTCGACCGCGTTGCCGCCCTTCCACAGCATCCGCAACCCCGCCTGCGCGGCGAGCGGGTGCGACGTCGACACGACGTTGCGCGCGAACACCGGGATGCGGGTCGTCGGATACGGGTTGTGCCAGTTGAAGCCAGTCATCGGTTCCACCTCGTCGAAAGCTGAATGATCGCGCCGGCCGCGCCCTCGCGAGCGCGCGGCAATCCGCCATTGCAGCGCGATCGGCTCAATCGCACAAATTCATTTGTCACATGAATCCATGCAATCTCCGCATGAATATCAGGCAACCCTGCGGGCCGGGCCGGCCTAACGCCGTTGCCGCCCTTACAATACCCGCTCCGTCTCACGACACGACCATCGAGCCATGACCCGAGATCCCCGCCTCACCCTCAACGCGCGCCAGCAGGAATTGCTCGAATGGGTGCAGCGCGACGGCTTCGTGACCGTCGACGATCTCGCCGCGCACTTCGGGGTGACGCCGCAGACGATCCGCCGCGACGTGAACTGGCTGGCGGACCTGAACCTGCTGCGCCGCTACCACGGCGGCGCGAGCCTGCCGACCAGCTCGGAGAACGTGTCGTACACCGCGCGCCAGCGGATGTTCCACGACGAGAAGCGGCGCATCGCGGCGCTCGCGGCGTCGCACATTCCCGACCAGGCTTCGCTGTTCATCAACCTCGGCACGACCACCGAGGAAGTCGCACGCGCGCTGAACCGCCACCACGGGCTGCACGTGATCACGAACAACCTGAACGTCGCGTCGATGATGAGCGGCTACCCCGACTGCGAGGTGCTGATCACGGGCGGCATCGTGCGGCCGTGGGACAAGGGGATCGTCGGCGAACTCGCGATCGACTTCATCCGCCAGTTCAAGGTCGACTACGCGATCATCGGCACGTCGGCGATCGAGGCCGACGGCACGCTGCGCGACTTCGACACGCGCGAGGTGCGCGTGGCCGAGGCGATCATGCAGCATGCGCGCACCGTCTATCTCGTGACCGACCATTCGAAGGTCGGCCGTCCCGCGCTGGTGCGCCAGGGTCACCTGAGCCAGGTGCACGCGCTCTTCACCGACAAGCCGCTGCCGCCCGAGATGGCCGACACCGTGGCGGCCGCCGGCACCCAGGTGTACGTCGCCGAGTGACGATTCCGATGCTGCACCGCACCCGAAACTTCAAGTGAAATCAAGAAGTTGGCGTCGCGAGCAAACCGCTTGCGCGTCGCCCGGCTGTCAAACGGAAAATTAACGGGGCCTGATTTGTCGTTGCCTGCACGCTCGACTAGACTCCAGTTCCCCGGCCCATTTCGACCGTTCCGCCTGTGCCAGGGCGCGGACGAATGGCATGGCCGGCGAATACAGCTTTCCCCCCAAGCCATACCCCGCTGGGTATCGCGCGTCGGCCCGCGCCGGCCGCGCGGGCTGACTGGTCGCCATGGAGAGAACGATGCTGAGTCCGCATGAATTCGCCACGCTATTGCTTGTGAAGGACGCTCCCGATCAAACCCACATGGATCGGGACGAAATCGACGCACTGCTCGAACAGCAGCTCGTCCGTCTGGAAGGTCTCGGTTCGGGGCGCAAATACTGCGTGACCGAAACAGGCGACGCCGCGCTGCGATCCATCAAGTACCGCTATTCGTAAAACCACACCGTTCCCGACCTGACCGCGCCGCCCGGATGCCGGGCCGCGCGGTCATTCCCGCTTCCCGCCCACCGCCCCGCCGCAGCCTGCTTCAGCCGCCGCGTAGCGTCGGATCGACCGCCGCCCGCCAGCTGATGGCCTGCGCACGCGCACCGTTGAAATACGCGATCCAGCCGGCACGCGCCGCCGCATCAGGCGCCGCATAGTGCGTCGAAAGTTCGTTTACGAACGCACAATAGTTCGCATCGGTCAGCCCGCGATACCGTTTCGCCACGTACGCGTCATACAGCGTCGAGTAGACCGGCTGCGCGTCCGCGCCCCAGTCCCGCGCCGTGCCGCCGCATGACGTCTGCAGGTCGACGAACGACGGCGTGCGCCAGTTGCCGGCGAGCGGCGGCATCCCGGCAGTGCACCCCGCCAGAAGGACGGCGCATACGCCAGCCCACATCCCAATACGCATGATTCACCTCGTGAAACGGTCGATTTCGCCAGTATCGTCCGGGATCGCGCCGCGCGCTACTGGCCCCGCTTTATCGAACTTTACTTTTTCGATTTCGTTCGTTAAATTTCGAATTCGAACATTTTCTGTTCAACCCTTTCCCTCAGACGATAAGGACAGCAGGTGACCCAACCGAATCGCTACGATCTGCTCGTCGTCGGCGGCGGCATCAACGGCGCGGGCATCGCGCGCGATGCGGCCGGCCGCGGCCTGTCGGTCATGCTCTGCGAGCAGGACGATCTCGCGTCGCACACGTCGTCGTCCAGCACGAAGCTGATTCACGGCGGCCTGCGCTACCTCGAGTACAACGAGTTCGGGCTCGTGCGCAAGGCGCTGCAGGAGCGCGAGACGCTGCTGCGCGCGGCGCCGCACATCATGTGGCCGCTGCGCTTCGTGATGCCGCACATGCCGAACCTGCGTCCGGCCTGGCTGATCCGCATCGGCCTGTTCCTCTACGATCACCTCGCGAAACGCGAACTGCTGCCCGGCTCGCGCGGCATCGACATGCGCCGCCATGCGGCCGGCGCGCCGCTGATCGATTCGATCAAGCGCGGCTTCGTCTATTCGGACGGCTGGGTCGACGACGCGCGCCTCGTCGTGCTGAACGCGATGGATGCGAAGGAGCGCGGCGCCCAGATCCTGACGCGCACGAAGCTGGTGTCCGCCGAACGCCGCGGCGACGAATGGGAAGCGCAACTGCAGCACGCCGACGGCTCGATCCGCGTCGTGCATGCCCGTGCGATCGCGAACGCGGCCGGCCCGTGGGTCGGCGACGTGCTGAAAGGCGCGCTCGGCCGCGGCGCGCACCACAGCGTGCGGCTCGTGAAGGGCAGCCACATCATCACGCGCCGCCTGTTCGATCACGACCACGCGTACATCTTCCAGAACCCGGACAAGCGGATCATCTTCGCGATTCCGTACGAGCACGATTTCACGCTGATCGGGACGACCGACGTCGAATACACGAACGATCCCGCGAAGGTCGCGATCGATCGCGACGAGACGCAGTACCTGTGCGATTCGATCAACCGCTACTTCAAGCGCAAGATCTCGCCGGCCGACGTGCACTGGACCTACTCGGGCGTGCGCCCGCTGCTGGAAGACGAAAACGCCGCGAACGCATCGGCCGTCACGCGCGACTACCGCCTCGAGCTGGACGACGGTGCGGGCGCCCCGCTGCTGTCGGTGTTCGGCGGCAAGATCACGACGTTCCGCAAGCTCGCGGAAGAAGCCGGCGACATGCTGTGCCGCGCACTGGGCCGCGACGCGAAGACCTGGACGGCCGGCGTCGCGCTGCCGGGCGGCGACATCGCGAACGCGAAGTTCGACGCATTCGCCGATACGTTCGCCAAACGCCATGCGTGGCTGCCCGCCGCGCTCGCCCGCCGCTATGCCCGTGCATACGGCACGCGCGCGGAACGCGTGATCGACGGCGCGAAGTCGCTCGCCGATCTCGGCACCGAAATCGCACCGGGCATCTACGACGCCGAACTGCGCTACCTGCGCGACGCCGAATGGGCGACCTGCGCGCAGGACGTGCTGTGGCGCCGCTCGAAGCTCGGCCTGCACGTCGCGCCCGGCACGCTCGACGCGGTGACCGCCGCGGTCGACGCGTGGTTCGCCGCCGCGCACGCGCCGCACGCCTGACCGGAATGCAGTTGCAGTTGCTTGACCGACGTTGACTCACCGACGCGCCGCCCCACATGCGGCGCGCATCACAACTAAGCCAAATCCACGGATGGAGATGAGAGACATGCAGGATCAGTACATCCTCGCGCTTGACCAGGGCACCACGAGTTCCCGCGCGATGCTGTTCGATCGCCAGGGCAATATCGTTTCGATCGCCCAGAAGGAATTCGAGCAGATCTACCCGCAACCCGGCTGGGTCGAGCACGATCCGCAGGAAATCTGGTCGACGCAAGCCGGCGTCGCCGCCGAAGCCGTCACGCGCACGGGCCTGAACGGCACGTCGATCGCCGCGATCGGCATCACCAACCAGCGCGAAACCACGATCGTCTGGGATCGCGAGACGGGCCAGCCCGTCTACAACGCGATCGTCTGGCAGGATCGCCGCACGGCCGACTTCTGCGATTCGCTGAAGGCACAAGGCTTCGAGGCGAAGGTGCGCGCGAAGACCGGCCTGCCGATCGATTCGTACTTCTCCGGGACCAAGATCCGCTGGATTCTCGACAACGTGCCGGGCGCGCGCGAGAAGGCGAAGCAGGGCAAGCTCGCGTTCGGCACCGTCGACAGCTGGCTCGTGTGGAACTTCACGAAGCACGAGCTGCACGTGACCGACGTGACGAACGCGTCGCGCACGATGCTGTTCAACATCCACACGCGCGAGTGGGACAACGAACTGCTCGACATGCTCGACATCCCGCGCAGCATGCTGCCGGAAGTGAAGGCATCGTCGGAAATCTACGGCCACACGAAGACCACCGTGTTCGCATCGAAGATCCCGCTCGCGGGCATCGCGGGCGACCAGCACGCGGCGCTGTTCGGCCAGATGTGCACGACGTCGGGCATGGTGAAGAACACCTACGGCACCGGCTGCTTCCTGATGATGAACACCGGCGACAAGCCGATCGAGTCGAAGAACAACCTCGTCACGACGATCGCCTGGCAGATCGGCGACGACGTGCAGTACGCGCTCGAAGGCAGCATCTTCATCGCGGGCGCGGTGGTGCAGTGGCTGCGCGACGGCGTCGGCATCATCAAGTCGGCCGCTGAAATCGAAGCGCTCGCCGCGAGCGTGCCGCACACCGACGGCGTCTACCTGGTGCCCGCGTTCGCCGGCCTCGGCGCACCGCACTGGAACGCGCGGGCGCGCGGCTCGGTGTTCGGCGTCACGCGCGGCACGACCTCCGCGCACCTCGCACGTGCGGCGCTCGATTCGATCGCGTACCAGTCGCTCGACGTGCTGGCCGCGATGGAAGCCGATTCGGGCATCAGCATCGGCGAGCTGCGCGTGGACGGCGGCGCGAGCGCGAACGACCTGCTGATGCAGTTCCAGGCGGACCTGCTCGGCGTCGACGCGGTGCGTCCGCAGATCACCGAGACGACCGCGCTCGGCGCGGCCTACCTCGCGGGCCTCGCGATCGGCTACTGGAAGAACCTCGACGAAGTGCACGACCAGTGGCAGCTCGATCGCCGCTTCTCGCCGTCGATGCCGAAGGAGCACGTCGAACGCTGCATGTCGGGCTGGCAGCGTGCGGTGCGTGCCGCGAAGGCATGGGCCGACGACGCGCAATAACCGTCAGGCATCCGGACGAAATACAACAACACCGGCGGACCGCGCACTGCGCGAGTCCGCCGTGATTCAAGAGAGACAAACATGTCACCTTATATTGCGGAATTCATCGGCACAGCGATCCTCGTGCTGCTCGGCAACGGCGCGGTCGCCAACGTGCTGCTTGCAAAGACCAAGGGCAAAGGCGCGGACCTGATCGTGATCGTGATGGGCTGGGCGATGGCCGTGTTCGTCGCCGTCTACGTGACCGCATCGTTCAGCGGCGCGCACCTGAACCCGATCGTCACCATCAGTCTCGCGCTCGCGGGCAAGTTCGCGTGGTCGAAAGTCGGCGGCTACGTCCTCGCGCAGATGCTCGGCGGGATGGCCGGCGCGCTGCTCGTGTGGCTCGCCTATCGCCAGCACTTCGCGAAGGAAGCCGATGCGGACCTGAAGCTCGCGGTGTTCTGCACGGCGCCCGCGATCCGCAGCGTCACGCACAACGTGCTGACCGAAGCGATCTGCACGTTCGTGCTGATCCTCGGCGTGCTGTACCTCGCGTCGCCGCAAGTCGGCCTCGGCGCGCTCGACGCACTGCCCGTCGGCCTGCTCGTGCTCGGCATCGGCATCTCGCTCGGCGGCCCGACCGGCTATGCGATGAGCCCCGCGCGCGACCTGTCGCCGCGCATCATGCACGCGCTGCTGCCGATCCCCGGCAAGCGCGACAGCGACTGGCGCTATGCATGGGTGCCCGTCGTCGGTCCGCTGCTCGGCGGCGCCGCGGCGGCCGGCCTGTACCTGCACCTGCACACGACGATCTGATCGTCGCTTGACCGAAACGCGCGGCGATCCTCGCCGCGCGTTTTACGCTCCTTCCCTCGCGCTTCGCCGCTTCGTTTTCGCTACCGGTCACCCTCGGCCGAGACCAGCGACTTCAGCTTCACCCCCGTATCCGCGACAGCCGACGGGCTCACGTCGCTCCCGCGCTCGACCAGCATTCTCGCCACCCGCATGTCCTTGACGAACCCCGACGCGCGGCCGAAACCGCTTGCAGCGACGAGCCGCGCTCCGGCGTCGAAATGAAAATGGATTTCCGCGTCGTCGCCGAGCACGCGCACGACCGATCGCTCGCCAAGCGCCGGCTCACCGGCCACCTGCAACTGCGCGTCGTATTGATCCGACCAGAACCACGGTGTCTCGCGATACGGCTCGTCGGCGCCGAGCATGTTGCGCGCGGCGACGCGCGCCTGGGTCTCGGCGCCGTGCCACGTCTCCTGCCGGACGGGCCGGCCCGACAACGCACTCGGGAACACCGCCACGTCGCCCGCTGCGTAGATGCCGCGCGCCGACGTCTCGAGCCGCTCGTTCACGACGATGCCGCGCTCGACGGCGAGGCCCGCCTCACGCGCCAGCTCGTCGGCCGGCTCGATGCCGATGCCGGCGACGACCGTGTCGGCGATCAGCGTGTCGCCGTCGTCGAGCATGACGGCCAGCGCGCCGCCCGTCGTTCGCTCGATTGCAACCGGCTTCCGCTTCACGCGAATGGCCACGCCCTGCCGTTCGTGAAGCGCGTGCACGCGCGCCGCGATCGCTTCCGGCACCGCACGCCCGAGCAGGCGCGGCGCCGCATCGAGCACCGTCACGCGGCACCCGCGCAGTCGCGCCGACGCCGCGACTTCGAGGCCGATGAAACCGCCGCCGATCAGCACGACCCGTGCATCGGGCACGAGCCGCGTGCCGAGCGCCGCCGCATCGTCGAGCGTGCGCAATGCAAACACGCCGTCTAACCTCGCACCTGGAATCGTCAAGCGACGCGCGCGGCCGCCGGTCGCGAGCAGCAGCGCGTCGTAGCCGAACGCACGGCCATCCGACAGGCGCAGTTCACGTGCGCCCGGATCGATGCGCTCGACCGTCGCGACGACCGGCTCGATGCGATCGGCCGCCCACGCTTCCGGATCGCGCAACCGGCACTGCGCCGCGCTGCGTTCGCCGGTCAGCACGCCCTTCGACAACGGCGGCCGCTCGTACGGCAGGTGCGCCTCCGCGCCGATCAGCACGATCCGCCCACTCCAGCCGGATTCGCGCAGCACCTGCGCCGCGCGGCCGCCCGCGTGGCCCGCGCCGACGATCGCCATCACCCGATCGTTCGTCATCGCGTCACACCTCGATCAGGATGCGGCCGCCTTCGATCTTCGCGCGATACGTGCGCAGCTTCTCGCAGGCGGGCGCGGACAGCGGCCGGCCGTCGCGCACGTCGAAGCGCCCGTTGTGCTTCGGGCATTCGATCACGTGGTCGATCACGAGCCCGTCCGCGAGATGTACTTGCTCGTGCGTGCACAGGCCGTCGCTTGCATAGACTTCGCCGTCGATGCGGTAGATCGCGTACGTGTGGCCGGCATGGTCGAAGCGCGCGACGTCTTCGTCGTCGATGTCGTCGAGCGCGCCGGTGTCGATCCATTGCGTCATGTTGCATGTCTCCTGGGTTGGAAGGTTCGATGTCGGTCACGCACGCGCGGCATCCGGCACGGGCCGCACGACGTAATCGGTCGGGTCGCGCGTCTGCCGGACCAGCGCCGGCACGATCTCCGCATACGCGGCCAGCGTGCTGCGGTACGGCGGCGGCATGTCGGCCTTCACCGCTTCGTGCAGCTTCGGCAGCGCGTGGAACGGCACCATCGGGAACATGTGGTGCTCGACGTGGTAGTTCATGTTCCAGTACAGGAAGCGGAACACCGGATTCATCATCACGGTCCGGCAGTTGCGCCGGTGATCGAGCACGTTCTCGGGCATGCCCGCATGCTGCGTGAGGCCGAAATACAGGTACAGCCACGCGCCGTAGAGGCTCGGCAGCCCGATGTAGAGCAGCGGCAGGATCGTGTGCCAGTAGAGTGAAGCACCGGTCACGAGCGCGTACACCGCGAGATGGATGCGAGACTCGCGCACCACCTTCGGCCGCTCCGATTCGGGCACGTAGGTGCGCTCCTCGTCGTCGAGCCGGCCGGTGAAGGCAGTCGCGATCATCTTGCGCAGCTCGCCGGCCACGTGCTTCAGCGCGACGATGTTCAGCGCGAGCGAGCGCCAGTCGGTCGGCTTCGGCGCGGCGATTTCCGGATCGCGCCCGACGACCAGCGTATCGGTGTGATGGCGTGCATGGCTCCAGCGCCACGCCGTCGCGCGGCGGAACACCTGGAACGACGCGACCTGGTACAGCACGTCGTTCATCCAGCGCGTGCGGAACGCGGTGCCGTGCCCGCATTCGTGCCAGCGCGAGTCGGCCGGGCTGCAGTAGAGCGTCCCGTACACGAAGAACGCGGGAATCGCCCACGCCGAATGTGCATGCCACGCCAGCCATGCGAGCACCCCGCTGATCGCGATCGCCGCGTACCAGATCAGCGTGTCGCGGATCGCGCGCGCGTCGCCGCGCTGCATCAGCTGCTTCATCAGCGGCCGCGGCACCGGGCATCGATACCACTCCGCGTTGGCGAGCCCGGCCGCCTGCGCGCGCTCGCCGGCGCCGCCGATCATCCGGTAGGCCTGACGGCGCGCCACCGTGCGGTCGTGCGCCTGGTCGTCGATATGAGCCACGTGCGTCTCCTGGATTCCTTGTTCGTAGGAAGCGCGGCAAGCGCTTCGGCATGGAATCAAAATTAGGCCCGCGGCCTCCCCCGCTCAATCGAAACGTTGACGAAATTTCGCCATCGCTTTAGCGTTCCCCGCATCGCCACGTCTCGATGGCGACCCCACGATGGAGACAACCATGGCAGGCGAATCCGGGCCGCGCTGGCGCAAGCGCACCGCACGCTTCGACGAGATCGCGGCGCTTGCCGGCGTCAGCACGACCACCGTCGACCGCGTGCTGAACGAGCGCGGCAGCGTCTCGGCGCAGGCGCGCGAGCGTGTGGTGGCGGCCGCGCGGCAGCTCGGCGTGCCGCGCCAGCTGCCCGACACGCGACACGGGCTGCTCCACGTCGACGTACTGCTGCCGGATACCGACGCGGCTTTCTTCAAGCGGCTGCAGCTGGCGCTGCAGCGCTCGCTGCAGATGCTCGACCGGCGCGTGGTCGTGCACCGGACGATCCTGCCCGCCGCCGACGACGAGCGAGCCGCCGCGCTGATCGAACGGCCCGCCTACCGGCGCGCGGCGCTGATCGTCACGGCGCGCGACACGAGCCGCGTGCGCGACGCGCTGGCCGGCGCGATCGCGCGCGGCGAGACCGTCGTGACAATGGTCACCGACATCGGCGGCATCGACCGCGCGCACTTCGCCGGCATCGACAACTACCGGGCCGGGCGCACGGCCGGCTATTACATCGGCCGCCTGGCGGCACGCCCCGGCCGCGTGCTGCTGCTCGGCGGGCGCATGGGCTACCGCGCGCACGCCGACCGGATGGCCGGCTGCCGCGACCAGCTCGCCGAAGCGTTCGCCGCCGTCCGCTGCGACGACGAGCCGGTCGAGACGCTCGACCAGGACGACCGCTGCTACCGCGCGGTGACGAAGGCGCTGCAGGCGCACGACGACGTGGTCGCGATCTACAACAGCGGCGCCGGCTCGGCCGGCATCGAAGCGGCGCTGCGCAAGGCCGGCGCGGCCGGCCGCGTCGTGTGGATCGGCCACGAGATGATCGACCTGCACCGCACCTTCATCGAATCCGGCGCGATGGATCTCGCGATCGACCAGGATCCGGACGGCCAGGTGATTTCCGCACTGCAGCACGTGCTGCATGCGTGCGGGATCGTCGAACAGCCGCCACCGGCCGATCCGGTCGAATTCCGCGTGTTCTGTCCGGCAAACGTGCGGACGAGCGCGTACCTGCCGGCCTGAATTCGAGCGCCCGGCCCACCTTCTGTCGCGCCGCATGCGCATTGCGAAAAAATCGACCGCCGCATTGGCGATTTTTCGCCAACGTTTGTCATGCAGCCCGCGCCGCGCCTCCGTACATTGGGCAACCCATCCCATGACAACGGCGGACAGGAGACGATGGCTGAACCGATCCTCATCGGCGTGAACCTCGACGGCGTGCTCGAACACGACGGCCTGCCGTTGCCCGCGCCCGCCGAACGCTTCCGGATGGTCGCCGGCGCCGGTGTGTTCGACTACATCGAAAAGAACCCGACGCGCGGCGAGGACCTGTCGCCGTATTTCGCGCTGGTCGAACGCCATGCGCTGCCGATTCGCGTGATCGGCGGCATCTGGTGCGCGGGCCGTGACGAAGCGCACGTCGCCGAGATCGTCGACGCGGGCGCGCGCTTCGGCAGCACGGTGCTCAACTGCCAGCTGCATGCGCGTCACGCGAGTGGCCATCCGCTGTCCGATCGCGAGGTCGCCGATTTCTACCTGCGGACCTACGAGCGCGGCGAGCCGGCCGGCTGCCTGCCGAGCCTCGAAGTGCACGTCGACATGTGGAGCGAGGATTTCACGCGCATCGCACGCGTCGCACGGCTTGTCGAGCAGGCCGGCGCGCCGTTCCGGATCACGCTCGATCATTCGCACCTGCTGTTCAAGATCGGCAACCACACCGAACTCGATGCATCGGGCATCCGCGACGCGGCTGACGGCGGCCGGCGGTTGCTCGACCCTGCATCGCCCGACGCCCTCTACGCCGACTGGATCGCGTGCGGCTGGGTCCGGCATGCGCATGCCCGCAGCGTGATGCCGAACAATCCGGACAACCCGTGGATGCGCCGCGCCGACGGCAGGCCCGGGCGCGGCATCCAGTATCCGTTCGTCGCGCCGGCACCGGGCACCTATCACGGCGCATGGCGCGCTGAGGCGCTCGACACGTGGAAGGCCGCGCTTCGGCAGTTGCTGCACGCGCAGGCCCACGCACAGCCGGCGCGCGTCGAGCAGATCAGTTGCGAATTCATCCCGTTTCCCGACTACGGCGGCGGCGCGCGCTATTCGATCTTCGACAACAACGTCGCGTGCGCGCACTGGCTGCGCGACACGTGGCGTGCCCTCGCCGCGCCGCCGGCAGCCGACGTCGCACACACCGGCACCTGATTCGATCCCCGCCCCCCTCGAGACCCAAGGACAGAACGATGACGCAAGCCTTCCATTTTTCGCTGAACCGGATGAGCGCCCCGCGCTTGCCGTTCGACCGTTACGTCGCGCTGTGCCAGCGCCTCGGCGTCGACACGATCGAGATCCGCAACGATCTCGACGGCGTCGAGATCGCCGACGGCACGCCGGCCGCCACCGTGCGCGCAACGGCCGCAGCCGGCGGCGTGACGATCCTGACGATCAACGGGCTGCAGCGCTTCGAGCAATGGAACGCCGAGCGCGCGGACGAGGCGACCGTGCTGGCCGACTACGCGGCGCAATGCGGCGCGCGTGCGCTGGTGCTGTGCCCGACCAACAGCCGCGGCGACACACGCAGCGCGGACGTGCGCCACGCGGATCTCGTGAAGGCGCTGAAGGCGCTCAAGCCGATCCTCGACGCGCGCGGCCTGCTCGGCTTCATCGAGCCGCTCGGCTTCGAGGAATGCGCGCTGCGCCGCAAGTCGGATGCGGTGAAAGGCATCTACGACGCGGCGGGCGAACAGGTGTTCCGGCTCGTGCACGACACGTTCCACCATCACCTGTCGGGCGAGGACATCTTCTTCCCGAACCTGACGGGCCTCGTGCACGTCTCGGGCGTCGAGGAGGACGACCTGCCGGTCGACCGGATGCGCGACGGCCATCGCGTGCTGGTCGGCGGCGCCGACCGGCTCGGCAATATCCGGCAACTGCGCGAACTGCTCGCGCGCGGCTACCGTGGCGCGTTCTCGTTCGAGCCGTTCGCGCACGAAATCGCCGAGGCCGACGACATCGAGGACCGGCTGCGAGCGAGCATCGACTACGTGCGCGGCGAACTGGCGAATCAATGAGCGCCGCCACGGTGCACGGCCAACTGAAGCCGCGCACCGGCGCATATCCACGAAATCAACAGGAGAACGGAATGATCGAATTCGCGTTGTTCGGCGCGGGACGGATCGGCAAGATCCACGCGGCGAATCTCGCGCGCCACCCGGGCGCGAAGCTGAAATACGTCGTCGACCGGCATGCGCCGTCGGCCGAAGCGCTGGCCCACGCGCACGGCGCGCAGGTGACCGACGTCGAGCGCGCACTCGGCAATCCGGCTGTACGGGCGGTCGTGATCGCGTCGAGCACCGACACGCATGCGGACCTGATCGTCGCGGCCGCGAATGCGGGCAAGGCCCTATTCTGCGAGAAGCCCGTCGACCTGAGCGTCGAGCGCTCGCGTGCGTGCGCGGACGCCGTCCGGCGCAGCGGCGTGACCTGCATGATCGGCTTCCAGCGCCGCTTCGACCCGACGTTCGCCGCGCTGAAGGCGCGCGTCGAGCGCGGCGACATCGGCGCGCCGGAAATGCTGGTCGTCACGAGCCGCGACCCGGGCGCGCCGCCCGTCGACTACATCCGCAGTTCGGGCGGCATCTTCAAGGACATGCTGATCCACGACTTCGACGTGTTCCGCTGGATTCTCGGCGACGAAGCGCAGACGCTGCACGCGACCGGCAGCTGCCTGACCGATCCGGCCGTGCAGGATGCGGGCGACATCGATTCGACGGCCGTGACGATCCGCACGCGGCGCGGGCTGCTGTGCCAGATCAACACGTCGCGGCGCGCCGCGTACGGCTACGATCAGCGCTTCGAGCTGCTCGGCAGCAACGGGATGCTGCAGGCCGGCAACGTGCGGCCGACCGAGGTGAGCGCGTGGCTCGCGGCCGGCATCGCGACGGACGTGCCGGAGCCGTTCTTCCTCGAACGCTACCGGCACGCGTATGCGGCCGAGATCGCGCACTTCGTCGATGCGCTGCGCGACGGCACGCCGGTCCGCACGACGATCGACGACGGGCTCGCCGCGCTCGAACTCGCCGAGGCGGCGATGACTTCGTGGAAAACGGGGCGCGTAATCGAGCTGTGACGTCACCGGCGACAGGCGGCGGCGAACCGCGCAAGCGGGCCGCCGCCGGACGATCGGCACCCCACCCGGACGAGACGCAGTCAGCGCGCGACCGCGTCGGGAAAATTTGCCGAAGCGTCGCGCGGCGTGTGCGTGAATGCACGTATGATGGCGAATTGATCTGTGTCGCCGACATCCCGCTTTTTCACCACCATGCTCGATCACCTCATCTGCGACTGCGACGGCGTGCTCGTCGACAGCGAAATCATTGCCGACCGCGTCCTGCTCGACACGCTGTCCGCCACGTTCCCGAATCTAGACTTCGAAGCCGCCGCCAAATCGGCGTTCGGCCAGCAGACGTCGCGCTTCCTGGCGGGAATCGAATCCCGCTTCGGGATCGAGATGCCGGCCAACTTCATCGAGACCATCGAGCACAACATCGAGCGCGCGCTGGCGCAATCGCTCGCGCCGATCTCCGGCGTGCGCGACGCGCTGCTGAAGGTGAGCCTGCCGGCGGCCGTCGTGTCGAACAGCCGGCTCGCGCGCGTGCGCAGTTCGCTGAAGCGCGCGGCGCTCACCGAGATCTTCGGCGATCGCGTGTTCAGCTCCGAACAGGTGGCGCGGCCGAAGCCCTACCCCGACGTCTACCTGCATGCGGCGCACGCGCTCGGCGTCGCGCCGGAGCGCTGCATCGTCGTCGAGGACAGCGTGTCGGGGCTAAATGCCGCGCGGGCGGCAGGCATGAAGACGATCGCATTCGTCGGCGCGAGCCACATCCCCGACAACTACGCGGACGCGCTGCGCGCGATGGGCATCACGCGAATCATGCGCAAGATGGACGAACTGCCGGCGCTCGTCGAAGCCGGCATGCGCGGCGAATTCGGGGACGTACAGTCCTGATGGTCGTGCCGGCCCGGTCAGGCTGATCGGGCCGATCCGGCGTGCGCCGGTTCACGCACGCCACACAAGGCACACAAGGGGCGCGCGAACGCGCCCGCCTTCCCCCTTCCCCGCACTCAGGCCGGTTCGCAGCAGCGCTCGCGCGCGGCGGCCAGCGCCTCGCGGAACTCGACGAGTTCCGCGATCGTCAGCATCGGCAGCCCGTGCTGTTGCGCGAAACGCTCGACATCGTCGCCGCGCGTCATCGTGCCATCTGGATTCATCAGCTCGCACAGCACGCCGGCTGGCTTCAGGCCCGCGAGGATCGACAGGTCGACCGTGCCTTCGGTGTGACCGCGGCGCGCCAGCACGCCGCCCGGTTGCGCACGCAACGGAAACACGTGGCCCGGGCGCACGATGTCGTGCGGCTTCGCGCCTTCGGCGATCGCCGCGCGGATCGTCGTCACGCGATCGGCCGCCGATACGCCCGTATGCACGCCTTCGCGTGCCTCGATCGACACGGTGAACGCGGTGCCGTTGCGGCTCTCGTTGGTCTGCACCATCGGCGGCAGCTCGAGCGCACGCACGGTGTCGTCGGTCAGGCACAGGCACACGATGCCGCTGCATTCGCGGATCAGCAGCGCCATCGTCTCGGGCGTGATGCGCTCGGCGGCAACGATCAGGTCGGCTTCGTTCTCGCGGTCGTGGTCGTCCTGCAGCACCACGGCACGGCCGGCGCGCATCGCTTCGAGCGCGGCGGCGATGCGCGGCGGCACCGGTTCGGAATCCAGCAACGGGAGATCGGCAAAGGCGTCGGCGGGGGCCGACGAAACGGACATCAAGGACATGTGAAACGCTCCTCGCAAATACGATTTGGGCGAAAAACGTTTCAGGGCATTGCAAACAGACAGAACGACAACCCGCTTCGCACACATGGCGAAGCGGCCCTGACGGACATGACTATCTGCACATCTTCTCTCATCCGGACTATGACCGTCGGCTCTGGCATTCGACCAGATCTGCTGACCCCGCGCGGATGCGCGGGCGCTCGCGGGCTCGCCGGCTTACGCCAGCCTACCGCCGGTGGGGAATTTCACCCCGCCCTGAAGACGCACTGATTGCCGGATGGGCCAACCCCATCGACGGCGGGCCAAGCATACAACAGCTACGCAGCGAACACTGCGTAAAACCTTACTGACGACTCCGTCTAACGGCGTCGTCCAAACGGCCGACGGACGACCCGCGTTCTCGTCCGGACGGCGAGCACGCGAGCCGCTTCCGCGTGGCCTGCGTTGCGCGGTCAGCCGGCCGCGTGCGCGGCATGTGCCGCGTGCGCCGCATCGGGCACCAGCCAGCGCGGCGGCACCTCGGGGCTCACCGTCACGCGGAATGCGCGCGCCTCGCTGTCGCCCGGGTTGCGCAGGCTGTACGGCTGGTCGGCATCGAACACGATCGCATCGCCGGTCGCGAGCAACTGGCGGCGGTCGTGCACGCTGACTTCGAGCGTGCCCTCGCTGACGACGAGGTTGACCGTCGTGCCGGGCGCGCGGCGGGCGCCGGGCTCCGTATGCAGCGGCGCGATCCGCAGCTCGTGGAACTCGGCCGCGGCCGGCTCGCCTTCCGGGTACAGCGCGCGTGCCGAGAAGCGGCCGTTCGAGCTGACGACCCGCGACGCACGCTCGGCCGCCAGATGCTCGAAGCCGTTCACCGCATGGCGGCGCAGGAAGGCGGCGACCGATACCTTCAGCGCCGCGGCGATCTTGCAGAGCACCTTGATCGACGGCACGCTGCGCGCCGACTCGATCTGCGCGAGCATCGCGCGCGACACGCCGGACAGCCGCGCGAGCGCATCGAGCGACAATTGCCGCTCGGCACGCAACCGCGCGAGGTTCACGCCAACGACCTGTTCGAGCACGTCGAGCGACGCGGACGCCCGCGCATCGGCGGCGTTGCCGGATTCGAAGGAAGACACGTCGCGCACGAGCGCCAGGGATGAAGACATAGCATTGCCTCCGGGCCGCGGTGCAGCCCTGCGAATGGGGTAAGCCGGGATCGGAATCGGGTTGCGCCAGCAACGGCGCGTATCGAGACGCTATCACCCGGTCTTGCACCGGCAAACGAAGTTATCTTCACACCGTTATCAGCATCGCGGAGGAATGCGTTCCTCGCGAACCTTTTCCTGCCGCTATCGCGTCGTGCGGGCGCCGCGCGTTGCACCGCTCATTGCGCCGCCGGCGCCGTGCCGCGCGCCGGCCCGCGCGCGTCGAGCCGCATCGCGCACCACGTGACGACGAGCGCCGCGAACGTCACCGCGACGGCCACCCAGGGCAGCGCATCGAGCGCCAGGCCGTGCTCCAGCGCAACGCCGCCAAGCCACGCGCCGAGCGCATTGCCGACGTTGAACGCGCCGATGTTCAGCGTCGATGCGAGATGCGGCGCGCTCGCGGCCTTCTCGACCACGTGCGCCTGAAGCGGCGGCACCGTCGCGAATGCGGCGATCCCCCATACGAACACGGTGACGGCCGCCGCGACCGGATGGTGGCTTGTCCTGGCGAACACGACCATCACGGCCATCAGCGCGACGAGGATCGCGATCAACGACGGCATCAGCGCGCGGTCGGCGAGCTTGCCGCCGAGCGTGTTGCCGATCGTCAGCCCCGCGCCGAACAGCACGAGGATCAGCGCGACCGCGCGCGGCGAATAGCCCGACACGGACTGGAGAATCGGCGCGATGTACGTGAACACGACGAACACGCCGCCGAAGCCGAGCACGGTCATCAGCAGCGCGAGCCACACCTGCGGCTCCTTCAGCACGCGCACTTCCTGGCCGAGGCCGACCGGCCCGCTGTCGTGGCGGTTCGGCACCAGCGCGGCGACGCCGCCGAGCGACAGCACGCCGAGCGCGGCGACGATCCAGAACGACGCGCGCCAGCCGAGCAGCTGGCCGACGAAGGTGCCGAACGGCACGCCGAGCACGTTCGACAGCGTGAGTCCCGTGAACATCAGCGCGATCGCGCTCGCGCGCTTGTCGGCCGGCACGAGCGACGCGGCGACCACCGCGCCGATCCCGAAGAACGACCCGTGCGCGAACGACGTGACGACCCGCGCGACCATCAGCATCGCGTAGCCGGACGCGGTCGCGCACAGCACGTTGCCGACGATGAAGATCGCCATCAGCCACTGCAGCGCGGCCTTGCGCGGCATGCGGCTCGTCAGCACCGCGAGCAGCGGCGCGCCGGCCGCGACGCCGAGCGCGTAGCCCGTGACCAGCAGGCCGGCCGACGGCAGCGACACGGCCAGGTCGCGCGCGACTTCGGGCAGCAGGCCCATGATGATGAACTCGGTGGTACCGATGGCGAAGGCGCTGATCGCAAGCGCCAGTAACGGAATGGGCATGTCGTTCTCCGGAAGGCGGCGGACGCGGCGCCCGGGCGGTGCCGCACCGCACAAAAGGCAGGATGTGCGCATTGTCCCGAAGATGCCGATATTTGATAATTGGCGTGGCATTTGAACCATTTTCAAATATTTCTGGAAAATCGCATGGATCGACTGGGCGATATCCGGCTGTTCGTCGAGGCGGCCGAACTGGGCAGCTTGTCCGCCGCCGGGCGCAAGCTGAACCTCACGCCGGCCGCCGCGAGCGCGCGCCTGGCGAAGCTCGAGGCGGCGGTCGCCACCCGGCTGTTCGACCGTTCGACCCGGCAGTTGCGGCTCACCGACGAGGGGCGCCTGTACCTGAACGGCTGCCGGCAGGCATTGCAGGCGCTCGACGACGCGAACGCGCTGTTGCAGGCCGGACGCAACGTCGTCGGCGGCCGGGTGCGGCTGTCGGCGACGTCCGATTTCGGCCGCCGCCGGCTGCTCGACTGGCTCGACGAATTCACCGCGCGCTACCCGGACGTGACGTTCTCGCTGACGGCGTCCGACTCGACGGTGAACCTGTGGCAGGACGAGATCGACCTCGCGATCCGCTTCGCGGCGCCGCCCGACGGCGCGCTGATCGCCCGCCGGCTCGCCGCGGACCGGCGCGTGCCGTGCGCGGCGCCGTCGTTCATCGAACGTCATGGCATGCCGAGTGACCCGCACGATCTGGCCCGCTTTCCGTGCAACGTGATCACGGTGGCGTCCGGCCCGATGAACACGTGGCGCTTCACGCGCGGCGACGACACCCAGACCTGCACGGTGCCGCTCGCCACCGCGTTCGAGACCAACGACGGCGGCCTCGCCCGCGAGTGGGCGCTGCGCGGCCGCGGCATCGTGCTGAACTCGATCTGGGATGTCGCCGACGACATCCGCGCCGGGCGGCTCAAGGTCCTGCTGCCGGACTGGCGGCACCAGAGCGCGCCGCTGCACGCGATCTATCCGGGCAAGCGCTACATGGCGCCGCGCGTGCGCGTGCTGCTCGACTTTCTCGCCGAACGCTTCGCGCGCGAGGAAGCCGCGCACGAAGACCTGCTGAACGCGTGCCGCTGACGGCCGGTGCATTCACGCCAAGGGGTCGGGACCTGGCGGACGGCGTCGCGCGGCCGCAACCCGCCGCCCGTCCCCGCCAGCATGAAAAGCTATAATGAAAGGCTTTCCCGACGGCTTTTCATGCTGGCTGCGCGCCATCCGCGTGCAGCGCACGGCCGTCCCGATTCACCTTATAGACGACGCCCCCAGGTCAACCACTGCGAACGGCGAACCCCCATGACCAAGAAAGTTTACGTAAAGACCTTCGGCTGCCAGATGAACGAGTACGACTCGGACAAGATGGTGGACGTGCTGAATGCGGCCGAAGGCCTCGAAAAGACCGATACGCCGGAAGACGCGGACATCATCCTGTTCAACACCTGCTCGGTGCGTGAAAAGGCGCAGGAGAAGGTGTTCTCCGATCTCGGCCGCGTGCGCGAGCTGAAGGAAGCGAAGCCCGGCCTGCTGATCGGCGTCGGCGGCTGCGTCGCGAGCCAGGAAGGCGCATCGATCGTGTCGCGCGCGCCGTACGTCGACCTCGTGTTCGGCCCGCAAACCCTGCACCGCCTGCCGCAGATGATCGACGCGCGCCGCGAGAGCGGCCGTGCGCAGGTCGACATCTCGTTCCCCGAAATCGAGAAGTTCGACCACCTGCCGCCCGCGCGCGTCGAGGGGCCGAGCGCGTTCGTGTCGATCATGGAAGGCTGCTCGAAGTACTGCAGCTACTGCGTGGTGCCGTACACGCGCGGCGATGAAGTGTCGCGCCCGCTCGACGACGTGCTGACCGAAGTGGCCGGCCTCGCCGACCAGGGCGTGCGCGAAGTCACGCTGCTCGGCCAGAACGTGAACGCGTATCGCGGCGCGCTGGCGGCCGGCTCGTCGGAAATCGCCGATTTCGCGACGCTGATCGAATACGTCGCCGACATCCCCGGCATCGAGCGGATCCGCTACACGACGTCGCACCCGAAGGAATTCACGCAGCGCCTGATCGATACCTACGCGAAGGTGCCGAAGCTCGTGAGCCACCTGCACCTGCCCGTCCAGCACGGCTCCGACCGCATCCTGATGGCGATGAAGCGCGGCTACACGGTGCTCGAATACAAGTCGGTGATCCGCAAGCTGCGCGCGATCCGCCCGGACCTGTCGCTGTCGACCGACATGATCGTCGGCTTCCCCGGCGAGACCGAGGACGATTTCGACAAGATGATGGCGCTCGTGCACGAGATGGGCTACGACACCAGCTTCTCGTTCATCTACAGCCCGCGCCCCGGCACGCCGGCCGCGAACCTGCATGACGACACGCCGCGCGACGTGAAGCTCAAACGCCTGCAACATCTGCAGGCGACCATCGAGGAAAACGTCGCGCGCATCAGCGAGTCGATGGTCGGGAAGGTCGAGCGGATCCTCGTCGAGGGCCCGTCGCGCAAGGACCCGAACGAACTCGCGGGCCGTACCGAGAACAACCGGGTCGTGAATTTCCCGGCGCCGCTCGCGTCGCACCCGCGCCTGATCGGCCAGATGATCGACGTGAAGATCAACCACGCCTACCCGCATTCGCTGCGCGGCGAGCTCGTGCTCGTCAGCGACGACGCGAGCGCGGCCACGCACTGACGCTCAACAGGAGCCCGACGCCACTTTGAAGCCGACCCAAGCACTGGAATTCGTCGCGCCGCGCGACGACAACGCGCGCCTCGCCAACCTCTGCGGCCCGCTCGACGAGAACCTGCGGCAGATCGAACAGGCGCTCGACGTCACGCTGTCGCGACGCGGCCACCGGATCGCGATCCGCGGGCGCGGCGCCAAGCTCGCGCTCGCCGCGCTCGAGAACTTCTACAACCGCGCGCGCGATGCGCTGTCGGTCGACGACATCCAGCTCGCGCTGGTCGAAGTGCGCCATACGTCCGGCAACGGCCGCCAGGACACGCTCGACGTGCGCTTTCGCGGCGACCCCGACCATCCGTTCGACGAGCCCGTCGTGCAGCTCGACGCCAGCGAGCCGGACGAGGAGCCCGCGCCGAAGCTCTACACGCGGCGCGCCGACCTGCGCGGCCGCACGCCGGCGCAGCGCGAGTACCTGAAGCAGATCCTGTCGCACGACGTGACGTTCGGCATCGGGCCGGCCGGCACCGGTAAGACCTACCTCGCGGTCGCGTGCGCGGTCGACGCGCTCGAGCGCGACCAGGTCAAGCGGATCGTGCTGACGCGCCCGGCCGTCGAGGCCGGCGAGCGGCTCGGCTTCCTGCCGGGCGATCTCGCGCAGAAGGTCGACCCGTACCTGCGTCCGCTGTACGACGCGCTGTACGACCTGCTCGGCTTCGACAAGACGGCGAAGATGTTCGAGCGCCAGATGATCGAGATCGCGCCGCTCGCGTACATGCGCGGCCGCACGCTGAACCACGCGTTCATCATCCTCGACGAGGCGCAGAACACGACGCCCGAGCAGATGAAGATGTTCCTCACGCGGATCGGCTTCGGCTCGAAGGCGGTCGTGACCGGCGACACGAGCCAGGTCGACCTGCCGCGCGGCCACAAGAGCGGCCTCGTCGAGGCGCAGCAGGTGCTCGGCGGCGTGCGCGGCATCGCGCTCACGCGCTTCACCAGCGCGGACGTCGTGCGCCATCCGCTCGTCGCGCGCATCGTCGAGGCGTACGACGAATTCCACGCGCAGCACCAGGACGGCTGACCGGCCGGCGGCACCCGTACGCCGCCCCGGCCCGACAGCCCGGCCCGGCCCGCCACACGGCGCGCCGGGCTTTTTTTCGCCTGTGCGAATTCGGGTGCGATCGGCCGTTTGGTGTATCCTCAACGCGTCCTAATCGCCGCACGCGTCATGAAATCCTCCCGTTCCCGCAAGTCCGGGCGCGCCCAGTCCGCCGCGCCCGCCTCCCCCCGCCTGTCGCTGTTCGATGCGAAGGGCAAGGCCCGGACCGTCAACGCGCAAGGGCTGCGAATCGACTTCCCGGACGGCCGCAGCCTGATGTTCGACCTGTCGGGCAGTTCGGGAGAAGCCGCCGTCGCGATCGTCGCGCAGCACAACGATCCGGCCATGCGCGCGAAGCTCGCGCTGCAGCCCGAGCACTACGACAGCGTGACGCTGCACGTGGGTGCCGAGCCCGCCCCGCGCGAAGACGACGCCGAAGACGCACTGCGCGAGCCGGAACTCGACCTGTCCGTGCAATACGGTGACGAAATCACGAGCGACGTGCGCAAGACGCTGCCCAAGCGCAAGCTGATCGCCGAATGGATCGAGCCCGCGCTGTTCGCCAGCGCGCAGCTCACCGTGCGCTTCGTCGGCGAAGAAGAAGGCCGCACGCTGAACGCCGGCTACCGCCACAAGGACTACCCGACCAACGTGCTGACCTTCGCGTACGACGCGGCGCCCGACGGCACCGTGATCGGCGACCTCGTGCTGTGCTGCCCGGTCGTCGAGAAGGAAGCGCACGACCAGGGCAAGCCGCTCACGGCCCATTACGCGCACCTGCTGGTGCACGGCGCGCTGCACGCGCAGGGCTACGACCACGAGACGAGCGACGAGGACGCAACCGAAATGGAAGCGCTCGAAGTCGACATCCTCGCGAAGCTGGGCTTTCCGAACCCGTACCAGTAAGCCCTTCGCACGATGCGCAACGCCGCGATGCTCCCGCCCGCCTACCCGCCGTCGATCGGCGACGGGCGCCTGCTGACGGAAGACGAGCTCGCGGCCTCGCTCGCGCATACGATGCGCGACTGGGACGGCCAGCGGGATCTCTGGCTGTTCGGCTATGGCTCGCTGATCTGGAACCCGGGGTTGCCGACCGTCGCCGCGGTGCGCGGCAAGGTGCACGGCTATCACCGCGGGCTCTACCTGTGGTCGCGCGTGAACCGCGGCACGCCCGAACGCCCGGGCCTCGTGCTCGCGCTCGATCGCGGCGGCTCCTGCTCGGGCATCGCGTTCCGGCTCGCCGGCCCGACCGCGCAACCGCACCTCGAAACGTTGTGGAAGCGCGAAATGCCGATGGGCTCGTACCGGCCCGCGTGGCTGCCGTGCTCGCTGGAAAGCGGCGAACGCGTGAACGCGCTCGCGTTCGTGATGCGCCGCGACGCGCCGACCTACACGGGCAAGCTGACCGATCCCGTCGTGAAGGAAGTGTTCAGCTGCGCGGCCGGCCGCTACGGCACGACGCTCGACTACGTGAGCCGCACGGTCGACGCGCTGCGCGCGAGCGGCATCCCCGATCGCGCACTTGAAGGCCTGCTCGCGCGATGCCGGTGACACGGCCTGGCGCCCGGCTTGCCGCCACGCGCTGCCGCGCCGCGTGCGCATTCGAACGAGGGCACGCCCGATGATGAAACCATCACGCTGGTCGCGTTGCAGGATTGCCGCGCTGATCGTTGCCGCGAGCGTCGCGCTGTCCGGCTGCGGCATCCTGGGCTGCGGCGGCGCCGCGACCAACGGCGCGGCCGCCGGCGGCTGCTCGGCCGGCATGCGGTTCTGAACCGCGGCGCGGCGACAAAACCCGCGTGCGTCAGAATGCCGCCCCAGGCCGCCTCCGCCGGACGTTTTCCCGCGTCACGGCGCCCCACCCCTTCCGCACCCGTTTTTTGCCGCCGCTGCCCCACCGCGCCTTTCTGGGATAGGATGGAACCGAGGACGATGTCGCGCCCGGCGCGGCCGTCCGCGAGCGGGGCCCGCGCGAGCCGCCCACCCTGGCCGTGCGGCCGGTGTGACACGGTCGCGTCGTGCCCTTGGTGTATCCTTGCCTACTCCGTGACCGCGCGCTCCGGCATGACCCGGGCGCACCACCATGAACGATTCGTATCCCAGTCGTAAGCTAACCGACAAACCGCAAGAAAAGCGCTCGCTGCTCGAGCGCCTGACCGACTTCATCTCGCCCGAGCCCGAATCCCGCGGCGAGCTGCTGGAAATCCTCCAGGACGCCCACGAGCGCAACCTGATCGACGCCGATTCGCTGTCGATGATCGAAGGCGTGTTCCAGGTATCCGACCTGTGCGCACGCGACATCATGGTGCCGCGCGCCCAGATGGACGCGATCAACATCGCCGACAAGCCCGAAGATTTCATCCCGTTCGTCCTCGAGAAGGCGCACTCGCGCTACCCCGTGTACGAGGAGAACCGCGACAACGTCATCGGCGTGCTGCTCGCGAAGGATCTGCTGCGTTTCTATGCCGAAGAGGAATTCGACGTGCGCGGGATGCTGCGCCCGGCCGTGTTCATTCCCGAATCGAAGCGCCTGAACGTGCTGCTGCACGACTTCCGCGTGAACCGCAACCACCTCGCGATCGTCGTCGACGAATACGGCGGCGTCGCGGGCCTGATCACGATCGAGGACGTGCTCGAGCAGATCGTCGGCGACATCGAGGACGAATACGACTTCGACGAGGAAGCCGGCAACATCATCTCGGGGCCCGACGGCCGCTACCGCGTGCGCGCGCTCACCGAGATCGAGCAGTTCAACGAGACGTTCGGCACCGATTTCCCCGACGACGAAGTCGACACGATCGGCGGCCTGATCACGCATCATTTCGGCCGCGTCCCGCATCGCGGCGAGAAGCTGCAGCTCGGCAACCTCGTGTTCGAGATCCAGCGCGGCGATGCGCGCCAGGTCCACGTACTGCTGGTGCGCCGCAATCCGCTCGCCAGCCGTCGCGCCGAAGCCTCGCACGAGGACTGACCGTCGCGCGCCAGCCGCGCGTTCCACAACCGCTCGCCCACTTCCGCTTCACATGGACGATCCGATCCTGTCCCGCCCGGCTGGCGGCCTGCTCGCGCCGACACCCGGCCGCGCGCTGCCGCGCTGGCACTACCCGGCCGCACTGCTCGCCGGCGCAGCCAATACGCTCAGCTTCGCACCGACGCCGCATGGCGGCTGGCTGCAACTCGTCGTATTCGTCTGGTTTTTCGCGCAGCTCACGCGCACCGCAAGCTGGCGCAGCGCCGCGCTCACCGGCGGCGCGTTCGGCTTCGGCAACTTCATCACCGGCATCTGGTGGCTCTACATCAGCATGCACGTGTACGGCGAGATGGCCGCGCCGCTCGCCGGCGGCGCGCTCGTGCTGTTCTCGCTGTACCTGTCGCTGTACCCGGCGTTCTCCGCCGGGCTGTGGTCGTTCTGCGCGGGCCATGCGTGGCATCGCCGCGCGCCCGACCCGCGGCCGTTCTCGCCGACCTGGCACGGCGCATTCGCGTTCGCGAGCGCGTGGGCACTCGGCGAATGGCTGCGCGGCACCGTCCTCACCGGCTTCCCGTGGCTCGCCAGCGGCTATCCGCAGGTCGACGGCCCGTTCGCGGGCTTCGCGCCGGTCGCCGGCGTGTACGGGATCGCGTGGGTGCTCGCGCTGTTCGCCGCGCTCGTCGTGCAGGCGCTCGCCGCCGCCCGGCCGTCGCCGCCTGCCGAGCCCCGCGCCGGCGATGCGCGCGTGCGCATCGCCGCGCCGGCCGGCATCGCGCTCGCGCTGATCGCGACCGGTCTCGGCCTGTCGCAGGTCACCTGGACCGTGCCCGCGAACAAGCCGCTCACGGTGCGGCTGCTGCAGGGCAACGTGAAGCAGGACATCAAGTTCGAGGAAGCGGGCATCGACGCGGCGATCAAGATGTACACGCAGATGATCATCGAGAAGCCGGCCGACCTGATCGTCACGCCCGAAACCGCGATCGCGGTGATGATCCAGGAGCTGCCCGAGCCGTTCGCCGTCGCGATCCGCAAGTTCAGCGACACGACGGGCTCGGCCGTGCTGTTCGGCGCGGTCGGCGCATCGGTGACCGAGGACGGCCACTACGTCGACTACACGAACAGCCTGTACGGCGTGACGCCGAATTCGCGCGACATCTATCACTACGACAAGCACCACCTCGTGCCCTTCGGCGAATTCATCCCGTGGGGCTTCCGGTGGTTCGTCGACCTGATGAAGATGCCGCTCGGCGACTTCGCGCGTGGCGCGCTCGTGCAGAAGCCGTTCCTCGTGCACAACCAGCCCGTGATGGCCGACATCTGCTACGAGGACTTGTTCGGCGAGGAAATCGCCGCGACGATCCGCGACAATCCGCAGCCGCCCGGCGTGCTCGTCAACGTGACGAACCTCGCGTGGTTCGGCGACACGATCGCGCTCGACCAGCACCTGCAGATCGCGCGGATGCGCTCGCTCGAGACGGGCCGGCCGATGCTGCGCGCGACCAACACGGGGATGACGGCCGCGATCGATGCGCATGGCCGCGTGCTCGGGCAGCTGAAGCCGTTCACGATCGGCTCGCTCGACGTGCGGATCGAAGGCACCAGCGGCTTCACGCCCTACGTGACGAGCGGCAACAACATCGTGCTCGCGGTGTCGCTCGTGCTGCTCGCGTTCGGCTTCACGTTCGGCCCCGGGCTACGCCGGCGCAACGGCAAGAAGAACGGCGACGACCAGCCGGAATGACGCAACGGCCGACCGCCGCGCAGTGCGTGGCGGCCGCCGTCGAATGCAACTTGCTGCAACATGCAGCGGCGGCCCGCGGCCGCGAAACGGCCGGCCGCTCAAGCCTGCCGGGTCGACTCCTCCGATTGAACCGGCTGCGCGGCGAGGCGCCGCAGGTCGCGGCTCACCTCCTCCATCACCGGCGCCCACGCGCCGAACACCGGTTGCCGGTACAACGTCGCGCTCGGGTACCACGGGCTGTCCTTGCGTTCGAGCAGCCACGGCCAGTGCGGATTCACGTCGAGCAGCACCCAGGTGCGCGCGCCGAGCGCACCCGCCAGGTGTGCGACCGACGTGCACACGGTGATCACCAGATCCAGCGCGCCGATGAACGCAGCCGTATCGTCGAAGCTCGTCAGTTCCGCCGTGACGTCCTCGATCGCGAAGCCCGCCGCGCGCGCCGCCTCGACATCCGCGTTCGCGCCCGGCTGCAGCGAATAAAACGCGACGCCGTCGATCCCGCGGAACGCGTCGGCATAGCGCTCGAGCCCGACCCGCCGGAACGGATTGCGCTGGTGCCCCGCGCTGCCCGTCCACACGAGCCCGACCTTCAGCCGGCGGTCGCCCGCGAGCCGCGCGCGCCACGCATCGCGCGCATGCGGATCGGCCCGCAGGTAGGGCACCGACGACGCGAGCGTCGATGCTTCCATGCCGAGCATCAGCGGCAGGCCGATCAGCGGCACTTCGTAATCGAAGGCCGGCAGCGATTCGATGCCGCCGCCCGCGCTGAATGCGTCCGCATGCGCGCCGAGGCTGCGCTGCATCAGCGTGCCCACCAGCGGGAACGTATTCCAGACGAGCCTGCCGCCCTCGCGGTGCACGCGCTCGGCGAGCGGCGCGACGAAGCGGCAGAACTGCAGCACGTCGCCGAGCCCCTGCTCGCCCCACACGAGCAGTGTCTTGCCGGCGAGCGGCTCGCCCTGCCAGCGCGGGCCCGGCAGCACCGGCCGGCGGCCGCGCAATTCGCCCGCGCCGTCCCAGCGCGCCTCGTGGCCGCGCCAGCCGGCCGCGACGTTGCCGCGCACGAGCTGGATGATCGCCAGGTTGAAACGGTACGACGCGTCGTCGGGCGCCAGCTCGCACGCGCGTGCCGCGTAGCGCTCGGCGTCGTCCCAGCGCTGCGCCTCCTTCATCGCCAGCGCGACGTTGTTCATCGCGAGCGCGTTGTCGGGCGCGAGCTCGACGAGCCGCGCCGCGCACGCGAGCGCGGCGTCCAGGTCGTGCGTCGCGAGCCGCGCGACGACGAGATTGATCCACGCCTGCACGTCGCGTGGATCGAAGCGCACCGCCGCTTCGAGCAGCGCGATCTCCTCCGCGCGGCCGCTGCCCGACAGCCGCAGCGCGATCGCGAGGTTGTTGCGCAGCGACGGCCGGTCGGCATCGAGCGCGAGCGCCGCGCGATACGGCGCCACGGCGTCCGCGTGGCGGCCCGCCATCTGCAGTGCGTAGCCGTGGTTGAAGTACGCGGTCGCGCCCGGCTGCACGCGCGCCGCGCATTCGGCGAGCGCGAGCGCATCGGCCGTACGCTGCCGCGAGACGAGCGCGCCGGTGAGTTGCGCGAGCGCATCGGCGTCGACCGCATGCAGCTGCGCGGCGGCGGCGAGCCACAGATCGTGCGCGGCATGTTCGCCGCGCGCCTGCGCATCGGCGGCCTGCCCGAGCAGCGCGAGGAAGGGCGGAAGCAGCGGAATGAGGATGTCGGTCGAATCGTCCATGCAGTCGGAATCGGCTAGCGGTGGCGCGGCACGCGTCGCGCGCACCGCAATACGCGCATCTTAACGCCCGCGCGAAGCCGCGCGGCACGCGCGTCACGACAGGCCGCGCGCAGCCGCCCGGCGGGCATCGGTCACGCCCGCGCGGGCCGCCCGGACGGGGCCGACGGTGTGCCCGCCCGCGTTCCGGCCGCATCCGCTCGCCGATCCGGTAAAATTACGCGTTTCAGCACACTAACAAGCCGCGCCGCCGCGCGAGCCGACCCTCCGGGCCCCGCCCGGAGCGCCGCCCGCAACGGAGCGCCAGCGCCACGAAGGCTCTTCATGCTTACGTTTCAGCAAATCATCCTGACGCTGCAGTCCTACTGGGACAAGCAGGGTTGCGCCCTGCTCCAGCCCATCGACATGGAAGTCGGCGCGGGCACCTCGCACGTCCACACGTTCCTGCGCGCGGTTGGCCCCGAGCCGTGGCGCGCCGCGTACGTGCAGCCGTCGCGCCGCCCGAAGGACGGCCGCTACGGCGAGAACCCGAACCGCCTGCAGCACTACTACCAGTACCAGGTCGTGCTCAAGCCGGCGCCGGAAAACATCCTCGACCTGTACCTCGGCTCGCTCGAGGCGCTCGGCTTCGACCTGCAGCAGAACGACGTGCGCTTCGTCGAAGACGACTGGGAAAACCCGACGCTCGGCGCGTGGGGCCTCGGCTGGGAAGTGTGGCTGAACGGGATGGAAGTCACGCAGTTCACGTATTTCCAGCAGGTCGGCGGCCTCGACTGCAAGCCGGTGCTCGGCGAGATCACGTACGGCCTCGAGCGCCTCGCGATGTACCTGCAGAAGGTCGAGAACGTGTACGACCTCGTGTGGACCGAGTGGGAAGAGCAAGGCCCGAACGGCCCCGAGCTGCGCCGCCTGTCGTACGGCGACGTCTACCACCAGAACGAGGTCGAGCAATCGACCTACAACTTCGAGCACGCGAACGTCGACCTGCTGTTCACGTTCTTCAACAGCTACGAAGCGGAAGCGAAGAAGATGATCGACGCGCAGCTCGCGCTGCCCGCGTACGAGCTCGTGCTGAAGGCCGGCCACACGTTCAACCTGCTCGATGCGCGCGGCGCGATCTCGGTCACCGAGCGCGCGGCGTACATCGGCCGCATCCGCGCGCTGTCGCGTCTCGTCGCGCAGGCTTACTACGACTCGCGCGAGAAGCTCGGCTTCCCGATGCTCGGCAACCCGCCGGGCGTGCCGGGCCTCACCACCGACGCCCAGGACGCCGCACAGCCGGCGTGGGCGCCGCCGCTCAAGGTCGAACGCAAGATCGATCAGGACTGACGAGACGAGATTCATTCCAATCATGACGCACAATCATCCCGCCCCCCTGCTCGTCGAACTGCTGACCGAAGAGCTGCCGCCGAAGGCCCTCGCGCGCCTCGGCGACGCATTCGCCGAAGGTCTCGCGCAACGCCTCGCGGCGCGCGACCTCATCGAAGGCGAACTCGTGTTCGAACGCTACGCCACGCCGCGCCGCCTCGCCGTCGTCGTGCAGAACGTGCGCGCCGTCGCCCCTGAAAAGCAGGTCCGCGAAAAGGTCCTGCCCGTGTCGGTCGCGCTCGACGCCGAAGGCAAGCCGACCGCGCCGCTCGCGAAGAAGCTCGCGGCGCTCGGCCACCCGAACCTGTCGATCGCCGATCTCGAGCGCGCGCAGGACGGCAAGGCCGAAGCGTTCTTCATCAACTATTCGGCAGCCGGCGCGACGCTCGCCGACGGCCTGCAGGCCGCGCTCGACGAAACGCTCGAGAAGCTGCCGATCCCGAAGGTGATGACCTACCAGCGCCCGGACGGCTCCGACGTGAAGTTCGTGCGCCCGGTGCACCGCCTGACGGTGCTGCACGACGATCGCATCGTGCCCGTCACCGCATTCGGCGTCGACGCCGGCGACACCACGCTCGGCCACCGCTTCCTGTCCGACGGCCTCGTCGCGATCCAGCATGCGCGCAGCTACGCCGACACGCTGCGCGACAAGGGCCGCGTGATCGCGCACTTCGCCGATCGCCGCGAAACGATCCGCACGCAGCTGAACGAGCACGCGAACGGCGATACGGTCGTGATGCCCGAGTCGCTGCTCGACGAAGTGACGTCGCTGGTCGAATGGCCGGTCGTCTACCCGTGCCGCTTCGAGGACGAATTCCTGCAGGTCCCGCAGGAATGCCTGATCCTCACGATGCAAACCAACCAGAAGTATTTCGCGCTGACCGACGTCGCCGGCAAGCTGCGCTCGCGCTTCCTGATCGTGTCGAACATCGAGACGAAGACGCCGGGCGAGATCATCGAAGGCAACGAGCGCGTCGTGCGCCCGCGCCTCGCCGATGCGAAGTTCTTCTTCGAGCAGGACAAGAAGAAGCCGCTCGCCGAGCGCGTGCCGCAGCTCGCGAACGTCGTGTATCACAACAAGCTCGGTTCGGCGCTCGCACGCGTCGAGCGCCTCGAGGCGCTGGCCGGCGAGATCGCCCCCGCGATCGGTGCCGACGCCACGCACGCGAAGCGCGCCGCGCGTCTCGCGAAGGCCGACCTGCTGACCGACATGGTCGGCGAGTTCCCGGAACTGCAGGGCACGATGGGCACGTACTACGCGCGCCACGACGGCGAAGCCGACGACGTCGCGCTCGCCTGCGCCGAGCACTACCAGCCGCGCTTCTCCGGCGACGCCCTGCCGACCACGCCCGTGTCGACCGCCGTCGCGCTGGCCGACAAGCTCGAGACGATCGTCGGCATCTGGGGCATCGGCCTCGCGCCGACCGGCGAGAAGGATCCGTTCGCGCTGCGCCGCCACGCGCTCGGCGTGCTGCGCCTGCTGCTCGAGAAGCAGCTGCCGCTCGATCTCGTGTCGCTGCTGCGCACGGCCCATGCACGCTTCGAAGGCGTGCCGGGCGTGGCCGAATCGACCGATGCGATTCTCGCGTTCTTCATGGATCGCCTGCGCGGCCTGCTGCGCGAGCGTGGCTATTCGGCCGGCGAAATCGACGCGGTGCTGAGCCTGAACCCGACGCGTGTCGACGATCTCGTCGCGCGCCTCGACGCGGTGCGCGAGTTCACGCGCCTCGCGGAAGCCGAAGCGCTCGCGGCCGCGAACAAGCGGATCTCGAACATCCTGAAGAAGTCGGAAGGCGGCGCGAACGGCACGGTGCAGCCGACGCTGCTCGTCGAGGCCGCCGAGAAGGCGCTGCACGAACAGCTCGCGGCCGTGACGCCGCACGTGCAGTCGCAGCTCGAGGCACGTGCGTACACGGGCGCGCTGTCGGCGCTCGCCGCGCTGCGCGCACCGGTCGACACGTTCTTCAACGACGTGATGGTCAACGCGGAAGATCCGGCACTGCGCGCGAACCGTCTCGCGCTGCTGTCCGCGCTGCACCAGCAGATGAACTGCGTCGCCGACATCTCGAAGCTCGCCGCATAAGGGCCGCACGATGCCGACCAGCCCCAACCGAAAGCTCGTCGTCCTCGACCGGGACGGCGTGATCAACGTCGATTCGGATGCGTTCATCAAGACGCCCGACGAATGGATCGCGCTGCCCGGCGCCCTCGAGGCGATCGCCCGGCTCAACCACGCGGGGTATCGCGTGGTGGTCGCGACCAACCAGTCCGGCATCGGTCGCGGGCTGTTCGACATGGCCGCGCTCAACGAGATGCATCTGAAGATGCATCGCGCGGCGGCCGCGGTCGGCGCACGTATCGACGCGGTGTTCTTCTGCCCGCACACGGCCGAGGATCACTGCGACTGCCGCAAGCCGAAACCCGGCATGATGCAGATGATCGCCGAGCGCTTCGAGATCGATCCCGATCACACGCCGGTCGTCGGCGATTCGCTGCGCGACCTGCAGGCCGGCGTCGCGGTCGGCTTCCAGCCGCACCTCGTGCTCACCGGCAAGGGCAAGAAGACGCTCGCCGCCGGCAACCTGCCGCCCGGCACGAAGGTCCACGACGACCTGCGCGCGTTCGCGCTCGATTTCCTTTCACACGAACACGAGTGATGCAGCCGCCGCGCGCATCCTCCCTAACGCCAGACTTACGCCGATGCGCTTCGTCCGCTCCCTGCTGCTGCTGATCTACTTCGTCCTGTACACGGTGCCGTACGCCACCGCGTGCTTCATCGCCTTTCCGTTCATGCGCTCCGACGCGCGCTACTGGATGGCCGCCGGCTGGTGCAAGTCGACGCTGTGGGTCGTGCGCTGGCTGAACGGCATCCGCTACCGGATCGAAGGGTACGAGAACCTGCCCGACGGCCCGGCGGTGCTGCTGTCGAAGCACCAGTCCGCGTGGGAGACGCTCGCGTTTCCGGCGCTGATGCCGAGGCCGCTTTGCTACGTGTTCAAGCGCGAGCTGCTGTACGTGCCGTTCTTCGGCTGGGCGCTCGGGATGCTGCACATGGTCAACATCAACCGCAAGGAAGGCAAGAACGCGTTCACGTCGGTGATCCGCCAGGGCAAGAAGCGCCTGTCGGAAGGCGCATGGATGATCATGTTCCCGGAAGGCACGCGCACGCCGGTCGGCAAGCAAGGCAAGTACAAGACGGGCGGCGCGCGCTTCGCGATCGAAACCGGCGCACCGGTCGTGCCGATCGCGCACAATGCAGGTCGGGTGTGGCCGCGCAATTCGTTCACGAAATTCCCGGGCGTCGTCACCGTGTCGATCGGCAAGCCGATCGCGAGCGAAGGGTTGACGCCCGATGCATTGAACTCGCAGGTCGAAGCATGGATCGAAGCGGAAATGCGCCGGATCGATCCCGATTCGTATCGCCAGGCGGGCAATGCGGGCACGCGCGATGCCGCGCGTGTCTGACGCCCCCAGGTTGCAGCCGTTGCGTACGACAAAAAGAAGCGAACTGATGAAACAGCGTCCGCGGCCACGGCCTGCCGTCGTGGCCCTCGATCATCGCCAGATGGATCTGCCGCTCTTCGACGGGCCGGCCGCCGCACCGTCGGCGCCCGCCACGCCGCCGGCGCCGCCCGAAGCGGCACCCGCGGCGCCCCTCGATCCGGGCCCGGCGCCCGACCGCTCGCGCGTGCGCACGTTCGCGCTCGACAGCCGCGTGCTCGAATACCGCCTGAAGCGCTCCGCGCGCCGCACGATCGGCTTCACGATCGACGGCAGCGGGCTGTCGATCACCGCGCCGCGCTGGGTCACCCTCGCCGACATCGAAGCCGCGATCTCCGAGAAACAGCGCTGGATCTTCGCGAAGCTCGCGGAGTGGAAGACGCGCACCGAACAGCGCGCGCTGCCGCAGATCGACTGGCGCGACGGCGCGGCGCTTCCCTATCTCGGCAAGACGGTGACGATCGCGCTCGGCGCGGGCGCCGTCGCGTTCGATGCCGATGCGCTGCGGCTCTCGCTGCCGCTGCCCGTGCAGGCCGACATGCAGCAGATCAAGGATCGTGTGCAGGGCTGGCTGCAGGGCGAAGCCAAGCGGATCTTCGGCGAACGCCTCGCCGTCTATGCGGAGAAACTCGGCGTCACGTATTCGATGTACGCGCTGTCGTCGGCCGCGACGCGCTGGGGCAGCTGCTCGAGCGACGGCAAGATCCGGCTGAACTGGCGGCTGATCCATTTCCCGATGTCGATCATCGACTACGTCGTCGCGCACGAGCTGTCGCACCTGCGCGAGATGAACCACAGCCCGGCCTTCTGGCAAACCGTCGAATCGATCTTCCCCGAGTTCCGCGAAGCGCGGCATACGCTCAAGCATCACCCGCCCGAGTTGCTGCCGTCGCTGTGACGCGCACGGCGTCGCCGCCAACGAAAAAGGGCGATGCGGGTCACCCCGCATCGCCCTTTTTTTCTGCCGCGGCGCACCTCGCACACCGCAGCCCGGCTCATCCGGCGCTCAGTGCGCCTTCCTCTGGATGAACTCGATCTTGTAGCCGTCCGGATCCTCGACGAACGCGATCACGGTCGTGCCGTGCTTCATCGGGCCCGCTTCGCGCGTGACCTTGCCGCCTTGCGCCTTGATCTGCTCGCAGGCCTTGTACGCATCGTCGACTTCGAGCGCGAGGTGGCCGAAGGCGTTGCCGAGATCGTAGGCCGGCGTATCCCAGTTATGGGTCAGCTCGATCACCGTGTTGTCGCTTTCATCGCCGTAGCCGACGAATGCGAGCGTGAACTTGCCTTCCGGATAGTCGTCGCGGCGCAGCACCTTCATGCCGAGCAATTCGGTGTAGAACTTGATCGAGCGGTCGAGATCGCCGACTCGCAGCATCGTATGCAGAAATCGCATGTGTTGTACTCCTGTGGGGACTTTCCAGAACCGGGAACTCTACCAGAGTCGGGTGAATTTCGCCGGGGGCGCCTAGCCGGGGGGCGCCTGGCTGCGGCCGTCCGCGAGCGTCCAGCCGGACGCGCCTCGCCCGAGTGCGCCAATACGATCCGTCGACACCAACCGGCGCGAGCACAACGGCGGAAAACGGCACGATCCGGCTCGCCCGGCGACTGCGCCGATCGGGTAACATCCTTCCACCTCGCACCAAAAACGGGCATGCAACCCCCTGCCCGAACGCGACCACCCCTCCCCCGAGACACCCACACTGCCGTGCGAAACCGCCGATTCGAGCGCGCCGGATGCGCCGCCCTCCCGATCATGCAGCTGCCGCGCCGAACCGGCGAGGTTCGCCGATGACCACGCTCGCCGCCGCCCCCGTGCGCCGCGCGCTCGACATGCGCGCCGTCGGCCTGATGCTGCTGCTGTGCGCGATCTGGGGCTTCCAGCAGGTCGCGATCAAGAGCACGAACGCCGCGATTGCACCGATGTTCCAGGCCGGGCTGCGCTCGGTGATCGCGGCGGTGCTGCTGTGGGGCTGGGCCCGCTCGCGCGGTACGCCGCTGTTCCAGGCGGACGGCACGTTCGGCGCGGGCCTCGCGGCCGGGGCACTGTTCGCCGGCGAATTCATCTGCGTGTTCTTCGGGCTGACGCTGACGAGTGCATCGCACATGGCGATCTTCCTCTACACGGCGCCCTGCTTCACCGCGCTCGGCCTGCACCTGTTCGCCCCGGGCGAACGGCTGCAGCGCACGCAGTGGGCCGGCGTCGGCCTGGCATTCGCCGGCATCGCGCTCGCGTTCGCGGACGGCTTCCTGAAACCGCGCGCCCCCGGCGCATCGGTGCTGGCCGGGCTCGCCGGCGACGCGCTCGGGATCCTCGGCGGCGCGATGTGGGCCGCGACGACGGTCGTCGTGCGCTCGACGGCGCTCGCGCGGGCGAGTGCAAGCAAGACGCTGTTCTACCAGCTCGCGGTATCGGCGGTCGTGCTGGTCGCGCTTGCCGCCCTGTTCGGCCAGGTGTCGTTTGCGCAGGTCACGCCGGTCGCGGTGGCGAGCCTCGCGTACCAGTCGGTGATCGTCGCGTTCGTCAGCTACCTGTCGTGGTTCTGGCTGCTGACGCGCTACAGTGCGTCGCGGCTGTCCGTCTTCACGTTCCTGTCGCCGCTGTTCGGCGTCGCGTTCGGCGTGCTGCTGCTCGGCGAATCGGTCGGCTGGCGCTTCATGTCCGCGGCCGCGCTCGTGCTGACCGGCATCGCGCTCGTCAACGCGCCGCCGCGCCGGCGGGCTTGACGACCCGGCGCAGCACGCGCGCGCCCACGCAACAAAAAAGCTGCCTCGCAGGGCAGCCTCTTCGTCACATCCGGTCCGGCTCGCGTGACCGGCCTCAACCGGCCTTGCGCACCGCCGCGAGCGCCTGCGCGACGCCGACGTATTCGGCCACGCTCACGTCCTCCGCACGGCGTGCGAGATCGAAGCCGAGCGCGTCGAAATCGATCGTCTCGCGATAGTCGCCGAGCGTATTGCGCAGCATCTTGCGGCGCTGCGAGAACGCGGCGGTGACGATTTCGCCGAGCAGCACGGGATCGACGTCCGGCAGTTCATGCGGTTCGTACGGAATCATCCGGACGATCGCCGAATCGACCTTCGGCGGCGGCTGGAACGATTCCGGCGGCACGTCGAGCATCTTCTCCATCACGTAGCGGTACTGCAGCATCACCGACAGACGCGAAAATGCCTTCGTGCCCGGCTCCGCGACCATCCGCTCGACGACTTCGTTCTGCAACATGAAATGCTGGTCGATGACCGCATCGGCGAACGTCATCAGGTGAAACAGCAGCGGGCTGGAAATGTTGTACGGCAGGTTGCCGACGATCCGCAACGACGGCTTGTCGCCAGGCGCCGCGAGCGACCGGAAGTCGAACGCGAGCGCGTCGCCGGCATGCAGTTCGAGCAGCGCGCCGAACCGTTGCTGCAGGCGCCCGATCAGGTCGCGGTCGAGCTCGACCGCATGCAGCGGCGACTCGGGCGTCGCGAGGCGCTCGATCAGCGGCTCGGTCAGCGCGCCGAGCCCGGGGCCGATCTCGACCATGCGCTGGCCGCGCGCGGGGCCGATCGTCGAGACGATCGAGTCGATCACGCCGTGATCGACGAGGAAGTTCTGCCCGAAGCGCTTGCGCGCGAAATGGCCTTGGTGCTGTCTGCTGTTCGACATCGACTGAGTAAAACGAAAAATACGACGAAAGAGGTGAAGCCGGGCCGCGTCAGGCCGTGCGGCGATGACGCGCCATCGTGACGGCCGTGTCGAGCGCGGCGATCATGCTGCCCGGATCCGCGCGGCCGGTGCCGGCCAGATCGAGTGCCGTGCCGTGATCGACCGACGTCCGGATGATCGGCAGCCCGAGCGTCACGTTGATGCCCTCGCCGAACGTCGCATACTTCAGCACGGGCAGGCCCTGGTCATGGAACATCGCGAGCACGCAATCGGCGTCCGCGAGATGGCGCGGCTGGAACAGCGTGTCGGCCGGATACGGGCCGCGCGCGTCGATGCCCTGCGCGTTCGCGCGGGCCAGCGCCGGCGAGATCACGTCGATCTCCTCGCGGCCGAGATAACCGTTCTCGCCCGCGTGCGGGTTCAGGCCCGTCACGAGGATGCGCGGTGCGGCGAGACCGAAGTCGCGCCGCAGGTCGCGATCGATGATCGCGAGTGTCTCGACGAGCCCGTCGACCGTGAGTGCGGCGGACACGTCCTTCAGCGGCAGGTGCGTGGTCGCGAGCGCGACGCGCAGCGGCCGGTGGCCGGTACCGGCCAGCATCATCACGACCCGCGGCGTATGCGTGCGCTCCGCCAGGTATTCGGTATGGCCGGTGAACGGCACGCCCGCATCGTTGATGGTGCTCTTCTGCAGCGGCGCGGTGACGATCGCATCGTACCGGCTTGCCAGCGCACCGTCGATCGCCGCATCGAGCAACCCGAGCACGTACGGGCCGTTCGCGGCGTCCAGCTTGCCCGCCTGCACGGACACGGCGAGCGCGTGATGCGCGACCGACACCGGCCCGCCGCCGGCCAGCGTGGCCCGGTCGGCGCCGACGGCCGCCGCGCGCACATCGAGCAGCGCCGCATCGCCGAGCACGGTGAAATGCGCGTCGGGCCAGCGCTGCGCGGCATCACGCAGCGCCTGCACGGTCAGCTCCGGGCCGACCCCCGCGGGTTCGCCAGTCGTGATCGCGATCTGCAGCGCGGGTGCGGTCATCTGAAGCTCGCTCAGTTCGCCGGGCCGACGCCGCCGATCTTGTACTGCACGTACGACGAATCGCGCAGCTCGCGCAGCCAGTCGGCATACGCCTGCTCGGCCTTGCGCTGGCCGATCGCCTGACGCGCGATATCCATCTGCTGCTGCACCGAGCCTTCCGCTTCGCGGCGGCTCAGCACCTGGATCAGGTGATAGCCGTACTCGGTACGGATCGGCTGGCTGACCTGGCCGTCCTGCAGGTTGTTCATCGCGCGTTCGAATTCCGGCACGGTCTCGCCCGGGCTGATCCAGCCGAGATCGCCGCCTTGCGACGCCGACCCGTCCTGCGAGTAGGTACGCGCGAACTTCGCGAAATCGCCGCCGGCCTCGACCTGGTTGCGGATGTCGGCCAGTTGCTGGCGCGCCTGGCCTTCCGACTTGCCTTCGCCCACGCGCAACAGGATGTGGCGTACGTGCGTCTGCACGATCTTCGGTGCCGCGGCGGACGCGCCCTGGCTCTGGCGACGATCGACGAGGCGCACGATCTCGAAGCCGTCCGGCACGCGGATCAGCGTCGGGTTGACCTGGCCCGGGCGCAGCTTCGATGCGGCATCGACGACGTCGGCCGGCAGCGCGCTCGGCGCCTTGAAGCCGAGGTCGCCGCCCTTCTTCGCGTCGTTCGCTTCCGAATTGTTCTTCGCGAGCTTCTCGAAGTCGGCGCCCGACTTCGCCTGCTGCAGCAACGCGTCAGCCTTCTTCTGCGCGGCTTCGATGTCGGCCTGCGGCGCGTTGGTCGGCGCCTTGATGAAGATGTGCTGGAAGCGCAGGTCCTGCTGTTGCGACGCACTCGGCCCGCGCTGGCTCGCGATGTAGTTCGCGACCTCGGCGTCCGACACGGTGATCTTGCCGTCGACCTCGCGCTCGCGCAGCTTCGACAGCATCAGTTCGGTACGCGCGTCGCTCGTGAAGATGCTCCAGGGCACGCCTTGCGCCTCGAGACGCGCGCGGTACTGCTCGAGCGTCATGCCGTTCGCCTGCGCGAGACGCTGCAGCGTGGCCTGCACGGTCGCGTCGTCGATGCGGATCCCGTCGTCCTTGGCCTTCTGCACCTGGATACGCTCGAGCACCATCTGGTTCAGCACCTGCGCGCGCAACTGGTCGGTCGGCGGCACCGGTGCGTTCTGCTGCTGCAACCGGCGCGCGATCAGGCCGGCACGCTGGTCGAGTTCGCGGCCCGTGATCACGTCGTTGTTGACGACCGCGACGACTTCGTCGGCGAGCTGCGCACCTTGCGAACCGAGCGCCTGCGCCGCGGCCGGCGCGGCGGCGAGCAGCGCGGAGGCCGCAGCGAGGCTGGACACGACTGCCGCGAAACGAAGGGTTTTCTTCATTGCCACTGGAACTCCATTGAAATCGTGCTGACCGGTGCAGACAAGCCGGCGTTACTCGTAGTTGCTGAAGCGGGACATCGGCGGCGGCGGCGGCGGCAGCGGCGTGTAGCCCGGCACCCCGGCGCGGAACGCCGACACGAGGCCGTTGTCGACGGTCGACAGGCCCTTGAGCGTCAGCTGCATCATGACTCGCGTCGACGAACTCTGCTGTCCCGACGAATTGATGCCGTTCGCCGCCCGCTGCACCCCGACCCCGAGCGCCCAGCAGTCCGCGTCGTATTGTAAGCCGACCAGACCGTCGACCACGCGATCGCCGGCGAGGTCGTAGTTGAAGCGGCCGATCGCATACAGGCGGCGCGTGAGCGGCCATTGCGCGGACACCAGGAACTGGTTGATCGGCTGGTTGTCGAGCGTGGTGTTCGATCGCGTGTAGCGGTAGCCGACGTTGATCACGCGGCGCTCGCCCGGGCTGTAGCCGAAACCGACGCTCGACTTCACGAGCTGGTTGTTGTTCTGGTTGTACTGGAACGCCGTCTCCGACATGAAGCCCGAGCCGAGCTTCAGCGCGGCGCCGACGATCAGGTCGGAGTGACGCGCCTGCACGGCGGACTGCCCGGAATTCAGCGTGACACGCTGATCGGCGAAATAGTACTGCTGCGCGATCACGAAACGCGCACGCTCGTCGCCGGTGCGCGGATCGATGAAGCGCGACGTGAGGCCGGCCGTGATCCGGTTCGCATCGGCGATCCGGTCGTTGCCGACGAACGTATTCGGCTGGTAGATCTCCGCGAGGCCGAAGTCCGACTCCGCGGTGTCGAACAGCGGTGCGTTCGACTGGTCGCGATACGGCGTGTACACGTAGTACAGGCGCGGCTCGAGGGTCTGGATGAAGTCCTGGCCGAACAGGCGCACCGAGCGGTCGAAGATCAGCCCCGTATCGAAGCTCACGGTCGGGATCGACTCGGTGAAGCGCTTCGGGCTGTTCGGCGTGGTCGACGACAGGTAGTTCAGGTCGTACGACGCGAAGTGGTACTGGACCTTCGGCACGACGAAGTAGCCGGGGCCGTACACGCCGTACGCAATGTACGGATTGAAGACGATCCGGTCGCCTTCCGTCGCATCGGCCGTCGTGATGCGGAACCGCGAATAGTCGGCTTCCGCGCCGAAGTCGAAGCCGCCGACGTTGTACTTCGTGTACTTCACGTTCAACTGCGGCTCGCGGCTGTACGGCGCGATCGACGGCGGCAGCGTCTGCCAGTGCTGGTAGCGCGCGAGCACCGACCACGGGCCGTTGTTGTACGTGACACCGGCTTCCTGCTGGTACAGCGTCTGCGTGCCGTTGATGAACTGGTTCGCCGACCCGAGGTCTTCGGGATACGTGTTGTCCGAGACCTTGTTGTAGTAGACGTAGCCGCCGAAGCCGCCGCCGAAATTCTGCTGGTGCTGCCAGTAGATCGCGTAGCGGTTGCGGTGCGCGAGCCGGTCATCCGGCAGGTAATTGGCCGTAAACGTGCCCGAATACGACGGCGACAGGTAGCGGAACGTCGCCTCGGCCATCACGCCGCGCCGCGAGATGATGCGCGGCGTGAGCGTCAGGTCGCGGTTCGGCGCGATGTTGAAGTAGTACGGCAGCGTCAACTCGAAGCCATTCTTCGAGTCCATCGAGAACGTCGGCGGCAGCAGGCCGCTGCGCCGCTCGCCCGACAGCGGGAACGTCATCCACGGGCTCGCGAAGATCGGCACGCCCTGGAAGAACAGCACGCCGTTGCGCGCGGTGCCTTCGTCGGCACCCGTATCGAAGTCGAACCGGCTGCCCTTGATGTACCACGCGGGGTTCGTCGAGCACTGGCACGCGGTGTAGGTGCCGTTGACGAACACCGAGCGCTCGTTGTCGACCATGTCGACGCGTTCCGCGCTGCCCGAGCCGCCCGTCACGTTGAAGTGATACTTCGGCGCCGTCATGAAGCCCTGGTTCGCCTCGATCTTCAGGTGCGCCTCGGGGCCTGCGAACGACGTGCCGGCATTGTTGATCCTGACCTGGCCGTACGCATCGGCCATGTCGGTATCCTGATCGTAGTGGATCGCGTCGGCCTTCACGACGGCGTCACCGCGCCGCAGCTCGGCCGAACCCTTCGCGGCGAGATCCTGCTCGGCCGTGCCGCTCGTATGGTCGGCGATCACGAAGGCGGCCGGTTTCGCGCCGTCCTTCAGCGGATGATCCTCGAGCTGGGGCGCGAGACGCAGATCCCACGGCGAGTCGAGCGGCTGCGGCTGCGCGGCCGCGCCCGACAGCTGCGCGTACGACACGGCCGGCACGAGGCCGGGCACGGCCAGGAGTGCGAGCGCGAGCCGCCGTTTGCGCGGCGCCCCGTCACCGGGGAAAACATTCGGGAATAGCGGTTTGGGCGGCATCTATCGTTTGGCGAATCGCCCCTTGTCAACCGCGCCGTCGCGGCACATGCGCGCGCGGCAGGCCGCACCGTCGCACCGCGACTGCGGCTGAGCGCAAACCGGGGAGGCGTTCGGGCGACCGCGCGACAGGCGGCGGGCCTGCACGGCGGAAAGCTGACGCGGGGCGCGTCAAAAAAGTCGTGGGGTATTATATGGCAAGACGTTCCCCCCTCCGCCGAGTTTCATGACGCCCCCATCCGCCGTATCCCAGCCCGACGCCCGCCTCGAAGCGCTCACCGCGTGGCTGCACCCGCTCGCCGAACGCTATGCGCTCGACCTGTCGACCCTCGCGCCCGCCTCGTCGGACGCCAGTTTCCGCCGCTATTTCCGTGTCGCGTCGGCCACGAGCGCCGGCGGCACGCTGATCGCCGTCGACGCGCCGCCGCCCGAAAAGTGCCGTGAATTCGTCCAGGTCGCGCAACTGCTCGCCGCGTCCGGCGACCACGTGCCGGACGTGCTGGCCCACGATTTCGACGCGGGCTTCATGCTCGTGACCGATCTCGGCCGCACGTCGTACATCTCGGTGCTCGATCCGGCCGACCCGGCCGCCGCAAAACCGCTGATGCGCGCGGCGCTCGACGCGCTGATCCGCTTCCAGCTCACGTCGAAGCCCGACGTGCTGCCGCCGTTCGACGAGGCATTCCTGCGCCGCGAGATGGAGCTGATGCCCGAATGGTTCGTCGGCCGCCACCTCGGCAAGCCGGTCACCGACGCGATGCGCGGCACGCTCGACCGCACCTTCGCGCTGCTGGTCGCCAGCGCGCACGCGCAGCCGCAGGGTTTCATGCTGCGCGATTTCATGCCGCGCAACCTGATGGTGTGCGCGCCCAACCCGGGCATCCTCGATTTCCAGGATGCCGTCTACGGGCCGCTGACGTACGACGTCGTGTCGCTGCTGCGCGACGCCTTCATCAGCTGGGACGAGGAGTTCGAGCTCGACTGCTTCGCGTACTACTGGGAAAAGGCAAAAAAGGCCGGCCTGCCGGTCGACCCCGATTTCGGCGAGTTCTACCGCCAGCTCGAATGGATGGGGCTGCAGCGCCACATCAAGGTGCTCGGCCTGTTCGCGCGTATCAATTACCGTGACGGCAAGCCGCACTACCTGAACGACCTGCCCCGCTTCATCGCGTATGCGCGCAAGGTCGCGCTGCGCTATCGCCCGCTCGTGCCGTTCGCGAAGCTGCTCGACGAGCTCGAGGGCAACGCGCCGGCCGACGTGGGCTATACCTTCTGATCGTTCCGACTCTCCTGACACCCGGCCGAACATGAGCAACACCCTGACCACGGCGATGATCTTCGCCGCCGGGCGCGGCGAACGGATGCGCCCGCTCACCGACACCCGCCCGAAGCCGCTGCTCGAAGCGGGCGGCAAGCCGCTGATCGTGTGGCAGATCGAGGCGCTCGCCCGCGCGGGCATCGAGACGATCGTGATCAACCACGCGTGGCTCGGCGAGCAGATCGAGGCTGCGCTCGGCGACGGTTCGCGCTGGGGCGTGCGGCTCGTGTATTCGGCCGAAGGCGAAGCGCTGGAAACCGCGGGCGGCATCGCGCAGGCGTTGCCGCTGCTCGAGCGCGACGGGCAGCCGGCCGTGTTCGCGGCGGTCAGCGGCGACGTCTACTGCGCGTTCGACTACCGGTCGCTCGCGCCGCGCGCCGCCCGGATGGCCGCGCTCGATACGCCGGCGATGCACCTCGTGATGGTGCCGAACCCGCCGTTCCACCCGGCGGGCGACTTCGCGCTCGGCGACCACGGCCGCCTTGCGCTCGACGGCGCCGCGCGCTTCACGTTCGGCAACATCGGCCTGTACGACACGCGGATGTTCCGCGATCTCGCGCCCGGCACGCGGCGCGCGCTGACGCCGTACTATCGCGCGGCGATCGAGGCCGGCCGCGCGAGCGGCGAACTGTATGAAGGTATCTGGGAGAACGTCGGCACGCCCGCGCAACTCGGCGAGCTGGATGCTCGGCTGCGCGCCGTGGAGTGACCGGCTGACGGGCCCTCGGGCTGAATGATCAAACGGCCGGTTAGCTGACGGGTGGGCTAGCTGGCTGACCGGCGAACTGGCCGCGTTGACCTGACTGATCAAAGGGCCCGGCGCCTGTCGAACCACCATGCCGGGCCGGCTCCCGCCCATCAAACGTGCCCCGTCCTGCTGCGCGCGCCCCGCGCGCAGCCCCGCCGCTCACGCGGCTTCCGCCTCTTCCCCGCCCGCCGCCGCGCGCTGCTGCTGCAGCGCCCACATCTGCGCATACAACCCGTCGGCGCGCACGAGTTCGTCGTGCGTGCCGCGCTCGACGATCCGCCCGTGGTCCATCACCAGGATCTGCTGCGCGTGCACGACCGTCGACAGCCGGTGCGCGATCACGAGCGTCGTGCGATGCCGCGCGATCTGGTCGAGTTCGTGCTGGATCGCGCGCTCCGAGCGCGAATCGAGCGCCGACGTCGCTTCGTCGAACAGCAGCACCGGCGGGTTCTTCAACAGCGTGCGCGCGATCGCGACGCGCTGCTTCTCGCCGCCCGACAACTTCAGCCCCCGCTCGCCGACCGGCGTGTCATAGCCCTTCGGCAAACTTTCGATGAAATCGTGGATGTGCGCGGCACGCGCGGCCGCGATCACCTCGTCGCGGGTCGCGGTCGGCCGGCCGTACGCGATGTTGTAGTAGATCGAGTCGTTGAACAGCACGGTGTCCTGCGGCACGATCCCGATCGACGCGCGCAGCGAGTCCTGCGTGACGTCGCGGATGTCCTGGCCGTCGATCCGGATCGCGCCGCCCGCCTGCCGGTCGAGATCGTAGAAGCGGAACAGCAGCCGCGACAGCGTCGACTTCCCGGAGCCGCTGTGGCCGACCACCGCGGTCGTCGTGCCCGCATCGATCGTGAACGACACGTCGTGCAGGATCTGCCGCGCCGGCTCGTACGCGAAATTCACGTGCTCGAAGCGCACCTGCGCGCCGGCCACCGCGAGCGGCCGCGCATCGGGCAAATCGGCCACTTCCTTCGCGGCCGACAGCAGCCCGAACATGCGATCCATGTCGGTCAGGCTCTGCTTCAGCTCGCGATAGACGACACCGAGAAAGTTGAGCGGAATGTACAGCTGCAGCATGAACGTGTTGATCAGCACCAGGTCGCCGAGCGTCAGCTTGCCCGCGAGCACGCCCTGCGTCGCACGCCACAGGATGAACACGAGCCCCGTGCCGATGATCGCCTGCTGGCCGAAGTTCAGCACCGACAGCGAATTCTGCGAACGGATCGCGGCTTTCCGGTAGCGCTTCAGGTTCTCGTCGTAGCGCTGCGCTTCCCACTCCTCGTTGCCGAAATACTTGACCGTCTCGTAGTTGATCAGCGAATCGATCGCCCGCGAGTTCGCACGCGAATCGAGTTCGTTCATCGTGCGGCGGAAATGCGTGCGCCAGTTGGTGACCTTCACCGTGAACACGATGTAGGTGACCAGCGCCGCGAACGTCACGTACGCGTAATAGGCCTCGTACTTGACCACGAAGAAGCCGAGCACGAGCCCGACCTCGACGAGCGTCGGCAGGATGCTGTACAGCGAATACGAAATCAGCTGCTGGATGCCGCGCGTGCCGCGCTCGATGTCGCGCGACATGCCGCCGGTCTGGCGCTCCAGGTGAAACCGCAGCGACAGCCCGTGCAGGTGCCGGAACACCTGCAACGCGAGCTGGCGCACCGCGCTCTCGGTGACCTTCGAGAACAGGATCTCGCGCAGCTCGGTAAACAGTGAAGTGGACAGCCGCACGAGCGCATACGCGACGACCAGCAGCCCCACGCCGCCCGCGAGCACGATGCCGGCCGACTGCTCGGCGCGGCCGATCGCGGTGATCTGCTGGACGTAGGACAGGTGGTCGACGATGCGCTTCATCACGACCGGCACGCCGAGGTTCGCGACCTTCGCGCCGATCAGGCAGCCGAGCGCGAGGGCGACGCGCCATTTGTAGGTGGTCAGGTACGGCAGCAGCGACCGGATGGTTTGCCAGTCGTTGCGGGGCCCGGTCGAAGCCGGCGCGGGCTCGCCGGAAGCAGGAAATCGGCGCATGGGGGGAAGGATCGGCGGCGGTGCCGGACGCGTGCATCGGCGGCCGGCTCGCTCACTTTCTCGTACAATTTGCGAACGTTGTATTGTCGCAGAAGCCGCCTCGCGCCGCTGCCGGCGCCCCCGCCGGCCGGCCTGCGCGCGGCGGCGTAATTATTACAGGATGAAAGCCCCCGCCATGACCGATTCGACCCTCGAACTCCCGCAAAAGCAGCCCGCGCTGCGCGTCGTCCCGCAACCGCACGACGCGAACGTCCACGGCGACGTATTCGGCGGCTGGATCATGTCGCAGGTCGACATCGCCGGCTCGATCCCCGCGAGCCAGCGCGCGAACGGTCGCGTCGCGACGGTCGCGGTCAATTCGTTCGTGTTCAAGCAGCCGGTGTTCGTCGGCGATCTGCTGAGCTTCTACGCGACCATCACGCGTACCGGCAACACGTCGATCACGGTCGACGTCGAGGTGTACGCGCAGCGCATGCGCCTGATGGGTGAAGTCGTCAAGGTCACCGAAGCGACGCTCACCTACGTCGCGACCGGCACTGACCGCAAGCCGCGGCAACTGCCGCCGCTCTGACGGGCGAGCGCCGCACGGCGGCGCTTTCCCTGCCTGCGGCCACCTCAGTGCGTGGCCGTCAGCCCGAACTCCCGCATCGCGGGCAGGAAATCGTGGTTCAGCTTCGGCTTGCGCGACAGCTTCACCAGCACGTAGCGCTGGAACGGCGCGAGCCGCTGCCACTGCGCGAGCTCGGGCGCCATCAGCCCGGCCAGTGCGCTCTGCTGCACGAGCGACTCCGGCACGATGTCGGTGGCACGCCAGGCCGGCTGCTCGTCCGGCTGGAACCACGAGGGCTCCAGATCCGCGTGCGTACGCAGCATTTCGAACAGCGCGTGATCGAAGTTGGGCTCGATCGCGGTGTCCTCGTCGGCCGGAAAGCGCGCGAGCAGCTTGCGGTCCTCGAGCGGCAGCAACTGCCACTGCTCCAGTGAGATCCGCAGACCGAAACGGTCGAGATTGAAACGCACGATCATCGGGATGTACGTGAAGTTTTCCGACGAAGCGTGTTCGAAGGCGAATAGCAGTGGAGCGTCGCTGAGTCCCATGATCGTTACCTGATGTGGCGGATACCGGCGCGGCCGGCTTGCCTGGGGTATTTTAGAACCTCTGCGCGCGGGTGGCGGATACGATTGCCGCCGGCCCCGCGCGCCGAATCAACGGGAGTGCTCGTGAATCCGACCGAATCCGGCGACCTGCGCGACGAACCGCGCGGCGCGATCGAACTGTCCGTGCGCCGCACGCGCGGCGGCACCGTCGAAACCGCACACGACTACGTCGGGCAGGAATGGCCCGTCGCGCTCGTCTTCAACGGCATCTCGCATGCGGTGATGATGTGTACGCCGTGCGACCTCGAAGCGTTCGCGGTCGGTTTCGCGATCTCGGAAGGGATCGTCGCGCGCGGCAGCGACATCAAGGACATCGAGGTGATCCTGCACACCGACGCGCCGCTGCCGCATGCGGAAGTCCACCTGGAGGTCGTCCAGCGGGCGTTCGCCGCTCTGAAGGACCGGCGCCGTGCGCTCGCGGGGCGTACCGGCTGCGGCGTCTGCGGAATCGAAAGCATCGACCTGCTCGACCTCGCGCCCGAACGCGTGCCCGATACGGGCTTTCTCGCCCGCCTCGCCCCCGACGCGCTGACGCGTGCGGCGCAGGCGCTGCCGGTTCACCAGGCGCTCACGCGGCTCACGGGCGGCCTGCATGCGGCCGCGTGGTGCGACGCAACAGGCGCGATCCAGATGGCATTCGAGGACGTCGGCCGCCACAACGCACTCGACAAGCTGATCGGCTCGCTCGTGCTGTCGCGCGCCGACGCGACCGACGGCTTCGTGTTCCTGTCGAGCCGCGCGAGCTACGAGCTCGTGCGCAAGGCCGCACGGGTCGGCATTCCGCTGGTGGCGACGATCTCCGCGCCGTCATCGCTCGCGATCGAGATCGCGAAAGCGGCCGGCTTGCGGCTCGTCAGCTTCTGCCGCGAAACCGGCCACGTCGACTACGGCACGGCCTGATCGCGATCGCGGGAGCGCGCCGGCAGTTCGCTGCCGGCGCGCCCTGCTCCGTCAGACGGTCAGTCGAACTGACGGAAATCCGGCTTGCGCTTCTCGAAGAACGCCGTCATCGCCTCGCGCGCTTCCGGCGCGCGCAGCATCGTGGCGAAGTGGCCCGCTTCCTCGGCCATCCGCGCCTGTGTCGCCACCCCGCCCGTATCCTTCAGCAGCGCCTTCGTCACACGCAGCGATGCCGCCGGCAGCGCCGCGAGCTTTGCCGCCTGCTTCGCCGCGAACGCGTCGAGCTCGGCCGCCGGCAGCACGCGGTTGACGATGCCGATCCGGTGTGCTTCCGGCGCGTCGAACGCTTCGCCGAGCAGCAGCTTCTCGGCCGCGACCTGATGGCCGGCCAGACGCGGCAGCAGCGCGCTCGACGCGGCTTCCGGGCACAGCCCGAGCTGCGTGAACGGCAGCGAGAACGTCGCGGTGTCGGCCGCGTAGACCAGATCGCAGTGCAGCAGCATCGTCACGCCGACACCGATCGCCAGGCCCGGCACCGCGGCCACGATCGGCTTGCTCGCGCTGCTGATCCGCGCGAGAAACTGGAACACCGGCGCGGTGTCGTCCTTCGGCGGCGACTTCAGGAAATCCTCGAGATCGTTCCCCGAGGTGAAATTGCCGTCGCCACCGCGCAGCAGGATCACGCGAACCGCCTTGTCTTCCTGCGCTTCGGCGAGGGCATCGGCCATCGTCTGGTACATCGCCGCCGTCAGCGCGTTCTTCTTCGCCGGGCGCGCGATCGTGATCGTCATCACGCCATCGGCGCGTTCCACTTGAATTTCGGCCACAACCGTCTCCTTTGACTTTCCTCTATCGGAATGAAAAAAACGGTGCGCGAGCTCGTGGCCCGCGCACCGTCGCAGCTTGTCGTCGTGCTCCGCTTACAGGCGTTCGATGATGCCCGCGGCGCCCATGCCGGTGCCGACGCACATCGTGACCATCCCGTACTTCAGGTTGCGGCGGCGCAGGCCGTGCACGACGGTCGCCGCGCGGATCGCGCCGGTCGCGCCAAGCGGGTGGCCGAGTGCGATCGCGCCGCCCATCGGGTTGACCTTCGACGGGTCGAGGCCGAGATCGCGCATCACCGCCAGCGATTGCGCGGCGAACGCTTCGTTCAGCTCGATCCAGTCGAGATCGTCCTGCTTCAGGCCGGCAGCCTTCAGCGCGGCCGGAATCGCTTCCTTCGGGCCGATGCCCATGATTTCCGGCGGCACGCCACGCACCGCGAAGCTCACGAAGCGCGCGAGCGGCGTCAGGTTGAATTCCTTGAGCACCTTCTCCGACACCACGAGCAGCGCGCCCGCGCCGTCCGACGTCTGCGAGCTGTTGCCGGCCGTGACCGAGCCCTTGTTCGCGAACACCGTGCGCAGCTTCGCGAGGCCTTCGATCGACGTATCGGCGCGCGGACCTTCGTCGAGCTTGATCTCGCGCGTCTTCACGTCGACTTCACCGGTCGCGAGGTTCGGGAAACGCTCGGTGATCGTGTACGCGGCGATCTCGTCGTTGAACTCGCCGGCCTGCTGGGCGGCAAGCGCCTTGCGGTGCGACTCGACCGAGAACGCGTCCTGGTCTTCGCGGCTCACCTTCCACTGCTCCGCGACGCGCTCGGCCGTCAGGCCCATCCCGTACGCGATGCCGAAGTCTTCGTTGCGATCGAAGATGTGCGGCGACATCGACGGCTTGTTGCCCATCATCGGCACCATGCTCATCGATTCGCAGCCGCCCGCGAAGATCGCGTCCGATTCGCCGACGCGGATGCGGTCGGCCGCCATCGCCAGCGCCGTGATGCCCGACGCGCAGAAACGGTTGACCGTCACGCCGCCGACCGTCTGCGGCAGGCCTGCGAGCAGCGCGCCCATGCGCGCGACGTTCAGGCCCTGCTCGGCTTCCGGAATCGCGCAGCCGATGATCGCGTCTTCGATCAGCTTCGTGTCGAAGCCGGGCACCTGCGCCACCGCCGACTTGAGCGCGTGGACCAGCAGCTCGTCCGGGCGCGTGTTCTTGAAGACACCGCGCGGGGCCTTGCCGATCGGCGTGCGGCTGGCGGCGACGATGTATGCGTCTTGCAATTGTTTGCTCATTTGAGACTCCTTGCCTTATCCGCTCGCTCAGTTACGCACCGGCTTGCCGGTCTGCAACATGCCCATGATCCGTTCCTGCGTCTTCTGCGTGCCGAGCAGCTCGACGAACGCACGGCGCTCCAGCGCGAGCAGCCACTGCTCGTCGACCAGGCTGCCGGCTTCGACGTCGCCGCCGCACACGGCTTCGGCGATGCGGCTCGCGATCAGGTAGTCGTGATCGCTGATGAAGCGGCCGTCACGCATGTTGACGAGCGATGCCTTGATCGTCGCGATCGCCGAACGGCCGGCGACCGGCACGTCCTTCGCGCGCAGCGGTGCGCGGTAGCCGGTCGCGGCCAGCGCGCGCGCTTCCTTCTTCGCGGTGTCGAGCAGTTCGAACACGTTGAAGATGATCGTGTCGGACGGCTTCACGTAGCCCATCGCACGGGCATCGTGCGCGGACGCCGACACCTTCGCCATCGCCGCGTTCTCGAACGACTTCGTGACGAACTTCAGGATGTCGGTGGTCGCGTTCGCGGCCGTTGCGGCATCCGCTGCGCGCAGCGCGGCTTCCTTCAGGCCGCCGCCCGCCGGCACGAGGCCGACGCCCACTTCGACGAGACCGATGTAGCTCTCGACGTGCACGACGCGCTTCGCGCTGTGCAGCATCAGCTCGCACCCGCCGCCGAGCGCGATGCCCGACACGGCTGCAACGACCGGCACGTTCGCGTACTTCACGCGCAGCATGCCTTCCTGGAACTTCTTCACGAACGGCTCGATGCCCTTCGCGCCGCCCATCATGAACGCGGGCATCGCCTCTTCGAGGTTCGCACCGGCCGAGAACGGGCCGCCCGGCGTGCCGAGCTTCAGCGACGTCGGCTGCCAGATCACGACGCCCTTGTAGTCCTTCTCCGCGAGTTCGATCGCCTGCACGAGGCCGTCGATCACGCTCGGTCCGATCGTGTTCATCTTCGACTTGAACGACACGATCACGACGTCGTCTTCACCCGCACGGTCGTCGACCCATGCACGCACGGCATCGGTCTCGAACAGCGTCTTGCCGTACGTCTTCGGATCGGCACCGGCTTCGCCGAGCAGCGGCGCACGGAATACCTGCTTGTCGTAGACCGCGAGGTCCGAACGCGGCACGAAGCGCTTCGCTGCCGGCGCCCACGAACCTTCGGCCGTGTGCACGCCGCCCTTCTCCGCCACCGCGCCTTCGAGCACCCACGACGGCAGCGGCACGTTCGCGAGCGCCTTGCCGGCCGCGATGTCTTCCTGCACCCACTCGGCGACCTGCTTCCAGCCGGCAGCCTGCCAGCCTTCGAACGGGCCTTCGTTCCAGCCGAAGCCCCAGCGGATCGCGAGGTCGACGTCGCGCGCGTTGTCGGCGATCGATTCGAGATGCACGCCGATGTAGTGGAACACGTCGCGGAAGATCGACCACAGGAACTGCGCGTGCGGATGGTCCGTTTCACGCAGCAGCTTCAGGCGTTCCGCCGGCGGACGCTTCAGGATGCGGCCGACGGTTTCGTCCGCCTTCGCGCCCGAATCCACATAGGTGCCCGTCTTCGCGTCGAGCACCTTGATCGCCTTGCCTTCCTTCTTGTAGAAACCGCCGCCCGTCTTCTGGCCGAGCGCGCCCTGCTTCACCAGTTCGGCGAGCACGGCAGGCGTCTGGTAGACCGGGAAGAACGGATCGTCGGCGAGGTTGTCCTGCATCGTCTTGATCACGTGCGCCATCGTGTCGAGGCCGACCACGTCCGCGGTGCGGAACGTCGCCGACTTCGCGCGGCCGAGGCGGCTGCCCGTCAGGTCGTCGACTTCGTCGAAGCGCAGGCCGAACTTCGCGGCCTCGGTGATCACCGCGAGGATCGAGAAGATGCCGACGCGGTTCGCGATGAAGTTCGGCGTGTCCTTCGCGCGCACGACGCCCTTGCCGACGATGCTCGTCAGGAAGGTTTCGAGCTGGTCGAGGATCTCCGGGCGCGTATGCGCGGTCGGGATCAGCTCGACGAGGTGCATGTAGCGCGGCGGGTTGAAGAAGTGCACGCCGCAGAAGCGCGACTTCAGCTCGTCCGAGAACCCTTCGGACAGCTTCGTGATCGACAGGCCCGACGTGTTGGTCGCGAAGATCGCGTTCGGCGCGATGTGCGGCGCGACCTTCTTGTACAGGTCGTGCTTCCAGTCCATCCGCTCGGCGATCGCCTCGATCACGACGTCGCACTCGGCGAGCTTCGCGATGTCGTCTTCGTAGTTCGCTGCCTCGAGGTACTTTGCGTCGTCCTTCACGCCGAACGGCGCGGGCGACAGCTTCTTCAGGTTCTCGATCGCCTTCAGCGCGATCGCGTTTTTCGGGCCTTCCTTGGCCGGCAGGTCGAACAGCAGCACCGGCACGCGCGCGTTGATGAGGTGCGCGGCGATCTGCGCGCCCATCACGCCGGCGCCCAGCACGGCGACCTTGCGAATCAGGAAATTGCTCACGGGATGTCTCCGGATAGTGTCGTGCAGCGCGGGAGGTGGGGGCTGCACGGCGAAGTGAGTACCAGGAACCGTTGCGTTCGGGCGGCGCGCGGTGCGCCCCGCCCGGACTCGCGTCAGAACAGCGATTCGTCGACTTCCATCAGCGTCTTCGAACCGGCGCGCGCCGCGCGGATCGTCGACGCCGTCTCGGGCAGCAGGCGCGCGAAGTAGAAGCGAGCGGTGGCGAGCTTCGACTTGTAGAACGGATCGCCCGACGCTTCCTTGTCGAGTGCGAGGCGCGCCATGCGCGCCCAGAAGTACGAGAACACCAGGTGGCCGACGGTGCGCAGGTACGGCACGGCGGCAGCGCCGACTTCGTCCGGGTTCTGCATCGCCTTCATGCCGATTTCCATCGTCAGCTTCTGCACCTTGTCGCCGATGTCGGCGAGCGGGTTGATGAACTCGGCCATTTCCGGCTTCACGCCTTCGGCTTCCGCGAATTCCGTGACGAGCTTGCCGAACTTCTTCAGCTTCGCGCCCATGTCGCCGAGCACCTTGCGGCCCAGCAGGTCGAGCGACTGGATCGAGTTCGTGCCTTCATAGATCATGTTGATCCGCGCGTCGCGCACGTACTGCTCCATGCCCCACTCGGAGATGAAGCCGTGACCGCCGTAGATCTGCATCGCGTGGTTGGTCGACTCGAACGCGTTGTCGGTCAGGAACGCCTTGATGATCGGCGTGAGCAGCGCGACGAGGTCGGCCGCTTCCTTGCGCACCGCTTCGTCACCGTGCGACAGCTCCTTGTCGATCTGCAGCGCGGACCAGTACGTGAATGCGCGCGCGCCTTCGGCGTAGGCCTTCTGCGTGAGCAGCATGCGGCGCACGTCCGGATGCACGATGATCGGGTCGGCCGGCTTGTCCGGTGCCTTCGGGCCCGTCAGCGAGCGCATCTGCAGGCGCTCCTTCGCATAGGTGAGCGAGTTCTGGTACGCGACTTCCGTGAGGCCGAGGCCCTGCATGCCGACGCCGAGGCGCGCGGCATTCATCATCACGAACATCGCGTTCAAGCCCTTGTTCGGCTCGCCGACCATCCAGCCCGTCGCGCCGTCGAGGTTCATCACGCACGTCGAATTGCCGTGGATGCCCATCTTGTGCTCGATCGAGCCGCACTTGATGCCGTTGCGCTCGCCCGGCTCGCCGGCTGCGTCGGGGATGAACTTCGGCACGATGAACAGCGAGATCCCCTTGGTGCCCTGCGGCGCGTCCGGCAGGCGCGCGAGCACGAGGTGGATGATGTTCCTCGACATGTCGTGCTCGCCGCTCGAAATGAAGATCTTCGTGCCGCTGATCGAGTACGAGCCGTCGCCGTTGGGTTCGGCCTTGGTGCGCAGGATGCCGAGGTCGGTGCCGCAGTGCGGCTCGGTCAGGCACATCGTGCCGGTCCATTCGCCCGTCACGAGCTTCGGCAGGTAGCGCTGCTGCAGTTCCGGCGCGCCGTGTGCGTGCAGGCACTCGTAGGCGCCGTGCGACAGGCCCGGATACATCGTCCAGGCCTGGTTCGCCGAGTTCAGCATTTCGTAGAGCGCGTTGTTCACGAACGCGGGCAGGCCCTGGCCGCCGTAGTCCGGATCGCAGCCGAGCGCCGGCCAGCCGGCCTCGACATACTGCTGGTAGGCTTCCTTGAAGCCGGTCGGGGTCTTCACGACGCCGTCGCCTTCATACGTGCAGCCTTCGCGATCGCCGACCTGGTTCAGCGGGAACAGCACCTCGGAGCAGAACTTGCCCGCTTCCTCGAGGACCTGGTTGATCGTGTCGGCGTCGAGGTCCGCATGCTTGGGCATTTGCTTGACTTCGGCTTCGACGTTCAGAAGCTCGTGCAACACGAATTGCATGTCGCGCAGCGGCGCGGCGTACTGTCCCATGACTCTCTCCAAAGGTGGGCAAAACGGCTCGAGCTCCTGGCGGGCGGATCACGCGCCGCTAACGGCTCTCGCTCTGATACGAAACAATCGTCTTTTCCAGCGCGGCCCACGTGAGGCGCACGGCATCCGGCGAATGCAGGAAGCGGGCGTCGTGATGCAGGCCGAGCGTGAAGCTGTACAACTCGAAGAGCATCAGGTCCGGATCCGTATCCGCACGCAGATGGCCTTCTTCCTTCGCCTGCGAAATGGCACGCAGCATCGCGGCACGCCAGGCCGTCACGCTTGCGATCAACTGCTCGCGCACGGGGCTGTCAGGCCGGTCGTCATACTCGACCGCACCGCTGATGTAGATGCATCCGGTCGTCACCTCCTGGATGCGCTTCTCCGTCCAGCGGGCCAGCATCGCCCGAAGGCGCGGCAAGCCTCGCGGCTCGCGCAGGCTCGGAAAGAACACCTCGTTTTCGAAACGATGGTGATACTCGCGGACGACCTCGACCTGCAGGTCCTCACGCGATCCGAAGTGCGCGAACACACCGCTCTTGCTCATCTGCATGCGCTCGGCCAGCAGGCCGATCGTCAGCCCCTCCAGCCCGTCACGGCTGGCGAGGTCCAAAGCAGCTTCAAGTATCGCGGCACGCGTCTGTTCGCCTTTTCGCATAGCTATTTCTGTAACCGTTCGGGGGTTCGAATAAAATCGAACGGCCGTACTATTATTGAGTGCGGCCGCTCGCGAAACAAGGAAATTATTAGAAACCGGTGTCTAACCGAGCCGCTATTTTGCGCGATTCCGGCGGGACCGGAGCGGCTTTTCCGCACGAACGTGCGGACAGATTTTTTGAAGCGAATACTTAGTCTGCGTTCAGTCGTAACCGCCGACCGTCAGCGCCTTCATCACGAGGCGGTACGTGTTGTACGCAAGCCAGTTCAGCAGCCGCTCGATGCGCGGGCGCGCGGCGTAGCGCGCGGCATCGATCTCCCGGCCTTCTGCGAACGCGGTCGCGATCGCGTCGCGCAACTGGTTCGTCACTGCATCGTAGCGCACCAGCACGACGTTCGCTTCATTGTTCAGCATCAGGCTCAGCGCGTCCAGGTTCGACGAGCCGACCGTCGCCCAGTTGTCGTCGATCACGGCGACCTTGCCGTGCAGGATCGTCTTGTCGTATTCGGCCACGCGCACGCCCGCCCGCAACAGCGAGTGATACAGGAACGGCACGGCCGTATCGAGCGCCGTGAATTCCTTGCGACCGATCAGCACCTGCACGTCGACGCCGCGGCGGGCCGCGCCCGTCAGCGCGCGGCGCAGCTTGCGGCCCGGCATGAAATACGGATTCGCGAGCAGGATCCGCTGGCGCGCCTGGCCGATCGCCGCGAGATACGCCTTCTCGATCGCGCGGCGGTTCACGACGTTGTCGCGCGCGACGAACGCGACGCTCGGCTCGGTCACGACCCGCAGTGCGCCGGCCTTGATCCATCGATGGCTGCGCATCCAGCGCCGGAACATGTCGGGGAACGCTTCGCCGCCGTGCAGCCCGGCCGCGTACTGCGCGTACGGCTTGTGGCCGAACTGGATCCGGTGCCACTGCAACTCGAACGCGGCACGCACGTCGGACACCGCGGGCCCGGCCATCTCGACCGCGAAATCCCAGCGCGGAAACGGCAGCGTCGCGCTGCCCTGCGTGTAGTCGTCGACGATGTTGATGCCGCCGCAGAACGCGACCGCGTGATCGATCACCGCGAGCTTGCGATGCGTGCGCGAGAAGCCGAAGCGGCCGAACAGGTAACGGTTGTAGATGCAGTGCTCGACGCCGGCTGCCACCCACGTGTCGAACAACGGCAGGCGTGCGGTGCCGATGCCGTCGGTGATCACGCGCACGCGCACGCCGCGCTGCGCCGCGCGGATCAGCGCATCCGACACCGGCCGGCCGGCCGCGTCGTCGCAGAAGATGTAGGTTTCGAGCATCACCTGCTCGCGGGCGGCATCGATCCGCTCGATCAGCGCCCGGAAGAACTCGCCGCCGGTCTCGCACAATCGCACGGTATTGCCCGACGTGAAGGCGAGCCGCGACGCGGAACCGCGTTCCTGCAGGAACATCTGCCGCAATTGCGCGAAGCGCTTGCGGGCTTCCGCCGTCATGCGGACGAGCCGTGCGGCGCGCGCGACAGTGCCACGCGCGCGGGCAGTTGCAGGATCGCCTCGGCGTTCGACGGCGAGAAACAGCGCGCGGCCGCCTCGCGGAACGGCAGCCACGCATGGTCGACATGCTCGCGCGGCGACAGCGTCACGTCGACGCGATGCGGCACGCACAGGCCGAACCAGTGCTCGACGTTGCGCGTGACGCCCGGGGCGTAGCGGTGCAGGTATTGCGGATAGATCGTGTATTCGATCTTGTGGCGCCAGTCGACGAGCGCGCTCGCCGGCACGTCCGGCGTGCCGACCGCGATGCCGGTCTCTTCGACCACTTCGCGCGCGGCGGTGAGCGCGAGCGGCTCGTCGAGCGCGTCCTTCGAGCCGGTCACCGATTGCCAGAAATCAGGCTGGTCGGCACGCTTGATCACGAGCACATCGAGGTCGGGCGTGTAGATCACGACAAGAACGGATTCGGGGATTTTCGGCGGCTTCGTCATCTTTGTTTCATGCAGCACAGGGCCGCGTGCCGGGCAAATGCTCCGAACGGGCGGCAAGTGCTGCGACTGTACCGCAAAAAACGAAAAAGGCGCATCGCTGCGCCTTTTTCATGTGCGTCGTGTGCGCGCGAACGCACACACGACCGGGTACGAAGCGCGTTACGCCTTCGGCTGTTCCGGCTGACGCAGACGGATGTGCAGTTCGCGCAGCTGACGCTCGTCGACCGGGCTCGGCGCCTGCGTGAGCAGATCCTGCGCACGCTGCGTCTTCGGGAACGCGATCACGTCGCGGATCGAATCGGCGCCGGCCATCATCGTGACGATGCGGTCGAGACCGAATGCGATACCGCCGTGCGGCGGCGCGCCGTACTGCAGCGCGTCCAGCAGGAAGCCGAACTTGAGCTGCGCTTCTTCCGCACCGATCTTCAGCGCGCGGAACACCTTGCTCTGCACTTCCTCGCGGTGGATACGCACCGAGCCGCCGCCGATTTCCCAGCCGTTCAGCACCATGTCGTAGGCCTTCGCGAGGCAACGGCCCGGATCCGTCTCGAGGTACTCGAGATGCTCGTCCTTCGGGCTGGTGAACGGGTGGTGAGCCGCGACGTAGCGCGCATCTTCGTCGTCGTATTCGAACATCGGGAAGTCGACGACCCACAGCGGCTTCCAGCCGGCCTGGACGAGGCCGTTCGCCTTGCCGAATTCCGAATGGCCGATCTTCAGGCGCAGCGCGCCGAGGCTGTCGTTGACGACCTTCGCGCGGTCGGCCGCGAAGAAGATGATGTCGCCGTCTTGCGCGCCGGTGCGCTCGAGGATCGCCGCGATCGATGCGTCGTGCAGGTTCTTGACGATCGGGCTCTGCAGGCCGTCACGGCCCTTCGCCTTCTCGTTGACCTTGATCCATGCGAGACCCTTCGCGCCGTAGATGCGCACGAATTCGGTGTAGCCGTCGATGTCGCCGCGCGACAGCTCGCCGCCCTTCGGCACGCGCAGTGCCGCGACACGGCCGTCCTTCGCGTTGGCCGGCGTGCTGAACACCTTGAAGTCGACGTCCTTCATCGCGTCGGTCAGCTCGGTGAATTCGAGCTGCACGCGCAGGTCCGGCTTGTCCGAACCGAAACGCGCCATCGCTTCCGAGTACGGCATCACCGGGAATTTCGCGTCGAGCTCGACGTCGATCGTCGTCTTGAAGATGTGACGGATCATGTCTTCGAACAGGTCACGGATTTCCTGCTCGCCGAGGAACGACGTTTCGCAGTCGATCTGCGTGAATTCCGGCTGACGGTCGGCACGGAGGTCTTCGTCGCGGAAGCACTTGGTGATCTGGTAGTAACGGTCGAAGTTCGCGACCATCAGCAGCTGCTTGAACAACTGCGGCGACTGCGGCAGCGCGAAGAACTGGCCCGCGTTCACGCGCGACGGCACGAGATAGTCGCGCGCGCCTTCCGGCGTGCTCTTCGTCAGCATCGGCGTTTCGATGTCGATGAAGCCCTGCTCGTCGAGGTACTTGCGCGCTTCGATCGCCACGCGGTAGCGCAGGCGCAGGTTGTGCTGCATCTGCGGGCGGCGCAGGTCGAGCACGCGGTGCGTGAGACGCGTCGTTTCCGACAGGTTGTCGTCGTCGAGCTGGAACGGCGGCGTGACCGACGCGTTCAGCACGTTCAGTTCGTGGCACAGCACCTCGATCTTGCCGCTCTTCAGGCCGGCGTTGACCGTGCCGTCCGGACGGTTGCGCACGAGGCCCTTGATCTGCACGCAGAACTCGTTGCGCACGCCTTCGGCGGTCGCGAACATTTCCGCGCGATCCGGGTCGCACACCACCTGCACGAGGCCTTCACGATCGCGCAGGTCGATGAAGATCACACCGCCGTGATCGCGGCGGCGCTGCACCCAGCCGCACAGCGACACGGTTTGGCCCAGCAGGTGTTCGGTCACGAGACCGCAGTATTCAGTACGCATCGACATGATGTTTGCTTTCGTTCGGTTTGATCAACGGGCGCCGCAACGCGCGGCCCGGGCGATGATTCTTTACTTACAGCGGCGGCTCGACGGGGCGGCGTGCAGGCGCCGGAGCCGGCGCCGGGGGCGCCACCACGCCCATCGAGACGATGTACTTGAGCGCGGCATCGACCGACATGTCGAGTTCGATGACTTCGCTCTTCGGCAGCATCAGGAAGAAGCCCGACGTCGGGTTCGGCGTCGTCGGGATATAGACGCTCACGTATTCTTCCGTCAGATGATTGAGCACGTCGCCGCCCGGCGTGCCGGTCAGAAACGCGATCGTATACGAGCCGCGACGCGGGTATTCGATCAGCAGCGCCTTGCGGAACGCGTTGCCGCTGCTCGACAGCAGCGTGTCCGACACCTGCTTGACGCTCGTGTAGATCGGCCCGACGACCGGGATGTGACGCACCACGGCGTTCCACCACGTGACGAGCTTCTGGCCGATGAAGTTCTGCGTGGCCAGCCCGACGACGAAGATGAACGCGAGCGTCAGCACCGCGCCGATCCCCGGCAGATGGAAGCCGAGCATCCGCTCGGGCTGCCACGATTCGGGCAACAGGAGCAGGGTCTGGTCCATCGTGCCGATGATGAGACCAAGCACCCACAGCGTGATCGCGAGCGGGACGAGAACCAGCAGGCCGGTCAGAAACACCGATTTCAGGGTCGTCTTTTTCATCATCTGCCGTCAATGAACCGCGCCGGCGGCGCGGGTTGGTCGCAGCCCGGCCGGGCCGCGACGGTCAACTGCTGGCGGCGGGCGCTGCAGCCGGGGCGGGCGCCGCGCTCGTCGTCGTGCTTTCGGAACTGCTCGATGCAGCCGGCGCGGTCGCGGCAGGCGCGGCTTCCGTCGATGCAGCCGGGGCTGCGTCGCCCGATGCCGTTGCCGGCGCGCTGGTGCCGCCCGAACCGCCACGGAAATCGGTGACATACCAACCCGAACCCTTCAGTTGGAAGCCCGCGGCAGTGACCTGCTTGCGAAATGCATCCTTCCCGCATTCCGGGCACTGCGACAGCGGCGCGTCGCTCATCTTCTGGAGCACGTCCTTCGCGAAGCCACACGCTTCGCATCGATAGGCGTAGATCGGCATGATATTTTTCCCGCGGAAACTGGAAACGGCTTGCAAAACCTTGAATTATAGCCGAAACCCTGCCGCGCTCCGGCAATGGCCGCGACACCCGCGCATCAGCGGCGACGCCACGTGAGCCAGCGCTCGTGTCCTTCGAACACCGCGAGCGAATCGGTCACGGGCAAATCCTCGATCAGCTCGAAGTGCGGCGTGAGCAGCGCATCGAGTTCGGCACGCTCGATTCCGAACGGCGGCCCCTTCGGTTTCGCCATCAGGAAGAAATAGCCGGCCAGCAATCCATCCGCAGACAACAGCTCGGCCATGCGCGCCGCATAGCCGGCACGCATGGCCGGCGGCAGCGCGCACAGGAACGCGCGCTCGTACACCCACTGCACGTCGAACGGCGGCCGGTACGTAAAGAAATCGGCCTGCTCGACGACGCCCGCATGTGTGCCGAGCTGCGCCTTCGCGGCCGCCACCGCCTGCGCGGCGAAATCGATCGCCCGCACGGGCCAGCCGGCTTCGGCCAGCCACCCGGCTTCCTGCGCACTGCCGCAGCCGGGAATCAGCACCGAGCACGGCTCGAGCCGATGCGCGAACACGCGGAACCCCTCAGGCACGCCGCCGAATTCCCACGGCGTCACGCCACGCTCGAAACGTTCGTCCCAGAACGATGCGTTGCCAGGATCGCGCGTCGCGAAATCGGCGGCTGACGGTGTAGCGGGTTGCTTCGGATCGGACATCGCCCTGCTCCTTTCGGTCATGTGCCGTACGTGAGCGCCAGCAGCACACGCGCGACGAGCGCCCCGACGCCGACGGCAAGGCCGAAGATCAGCAGCGCCTGCATCAGCCGGTTCGTCCGCTTCTGCTCGACGAGGATCTGGCGCATCAACTCTTCGCTCGCGGCACGCGGCGCATCATGGCGCGCGGCCATCGCGTGATGGATCAGGCGCGGCAGTTGCGGCAGCGTCTTGCTCCACTGCGGCGCCTCGACCTTGAAGCGCTCGTACCAGCCGCGCAGGCCAATCTGCTCGGTCATCCAGCGCTCGAGGTACGGCTTCGCGGTCTTCCACAGGTCGAGCTCGGGATCGAGCGAACGGCCGAGGCCCTCGACGTTCAGCATCGTCTTCTGCAGCAGCACGAGCTGCGGCTGGATCTCGACGTTGAAGCGGCGCGACGTCGAGAACAGCCGCATCAGCACCTGGCCGAGCGAGATGTCCTTCAGCGCGCGGTCGAAATACGGCTCGCACACCGCGCGGATCGCGCTTTCGAGTTCCTCGACGCGCGTTTCGGGCGGCACCCAGCCCGACTCGAGGTGAAGCGTCGCGACGCGGTGGTAGTCGCGCTTGAAGAACGCGAGGAAGTTCTGCGCGAGGTAGTTCTTGTCGAAATCGGACAGCGCGCCGACGATCCCGAAATCGAGCGCGACGTAGCGGCCGAACGTATTCGGATCGAGGCTCACCTGGATGTTGCCCGGGTGCATGTCCGCGTGGAAGAAGCCGTCTCGGAACACCTGCGTGAAGAAGATCTCGACGCCTTCGCGCGCGAGCTTCTTGATGTCGACGCCGGCCGAACGCAGCGTCTCGACCTGGCTGATCGGCACGCCGGTCATGCGCTCCATCACGAGCACCTGCGACGTCGAGAAATCCCAGAACATTTCGGGCACGAGCAGCAGGTCGAGGCCCGCGAAGTTGCGGCGCAGCTGGCTGCCGTTGGCGGCCTCGCGCATCAGGTCGAGCTCGTCGTGCAGGTACTTGTCGAATTCGGCGACGACCTCGCGCGGCTTCAGGCGCCGGCCGTCGGCCCACATGCGCTCGGTCCAGATCGCGATGTCGCGCATCAGCGCGAGGTCGGAATCGATCACGGACAGCATGTTCGGGCGCAGCACCTTGACGGCGACGGCCTTGCCCGCGTGCTGGCCCTGCTTGAGCTTCGCGAAATGCACCTGCGCGATCGACGCGCTCGCGACCGGCTCGCGCTCGAATTCGTCGAACAGCTCGTCGACCGGCGCACCGAGCGACTTCTCGATGATCCCGATCGCGACCGCCGAATCGAACGGCGGCACCTGATCCTGCAGCTTCGCGAGTTCGTTCGCGAAATCGACCGACAGCAGGTCGCGGCGCGTCGACAGCACCTGGCCGAACTTCACGAAGATCGGGCCGAGGCTTTCGAGCGCGTGACGCAGCCGCACGGCAGGCGGATCGGAATAGCGGCGGCCGATCGTCGTGATCCGCAACAGCAGCTTCACGCGCCGGTCGTCGATCCGGGACAGCATCACTTCGTCGAGACCAAAGCGGATGACGGTGTAGACAATCTTGATGAAACGGAAAATGCGCATGCCCTGCGGCCCCTCAGTGCGCGCCGCGCGGGCCGGAACCCGTGCGCGCGCCGATTTTTTGTTCGAGTCGCTCGACCCGCTTTTCGACCCGTGCGAGCGCATCGCGTGCGCGCGCCAGTTCGGCGTCGAAGCCGCCGAGCGACGCGCGCCGGACGACTTGCGGGTTCTCGTCGAGCCAGTATTCGGCGACGGAATCGAGCACGTTGCGGCCGGTGCGGCGCGCGCGCGCGCCGGCGTCGCGCACGACCGTCGCGATCCGGTATGCCGCCGCGTCGCCGACCAGCTTCGCGAGATCTTCCTCAGGCTCCCAGCGCAGGTGCTCGGCCAGCTTCGCGATCTGCGTGGCGAACTCCGCGTCGCCCTCGATCTTCACGTGCTTCATCACGGCCGCCTGGCCGCCCTGCAGGAACGCGGCGACCGTGTCGCCGGCAAGCGCGATCGACACGTCGACCTGTTGCGCATCGTGCGCGTCGACGGCCGACAGATAGCCGTCGGGCTGCACCAGCAACGTCAGCGTCACCGGGGGCACGTCGATCCGGGCAGTCTTGCCCGAATAGGGAATCAGGCGGTCGCGCGCCCACGATTCGCGGGCGAGCAGGTGATTGACAGCAGCAGCAAAAGGCTTGGCGGCAAAGGTCATCGGGCTGGGAAAGAAAAAACCCGCGCAGGCCGGGCGCCCACGCGGGTTTCTATTGTAACGTCGGATCGTCGGCAGACCGTGCCTGACCGCACACCCGGGCGGCAAGCGGTCGCAGTGCGGCGGCCGTCGCCCGGGTGCCGGCGGCGCGGGCCGCCGGTCACGCTCAGTGCGTGTTGATCTGCTGGATGCCCGCGAGCAGCCAGCCCTGACTGCCCGACTTCGACAGGTTCCACACCTCGTCGAACGGCGCGGCCGATGCATTCGCCGATTCGCGAATCAGGCCGTGGAAGCGCACGCTCGCCGACTGCTCGATGCCGCGATCCTCGATCGCGACCAGTTCCGCGTCGAGCTGCACGACGTCGGTCTGGTTCGACTCGTTGCCGCGCGAATCGAGGTCGATCTTGATCTCGGCGAACATTTCCGGCGTCGTGAACTCGCGGATGTCGGCCAGGTTGCCCTGGTCCCACGCGGCCTGCAGGCGCACGAAATAGACCTTCGAGCTGCGCAGGAACGCTTCGGTGTCGAAGCCGGCCGGCACCTGGAGCGGTGCTGCCGCAGCAGCCGCTGCCGCGCCGGTGGCCGCGGCCCCGCCGCCGAACACGCCTTGCGCTTCGTTCGCGTAGCTGCTGCCGCTACCCGAGTAGTTGCTGCCGGTGCCGCCCTGCTGGAACGACGGGCTTTGCGAGTAGCCGCCCGACGACGACGCCGAGCCGCCGACCGAATACGCCGGCTCCTGCGGACGACGGCGGTTCATGAACTTGCGGACCAGCCAGATGCCGACCGCCGCGAGCAGCGCGATCACGATGACGTTCGCCATCATGCTCGCGAATGCGCCGCCCAGGCCGAAGTGCGACAGCAGCGCCGCGATGCCGAGACCGGCCGCGAGGCCGGCGATCGGCCCGAGCCAGCGCGAGCGGTTGGGCTGCGCGGCCGGCGCGGGTGCGGCCGGATTCGCGCGCTGCGCCTGCGACGGCGCGGCCTGCTGCATCGGCTGCTGCGCGGGCGGCGTGGCCTGGCGCTGCGTGACCGTGGAGTTCTGGCGGCCGATGCTGCGCCCGCCGCCCATGCGCTTGGCTTCGGCGTCGAGCGATGCGAACGTGCCGGCCGTGAGCAGGCCGACCATCAGCAGCGTGCCGACCCGTCGAGCCCACGGCTTCGACGGCTTGCTACGGTTGAACAACGAACGCGATTCGAACATCAGTTTCTCCAGATGTAAGACAAATGTATGGAAAGAGCCCCTTAATACTTGGCTCCCATGTGTAAAGCTACCACGCCACCTGACAAATTGTAATATTTGACGGCATCGAGGCCCGCTTGTTCCATCATCGTCTTCAGCGTGTCCTGATCGGGGTGCATCCGAATAGATTCGGCAAGATACCGGTAACTTTCGGCATCTTTCGCGAACTTGTCGCCAAGCCACGGTAATACTTTGAAAGAATACAGATCGTACGCTTTTTTCAGCGGATCCCAGACTTTCGAGAACTCCAGCACCATCACGCGGCCGCCGGGCTTCGTCACGCGGCGCATCTCGGCCAGCGCGGCATCCTTGTGCGTCATGTTGCGCAGCCCGAACGCGACCGTGACCACATCGAAGTAGTTGTCCGGAAAGGGAATTTTCTCCGCGTCGCACAGCAGCGACGGCGTCACGATGCCCTTGTCGAGCAGCCGGTCGCGGCCGACGCGCAGCATCGATTCGTTGATGTCCGTATGCCAGACCTCGCCGGTCGGCCCGGCCGCCTTCGCGAACGACCGGGTCAGGTCGCCGGTGCCGGCCGCCAAGTCGAGCACCTTGAAGCCGGGGCGCACGTTCGCCTGCGCGATCGTGAACGCCTTCCACGCACGGTGCATGCCCGCCGACATCAGGTCGTTCATCAGATCGTAGTTGCTCGCGACCGAATGGAACACACCCGCCACTTTCTTCGCTTTTTCGTTTTCCTCGACGCTTTCGAAGCCGAAGTGGGTTTTGCTCATCGCGTTGATCCTCAGTAAATGGCAAGACGGCGCCGAGCGGGCGCCGTCGAATTTCAGTGGCAGTGGCCGTGCGACGCGTTCGCCGCCGGCATCGGGGCATCGCGCTCGACGCCCGCCGCCTTCAGTTTGTCGAAATAGTCGCGCCACAGCGCGTCCTGCTGCGTGGCCAGCTCGTACAGCAGGTCCCACGAGTAGATGCCGGTCGAATGGCCGTCGGAAAACGTCGGCTGCAGCGCGTAGTGGCCGACGCCCTCAAGCGCGGTGATCGTCACTTCGCGCTTGCCCGTCTGCAGCGTCTCCTGGCCGGGCCCGTGGCCGCGCACCTCGGCCGACGGCGAATACACGCGCATCAGCTCGAACGGAATCCGGAAACTGTCGCCGTTCGGGTACTGCAATTCGAGCACGCGCGATACCGCGTGCACGACGACGCCGGACGGAATCGGCGTCGTGGAAGTCAAACCGCTCATGGCTGCCTCGAATCGGTCATGCGTTGAATTTCCTCGCGCACCGCATTGTGCAGCAGCGAGGCCTGCGCTGCGCGCGAGCGCAGCAGCGCCTCGGACACGCTGCGCTGGCGCGGCGCCCATACGGGCTGCGGGAAGTGTGCGTCGTTGGAAAAGCGCGGGATCACGTGCCAATGCACGTGCGGCACCATGTTGCCGAGGCTCGCGAGATTCACCTTGTTCGGCTGCATCACGCGGCGCACGGCCCGCTCGACCGCGTAGACCACGCGCATCAGATGTGCCCGCTCCGGTTCGCCGAGATCGGAGAATTCGGCCACGTGCGCGCCCCAGATCACCCGGCAGAAGCCCGGGTAGTCGTGCTCGCCCGTCGCGAGGACGACACGCACCGCATCGTCCTGCCAGAGCACTTCGCCGCCGTCTTCACGGCAAAACACGCATTCCATCGTCGCTCCCATGTGGACGGGCGCCGGCATTGCCGCGCCGGCGCCCGCTCATTCCTGGCCCGGTCGGGCGGTCGTCATGCCCGCATTAGACCAGCACGCGCTCGATCCCGCCATTGTTCGCACGTGCGACATAATCGGCCATCCAGTTCTCGCCGAGCACCTGGCGCGCGATTTCGACCACGATGTAGTCGGCCTCGAGGTTCGCGTCCTCGCTGTAGCGCGACAGGCCCTGCAGGCACGACGGGCAGCTCGTCAGGATCTTCACGTCCGGGCCGTTCGCTGCCGCCGGCGCCGGCGCGTTGCCGGCCACGACCGGGATGCTGCGCAGCTTCGCGGCCCCCTTGCGGATCTCCTCTTCCTTGCGGAAGCGGACCTGCGTCGACACGTCCGGGCGCGTGACCGCGAGCGTGCCCGATTCGCCGCAGCAGCGATCGTTCTTCTCGATCTTGTAGCCGTCCTTCTCGGCGCCCATCAGCTCGTTGACGAGCTTCACCGGGTCCATCGTCTTGATCGGCGTGTGGCACGGGTCGTGATACATGTAGCGCGTGCCCGTCACGCCATCGAGCTTCATCCCCTTCTCGAGCAGGAACTCATGGATGTCGATGATCCGGCAGCCCGGGAAGATCTTGTCGAATTCGTAGCCGGCGAGCTGGTCATAGCAGGTGCCGCACGACACGACCACCGTCTTGATGTCGAGGTAGTTCAGCGTGTTCGCGACCCGGTGGAACAGCACGCGGTTGTCGGTGACGATCTTCTCGGCCTTGTCGTACTGGCCCGAGCCGCGCTGCGGATAGCCGCAGCACAGGTAGCCCGGCGGCAACACCGTCTGCACGCCGGCTTCCCACAGCATCGCCTGCGTGGCGAGGCCGACCTGCGAGAACAGGCGCTCGGAGCCGCAGCCCGGGAAGTAGAACACCGCTTCCGAATCGACGGTGGTCGATTTCGGATTGCGGATGATCGGCACGATCTTGTTGTCCTCGATGTCGAGCAGCGCGCGCGCCGTCTTCTTCGGCAGGTTGCCCGGCATCTTCTTGTTGACGAAGTGGATCACCTGCTCGACTACCGGCGGCTTGCCGACCGTGGCCGGCGGGTGCTGCGTCTGCTTCGTCACGACCTTCTTCAGCATGTCGTTCGCGAAGCGCTGCACCTTGTAGCCGGCGCCCATCATCACGCTGCGCGCGACGTTGATCGTCTGCGGATTGGTCGCGTTCAGGAAGAACATGCCCGCCGCATTGCCGGCGTTGAACTTCTTCTTGCCCATCTTGCGCAACAGGTTGCGCATGTTCATCGTGACGTCGCCGAAGTCGATCTTCACCGGGCACGGCGTCGCGCACTTGTGGCACACCGTGCAGTGGTCGGCTACGTCGTTGAACTCGTCCCAGTGCTTGATCGACACGCCGCGGCGCGTCTGTTCCTCGTACAGGAACGCCTCGACCAGCAGCGAGGTTGCGAGGATCTTGTTGCGCGGGCTGTACAGCAGGTTCGCGCGTGGCACGTGCGTCGCGCACACCGGCTTGCACTTGCCGCAGCGCAGGCAGTCCTTCACCGAATCGGCGATCGCGCCGATGTCGGACTGTTTCATGATCAGCGACTCGTACCCCATCAGCCCGAAGCTCGGCGTATAGGCGTTGCGCAGATCGGCGCCTTCGAGCAGCTTGCCCTTGTTGAAGCGGCCGTTCGGGTCGACGCGCTGCTTGTACGCGCGGAATTCGGCGATCTCGTCGTCGGTCAGGAACTCGAGCTTCGTGATGCCGATGCCGTGCTCGCCGGAAATCACGCCGTCGAGCGAACGCGCGAGCGTCATGATGCGTGCGACCGCCGCGTGGGCGTCCTGCAGCATCTCGTAGTTGTCGGAGTTGACCGGCAGGTTGGTGTGGACGTTGCCGTCGCCCGCGTGCATGTGCAGCGCGACGAACACGCGGCCGCGCAGCACCTGCTTGTGGATCGCCTGCGCCTCGTCGAGGATCTGCTTGAACGCGCCGCCGTTGAAGATCGCGCGCAGCTCGGCGCGGATCTCCTGCTTCCACGAGATGCGGACCGTGCGGTCCTGCGTGATGTGGAACACGGTCGCGCCCGGCTGATCGTCCGCGCGATCGGCGAACTTCTCGGCAAGCGCCTCGTAGCCGAGCTGCACGAGGTAGTGCTGCGCCTCGCGCAGCGGCTGGTCGAGCCGGTCGCGCACGAATTCCCAGCGGGCACGCACGCGCTTGAGCAGCTCCAGCGCCTGCTGGACCCGGTCTTCGAGCAGTTCGGCGCTCGGGATCTCGTTCGCGTCGTCGGTCTTGCCGAGCGGCAGGTTGCCAGCGCGGAAAAACGCTTCCAGCGCATCGACGAGCTGCAGCTTGTTCTTCAGCGACAGCTCGATGTTGATCCGCTCGATGCCGTCGGTGTACTCGCCCATCCGGTTCAGCGGGATCACGACGTCTTCGTTGATCTTGAACGCGTTCGTGTGCTTCGCGATCGCGGCCGTGCGGCTGCGGTCGAGCCAGAAGCGCTTGCGCGCCTCCGCGCTGACCGCGACGAAGCCTTCGCCGCTCTTGCCGTTCGCCATCCGGATCACTTCGGACGTGGCGTGCGCGACCGCATCGGCATCGTCGCCGACGATGTCGCCGATCAGCACCATCTTGGGGAATGAATTGCGCTTGCTCTTGGTCGCGTAGCCGACCGCGCGCAGGTAGCGCTCGTCGAGGTGCTCGAGGCCCGCGAGGATCGCGCCGCCCTGCTTCGACGTTTCAAACAGGTAATCCTTGATCTCGACGATGCTCGGGATCGCCTCGCGCGCCTGGCCGAAGAATTCGAGGCAGACGGTGCGCGTGTGCGCGGGCATCTTGTGCAGCACCCAGCGCGCGGACGTGATGAGCCCGTCGCAGCCTTCCTTCTGCACGCCCGGCAGGCCGGCGAGGAACTTGTCGGTCACGTCCTTGCCGAGCCCTTCCTTGCGGAACCGGCGGCCTTCGATCTCGAGCATCTCGCTCTTCAGCAGCTTCTCGCCCGGCGCATACGCGCCGTCGAACCACTTCAGCTCGAAACGCGCGACCGCGATGTCGTGGATCTTGCCCTGGTTGTGCTCGTGGCGCGTGACTTCGAGCCAGTTGCCGTCCGGGTCGACCATCCGCCACCAGGCCAGGTTGTCGAGCGCGGTGCCCCACAGCACGGCCTTCTTGCCGCCCGCGTTCATCGCGACGTTGCCGCCGATGCACGATGCGTCGAGCGAGGTGGGATCGACCGCGAACACGTAGCCGGCCGCTTCCGCCGCCTCGGTCACGCGGCGCGTGACGACGCCCGCGCCGGAGAAGATCGTCGGCACCTTGTGCGCGACGCCCGGCAGCTCGGTCAGCTCGACCGCGCCGAGTTGCTCGAGCTTTTCGGTGTTGATGACGGCGGAGAACGGCGTGAGCGGCACCGCGCCGCCCGTGTAGCCGGTGCCGCCGCCGCGCGGGATCACGGTCAGGCCGAGCTCGAAGCAGGCCTTGATCAGGCCGGCGATCTCGGCTTCGCTATCGGGGGTCAGCACGACGAACGGGTATTCGACACGCCAGTCGGTCGCGTCGGTCACGTGCGACACGCGCGACAGCCCGTCGAAACGGATGTTGTCCTTCTGCGTGCAGCGGCCGAGCGCCTTGGTCGCGCGGCGGCGCAGGTCGGCCATCTTCTCGAATTCGTCGGCGAACTCGTTGACCGCACGCTGCGCGGCGGTTTCGAGCATCTCGACGCGCGATGCGCGCTCGCGGCCCGCGTCGTCGCGGTGCTCGGTGAGATCCGCGCTGCGGCGCTTGCCGATTTCGGTAAGGCGGTGGTTCAGCGCCTCGATCAGCAGCGCGCGGCGCTTCGGGTTGTCGAGCAGGTCGTCCTGCAGGTACGGGTTGCGGCGCACGACCCAGATGTCGCCGAGCACTTCATACAGCATCCGTGCCGAGCGGCCCGTACGGCGCTCGGCGCGCAATTCGTCAAGCACCGACCACGCTTCTTCGCCGAGCAGGCGGATCACGATCTCGCGATCCGAGAAGGACGTGTAGTTGTAGGGAATCTCGCGCAAGCGGGGCGCGGGGTCGGCGGCGACGGCGGCGGCCGCGCCATGCGGATCGAAAACTTGTGGTGCGTTCATGTTCGGACGACTCGGAGGGCCGATACACCGTGCACGGGCGTCGGCAAGCGCGTGGGCGCAATCTTGGGGAAATCTGTTCTGTTACCAGGCGCGCGGCTGTCCTTCATGGGGCCGGAGCGGGCGACTCGCCCCTCCTGGCCGGCGACAGGGCCTGGCGGCACTCGGAACGATCAGCACGATCGCGCGCGGCGCGCGTGCCGTTCGGCCGCGGGGCTGGCTGCGCGCGGCGTCGGCTTCAACGGTGCGATCCGAGGGTGCCTCTGCATCTTCCGATCCTTGATTCAAAACGGAATTCTAACCCATGATCGGGTCACGCGTGACACGTCGGACAGGTCGTGGGGCTATCCCCGCGAGCCGCGCCAGGCCTGGCTCGGCGCGATTTCGCGCGATCATTCGCCGTCCGTCCGGTCGGTAACCGTGCGGTTAAGCCGGTAAAAAAGGCGGCGCGCGCCCGCCGACGCCCCGCCCGCACGGCCCCGCGAGCAACGGCTCGGCATGCCGCTTGCGTGCAGGCAGACCCTTGGCGCTATCATTGATCCTTTACCGTCTGCTTTCCGCACTGCACGCGAGCGCCCATGGCATCCCACGATTACCTGAAGAAAATCCTCACCGCGCGCGTCTACGACGTCGCGATCGAGACGGAACTCGAATCCGCCCGCAACCTGTCGGCCCGCCTGCGCAACGCCGTCTACCTGAAGCGCGAGGACAACCAGCCGGTGTTCTCGTTCAAGCTGCGCGGCGCGTACAACAAGATGGCGCACATTCCGTCGGAAGCACTCGCGCGCGGCGTGATTACGGCGTCGGCCGGCAACCACGCGCAGGGCGTCGCGTTCTCGGCGGCGCGGATGGGCGTCAAGGCCGTGATCGTCGTGCCGGTCACGACGCCGCAGGTGAAGGTCGATGCGGTGCGTGCGCACGGCGGCCCGAGCGTCGAGGTGATCCAGGCCGGTGAGTCGTACAGCGACGCGTATGCACACGCGGTCAAGGTGCAGGAAGAGCGCGGCCTCACGTTCGTCCACCCGTTCGACGATCCGTACGTGATCGCAGGCCAGGGCACGATCGCGATGGAAATCCTGCGCCAGCACCAGGGCCCGATCCATGCGATCTTCGTGCCGATCGGCGGCGGCGGGCTCGCGTCCGGCGTCGCGGCCTACGTGAAGGCGGTGCGCCCGGAGATCAAGGTGATCGGCGTGCAGGCCGAGGATTCGTGCGCGATGGCGCAGTCGCTGGAAGCCGGCAAGCGTGTCGAGCTGAGCGAGGTCGGCCTGTTCGCGGACGGCACCGCCGTGAAGCTGGTCGGCGAGGAAACCTTCCGGCTCTGCAGCGAATACCTCGACGGCGTCGTGACGGTGAACACCGACGCACTGTGCGCGGCGATCAAGGACGTCTTTCAGGATACGCGCAGCGTGCTCGAGCCGTCCGGCGCGCTCGCGGTCGCGGGCGCGAAGCTCTACGCGGAACGCGAAGGCATCGAGAACCAGACGCTCGTCGCGGTCACGTCCGGCGCGAACATGAACTTCGACCGGATGCGCTTCGTCGCCGAGCGCGCGGAAGTGGGCGAAGCGCGCGAAGCCGTGTTCGCGGTCACGATCCCCGAGGAGCGCGGCAGCTTCAAGCGCTTCTGCTCGCTCGTCGGCGACCGCAACGTCACCGAGTTCAACTACCGGATCGCCGATGCGCAGGCCGCGCACATCTTCGTCGGCGTGCAGATCAAGCGCCGCGGCGAATCGGCCGAGATCGCCGCGAACTTCGAGTCGCATGGCTTCAAGAGCGTCGACCTGACGCATGACGAGCTGTCGAAGGAACACATCCGCTACATGGTGGGCGGCCGCTCGCCGCTCGCGCTCGACGAGCGCCTGTTCCGCTTCGAATTCCCGGAACGCCCGGGCGCGCTGATGAAGTTCCTGTCGTCGATGGCGCCGGACTGGAACATCAGCCTGTTCCACTATCGTAACCAAGGCGCGGACTACAGCTCGATCCTCGTCGGGCTGCAGGTGCCGCAGGCCGATCGCGCCGAATTCGAACGCTTCCTCGCGGCACTCGGCTATCCGTATGTCGAGGAGAGCGCCAACCCGGCTTACCGCCTCTTCCTGTCGTAAAAGGCGTCACGCATGAATCCCGAACATTCCCCGCTCGGCAAGGCCACCGTCTACGCCGCCCAGTACGACGCGTCGCTGCTGTTCCCGATCCCGCGCGCCGGCGCACGTGAGCAGCTCGGCATCACGTCGGCGCTGCCGTTCTTCGGCACCGACATCTGGAACGCCTACGAGCTGTCGTGGCTCAACGCGCGCGGCAAGCCGCAGATCGCGGTCGCGACGTTCTACGTGCCGGCCGAATCGCCGAACATCGTCGAATCGAAGTCGTTCAAGCTGTATCTCGGCTCGTTCGCGCAGACGAAGTTCGATTCGATCGACGCAGTGCGCGACGTGCTGAAGCGCGACGTGTCGGCCGCGTGCGGCGCGACCGTGTCCGTGCAGCTCGTGTCGCCGCACGATTTCGGCAAGCTCGAGATGGACGAGCTCGACGGGCTGTCGCTCGACCGGCTCGACCTCGACACCGACGCGTACGAACCCGATCCGTCGCTGCTGTCGGCCGCTGAAGACGAAGCGCCGGTCGAGGAAACGCTCGTGTCCGACCTGCTGCGCTCGAACTGCCCGGTCACCGGCCAGCCCGACTGGGGCAGCGTGCAGATCCACTATGTCGGGCCGCAGATCGACCACGCGGGCCTGCTGCGCTACATCATCTCGTTCCGCAACCACACGGGCTTTCACGAGCAGTGCGTCGAGCGGATCTTCCTCGACATCCTGCACGCATGCAAACCGGTGAAGCTCGCGGTGTATGCGCGCTATACGCGCCGCGGCGGGCTCGACATCAATCCGTTCCGCACCAACTACAACCAGCCGATGCCGGATAACGCGCGCAACGCGCGACAGTAAATGAGTGGGTTGGCGGACGTTTTCGGTCCGCCAACACTGCCCGCTTGCGGAAGGCGTGCTTCCCTAATTCGGTGCGAATACGTCGGCCCGGCACTTCGGACAATACAGGTAGATTGTTCGACCATCGTGCATGGAAATGAAGCCTCGCCTTGCCTGGTCTATCCTCCATTTCGCCGCGCCACCGCCCGCCAGACGCGCTTCCCCTTCGGCATAGCAACGCGCGGCGTCCAGGTCATGGCTGTACGCCCGCTCTGTTACGCGGCCCGCACGCTTGAAAAATGCGCTGACATCCGCACGCCGAAGAACGAACGCACGACACATATCCGCCGTTTCGTCCCCGCTGATGTCAGCCGACCACGCACCGTTCCTGACGATTTCGACTGACTCCGGCACAACAACGGGTGCCGCGCCGCCAGGCGATGCCCTATTGGACAGCGTGCCCGCAGCCACACTGTGGCTGAGTGCGAGCGCCAACATCAAAACTGCGATCCGAATCACCATTGCACTCTCGCCGCCTCCGTCCGGTTCTTCCGCGATACTACCGGGTGACGAAAAACCTCTGTCACCGGCACACGCAGCGTTACCGAAAGGGCGTGGACGAGCCATCGCAACGAATCGTTCTGAGCTTCCGGCGCCGCGACGTAGGTTCGTCGATCAGGGTTGGGCTCATTGAGTGGCAGAGCTTCACCGACCAATTCCACGCCAATGCTGTCCGTATTGGAAGGGTAACGGTCCGGGACCGCCTTGCGCATCTCCCGCCGGTCTTCTCCACGCGGGTCAAAACGGCGAAGTTGCTCCAGTTCGACGGGCGTGCAACGCATTTCGGCAACACAGCGTGCCTTGATCCGACCGACATGCCAAGTCATCTTCTTCAAAGATGCCGTCTGATAAATCGTTCCATCTTTTTCAATCAGAAAATGCGCGCCAGTGCGCCGACGCATTCTGATAGCTGCTGAGCGCAGAAGTCGCAGTTGAACCACCTGTTTGATGAACGACAATCCCACTAATCCTCTGCATCGCACCGCGCTCAATTTGGATTTTTCTGGCCCGTACTACGCGCGGAGTCACAACCATCCCGCTGGAATCAATCGACAACATCCAATACCCTCCGGTTTGATTACGGTATATCGCCTTGAGCTTTCCGCCTATCGCTTACGTTCAGTTCTCCGGAAGTCATGCGCACCTGCTCACTCGACTCTTCACGATAGCTCGGTGAATTGCCGCGCACCCCATTTCCGTTCAACCGCTGCGCGGTACAGCATCGCCAGCGTGATCGATTCCCGTTCGAGAGCGTGCGGTTTTCGGAGCACCCATCGGCGGAACAATGAATAGAGGCCTCTTCGCCCTCCATCAGGAAATACCGGTGAAAATCGAAGTCGCCGGCATCGACGGAAAAACGCTCGAAAAAGCGACCCATGAAATCGTCTGCTTCGTCGCCGGTCCGGCCAAGATCCTCCCAAAGCCTCGTGGCGACGAACAATGGCGTCGATTTGCCAAGCCCTACCTCTGCTCTGACGAAGACCTCGATCTCATCCCAACGCACGTTTTCCATCAAAACACCTTGCCCTCTGGATTGAAAGGCGGTTGTAGCCGGCGAATCGCGCCATGCATCCGCGGCTTGCTGTCGCCGCCGGCTCAGACAGGCGTGTCACGTTGAGGCCCGTCGGAAAAGCTTCGTCACACAATGCAAAGTTTCGGTGCCGCCCATACCTACTTCAACCGAGTTGTATTTGAACGCCCTCGCCCGCCCGCTCGCCCTCGCATCGACTGCCTCAAATGCAACAAGGCCGGTGCACGTCAATGCACCGGCCTTGTTGTACAGCTTCCGCCCTCGCCGCGTTACTTCACCGGCGGCTTGTACGCGATGCAGTCGACCTCGACCTTGCAGTCGATGACCATGCTCGACTGCACGCACGCGCGTGCCGGCGGATGCTCGCCGAAGTACGAAATGAACACCTTGTTGAACGACGCGAAATCGCGCGCGTCGTCGAGCCACACGCCGCAGCGCACGACGTGCTCGAGGCCGTAGCCGGCTTCCTTCAGGATCGCGATCACGTTCTCGATCGTCTGCTTCGACTGCGTGACGATGCCGCCTTCGACGACCTCGCCGTTCACCATCGGCGTCTGGCCCGACACGTACAGCCAGCCGTCGGCCTCGACCGCGCGTGCGAACGGCATCACCTGGCCGCCCGTGCCCTTCGCTTCGCCTACGCCATATCGCTTCATCGTTTCTCTCCTTGTTTGTCGGCCGGAGCCGGCGCTTCAGCGCCTGCTCCGGCCCCATGCAACGCACGGTTACGGATGCGCGCACCGACGACGGCGCGCGCGGCAGATCGGAACAACCACCGCGTTCAGAACGCGGCGTCGGCACTCGCCGGCACGCGCTCGCCGCGGGCGACGAAGCCGCCGGCGCGCTCGCCGGTCGGCTGACCGTTTTCATAAGTGAGCACGCCGTTCACCCACACGGCGTCGATCCCGTGCGCGGGCTGCTGCGGCTTCTCGAACGTCGCGGCGTCGATCACGCTCGCCGGGTCGAACAGCACGAGATCCGCGTGGTAGCCCACGTGCACCTCGCCGCGCCGCGCGATCCCGTAGCGGCGCGCGGACAGCGATGTCATCTTGCGGATCGCTTCCTCGAGCGGCAGCAGGTTCGTGTCGCGCACGTAATGGCCGAGCACGCGCGGGAACGCGCCCCACAGCCGCGGGTGCGGCAGCGGATCGTTCGGCAGGCCGTCGGAGCCGACCATCGTCGCGGGATGCGACAGGATCCGGCGCACGTCGTCCTCGGACATGTTGTGGTACACCGCGCCCGCCGGGCGGATGCGCTGCGCGGCTTCCTGCTCGGTCACGCCCCACTCGGCCGCGATCGCCTTCAGCAGCTTGCCCGCCACTTCCGGGTGCGGCTCGGACCACGTGATCGTGATGTCGATGTCGCCCGTCACCTGCTTCAGGTCGAGCGTCGACGAGCTGCGGCTGTACGGATAGCAGTCGCAGCCGACCGGCTGGTAGCGGCGCGCGCCTTCGAGCGACGCGAGCACCTCGGTGCTGCGCCCCCAGTTCGACGGGCCCGCGCACTTCAGGTGCGAGATCACGACCGGCACGCGCGCATGGCGGCCGACCTGGTACGCCTCTTCCATCGCATCGAGGATCGCGTCGAACTCGGTGCGCATGTGCGTGGTGTACAGCGCGCCCGCATTCGCGAGCGGCTCGGCGAGCGCCATCACCTCTTCGGCCGGCGCCGCGAACGCGGAGCCGTACGCGAGACCCGACGACAGGCCGAGCGCGCCGTTCGCGAGCGCCTCCTCGAGCTGCGCGCGCATGCCGGCGATCTCGCCGTCGGTCGCCGCGCGGTCGAGGCGGTCCATCTGGTTGTTGCGCAGCGCCGTGTGGCCGACGAGCGCCGCGACGTTTACGGCCGGACGCGCGCCGTTCACGGCCGCGACGTAGTCGGCGAAGGTCGGGTACTGGAACGCACCGCGCTCGCCGAGCAGGTTCATCGGATCGGGCGGATCGCCCGCGAGCGTCACCGGCGATGCGCTGATCCCGCAGTTGCCGACGATCACGGTCGTCACGCCCTGCGAGATCTTCGGGATCATCTCCGGTGCGCGGATCACGTGCGTGTCGTCGTGCGTGTGCACGTCGACGAAGCCCGGCGCGAGCGCGCGGCCGTTCGCATCGACGACGTTCTCGGCCAGCCAGTTCGACAGGTTGCCGATCGCCGCGATCAGGCCGTTGCGGATCGCGACGTCGCGCGTGACGGGCGGCGCGCCGGTACCGTCGTAAAGCTGCGCGCCGACGATCAGCGTATCGGCGGCTTCGGGATGCGAATGCATGGTCAGTCTCCTACCGGTTGACGGTCTCCGCCGCCGCGATGCGCATCGAGCGCGTGCTTGATGCGACGCAGCGATTCTCGGCCCGCATCGCCGAGCCGCAATGCGACTCCGGTGACGAGCACGTCGATCGCCATCATCATCGCGTAGCGCGATGTCGACGGCTTGTAAATGAAATCGGTTTCGAACGCGACGACCGGGATCAAGTGGTCGGCCAGCTTCGCGAGCGGCGATGCCGGCGCGGTGATCGCGATCAGCTTCGCGCCGTAGCGCTTCGCGAGCCGGCAGCTCTCGAGCAGCTCGGGCACGCGCCCGCTCACCGACAGCGCGACGACGACGGTGTCGCGCGACAGCGTCGCGGCCACCATCCGCTGCAGCACGCTGTCCTGGTAGCTCGCGACCGGCCGGCCGAAGCGCACGAGCCGGAAGCGCAACTCGTCGGCGAGCGCGGTCGAGCCGCCGCCCTGCCCGTACACGTAGGTCATCTTTGCGGCGGCGAGCAGGTCGGCCGCTGCCTCGAACGACGTATTGCGCAGCAACTGATGGTTGTGCGCGAGCGCGACGCGGATCTCGTCGTAGACCATCGACGCGGGGCTCGTGTCGTCGGCCGGCGCGTCGTCGGACGGCACCAGGAAGCGCTGGCCGACGGCCGCCGCCTGCGCGACGAGCACCTTCAGTTCGCGCACGTCGCGGCAGCCGACCGCCTTCGCGAAACGCGTGACCGTCGCGACGCTGACCTCCGCGTCGCGTGCCAGCGCGCCGATGCTCGCATGCGCGGCGCGCGCCAGGTCGGCGAGGATGAACGCGGCGACCTTGCGCTCGGCTTCGCGCAGCTCGGGCGCACATTCGGCGATCCGCGCGACGATGTCGAGCACCGGCGGAGCGGCCGGCGCCGGATGAAGCTCGGCTGCGAGCGGGGCGGACGGGGTGGCGGGCGTATTCATCTGCAAAAAGGGGCGAAGCTCGAGGGCGCGAAGCTCGATGTTACTAAATAACATCACCGCGCCGATGCTACTTTCTGTACCATCGGCGTGTCAACTTCAGTGCAATGCATAGTGATGATGGAGCGGGATGACATGAAAGTTACAAACTATCAGGAAGCGACGATCGATCCGTTCGGCAAGGGCCTCGGCAATCTGCCCAGCGCGAGCGTGCCGCTCGGCGAAGCAGGCCGTCTCGAGTGGAACCTGCTTGCGGAAGACGTCAGCCTGCCGGCCGCCGTGCTTTACGAGGACCGCATCGAACACAACCTGAACTGGATGCAGGCCTTCGTGCAGAAGTACGGCGTCAAGTTCGCGCCGCACGGCAAGACGACGATGGCGCCGCAACTGTTCCGCCGCCAGCTCGACGCCGGCGCGTGGGGCATCACGCTCGCGACCGCGCACCAGACGCAGGCCGCGTACCACGGCGGCGTGCGGCGCGTGCTGCTCGCGAACCAGCTGGTCGGCCGCCAGAACATGACGATCATCGCCGGGCTGCTGTCCGACCCCGACTTCGAATTCTTCTGCCTCGTCGATTCGGCGGAGAGCGTCGACCAGCTCGGCCGCTTCTTCGGTGCGCTGAAGAAGCCGCTGAACGTGCTGCTCGAGCTCGGCGTGCCGGGCGGCCGCGCGGGCGTGCGCGATGCCGCGCAACGCGAGGCCGTGCTCGCCGCGATCGCGCGCTATCCGGACACGCTGAAGCTGGCCGGCATCGAACTCTACGAAGGCGTGCTGAAGGAAGAAGGCGAGATCCGCACGTTCCTGCAGGAAGCGGTCGCGCTCACGCGTGAGCTCGCCGAAGCAGGCCGCTTCGCGCGTACGCCGGCGATCCTGTCCGGCGCGGGTTCTGCGTGGTACGACGTGGTCGCGGAGGAATTCGCGAAGGCGTCGAACGCCGGCTTCGCGGAAGTCGTGCTGCGTCCGGGCTGCTACCTGACGCACGACGTCGGCATCTACAAGAAGGCGCAGACCGACGTGTTCGCGCGCAACCCGATCGCACGCACGATGGGCGAAGGGCTGCTGCCCGCGCTGCAGCTGTGGGCGTATGTGCAGTCGGTGCCGGAGGCGGATCGCGCGATCGTCGCGCTCGGCAAGCGCGACGCGGCGTTCGACGCGGGGCTGCCGGAGCCGGCGCGCCACTTCCGCCCGGGCCGCGACACCGCGCCGCGCGACGTCGCCGCCACCGAAGGCTGGGCCGTCACCGGAATGATGGACCAGCACGCATACCTGCAGATCCCGCCGGGCGCGGACGTAAAAGTGGGCGACATGGTCGCGTTCGACATCTCGCACCCGTGCCTGACGTTCGACAAGTGGCGCCAGGTGCTCGTGCTCGATCCGCAGTTCAGCGTGACGGAAGTCGTCGAAACCTTCTTCTGACGCCCGTCGCGCACAACGTGCACCACCGCCCCGCCGCTCGCGCGGGGCGGCCGTCACGCGCGCTTCAAGCGGCCGGAGTACACTGCGCTTTCGTCCTCGGGGCCCTCAGGCGGGCGTGGCACTTGCCTGTCGCGCGGGCCCTCAACGCAGCTCCACTGGAGAAAGCCATGGCCGCGAAGAAGATCCTGTTCCTGACCGGCGATTTCGCCGAAGACTACGAAACGATGGTGCCGTTCCAGGCGCTGCAGGCCGTCGGCCACCACGTCGATGCAGTCTGCCCGGGCAAGCGCGCGGGCGACAAGATCAAGACCGCGATCCACGATTTCGAGGGCGACCAGACCTACACCGAGAAGCCCGGCCACCAGTTCACGCTGAACGCGGCGTTCGACGACGTCGACGCATCGCGCTACGACGCGCTCGCGATCGCGGGCGGCCGCGCGCCCGAATACCTGCGACTCGATCCGAAGGTGATCTCGCTCGTGCGCGAGTTCGCCGAAGCCGGCAAGCCGATCGCGGCGATCTGCCACGCGGCGCAACTGCTCGCGGCCGCCGACGTGATCCGCGGCAAGCGCATCTCGGCCTACCCGGCCTGCGCACCCGAGGTGAAGCTCGCCGGCGGCGAATACGCGGACATCCCGGTCGATGCGGCCGTGACCGACGCGCCGTTCGTCACCGCGCCCGCGTGGCCCGCGCATCCGGCCTGGCTCGCGCAGTTCCTCGCGCTGCTGGGCACGCGCATCGAGCTTTGAACCCGCTTCTGACCGACAGTGAATTGAGATGAGATGAAGGGCCGGGCCGGCGGCGGATGCGCGCCGCCCTGCCCCGCGCTTCAGCGCGCGGCCGGCGTCGAGCCGACGTCCGCGATCCGCGACTCCAGCATCGCCAGCGCGCCCGACAGCGCAGTCAGCACGTCGTCCGGCAATTGCGCCATCGTCTGTTCGAGAAATGCCTTGCGGCGCGGCAGGCACGCGTCGAACGCGGCGCGGCCGTCGTCCGTCAGCGTCACGTTGGTCACGCGATTGTCGCGTGCGTCGGATTCGCGCTGGATCCAGCCGAGCGCGTCGAGCGACTTCAACTGGCGCGTGAGCGCGCCCGGATCGACGCGCAGCACTTCGACGAGCTTCTTCTGCGACGAATGGCCGCCCATCGTGTGCAACGCGACCATGATGCGCCAGCGCGGCATCGGTTGCCCGACGTGCGCCTCGAACGCGGTCATGAATGCGCGATACGTGCGTCCGAATTGCTGCAAGATCGCGACGCGGTCCTGTTCTTCCATGCGCTCAGTTCTACTCGTTCAATCGTTCAGTCGGCCGCGACATGCGGTTCGATCTTGTGCCGCAGCGCGATCGGCGGCACCCGGCGGCACTGCCACACCGACACCACGGCGACGACCGCCGCCATCGCGACGCCCAGGTGAATCGCGCCGACGAGCGATTCGCGGGCCGCTTCCAGCAGCAGCGCGCCATTATGCCCGGCGCGCGTCAGCTCCGCGACGAGACCACCCTGCGCGGTGCGATCGATCAGGATCTGCGGATCGGCGAGCTGCGCATGCCATTGCATCGCATGGTCGGCCGACAGCGCATTGCGCACGCCGCTCGAATACATCTGGTTGACGAGCGTGCCGGTGAGCGCGGTGCCGACCATCCCGCCAACCATCCGCAGCGACTGCAGCAACGCCGTCGCGATGCCGAGATGCTCGCGGCCGGCCGTCTGCTGCGCGAAGACGGTGAGGTTCGGCAGCACGAAGCCGAGCCCGATGCCGCCCGCGACCATCAGCGCCATCAGCAGCCACTTCGGCGTCGTGTGGGTCGACACGACGATGCCCGCGCAGGTGATCGCGAACAGCACGAAGCCGACGTGCAGCATCGCGTTCGGATTGCGGATGCGCGTGACGACCCGGCCGTTCATGATGCTGCCGATCGTGATGAACACGACGAGCGGCGTGATCACGAGCCCCGCCTCCTTCGGCGACATCCCGAACCCGCCCTGGAACAGCAGCGGCGCGTAGAACAGCAACGAGAACATCGAGAAGCCGGCGAGGATCGCCAGCACGAAGAGTGCCGACAGCGCGCGGTTGCCGAACATGTCGAACGGCAAGATCGGCTGCGCGCAACGCTTCTCCCAGTGCCACAGGCCGAAACCGGCCGCGACCGCGACGACGAGCAGCAGCGACGCCCAGCTCGCGACGCCGTACTTCGGCAGCCATTCGACGAACAGCTGCAGCGCGCCGAGCGACAGCGCGATCAGCAGCGCGCCCGGCCAGTCGAGCCGCATCTTGCGATCGTGCTCGACGTGGCGCAGGTGCGGCAGGTAGCGCCACACGAACAGCAGCGACAGCAGGCCGACCGGCAGGTTCACGTAGAACACCGAACGCCAGCCGAACGACTGGGTCAGCACACCGCCGAGCGACGGCCCGACCGCGTTCGCGATGCCGAACGCGGAGCTCATCAGCACCTGCCAGCGCAGCCGCACGACGGAATCGGGGAACAGGTCGGGAATGCACGCGAACGCGGTGCCGACCAGCATCCCGCCGCCGATCCCCTGCAGCCCGCGCGCGAGCACGAGCATCAGCATGTCGTTCGCCATCCCGCACAGCACGGACGCGCCGGTGAACACGACGATCGACGCGATGACGAATGGCTTGCGGCCGTAATAGTCGCCGAGCCGGCCGAAGATCGGCACCGTGATCACGGAACTGAGCAGGTACGAGGTCGCGACCCACGCGTACAGGTCGAAACCGCGAAGCTCGGCGACGATGGTCGGCAACGCGGTGCCGACGACGGTCTGGTCGAGCGCGACCAGCATGGTGACAAATGAGATCCCGATCATCGCCAGCAGCGATTCGCGGAACGGCAGGACTTGCCCGCTCGAATGGTGGGCGGCAGTATGGACGGCCATTTTTTGTTGGCGCAACTTTTGACGAGTCAAACAATCTCAAAATTCTAGCACGCCGGAGTAATCTAGGCTGGCGACGGTCAAACTCGCTCAGACCGCCAAGGAGAAAGATGGAACCGATTTCAATCACCCCCGCGACCACGCTGTCCCAGGAGGATCGGGACGCGCTGTGGCGCGCGAAGCAGGTGCTGGAAAGCCCGTCGCTGACGATGAAGCTGACGGGCATGCTCGGCGCGCCGGTCGAGAAAATGATCGCCCGGCTGCCGGATTTCGCGACCGGCAAGATCAACGACGCGACGCAGCTCGCGCTGCGCAAGTGCCTGAACATCGCGCTGCGCACGCTCGGCAAGCCGCCCGGGCCGGACGCCGAACCCGACAAGCCGAGCAACCTGCTGCACAAGCTCGCGGTGGCAACGACCGGCGCGGCGGGCGGCGCATTCGGCTTTCTCGCGCTGCCGGTCGAGCTGCCGGTGACGACGACGCTGATCTTCCGCTCGGTGTGCGACATCGCGCGCAGCGAGGGCGAAGACCTGGGCTCGGTCGATACGCAGTTGCAATGCCTGGCCGTGCTCGGCATGGGCGGCAACCCGGACAAGCAGGAAGAGGACGCCGATCTCGGCTATTTCGTGCTGCGCGGCGCGCTCGCGCAGGCGATTTCGAAGGCGTCGTCGGACATCACGACGAAGGGTATCGCCGCGCATAGCTCGGCGGCCGTGTTCAAGCTCGTGCAGACGGTGGCGTCGCGCTTTTCGGTACAGGTGACCGAGCAGATGGCCGCGAAGTCGATTCCGGCGATCGGCGCCGTGCTCGGCGCGACCGTCAATACGCTGTTCATCGACCACTTCCAGCAGATGGCGCACGGCCACTTCACCGTGCGCCGGCTCGAGCGCAAGTACGGCTCGGTGGCCGTCAAGGCCGCCTATCAGGCAATCGACGCCTCGCCGGCACGCTGAACCGCACGCTCGACCGCGACGCGGCGCAGGAACGCGGCCGCGCGGTCGAGCGCGTCACGCGCTTCCGGCACCATCGGCGCGTACAGCTGCCACACGTGCGGCATGTCGGGCCACACTTCGATCTCCACCGCGACCCCGGCAGCCTTCGCCTTCTCGGCGACGCGGCGCGAATCGTCGAGCAGCACCTCGGTGCTGCCGACCTGGATATACAGCGGCGGCAGCCCCGCGAAATCCGCATAGAGCGGCGATGCGTACGGATTCGTGCCCGGCTCGTCGCCCAGGTACAGCTTCGCGGCCTTCGGCAGCGCCGCGCCGGCGAACATCGGATCGGCGCCGTCGTTCGTGCGCAGCGTCGCGCCGGTGGCGGCCAGGTCGGTCCACGGCGAGAACAGGATCGCGCCAGCCGGCAGCGGCTCGCCGCGGTCGCGCAGCGCGACGAGCGTCGCGAGCGCGAGGCCACCGCCCGCCGAATCGCCGCCGAGCACGATCGACTCGGGCGGCGTGCCGAGTGCCAGCAGTTGCCGGTACGCGGCCAGCGCATCGTCGAGTGCGGCCGGGAAGCGGTGCTCGGGCGCCAGCCGGTAGTCGAGCGAGAACGAGCGCACGCCCGCGCGCTTCGTCAGGCCGAACACGAGCGGACGGTGGGTCTTCGTCGAACAGAAGTAATAGCCGCCGCCATGGAAGTACAGCAGCGTGCGGCCAGGGCCTCGGCCCGCCACCGAGTCGGTGCGTTCGAGCCATTCGCCGCGCAGCGGCGCGTCGCCCGGGCCATGGCACTGGCGCAGCCGGTAGCCCGACGGCGCACGGCGCGGCACGACCATCCGCAGGTCGGTAAAGCGCCGTGCACGGGCAGGATCGAGCACCTCGCGCGTGGTCTCGGGACGGAACTGCCAGCGCAGCAGCCAGCAGGCGAACTTGCTTTGCCAACTCATCGGACGCACTCCGTAATCGCAGTGTGACGATGGTACGTGCGATCGTTCCCGCACCACTCGACAGGTGCCTCTACTTGACATCCTCCCGCGCCTGAAGGCTCGGGATTCCTACCGCGTTTGAAACGATGATGCTTGTCTCAGATCGCCTCGGCGGGTTCCTGCTTCACGGAGCTGCCCGACTGCACCGGCTCTCCACAGGCTGCAACGCGGTGCCCCCGCGCCAGTATGTTGATCGCACCAACCACATCGGCATGGCCCTCATGCCCGCACCCGACGCAGCGGAATGCCGCCTGCGTCTGCCGGTTTCCGGCGCTCACGGATCAAACGCCGGCACTCAGTTCGCCGGCATCACCTGGCCGCGGATCTCGCCGGCCGGGTGCTCCTTCGTATGGACGTTGAAATACCACTTGCCGCCCATCAGGTCGGTGACCTGCGCGTCGGTGAGTTCCTTCGAGCCCTTGATCGGGCTCGCCAGCTCCTCCTTCGGGATCGGCACCTGCACGCCCGCGTTCTGGCCGACCGGCGCCGGCCCGTGGAAGTGCGCGGCGGTGGCCGGCCCCGTGAGGTGTTCGTAAGTGACCTTCCACTGCAGCATGTGCGTGGCCGTGTCGTAGGTGGCCTCGACGTCGCCCGAGCCCTTGGTCGCCGTGGGCGGCACTTCACTCGACGGCTGGAGATTGGCGGACAGGCGCACCGTTTCGGCGGCGGCGCTGCCGGCAGCCAGCACGCCCGCGAGTAACGCGACCTGGAGCAAACGCAGCTTGAGCATGGACTCTCCTTGTACGACGTTGTACGCCGCCCGAGCGGGGGCGCCAGATAGGATGGTAGTCGATCGCCGCCGGTCCGGGAGTCGACCGAACGGCCATGCAGCGAATCGCCGCACCGCGCCCGGCCGGCCCGCTCGCGCGGCCCACGGCGCGTCAGTCTGCATCAAGCTGGAATGGACCTTTGCAGCCGGATGACTGAATCGGCGCGCAGCCTTTCGCTACACTTCGTCTCACAGTTGCTTGTTTCCTTCGTCCGAAGGAGTCTGCGAGTATTCACGCGGCCGCCCGGCCGCGTTTTTTTTGCGCACGCCGCCGTCGGATCCGGTTCACCCCGTATCAGGCATGACGATGCGAGCGCACCGCTTCACGTCACGCGCGATAGCCCGGATCGATGCGATCGACGATCCGCTGCAGCGCGTCGAACGCGTCCTGCCCCGCGCCATGCTTCGGATCGAAATTCAGCGAATCGCGCACGCACCCTTCGAGCACCGGCGGCGCGATCGGCAACGCGTCGCCGATCGCATGCGTGGCGACCTGCACCTCGCATGCACGATTGAGCAGCCACATCAGCGAGAACGTCTGCGCGAGCGTCGCGCCGATCGTCACGGGCCCATGGTTGCGCAGCAGCAGCACGGGCCGCCCGCCTGCACTTTCGACGATGCGCCGCCCCTCTTCGAGATGCACGGTGATGCCCTCAAAGTCGTGATACGCGATCTTCCCGTACAGCTGCGCCGAATAGAAATTGGAGAACGACAGCCCGTCGCGCGAACAGCACACGGCCATCGTCGGCGTCGTATGCACGTGCATCACGCAGTGCGCATCGGGCAGCGCCGCATGGATCGCGCTGTGGAACGTGAAGCCGGCCGGGTTGATCGGCCAGTCGGAATGACCGATCACGTTGCCGTCGATGTCGATCTTCACGAGGTTCGACGCGCACACCTCGCGGTAATGGAGCCCGAACGGGTTGATCAGGAAATGCCCGTCCTCGCCCGGCACGCGCAGCGAGATATGGTTGTAGATCAGCTCGGTCCAGCCGAGGTGATCGAAGATGCGGTAGGCGGCCGCGAGCTGCACCCGCGCCTGCCATTCGGCTTCGGAGAAGCGCGCGGGGCGCATGAACGGCTGGTTCGGTACACGTTGCATGGGGAACTCCGGTTGCGACGGCGCGCGGCCACGGCGAGCGGCGGCGCGCATCGTCCATCGTCTGCCGGCGCCGTTCCGACCCGCATTGTGCGAACGGCCCGGCGGCGCCCTTCACGATTCATATATCGTTGCGCGCACAACCTTATCACCTTTCCCCGCGCACCGGTATCGCGGGTTTTGCCGGAGCCGTTGCCGCCCTTACAACTGGTCGTCGACCGGCAGCAGCGTGAAGATGCCCGTCATCACGTTGCGCAGCAGCCCCGCATGCGGGTCGACGTGATAGGTGGCGGCCTGACCGCCTTCGGTGCCCGTCCATTCGAGCGCGGGCGGGCTGCCGTCGGTCCGCTTCGCGAGCATGACGCGGTAGCTTTCGTCCGGCTGCGTCACGCGCGCGAAGATCGCCGCGGCCTGCTGCGCGAGCACCGGGCTATGGACCACGAGCGCGAGCTCGGTGTTCAAGTACGCGGAACGCGGGTCGAGATTCAGCGAACCGATCACGACGATTTGCCGGTCGATCACGTACGCCTTCGCATGCAGGCTCGCGCGCGAGCGCGAACCGAACAGCCGCGCGGGCTGCTGGTCCGGCTGCGACTTGAATTCGTACAGCTCGACGCCGCGCTGCAGCAACGGCACGCGGTACGGCGCATAGCCGGCCTGCACCGCGACCGCGTCGGTCGCCGCGAGCGAATTCGTGACGATCGCGACGCGCACGCCGCGCGCGACCGTGTCGCCGAGGATCTTCACGCCGGCGTCGTGCGGCACGAAGTACGGCGAAAACGCGAGGAATTCCTTCTGCGCGCCGCGCGTCAGCTCAGCCAGGCGTTGCATCGGCGGGCTCACGTACGTGCCGGTCGGCCGCGCGACCTTGTCCGGCGCATCGACCTTGAATTCGGCAGGCGCCCACACGAGTTCGAGTTCGTCGCGCGCGATCTGCCGTGCGAGCGGCGTCGCGTTCAGCGGCTTCGCGTTGTACGGATCGGCATTCTTTCGCCAGTGGTCGCGCAACTCGTCGCGCATCGCGTCGAGATCCTTCGGATCGAATGTCTGCTGATTCAGCACGCGCAACGGATAGCTGCTCGCGCTCGCCCAGTAGTCGTCGAAGCTCTTCGAGATGTCGCTCGTCACGGGGCCGGCGGCCAGCACGTCGAGATCGCGGAACTGCAGTGTCGGGCTCGCACTGAAGTATTCGTCGCCGAGATTGCGGCCGCCGACGATCGCGAGCTGGTTGTCCGCGATCATCGCCTTGTTGTGCATCCGGCGCGTGAAGCTGTCGATCCGCGTGAAGAAGTTGGCCGTGCGCTCGACCATGCCGCGCTGCGATGCGCCGAACGGGTTGAACACGCGGATCTCGATGTTCTGGTGCGTGTTGAGCGCGGCCATCACGCGATCGATATCGTGGAAGTTCAGGTCGTCGACCAGCATCCGCACGCGCACGCCGCGATCGGCCGCGTACAGCGCCGCGGCGAGCAGCAGCTTGCCGGTCGTGTCCTCGGTCGCGATGTAGTACTGCATGTCGAGCGTCTTCGTCGCCGCCCGCGCGAGCGCGATGCGCATCTGCAGCGCGGTGGCGCCATCGGCCAGCAGCCGGAAGCCCGACTGCCCCGGATGCGCGGCTTCCGGCGCGGCTAGCGCATCGCGCAACGGTGTCGCGATATCGGCCGACAACGCGTGGGAGACGGGGCGATCGAGCGAGGTGGCGGGCGGATGCGTCGCGCACGCGGCGAGCGGCAGCAGCGCGCAGACGACCAGCGCGCGGGCCTGGCGGCAGGCGGCGCGCCACGACAGCGCGGCCGGTGCGCGCCGGATCAAAGAGGTGAACACGGAAACTTCCTCGACTGGCGGAACAAAAGTCCCGCATGCGCCGCGGCGCGCGGCTGGCGCGCGGTTCCGGCCGATTCTAGTGGGCGCCCGATGAACCGGTCAATCGCGCAGGCCGCCGCCGGCAGCTTCAGCCCACGGATGGCCGCCCGCCTGCCGGGCACCGATGCCCCGCCGCTCCGGAGTCGCCCGCCGGACGGGTCACGCGCCAAAGCGGCCCAACCAATTTCATGCTCCATCGCCGCTGCGCTCGAAATGGCTGCGCACATAGTCGATATGCGTCTGCATCGCGGTGCGCGCCTCCTCGGGCCGTTGCGCGCAGATCGCGTCGCACACGACGTGGTGCTGCAGCAACAGCAGCTCGGACGCCTGCTCGTCGTGCGTCGTCATGCCCGCCACGTTGATCGAGATGTGCTCGCGCAGCATCCCGATCACGCTGGTATGCAGGTGCAGGAACATCGTGTTGTGCGACGCGAGCGCAATCGCCTCGTGCAGCTTCGCGTCGGTCGCGGCTTCGACGGCCGCGGCGCCGTTCGCGTGCGCGGTTTCGAGCTCGCGCAGCAGCGCCCGGATCCGGCGCCGGTCGTTCGCATCGGCGCGCAGCGCGGCGAAATAGGCGGTCGCGCCTTCGAGCACGCGGCGGAACTCGAGGATGTCGTCGCGCAGCGCCGGATGATCGGCGACCAGCTGACCCCACGGCGACGCGATCCCGGCACGCAACTGGTCCGTCACGTAGACGCCCGCGCCGCGCCGGCTCTGCAGCAGCCCGCGCGCGACGAGCCGCTGGGTCGCCTCGCGCACCGTATTGCGCGCCACGCCGTATTCCTGCGCAAGCACGCGCTCGGCCGGCAGGCGCGCGCCGGCCGGCCAGGTGCCGTCGAGCAGCGCCGTCTCGATCTTGCGCATCACCACTTCGGTCCGGCCCCGTGCCGTCATCGCTGCCATCGTCGCGTCTCCCCGCGGAATGCCTTCCGCGCCGATTGGCCCAACCAATTTGAGCTGCGGCGCCGTCGCGGGAATTATGCAGCGAAATCGTCGTCCCGCATCCGCATGCCGGGCCGTCGCCTCTGGAGCGAGACATGAACGAAAGGCAGTACCCCGCCGCCGCCGCGCACGTCTACCTGTTCGCGACCTGCCTGGTCGACCTGTTCGTCCCCGAAGCCGGGCTCGACGCGGTCCGCCTGCTGGAACGCGAAGGCCTGACCGTCCACTATCCGCGCGGCCAGAGCTGCTGCGGGCAGCCGGCCTACAGCAGCGGCAATCCCGACGAGGCGCGCCGCGTCGCGGCCGCGCAGCTCGACCTGTTCGCCGAACCGTGGCCCGTGATCGTGCCGTCCGGCTCGTGCGGCGGCATGATCCGGCACCATTGGCCGGCGCTGTTCGCCGACGATCCCGTCCACGGCGCCAAGGCGCGTGCGATCGCGGAACGCACCTACGAACTCACCGAATTCCTCGTACACGTGCTCGACGTGCGGCTCGATGCACTCGCCGCGCCGGCCGGCGCCGACGAGCGCGTGGTGCTGCACACGTCGTGCGCGGCCCGCCGCGAGATGGGCACGCGCGTGCACGGCGGCGCGCTCGTCGACGCGCTGCCGGGCGTGACGCGCATCGATCACGAACGGGAATCCGAATGCTGCGGCTTCGGCGGCACGTTCTCGCTGAAGCATCCCGACATCTCCGGCGCGATGGTGCGCGACAAGGTCGCGTCGGCCTGCGCGACGGGCTGCGACCGGCTCGTGTCCGCCGACTGCGGCTGCCTGCTGAACATCGGCCACGCGGCCGACCAATCCGGCGCGCCGCTGCCCGTCGAGCATCTCGCCAGCTTCCTGTGGCGGCGCACCGCCGGCGCCGCATCGCTGCGCGGAGACAAGTCATGAGCGCGCGCGACGCCATCCTCCAGCGGCTGCGCGCCTCCGCCCCGGGTGTCGCCGCGGGGGCCGCCCCCGCGCTCGACGCTCGCATCGACACGCATTACGACATGCGCCGCATGCAAACCGAAGCGGCACACGATCCGTACACACTTGCCCTCACGATGCAGGCCGCGCTCGCCGCGTCGCACGCGGACGTCTGGTGCGCGACCGGCGACGCATGGCCCGCGCAGCTCGCCGCGCGGCTCGCCGAGGCCGGCGTGCGCCGGCTGCTGCTCGACCCGGCCCGCGCCGAATCCGCGGCGCTCGCCCGCGCGCTGCCCGACACGGTCGTGCCGGTGCCGTTCGACCGGCCGATCGACGCATGGAAGACCGAACTGTTCGACACGATCGACGCGGGCTTCACCGTTGCGCGCTCGGGCATCGCGGCCACCGGCACCGTCGTGCTCGCACCCGATGCCGGCACGCCGCGCACGGTGTCGCTGGTGCCGCCGCTGCATGTCGCGCTCGTCCATGCGAACACGCTGCACCCCGACCTGCACGCGGCCGTGCACGCGGAGCGCTGGCACGCCGGCATGCCGACCAACCTCGTGCTGGTATCGGGCCCGTCGAAGACGTCCGACATCCAGCAGACGCTCGCCTATGGCGCGCACGGCCCGCGCCGCCTGTGGGTCGTGATCGTCACCGAGACGGCCGCCGCCGGCCCGGCCGCCACCGCCAGCGAGGACCGCCCCCAATGAGCGACCACACCGTGCAATTCGTCGCCCCCGGCGACTTCAAGGCCCGCGCGCGCGCCGCGCTCGGCGATCCCGCGCTGCGCACGAGCTTTCGCGGCGCGATGGACTTCCTGCAAGGCAAGCGCGCGACGCAGTTCCCCGACGACACCGAGCTGCAACAGCTGCGCGACCTCGGCGAAGCCGTGCGGCAGCACGCGCTCGCGCAATTGCCCGCACTGCTCGAACGGCTGGAAACGAAGCTCACCGAAGCCGGCGTGCACGTGCACTGGGCCGAAACGGCCGCCGACGCGAACGCAATCGTGCTCGGCATCGCGCAAGCGAAGAAGGCCCGCCGCGTGATCAAGGGCAAGTCGATGGCGAGCGAGGAAATCGACCTGAACCACGCCCTCGCGGAGCACGGCGTCGACTGCATCGAATCCGACATGGGCGAATTCATCGTTCAGCTTGCGGGCGAGAAGCCGTCGCATATCGTGATGCCGGCGATCCACAAGACGCGCGGCGACATCGCCGAGCTGTTCCAAGAGCACATCCCCGGCACACGCTACACCGAGGACGTCGACGAGCTGATCCAGACCGGCCGGCGCGCGCTGCGCCGCGCGTTCGCCGAGGCGGACATCGGCCTGTCCGGCGTGAACTTCGCGGCGGCCGACACGGGCACGCTGTGGCTCGTCGAGAACGAAGGCAACGGCCGCCTGTCGACGACGGTGCCCGACACGCACGTCGCGATCATGGGGATCGAGAAGGTCGTCGAGAAGCTCGAGCACATCGTGCCGCTGTCGAGCCTGCTCACGCGCTCGGCCACCGGCCAGGCGATCACGACCTACTTCAACCTGATCTCGGGCCCGCGCCGCGACGGCGAACGCGACGGCCCGCGCGAGGTGCATCTCGTGCTGCTCGACAACGGCCGCACGCAGGCTTACGCGGACGAGCAGTTGCGCGCGACGCTGCAGTGCATCCGCTGCGGCGCGTGCATGAACCACTGCCCCGTCTATACGCGCATCGGCGGCCACGCCTACGGCACGACCTACCCGGGCCCGATCGGCAAGATCATCTCGCCGCACCTGCTCGGCCTCGACGCGACGGCCGACCTGCCGACCGCATCGACGCTGTGCGGCGCCTGCGGCGAGGTATGCCCGGTGCGGATTCCGATCCCGCAGCTGCTCGTGCGGCTGCGCACCGAAGCGAACCGCAAGCCTGACGAGCCCGTCGCGCATCCGCTGCGCGGCCAGGGCGCGAACTACAACCGCGCGGAAGACCTCGTGTGGCGCTTCTGGTCGGGGGCGTTCGCGCACCCGCGCGCGTACCGCGCGTTCCGCTGGACCGCGACGCGGCTGCGTGCGCTGACACCGGCAAAACAGATGGGCTGGACGCAGCACCGCACGCCGCTCGAACCGGCACCGCGCAGCCTGTCCGACCTGCTGCGCGCACGCGGCCAGCCCGAATAGCCGTTTCGTTTCTCAAGCCGTATCGACAAAAACCTATGGAGGAGACATCCATGCAAGCCTGGCATCAGATCTACACGCCGCTCGGCAGCCTCGGGCTGTCGGCGTTCGTCGCCGCAATCCCGATCATCTTCTTTTTCGTCGCGCTGGCCGCGCTGCGGCTCAAGGGCCACGTCGCCGCGGCGATCACGCTGCTGCTCTCGCTCGGCGTCGCGATCCTCGCGTACGGGATGCCCGTACCGCAGGCGCTCGCGGCGGCCGGCTTCGGCTTCGCGTACGGCATCTGGCCGATCGCGTGGATCATCGTCGCGGCCGTGTTCCTGTACAAGATCGTCGTGAAGACCGGCCAGTTCGACATCATTCGCGCGTCCGTGCTGTCGATCACCGACGACCAGCGCCTGCAGATGCTGCTGATCGGCTTCTCGTTCGGCGCGTTCCTCGAAGGCGCGGCCGGCTTCGGCGCGCCCGTCGCGATCACGGCGGCGCTGCTCGTCGGCCTCGGCTTCAAGCCGCTGCACGCGGCAGGACTGTGCCTGATTGCAAACACGGCACCGGTCGCGTTCGGCGCGATGGGCATTCCGATCATCGTCGCCGGGCAGGTGACGGGCATCGACCCGTTCCATATCGGCGCGATGGCCGGCCGCCAGTTGCCGCTGCTGTCGCTCGCGGTGCCGTTCTGGCTCGTGTTCATGATGGACGGGCTGCGCGGCGTGCGGCAGACCTGGCCGGCCGCGCTCGTCGCGGGCGGCAGCTTCGCGGTGACGCAGTACTTCACGTCGAACCACATCGGGCCCGAGCTGCCGGACATCACGTCATCGCTCGTCAGCCTCGTCGCACTCGCCGCGTTCCTGAAGGTCTGGCAGCCGCGCACCGCGAAGCAGACGGCCGGCGGCCTCGTCGCGTCGGGCGGCGGCGCCGCGCTCGCGGGCTTCGGCGGCGCGGGCTCGCGCAACGGCTTCGGCACCGGCACGAGCCGGCAGGCGTCGCCGTACACGCTCGCGCAGACCGTGCGCGCGTGGTCGCCGTTCCTGATCCTGACGGCCGTCGTCACGGTATGGAGCATCGCGCCGTTCAAGGCGCTGTTCGCCGCGCACGGCGCGCTCGCGTCGACCGTGCTGAAGTTCCATGTGGCGGGGCTCGACCAGCTCGTCGTGAAAACCGCGCCGATCGCCGTGACGCCGAAGGCGCTCGACGCGGTGCTGAAGATCGATCTCGTGTCGGCGGTGGGCAGCGCGATCTTCGTGACCGCGCTGATCTCGATGGCGCTGCTGCGGATGAAGCCGCGCGACGCGCTCGTCACGTTCGGCGAGACGCTGAAGGAACTGACGCGCCCGATCCTGTCGATCGGCCTCGTGCTGGCGTTTGCGTTCGTCGCGAACTATTCGGGGATGTCGTCGACGCTCGCGCTGATGCTGGCCGCGACCGGCGCCGCGTTCCCGTTCTTCTCGCCGTTCCTCGGCTGGCTCGGCGTGTTCCTGACGGGTTCGGACACGTCGTCGAACGCGCTGTTCTGTTCGCTGCAGCAGGCCACGGCCCATCAGCTCGGCGTGCCCGAGACGCTCGCAGTGGCCGCGAACACGACGGGCGGCGTGACCGCGAAGATGATCTCGCCGCAGTCGATCGCGGTCGCCTGCGCGGCGACGGGCCTCGTCGGCAAGGAGTCGGAGCTGTTCCGCTTCACGGTGCGGCACAGCCTGCTGTTCGCGGTGATCGTCGGGTTGATCACGCTCGCGCAGGCGTACGTGCTGCCGGGGATGGTGCCGTAAGCGGCGCCCGCCCCAAAAACAAAACCCCACGCCCGAAAGAGCGTGGGGTTTTTCATGTCGCCGGTTGATCGCCCGCCGCGGCAGGCGACCGGTTGCGCGATCAGCTGCCCTTCGCGATGCGATCCTCGATGTGCTGCGCGCGGCTCGCCGACGACGGGTGCGAATCCATCATCGAGCTCTTGCCGCCGTCGAGCTTCGCCAGCTTCTGGAATGCGGTGACGAGGCCCTTCTGGTTCATGCCCTTCTGCTTCATCAGGTCGAACGAGTAGTCGTCGGCCGCGCTTTCCTGCGTCTGCGAGAACTGCGCATTGATGAACTTCTCGGTGATGTCGCCGAGCTGCGAGCTCGTCAGCGCCGCCACGCCCGGCGATGCCGCGCCGGCCGCGGTGCGCGCCGCGCTGACCGCGTAGGCCGTCTGCATCGCCTTCTTCGAGTGGCCGAGGGCGACGTGGCCCATTTCATGGCCGATCACGCCGCGCAGCTCGTCGTCGTTCATCTGGTCCATCAGGCCGCTGTACACGCGCACGCAGCCGTTGCCCATCGCCCACGCGTTGACGTCCTTGGTCATGTAGACCTTGTAGTTGATCTTCTGGCCGTTCAGCGTCATGTCGCCGAAGCCCTTCATCACCTTCGTCAGGCGCTTCGCGTATGCGCTGTTCGCCGGCGCGATCTTCGATTCGGCATCGCTCGCCTTGCACGAGTCGTTCGACAGTGCGGCGATGTCGCTGTCCGACAGCGTCGCTGCCTTGTACAGGCTGGTCCCCGCCGACGTCAGGCTGTTCGCGTCAAGGCTCTGTACCCCGCCGCACGCGCTCAACAGAAACGCCACGCCACACGCTGCCACCGCTTTCTTGAGTTGCATCCCGGAATCCCTCGATAGTTGTATTTGGGAGCGGCGATTTTGCATAATCCGGCAGAAAATTACCAGATGTTTACATCAGATGACACGTTGATTACTCAACGAACAGGAACGAAGCGGCGCGTCGGCACGGGATTGACGACGGAAAACGGAGCAATCGCCGCAACCGGGCGACGACCGGAACGGGAAACGGGCAGGCTCAGGCCGTCTGGTCGTGGCGTCGCGTCAGCCGCCGCGCGACCAGCATCGGCAGCCGCACCGCGAAGCCGGTGAACAGGCGCAGGTGCATCCACGCGAGCAGCGCGTTGTCGCGGCCGTAATGGAAGTGCGAGACGCCGCCCTCGTGGCGGCCGAAATAGCGCACCGGCGCGTCGATGCGGATCGGCCGCACGCCGGCCCAGCACAGCCGTACGGCCGCCTCGGGATCGAAGTCGAAGCCGCGCATCCACGGCTGGCGGCGCATGATCGCGGCCAGCGGCGCGACCGGATACACGCGAAACCCGTACAGCGAATCGCCGATCCCGGCCCACAGCGTCTCGAGGTCGGCCCACGCGTTCGACAGGCGGCGCCCCTGCACGCGCAACTGCGGCGCGCTCGCGTCGAACTTCGGCACGCCCAGCACCATCGCGTCGGGCGCGGCCTGCGACGCGGCCATGAACGCGGGAATCAGGTCGGCCGGATGCTGGCCGTCGGAATCCATCGTCAACACATGCGTGAAGCCGCTCGCGGCCGCCGCGTCGAGCCCGGCGAGCACCGCGGCGCCCTTGCCGCGGTTCTCCGGCAGCACGATCACGCGCAGCCCCGGGTCGCGCTCGGCCATCGCCTGCAGCCGTTCGGCGCTGCCGTCGGTGCTGCCGTCGACGACGACCCACACCGGATTCCACTGCGCGCGGGCATTGCGCACGGTCGTGTCGACCTTGGCACCCGGGTTGTAGCTCGGAATCAGGACGAGATGGGTGGACGAGGCGTGCAGCTTGGACATGGAAACGGCCGATTGCGAAGACGGGGATCCTGACAAAAGTTTATGACTTGCCGGCGACCGTCGGCAGGCTTCGTCGACGTCACCCGCGTGCCGGGCCGGTTGCTCGATCGTGAGGTTTTCCCGCTTCATGACAACCATGCCTCCTGATGACCCGCGCTGGCCTCGATCTCGACCAGCAGGTCGTCGCGGCACACGTCCGCATGGACGACGAGCGGCCGCACGCCGGGGCCGGCCGCCTCGCGCAGCACGCGCTCGATCGCGGCCAGCGCCGCCGCATCGCCGGCGTCGCGCACGTAGACGCGATAGCTCAGGTCGGCGAGCGAGAACGGGCCGTGCCCCTGGCGCGCGGCCTGCTCGAGCACGGCCGCAAGGTTCGCGACCGTCTCGCGCGTTTGCGCGACGACGTCGCCGTGATGCACGGTGCGGTGCCCGACGATGCTCGCGGTGCCCGACACGAACAGCACCGGCGCGGCATCGCGTTGCGGCCATGCGGCGGCGCGCGCGAACGTCGGCGCACGCGGGCCGTACTGCGCCGGATAGTGATACGCGCTGACCTGGCGCGGGTTCTCGACCGGATCGGCCGGCGTGCGGCTCGCGAGGAAATGGATCGCGAGCGGCGCGGCCGGCGATGCATCGCCCGCGACCGGCACGACCGAGCCGAGCGCGCATGCGGCCGGCACGCCGCCCGTCAGCGCGCGGCGGCACGCATCGAACGCGTGCTGGCGGCCGATATTGAACTGACGATAGCGCTCGATCCCGAACTGCACCGCGTTGATCGCCGGCACGGTATTCCAGATGCGCAGCGGATGCGGCATGCCGAGCGAATCGAGCACGTCGAACAGTGCGCGGTATGCGTCGTGGGTCGCGCGTTCGAGCGGGGTGCCGCCGTCGTGCGATTCGTTCGCCTCACGTGCTGCTTCGTGCACGACGATGCTGCCGAACACGAGGCCCGCCGTTTCGCTGTACCGATAGTGCAGCGCGCCGCGACGTTCGCTGCACAGGTCGCGCGCATGGCATTGCCAGATTTCGCAGACGGCGTCGTCCGGCGCGATGCCGGCGCCGAGCAGCGTCATCGGCACCGGGGCGACCGGCAGGTCGGGCACGACATCGGCCAGCATCCGTGCCGCCGCGTCCGCTCGTGATTCGGCGTGCGATGCCGTGTCCGCGCCAATGCACACCGCACCCAACGCGCCGGGAAGCGCGCGCTCGAATCCATCGCCACGACCACGCGCATCGTGCAGCAACGCGGCGAGCCGCGCATGGCTCATCCGGACGAGCCGCAATGCGCGGCCGCCGCCATGCGCGAGCGCTTCGCCTGATCGCGATGCGACCGGCCCGGCCGCCGTCTGCCCGCGCACGGCGGGCGCGGTGGAGGACGACAGGGAACACGGGCGCCATTCGGCGTCGACTGGATGCACGGACACTTCGATTTCCTCACTATGCGGCGCAGGCCGCGCAACCTCGCGGCCTGCGCCGCGTTGCGTTACGTCACGCCGACGCTGCGCGCTTCGTCAGGCGAGCCCGCCGTTGACGGACAGCACCTGCCCCGTCACATAGGCCGCGGCGTCGGACACCAGGTACGCGACCATCGCCGCGACTTCGTCGGGCCGGCCCGCACGCTGCGCGGGCACGAGCTGCTTGATGCGTTCCGCGGGAAACGCCTGCTCGGCCATCGGCGATTCGATGATGCCGGGCGCGACCGCGTTCACGGTGATGCCGCGCGACGCGAGCTCCAGCGACAGCGACTTCGTCGCGCCGATCAGCCCCGCCTTCGCGGCCGCGTAGTTGACCTGGCCGCGATTGCCGGTCACGCCGGCCACCGACGCGAGGTTGACGATCCGGCCGCGCCGCGTGCGGATCATCGGCAACAGCAGCGGCTGCGTGACGTTGAAGAAGCCGTTGAGCGTCACGTCGAGCACGCTGTGCCATTGCCGGCGCGACATGCCGGCCATTGGCGCATCGTCGTGAATGCCCGCGTTGTTGACGAGGATCTGCACCGGCGCATCGTCGATGAACGGCTGCAGCGCGGCGAGCGTCGCATCGGCGTCGGTCACGTCGAACGCGATCGCGTGCGCGGTGCCGCCGGCCGCGACGATCTGCTGCGCGACCGCCTCCGCCTGCGCGAGATGGCGGTTCGCATGCACCCACACTTCGTGGCCAGCCTGCGCGAGCGCCGTGCAGATCGCCTGCCCGAGTGCGCCGCTGCCGCCCGTCACGAGAGCCCGCATCGAATTGCTCCGTTCATCGCGTTCCCCCTCGATCGACGCGGCCGCGTATCGTCTGCCGATCGCGGCCGCCTGCCGTCATCACCTGCACGTCGCGCCCGTGGCGCGACACCGTCACTTCGTGCGGTGCGCGGCGACGTACGCCGCCAGTGCACCGAGCGTCGCAAAGATCTTTTGATTGTCCGGATTGTCCGAACGCAGCTCGAAGCCGTATTTCTTCGAGATCAGCAGCGCGATTTCCAGGATGTCGATGGAGTCGAGCCCGAAACCCTCGCCATACAGCGGGGTCTCGGCCGTCACGGTTTCGAGCGTGACGTCTTCGAGATTCAGTTCGCCGATGATCAGCGTGGCGAGCTCTTGTTCCAGTGCGTTCATCATGCGTGCGGGCAGGCGGCCCGTGGCAGCGGAAGGTGCCCGGAAACGGCTGTCGCCATGCACGCCCGGCGCGTGCGAATCTCCGTCCCTCCGGCGTCTGCCGGCTTCCCCGCCTGCTTTATTGGGGATTGTTTGTAAAAGTTACGCGGATTCTAGACGAACGGGTATCGGGCCGTATACCGCCAATGGTTACAGACTGGCGAGCCGGCTCCGCGGCCCGTTTCGGGACCCGAATGCATGAGACGCTTGAGCCGCTTTGGATGGAAATGGACCGACCCCGCGAAACCGTTCGTCCCGCGCCATACAATCGGTTACAAAACCCGTTCGCGCCCGCCCCGAACACGCGGTGCCGCGGCCCTAAAATGAGCGTGCCCGACCACCGGCCCGGACCCGCGTCCCGGCCGCCATTCATATGATGTTTGACGGCCCGACCACCGCGTCCGGCCACGATCCGCCCGATGTCGCCAGTCATGCCGCGCCCGTCCTTCCGCTCCGTTCCGGTTCGCCCGTCCGCCCGCTGCCGCCCGGCCGCCGGGCATGCGTTCGCGCGCCGTGTGCGCGGAGGCCGCCGATGAGCCGGCTGCTGCCCGTCGCGCCTGTCGCTCGCGGCATCGCCGCGGTCGGCGCCGTCGCGGCGTACCAGGCCGGCGCGCACTACGCGGCCGCGACACCCGGCGCGCACGGCTTCGGCCTCGCGATGGCGCTGGTGCCGCCGCTGCTGCTCGCGCTCGGCGCGGCGCTGCGCTCGCCGCATCGCGCATGGCTCGTGCCGGCGTGGCTGCTTGCCGCCACCGTGCTGTGGGCCGCGCGCGTGCCGCTCGCCCGGCATTTCGAATGGGGCCTGTATCTGGAACACGCGAGTTTCAACCTCGCGATGGCGCTGCTGTTCGGCCGCACGCTCGCCGCCGGCCAGGTGCCGCTTTGCACGCGCTTTGCGACGATGATCCACGGCGCGATCACGCCGGCCGTCGCGCGCTACACCCGGCAGATCACGCTCGCGTGGACGCTGTTCTTCGTCGCGATCGCCGCCGTGTCGACGCTGCTGTTCGCGACCGCGCCGATCGTCACGTGGTCGACGTTCGCGAACTACCTGTCGCTGCCGCTCGTCGCCGTGATGTTCGCCGCCGAGCATGCGTGCCGGCGCTTCGCACTGCCGCACGAACCGCGGCCGCGCATGGTCGATGCGGTGCGCGCGTATCGCGCGACGACGCACGCATCGCAGCCGTCACGATGAATTCACGGCCGGCGCGCCGCGCCAGCCTTCGCTCCCGTTTCGACCGATTTATGCCGACTCACCCGCTGGTTTTCCATTCGTCGCCGGACCAGACGATCGCCTGGCGCGACGGCGCGCCCGTCACCGTGCGCGCATTCGTCGCCGACGTCGCCCGCGTGGCCGCCGCGCTGCCCGCCGGCGGCCACGTGTTCAACGTGTGCCGCGACCGTTACCGCTTCGCGGTCAGCCTGTGCGCGGCACTCGTTGCCGGCAAGATCAGCCTGCTGCCGTCGACGCACACGCCGGAAATGGTGCGCCAGCTCGCATCGTTCGCGCCCGACGCGTTCTGCCTGCACGACGCACCCGACTGCGCGATCGACCTGCCGCGCTTCGCGTACCCCGATGCCGCCCCCGGCGAGCGCGCGAGCGATGCGCCGTTCGTCGTGCCGCAGATCGATGCGGCGCGGATCATGGCCTACGTGTTCACGTCCGGCTCGACCGGCGCGCCGGTGCCGCACCGCAAGACCTGGGGCTTCCTGGTCGGCTGCGTGCGCGCGGCGGCCGACCGCCTCGGGCTGCTCGACGGCCGCGCGGCCACGCTGATCGGCACGGTGCCCGCGCAGCACATGTACGGCTTCGAGTCGACGGTGCTGCTCGCGCTGATCGGCGGCCTCGCGTTCAGCAATCGCCAGCCGTTCTACCCGGTCGACATTCGCGACGAACTCGCTGCGATCCCGCAGCCGCGCGTGCTCGTCACGTCGCCGATCCATCTGCGTGCGCTGCTGGCGGCCGGCCAAGCGCTGCCGCCTGCCGCGCTCGTGCTGTCGGCCACCGCGCCGTTGTCGGAAAAGCTCGCGTGTGAAGCCGAGGCCGCGCTCGACGCGCCGCTCGTCGAGATCTACGGCAGCACCGAAACCGGCCAGATCGCGACCCGCCGCACGTCGCGAGGCGCGACCTGGGCGTTGTTCCCGGGCATCCGGCTCGACGCGCGCGACGAACCGGCGAGCGACGACGGCGAGCCGACGATCTGGGTGTCGGGCGGGCACGTCGAGGCGCCCGTGCCGATGGGCGATGCGCTCGAACTGCTCGGCGACGGCCGGTTCCTGCTGCACGGCCGCAAGGCCGACCTCGTCAACATCGCCGGCAAGCGCACGTCGCTCGCGTACCTGAACCATCAGCTCAATGCGATTGCGCAGGTGATCGACGGCGTATTCTTCATGCCCGACGAAGCCGCACCCGCACCCGCCCACGCCGGCGCGGGCCTCGAACCGGTCACGCGCCTCGTCGCGCTGGTCGTCGCGCCGACGCTCGCGGCCGCCGATCTGCAGCGCGCGCTGCGCGAGCGGATCGATCCCGCGTTCATGCCGCGCCCGCTCGTGTTCGTCGACGCGCTGCCGCGCAACGAAACCGGCAAGCTGCCGCGCGACGTGCTCGCCGCGCTCGTTGCGCAACATGCGCGCACCGCAGCCGCGCCGACGCCCATCCGCGACCCGGCCGGCACGCCCGCGCCGGCGCTCGGGTTCACGATCCCCGCCGATCACCCGGCACTGCCCGGCCACTTCCCCGGCCATCCGGTCGTGCCGGGCGTCGTGCTGCTCGATCACGCGATCCATGCGATCGGTGCGGCGCTCGACCGTCCGCTGCACACGTGGCGGCTCGGGTCCGCGAAATTCCTGAGCCCGGTCGCGCCCGGCGAACCGCTCGATCTCGCGTACGACGCCGCGGCGAGCGGTGCGATCCGCTTCACGCTGCGCGCCGGGGCGCGCGAGGTCGCGAGCGGCGTGCTGTCCGCGCCGCCGGCCGCGCAGGATGGCGCGCAGCCATGAAGCGCACCGCGTGGGCCGAACGCCAGGAGCGCAGCAACGCAGGCTTGCTGCGCGCGATGACGTGGATCTCGCTGCGCTTCGGCCGGCAGCGCGCGCGCGTCGTGCTGCATCTGATCGCGACGTATTTCGTGCTGTTCTCGCCGGTCGCGTGCGCGGCGTCGCGCGACTACCTGCGCCGCGTGCTCGGCCGCCCCGCGCGCTGGCGCGACGTGTACCGGCACGTGTTCACGTTCGCGGCAACGATCCACGACCGCATCTACCTGATGAACGGACGCTTCGACCTGTTCGACATCCGGCTGCACGGTGAAACGCTCGTCGACGACGCGCTCGCGGGCGGACGCGGCGCGTTCCTGATGGGCGCGCATCTCGGCAGCTTCGAGGTCGTGCGCGCGATCGGCCGCACGCACCCGGACCTGCGCGTGGTCGTGACGATGTACGAGAAGAACGCGCGCAAGATCAACGCGACGCTCGCCGCGGTGAATCCCGCCGCGCAGCCGGAAGTGATTCCGCTCGGGCAGGTCGACTCGATGCTGAAGGTGCGCGAGCGCCTCGACGCGAACTGCATGGTCGGCATGCTCGCCGACCGCACGCTGCTCGACGACGCGGCCGCGTCGCTGCGGCGGCTGCCGCTGCTCGGCACGCCGGCCGCGTTCCCGCTCGGGCCGCTCTACATGGCCGCGATGTTGAAGCGTCCGGTGATCTTCATGACGGGCCTCTATCGCGACGGCAACCGCTACGATGTGCACTTCGAGACGCTCGCCGATTTCTCCGACGTGCGGCGCGACGCACGCGCGGCGGCCGTCGACGCGGCACTCGCGCGCTACGTCGCGCTGCTCGACCAGTACTGCCGCGCGGCGCCGTACAACTGGTTCAACTATTTCGACTTCTGGCAAGGCGGCGATGCCGCGACCGCAACCGTGACCGCTCGCAGCGACGCTGCATGCGCCGGTGCCGGCCTGGCCGCCACGAGGGATTCCGACGCATGACCGCCGTTCGCCGCTGCCTGCCCACGCTCCCGTCCACGCTGCGTCGCGCCGTCCGCACGCTGGCCGTCGCCGTCGCGGCAACCGCCGCCATGGCCGCGCTGGCTGCAACGCCCGCGCAACCGGCCGACACGGCGCCGGCGTGGAATCTCGACCGGTTGATGTCGACGCTTGCGCAACACAAGTCGGGGCGCGCGACATTCACCGAGACGAAGACCCTGTCGATCGCGACGCAGCCGGTCGAGTCGTCGGGCGAACTCGTGTTCGTCGCGCCCGACCATCTCGAGAAGCACACGCTGAGCCCGAAGCCCGAACACCTCGTCGTCGACGGCGACATGCTCACCGTCGAGCGCAACAACCGCAAGTTCACGCTCGCGCTCGCACGCTATCCGGAACTCGGCGCGTTCATCGACAGCATCCGCGCGACGCTCGCCGGCAACCGCTTCGCGCTCGAACAGGTGTATAAGGTCGCGCTCGCCGGGCGCGGCGACGACTGGACGCTGACGCTCACGCCGCTCGACTCGCGGATGCTGAAGGTCGTCAGCACGATCACGCTCGACGGCACGCGCGACGTGTTGCGCAGCGTCGCGATCCGGCAGGCGGATGGCGACCGCTCGGTGATGCGGCTGCAACCCGTTCCGGCGAACCCGAACTGATGGACGAACGCACCCGGCCCCCCGCGTCACCGGTCGCGCGCCGCCGGCACGCGCTGCGGCAGCGTGCCGTGCTCGTGTGGCTGCTCGCGCTCATCGCATGCGGCGTCGCGATCGGGCGCGCGCACTTCACGGCCGACCTGTCCGCGTTCCTGCCGAGCGCGCCGAGCGCCGGGCAGCGCGTGCTCGTCGACCAGTTGCGCGACGGCGTCGTGTCGCGGCTGATCCTGGTCGCGATCGACGGCGGCGATGCCACGACGCGCGCCGCGCTGTCGCGACGCGTCGCCGGCGCGCTACGCACCGATCCGCAATTCGCGGCCGTTCACAACGGCGAAGCCGCGAACGACGCGCGCGATCGCCAGTTCATCTTCGATCACCGCTACCTGCTGAGCCCCGCCGTCACGCCGCAGCGCTTCAGCGCCGCCGGCCTGCATCAGGCGCTCGGCGACAGCCTCGACCTGCTGAGTTCGTCGGCCGGCCTCGTGGCCAAGGCGATGCTGCCGCGCGACCCGACCGGCGAAGTCGCCACGCTCGTCGACCAGTTCGACAGCGCGGCGGAACCGGCGAGCCGCGACGGCGTGTGGGCATCGCGCGACGGCACGCGCGCGGTGCTCGTCGTGCAGACGGCCGCCGCCGGGTCCGACACCGACGCGCAGGCCCGCGCGATCCACACCGTGCGCGATGCATTCGCTGCCGCCAGGCAGGCCGTGCCGAACGCCGCCGCGACCACGCTCGCGATGACGGGCCCCGGCGTGTTCTCGGTCGACACGCGTGACACGATCCGGCACGACGTCGAGCGGCTGTCGACGGCGAGCGTCGTGCTGATCGTCGCGCTGCTGCTGACGCTGTACCGTTCGCCGCGCACGCTCGCGCTCGGCTTGCTGCCGGTGCTGACGGGTGTCGCGGCTGGCATCGCGGCGGTCAGCCTCGCGTTCGGCACGGTCCACGGGCTGACGCTCGGCTTCGGCACGACGCTGATCGGCGAAGCCGTCGACTATTCGATCTACCTGTTCGTGCAATCGGCGCAGGCCGGCACGCGCGGCACGGCGCGCCCGGCCGACGCGACGCGCGCATGGGTCGCCGCGTACTGGCCGACGATCCGGCTCGGCGTGCTGACGTCCGTGTGCGGGTTCGCGTCGATGCTGTTCTCCGGATTCCCGGGCCTCGTGCAACTCGGGCTGTATTCGATCGTCGGGCTGACGGCCGCCGCGCTCGTCACGCGCTTCGTGCTGCCGCACCTGCGCGGCGAGCAGGTCGCGATCCGCGACGTGTCGCGCGTCGGCGCCGTGCTCGCGCGTGCGGCCGACGCCGCGCCGCGGTTGCGCTGGCCGCTCGCTGCACTGGTGATCGCCGCGGCCGCGACGCTCGTGCTGCATCGCGACGGTTTGTGGAGCCGCGAGCTCGCCGCGCTCAGCCCCGTGCCGGCGCAAGCGCAGGCGCTCGACGCGCGGCTGCGCGCCGATGTCGGCGCGCCCGATGTGCGCTATCTCGTCGTGATTTCCGCATCGACCGAACAGGCCGCGCTCGAAGGCGCCGAAAAGGTAGCCGCGCAATTGCAGCCGCTCGTCGACCGGGGCGCGCTCGCCGGCTTCGAAAACCCCGCGCGCTACCTGCCGAGCGACGCCACGCAGCGCGCACGCCAGGCGAGCCTGCCGGATACCGACGTGCTCGCCGCGCGGATGCGCGACGCCGTCGCGAACCAGCCGATCGCGGTCAAGCCCGACCTGTTCGCACCGTTCATCACCGACGTCGGGGCCGCGCGCCACGCACCGCTGCTGACGCGCGCGGACTTGCGCGCCACGTCGATGGCGCTCGCCGTCGATGCGCTGCTGACCGAACGCGACGGCCGCTGGAGCGCGATGCTGCCGCTGCGCGCGCCGGATGCCTCCCGCGCCGCGCAACCGGCATCGAGTCTCGATGCCACGCCGATTCGCGAAGCCGTCGCGCGCGCGGGCGTTCCCGATGCGCTGTTCGTCGACATGAAGGCCGAAGCCGATCGCCTGTACGTGAGCTACGTGCACGAGGACCTCCGGCTGTCGCTCGCGGGTTTTGCCGCGATCGCCGTGCTGCTGCTGATCGCGCTGCGCTCGCCGCGCCGCGCCGTGCGCGCGCTCGCGCCGCTCGTCGCGGCCGTGCTGGTCGTGACGGCCGGCTTCGCGCTCGCCGGCGTGCAGCTGACGATCCTGCATCTCGTCGGGATGCTGCTGATCGTCGCGGTCGGCTCCAACTACGCGCTGTTCTTCTGCAAGCGCGACGACGCGCAGCCCGTCACGCCGTACACGCTCGTGTCGCTGCTGATCGCGAACCTCGCGACGGTCGCCGGCTTCGGGCTGCTGGCGCTGTCGCGCGTGCCGCTGCTCGAAACCTTCGGGCTGACCGTCGGCCCGGGCGCGATGCTCGCGCTCGCGTTCGCGGCGATTCTCGCGCCGCGCGCGGCTGACGGTATGGCCATCAACCGTCATCGAGGAGGCCGCGCATGAACGCGCCGTCGTCCGCTCCGTCGCGACAGCCCGGCGATACGCGCCGCTGGAAGCCGACGCCGCTGATCGCGGGCACGGCCGCGCTGCATGCGGGCGCGGCGGCGGCCGTCGTCGCGCAGCCAGCCGCGTGGCCGTGGGCGGTCGGCGGCGTGGTCGCGTCGCATCTCGCGCTGACCGCCGCCGGCCTGTGGCCGCGCAGCACGCTGCTCGGCCCGAACTGGACGCGCCTGCCGGCCAACGCCGGCCGCCGCATCGCGCTGACGATCGACGACGGCCCGGACCCGAACGTCACGCCGCGCGTGCTCGACCTGCTCGACCGTTACGACGCGCGCGCGACGTTCTTCTGCATCGGCGATCTCGCGCGCCGTCATCCGCGCTGGATCGAGGCGATCGTCGCACGCGGTCACGCGATCGAGAACCACAGCCAGCGGCACCGCCACACGTTCTCGCTGTCGGGGCCCGCCGCGCTGCGGCGCGAGATCGCGGCCGCGCAGCAGACGCTGACCGAGCTCGCCGGCACACGCCCGCTGTTCTTCCGTGCGCCGGCCGGCCTGCGCAACCCGTTTCTCGAGCCGGTGCTGTGCGAGCTCGGCCTGCAGCTGGCGAGCTGGACGCGGCGCGGCTTCGACACACGCGCACGCGATGCGGCGACCGTCACGCGCCGCCTGCTGCACGGCCTCGCCGCGCGCGACATCCTGCTCGTGCACGACGGCCACGCGGCGCGCGATGCGCGCGGCGAACCGGTCGTGCTCGACGTGCTGCAAGCGGTGCTGCGCGCGGCTGCCGATGCGCAATTGCACTGGACCACGCTGCGCGCGGCGCTCGCGCCGCAGCCGCCCGGCGGGCCGGGCGACCCGGCCAATTCGGCACCCCCGTTTGATAAAATCTGACCTCGAACGGCGCGCGTGCCAGCCCTGCTGCGGCGCCCGTTCCGGCCACCGGATGCGACCCTCGTGAAACCTCTCCTGCTCTCGCACTTCACCGCCACCAGCTGCCTCGGCCGCGGCCTCGATGCGACCCTCGATGCGCTGCGCGACGCGCGCGGCGGGCTCACACCCTGCGACTTCGAAGGTGCGGATCTCGACACGTGGATCGGCGCGGTGGACGGCGTCGATGCGCAGCCCGTGCGGGCCGATCTCGCCGACTTCGCGTGCCGCAACAACCGCCTCGCGCAACTCGGCCTCACGCAGGACGGCTTCGACGCACGCGTCGCGGCAGCCGTCACGCGCTACGGCGCGGCGCGCGTCGGCGTATTCATTGGCACGAGCACGGCCGGCATCCTCGAAACCGAGCACGCGTACCAACGCCGCGATCCCGCGAGCGGCGCGCTGCCCGCCGACTTCCGCTACGCGCACACGCACAACCCGTATTCGCCGGCCGCGTTCGTGCGCGCGTTTTTCGCGCTGCGCGGGCCGGCGATGGCGATCTCGTCCGCGTGCTCGTCCGGCGCGAAAGTGTTCGGCTCCGCGCGCCGCATGATCGAGGCGGGCTTGATCGACGCGGCCGTCGTCGGCGGCGTCGATTCGCTGTGCCTGACGACGCTGTACGGCTTCAATTCGCTCGAGCTGCTGTCCCGCCAGCCGTGCCGGCCGTTCGACGTCGCGCGCGACGGCATCTCGATTGGCGAAGCCGCCGCGTTCGCACTCGTCGAACGCGTGCCGGAGCCGCCCGCCGCACGCGACGCCGATGCGATCCTGCTGCTCGGCATCGGCGAATCGAGCGACGCGCATCACATGTCGTCGCCGCATCCGGACGGGCTCGGCGCGCGCGTCGCGATCGAGCAGGCGCTAGCATCCGCCGGCCTGGGTGCAACCGACATCGACTACGTGAACCTGCACGGCACCGCGACGCCGAGCAACGACGCGGCCGAAAGCCGAGCGATCGGCGCGCTGTTCGCCAGCACGCCGTGCAGCTCGACGAAGGGAGCGACCGGCCATACGCTCGGCGCGGCGGGTGCGCTCGAGGCCGTCGTCGCCGCGCTCGCGTTGCGCGAGCAGTTCGTGCCGGCCGGCGTCAACACGACACAGCCCGACCCGGCACTCGCCGCCGATTACGTGCTCGCGAGCCGCGATACCCGCGTGCGCGCCGTCCTGTCCAATTCGTTCGGCTTCGGCGGCACGAATTGCAGCCTGATCCTCGGCCGCGCCGACCACGCCCGCCGTTGAGGCCCGCCATGACACTCACCGCCTTCATCGAAAGCATCGGCCTCATCGGGCCCGGACTGAACGACTGGCCGCACGCGGCCGACGTGCTCGCCGGCCGCGTGCCGTATGCGCCCGCCCGCACCGAGCTGCCGCCGCCGGCCGGCCTGCCGTCGGCCGAGCGCCGCCGCACCGGCCCCGTCGTGCGCGTGGCGCTCGCGGTCGGCCACGAAGCGGCGGCCGCGAGCGGACGCGACGCCGCGACGCTCGCGACCGTGTTCAGCGCGTCGGGCGGCGACGGCCAGAATTGCCACGCGATCTGCGAGACGCTGGCGGGCGACGATCGCCAGCTGTCGCCGACGCGCTTCCACAACTCCGTGCACAACGCACCGGCCGGCTACTGGAGCATCGCGACCCGCGCGATGGCGACGTCGAACGTGCTGTGCGCGCACGACGGCAGCTTTGCCGCGGGCCTGCTGGAAAGCCTGTGCCAGGTCGTGGTCGATCGCGTGCCGACCCTGCTGATCGCGTACGACACCGACTATCCGGAACCGCTGCACGCAGTGCGCCCGATCGGCGACGCGTTCGGCGTGGCACTCGTGCTCGCGCCCGAAGCAAGCGAGCGAGCGCTCGCCCGCATCGACGTGCAGCTCGCCGACGCGCCCGCCACGCCGCTCGCGCGTGCCGAACTCGACGCACTGCGCGCCGGCAATCCAGCCGCGCGCGTGCTGCCGCTGCTCGACGCCATCGCCGCGCAGCGTTCGACGCGCGTCGTGCTCGACTACCTGGCCGATACGCGCATGCAGGTCGACGTCGCGATGCCGGACACGTTCGCGGAGCGCGCGTGATGACCGCGACGAGCCCGCTCGCGCCGCCGCTCGACCATGCATGGATCGCCGCGCACATTCCGCACGGCGGCGCGATGTGCGTGCTCGATACGGTCGATGCTTGGGATGCCGCCCGCATCCGCTGCACCGCGACGAGCCACCGTGATCCGCACAACCCGCTGCGCTCGCACGGACGGCTTGCCTCCGTCTGCGGGATCGAATACGCGGCGCAGGCGATGGCCGTGCACGGCGCGCTGCTCGGTGCGCACGAAGCGCGCCCGCGCGTCGGCTATCTGGCGAGCGTGCGCAACGTCGACGCATTCGTCGACCGGCTCGACACGTTCGCGCAGCTGCTCGTCGTCGAGGCGGAACGCGTGAGCGGCGACGCCCGCTCGGTGCTGTACGGCTTCGCACTGCGCTGCGGCGATCGCGTACTGCTGTCCGGCCGCGCCGCGGTGATGCTCGACGCGTTGGCAGCCGGCGATGCGAATCCTCGATGAAGCCGCTTACTCAAGAGAAGGAAACCAGGTCGTGAAAGTTCGTCAGTTCATTGGCACCGCGCTCGTTCTGGCGCTGATCAGCCCGATCGCGCACGCGGACATGTCGGAAGTGAAGCAGGACATCAAGCGCGATTCGAAGGAAGCCGCGCACAAGACCGGCGAGGCGGCCCGCAGCTTCGGCCACGCGACCGCGAGCGCCGCGAAGGCCGTCGGGCACGGGGTCGCACACGCGTCGCGCGAAGGCTGGGATGCCACCAAGCGCACGACGAAGCGGATCTTCCACAAGAACGACTCGGGCGAGTCGGGTGGAAAGAGCGAAAAGAACGATTGATCAAGGGCATCGCGCGCATCGCCGCAGGCAGGCGCGCGATGCGTGACCGCTCGTCAATCCTGACGCGTCACTGCCGCAATGCCGCCGCCGTCAACGCGCGCCGCGCAGGCGGCGTGCCGGCCGGGCCCGCCCGCGTGCGAAGCACCTGCCGTACGCGACGAGCGAGCAATCGCGATGATCGAAGTTGCGCAGCAGCCGCGCACGGCGCCGCTCGAGCCAGTAGAGCGAGATTGCCATCGTCAGCGCGACGGCCAGTGCCGTGCCGCCGATCGCGAGTCCCATGCAGGTATCGCCCATGCCTTCTCCGGAATGCGAAGCCGAAGCGGCGCGCCTGCCGCCGCCTCGGCACTGGATAGTGCGGAACGCGGCCCGGCAGGTGCGCGCACGCCGCCGGGCCGCCCCGCGTCAATGCATGTGCTGGCCGCCGTTGATCGCGATGTTGGAGCCCGTCACGAAGCCGGCCTCCTCCGAGCACAGGTAAGCCACCAGCGCCGCGACTTCCTCGGGCTTGCCGAGCCGGCCCGCCGGAATCTGCGGGAGGATCTTCGAGTCGAGGATGTCCTGCGGGATCGCCGTGACCATCTTCGTCGCGAGGTAGCCCGGCGACACCGTGTTCACCGTCACGCCCTTGCGCGCGATCTCGAGCGCGAGCGATTTCGTGAAGCCGTGCATGCCGGCCTTCGCGGCCGCATAGTTGGTCTGGCCGACCGACCCCTTCGAGCCGTTCACCGACGAGATGTTGACGATGCGGCCCCAGCCGCGCTCGACCATGCTTTCGCAGACCGGCTTCGTCATGTTGAACACGGAATCGAGGTTGGTGCGGATCACCGCATCCCAGTTGACCTTGTCGAGCTTGCGCAGCGTCATGTCGCGTGTGATGCCCGCGTTGTTCACGAGAATGTCGACCGGGCCGACGTCCCGCGCGATCTTCTCGATGCATTGCTGGCACGAATCGTGATCGGCCACGTCCACCGGATACGCGTGGAACTCGCGGCCGGCCGCGTGCATCTCGGTCAGCCAGCGGTCCGCGCCGGTGTTGTTCGGCGAATACGTGACGACTACCCGGTGGCCCGCGTCGTTCAACCTGATGCTGACCGCTTCGCCGAGGCCGCCCATTCCACCAGTCACTACTGCAATTCGCTTAGTCATCCTATTAATTACCGACAAAAAAGTAATCGATCAAGGCGGAGCGGCGGCGTCGCTCACGCTGCCGCCCCACCGCTTCGATGCGCAGCCGCCCGCGTCGCGGGTGCGGCACGCACCGGCACCTCGCGCTTGTTGTTGACTGCTTGTCGTGCGCGAAAACCGCTGCGCCCGCGTGCGGTGCTGGCCGCTGCCGCACGCGGGACGAGTCGTCAGACCCTGCTCAGGCGCGCTCGACCGCGAGCGCGACACCCATCCCGCCGCCGATGCACAGCGACGCCAGCCCGCGCTTCGCATCGCGCTTGGCCATCTCGTGCAGCAGCGTCACCAGGATCCGGCAACCCGACGCGCCGATCGGATGCCCGATCGCGATCGCCCCGCCGTTCACGTTCACCTTCGACGTGTCCCAACCCATCTGCTTGTGCACCGCCAGCGCCTGCGCCGCGAATGCCTCGTTGATCTCCATCAGGTCCAGGTCGCCCGGCGTCCAGCCCGCGCGCTCCAGGCACCGGCGCGATGCCGGCACCGGGCCCATCCCCATCACGCTCGGATCCACGCCCGCGTTCGCATACGCCTTGATTCGCGCCAGCGGCGTCAGGCCCAGTGCCGCCGCCTTCTGCGCCGACATCACCAGCACCGCCGCCGCGCCGTCGTTCAGCCCCGACGCGTTCGCCGCCGTCACCGAGCCGTCCTTCGAGAACGCCGGCTTCAGCCCGGCCAGCGATTCCGCCGTCACGCCGTGACGCACGAATTCGTCGGTGGCGAACTGCAGCGGCTCGCCCTTGCGTTGCGGAATCGCCACCGGCACGATTTCATCGTCGAAGCGGCCGGCCTTCTGCGCGGCTTCCGCCTTGTTCTGCGACAGCGCCGCGAACGCGTCCTGCTCCTCGCGCGTGATCCCATATTCCTTCGCGACGTTCTCCGCCGTGATGCCCATGTGATACTGGTTGTACACGTCCCACAGGCCGTCGACGATCATCGTGTCGACCAGCTTCGCATCGCCCATCCGGAACCCGTCGCGCGAGCCCGGCAGCACGTGCGGCGACGCACTCATGTTCTCCTGGCCGCCCGCGATCACGATGTCCGCGTCGCCCGCGACGATCGCGTTCGCCGCCAGCATCACGGCCTTCAGGCCCGAGCCGCACACCTTGTTGATCGTCATCCCCGGCACTGCCGTCGGCAGCCCGGCCTTGATCAGCGACTGCCGCGCCGGGTTCTGCCCGGAACCGGCCGTCAGCACCTGGCCCATGATCACTTCGCTGACCTGCTCGGGCTTCACGCCCGCACGCTCCAGCACCGCGCGGATCACCGTCGCGCCCAGCTCGGGCGCCGCAATCTTCGCAAGCGAGCCGCCGAATTTGCCGACCGCGGTCCGCGCGGCCGATACGATCACTACATCCGTCATGTCCAGTTCCTGCATCGAAATCAGTTCGTCGTTTTGACGCCGGCGCGTGCCGGCCTCGGCTGGCGATCGCGCATCCCGGGCCATTCGGCGCGATAGCGATCGCACGCCGCCGTAGAGCGCGCGGCACCCGTTCGAACGGGCGGCACACCGGTACGGCTCGCCGGTTCACCGGCGCCTTGCGGCATACCGGACGTTCGCCGGACGCCACGCGGCACACGCGGCGTCCGGCGCCATCCGGCGCCGATCAATTCGTGTCGCGCCCGTGCGCGACACGTGCTTGCGCGTGTCGCGCCCGTGCGCGACACGTGCTTGCGTGGCTACGCGATTACGCAGCCGATTCGCGTGCGGCCGCGGCGTCCTTGCGTGCGGCGGCAGCCGTTTGCTTCGCGCCACGCGTGGCCGTTTCGCTGACCGCATCGAAGCCGCTCTGCGCGGCTTCGATTGCCTGGCCGGTCGCGGCGCGAACCGAATCGGCTGCGGCGGTCGCCGCCGACAGCGCCGAGTTCAGCGCGGCCACCACCGGTGCCGAGCCGGCCGGCGCATGCTTCGACAGTTCGCCGAGCACGTCCTTCAGGCGCTTGTCGTTCTGTTCGTATTGCGCTTGCGCGACCTTCGCCCATTCGGACTGCGTCGACACCGCGATGTCGAACAGATGGCGACCGTACGACACGGCCTTGCCGGCCGCTTCCTGCGGTGCAGCGACTTGCTGCGCGAAGCCCACGGCCGGGTTGCTGCTGTTGAATGCGTTCTTCAGCTTGTCCTCGTATTCCTCGAGCGCCGTCCGGGCCGCTTGCAGGTTGAGTTCGACGACAGCCTCGAAACCTTGGATCGCCGGACGGGCAATCGCGAACCACGCTGCAATACCGGATTGATATTCGGCGTTGATTTTTTCGGGGGCAAATACGGACATCGGGCACGCTCCTGTTAGCAATGCGAGAGACGACGTAAAGAAAATTGGAAGCCGGATCGACAGCAGGCTTCCTTATTGACAACCCGGCACTTATTTGAGTGCGGGAAGTTGAAGGAACCCATTCTAGATCGATTAATTGTCAATTAAATGGCATTAATGCTAGGTGTAAACCCTTATTCCCATCCAGACGATCGCTGGAACCCGGGATGCGCCGACATCGCAGACGAGGCGGCGCATGCACTCCGTCCCGCAATGCATTTTTACCTTTTTACAGGATAACGGATCATGACGTTGCGCAACATTTACCAATTCATTATTCCGTTTATTAGAAAACCGGGGCGCATTGAAAATGTAGCGATCACTTATGTAATCGTTTTTCTGGATTTATTATGAAATCGTTTTCGGGATTATTAATGACGAAATCAATGATCGGATGAATTACGGTCGCAATAAAAAAACGGCCGCATGATGCGGCCGCGGATTCGTCAGGCAGGTGCGGAATCAGCCGGCCAGTTCGCGATGCAGCGCGAGGAACTCCTGCGCGAGCTTGTGCCCGGGTTCCAGATGGATCACTGGCTTGGACTGCTGATGCGACTCGCGAATCTTCACCGACGCCGACAACCTCGACGCGAGCACCGGCAGCCCTTCCTCGACGAGTTCGTCGACCAGCCGCTGCGGCAGGCTCGCCCGCGGCTGGAACTGGTTGATCACGATCCCTTCCACCTCGAGCGCCGCGTTGTGGTCCTGCTGGATTTCCTTCACGTTCTCGAGCAGCGTGTACAACGCTCGGCGCGAGAAATCGTCGCAGTCGAACGGGATCAGGCAGCGCTCGACCGCGATCAGCGCCGAGCGCGTATAGAAATTCAGCGCGGGCGGCGTGTCGATATACACGGCGTCGTAGGTGTCGAGCTCGTTCAGCGCGTCGCGCAGCTTGTAGATCTTGTAGCGCGACTCGAGCTTGCCGTGCAGCGTGTCGAGCTCCGGATGCGCGGGCATCACGTCGAGCCCTTCGAACGGGGTCGGATGAATGAACGACGCGACGTCGACCGGGCGGAAGTTGAAGGTCAGCGCGGTTTCGAAGAAATCGGCGACACCCGGCTGCGCGTCGGCTGCGGCGTCGCCGAGCAGGTAGCGCGTGGAGTTCGCCTGCGCATCGAGGTCGATGACGAGCGTGCGCAGCCCTTCGCTCGCGCTGATCGCCGCCAGGTTGCAGACGATCGTCGATTTGCCCACGCCGCCCTTCTGGTTGAATACCACCCGCCGCATTGTGTCTCCTCGATCGAATACGTCGAAAAGACAAGCTTAGCCGGTCAATAATGGCGGTCGCGTGACGCAGGTCGAATTGTGCGCATTCTGGCACGGGGTGTATCAGCGGCGCGTCACCGGCCCCGATACGTACTCGTTGCCCGCCACGCTCCAGCGCCACGGCAGATCCGTGCCGACACGAATGCCGATGCGCGGCCCGCCCGCCAGATCGGCGGGCGGCGCGATGCCATCCTCGACGATCGCGAACCCTTCGTGCGCACCGATCAGGTCGACACCGTCGTGCGCGCCGGTGATCCCCATCGCCTGGGTCAGCCGTGCCGGCCCCCGGCACAGGTCGCGATCGCGCGTCCGCGGTGGCCGTGCCGCACGCATCTGTTCGAGCCCTTGCAGCGGCTCGAGCGCGCGAATCAGCACGCCCGTTCCCGCGCCATCCGGGCCGCACACGCAGTTGCAGCACCAGTGCATGCCATAGGTGAAATAGACGTACAGGTGCCCCGGCGGCCCGAACATCGTCGCATTGCGCAGCGTCTTGCCGCGGTAGGTATGCGCAGCCGGGTCGATCGCACCGGCATAGGCTTCCACTTCGACGATCCGCCCGGCACGGCCGTCCGCGGCCGCGAGGATCTTGTTCAGCAGTTGCGGCGCAACGTCGGTGGCGACTCGGTCGAAGAATGCGCGCGGCAGCACGGTGCCCGGCCACCGGGGCGAGGGTTCACCGCGCCGCATCCTGCCCCTCCAGTTGGAGACCGGAAACGGCCTTCGCCTGCAGACGAAGCTGACGGTATGCGTCGACCAGATCGTCGAGGCCGAACGCGAGGTTTCGCCCGCTCGGATTGGGCAGCACCCAGACGCTCGCCCCCTGCATCCGGGCCGGTTGCAGCCCCCACTCGATTTCTCGCTGCCCGGAAAGCGCGGAGTACGCCGCCTTGCCGAGAAAGGCGACGAAGCGCGGCGCGTAGCGCGCCAGCTTCTGGTCGAACTCCGCAGCCGCGGCGATGAATTCCGCGCGCGAAAGCTGATCGGCGCTCGCGGTCGGCCGCTTCACCACCGCGGTCAGGCCGCAGCCATATCGAAGAATCGCGCGATCGTCCTGCGGCGAGATTTCCGCCGGCATGAAGCCCGCGAGATGGATCACGCGCCAGAAGCGGTTGCTTCTCCCCGCGAAGTGGTGCCCGGTGGCGGCCGCGGTCAGGCCCGGGTTGATCCCGCAAAACAGCACGTCGAGATGCGGAGCGATGAGGTCGGGAAGTTCGTCAGCCACGGTTTGCCTGGCGAGCAAGGAACATCGACGTAAACGAAACAAGGCCCGAAGGCCCGGGCCAAGCAGCTGGCTTGACTCGGACGTTCGGGCCCATCGTGTGCGGGATGCCGACTTGCCGATCAGAACGGAATATCGTCGTCCATCTCGTCGAAGCCGCCGCCTGCCGGTGCGCTCGGACGGCTTTGCGCGCCGCCGCCTGCACCGCCACGCGCTGCGCCGCCGGCACGACCGCCGCCGCCACCGCCACGCTCCATCTGCTCGCCACGGCCACCGCCGCCACCGTAGCCGCCGCCGTAACCGCCTTCGTCACCGCCACCACCGCCGCCGCCGCCCGCACCGCGGCCGCCGAGCATCTGCATCTGGTCAGCGACGATTTCGGTCGAGTAACGGTCCTGGCCGTCCTGACCCTGCCACTTGCGCGTGCGGATGCGGCCTTCGATATAGACCGACGAACCCTTCTTCAGGTACTCGCTGACGATTTCCGCCAGGCGACCGAAGAACGCGACGCGATGCCACTCGGTCATTTCCTTGAAATCGCCGCTAGCCTTGTCCTTGTAGCGGTCGGTCGTCGCGAGACGGATGTTCGCAACCGCGTCGCCGCTCGGCAGGTAACGGACTTCAGGATCGGCGCCGAGATTGCCGACGAGGATGACCTTGTTGACGGATGCCATGTGTTTCTCCAGTAAATTCGATGCCGGGCCGCCCGCTCATGCTGTCGGTGCGGCCCGCCGGGCAAGCCGGCGAAAGTCGCCGGGGCCTGCCCGAAGTAAGTTCAGGCCTTGCGCGGCGGCGCTTTCATGCTGGCCGCGATTATAAGCCACGCGGCAACGAGCCCCGAGCACGTGTAGAAGACCATATTGGCCCCACCGTGCTTCAGCAGCCAGCCGCCCACGATGCCGCCGAGCGCGAGCCCGATCGACTGCGTGGTGTTGTAAACACCCGTGGCCGCGCCCTTGCGCGAACCGGGCGCGAGCTTCGACACGAGCGACGGCTGCGACGCTTCCAGGATGTTGAAGCCGAGGAAGTAGACGAAAAGAACCGCCGCCACAATCAGGATGGTATGCGGCGCGCTGCCCAGCAGCAATTGGCCGATCAGGATAGCCAGGATGCCGCCGAGCAGCACCGGCTTCATCTTGCCCCGTTTTTCCGCGACGATGATCGCCGGGACCATCATCACGAACGCGAGCCCCATCACCGGCAGGTAGACCTTCCAGTGCGAGGCGACCGGCAGGCCGCCGTCGACGAGCAGGCGCGGCACGACGAGGAACAGCGCCGTCTGCGTCGCGTGCAGCACCAGCACGCCGAAGTTCAGGCGCAGCAGCTCGACGTTGTGCAGCACCTCGGCGAACGGCGCGGGCACGTGCACGGGCTTGGCCGCATCGGGCACGATCCACAGCACGACGCCGATCGCGAGGATCGACAGCACGCCGACGATCGCGAACAGCCCGCTCATCCCCACCCAGTGGAACACGATCGGCGCACCGACGATCGCGACCGCGAACGACACGCCGATCGAGCCGCCGACCATCGCCATCGCCTTCGTGCGGTTCTGCTCGGAGGTCAGGTCGGCGATGAACGCGAGCACCGCGGACGACACCGCGCCCATCCCCTGGATCACGCGGCCGACGATGATCCACGTGATGTCGTGCGCGGACGCGGCGACGAAGCTGCCGATCGCGAAGATCACGAGGCCGGTCGCGATCACCGGCTTGCGGCCGAACTTGTCGGACGCCCAGCCATAGAAGATATAGAACAGCGACTGCGTGACGCCGTAAGCCCCGAGCGCGATGCCGACGAGCAGCACGTTGTCGCCGCCCGGGATGGTTTTCGCGTAGACCGAGAACACCGGCATGATCATGAACAGGCCGAGCATGCGCAGCGCGAAGATCGCCGCGAGCGACGTGGTCGCGCGCAATTCGGGCGCGGTCATGCGGGAAGACGTGGCAGACGGATTGGACATCGGGAATGAATTTCGAATGATCGGAATGTCCGCCCGACACCGGGCGGCGGAAGATCAGGACCAGCGGGCCGGGAGGCTTGGCCGGCAACACGTCGGGGCAGGATTCAGGCAGCCCGCAGGCCGCCCGGAACCGCGCGGCGCGGCCGCTGCGGCCACTTTTCCCGGCGCAGGCGCCATCTTGCTGCCACCTGCTGCTAAGGCTGGGGACCCCAAACGACGGCCTCGAAAAGCCGTTATAGTAGCAGGTTTGGTTCCCTCCATTTTCGCCAGGTTCATGGAACAGATCCGCATCCGTGGGGCGCGTACCCACAACCTGAAAAACGTCAATCTCGACCTGCCGCGCCACAAGCTGGTCGTGATTACCGGGTTGTCCGGATCGGGCAAGTCGTCGCTCGCGTTCGATACCCTTTATGCCGAAGGCCAGCGCCGCTACGTCGAAAGCCTGTCCGCGTATGCCCGCCAGTTCCTGCAGCTGATGGAGAAACCCGACGTCGACCTGATCGAAGGCCTGTCGCCGGCGATCTCGATCGAGCAGAAGGCGACGTCCCACAACCCGCGTTCGACCGTCGGCACGGTCACGGAAATCCACGACTACCTGCGACTTTTGTTCGCACGTGTCGGCACGCCGTACTGCCCCGACCACGACATCCCGCTGGAAGCGCAAAGCGTGTCGCAGATGGTCGACGCGGCGCTCGCGCTGCCCGAGGAAACCAAGCTGATGATCCTCGCGCCCGTCGTCGCGGACCGCAAGGGCGAGCATGCCGAGCTGTTCGAGGACATGCAGGCGCAGGGTTTCGTGCGCTTTCGCGTGCGCTCGGGCGGCGGCGCCGCGAACGAAGGCGTCGCGAAGATCTACGAGGTCGAGTCGCTGCCGAAGCTGAAGAAGAACGACAAGCACACGATCGACGTCGTCGTCGATCGTCTCAAGGTGCGCCCGGACATGAAGCAGCGGCTCGCCGAATCGTTCGAGACGGCGCTGCGCCTCGCCGACGGCCGCGCGATCGCGCTCGAGATGGACACCGACCGCGAGTACCTGTTCAGCTCGAAGTTCGCGTGCCCGATCTGCTCGTACTCGCTGCAGGAGCTCGAGCCGCGCCTGTTCTCGTTCAACAACCCGATGGGCGCGTGCCCGGAATGCGACGGCCTCGGCCAGATCACGTTCTTCGACCCGAAGCGGGTCGTCGCGCACCCGTCGCTGTCGCTCGCCGCCGGCGCCGTGAAAGGCTGGGACCGCCGCAACCAGTTCTACTTCCAGATGCTGCAGAGTCTCGCGGCGTTCTACGAATTCGACATCGACGCCGCGTTCGAGGATCTGCCGGAAAAGATCCGGAAGGTGCTGCTGTTCGGCTCGGGCAAGCAGACGATCCCGTTCTCGTACATCAACGAGCGCGGCCGCACGACGATCCGCGAGCACGTGTTCGAAGGGATCATCCCGAACCTCGAGCGCCGCTACCGCGAGACCGATTCGGTCGCGGTGCGCGAAGAGCTGTCGAAGTACCAGAACAACCAGCCGTGCCCGTCATGCGACGGCACGCGCCTGCGCCGCGAAGCGCGCCACGTGCGAATCGGCACGGGTGACTACGCGCGCGGCATCTTCGAAATCAGCGGCTGGCCGCTGCGCGACGCGCTCGGCTATTTCGACGGCCTGTCGCTCGACGGCGCGAAGCGCGAGATCGCCGACAAGGTCATCAAGGAAATCGTCGCGCGCCTCACCTTCCTGAACAACGTCGGCCTCGACTACCTGTCGCTCGAGCGCAGCGCGGAAACCCTGTCGGGCGGCGAGGCGCAGCGCATCCGGCTCGCGTCGCAGATCGGCTCGGGCCTCACGGGCGTGATGTACGTGCTCGACGAGCCGTCGATCGGCCTGCACCAGCGCGACAACGACCGCCTGATCGCGACCCTCAAGCACCTGCGCGACCTCGGCAACTCGGTGATCGTCGTCGAGCACGACGAGGACATGATCCGCACGGCCGACTACGTCGTCGACATGGGTCCGGGCGCCGGCGAGCACGGCGGCGTGATCGTGGCCGAGGGCACGCCGAAGCAGGTGCAGTCGAACCCGCAGTCGCTCACCGGCCAGTACCTGGTCGGCAAGCGCACGATCGAGTACCCGGACGAGCGGCTGGCCCCCGATCCCGAGCGGATGCTGCGCATCGTCGACGCGCACGGCAACAACCTGAAGCACGTCGATCTGGAGCTGCCGGTCGGCCTGCTGACCTGCATCACCGGCGTGTCGGGCTCCGGCAAGTCGACGCTGATCAACGACACGCTGTATCACGCGGTCGCGCGCCACCTGTACGGCTCGTCGGCCGAGCCGGCGCCGCACGAGGCGATCGAGGGCCTCGAGCACTTCGACAAGGTGATCAACGTCGACCAGTCGCCGATCGGTCGCACGCCGCGCTCGAACCCGGCCACGTATACGGGCCTGTTCACGCCGATCCGCGAGCTGTTCTCGGGCGTGCCGACCTCGAAGGAGCGCGGCTACGATCCGGGCCGTTTCTCGTTCAACGTGAAGGGCGGCCGCTGCGAATCGTGCCAGGGCGACGGCGTGCTGAAAGTGGAAATGCACTTCCTGCCGGACGTCTACGTGCCGTGCGACGTGTGCCACGGCAAGCGCTACAACCGCGAAACGCTCGAAGTGCAGTACAAGGGCAAGAACATCAGCGAAGTGCTCGACATGACGGTCGAGCACGCGTACGAATTCTTCAGCGCGGTGCCGGTCATCGCGCGCAAGCTGAAGACGCTGCTCGACGTCGGCCTCGGCTACATCCGCCTCGGCCAGTCGGCCACGACGCTGTCGGGCGGCGAGGCGCAGCGCGTGAAGCTGTCGCTCGAGCTCTCCAAGCGCGACACCGGCCGCACGCTGTACATCCTCGATGAACCGACCACCGGCCTGCACTTCCACGACATCGCCCTGCTGCTGGAAGTGATCCACCGGCTGCGCGACCAGGGCAACACGGTCGTGATCATCGAGCACAACCTCGACGTGATCAAGACGGCCGACTGGGTGATCGACCTCGGCCCCGAAGGCGGTGCCGGCGGCGGCCAGATCATCGCGCAGGGCACGCCCGAGCAGGTCGCGAAGACGAAGGCGAGCTTCACCGGCAAATACCTCGCGCCGCTGCTCAAGCGCACGGCCCGCAAGGTCGCGGCCGGCTGACGCGTCCCGCCTGCCTCCCCTCCCGCGCGGCCGCCCGGCCGCGCGCCCTTGCGCCCCGCCGAACCGGCCCCTTCTCGTTTTCCCTCCTGCGTTTACACCATGCGCCAAACGGCCCCGTTGCGGACCATAATGGCAGCTATACTTTACGGTCGTAAGGTTCGCCGTACGCACCAATCCGGTGCGGCGCCGGGCGAACACGGCTCTGCCGCGCATTCCGCGGCATGACACACGAACGACAGGAATCCACGATGGAGAAGCAACCAGACTCGTCGCGCGATGCGCAGAATCGCGAACCGCACCTGCGCAGCGTGCGGCTGACGAGCGACTTCAGCCTGCCGAAGCTGTCGGCGCTCGAGATCGGCAGCTATGCGTTCGCGATCCTAGCGATGTGGCTCGTGATCGAACTCAAGCTGCTCGGCGGGCTGCTGGCCGGCCTGCTGGTCTACCAGCTGATCCATACGATCGCCCCCGTGATCGAACGCCACACCACGAGCATGCGCGCGCGCTGGGTCGCCGTCGTGCTGCTGTCGATCGCGATCGTCGGCGCGTTGACGGGCCTGACGATCGGCATCATCGAACACTTCGAGCGCACGGTGCCGAACCTGCAAAGCCTGCTCGACCAGCTGATGCAGATCGTCGAGCAGACCCGCGCCCGCACGCCGGCCTGGATCGCGAACCTGCTGCCCGTCGACGTCGAGCAGATGAAGACGAAGGCCGCCGTGCTGATGCACTCGCACATGGACCAGCTCCAGCAAAGCGGCAAGAGCGTCGCGCGCGGCTTCGGCCACGTGCTGTTCGGGATGATCATCGGCGCGATGATCGCGATCGGCGTCGAGCACGGCAAGGTACGCCGGCCGCTGTCCACCGCGCTCGTCACGCGCGTGTCGCGCTTCGCCGACGCATTCCGCCGGATCGTGTTCGCCCAGATCAAGATCTCGGCGATCAACGCGGTGTTCACGGGCATCTACCTGCTCGTCGCGCTGCCGATCTTCCACCAGCGGCTGCCGCTGTCGAAAACGCTCGTGCTCGTCACGTTCATCGTCGGCCTGCTGCCCGTGATCGGCAACCTGATCTCGAACACGCTGATCGTCGCCGTGTCGCTGTCGGTCAGCATGGGCACCGCGATCGCGTCGCTGGCGTTCCTCGTGGTCATCCACAAGCTCGAATACTTCCTGAACGCGAAGATCATCGGCGGCCAGATCGAGTCACGCGCATGGGAGCTGCTGCTCGCGATGCTGATCATGGAGGCCGCGTTCGGGCTGCCGGGCGTGATCGCCGCGCCGATCTTCTACGCGTACCTGAAACGCGAGTTGTACCTGCTGCGGCTGATCTGAAGCAGCCCGCCCACCAACAGCGATAAAAAAACGCCGCGCCCCGTGAAGGGCGCGGCGTTTTTGTCTGTGATTGCCCGCCAGCCGACGGCCGGCAATCGGCACTCAACACATCAGCGGAACACGACCGTCTTCGTCCCGTTCAGCACGATCCGGTGCTCGACGTGCCACTTCACCGCGCGCGCGAGCGTCACGCATTCGACGTCGCGGCCGATCGCGGTCAGCTGGTCGGGCGTCATGCTGTGGTCGACGCGCTCGACTTCCTGCTCGATGATCGGGCCTTCGTCGAGATCGGTCGTCACGTAGTGCGCGGTCGCGCCGATCAGCTTCACGCCGCGGTCGAACGCCTGGTAGTACGGCTTCGCGCCCTTGAAGCTCGGCAGGAACGAATGGTGGATGTTGATCGCGCGGCCGGCGAGCTGCTTGCACAGGTTCGGCGACAGGATCTGCATGTAGCGCGCGAGCACGACCAGATCGGCCTGGTGCTCGTCGATCACTTCCAGCACGCGCGCTTCCTGCGCGGCCTTCGCGGCATCGGACGAGCCGCCGATCAGCGGAAAGTGATGGAACGGGATGTTGTAGCTCGCGGCGAGCTGGTAGAACTCCTTGTGGTTCGACACGATCGCCGGGATCTCGATCGGCAGCTGGCCGGTGCGATAGCGGAACAGCAGGTCGTTCAGGCAGTGGCCGATCTTCGACACCATGATCACGACGCGCGGCTTCACGGCCGCGTCATGCATTTCCCAGCGCATCGAGAACTGCTCGGCGAGCGGCGCGAACTCCTTGCGAAGCGTGTCGAGCGCCGTCGCGGCATCCGCGCCGCCGCCGTCCTGCTCGAAGTGCACGCGCATGAAGAATTCGCTGGTACGGCTGTCGCCGAACTGCGCCGAATCGAGGATGTTGTTGCTGCGCTCGAACAGGAAGCCCGAGACCGCATGGACGATGCCGTGCCGGTCGGGGCACGACAGTTTCAAGATAAAGCTGTGATCGGTCGGCATGACCGCTACTCCCTTCGTTTCCGTATTCGTCAAATTGCCCGTTCGCGCCGCCAGGCTGCGTGCGCGGCACGCGTCACGCGGCCGGCGCGAACAGGGCGTCGATGCCCGCCGCGTCGGCCGCCGGGATCCAGCGGTGGCGCAGCAGCGTGTCGAGCGTCGCGAGGCTCGCATCCATCGTCGCGCGGCCGGCGCGCAGCCAGCCGATCACCTCGGGCACGCCGGCCAGCAGGTGCTCGGCCACTTCGCCGTCCTGGTTGCGCGGCGCGAAGTCGCGCGGCAACGGCAGGTCGTACACGAAGATCAGTTCGGACTGCGTGCCTTCCGGCAGCGAGCACAGCACCTGCACCGCGCGGCCCGCGATCGCGCGCGCGGCCAGTTCGGCCGGAATGCCGGCCTCTTCCCAGCATTCCTTCGCGAGCGTCTCGTGAACGCCCAGGCCCCAGCCGATTCCGCCGGCGACGACGTTGTCGAGCATGCCGGGGTCGGTTGCCTTGGTCTCGCTGCGGCGGCCGAGCCACATCTGCGGGACGGTCGCGGCGGACGGCTCGCCCGGCGCAACCGCATATTCTACGATGCCGTTCAGATGCACCGCGTAAGTCTGCGTGCCGAAGAAGCGCGACGCGGCGCGCTCGATGTACGCGAGCGGCGGATCGTCGAAGCGGTTGCGGATCGCGTAGATCTCGTCGCGCCAGCCGGGAATCGCGCCTTCGGCCGCGAGCGCGCCGATCGCGCTCGCCAGCGCCATGCTGCGTGCGTCGACCGAGTCGTAGCGCGCCGACAGCACGACGCGCTCATCGGCCAGCTCGAACACGTCGGGCCAGCGCGCCAGCATCGCGACGTCCTCGCGGCGCACCCAGCCGACCGCCTGGCCGGCAATCTCGAAACGCAGGTGCGCAGCGGGATCGAAGCGGCGCGCAGCCGCAATGCACGGAAACGTCATCGTCGGTCAGTCCTTCAGCGCCACGCGGATGCCGATCGCGATGAACGTCGCGCCGGCGATCCGGTCGAGCCACACGCCGGCCTTCGGGCGGCGCTTCAGCCATGCGCCGATCATGCCCGCGCCGACGCCGAACAGCGAGAAGACCGCGGCCGTCTGCAGCATGAACAGCGCGCCGAGTTCGAACATCTGCAGTGTGACGCTCTGTGCGCCGTGCGGATCGACGAACTGCGGCAGGAACACGACGAAGAACAGCGTGACCTTCGGGTTCATCAGGTTGCCGATCACGCTCTGCCGGAAGATCGTGCCGAGCGGCTGCGGCGGGCGCGCATGCGCATTCGAGAGTCCCTGGCTGCGCAGCGCCTTGATGCCGATCCACACGAGGTAAGCGGCGCCCGCGAGCTTCAGGATCTGGAACGCGACCGGCGACGAACGCAGCACGGCCGCGACGCCGAGCGCCGCGAGCGTCGTGTGGAACAGGATCCCGGCCGTGAAGCCGAGCGCGGCGACGAAGCCGGCCGCGCGGCCTTGCGAGATGCCGCGTGCGAGCACCTGCAGGTTGTCGGGCCCCGGCGCGAACGTGATCGCGATGGACGTGGCGAGAAACAGCATGAAGTTGGGCATCGTGACCTCGCTGCGTAACGTGGAAGCTCAGGCTGGCCGGCGTTCAGTGGCCGGCGAATTCGGTGACGGTATAAACCGGCAGTCCCGCATTGCGCAGCAGCGCCGAGCCGCCGAGATCGGGCAGGTCGATGATCGCCGCGCCTTCGACGACTTCCGCGCCGAGCCGCTGCAGCAGGTTGCGCCCCGCCATCATCGTGCCGCCGGTCGCGATCAGGTCGTCCATGATGATCACGCGGTCGCCGGGGCGGCACGCATCTTCATGGATCTCGACCGTCGCGCTGCCGTATTCGAGGTCGTACGATTCCGAGCGCGTCTTGTACGGCAGCTTGCCGACCTTGCGGATCGGCACGAAGCCGACGCTCAGCTCGTACGCGACGATCGGCGCGATGATGAAGCCGCGTGCATCGAGGCCCGCGACGTAGTCGAGCTTCGCATCGACATAGCGCTCGACGAACAGGTCGACGAGGATGCGCAGCGCCTTCGGGCTCTGCAGCAGCGTCGTGATGTCGCGGAACATCACGCCCGGCTGCGGCCAGTCGGGCACCGTGCGGATCTGGCTGTGGATGAAGGCGACCGGATCGAGCGGTGCGCCCGACGACGAATGCGGCATGAAACTCTCCGAAAAAAACGGTGCGCGAAGATCGGGCACCGTTTCGAATAAATACGGGTCAGGTTATCAAACCAGGCGCGGCTCAGGCGGCCGCGGCTGGCGGTTCGCGCCGATGGCGCGACAGCCGCTCCTCCGCGAGCGCGAGCGCCTCGGGCAGCCCGCGCAGCACGACGATGTCGCTCGCGCGCAGCTTGGTTTGCGGATCGGGTTCGACGCCGCGGATACCATGCCGGCGAATCGCCGTGACTTCGAGCCCGAGTGCATACAGCCCCAGTTCTTCCAGCGAACGCCCGACCGCGTCCGCGCGCGCATCGACCGGCACCGATTGTAGCCGCACCTGCTCGTGGTCGTCGTCGTCCGCGTCGTCCGCGCCGCGGAAATAGCCGCGCAGCAGGCTGTAGCGTTCGTCGCGCATCTCCTCGACGCGCCGCACGACCTTGCGCATCGGCACACCGACCAGCACCAGCGTGTGCGACGCCAGCATCAGGCTGCCCTCGACGATCTCCGGAATCACCTCGGTCGCACCGGCCGCCAGCAGCTTCTCGAGATCGGCATCGTCGACGGTGCGCACGATTGCCGGCAGCGTCGGCTCGAGTTCGTGCACGTGATGCAGCACGCGCAGCGCGGAAGGCGTGTTCGCATAGGTGATCGCCACCGCTGCCGCGCGGTGGATACCGGCCGCGAGCAGCGACTCGCGGCGCGCCGCGTCGCCGAACACGACCGATTCGCCGGCCGCCGCGGCCGCGCTCACGCGATCGGGGTCGAGGTCGAGCGCGACGTACGAAATGCCTTCCTGTTCGAGCATCCGCGCCAGGTTCTGCCCTGCACGGCCGTAGCCGCAGATGATCACGTGGCCGCGCTGCTTGAGGCTTTGCGTCGCGATCCGCGTCATCTGCAGCGACTGCTGCATCCATTCGGTCGACGACAGCCGCATCACGATCCGGTCGGCGTTCTGGATCAGGAACGGCGCCGCGAGCATCGACAGCAGCATCGACGCGAGGATCGCCTGCAGCAGCGTCGAATCGACGAGATGCCGGTCGAGGATCAGGTTCAGCAGCACGAAGCCGAATTCGCCGGCCTGCGCGAGCCCGATGCCGGTGCGCATCGCCACACCCGGTGTCGCGCCGAACAGCCGCGCGAGCCCGGCGATCATCGTCCCCTTGAACAGGATCTGCCCGACGAAGAAACCGAGCACGAGGAACGGGTGCTCCCAGATCACGCGCGGGTCGAGCAGCATCCCGGTCGTCACGAAGAACAGGCCGAGCAGCACGTCGCGGAACGGCTTGATGTCCTCCTCCACCTGATGGCGGAACGGTGTCTCGGAGATCAGCATCCCCGCGATGAACGCGCCGAGCGCGAGCGACAGGCCGAAGCGGTCGGTGATGAATGCGGCGCCGAGCGTGACGAGCAGCAGGTTCAGCACGAACAGTTCCTGCGAGCGGCGCCGTGCGACGACGTTGAGCCAGCGCGTCATGAAGCGCTGGCCGATGACCAGCAGCAGCGTGAGCGCGATCACGATCTTGACGGCCGCGAAGCCGAGCGTGATCGCGAGGTCCTTCGACGATTCGGCGCCGAACGCGGCGATCACGATCAGCAGCGGCACCACCGCGAGATCCTGGAACAGCAGCACGCCGAAGATGTTGCGGCCGTGCTCGGTCTCGATCTCGAGCCGCTCGGCGAGCATCTTCGACACGATCGCCGTCGACGACATCGCGAGCGCACCGCCGAGCGCGATGCTGCCCTGCCACGTGATGTGCACCCAGTGCTCGAACAGCATGCCGAGCACGAGCGCGAGCACGAGCGTCGCGACGACCTGCAGCAGCCCGAGCCCGAACACGAGCCGCTGCATCGCCCTCAGCTTCGCCAGCGAGAACTCGAGGCCGATCGAAAACATCAGGAACACCACGCCGAATTCCGCGAGATGCTCGGCCCGCTCCAGATCCGCGGCGATGCCGAACGCATGCGGGCCGACCAGGATGCCGACGGTCAGGTAGCCGAGCATCGGCGGCAGGTTCAACGAGCGGAATACGACGACGCCCACCACTGAGGCCAGCAGCAGCAGCAGGGTCATTTCGAGCGGGGAAATCACGGGCGAAGCGTCCTCGTTCGTCGGGGCCACGGCAATGCGGGCGCGGGTGGTGGCGGTGGTCAGGCGACCTCGGACGAGTCCGAAGGCCCGGCGCGGCGAACAAACGCCTTTGCTATACTCCGCGCATGATAGCGAAAATCAATGATGACCGGGCGCTCGCGCTCGCCCGCGACGTGCTCGACATCGAGGCGGACGCCGTGCGCGCGCTGCGCGACCAGCTCGACGGCGGCTTCGTCCAGGCCGTCGCGCTGCTGCTCGGCTGCCGCGGCCGCGTGGTGGTGTCCGGTATCGGCAAATCGGGGCATATTGCCCGCAAGATCGCGGCCACGCTGGCCAGCACCGGTACGCCGGCCTTCTTCGTCCACCCGGCCGAGGCCAGCCACGGCGACCTCGGGATGGTCACCTCCGACGACGTCTTCATCGGCATCTCCTATTCCGGCGAATCCGAAGAACTCGTGGCGATCCTGCCGCTCGTGAAGCGGATCGGCGCGAAGCTGATCGCGATCACGGGCCGCGCGGAATCGAGCCTCGGCACGCTCGCCGACGTGAACCTGAACGCCGCGGTCTCGAAAGAGGCCTGCCCGATGAACCTCGCGCCCACCGCGAGCACGACCGCCGCGCTCGCGCTCGGCGACGCGCTCGCCGTGGCGGTGCTCGACGCGCGCGGCTTCGGCTCCGAGGATTTCGCGCGCTCGCACCCGGGCGGCGCGCTCGGCCGGCGCCTGCTCACCTACGTGCGCGACGTGATGCGCTCGGGCGACGACGTCCCGTCCGTCGGGCTCGACGCGACGCTGTCGGACGCCCTGTTCCAGATCACCGCGAAGCGCCTCGGCATGACCGCCGTGGTCGACGCCGGCGGCAAGGTCGCGGGCATCTTCACCGATGGCGACCTGCGCCGCGTGCTCGCGCGTGACGGCGACTTCCGCACGCTGCCGATCACCGACGTGATGACGCGCGACCCGCGCACGGTTGCACCGGATCACCTGGCGGTCGAGGCCGTGGAACTGATGGAGCGCCACCGGATCAACCAGATGCTGGTGGTCGATGCCGACGGCGTGCTGATCGGCGCGCTGAACATGCACGACCTGTTTTCGAAGAAGGTGATCTGATGAGCGCAGCGCTGACTGCGGCCGAACGCGCGAGCCGCGTGAAGCTGATGATTTTCGACGTCGACGGTGTGCTGACCGACGGCGGCCTGCTGTTTACCGCGGCCGGCGACGCGATGAAGTCGTTCAATTCGCTCGACGGCCACGGCGTGAAGCTGCTCGGCGAAGCCGGCATCGCGACCGCGATCATCACGGGCCGCCGCTCGGAGATCGTCGCGGCGCGCGCGAAGGAAATGAAGATCGCGCACCTGTTCCAGGGCGTCGAGAACAAGCTCGCCGTGTTCACCGACCTGATCGCCTCGCTCGGCCTCACCGCCGACCAGTGCGGCTACATGGGCGACGACTGGCCCGACCTGCCCGTGATGCTGCGCTGCGGCTTCGCGACGGCCCCCGCGAACGCGCACCCCGAGGTGATCGCCCGCGCGCACTGGGTGGCCGAGGCCCGCGGCGGCCATGGCGCCGTCCGCGAGGTCTGCGACGCGATCCTGCGCGCGCAGCGCCGCTACGACGCGCTGCTCGCGGCCGCCTGCGGAGCCTGACGGATGAACACGCATTTCCGCTGGACCCAGCTGCTGCCGCTCGTCGCGGTCGCCGCGCTCGCGGGCATCACCTGGTGGCTGCTGCAGGCCACGCTGCCGCCGCCCGGCGAGGGCACCGTGCAGCCGAAGCGCCACACGCCCGACTATTTCGCCGACAACTTCTCGGTCACCGAGCTCGACCAGTCGGGCGCGACCCAGTACCGGCTGACGGCCGCGAAGCTGGTCCATTACGAAGACACCGAAGACAGCGACCTGACCGATCCGGCCATGCGCGCGTTCCAGCCCGGCAAGCCGGTCGTGACGACCACCTCGAAGCGCGGCACCGTCAACGGCGACGTGTCGATCGTCGACTTGTACGACGACGCGCGCATCCTGCGCGCGGCCGGCGGCGGCGATCCGCAGATGCAGGCTGATTCCCAGCATTTCCGGATCTTCGTCAATGACGATGTGATCCAGACCGAAAAGCCGGTTAAACTTCAGCGCGGCCTGTCGCTCGTCAACGCGACCGACGGCATGAAGTACAACAACGTCACCCGGGTCATCGAGCTTTACGGCAACGTGCGCGGCACGATCGCCGCGCAGGACACGTCCGGCGGCTCGAAAGCTCAACCCAAGTGACGCATCCCTCACGTGACTGCATGAACGAATCGTTCCCTCGACAGATTTCCGGCGGCGCTGCGCGCGCCGTCCGCGCCGCGCTTGCCGCGACGCTCGTGGCGCTCCCGCTGGTCGGGCTGGCGCCGCTCGCCCATGCCGAGAAGGCCGACCAAGGCAAGCCGATCAACGTCGAGGCCGACAACCTGACCTATGACGACCTGAAGCAGGTCACGGTCGCGACCGGCAACGTCGTGATCACGAAGGGCACGATCATCATCAAGGGCGATCGCGTCGAAGTGCGCCAGGACCCGGAAGGCTATCAGTACGCCACTTCGTTCGGCAGCGGCAAGAAGCACGCGACGTTCCGCCAGAAGCGCGAAGGCCTCGACGAGTACATCGACGGTGACGCCGAGCGCATCGACTACGACGGCAAGCAGGACCTGACCACGCTGACCACCGCCGCGACCGTGCGCCGCCTGCAGGGTACGTCGACCGTCGCCGATACCGTGCACGGCAGCGTGATCACGTACGACGGCCAGCGCGACTTCTACACCGCGAAGGGCGGCAAGGACGTCGCCGCGCCGGGCAACCCGAACGGCCGCGTGCGCGCGATGCTGTCGCCGAAGAACGGCGGGCCCGCACCGCTGAACGGCGCGCCGGCAAAGCTGTCGCCGTCGACCACGATCCAGGGGGCGCCGGGCCAATGAACGCGCTACCGAACCGCCAGCCGGCCGGCACGACGAGCTCGCTCGTCGTCCGCAACCTGAAGAAGCGCTACGGCTCGCGCACGGTCGTCAAGGACGTGTCGCTCGACGTGAAAAGCGGCGAAGTCGTCGGCCTGCTCGGCCCGAACGGCGCCGGCAAGACCACGTCGTTCTACATGATCGTCGGCCTGGTGCCGCTCGACGCCGGCGAGATCTCGCTGAACGGCAGCTCGATCAGCCTGCTGCCGATCCACAAGCGCGCGTCGCTCGGCCTGTCGTACCTGCCGCAGGAAGCGTCCGTGTTCCGCAAGCTGACCGTCGAGGAGAACATCCGCGCGGTGCTCGAGCTGCAGCACGGCGAAGACGGCAAGCGGCTGTCGAAGGACGCGATCTCGTCGCGCGCCGAAGCGCTGCTCGACGAGCTGCAGATCGCCCACCTGCGCGAGAATCCCGCGCTGTCGCTGTCGGGCGGCGAACGGCGCCGGGTCGAAATCGCGCGCGCGCTGGCCACCAACCCGAACTTCATCCTGCTTGACGAACCGTTCGCCGGCGTCGACCCGATCGCGGTGCTCGAGATCCAGAAGATCGTCAAGTTCCTGAAGCAGCGTAACATCGGCGTGCTGATTACCGATCACAACGTCCGCGAAACGCTCGGCATCTGCGACCACGCCTACATCATCAGCGACGGCTCGGTGCTCGCCGCCGGTGCGCCGAGCGAAATCATCGAAAACGAAAGCGTACGCCGCGTGTACCTCGGCGAACACTTCCGGATGTAACTCCTCCTCGTGGCTGGCTGCACCCCGCCCGGCGTCGCCGCGCGGGGCCGCGCCCCGCTTCGCGGCCATGCCCGCGGCCGGGCGGCGCGCCGCGCGTAATCGCGGATGGCTCAACGCGCCTGGGTCGTGGCAAACTGCCGGTATGACTCCCTCCTTGCCATGAAAGCCAGCCTTCAACTCCGCCTGTCGCAACATCTGGCGCTGACGCCCCAGCTACAGCAGTCGATCCGGCTCCTGCAGTTGTCGACGCTCGAATTGCAGCAGGAAGTCGCGATGGCCGTCGCGCAGAACCCGCTGCTCGAGAACGAGGATGAATGGATCGCGAGCCCGCTGCGTGTTGCTGCGGACGGATCGCTGATCGCGCAGACGCCTCCCGCGCAGAACACCGAGCCCGCTGTGACCAACGGCAGCAGTTCGTCGAGCGATCGTGCCGAGCGCGACGAGCCGGCCGGCGCGGACGAATACGACGGTTATGCATCCGGCGACGGCAACGACGGCCCGCAGTGGAACCTCGACGAATACGGCCGCTCGAGCGGCGCATCCGACGACGACGACCTCCCGCCGCTGCAGGTGCAGGAAGCGGCGACGTCGCTGCGCGACCACCTGTCCGCGCAGTTGCGCGTCACGCAGGCCGGCCCGCGCGACCGCGCGCTCGTGATGTTCCTGATCGAATCGCTCGACGACGACGGCTACCTGACCGCCACGCTCGATGAAGTGCTCGCCGACCTGCCGCCCGAGCTGGAGATCGACTGCGACGAACTCAACGCGGCGCTCGCGCTGCTGCACAGCTTCGATCCGGCCGGGGTCGGTGCCCGTTCGGCGTCCGAATGCCTGAAGCTGCAGTTGCTGCGCCTCGATCCGTCCCCGACACGCACGCTCGCGCTCGAGATCGTGTCGCAGCATCTCGAGCTGCTCGCCGCCCGCGACTTCACGCGGCTGCGCAAGCACCTGAAGGCGAGCGACGACGCGCTGCGCGACGCGCACACGCTGATCCGCTCGCTGGAGCCGTTCCCCGGCGCCGCATACGGCAAGGCCGAGGCCGACTACGTCGTACCCGACATCATCGTGAAGAAGGCCGGCCAGGGATGGCTCGCGGAGCTCAATCCGGAGGTCGTGCCGCGCCTGCGGATCAACAACCTTTACGCGAACATCCTGCGCAACAGCCGCGGCGATCCGTCGGCCGGTTCGCTCAAGCAGCAGCTCCAGGAAGCACGCTGGCTGATCAAGAACATCCAGCAGCGTTTCGACACGATCCTGCGTGTCGCGCAGGCCATTGTCGAGCGTCAAAAGAACTTCTTTGCGCACGGTGAAATTGCCATGCGCCCCTTGGTTTTGCGGGAAATTGCTGATACGCTGGGCCTACACGAGTCGACTGTCAGCCGTGTGACAACCGGGAAGTACATGCTGACCCCGTTCGGGACGCTTGAATTTAAGTACTTCTTCGGATCTCACGTCTCGACCGACACCGGTGGCGCCGCTTCGTCGACAGCCATCCGAGCCCTCATCAAGCAACTGATAGGAGCTGAAGACCCTAAATCGCCACTTTCGGACAGCCGCATTGCCGAGCTGCTGGCAGAACAGGGATTCGTGGTCGCGCGCCGCACGGTTGCGAAGTATCGCGAAGCCCTCAAGATCCCGGCAGTGAATCTGCGCAAGTCTCTTTAAGCCTGCTGCCTGCCCGGCGGCAGGCGTGTCCCGACCACCGCGCACACGGGGAACAGGCCGGGCGACCTGTCCGCGATACGCCGCCTTCGTGCGGCACGGGCAAGTCGACCGGAGCGCCGCCTCGATGCGGCCGGGTGGTCACTCGCTTGGAGAAGCACTATGAACCTGAAGATCAGTGGACATCATCTCGAAGTCACGCCTGCAATTCGCGAATACGTGATCACCAAGCTGGACCGGGTGCTACGGCATAGCGATCAGGTGATCGATGGCACTGTGATCCTCTCGGTCGACAACCACAAGGAAAAGGACAAGCAGCAGCGCGCGGAAATCAACCTGCACCTGAAGGGCAAGGACATCTTCGTCGAAAGCGCGAACGGTAACCTGTATGCAGCGATCGACCTGCTGATCGACAAGCTGGATCGCCAGGTCGTCAAGCACATGGAGCGTCTGCAAACGCACGCGCACGACCCGATCAAGCTTCAACCATCGATCGACCAGATCGAACTGCCGCCGCAGTAACCTTCACCGCAACACACACGTCGCCCGGTTCGCCGGGCGTTTTTTTTGCGACTCCGCGCAGGGGTGCAACCGGTCCGTCCGCGCTGCGCCACGCACGCGGCTGTGCTCTATAATGTTCCGGTTATCGCCGGGGGGCGCTGGATGCGGTAGCTGCCTTGCAGGTTGCCGATGCCGAACGCCTTGATATCGCCGAACATGGATAGTCAGTCTGCCGCCGCAAGGAGACCCCAGGCCGCCCAATCGCCTGCCAACATGAATCGCCTAGCCAAAATCCTGCCCATAGAGAACGTCGTCATCGACCTCTCAGTCACCAGCAAGAAACGCGTGTTCGAACAAGCCGGGCTGATGTTCGAGAATCAGAACGGCATCGCCCGCAGCACCGTCACGGACAACCTGTTCGCGCGCGAGCGCCTCGGCTCGACCGGGCTCGGCGAAGGCGTCGCGATTCCGCACGGGCGCATCAAGGGGCTCAAGCACCCGCTCGCCGCGTTCGTCCGGCTCGCCGATGCGATCCCGTTCGAAGCCCCCGACGGCCAGCCGGTCGGTCTCCTGATCTTCCTGCTCGTGCCCGAGCAAGCCACCCAGCAGCACCTCGAGATCCTGTCGGAAATCGCGCAACTGCTGTCCGATCGCGACGCGCGCGAGCGTCTGCACAACGAAACGGATATCGCCGAGTTGCATCGCCTGCTCACTCAGTGGCAACCTTGAGTTGATCCGGGCGGAATATTTTCCCGTACGCGGCGGCACACGCCGCCGTTCAGGGCCGCCCGGCGCCGGCCCGGCATGGCGACGTCCGTCGCCGCGCGCACGCACCGGCCCATTGGAGTGACGAGAGTCATGGATACGTCCAGCATCAACGCCCAGAGCATCTTCGACGACAACGCGGCCACGCTGAAACTGAGCTGGCTGACGGGGCATGAAGGCTGGGAGCGCGGTTTTTCGGCCGACACCGTCGGCAATGCAACCTCGAGCGCCGACCTCGTCGGCCACCTGAACCTGATCCACCCGAACCGGATCCAGGTGCTCGGCGAAGCCGAAATCGACTACTACCAGCGGCAAACCGACGAAGACCGCTCGCGCCACATGGCCGAGCTGATCGCGCTCGAGCCGCCGTTCCTCGTCGTCGCCGGCGGGGCCGCGGCGCCGCCCGAACTCGTGCTGCGCTGCACGCGCTCGTCGACCCCGCTGTTCACCACGCCCATGTCGGCCGCCGCGGTGATCGACAGCCTGCGGCTCTACATGTCGCGCATCCTCGCGCCGCGCGCGACGCTGCACGGCGTGTTCATCGACATCCTCGGGATGGGCGTGCTGCTGACCGGCGATTCGGGCCTCGGCAAGAGCGAGCTCGGCCTCGAGCTGATCAGCCGTGGCCACGGCCTCGTCGCCGACGACGCGGTCGATTTCGTTCGACTTGGCCCCGATTTCGTCGAAGGGCGCTGCCCGCCGCTGCTGCAGAACCTGCTCGAAGTGCGCGGTCTGGGCCTGCTCGACATCAAGACGATCTTCGGCGAAACCGCCGTGCGGCGGAAAATGAAGCTGAAGCTGATCGTCCAGCTCGTGCGGCGCCCCGACGGCGAATTCCAGCGCCTGCCGCTCGAAAGCCAGACCGTCGACGTGCTCGGCCTGCCGATCAGCAAGGTCACGATCCAGGTCGCGGCCGGCCGCAACCTCGCGGTGCTCGTCGAGGCGGCCGTCCGGAACACGATCCTGCAGTTGCGCGGAATCGACACGTTGCGCGATTTCATGGATCGGCAACGACTCGCGATGCAAGATCCCGACAGTCAGTTCCCCGGCAAACTGGTGTAACCGCACGCGCCGGCCACGCAACGCCGACGCGTCGAGCCGGTGCTATGATGAAACGTCAGGATTCTCTGCTTCCCATGCGCATCGTCCTCATCACCGGCATCTCCGGCTCAGGCAAGTCCGTCGCGCTGAACGCGCTCGAAGACGCAGGCTATTACTGCGTCGACAACCTGCCGCCGCACGTGCTCCCCGAACTCGCCCGCTACCTCGCCGAGGATGGCCAGCGCCGGCTCGCGGTCGCGATCGACGCGCGCTCGAGTGCGTCGCTCGACGAAATGCCCGGCCTGATCCGCGACCTGTCGCGCGAGCACGACGTGCGCGTGCTGTTCCTCAACGCGAGCACCCAGGCGCTGATCCAGCGCTTCTCCGAGACGCGCCGCCGCCATCCGCTGTCCGGCTCGCTGTCGCACGATGCGGACGTCGGCCTGCTGTCGTCGCTCGAGGAAGCGATCGAGCGCGAACGCCACCTCGTCGCGCCGCTCGCCGAATTCGGCCACCAGATCGACACGAGCACGCTGCGCGCGAACGCGCTGCGGACGTGGGTCAAGCGCTTCATCGAGCAGAAGAACAACGACCTGATGGTGATGTTCGAATCGTTCGGCTTCAAGCGCGGCGTGCCGCTCGACGCCGACCTGATGTTCGACGTGCGCGCGCTGCCGAATCCGTACTACGACCACGAGTTGCGCCCGCTCACCGGGCTCGACCAGCCGGTCATCGCCTTTCTCGACGCACTGCCGATCGTCCATCAGATGATCGACGACATCCATGCGTTCCTGATGAAATGGCTGCCGCACTTCCGCGATGACAACCGCAGCTACCTGACCGTCGCCATTGGCTGCACCGGCGGGCAGCATCGGTCGGTGTTCATCGCGGAAACGCTCGCCGCGCGCCTTGCGCACGACGCGAACGTGATCGTGCGGCATCGTGACGCGCCAGTGGATGTCGACGCGTCGTCGCGGCTCGTCTCCGAGGTCGACCGACCCTAGCGACGCCCGCCCCAACGCCCGCGCGCCATGTCCTCCCTATCGACCACCCTGATCGACCTGCCGCTGTTTCCGCTGCACACGGTGCTGTTTCCGGGGGGCCTGCTCCCGCTCAAGGTGTTCGAGGCGCGCTATCTCGACATGGCCCGCGCGTGCCTGCGCGACGACGCACCGTTCGGCGTGTGCCTGCTGAAGAGCGGGCCGGAAGTCGCGCAGGACGGCGCCGTATCGGTGCCGGAGACCATCGGCTGCATGGCGCGCATCACCGAATGCGATACCGGTGAATTCGGCATGCTGTACCTGCAGGCGGTCGGCACGCAGCGTTTCGAGCTGCTGTCGTACCGCGTCGAAGGCAACGGGCTGCTGGTCGGCATCGCGGAGCCGCTGCCCGACGACATCCCGCTCGAAGGCGAGCAGTCACTCGCGCAGTTCGGCTCGTGCGCCGAGGTGCTCGAGCGCATCATCGACGCACTGAAGAAGTCCGATCCGGAGAAGATGCCATTCGGCGAACCGTTCCGCCTCGACGATCCGAGCTGGGTATCGAACCGTCTCGCGGAACTGCTGCCGCTCGACCTGCGCGCGCGGCAGAAGCTGATGGAGTTTCCGGACGTCGGCGCACGCATCGACGCCGTGCACCACGTGCTCGACCGGCATGGCTGGTTATAGCGTGCCCGGGACCTGTCGCTTTGCCTGAGCTATCCGGGAGACGGCATCCCCCGAGGGGCTTCCTTCCGGGCGAAAAGCCGGGCCGGCGTTTTCTGTATCACCCCAGACAGCCACTTCGCGCCAGCCAACCCAAGGCGGCTTCCGTCGGCACGAAAAACCACGAGCGTCCGACGTCTCCCTGAAAGCGCGGCATGCGCCGCGCCTCTCCCCTTCGTTACAGCAGCGGCCCGCTCAGTGCATCGAGCAGCTTGCGCACGGGCGCCGGCACGCCATACGCGTCGAGCCGGCTCAGCGGCACCCAGGCGGTGTCCGCGTCCCGCGCGCCGGCAGGCAGGCCGCCGTCGGCCATGTCGCTCAGCCGCGGCTCGATCTCGAGCCGGAAATGCGTGAACGTGTGCGTGAGCGGCGCGAGCGGCACCGTGCCGCCGCCGCCGAAGCCGCGTGCGAGTTCCGCGAGCGCGGCGTCGCCGTCCGCCTGCGGCAGGCTCCACAGCCCGCCCCAGATGCCGGTCGGCGGCCGCCGCTCGAGCAGCACGGCGTCACCGTCGCGCAGCACGAGCATCCAGGTCTTGCGGGTCGGCACGGCCTTCTTCGGCCGCGCGGCCGGCAGTTCGCGCTGGCGGCCCGTCGATTGCGCGACGCAGTCGCCCGCGAACGGGCAGCGCGCGCAATCGGGCTTGCCGCGCACGCACAGCGTCGCGCCGAGATCCATCAGCCCCTGCGTGTACGCGCTCACGTCGGCCGCGTTCGCGGCGTCGGGCAACAGCGATTCGGCGAGCGCCCACATGTCGTTCTCGACACGCTTCTCGCCCGGGAAGCCCTCGACGCCGAACACCCGCGCAAGCACGCGCTTCACGTTGCCGTCGAGGATCGTCGCGCGCGCGCCGTACGCGAACGACGCGATCGCCGCGGCCGTCGAACGGCCGATGCCCGGCAATTCGGCCAGCGCGTCGGGCGTCGCCGGGAACGCACCGCCGTGCTCGGCGACGACGACCTGCGCGCAGCGATGCAGGTTGCGCGCGCGCGAGTAGTAGCCGAGCCCCGCCCAGAGCGCCATCACGTCGTCGGTCGGCGCGGCCGCGAGCGCGGCGACGTCGGGGTAGCGTTCGAGAAAGCGCGTGTAATACGGGATGACGGTCGATACCTGCGTCTGCTGCAGCATGATTTCCGAAAGCCAGATCCGGTACGGATCACGGGTGTTTTGCCACGGCAGGTCGTGGCGGCCATGCTCGCGCTGCCACGCGACCAGGCGCGTGGCGAACGTGCGATGCAACGGCGTGACGGGGAACGGAGCGGGGGCGATGCGGGGCGGCTTCAAGTTATCTAATTGTGGAAAAAGGTTTCAACGCTGGCAGGTCGGACAGAAATAGGTCGACCGCTGGCCCTGCACGATCTGGCGGATCGGCGTGTTGCATACGCGACATGGCTGGCCCGCACGGTCGTAGACGAAGCAGTCGAGCTGGAAATAGCCGCTTTCGCCGTTGCTGCCGACGAAATCGCGCAATGTGCTGCCGCCGCGCTCGATCGCGTCGGCAAGCGTCGCGCGCACTGCGTCGGCCAAACGCTCGTAGCGCGGCAGCGACACCTTGCCGGCGGCCGTCGTCGGCCGGATGCCGGCGCGAAACAGGCTCTCCGACGCATAGATGTTGCCGACGCCGACGACCATGTCGCCCGCGAGCAGCGCCTGCTTGACCGACACGGTGCGCCCGCGCGTGCGCGCGTGCAGCAGCGCGCCGGTGAACGCCGGCGAGAACGGTTCGACGCCGAGGCTCGCGAGGAGCGGATGCGCATGCACGTCGCCCGCTTCGCGCGGGTGCCACAGCACCGCGCCGAAGCGGCGCGGATCGCGGAACCGCAGCACGAATTCGTCGAAGATCCAGTCGATGTGGTCGTGCTTCGCGGCGACCGGCACGCCGGCCGCGGGCAGCACGCGCAGCGTGCCCGTCATGCCGAGGTGGACGATGAACCAGCCCGCGTCGACCTCGAACAGCAGGTACTTGCCGCGACGCTCGACGGCGCGCACCTCGCGCGCGCGCAACTGCTCGGCGAGCCCCGCCGGCACGGGCCAGCGCAGCATCTCGGTACGGACGTCGACACGCTCGACGCGGCGGCCCGCGACAAAGGGCTCGATGCCCCGGCGCGTGACTTCGACTTCTGGCAACTCTGGCATGTTTTGCGGGTCTGAGACTGGATTCACGATCGTGCGTGTATTGTAGCGAGCGCGTTACAATCGGTTGAAACATCGAACGGATTTCCATGACTCTGCCCTCGAAGCTGCTTCAGAAGCGTCCCGCCGCCGTGCGCGGCGCGCGCGCCTTCCCGGTCCGCCGTGCACTCGGCGCCGCGCTGTTTGCCGCCTGGACCCTCACCGCCTTCCCGGCCCACGCGCAGGATCCGGCATCGGACGACGCGGAGTCGCAGGGCGCGTTCGAGCATGTGATGCCGGACGAGAAAAAGGATCTCCCCGGCGTTCCGCTGACGAGCCAGATCGTCTACCAGGTGCTCGCCGCCGAGGTCGCGCTGCAGCGTAACCAGCCCGCGCCGGCCTACCAGACCTACCTCGCGCTCGCCCGCGACACGCGCGATCCGCGCATGGCGCAGCGTGCGACCGAGATCGCGCTCGGCGCGCAGAGCCCGGCCGACGCGCTGTCCGCCGCGAACCTGTGGCGCCAGTACGCACCCGATTCGAATCGCGCATCGCAGGTCGACGCCGCATTGCTGGTGCTCGCCGGCAAGCCGGCCGATGCACAGCCGATGCTCGCGCGGGAGCTGGCCCGGGCGACCGGCGAGACGCGCGGCCCGGCGATCCTCGCGCTGCAGGCGCTGCTCGTGCGCGGCTCCGACCGCGTCGGCGGCCTCGCGGTGCTGAAGGACATGCTGAAGAACGACCTGAACCGGCCCGAAGCCCAGCTCGCGATCGCGCGCCAGCAGCTCGCGGTCGACGACAAGGACGGCGCCGCGCAGTCGCTGAAGCAGGCGCTGCAGCTCCGCCCCGACTACCTGCCGGCGGCTTTGATGCTGTCGCAGATGGGGCCGGCGGAACGCGCGGCGGGCATCACGTCGTTCGAGAAGTATGTTCAGCAGAATCCGAAGTCGCGCGATGCGCGGCTCGCGCTGTCGCAGCTCTATCTCGCCGACGATCGCCTCGACGACGCGCAGAAGCAGTTCGAGACGATGCGCAAGCTCGACGCGAAGGACCCGACGCCGCTGATGGCGCTCGCGCTGATCAAGATCCAGCAGAAGAAGCTCGACGAAGCGACCGGCTACCTGAAGCAGTACGTCCAGCTCGGCGACAAGCAGCCGAATCTCGACGTCGGCCAGGGCTACATCTACCTCGCGCAGATCGCGATCGACCAGAACAACGACGCGCAGGCGTCGCAGTGGCTCGACAAGGTCGACCAGACGAGCCAGCATTACCTGCCCGCGCAGATCACGCGCGCGCAATTGCTGCAGAAACAGGGCAAGACCGACGAGGCGCGCAAGGTGCTCGACGACCTGCCGATCACGGATCCGCGCGATGCGGCCGTGGTCGCACGCACCGACGCGTCGATCCTGTTCACCGCGAAGCGCTACCCGGAAGCCGAGGCACGGCTCGGGCAGGCGGTCCAGGACTTCCCAGACGATCCCGACCTGCGCTACGACTACGCGATGGCGGCCGAAAAGACCGGCCACTACACGACGATGGAAAAGCAGCTGCGCGAGCTGATCCGCACGCAGCCCGACAATCCGCAGGCGTACAACGCACTCGGCTATTCGCTCGCCGACCGCAACCAGCGGCTCCCCGAAGCCAGCAAGCTGATCGACAAGGCGATGACGCTCGCGCCGAACGACGCGTACATCATGGACAGCCTCGGCTGGGTGAAGTACCGGATGGGCGATACGGCCGGCGCGGCGAAGGTGCTGCGGCGTGCGTACGAACTGCAGCCGAACGCCGAGATCGGCGCGCATCTCGGCGAAGTGCTGTGGAAGAGCGGCGCGCAGGACGATGCGCGTTCCGCATGGCGTGACGCACAAAAGCTCGAGCCGGACAACGACACGCTCGTGCAGACGCTGAAACGCCTCCAGATCAACGGTCTCTGATGCAGATGTTCCCGACGTTTTCCCTGTCCTTCCGCGCGCAGCGCACGCTGGCCGCAGCCGGCGCGGCGCTCGTGCTCGCCGGCTGCGCGAGCACGCCGCCGTCGGCCAGCGCGCCGACCGGCGCGGCGCTGCAGACCGCCGCCACGCACGCTTACCATGGCCGCTTCGCGGTGCGGTACGACGACCGTCTCGGCAATCCGCAGAACGTGTACGGCAACTTCGACTGGCAGGAGCACGGCGACGACGTGTCGCTCGAGCTGCGCAGCCCGCTCGGCCAGACGCTCGCGGTCGTGAAATCGACGCCGCGCGCGGCGTCGCTCGAATTGCCGAACCGTCCGACGCAATATGCGCCGGACGTCGGCGACCTGATGCAGAAAACGCTCGGTTTCGAACTGCCGCTCGCGGGCCTGCGCTACTGGCTGCTGCCGACCGCCGCGCCCGCCACGCCCGCGCAGACGGTGCGCGATCCGGCCGACGGTACGCGCGTCAAGCAGATCCGCCAGGACGGCTGGACGATCGACTACCTTGCCTACGCGGATGCCCCGGCCACGGGCGTCAAACGCGTCAACCTCGTGCGCGCGACACCGCCGCTCGACATCAAGCTCGTGCTCGATCAGTGAGCACTGGCCCAGCCCAGACATACGCATGACCGATTCGACCCGCTCGCTGCGCAACTGCCTTGCGCCCGCGAAACTCAACCTGTTCCTGCACATCACCGGCCGCCGTCCGAACGGCTATCACGATCTGCAGAGCGTGTTCCAGTTGCTGAACTGGGGTGACACGCTGCACTTCACGCTCCGCGACGACGGCCGCGTCGCACGCGTCACCAACGTACCCGGCGTGCCCGAGGAAAGCGATCTTGTCGTGCGCGCAGCCAACCTGCTGAAAGCGCATACGGGCACCGCGCACGGTGTCGACATCGAGATCGACAAGTGCCTGCCGATGGGGGCCGGCCTCGGCGGCGGCAGCTCCGACGCGGCGACGACGCTGCTCGCGCTGAACCGCCTGTGGCAACTCGACCTGCCGCGCGCCGAACTCCAGTCGCTCGCGGTAAAACTCGGCGCAGACGTCCCGTTTTTTATTTTTGGAAAAAATGCGTTCGCAGAGGGTATCGGAGAAGAATTAGCTGAGGTACAATTGCCGACTCGCTGGTTCTTGGTTGTAACGCCCCGCGTTCACGTCCCAACCGCTGAAATATTTTCAGATGAGTTGTTGACAAGAGATTCGAAGCGCGTCACAATTACGGACTTTCTTGCACGGCAAAGCAGCGACGCGGGATGGCCAGATAGTTTCGGTCGGAACGATATGCAGCAAGTTGTGACAAGTAAGTACGCGGAAGTTGCGCAGGTGGTCAAATGGTTGTATGATGTGACCCCCGCGAGGATGACCGGCTCCGGAGCAAGCGTGTTTGCAGCGTTTCGCAGCAAGCATGAGGCAGAAGCGGCGCAAGCCAAGCTGCCCACCAGTTGGAACGGTGCAGTTGCCGAGAGCCTGAACGAGCATCCGCTCTTCGCTTTCGCGTCATGAAGTTTTACTTTGCCGAACGGCCTACACAAGTTCGGTGAAGTTATCAGTTAAGTGTAGGGGAGTCGCCAAGTTGGTCAAGGCACCGGATTTTGATTCCGGCATGCGAGGGTTCGAGTCCTTCCTCCCCTGCCAAAATTTTCCCGCATTTCCCGCCTAAGCCCGAAGCAGGTGCACGATGAGCAGCCATGACGGCCTGATGGTTTTTACTGGCAACGCGAATCCCGCGCTCGCCCAGGAAGTCGTCAATATCCTTGGAATTCCCCTCGGCAAAGCAATGGTCAGCCGTTTCTCCGACGGCGAGATCCAGGTCGAGATCCAGGAAAACGTGCGTGGCAAGGACGTCTTCGTCCTGCAATCCACGTGCGCACCGACGAACGACAACCTGATGGAACTGATGATCATGGTCGATGCGCTCAAGCGCGCATCCGCCGGCCGGATCACTGCAGCCATCCCCTACTTCGGTTACGCCCGTCAGGATCGCCGCCCGCGTTCGGCGCGCGTCGCGATCTCGGCGAAGGTCGTCGCGAACATGCTGGAAATCGCCGGCGTCGAGCGGATCATCACGATGGATCTGCACGCCGACCAGATTCAAGGCTTCTTCGACATCCCGGTCGACAACATCTACGCAACGCCGATCCTGCTGGGTGACCTGCGCAAGCAGAACTACCCGGATCTGCTCGTCGTGTCGCCGGACGTCGGCGGCGTGGTGCGTGCCCGGGCACTCGCGAAGCAGCTCAACTGCGATCTCGCGATCATCGACAAGCGTCGCCCGAAGGCGAACGTCTCCGAAGTGATGAACATCATCGGTGAAGTCGAAGGCCGCACCTGCGTGATCATGGACGACATGGTCGATACGGCAGGCACGCTCTGCAAGGCTGCTCAAGTGCTGAAAGAGCGCGGCGCGAAGCAGGTCTTCGCCTACGCGACGCACCCGGTGCTGTCGGGTGGCGCAGGCGACCGCATCGCCGCATCGGCACTCGACGAGCTGGTCGTCACCGACACGATCCCGCTGTCCGCCGAATCGCTCGGCTGCTCGAAGATCCGTGCACTGACGAGCGCGAGCCTGCTGGCCGAAACGTTCTCGCGGATCCGCCGCGGCGACTCGGTGATGTCGCTGTTCGCGGAATCCTGATCGCGAATCGACTGAACAAAGCATGCGCGGAAAGCGAAGCGGCAACGCTTCGCTTTTTGCACAATCGGACGGGATAGACGAAACCCCGGCCGTTTCATCGGGGGCCGCAATTTGACGGCCCCGTTTTACTGCCTGGTCGCGGGCAGCTATTGGAGAATCACATGAAAGTCGTCGCTTTCGAGCGCCAAGAGCAAGGTACGGGTGCGAGCCGCCGCCTGCGCAACGCTGGTAAGACCACGGGTATCGTTTACGGTGGCGAAGCAGCCCCGCAAAAGATCGAACTCGATCACAACGCCCTGTGGCACGCCCTGAAGAAGGAAGCTTTCCACTCGTCGATCCTCGACCTCGAAGTGGCTGGCCAGTCGCAACAGGTTCTGCTGCGCGACGTGCAATACCACCCGTTCAAGCAACTGGTGCTGCACGTGGACTTCCAACGCGTTGACGCGAAGAAGAAGCTGCACACGAAGGCTCCGCTGCACTTCCTGAACGCTGAAATCAGCCCGGCCGTGAAGCTGTCGAGCGCGATCGTTTCGCACGTCGCGACGGAAATCGAAATCGAGTGCCTGCCGGCTGACCTGCCGGAGTTCCTCGAAGTCGACCTGTCGAAGATCGAAGCCGGTCAATCGCTGCACGCGAAGGACATCACGCTGCCGAAGGGCGTCGCGCTGGTCGCGCACATCGACGCGGAAAACCCGGTTGTCGCATCGGCGACGGTCCCGGCTGGTGCCGTGTCGGACGCAGCAGAAGGCGAAACGCCGGCTGCCTGAGCGGGCTGCCCACGCGCCCCATCGATCCGTTTCTCGAAACGGTCGACGCAACCCGCCGCGGCTTGCCCGGCGGGTTTTTCTTTTTCTGCGCCCAGGCGGCCGTTGCCGCCTTCGAAACGTCATGATCAAACTGATCGTCGGCCTCGGCAATCCCGGGGCGGAATACACCGCGACGCGCCACAACGCCGGCTTCTGGCTGATCGACCAGCTCGCCCGCGAAGCCGGAACGACGCTGCGCGACGAGCGCCGCTTCCATGGCTTCTACGCGAAAGCGCGCCTGCACGGCGAGGAAGTCCACCTGCTCGAGCCGCAAACCTACATGAACCGCTCCGGCCAGTCGGTCGTCGCGCTCGCGCAATTCTTCAAGATCCTGCCCGACCAGATCCTCGTCGCGCACGACGAGCTCGACCTGCCGCCCGGCACCGTGAAGCTGAAGCTCGGCGGCGGCAGCGGGGGCCACAACGGCCTGAAGGACATCACCGCGCACCTGTCGTCGCAGCAGTACTGGCGGCTGCGGATCGGCATCGGCCATCCACGCGACCTGATTCCGGAAAGCGCGCGCGCCGGCGCGAAGCCCGACGTCGCGAACTTCGTGCTGAAACCGCCGCGCCGCGAGGAACAGGACGTGATCGACGCGTCGATCGAACGTGCGCTCGCCGTGATGCCGATGGTCGTCAAGGGCGAACTCGACCGCGCGACGATGCAGCTGCATCGCAACTGACCGCATCGCACCGCTCCGGTGCATCGAGCCGTCCGGTGCCGCCGGGCGGCCCCGCCCTGCGCGCACATGCGGTAATCTGGTCGCTTTGCCCGACAGGAGCCAAGCGGTGAGCCGTTACTGGAGCGACATCGTTCAGCAACTCGTGCCTTACGTGCCGGGCGAGCAGCCCGCGCTCGCACACCCCGTGAAGCTGAACACCAACGAGAATCCCTATCCGCCGTCGCCACGCGTCGTCGCGGCAATCGCACGCGAACTCGGCGAGACCGGCGACACGCTACGCCGCTATCCCGACCCGGTTGCGCGCGCGCTGCGCGAAACGGTCGCGGCGCATCACCGGATCAAGCCCGAGCAGGTGTTCGTCGGCAACGGTTCCGACGAGGTGCTCGCGCACACGTTCCAGGCGCTGCTCAAGCACGACCGGCCGCTGCGCTTCCCCGACATCACGTACAGCTTCTATCCGACCTACGCGCGCCTGTACGGCGTCCAGACGTCGATCGTGCCGCTCGCGGACGACTTCTCGATCCGTGTCGAGGACTATCTCGACGACGCCGGCGGCGTGCTGTTTCCGAACCCGAACGCACCGACCGGGCGTGCGCTGCCGCTCGCTGACGTCGAGCGGATCGCAGCGGCGAATCCGTCGTCGGTCGTCGTGATCGACGAAGCGTATGTCGACTTCGGCGCGCAGTCCGCGATCACGCTGATCGATCGCTACCCGAACCTGCTCGTCGTCCACACGACGTCGAAGGCGCGCTCGCTCGCGGGCATGCGCGTCGGCTTCGCATTCGGTGACGCAGCGCTGATTGACGCGCTGAACCGGGTGAAGGACAGCTTCAACTCGTACCCGCTCGACCGGCTCGCGCAAGTGGCCGCGCAGGCCGCCTATGAAGACACCGACTATTTCAACGCAACCTGCCGGCGCGTGATCGACAGCCGGACGCGGCTCACGCATGCGCTGGACGCGCTCGGCTTCGACATCGTGCCGTCGGCCGCGAATTTCGTGTTCGCGCGCCATCCCGCGCACGACGCGGGCGCGATCGCAGCGGAACTGAAGGAACGGGAGATTTTCGTGCGGCACTTCCGGCTGCCGCGGATCGACCAGCACCTGCGCATCACCGTCGGCACCGACGCCGAATGCGATGCGCTCGTCGCGGCGTTGCGCGAGCTGCTGGCCTGAAACGGAAGAACCGGCGCCGGGCGGCGCCGATCTGGATGCGTGACGGTCGTGCCGAAGGACTCGAGCGCGCGCGTCACCGCGGGGTCACGACGCGTCGTCGCCCTTTTCGGCGGTCAACGCGTGATACTTCTCCATCAATTGCGCGTGCGATTCGTCATGCTGCGGATCGCGCGGAATGCATTCGACCGGACACACCTGCTGGCACTGCGGTTCGTCGAAATGGCCGACGCACTCGGTGCACTTGTTCGGGTCGATCACGTAGATGTCCGGGCCCATCGAAATCGCGCCGTTCGGGCACTCGGGCTCGCACACGTCGCAATTGATGCACTCGTCGGTAATCATCAAAGCCATACTGATCTCACTTCTTCAGGCCGGCGGCCGGCTTCGCAACGAAACCGGCCGGCGCCGCATCACGCGGCAGGGCCTCCGATCGCAGCGACTTTCTCGGTCAGCCACTTCTCGACGGACGGGAACACGAACTTGCTGACATCGCCGCCCAACTGCGCGATTTCGCGCACGATCGTCCCCGAGATGAACTGGTACTGATCGGACGGCGTCATGAACATCGTCTCGACGTCGGGCAGCAGGTAGCGGTTCATCCCCGCCATCTGGAACTCGTATTCGAAATCGGACACGGCGCGCAGGCCGCGCACGATCACGCGCGCATTGTTGGTGCGGACGAAATCCTTCAGGAGGCCGGTGAAACTCATCACCTTCACGTTCGGATAATGGCCGAGCACCTCGTTCGCAATCGTCAGACGTTCTTCGAGCGAGAAGAACGGCTTTTTCGCGCGGCTGTCGGCCACACCGACCACCAGCGTATCAAAAATGCTCGACGCACGCCGCACGAGGTCTTCGTGCCCGCGCGTCAGCGGATCGAACGTACCGGGATACACGGCGACTACCATGTCGCTCCTCCTGTCATCACGCAAACGGGATGGCAGCGGTGCGATGCGCACGCCGCTGCCGAGATGGGCATGCGTCGCCTTTGCGGCGCGCCGCCTCGTATGGAACGCGCATTATTCATCATTTTCGCGCCGCAGCAAATGATAGTGAACCGCACCGGCCTTGCCGTGCTTCACGACCTCCCAGCCGGCGAGCGCGTCGTGCGCGGCCGGATCGAGCTCCGCCCCCGTCTCCACGTACAGCGCGCCGCCCGCCGCGACGAGCGGCGCCGCCAGCGCAATCGCGCGCTCGAGCGCGGCCAGATCGTCGAACGGCGGATCGAGAAACACGACGTCGAACGCGCCCGGCGTGAGCCCGGCCGCGAGCCGCAGCGCGTCCGCCTCGGCAACCTCGACCGCACGCGCGCCGAGCTTGTCCTTGATCGCTCGCAGCTGCTGCGCGGCGCGCGGATGGCGCTCGACCATCACGACGCTCGCCGCGCCGCGCGACGCCGCCTCGAAACCGAGTGCGCCGGTGCCCGCGAACAGGTCGAGGCAACGCCGGCCTTCGAGATCCTGGCCGAGCCAGTTGAACAGCGTCTCGCGTACGCGATCGGGCGTCGGCCGCAGGCCGTCGAGATCGAGCACCGCGAGCGGCGTGCGTTTCCAGTCACCGCCGATGATGCGGATCGTGTGCGGCTTGCCGCGGCCAGAAGGGGCCGCCGGGCGGCCGGGAGAGGAACGGGACATACGGAATATCGACGACGGAGGGACCGGGCGCGCGCGGGGGCGCACCGCTAAACAGGCGCACGTTACCACAGCGGCGATGCGCGCTGGCGCGAGCGCCACGCCGCACTGATAAAATGCACGGTTTCGGCCGCCGTGCGCCGCGCCCGCGCGAACGCAGAACGGCCCGTCCGGTGCCCGCCCCTGGCGGCGGCCCGCCCTCTTCCCGACGTCAGACCATGTTCAGCTTCTTCAAACGATTCAAGAAAACGCAGGAGCCCGATCCGGCGGAATCGCAATCGGCCGACGCGCAGCAAACGGACGAACCGTCCGAAGCGCCCGCGGTCGAGGCCCCGCCCGCGGCCGACGTGCCGCAAGCACCCGCGCAACCGGCCGCGCCGGCCGTCGTGATGACGGTCACGCCGACCAACGATGGCCGCGACGAAGTCGTCGAGACGGTCGAAATCGTCCCGCCGCCGCTGCAGGACGCCACCGCGAAGAAATCGTGGCTCGCGCGCCTGAAAACGGGGCTCGCCAAGACGGGCTCGAGCATCACCGGCGTGTTCGTCAACACGAAGATCGACGAGGATCTGTACGAGGAGCTCGAAACCGCGCTGCTGATGTCCGACGCGGGCGTCGACGCGACCGAGTACCTGCTCGGCGCGCTGCGCGAAAAGGTGCGCACGGGCCGCCTGACCGACCCGCAGCAGGTGAAATCGGCGCTGCACGACCTGCTCGTCGAGCTGCTGACGCCGCTCGAGAAATCGCTGATGCTCGGCCGCGCGCAGCCGCTCGTGATGATGATCACCGGCGTGAACGGTGCAGGCAAGACGACCAGCATCGGCAAGCTCGCGAAGCATCTGCAGAGCTTCGACCAGTCGGTGCTGCTGGCCGCGGGCGACACGTTCCGCGCGGCCGCGCGCGAACAGCTGGCGGTCTGGGGCGAGCGCAACAACGTGACGGTCGTGCAGCAGGAAAGCGGCGATCCGGCCGCGGTGATCTTCGACGCGGTCAGCGCCGCGCGCGCGCGCAAGATCGACGTGATGATGGCCGACACGGCCGGCCGCCTGCCGACGCAGCTCCACCTGATGGAAGAGCTGAAGAAGGTGAAGCGCGTGATCTCGAAGGCACACGACGGCGCGCCGCACGAAGTGCTGCTGGTGATCGATGCGAACACCGGCCAGAACGCGCTCACGCAGGTCAAGGCATTCGACGACGCGCTCGGCCTCACCGGCCTCATCGTCACGAAGCTCGACGGCACCGCGAAGGGCGGGATTCTCGCCGCGATCGCGCGGCAGCGCCCGGTGCCGGTGTACTTCATCGGCGTTGGCGAGAAGGTCGAGGATCTGCAGCCGTTCAGCGCGGTCGAATTCGCGGACGCGCTGCTCGGCTGAACATCGCCGGCACGCATCGCACAGGGCGCCTTCGGGCGCCCTTTTTTCATGCGCGCCCGGTCATGCGCGGCCCGGGTGCACCGCGCTCATTCGGCGTCGGGCTGTGCGCCGGGCTCGGCGGCCTTGAACGCATCGAGCGTCGACGCATGGTCGACGATCCGCTGGATCGTCGGATAGCGCGTCGTGTCGATCGAGAAGCGGTTCGCGTTGAACACCTGCGGCACGAGGCATATGTCGGCGAGCGTCGGCGTATCGCCGAAGCACAGCTTGCCGGTGCGCGGATCGCCCGCTAGACGCGTCTCGAGCGTCTCGAAGCCCGCCTCGATCCAGTGCCGGTACCACGCGTTCTTCGCCTCCTCGGGCACCTTCAGCGTGTGCTTCAGGTACTTCAGCACGCGCAGGTTGTTGAGCGGATGGATTTCGCACGCGATCTGCAGCGCGACCGCGCGCACATACGCGCGATCGACCGGCTGCTTCGGCAGCAGCGCCGGCTCCGGATGGGTTTCCTCGAGATATTCGATGATCGCGAGCGACTGCTGCAGCGTCGCGTCGCCGTCGATCAGCGTCGGCACGACCGCATCCGGATTCAGCGCGCGGTACGCGTCCTTCAGTTGCTCGCCGCCGTCGCGCAGCATGTGCACGGGGACATAGTCGAACGGCAGCTGCTTCAGGTTCAGGGCGATCCGCACGCGGTACGACGCGGAACTGCGGAAATAGCTGTAAAGCTTCATGGGATGTCTCTCGTAGTCGTATTCGGCCGGCGACGGCACGGGCGCGGCGCAGCCGGCGCGCACCGCCGGGACTCAGAGTGTAGCGCGCCGCGCCGCGCGGCCTCGCTTGGCGGCAGCCGCACCCGTGCGATACTCGGGGCATTCCTCACCGCTCACAGCGCGGCCCGATGCCGGCCGCCCGCCCCACGCCCCGATGACCGCTTCCCACGATCCCGCCGCCGTTCCGTTCCCGTGCGCCCGCTTCATCAAGGAAATCGGCCGCGGCCCGCACGGCGCACGCGCGCTGTCCGCCGAGGACACGTTCGAGCTCTATCGCGCGATGCTCGACGCACGCGTGTCGGACGTCGAACTCGGCGCGATCCTGATCGCCTATCGGCTGAAGGGCGAATCCGCCGACGAGCTGGCCGCGATGCTCGCCGCCGCGCAGGCGTCGTTCGAGCCGGTGCACGTGCAGGATGCCGCGTTCCGCCCCGTGTCGATCCCGAGCTACAACGGCGCGCGCAAGCAGCCGAACCTCGTGCCGCTGCTCGCGCTGCTGCTCGCGCGCGAAGGCGTGCCGGTGCTCGTGCATGGCGTCGAGCAGGATCCGGGCCGCGTGACGAGCGCCGAGATCTTCTCGGCGTTGTCGCTCGCACCGTCGGCTTCGCACGATGCCATCGAGGACATGCTCGCCGAGCGCCGCGTCGCGTTCGCGTCGATCGAGGTGCTGGCGCCGCGCATCGCACGCCTGCTGTCGATGCGCAGCGTGCTCGGCGTGCGCAACTCGACGCACACGCTCGTGAAGATCCTGCAGCCGTTCGCGCCGGCCGGCCTGCGGCTCGTCAACTACACGCACCCGCCGTACCGCGACAGCCTGGCGCAATTGTTCCGCGACCATCCGGATGCCGCGCTCGGCGGCGCGCTGCTGGCACGCGGCACCGAGGGCGAAGCCGTTGCCGACACGCGGCGCCAGGTGCAGGTCGACTGGCTGCACGACGGCGTGTGCGACACGCTGATCGACGCAGAACGCTCGTCGACCGATGCGCCTGCTGTCGCCCTGCCCGAATCGCGCGACGCGGCCACGACGGCCGCGTGGACCGACGCCGTATTGCGCGGCGAAGTGCCGGTGCCCGACACGGTCGCCCGGCAGGTCGCGACGATCGTGCAGATCGCCCGCATCGCACGCTGAAGGCACGCTCGCGAACCGGCCCCGCTTGCAGGGCATTTGACACGCGAGCGCATCCTGGCATAGAGTGGCCCTCATGCGTTCCCTTCCGAACACCCTCCGAATTACCTCCGGCCGCCTAGCGCGGCCGCTATCGCTACGACTAGCCTAAGGCTTTGGTAGCGCCGTGTGCTGTCCGCACGGTCCCTCCCAGCAGTTCCTCGCAGTACCCCTCTCGTAGTTTTTACAACCCGAAGTCGTCAGCATTCGTCCGTCTATCCGTCGGCCGACTCGCGAAGATCATCCGCATCCGCAGCGCGTTTACGTGCCGCGGAGCGAGGCAGCGCCAACCGTCGCCCATGCCGCCCGTCTTCGCTCGCGACTTGAGACCCGAGGTCCAGAAGATGCAGCGCAATCCGCAAGACAAGTACCGTCCGTTCGAGCCCGTCCGCCTCAATGGCCGCAAATGGCCGTCGCGCACCATCGAGCGCGCGCCCGTCTGGATGAGCACCGACCTGCGCGACGGCAACCAGTCGCTGATCGAGCCGATGAGCATCGAGCAGAAGCTCGAGTTCTTCGAGATGCTGGTCGCGATCGGGTTCAAGGAGATCGAAGTCGGTTTTCCGTCGGCGTCGCAAACCGACTTCGATTTCGTCCGCAAGCTGATCGACGACAAGCGGATTCCCGACGACGTGACGATCGAAGTGCTCGTGCAGGCGCGCGAGGACCTGATCGCCCGCACCTTCGATGCGCTCGAAGGCGTGCCGCGCGCGATCGTGCACCTGTACAACGCGGTCTGCCCGTCGTTCCGCCGCATCGTGTTCGGGATGTCGAAGGCCGACGTGAAGGCGCTCGCGATCGACGGCACGCGCATCATCAAGGAACACGCCGCCGCGCGCCCCGACACGCAGTGGACCTTCCAGTACTCGCCGGAAACCTTCAGCATGACCGAGCTGACGTTCGCGCGCGAGATCTGCGACGCGGTCGCGCAGACCTGGCGGCCGACCCGCGATCACAAGATGATCGTCAACCTGCCGGCCACCGTCGAAGCCGCCAGCCCGAACGTGTTCGCCGATCAGATCGAGTGGATGGACCGCAACCTCGCGTACCGCGACAGCATCGTGTTGTCGGTGCATCCGCACAACGATCGCGGCACCGCGGTCGCGGCGGCCGAACTCGCGCTGCTCGCGGGCGCCGACCGCATCGAGGGCTGCCTGTTCGGCAATGGCGAGCGCACCGGCAACGTCGATCTCGTCACGCTCGCGCTGAATCTCTACACGCAGGGCATCGATCCGGGGCTCGATTTCTCCGACATCGACGCGGTGCGCCGCGTCGTCGAACGCTGCAACCAGATTCCCGTGCATCCGCGCCACCCGTACGCGGGCGACCTCGTGTTCACCGCGTTCTCGGGCTCGCACCAGGACGCGATCCGCAAGGGCTTCGCGCAGCAGCGCCCCGACGCGGCCTGGGAAGTGCCGTACCTGCCGATCGACCCGGCCGACCTCGGCCGCAGCTATGACGCGGTGATCCGCGTGAACAGCCAGTCGGGCAAGGGCGGCGCGACGTTCCTGCTCGAACGCGGGATGGGCTTCACGCCGACGCGCCGCGTGCAGATCGAATTCAGCCATGCGGTGCAGACGCTCGCCGACGCGTCCGGCGAGGAAGTGACCGGCGACGCGATCTGCGCGTTGTTCGCGCGCGAATTCTTCGACACCGACGGGCCGGCCGAGCGACACGGCAACGGCGTGCGCTGGCAGAACCGCGAGATCGCGGCAGCGCCCGCGGCAGACACGACGCCCGACGAGGCCGTGCGACGTTTGGCCGCGGCATTCGCGGCGGCCGCCGGCGCCGCGATCGACGTCGCGTCGTGCGAACACGCGCGCACGACGGATGGACGGATCGCGGTATCGGTCGGCTGCCGGGTCGGCGATGCGCCGCTGCGGCACGGCGTCGGCCTGCACGCCGATGCGGCGAGCGCCGCGCTCGACGCGGTCGTCAGCGCGATCAACCGCTCGGCCTGGCACTGCGCGGATCGCCGCGCGGCGGCCTGAGCGGCAGGTTCCGTTTCAGGGTTCAAACGTCAGCGAGTGGGGCGTGACCGCCCGTGCGCCGCGCGATCCGCGTCGCACGAGGCAGCAAAAAGCGGCCCAGAAGGCCGCTTCGGTCGGGACATGAAAAGGAGCGCCACGCGCGCTCATGTCTCGGTCGCGCACCGCGTCGCCTGCCACGCGAACAGGCTCCAGCGGCCCTGCTGGTGGGTGTGGACGGAGGTATAGGCAATCGGGAAGACCAGGCCGCCGTTGTTCGTTTCCATCTCGATCAACGCGCGCCCGGTGACGACGCAGGTTTCATCGCCGACGGGCAGCACGTCCTGCGACTGGATTTCGATCTGGCGATAGCGGCGGCGGCCGGCGACGATGGCGTCGATGAACTGCTGCTTGGTTTCGCGTTTGCCGTTGGTGTGGACGAAGAACACCTTGTCCGACAAAAGCGTGTCGAGCGCCTCGCCGTCCCCGTCCACCATCGCCCGGAACCGATCGCGCTCGAGCGCGCGGATCGCATCGACCACCTTCGCCATCGCCTGACTCCTCGGCAACGCGCACGCCGTGCGCGGGCGTGCGGATCAGAAGTTGTACTGCAAGTAGAACTGGTGGAAATTTATACCAGGATTCGGCTCTTTGATACCCGCGTTAGACACATGTTCAAAACGGTAGCCGACCTGATACTGTTGCCGTTGGCCGAACTGCACGCCCACCCCCGCCGTCGGCGCGAACTGGAACGCGGTGCCCAACGAGAAGTGATCCGAGATCGTCGGGTGCGTCAGCAGCCTCACGCCGCCGCCGGCCTCGATGAACGGGCGGATCTCCCCGGCGCTCTTGATGAAGCGGAACATCGGCGTCACGCCGAATTCGCCGATGTTGCCGTGGACGTTGCCGCCCGTGTGCCAGTAGCCGGCGTGCCCTTCCACGACGAACGCGAAGTGCCAGCCGCCGATTTCCCACCAGTTCCAGCCCGGATCCCACACCACGCCGAGATCGGCCTTGTCGACCCCGCGGCGATCCGAAAAACCACCGCCCGCCTGAATCCCCCATCGATCCGCACATGCCGCACCCGATCCGGCCAGAAGGGACGCCGCCAGCATCGCGTGCAGCGCAAGCCGGCTGCGGGGCCGGCGATTCTTCTTATTGTTCATCTGTCACTCCAACTTTGGGGGTTGAATGGAGCCAGCCGCATCGGCCGGCTCAAGCGAACTGAATGGTATGGTAAAGGACTTTTCGGATCGGCATCACAAAGCGAAATGGCTTGCTTCCAAAACGACAAAAATTGAAATCGTCTACTGATTACCATCAGAAACAACGGCTTACGGAACTTCGCTTCGCCCCCTCTGTCGCAGAATAGGCTATCGACTCGACTTGCTCGATAGAAAAAGCGGGAACTCCGATGCCCACGCTTGCTCTAAGGAATTAGCACTCGGTTTCCGGGAGTGCTAAGATGGCTCCCGGAATCTCATCCGAGACCGGGGGTTTGTCCCTGATTCCAAAGGAGTTTTTTAGTGAGCAACGCCCTGACCCTCCCGAACACCCTGAGCCCGACGCCGGCCAAGGCCGCATCGGCAGGCTCGCTGGCGCTCGCAGCCCAATCGATGTTGCCGGGCCAGCTTGGCAACATCGACGCGTATATCCAGGCCGTCAATCGCATTCCGCTGCTGACGCCGGAAGAGGAACGCCAGTACGCGACCGAATTCCGCGAGGGCAACAACCTCGACTCGGCACGCCGCCTCGTGCTGTCGCACCTGCGGCTCGTCGTGTCGATCTCGCGCAACTATCTCGGCTACGGTCTCCCGCACGGCGACCTGATCCAGGAAGGCAACATCGGCCTGATGAAGGCCGTGAAGCGCTTCGATCCGGCCCAGAACGTGCGTCTCGTGTCGTACGCGATCCACTGGATCAAGGCCGAGATTCACGAGTACATCCTGCGCAACTGGCGCACGGTGAAGGTCGCGACGACGAAGGCGCAGCGCAAGCTGTTCTTCAACCTGCGCAGCCACAAGAAAGGCCTGCAGGCGATGACGCCCGAGGAAATCGACGGCCTCGCGAAGGAACTGAACGTCAAGCGCGAAGACGTGACCGAAATGGAAACGCGCCTGTCGGGCGGCGACATCGCGCTCGAAGGGCAGGTCGAGGACGGCGAGGAGTCGTACGCGCCGATCGCCTACCTGGCCGACTCGCACAACGAACCGACCGCCGTGCTGGCCGCGCGTCAGCGCGACACGCTGCAGACGGACGGCATCGCGCAGGCACTCGGCGCACTCGACGCGCGCAGCCGCCGCATCATCGAGGCGCGCTGGCTGCACGTCGACGACGACGGCTCGGGCGGCTCGACGCTGCACGATCTCGCCGCCGAGTTCGGTGTGTCGGCGGAACGCATCCGCCAGATCGAGGCGAGCGCGATGAAAAAGATGCGCACCGCCCTCGCCGAATACGCGTAAATCGCTGCGATTTAGAGCGCTTCATCAAAAACCGCTGCCCGACCGGCAGCGGTTTTTTTTCGCCCGTCTTTTCCGCTGCTTTTCATTCGCTGCTTCGGTCGTTTCTCGGCGCGTTTCAGTGCGGATTAATTGACCTGATTCGTCAGGTAATAGGCCGTTTGGGGGCCCCTTCCGCATAACCTTGATCTGCCTCAAGTTTCGGCCCGTGTTTCGCGACGGTCTGCCGCAGCGCAGCACTCGGCATCGGAAAGCCGTCCTTTTAAAATTGGCATGTCAGGCGCAAAAGGATTAAAACAGCTTCACGGCCGTCATAAATCCGACGTAAAGTCGCCCCAAATCAGATTTAAATCGATTCAGGATATTCGCCTTGATCTCGATCAATAAAGAGCCTGCGCCGCCGCCCGCGCGGCCGGCCGGCACGATCGGCTGGCGCGCGCGCATCGCCGCGTGGGCACGCGGCCCGACCCTCGCCCGCGACATCACCCTGGTGCTGATCGTCAAGCTGATCCTCCTGATGTCGCTCAAATACGCATTCTTCAATCATCCGCAGGCCGAGCACATGTCGTTGCCGCCTGCCGCCGTCGCCGAGAAGCTGCTCTCGGTACCGGCGCCTGCATCTACCGAGGGAGACCACCATGATAAGTAGTGAAGTCGTCGATCTGTCACGTCTGCAGTTCGGCATCACGGCGCTCTACCACTTCCTGTTCGTGCCGCTGACGCTCGGCCTGTCCTGGCTGCTCGTCATCATGGAAGCGGTGTACGTGATGACCGGCAAACAGGTCTACAAGGACATGACCCAGTTCTGGGGCAAGCTGTTCGGGATCAACTTCGCGATGGGCGTGACGACCGGCATCACGCTCGAATTCCAGTTCGGCACGAACTGGTCGTACTACTCGCACTATGTCGGCGACATCTTCGGCGTACCGCTCGCGGTCGAAGGCCTGATGGCGTTCTTCCTCGAATCGACGTTCGTCGGCCTGTTCTTCTTCGGCTGGAACCGCCTGTCGAAGGTCAAGCACCTGATGGTCACGTTCCTCGTCGCGCTCGGCTCGAACCTGTCCGCGCTGTGGATCCTCGTCGCGAACGGCTGGATGAACAACCCGGTCGGTGCCGAGTTCAACTACCAGACGATGCGCATGGAGATGACGAGCCTGTTCGACGTGCTGTTCAACCCGGTCGCGCAGGTGAAGTTCGTGCATACGGTATCGGCCGGCTATGTGTCGGCGGCGATGTTCGTGCTCGGCGTGTCGTCGTGGTACCTGCTGAAGAAGCGCGACGTCGACTTCGCGCTGCGCTCGTTCGCGGTCGCGGCCGGCTTCGGCCTCGCGGCGACGCTGTGCGTGATCGTGCTCGGTGACGAATCGGGCTATACGACCGGCGAAGTGCAGAAGATGAAGCTCGCCGCGATCGAATCCGAATGGGAAACGCAGCCGGCACCCGCATCGTTCACGCTGATCGGCATCCCGAACCAGGAAGAACAGCGCACCGACTATGCGATCAAGATCCCGTACGCGCTCGGCCTGATCGCGACGCGCTCGATCGACGAACCGGTGATCGGCCTGCGCGAGCTCGCGAAGCACAGCGAGGAGCACATCCAGAGCGGGATGGTTGCGTACGGCGCGCTGCAGAAGATCAAGCAGGGCGACACGAGCGACGCGACCCGCGCGCTGTTCGACCAGCACAAGCAGTATCTCGGCTACGGGCTGATGCTCAAGCAGTTCACGCCGAACGTGGTCGACGCGACGCCCGAGCAGATCAAGGCCGCCGCGAAGAAGACGATCCCGCCGGTCGCGCCCGTGTTCTTCTCGTTCCGGATCATGGTGGCCCTCGGCTTCCTGTTCGTCGCGACGTTCATCGCCGCGTTCTGGTTCTGCGCGCGCCGCGAACTGCTGCAGGACAACCGCCGCTGGTTCCTCCGCTATGCGGTGTGGGCGATCCCGCTGCCGTGGATCGCGATCGAATTCGGCTGGATCGTCGCCGAGCTCGGCCGCCAGCCGTGGACGATCGCCGGCGTGCTGCCGACGCACCTGTCCGCGTCGAGCCTGCAACCGAGCGACCTGTACCTGAGTCTCGCGGGCTTCATCCTGTTCTATACCGCGCTGTTCGTCATCGAGATCAAGCTGATGTTCAAGTACGCGCGCCTCGGCCCGTCGTCGCTGCATACCGGCCGCTATCACCACGAAATCGCGGCCGCCAGCGAGCGCGCCACGGCGTGAGCACGCACCTGAAACGGAACAAGGAATCGCTATGGACTATGCAACTCTCAAGCTGATCTGGTGGCTGCTCGTCGGCGTGCTGCTGATCGGCTTCGCCGTCACCGACGGCTTCGACATGGGCGCGACCGCGCTGCTGCCGTTCCTCGGCAAGACCGACGAGGAGCGCCGCATCATCGTCAACACCGTCGGCGCGACGTGGGAAGGCAACCAGGTGTGGCTGATCACGGCCGGCGGCGCGATGTTCGCGGCCTGGCCGCTCGTCTACGCGGCGTCGTTCTCCGGCTTCTACTTCGCGATGCTGCTCGTGCTGTTCGCGCTGTTCTTCCGGCCGGTGGGCTTCGACTACCGCAGCAAGCGGCCCGACCCGCGCTGGCGTGCGGGCTGGGACTGGGGCCTGTTCGTCGGCGGCTTCGTGCCGGCGCTCGTGTTCGGCGTCGCGTTCGGCAACCTGCTGCAAGGCGTGCCGTTCAAGTTCGACAGCGACCTGCGCGTGACCTACTACGGCGGCTTCTGGGCGCTGCTGAACCCGTTCGCGCTGCTGTGCGGGCTCGTCAGCCTCACGATGCTCGTCGCGCACGGTGCGGCCTTCATCAAGATGAAGACGGACGGCGTGATCGCGCGCCGTGCGTCGGTCGCGCTGCGCGTGGCGTCGTTCCTCGCGGTCGTGCTGTTCGTGCTGGCCGGCGTGCTGGTCGCGTCGACCATCGGCGGCTTCCACATCACGCACGCCGCGCCCACCGATACGGTCGCGAACCCGCTGCTCAAGGACGTCGCCGCCGGCTCGGGCCTGTGGCTCGCGAACTACGGCGAATTCCCGTGGATGATCGCGGCGCCCGTTGTCGCGATCGCCGGCGGCCTGATCGCGCTGCTGCTCGCCGGCTCGAAGCAGGAGAAGACGGCGTTCTTCTGCACGGGCCTGATGATCACCGGCGTGATCCTGACCGCCGGCTTCTCGATGTTCCCGTTCATCATGCCGTCGTCGCTCGACCCGCGCAGCAGCCTGACCGTGTGGGATTCCACGTCGAGCCACATGACGCTGCAGGTGATGCTGTTCGCGGTGATCGTGTTCCTGCCGATCGTCCTGCTCTACACGAGCTGGGTGTATCGCGTGATGCGCGGCAAGGTCACGCGCGAGGTGCTCGAAGAGAACAAGCATTCGCTGTATTGATGCTTTGAACCGGGCCGGGGCGCGCACGCGCCCTCGCCCACCGTTTCGCAAGGAGTCGGATCATGTGGTATTTCAGCTGGATTCTCGGTATCGGCGTCGCGCTGTCGTTCGGCATCGTCAATGCGATGTGGCTCGAAGCGCGGCAGAAGACGCAGGAAGCACGCGTTCGCCACGACTGATGCGCGCGCGGCCAATCGCGCCGCCGCCGTCCGGAAGGAACCTCGCCTCGCGCGAGGTTTTTTTTCGCCCCGGCCGGCTGGACAGGCCCGCCGGCGCGATGCCAATTTAGCGCCAGATTGATACCACTTGAATACCAATAAAAGGTTTCATAAGATCTTTGGACACGGCCGCTGACAGGCCGAATCCTTCCGGGTGGGGGAGACATGCGAATCCCGAATGTGGCGCGCGCTGGCGCGCCGTCTCGTCGTCGGCGCGTGGCGGCCGGTTGTGCGTCGTCGGCGAGTGTCGCCGTCATCGACCGCGCAGGTCGCGCGCGCGTCGCTGCCCATGGGCACGTCGTCACGGCATCCACATCAGCAGCAGCCGCTGCCGTGCACCGCCGATGAAGACGCGCACCCGCCCGCGCCGATCCGACCGGCACGCCTGCCCGCCACCCGTTCCGTAACGCACGCGCCCGCGTGCCGACTTCGCGCGGAGCAGCACATCGCCCGCGCACCCTGTTGTCCCCGCAGCTCCGTTGAAAGACCCGCTCGCAGCGACGTCATCCCGTGACGCCGCTACGCCCCCTTTTGTCTCAGGAGTCCGCATGAACCGAACCTTGTCCACCCTGTTTGCCGGCCTGCTGATCGCTGCGCTGTCGCCGGTCGCGCTCGGCGCGCCGCCAGCGTCGAGCGCGGCGCTCGCGACGGCCGGCACCGTCCGTCCACCCGTGCCGCCGGCCGATCTCGCGACGCAGTTGTCGAACGGCCTCGCGTTGCGCGTCGCCGTCGACAACAATCATGCAGCTGCGGCCGGCGTGCCGTGCGCCGATCTCGGCGCCGACGGCGCGGCCTGCGCGACCGGCCGCCTGATCCTGCAGAACCGCGGCCACCAGGCGATCGCCGACGGCGGCTGGAAGCTCTACCTGCACAGCATCCGCCGCCTGCTGCGGATCGACCGCCCCGGCTTCGCGCTGCGGCGGCTCACCGGCGACCTGTACGAACTGACGCCGCAACCGGGCTCGGTGCGGCTGGCACCGGGCGAGCGCATCGAGCTGCCGTTCGTCGCCGAATACTGGCTGCTGCGCTACAGCGACGTGATCCCGCGCCCGTACGTGGTCGTCGACGGCGCGCCGCCCGCCGTGCTCCGCTACAACGACACCGACGACGAGTTGCGCTACGTCGAATCGCTGCCGGCCGACGCGCAGAACAACTCGACCGGCAATGCGCCGCCCGTCGCCGCGCGGCCCGACGCGAGCCGCGCGCTGCCGAGCGTGAAGCGCGAGCAGCCGCTGCCCGGCACGCTCGACCTGCGCGGCGTCGAGCTCACGCTGCCGAACCTGCCGGACGCGCAGGTCGCGGCGCTGCGCGAGCGCGCGGCGACACTCGGGCTCGACGGCGCACGCGTGCCGGTGTGGGGCGCCGTCGCGCCGCGCCGGCTGCCGGCCGACATCGCGACGCCGGGCGGCTACCGGCTCGCGATCGGGCCGCGCGGCGCGTTCATCGAAGCGTACGATCGTGCCGGCCTCTACTACGGCGTGCAGACGCTCTACTCGCTCGCGCCCGCCGGCGGCGGCCCGATCCCGGCGATGCTCGTCGAGGATGCGCCGCGCTTCACGCATCGCGGAATGCACGTCGATCTCGCACGCAACTTCAAGCACCCGGCGACACTGCGCCGGCTGATCGACCAGATGAGCGCGTACAAGCTCAACCGTCTGCACCTGCATCTGTCGGACGACGAGGGCTGGCGCATCGAGATTCCCGGCTTGCCCGAACTCACCGAGATCGGGGCGCGCCGCTGCCATGACCCGAGTGAGACGCGCTGCCTGCTGCCGCAGCTCGGCTCCGGCCCGGACAACCGCTCCGGCGGCGGCTACCTGACGCGCGACGACTACGTGTCGCTGGTGCGCTACGCAGCCGCGCATTTCGTCGAGATCATCCCCGAGATCGACATGCCCGCGCATGCGCGGGCGGCCGTCGTGACGATGGAAGCACGCTACAAGCGGCTGCATGCGGCCGGCCGCGAGCAGGAAGCGAACGCATACCGGCTGCTCGATCCGCAGGACACGTCGAACCTGACGACGGTGCAGTTCTACGACCGGCGCAGCGACCTGAACCCGTGCGTGCCGGGCGCGCTCAATTTCGCGTCGAAGGTGATCCGCGAGATCGCGGCGATGCATGCGGACGCGCAGGCGCCGCTGCACACCTGGCACTACGGCGGCGACGAGGCGAAGAACATCTTCCTCGGCGGGGGCTTCCAGCCGCTGAACGGCACCGATCCGAACAAGGGGCGCATCGACCTCGCCGCGCAGGACAAGCCGTGGGCGCGTTCGCCCGCGTGCACGGCACTGCTCCAGCGCGGCGAGATCAAGTCGATCGACGAGTTGCCGACGCGTTTCGCGCAACAGGTGAGCGCGGCGGTCAACGCGAACGGGATCGACACGATGGCCGCGTGGCAGGACGGCATCAAGCATGCGAACGGGCCGCAGGACTTCAGCACGCGCCACGTGATGGTGTCGCTGTGGGACACGATCTTCTGGGGCGCATCGGACAGCGCGCGCGACCTGAGCGGCAAGGGCTACCAGACGGTGCTCGCGCTGCCCGACTACCTGTACTTCGACTTCCCGTACACGCTCAACCCGCGCGAGCGCGGCTACTACTGGGGCTCGCACGCGACGGACGAGTACAAGGTGTTTTCGCTCGCGCCGGAGAACCTGCCGCAGAACGCCGAAGTGATGGGCGACCGTGACGGCAACACGTTCGAGGTGACGGGCACGGGCCCCGCGCCGCGCATCGAAGGCATGCAGGGGCAGGCGTGGGGCGAGGTGATGCGCAACGACACCTTCCTCGAATACATGGCCTATCCGCGGCTGCTGGCGCTGGCCGAGCGTGCATGGCACCGGGCCGACTGGGAGCTGCCGTATGCGGCCGGCGTGCGCTTCAGGCGCGGCGACACGCATCACGTCGACACGGCCGCGCTGCAACGCGACTGGGCCGGCTTCGCGACGCTGCTCACGCAACGCGAACTGCCGAAGCTCGACCGGGCCGGCGTCGGCTACCGGAAGCCGACCTTCACGCTGACGAATCCGTGAACGGCTGAGCGGTTGCAGGGCTGAGCGACGGCACGACGCAGGCGAACGCATCGCGCCATCACCCGCACCAAAGAAAAACGGCTTGCGACGCATCGCAAGCCGTTTTCGTTTTACTGACCGGCCCGAACCCGCAGCGCGGATCGGATCGGATCGGCTTCATCGCATCAGCGTCAGGCCGGTTGTGCGGCCGCCCCGCTGCCCGACGGCGGCAGGCGCGCGCCGAGCTGTTCGGCATAGCGTGCCGCCGCGTTGCCGCAGACGATGTGGAACGTATCGAGCGACACCCACGCGACGTCGAGCGCACCGAGACGATCGCGATCGACCGCCGACGGATCGCGCACGACCACCCGCAGGCGCGTGGTCGCGACCGCGTCGAGCGACACGACGTTGGTCGCGCCGCCGAACACCGCGAGCCAGCGCGTCGGCTCCGGATCGAGCGGGCCGGCGGCCGCGCCCGTGACGGGCTGTGCCGCGGCGGCCGTCGCCGTCGATGCCGCGCCTGCTGCGCCGCTGCCGATGGCCGCACGCATCTCGTCGGCAATGATGTCGGCCTCGGGCCCGATGATCACCTGCACGCTGTTGCCGCCGCGCTTGAGCACGCCGCGTGCGCCGATCGACTTCAGTTCCGGCTCCGACACCTTCTCCGGATCGACGACGGTCAGGCGCAGGCGCGTCGTGCACGCGTCGACGACCGACAGGTTGCCTGCCCCGCCGAGCGCGGCGATGTAGCGTTGCGCACGCGGTGCAGCGGCAACCGCAGCGGCACCTGCAGCCGGCGCGACGAAGCCGCCCGATGCGTACGATTCCGCGGCCGCGTCGGCCGATGCCGGCTCACGGCCCGGCGTGGCCATGTTGAACTTGCGGATGAAGAAGCGGAACAGCCCGTAGTACGCGGCGCCGTACGCGATGCCGAGCGGGATCGCGATCCAGCCCTTCGTCGACAGCCCGTAGTTCAGCACGTAGTCGATCGCACCGGCCGAGAACGTGAAGCCGAGCTTCACGCCGAGGATCTGGCAGATCGCGAGCGACAGCCCCGTCAGCACCGCGTGGATCACGTACAGCACCGGTGCGAGGAACATGAAGCTGAATTCGATCGGCTCGGTCACCCCGGTCAGGAACGACGTGAGCGCCATCGAGAACAGCAGGCCGCCGACCATCGCGCGGCGTTCCTTCGGCGCTTCGTGCAGCATCGCGAGGCACGCGGCCGGCAGGCCGAACATCATGATCGGGAAGAAACCGGCCATGAAGGTGCCCGCGGTCGGGTCGCCCGCGAAGAAGCGGTGCAGGTCGCCGTGCACGATCTCGCCGCCGGCGGGCGGCGTGAAGTTGCCGAACACGAACCATGCGAGCGAGTTGATGATGTGGTGCAGGCCCGTGACGAGCAGCAGGCGGTTCAGGAAGCCGAACACGAACGCACCGATCGCGCCCGCCGTCGTCAGCCACTGGCCGGCCGCGTCGATCGCATGCTGGACCGGCTGCCAGACGTACCCGAACGCGATGCCGAGTACCACGCAGACCAGGCCCGTGATGATCGGCACGAACCGTTTGCCGCCGAAGAACGCGAGGTAGTCCGGCAGTTTGATGTCCTTGTAGCGGTTGTACAGCAGGCCCGCGACCACACCCGCGATGATCCCGGACAGCACGCCCATGTTCAGCTTGGGATCGATGTCCTTCATGATCGCGGTTTCGATCAGGTAGCCGATCGCGCCCGCGAGCGCCGCCACGCCGTTGTTGTCCTTCGCGAAACCGACCGCCACGCCGATCGCGAACAGCAGCGGCAGGTTGTCGAAGATCGCGCCGCCGGCGTCGGCGATCATCTTGATGTTGAACACGTCCGGCTGGCCGAGTCGCAGCAGGATGCCGGCAACCGGCAATACCGCGATCGGCAGCATCAGCGCCCGGCCCAGGCCCTGTATTTTCAGAAACGGATTCCCGTTCATTCAGTCCTCCAATCCTTGTCTCGTCATTAATCGTCGTTGACCTAATTGCTTTCGTCTTGAAACCGGTCGCGAACCTGCCGTCGACGCTCAGTCGAGCGGCCAGACCTCGCGGCTTGCTGCCCTTACCGCCTGTGCCGAATCGAGCGCGAGCAGATCCTGCGCGCGCTGACGGCACAACTGGTAATCGAGACGGCGCACACGCGCCTTGATGCCCGGCACCGACACGGGGTCGACCGACAGTTCGGTCACGCCGAGGCCCACCAGGATCGGCACCGCGAGCGGATCGCCGCCGAGCGCACCGCACACGCCCACCCACTTGCCATGCTTCGCGGCGCCGCGCACCGCGATGTCGATCAGGCGCAGCACGGCCGGATGCAGGCCGTCGGATTGCGCGGCGAGATCGGCCTGGCAGCGGTCCATCGCGAGCGTGTACTGCGTCAGGTCGTTGGTGCCGATCGACAGGAAATCCGCGTGCTGCGCGAGCTGGTCGGCCAGCAGCGCGGCGGACGGCACCTCGATCATCACGCCGACCTCGATCGGCTCGGTGCGGCCCTGCGCGCGCGCGAATTCGTCGATGCGCTTTTTCAGGCGCACGAGCTCGCCTGCGTCGGTCACCATCGGCAGCAGGATGCGCACCGCACCGAACGGCTTCACTGCCAGCAGGCCCTGCAACTGATCGTCGAGCAGATCGGGGCGCACCTGCGCGAGACGGATGCCGCGCAGGCCGAGCGCCGGGTTCGGTTCGGGCGGCAGCGTCAGGTAGTCGACCTCCTTGTCGGCGCCGACGTCGAGCGTGCGGATGATCGCCGTGCGGCCCTGCAATGCGTCGACGATCGACTGGTAGCTCTGCTGGTGCTCGACGACCGTCGGCGCGGCCTGGCGATGGATGAACATCAGCTCGGTGCGCAGCAGGCCGACCGCGTCGGCACCGTTGTCGACCGCGGTGTTCGCGTCGTCGAGCGTCGCGATGTTCGCGGCGACCTCGATCGCACGGCCATCGACCGTCGCGGCGGCTTCACCTGCCAGTTGCCGGTTCGCCTCGCGCACGCCGTCCAGGCGCTGGCGCTCGTGCCGCGCGCGCTCGACGTCGAGCGCGGTCGGGGCGTGTTCGAGCCGGCCCGCGCTCGCATCGACGACGACCTGCGTGCCGTCCGGAATCGCGTACAGCGCATCGCCGACCGCGACCAGCGCCGGAATGCCGAGCTGCCGCGCGATGATCGCCGCGTGCGACGTCGCGCCGCCGCGCGCCATCACGAGCGCGGTCACGCGCTGGCGATCGAGCGACGACAGGTCGGACGGCGTGAATTCCTCGGCCGCGAGCACCGCTTCGTCGGGCAGCGCACGCGCGGCACCGTTCGTGTGACCGAGCGCGCGCAGCACGCGCTTCTCGATGTCGCGCAGGTCGGCCGCGCGTTCGGCGAGCAGCGCATCGTCGAGCTTCGACAGCGTGTCGATTTGCGTGCGGATCGTCGCGCGCCACGCGAAGCCCGCGCTCTTGCCGAGGCTGATCAGGTCGCGCGCCGCGTCGATCAGCGTCGGGTCTTCCAGCAGCACGCGGTGCACCGCGAAGATGCCCGCTTCGCCGACCGCGCCGCGCGCCGATGCGTTACGTACCGTTTCGTCGAGTTCGGCGTCGACGGCCTTCAGTGCCTGGTCGAGCTGGCGGCTTTCCGTGGCCGGCGTGCCGGCGGCCTGCTCGGGCGGCACGATTTCCGCAGCGTCGAGACGCACCAGCGTGCCGACCGCGATGCCGGGCGCCGCGCACACGCCTGCGAGCGTGTTCGGGTCGATGGGGGCACCGACGTTGCGCGCGACCGTCTGGGGCGCGGGCGACCTCAGCCGCGCCGGTTTCTCCTCGACTTCGCCGTGCGCTTCGCGCAGCAGCTCGTGCTCGACCGCATCGACGGCCTGCTGCGCATGCGCGCCACGGCCGACCAGTTCGACCGTCGCGCCTTCGCCGGCGCCGAGGCCGAGCAGGCCGACGACGCTCGCGATCGACGCCTTGCGGCCGTCGAACAGCACATCGACGGTCGCGTCGAACCCGCGCACGGCTTCACGCGCCCGCGCGGCCGGCCGCGCATGCAGGCCGCCCGGCTGCGCCAGCACGATTTCACGGCGCACTTCGTTTTGCGCCGCGGCGCCGGTTTGTGCCGCCTGCGCGGCCGCTTCGCCCTTGCCGCGCAGTGCCAGCAGAGGCGTCTCGCCGGCCGTCGCGAAGCCACTGGCACGATCGACGACCTCGAACGCATCCGAGTTCGCGATCGCGATCACCGACACGAGCGAATGCGCGCTGCGCGCCACCGCATCCTGGTCGAACTCGATCAGCAGCGTGCCGGCCTCGACACGCTCGCCGGCCTCGACGTGCGCGATGAAACCCTGCCCGTTCAGCTCGACCGTGTCGATGCCGATGTGCAGCAGCACTTCCGCGCCTTGCGGCGTCGTGATCGTCACCGCGTGGCCCGTGCGCGCGAGATGCGACACGACGCCCGCGCACGGCGCGACGAGCTGGCCCGCGAGCGGGTCGATGCCGATGCCGTCGCCGAACATCCCGCCGGAGAACACCGGATCGGGCACGTCGGCCAGTGCGACGATCGGCCCCGTCATGGGGCTAAGCAGGACGATCTGATCGTGGGTGGGGCTCTTCAACTGGGACTCCTCGGCGCGTCTCATCGGCGGTCTCGGCTATCAGTGCGTTTCGGTGACTTTGTTCAGGTGGCGCGGCGTGTCGGGATTGCGGCCGCGCGCAACGGCGAGATCCGCCGCCATCACGTAGAACGAAAGAATGGCGGCGATCGGGTCGAGCGCCGAATGGGCAGACTGCGCGAGCGGCAGCGTCGCGCCGGGTATGCCGGCGGGCGCCGCGAGCAGCACGGCGGCGCCGCGGGCGCGCATGTCCGCGGCAAGCTGCAGCAGGCCGGCCTGCTCGGGCCCCGGCGGAGCGAACACGAGCAGCGGATAGTCGCGGTCGATCAGCTCCATCGGGCCGTGACGGACTTCGGCGCTCGAGAACGCCTCGGCCTGGATGCCGGACGTTTCCTTCAGCTTCAGCGCGGCTTCCTGCGCGATCGCGAGGCCCAGGCCACGGCCGATCACGATCATCCGCTCGACACCCGCGAGCGCCGCGACGGCCTGCGACCAGTCGAGCTGGCCGGCCTGTGCGAGCACGTCGGGCAGGCCGCGCAGTGCGGTCATCAGCGCGGCGTCGCGCTGCCAGTACGCGACGATCTGCGCGGACAGCGACAGCATCGCGATATAGCTCTTCGTCGCGGCCACCGACAGTTCGGGGCCGGCGAGCAGCGGCAACTGGTGCTCGCACGCGTCGGCGAGCGGCGACGGCAGCACGTTCACGGCGGCGACGGTGCGCGCGCCGGCTTCGCGCAGCGCGGCCATCGTATTGACGAGATCGGGGCTCTTGCCCGACTGGGAGAAGGCGATCGCGAGCTGGTCCTGCACCTTCAGCGGCGCCTGCTGCAGCGTCGCGACCGACATCGGCAGCGACGCGACCGGCACGCCGAGGCGGCTCATCGTCAGGCTCGCGAAATAGCTCGCGGCGTGATCCGAGCTGCCGCGCGCGACCGTCAGCGCGACGGCCGGCGGGTGATCGAGCAATTGGCCGGCAAGCGCTTCGACGCGCGTCGTGTCGGCGATCTGCGCGGCGACGACCTGGGCGGACTCGCGCGCTTCCTTAAGCATATTCGACAATCGATTCTCCTTCGACGTAGGTCGCGGTGAGGTTCAGGTCGCGGTCGAACACCGCGAGGTCGGCCCATGCGCCGCGCTCGAGGCGGCCGCGATCGGCGACGCCGAGGTAGTCGGCCGCGTAGCGCGACATCCGGTTCGACACGTCGGCGATCGGCAGGCCGAGCGATACGAGGTTGCGCAGCGCCTGGTCCATCGTCAGCGTGCTGCCGGCGAGCGTGCCGTCGGCGAGGCGCACGCCGCCGAGGCACTTCGTCACGTGCTGGCTGCCGAGCCGGTATTCGCCGTCGGGCATGCCGGTTGCCGACGTGCTGTCGGTCACGACGTACAGGCGCGGGATCGCGCGCAGCGCAGCACGAATCGCGCCCGGGTGGACGTGCAGCAGGTCGGGGATGATTTCCGCGTATTCGGCGTGGGCAAGCGCCGCCCCCACCAGGCCCGGGTTGCGGTGATGCAGCGGCGACATCGCGTTGAACAGGTGCGTGAAACCGCACGCGCCATGCTTGAGCGCGGCCACCGCGTCGTCGTAGGTCGCGAGCGAATGGCCGAGCTGCACGCGCACGCCGCGCGCGGCCATCTCGCCGATGATCTCGATGTGGCCGGCGATTTCCGGCGCGAGCGTGACGACGCGGATCGGCGCGATCGACAGGTACTTCAGCACTTCGTCGAGCACCGCCGACACGGCCGCGTCGGGCTGCGCGCCGAGCTTGCCGGGGTTGATGTACGGGCCTTCGAGGTGCACGCCGAGCACGCGCGCGCCGCCCGGCGTGCGGGTGCGCGCGACGGTGCCGAGGTTCGCGACGACCTGCATCAGTTCGTCGCGCGGCGCGGTCATCGTCGTCGCGAGCAGGCTCGTCGTGCCGAATTGCGCGTGCGTGCGGGCGATCGTCTCGATCGCGTCGCCGCCTTCCATCACGTCGGCGCCACCACCGCCGTGCACGTGCAGGTCGATGAAGCCGGGCAGGATGTAAGGCGCGTCGTTCTTCGCGGGATCGACGGGCGTGCCGTCGAGGGTCGTGATGCGGCCGTTCTCGCTATCGAGCGAACCGTGAATCCAGCCGTCGGGGGTAAGGATGTTTCCAGTCAGCATGACGTTCTCTTGATGATCTGGTGACGCGGGCATCCGCGTCGTGATTTGCAAATCCGTGTCGTTGCTTCACGCGTGTCGCGCGCGGGCAGTCTCGCGCGTCAGCGTTTCAGTTCGGCGACGAAGTCGTAGTAATCGTCGCGGCAATACGTTTCACTCACTTCGATCGCGCGCTGGTCGGCGCCGTAGCCGATCCGCGTGATCACCAGCAGGGCCGATCCCGGCTTCACCGCCATCCATTTCGCGATCGCGTGCGTCGCGTTCGCCGCGCGAAAGTGCTGCAGCGCGCGCACGACGGTCATGCCGCGCGCTTCGAGGTATTCGTACAGCGACGCGCCGAGCACCTGCGGATCGGGCACCACCGCGGCCGGCAGCGTCGAGTGTTCGACGGCCATCACGATGCCGTCCGCGCGGCGCAGCCGTTCGAGCCGCGCCACCGTCGCGCCGGGCGCGAGGCCGAGCCGCGTGATCTCGTCGCGGTTTGCGGCACGCAGCGTGCGCGACAGCCACACCGAATCGGGCACGAAACCGCGCTGCTGCATCTTCGCGGTGAAGCCGACGAGACGCGACAGCGGATCGGCGACGCGCGGCGTGATGAAGCTGCCCGCCCCGCGCGCCCGCTTGATCAGCCCCTGCTCGACCAGCAGCGCGAGGGCGCGACGGGCCGTGATCCGCGACACGCCGACCGACACCGACAGCAGCCGTTCCGACGGCAGCGCCTCGCCGGCCCGCCACGCGCCGGCGTGGATCGCGCTCGCCAGATTGCGGGCGAGCTGCAGATAGAGCGGCGTATCGCTGAGGGGATCGGGCGCCAGTTCGGACCAGCCGGTTTCCATGTGCCTCCGGGTGTCGGACGACGACCGCAGGCCGTCGAAAGTGAGGGCATTATATAACCACCATAATACCAGTCAACGAACTGGTATTAGTGGTGCGGAAATCGCTGGAAGCCTTGCCCGGCAAGCGTTTTAGTTCTCACAAACTCTTTGTTTACAATGAAGTACGGGGTAGGGATTTACCCGGATTGGTATGCAAGGGGACAGTTCCAGTACGCGGTTCGGCCAGGTTTTGGGCACGAATATGAGACCTGGATAGAACCAGTTTGGCCAACTGGTATGCACGGGTGGCGACGCACCGCGCGTTCGGCGGCGCGCGCCGGTTGCGTCAGTGGAATCAGTGGAATTCGCGGCTCGACGTGCGCAGGCCGCCGAGCAGCGGCGTCAGATCCTCGAAATGCTGCACGACGAGGTGCCTCACGTCGCTCGCGACCTGCCACACGCCGGACGCGGCAAGCAGCCGCGAATCGAGGGTTTCGCGGCGCTGCCGCGCGAGCAGCTCGGGCCGGACGATCAGGTTCACGCAGCCCGTTTCGTCCTCGAGCGTCATGAACATCACGCCTTTCGCGGTGCCCGGCATCTGCCGCGCGGTCACGAGCCCGCACGCGCGCGCGAGCCGCCCGTCGGGGCGGTCGTGCAATTCGGCCGCGGACGACAGCCGCCGCGCGCGCAGTTCGGACCGCAGCAGCGCGACGGGATGGCGGTTCAGCGTGAGGCCGGTGGTGTGATAGTCGGCGAGGATGTCGTCGGCTTCCGACGGCGCGCCGAGTGCGGGCTTCTCCACTTCGTCGATCGGCGCGGTCGCGAGCAGGTCGCGTTCGGGGGCGGCCGCAACCGCTTGCCATAGCGCATCGCGGCGATGGCCGGCGAGCGTCGCAAGCGCGTTCGCGGCGGCGAGCGCTTCGAGATCGCGGCGTTCGAGCTGCGCGCGGCGTGCGAGGGTGTCGACGTTGTCGAACCGGCCGGCCGCCGTGCGCGCGGCTTCGATGCGGCGTGCGGCGGCTTCGCCGAGCCCCCGCACGAGCGACAGGCCGAGCCGCACGGCCGGCTGGCCGTGCGGCGGCGGCTGATCGGGCAGCGCTTCGAGCGATGCTTCCCAGTTGCTTTGCGTCACGTCGATCGGCCGCACCTGCACGCCGTGCCGCTTCGCGTCCTGCACGAGCTGCGACGGCGGGTAGAAACCCATCGGCTGGCTGTTCAGCAGCGCGGCGAGGAAGATCGCCGGTTCGTGGCATTTGAGCCAGCTGCTGGCGTACGCGAGTTTCGCGAAGCTGGCTGCGTGGCTTTCGGGGAAACCGTAATCGCCGAAGCCCTTGATCTGTTCGAAGATCTGTTCGGCGAAGTCGGGCGGATAGTCGCGCTCGCGCATCCCGTCGACGATCTTGCGGTGATATTTCTCGAGATTGCCCTTGCGCTTCCATGCGGCCATCGCGCGACGCAGTTCATCCGCCTCGCCGGGCGTGAAGCCTGCCGCGATCATCGCGATCTGCATCACCTGCTCCTGGAAGATCGGCACGCCGCACGTCCGTTCGAGCGCGGGTTTCAATTCCTCTTTGGGATAACTGACCTTTTCGAGTCCCTGGCGCCGTTTCAGATAAGGGTGCACGGCCCCGCCCTGGATCGGCCCCGGCCGCACGATCGCCACCTCGATCACCAGATCGTAGTAAGTCTCCGGGCGCAGGCGCGGCAGCATCGACATCTGCGCGCGCGATTCGATCTGGAACACGCCAACCGTGTCGGCACGACAGATCATGTCGTAAGTCGCCTTGTCATCCTGCGGAATGTGCTTCAGCGTGAACGGCTCGCCATCCGGCTCCGGCGGCCCGCGCCACGCGGTACGCATGTCGAATGCGCGATGCAGCGCCGACAGCATGCCGAGCGCGAGCACGTCGACCTTCATCAGCTTGAGCGATTCGAGGTCGTCTTTATCCCACTGGATCACGCGCCGCCCGTCCATCGCCGCGTTCTCGACCGGCACGAGCCGCGTGAGCTTGCCGCGGCTGATCACGAAGCCGCCCGAGTGCTGCGACAGATGACGCGGAAAGTTGAGGAGCCGCGCGGCGAGCCGGGCCCATGCCTGGATGAGCGGCGTCTCGGGATCAAGCCCGATCGTCGAGAATTGCTGCAGCAGGTCGCGGCTACCGTCGAACCAGCGGTGCGCTTTCGCGACGCGATCGACCAGCATCGGATCGACGCCGAGCGCCTTGCCGGTTTCGCGCAGCACGCCGCGCGGACGATACGTCGATACGGCGGCTGCGAGTGCTGCGCGGTTGTGTCCGTACTTCTCGTAGATATGCTGAATCACCTCTTCCCGACGCTGATGCTCGAAGTCGACGTCGATATCGGGCGGCTCGCCGCGTTCCGCGCTGATGAAGCGCTCGAACAGCATCGTGCTTTGCTCGGGATTCACCTCGGTGATGCCGAGGCAGAAGCAGACGACCGAGTTCGCCGCCGAGCCACGCCCCTGGCACAGGATGTTCTGGCTGCGTGCGTATTTGACGATGTCGTAGACGGTCAGGAAGAACGGTTCGTAACTCAGTTGCGCGATCAGGTCGAGTTCATACCGGATCTGCTTCGACACCTTCTCCGGCACACCTTGCGGATAGCGTGTGGCCGCCCCGGCCATGGTTTCCTGCTCCAGATAGCTCGTCGGCGTATGCCCCTTCGGCACGATCTCGTCGGGATACTCGTAGCGCAGCGAATCCAGTTCGAAAGGACACGCATCGAGAATCGCGCACGTCTCCGCAATCTCCTCCGGCGAGAACAGATTCCCGATCCGGTTCCGCCCACGCAAATGCTGTTCCGCATTCGGCGCAAGCGCATACCCGCACTCGGAAACCGGCATGCCGACGCGAATCGCCGTCATCACGTCCTGCAGTTCCTTGCATGAGCGCCGGTGCATCGTCACGTCGCCCAGCGCGACGACACGCACGCCACGCCGCTCACCCGCCGCACGAATCTCCTCGCGCTGCGCACCGTCCAGCGCGCGCTGCAGCTGCACGAGCCCGAGCCGCGCCCGCTCGCCGAACGTCGTGCGAAACCACGCGACCTGCGCATCGAGTACATCAGCACGCACTGGATACGTCGGCACGAGGATGGCGAAGCAATCAGGCATGCCGCGCAAATGCGCAAACTCCGCTGGCGGCGCCGACAGCATCCGCGACGTCAGCTTGTAAGTCCCCTTCGGCGACGCCATCCGCCGCCACGAGATCATCTCGGACAGGTTGCCGTAGCCCTCGCGATTCTGCGCCAGCAACACGAGCCCGAACGCGCCGGGGCCCGGATCGTGGCCGGGTGCGACTTCATCCGGCGTGACGTCGAAATACGACCCGATGACGAGCGGCAACCCTTTCGCCTTCGCCGCGACGTGCATGCGCGGCGCGCCGGCAAGCGAGCATTCGTCGGTGATCGCGATCCCGCGATAGCCGAGCTCGACCGCGCGCTCGACCAGTTCCTCCGCATGCGACGCGCCATGCAGGAACGAAAAGTTCGAACGGCAGAACAATTCCGCGTAATCGGGCAGCCAGCTGAATTCCGCAACCATCACCGTTCACCCGAACAGGCCGTGCAGGAACCAGCGCGGCTCGGCCTCGCTCCCCGCCCGCTCCTTGAACACCCAGTAGCACGCGCCGGCCTCGTCCTGCGCGACGCAGTAATCGCGCGCAGCGAGCTGACCGTCGAACCACCCGGCCTCGATCCGCTCCACCGACGACATCATCCTCAGCGGCGTATGAAATACCGGCCGCTCCCCGCGCATCAACAGCGGCAGCGGCTCCGCCAGCAACCAGGCTGGCCTCGGCGGCACGGCGGGCGGCCCGGGAGCCGGCTTGCCCGCCTGCGCATCGAGCGGCAGCCAGCGGTTCGCCGCCTCGGGCCGGTGATCGGCGACGGGCGCCGCGCGCAGCACGTTGTCCGCGCCGAGCCGCGCGACCAGCAGCTCGAACAACCGCGCGCGCGTCTCGCGCGTGCCGCCCGGCTCGGGGAAAAGATCGTCGGCCGGCGGCGCGACCGATTCGACCCGCGTGGCCTTCAGCCGCACCGCAATCACCGCGGCCGGCAACTCGACGCGCGCGAGCCGCTCGCCGAGCAGCCGCATGAAATGCGCCTCATCGCGCACGGGCGACGCGAACGCGAGCTCGAGCGGCGTTGGCGGCACGGCCTGGCGGCCGCGCTCGTGTTCGAGATCGAACGTCATCGCGGCCAGCGACAGGTGCCGCGCGGCCAGCCAGCCGCACAGCTGCACGACGAGCCGCCGCGCCACGAACAACACGGCTTCCGCGTATTCGACCCGCTCCTGCAATTCGAGCCGCACGTCGAACACGGGCGGCACCGCCATCCACGCAAGCGGCTCGACCGCGTCGCCATACGCACGATCGAGCGCAGCCAGCAACGCGGGACCGCAACGGCGCTGCAGCCCCGCGCGCGGCAGGCCGCGCAGATCGGCGAGCGTGCGGCAACCGAGCCCGTCGAACCAGCCCGCATACGGACGCGCATCGGGCAGCAGCACGCAGGGCAGCCGGTCGAGCGCGCGAACAAGCGAGGCCGGGCTCGCGACGCGGCGCCGGATCCGCGCACGGGCCGACACACGCGCGAGCAGCCACGCGCCGCCCCCGGTCGGCGCGGCGGACAGGCGTGCCGCATAGCCGAGCGCCGCGAGCGTCGCGCGCACCTGGCGGCACAGCGATGGCAAGCCGCCGAACAAGCGCAGGCTCGGGCCGACGTCGACGAGCAGCGTGGCTTCGTCGCCGAGCGCGACGCACGGCGAGAAGCGCAGCAACGCGAGCGCGACCGCGCGCAGCGCATCGGCCTCGCGCGCGGGATCGCGTTCGACGAGCTGCGTGTGCGGCGCGAGCGTGAGCACGCCGCCGCGCTTCATGCCCGCGCGCACGCCCTGCCGGCGCGCGGCCGCGTCGGCGATCAGCACGACACCCTGCTCGAGCACCGCACTGCCTGCGCTGCCGGCCTCGCCCGCCTCGCCGTCAGACGGAAGCGCGACGCACACGTCGAGCGGCAGGCGCGGCAGATGGATGCCGAGCAAGACGCGCATAGCGGCTCTCCACGATGGGCGACGGCAGGTCGAGCACGAGCGGCTCGCTGCGGGCGGGGCCGCGTCGCTTGACGATGTCGAGCGACACGCCGCCCGGCACCGGGTACAGCGCAACGCGCAGCACGGCCGGCGACGGTTGCCGCTCGGCCGACAGCGGGCGCAGCATCACGAACAGCGTGTCGCCCGTGCGCGCGGCCGCGAGATGCAGGCGCCGCAGCGCATCGGGCCGCGCGTCCTGCCACAGCAGCAGCGCGCCGCAACAACCGGTCTTGAGTGCCTGCTCGGCGGCCCACAACGCATCCGTGTGGCTGCCGGCACGCAGCCACAGCAGCGCGTCGGCCGGCACGCCGAGACTGGCGAGCGCGGTCGCATGCGGCGACTGCGGCGGCGCGACGAGCGCGAGTGGCCGCCGGGCACTGACGGTGCGCGCGAGCGCGGGCGCGAGCAGCCGCATCTCGCCGCAGCCCGGCTGCGCGGCCAGCAGTTCGACGAGCCCGCCGACCGGCCAGCCGCCGCCCGGCAATTCGGCCGACAGCGGCGCGAAGCCGGTCTCGATCGTGCGCGGACCGCCGCGCGCGAGCTGCGAGCCGCGCCACAGCGACGGATGAAGGGATTCGGGAGAAATGGAGGATGCGAGCATGATGCCACCCACAACTGTATGGATATACAGTATATGGCAATGCGTCCACGCCGCACAGTACTGGTACGAAACCGGTATTTCGTCAGATGAAAGACGGGTGAAAAGCCGGCAGGCCCACGACATGACGGCGGGTCGCCCCCGGCATCACCGGCTCGCACCGCCCCGACGCCCGCCACACCAGTCGGGCGCAGGCGCATGCGAACCGAATCGCGCAGCCCGGCCGAACCAGGCAGAGCCCGGCCCGGCCGGCCAACCGGCACGATGCGCACCCTGCACACCGCGCCGGTCCACCATCTGACCGTCAGCCGAGCAGCAGCGCGTCGTCGTCGAGCTGCTCGTGCCGCACCTTCTCGAACATCTGCAGCAGGTCCGGCACGTCGAGCCCCTTGCGCGCGTCGCCCGACACGTCGAGCACGACCTGCCCCTGGTGCAGCATCACCGTGCGGTCGCCGTAGTCGAGCGCCTGCCGCATGCTGTGCGTGACCATCATCGTCGTCAGCTTGCTCTCGGCGACGATGCGCGCGGTCAGCTCCAGCACGAACGCGGCCGTCTTCGGGTCGAGCGCGGCCGTGTGCTCGTCGAGCAGCAGGATCCGCGACGGCCGCAGCGACGCCATCAACAGGCTCACCGCCTGCCGCTGGCCGCCCGACAGCAGCCCGATCCGGTCGGTCAGCCGGTTCTCGAGGCCGAGGTTCAGCAGCCGCAGCTTGTCGCGGAACCGCTCGCGCGACGGCCGGTCGAGCGCGGCCCGGAAGCCGCGCCGCGCACCGCGCGCCATCGCGAGCGCCATGTTCTCCTCGATCGTCAGCGCCTCGCAGGTGCCGGCCATCGGATCCTGGAACACGCGCGCGACGAGGTGCGCGCGATCCCACGCGGCCTTGCGCGTAACATCGGTGCCGTCGATCGAGATGCGTCCCGCATCGACGGCCTGGTCGCCGCTGACCGCATTGAGGAAGGTCGACTTGCCGGCGCCGTTCGAGCCGATCACCGCGACGAACTGGCCGTCGGGAATCTCGAGCGACAGCCCGCGCAGCGCGCGCGTCTCGATCGGCGTGCCGGGATTGAACGTGAGTTTCAGGTCTTGTGCGGAGAGCATGTCAGGCACCTCCGTTCTTGCGCGCGAACAGCTTCTTGCGCGTCGCCGGCAGCACCAGCGCGATCGTGACGAGCGCCGCCGTCACGAGGTTCAGATCCTGCGCCTGCAGCCCGATGAATTCGCTGTTGAGCGCAAGCGCGATGAAGAAGCGATAGACGATCGCGCCGAGCACGACGGCGAGCGTCGTCAGCACGAGCCGGCGCGCCGGCAGCAGCGTCTCGCCGATGATCACCGCGGCCAGCCCGATCACGATCGTGCCGATCCCCATCGAGATATCCGCGCCGCCCTGCGTCTGCGCGAACAGGGCGCCGGCAAGCGCGACGAGCGCGTTCGACAGCGCCATCCCGGCGAGCGTCGCGCGACCAGTCGCGATGCCTTGCGCACGCGCCATCCGCGGGTTCGCGCCGGTCGCGCGCATCGCGAGGCCGAGCTGCGACGAGAAGAACCAGTCGAGGCCGAGCTTCGCGACCACGACGACGATCGCGAGCAGTGCCGGGCGCAGCACGTAGTCGGGCATCCAGTCCGGCTGCAGCACGGTGAAAATGGTCGGCTCGGTGATGAGCGGCACGTTCGGCCGGCCCATGATCCGCAGGTTCACCGAATAGAGCGCGATCATCATCAGGATACTGGCGAGCAGGTCCATGATCTTCAGGCGCACGTTGAGCCAGCCGGTGATGAAGCCGGCCACCGCGCCCGCGACGATCGCGATGCAGGTCGCGCTGAACGGGTCGTAGCCGGCCGAGATCAGCGTCGCGGCGACGGCGCCGCCGAGCGGAAAGCTGCCGTCGACGGTGAGGTCGGGGAAGTTGAGGATGCGAAACGAGATCAGCACCCCGAGGGCGACGAGGCTGAAGATCAGGCCGATCTCCAGCGCGCCCAGAAACGAGAACAGAGACATGATGGGGAAATCCTGTTGCTTCCCGGCCGGACGTGTACGGCCGGGCGAAGCGAACAGGCGGCCCCGGGTGGGAGCCGCCCGTCCGGCGGTGTCGTTCAGGCCCGGATCGGGCCCGCAAGCGCGGCGGTCGGGCCGCGGCTTACTTGATGACCGTCTTCGCGTCCTTGAGCAGGTCCGTCGACAGCGTCACGCCCTGCTTCGCGGCCGCGCCCGTGTTCGCGAACAACTCGAGGTTGCTGCTCGTTTCCGATGCGATCGCGCCCGGCTTCTCGCCCTTCAGGATGCGCGCGACGACCTTGCCCGTCTGGCGGCCGAGGTCGCCGTAGTTGATGCCGAGCGCCGCGATGCCGCCGCGCTTCACGCTGTCGGTGTCGCCGGCGACGAGCGGGATCTTCGCTTCGTTCGCGACCTTCACGAGCGCTTCGTACGCGGACACGACGTTGTTGTCGGTGTTCGTGTAGATCACGTCGACCTTGCCGATCAGGCTCTTCGCGGCCGGGCCGATGTCGACGGTGCGCGGCGCGGCCGCTTCCTTCAGCGTCATCCCCTGCTTCGCGAGGATCTCCTTGAGTTCCTTCACGACGACGACCGAGTTCGCCTCGCCCGGGTTGTAGACCATGCCGACCGTCTTCGCATTCGGCACGACGCGCTTGATCAGCGCGACCTGGCGATCGAGCGGCAGCTTGTCGGATACGCCCGTCACGTTGGTGCCCGACGGGCCCCAGCCCTTCACGAGCTGCGCGGCGACCGGATCGGTCACGCCCGAATAGACGACCGGCACGCTCTTCGTCGATGCCACCACTGCCTGCGCGGCCGGCGTCGCGATCGCGACGATCACGTCGGGCTGGTCGCCGACGAACTTGCGCGCGATCTGCGCGGCCGTGCCCGTGTTGCCCTGCGCGCTCTGGTATTCCCACTTGAGCTTGTCGTCGCCGTAACCTTCCGCCTTCAGCTCGGCGCGCACGCCGTCGCGGATCGCGTCGAGCGCCGGGTGGTCGACGATCGACAGCACCTTGACGGTCTGGGCGTGCACGGCACCGGCCAGCGCGAGTGCGGCCACGCCGGCCGTGATCGAACGGATCGCAAAAGTCTTGAAACGCTTCATGGGTGTGTCTCCCCCGTATTGTGTCGGTTCTGGATGATGGATTCCCGCCGCCGCCGTCGGGCGGGCGCCGCCATGCGTGCGACGCGCTGGCGAACGGCCCGCGCACGCTCCGGGAAAGCGTGCAGCGGCGAACGCACGAGGATACCATTTCCGCAGACCACCGCCTGACTCCACGCTTTCGTATCGCGCCCCGGATTGCAGCGCGCGCCGACGTGCGCGAACGCGCGCGAAGCCCGGCCGGCGGCGGTTCCCGCCGGCCCCGGCGCAACGCGTCAGCCGCGCTCGCGGCTTTACGTTATGCTGTCGGCCGACCCAGTCCACGCCATCGGAGGGCACATGAAACGGGGGATCCGAGCCATCGCATGCGCGGCCGTCGCGTTGGCGCTGCCGGGTGCGGCATTCGCACTGACCGACGGCAGTGCGCAATACGACGACTGCATGCTCAATGCGCTGCGCGAAAGCCGCAACGGCGCGGCGGCGCAACTGATCCAGCGCTCGTGCGACGCGCTGTATCGCAACAACGCGATGCTGCTGCCGCGCGAGCGGCGTTTTCACGAGTGCGTCGTGCAGTCGCTGCCCGGCGTGCGCGACAATTATGCGATCCAGCAGATCATGTCGATCTGCTCGCGGCGCGGCGAGATGTGAGCCGGCGTTGAACGCGCCACACCGTGCGGCCGTCGTCGATCGGCCGCGCCAATGAAAAAGGCCTGCGCGATGCAGGCCTTTTCGTTCAGCGGTCCGACGGGTGGGCGGCGTTCAGAACGACGCGACCATCGAGCCCTTGAACTGCTTCTTGATGAATTCCCGCACTTCCGGCGACTGGTATGCCTTGACCAGCTTCTTCACCCACGGCTGGTCCTTGTCCTTCGCGCGCACGGCGATCAGGTTCGCATACGGGCTCGTCAGCGATTCGAGCGCGATCGCGTCCTTGGTCGGCTGCAGGTTCGCGGCGAGCGCGTAGTTCGTGTTGATCACGGCCGCGTCGACGTCCGACAGCACGCGCGGCAGTTGCGCGGCGTCGAGTTCGGAGATCTTCAGCTTCTTCGGGTTGTCGGCAATGTCGAGCACCGTCGCGTTGTTGCCGCCCGTGCCGGCGCCCGCCTTCAGCTTGATCACGCCTTGCGTCTGCAGCAGCAGCAGCGCGCGGTTCTCGTTCGACGGATCGTTCGGCACCGCGACCTTCGCGCCTTGCGGCAGGTCCTTCAGCGCCTTGAACTTCTTCGAGTACACGCCCATCGGCGAGATGTAGGTCAGGCCCGCGCTGACCAGCTTGTAGCCGCGCTGCTTCACCTGGCTGTCGAGGTAGGGCTGGTGCTGGAAGCTGTTCGCGTCGAGGTCGCCCGAGTCGAGCGCCGCGTTCGGCTGCACGTAGTCGTTGAACTCGATGACCTTCACGTTCAGGCCTTCCTTCTCCTTCGCGACCTTCTGCACGAGCTGCCACACTTCCGAATCCGGGCCGGCGACCGTGCCGACCTTGATCACCTTGTCTTCGGCGTGCGCGCCTGCCGACAGCGTCAGTGCTGCACCGGTGGCCAGCACGGAAAATACCTTCAGGAGACTGCGACGCTTCATCTGTTTCTCGCTTTCTTGCTTACTGGATGACTGAAAATGGGGCGCGATACGGGTATGCCCCGACTCGCAGGAAGGGGTAAATGGTGTCACAGGATCCGCGGGAAGTGAAATACATCCCGCTCATATGGGTATGCACCGCAGCGGTGCTGGCAGGGGTGGCGCGACTCGGCCGTTAGTTGCATTTGTGCGAGTCGCGCATCGGCCCGAGCGCGTTACGCCACCGCCGCCCGGTCGGCCGCCTTCGTCTCGAATGCAGGCTCGCCCATCTGCCCGCCGACCCGGAACGCGCCGACCGTATCGCGCAGTCGCGCGGCCTGTTCCTGCAGCGACGCGGCGGCCGCGGCGGCCTCCTCGACGAGCGCCGCGTTCTGCTGCGTCACCTGGTCCATCTGCGTGACCGCGCGCCCGACCTGCGTGATGCCGCTCGCCTGCTCCTCGGATGCCGCCGCGATCTCGCCCATGATGTCGGTCACGCGCGCGACGGCCTGCAGGATCTCGCCCATCGTCGTGCCGGCCTGGCCGACCAGCGTCGACCCGTTGCGCACGCGCTCGACCGAGTCGACGATCAGCTCGCGGATCTCCTTCGACGCCGTCGCGCTGCGCTGCGCGAGCGAACGCACTTCGCCCGCGACCACCGCGAAGCCGCGGCCCTGCTCGCCGGCGCGCGCGGCTTCGACCGCCGCGTTCAGCGCGAGGATGTTGGTCTGGAACGCGATGCCCTCGATCACGCCGATGATGTCGGCGATCTTGCGCGAGCTGTCGTCGATCTGGCCCATCGTGCCGATCACGCGGTTCACGACGTCGCTTCCCGTGCGCGCGATCTCCGACGCGCTGTTCGCGAGCCCGCTCGCCTGCCGCGCGTTGTCGGCGTTCTGCTTCACGGTTGCGGTCAACTGCTCCATGCTCGCGGCGGTTTCTTCCAGCGAGGCGGCCTGCTCCTCGGTGCGCTGCGACAGGTCGTCGTTGCCGGCCGAGATCTGGCGGCTCGCCGACGCGATCGATCCGGCCGACTGGCGAATCCCGCCGATCGTCGCCTGCAGCCGTGCCTGCATGTCGTGCATCGCGGCCATCATGCTCGTGCGGTCCCCCGCGCGAACCGGCACCGGCTGCGTCAGGTCGCCCTGCGCGATGCGCGTCGCGAGCGCGGCCGCTTCGTCGGGCTCGCCGCCGAGGCTGCTGCGCACGTTGCGGATGATCACCAGCATCGCCGCGCTGATCACGAAGCCGATCACGAACACGACCGCGAGGTGGCCGAGCAGCGTCCGGTAGTAGATGGTGTCGATGTCCTTCAGGAACACGCCGCTCGAGATGTTCCAGTCCCACGGCGCGAAGCGCGTGACGTAGCTGATCTTCGGCACGGCGGTCTCGCTGTGCGGCAGGCGCCCGCGATACTCGGCGAAGCCGCTGCCGGTTTCCTTCGCGGCGTTCAGGATCGTGACGAACAGCGGCTTGCCGTCCGGGTCGAGATAGTCGCCGACCTGCGTGTTGACCAGCTTCGGCAGCGTCGGATGCATCAGCACGACCGGCTTCGAGTCCATCACGAACACGTAGCCCGAATCGCCGTAGCGCATCGCGGCGAGGCTCGCGAGCGCGTCGCGCTTCGCGTCGGCCTCGGGCAGCGTGCCGCTCTGCGCGAGTGCGTGATACGCCTTCACGATGCCGGCCGCCGAATCGACGAGATTCGCGATGCCTGCCTTGCGTTCGGCGAGCATCGTCGCGCGCGTCTCGTACGCGCTCCATGCGCCGACGCCCAGGAGACCGATCCATACCAGCGCAAGCGCGAGCCACAGCTTGCGGTTCAAACTCATTCTGCTCATCTGCGTGCCTCTGTCGATGTCGATGCGCACGCTGCGCGCGAACGGCCTGCCGCGCGCAAACGCTTGCCCATTCATTTACGGCACCGAGGCTTACAACTTGAATACGGCCGGCGCCGCGAACCGGCGATCGACAGGCCGCCCGCGCCCCGCGCCGCACAGCGGCCGCCGGCGCGACAGTCCGCATCCGCTGTGCTAAAAAGACCGGCCAGCCGGCACACGAAGAGCCGGCGCCATTCCGAGGGCCACCCATGTACGTCATCGACATTCACTACACCGCATCGCTCGAGCGCATCGACGACGCGCTCGAACGCCATCGCGCATTCCTGCAGCCGCAGTTCGACAAGGGCATCTTCATCGCAGCGGGGCCGAAGGTGCCGCGCGAAGGCGGCGTGATCCTCGCGGCCCGCATCGATCGCGACGAGCTGGACGCGATCCTGAAGACCGATCCGTTCGTCATCGAGGGGCTCGCCACGTATCGCGTGACGGAATTCCGGATCACGCGTGCCGCATCCGGCTTCAACGTGCCCGCGCTGCCGTAACGCGACGCCTGCGCGACCTCTGCACGATACGCGCGCAGGCCGACACGCCGCCCCACGGGCGGCGCATGCAAACAACGAAGAGAGAGGGAAAACGTGACGGCGCGAGGCGGCCGTCACGTGATCGCCGGGCCGGGCGCCCGGCGGCTACTGGTCAGTCGACCAGCAGCTTCAGGTCGTGGACCCACGGGCCGGGGCCCTGGCCGTCGCGCACGAACAGGCGCAGCTTGCCGTCGCGGTCGAACACGTAGCTCGCGGCCGTGTGATCCATCGTGTAGCTGCCGGGCGTCTTGCCGGGCACCTTCGCGTAGTACACGCGGAAATCCTTCGTGACCTTCTTGAGTGCCGCTTCGTCGGCCGGCCGCAGGCCGATGAACGACGGATCGAACGCGGGCACGTACTGGCCGAGCAGCGCCGGCGTGTCACGCTCCGGATCGACGGTGACGAACAGCACCTGCACGCGCTTCGCGGCATCGGGTCCGAGCTGCTTCAGCGCTTCGGACAGCTCGGCCATCGTCGTCGGGCACACGTCCGGGCAGTGCGTATAGCCGAAGAACATCACGACGGCCTTACCCTTGAAGTCGGCGAGCGTGCGCACCTTGCCGGCCGTATCGGGCAGCGAGAAATCGCTGCCGAACTGCGTGTTGCCGGTGATGTCGAGATTCTGGAATTTCGGCGCGTTGTCGCATCCGGCGAGCAGCAGCGCTGCCGTGAATGCGCATGCGAGCATCCAGCCTTGGCGCGCGCGGCGCCCGAACCGTGATTGGAGCATTGCGTTCAAACCGTGCGGTTACACGCCGAGCAGCGGGCGTGCATAGTGATCGACGAGCAGCGCGGCGAACAGCAGCGACAGGTAGACGATCGAGTAGCGGAAGGCCTTGCGGGCGAGTTCGTCCGAGTAGTCGCGATGGATCTTCCACGCATACGCGAGGAACACCGCGCCGAGCAGCACCGCGCTCGTCAGGTAGACGGCCCCGCTCATCCCGGAGATGAACGGCATCAGCGTGACCGCGAACAGGATCACCGTGTACAGCAGGATGTGCAGCCGCGTGAACTTCTCGCCGTGCGTGACCGGCAGCATCGGCAGCCCCGCGTTCTCGTAATCCTTGCGGCGATACAGCGCGAGCACCCAGAAATGTGGCGGCGTCCACACGAAGATGATCAGCACGAGGATCCACGCGTCGCCCGGCACCGCGCCGGTGACCGCGGCCCAGCCGAGCGCCGGCGGCATCGCGCCCGATGCGCCGCCGATCACGATGTTCTGCGGCGTCATCGGCTTGAGCAGCAGCGTGTAGATCACCGCGTAGCCGACGAACGTGGCGATCGTCAGCCACATCGTCAGCGGGTTCGTGAACGTATAGAGCGTCCATGCGCCGACACTGCCGAGCACGGCCGAAAAGAGCAGGATCTGCGGGGTCGTGATCTCGCCGCGCGCGGACGGGCGCCACGCGGTGCGGCGCATCATCGCGTCGATCTTCTGTTCGACGAGGCAGTTGATCGCGAACGCGGCGCCGGCCAGCAGCCAGATGCCGACCGTACCGCCGATCAGCACGTGCCACGGCACCATGCCCGGCGTCGCGAGGAACATGCCGATCACCGCGCAGAACACCGCGAGCTGCGTGACACGCGGCTTCGTCAGCGCCATGTATTGCGAAAACCGGCTACCGGGCGATTGGGAGAGGGTGCTTTGCATGGGGGCGGTCACGCCGGGGCGGCGTCGCGCACAGGCTGCGCGACACGGCCGGGGCGGCTTGAAAGGATGCGAAAGTTTAACATGACGACGAGCAGCAGCAGGATCGCGGCCCCGCCGTTGTGCGCGACGGCGACCGGCAGCGGCCACTGCAGCACGATGTTGGTCAGGCCCGTCACGAACTGCAGCAGGACGACCAGCAGCACGCCGTTCGCGGGCCGCCGCAGCGACTCGAAGCGGCGCATCTTCAGCGCGAACGCGACCAGGTAGGCGACCACCACGAACGCGAACGTGCGGTGCGTCCAGTGGATCGCGACCAGCGCGTCCTGCGTGATCGCCTCGCCGTCCTTCGTCATCCCGAGCGCGCGCCACAGGTGGAAGCCGTGCTGGAAGTCCATCGGCGGAATCCACTGGCCGTTGCAGGTCGGGAAGTCGGTGCACGCGAGCACCGCGTAGTTGGTGCTCACCCAGCCGCCGAGCGCGATCTGCACGACCAGCAGCACGAGCGCCGCGAGCGCGGCCGCGCGATAGCGGCCGGCTTCGGGGTCATGCGCCGGCAGCGGCGTTTGCCGCGCCGCGAGCCAGCCGAGCGTGCCGAGCAGCGCGAGGCCGAGCAGCAGGTGGATCGTGACGATCACCGGCTGCAGCTTCATCGTGACCGTCCATGCGCCGAACGCGCCCTGCACGAGGATCAGCAGCAGCAGGCTCGTCGGCCACCACGGCGACACGTGCAGCGGGCGGCGGCGTAGCCGCGCGGACCACGCGATCACGACCTGCGCGATGATCAGCACGCCGATCGCCATCGCGAAATAGCGGTGGATCATCTCGATCCACGCCTTCGACATGCTGACGGGGCCCGTCGGCATCGCCTGGTGCGCGGCCGTGATCGCGGCATGCGCGATGAACGGCGACGACGTGCCGTAGCAGCCGGGCCAGTCCGGGCAGCCGAGCCCCGAATCGGTCAGCCGCGTGAAGCCGCCGAACATCACCAGGTCGAGCGTCAGGAAGGTGGTGATCCACACCAGCTTGCGAAACTTGTTGTCGTCGGCCTTCACCCACACGTACGACAGCGGCAGCAGCGCGATGCAGAAGCCGATCAGGCCGAGTTGCAGTAGATACGCCATCGGTTCAATGCCTCTCGTGTTGCGTTAGCCGATGCTCGACCACTTCAGCAGCTTCGTCACGTCCGCCTTGATCTTGCCGGGGTTCGGATCCTTCGGGAAACGCATCATCAGGTTGCCGTTCGGATCGACCATGTAGAGGTGGTCGCTGTCCTTCGTGCCGGCGTCGGCCGGCAGCCACGCGGCCACCGCGGCCGGATCGGCGACGAGCCGGCGCGTGTCGGGGTACGCGTCCAGCACCTTCTGCGGCATCGCGCCCGCATCGCTGCGCAGCCACACCATCGTGAGCCGGTGCCGCTCGCCCGCCTGCGTGACGCGGATCTGGCGCATGAAATAGAGCTTCTTCGCGCAGGCCTCGTCGCACGCGCTGCGGTCGGTCATCACGAACAGCCACACGCCGCGCAGCGACGACAGCGGCACGGTCTTGCCGGTTTCGTCGGTCACCTGCAGATCCGCGGGGATCGGGCGCTGCGGCTCGATCAGCGTGCCGTAGTTGGTCGAGCCGCCCTTCGGCTTGATCACGTAATAGGTGAAGTACGACGCGATCATCGGCGCGGCGCACACGAGACCCAGCAGCACGAGCATCCAGCGGCCGCGCTTGCGGGCCGCCGGCGACATCGGCGCAGCGGCCGAACCCTGACGGGGAGATTGCATGGACAAATCAGACCTCTCGAAACGAACCCGCGGCGCGAGCGCCGCGTCCTGGCATGGCGCTCACGCGCCGGCCGACTTCTTCGCCGCACGCCGCGCGGCGTACAGGCCGAAGCCGAGCGCGGCCGCCGCCATCGCCCACCACTGAAACATGTAACCGTAATTGCGCTCGACGCCGGTCGTCGCCGCCGGCCAGTCGCGCACGAGCTTGTCGCCGTCGTCGCTCGTCTGCTGGATCACGAACGGCTGCAGCGGCAGCCCCGTTTCCTTCGCATACGCGGCGACGTCCAGGTTCTGCCGGATCTTCTGGTGCGCCGCCGACCCGCCTTCGCCGAGCTCGAACGCCCGCGACGCGTCGGCGCGCGCGATGCCCACGATCTCGACGTCGCCCGCGGGCGTCGCGAACGGCTCGATCGCCGTACGATCGGCGATATTGCGCGGCAGCCAGCCGCGATTCACGAGCACGACGCCGCCGCCCGTGAGTTTAAACGGCATCACGACGTAAAAACCCGGCTGGTCGTTATACGGCCGATTGTCGAGGAACACGGCCTGCTCGGGCAGGAAGCGGCCTGTCGCACGCACGCGATGGAACTCGATCGACGCGAGCGGCATCGGCTGCGCGCCGACGTCGACGGGCGCCGCCTGCTCGTAGCGCGCGATGCTCGCCTGCAGCGCTTCCTTCTGGTGCGCGCGGTCGCGCTGCCAGAAACCGAGACGGATCGTGACCGCGACGACGACGAGGATCAGCAGCGCGGGCAGCCAGCGGATCTTCATCATGCGGCCCGCCCGGCACCTGCTGACAAGCGAAGTGCGATAATTATCCTCTTCCTTTCGAATTGCCGTCGTCCGGTTCGTGTCATGCACATACTCGTTCCCATCGCCTTCGTCCTCATCATTGCCAGCATGGGCTCGGCGCTCTACTTCATGATGCACGACCGCGGCCACACGAAACGCATGGTCTGGTCGCTCGCCACCCGCGTCGGGCTGTCGGTGTCGCTGTTCCTGCTCATCCTGATCGCGAACGCGATGGGCTGGATCCATTCGACCGGCCTGCCGATCGGGCGTTGATCGATTCGCCGCCGCCGCCGCCGCTGTGACATTTCGCCGCACGGCCGCGGCACCAAGCAAAAGCGCCGCCTGACTGAGTCGCGGCGGCGCCCGAGGGGTGAGGCCTGCAGTCACGCTGCCCGGCCGACCCAATGAAAACGGCCCGCGCATTGCTGCGCGGGCCGTTGTTCCATTTACAGCCAGTAGACGACGACGTACAGGCCGAGCCAGACGACGTCGACGAAGTGCCAGTACCACGCGGCGCCTTCGAATGCGAAGTGGTGATCGGGCTTGAAGTGGCCGCGGATCATCCGCACCAGCACCACCGCGAGCATCGTGCCGCCGAGGAACACGTGGAAGCCGTGGAAGCCGGTCAGCAGGAAGAACGTCGAACCGTACACGCCCGAGTTCAGCGTCAGGTTCAGTTCGTTGTACGCGTGGTAGTACTCGAAGCCCTGCAGGAACAGGAAGCAGATACCGAACACGAGCGTCGCGGCCAGCCAGGCGATCGCCTTCTTGCGATGATCGTCACGCAGCGCGTGGTGCGAAATCGTCAGCGTCACGCCCGACGACAGCAGGAATGCGGTGTTCAGCGTCGGGATCGGCCACGGGCCCATCGTCTTGAAGTGACCGGCGAGCGCGGCGGGGCCTTCGTTCGGCCACACGGCGGAGAAATCCGGCCAGATCAGCTTGTAGTCGAGGCTGCCGAGCTGGTGCAGCGCGATTTCACGTGCATAGAACAGCGCGCCGAAGAACGCGCCGAAGAACATGACTTCCGAGAAGATGAACCAGCTCATGCTCCAGCGGTACGACTTGTCGACGTTCTTGCCGTAATGCCCGCCTTCCGATTCGGCGATCGCGTCGCCGAACCAGTGATACAGCGTGAAGAGCAACCACAGCAGGCCGAGCAGCGCCGTAAACGGCGCCCAGTCGTGACCGTTGATCCACAGCGCCGCCGATCCGAGCATGACCAGCAGGCCGATGGCCGCACTGATCGGATGGTGCGACGGATGCGGCACGAAATAGTACGGGGTCTGGTTTTGACCGCTCATGCTTGATTCTCCACTTCTGTCCAATTTGTGTACCGGAAACCGCTCCGGCTTTATTTCTTGCGCGGCGTGACCACCACCGCTCCTTCCTGCACGCGCCGCCGTGGCGCCGCGCACTGCATTCTTCTTTCGTGGCCGCGGGCTTCAGCCCACGACGGCACGCACGACCAGGATCAGCACGCCGATGAACAAACCGGCTGCCAACAACGCGACGATCAGCACGTGCAGCGGATTCAGCTGCGTCGCGTCGGCCTCCAGGTCACGCCGCTTGCGCACCCCGAAAAACGACCACAGCACCGCTTTCAGCGCCTGGCCGAACGACCCGCCCCGCTTGCCCTCCGTCATCGCCCCGCCTCCGTCGTCACGCGTCCGGCTTCGCCGCGCCCTGCGCCGCGGTCTTGCCCGGCGCCGGCGCCGGCGTGGCCGGCGTATTCAGCTCGAAGAACGTGTACGACAGCGTGATCGTCTTCACGTCCTTCGGCAGTTTCGGATCGATCACGAACACCACCGGCATCTTGCGCGACTCGTTCGCGGCCAGCGTCTGCTGCGTAAAGCAAAAGCACTCGATCTTCTTGAAGAACTCCGTCGCCTGCTTCGGCGCGTAGCTCGGAATCGCCTGCGCAACGACCGGCCGACCTTGCCCGTTCGTCACGTCGTACACGATCGTCATCAGCTCGCCCGGATGCACGTCGAGACTGTTGTGCTCCGGCTTGAAACCGAGCGGGCCGCGCGCGTTCGCATCGAACTCGACCGACACCGTGCGGCTATAGTCGACCTGCGAGTTCTTCACCTCGCGCTCGCTGACATCGCGCTGCACCAGGTTGTTGATGCCGGTGATCTGGCAGATCGCCCGATACATCGGGATCAGCGCGAAGCCGAAACCGAACATCAGCCCGGCCACGACGAAGAGCTTCACCAGCATCGAACGATTGAACGCGCGATCGACGGCGCCCTCTTCCGGCTTCGACATACGACAACTTCCTCGCTACTGCGTCTGTTGCTGCATCAGTGAGTGGACAGCCACCACTGCTTGATCACGACACCCACAAAAAAAACGGCGGCGATGACGAGCAGGGTGAGGCCGAGCCGCTTGTTGCCCGCGCGGATCTGCTCGGGCGTTCGTCTTTGTTGTGGATTCCGGTTCATCTGATACTTCGGTTCGGCGCCCGCCGCGCCTGCCTGCGCGGCAGGCAGCGGCGGAACGCACGGTGAAACTTACTCGACGTGCGGCGGTTGCTCGAACGTATGGAAGGGAGCCGGGCTCGGCACCGTCCACTCGAGGCCTTCCGCGCCATCCCACGGCTTGTCCGACGCCTTTTCCAGCTCGCCACCGCCACGGTAGGCCGGCAGCGCGACGGCGAACAGGAAGTACACCTGCGCGAGGCCGAAGCCGAATGCGCCGATCGTCGCCACCTGGTTGAAGTCCGTGAACTGCGCCGGGTAGTCCGCGTAGCGACGCGGCATGCCTGCGAGACCGACGAAGTGCATCGGGAAGAACGTCAGGTTGAAGAAGATCATCGACGCCCAGAAGTGGATCTTGCCGCGCGTCTCGTTGTACATCCAGCCCGTCCACTTCGGCGCCCAGTAGTACCAGCCCGAGAACAGCGCGAACAAGGAGCCGGCCACCAGCACGTAGTGGAAGTGCGCCACCACGAAGTAGGTCCCGTGATACTGGATGTCGAGCGGCGCCATCGCGAGCATCAGGCCCGTGAGACCGCCGAACGTGAACACGAACAGGAAGCCGATCGCGAACAGCATCGGGGTTTCGAACGTCATCGAGCCGCGCCACATCGTCGCGAGCCAGTTGAACACCTTCACGCCCGTCGGCACCGCGATCAGCATCGTCGCGTACATGAAGAACAGCTGGCCGGTCACCGGCATGCCCGTTGCGAACATGTGGTGCGCCCAGACCATGAACGACAGGATCGCGATCGAAGCCGTCGCGTACACCATCGAGCTATAGCCGAACAGCGTCTTGCGTGCGAACGCCGGGATCACCTGCGACACGATCCCGAACGCCGGCAGAATCATGATGTACACCTCGGGGTGGCCGAAGAACCAGAAGATGTGCTGGTACATCACCGGGTCGCCGCCGCCTGCCGCGTTGAAGAACGACGTGCCGAAGTGGCGGTCGAACAGCACCATCGTGATCGCGCCTGCCAGAACCGGCATCACGGCGATCAGCAGGTACGCCGTGATCAGCCACGTCCACGCGAACATCGGCATCTTCATCAGCGTCATGCCCGGTGCGCGCATGTTCAGGATCGTCACGACGATGTTGATCCCGCCCATGATCGACGATGCGCCCATGATGTGGACCGCGAAGATCGCGAAGTCCATGCCCGGGCCCATCTGCGTCGACAGCGGCGCGTACAGCGTCCAGCCGGCGGCCGTCGCGCCGCCCGGCGCGAAGAACGAACCGACCAGCAGCACGGCCGCGACCGGCAGCAGCCAGAAGCTGAAGTTGTTCATCCGCGCGAACGCCATGTCGGACGCGCCGATCTGCAGCGGAATCATCCAGTTCGCGAAGCCGACGAACGCCGGCATGATCGCGCCGAACACCATGATCAGGCCGTGCATCGTCGTGAGTTCGTTGAAGAACTCCGGACGCATGATCTGCAGGCCCGGTTCGAACAGCTCGGCCCGGATGGCGAGCGCCATCACGCCGCCCGACAGGAACATGATGAACGAGAACAACAGGTACAGCGTACCGATGTCCTTGTGGTTGGTGGCGAACAGCCAGCGGCGCCAGCCGTGCGGCATTTCGTGCGCGTGGTCGTCGTGCGCGTGGTCCGCGGCTACGTCGTGCCCGATGCTAGACATGAGAATCTCCTAATGCGAATACGTCGACTAACTCAGCGACACGTCAAGCCGCCGGGCCGATCTCGACACGCCGGGCTTCCTTCGCGTCAGCCCCGCCCGTGATCGTTTCCGGCTTTTTGAGAATAATGTGGTCTTCCGCCACGCCTGCTGCCTTCAGCGCGTCGCGCACGGCTTGTGCGCGATGCTTCGCCAGTTCGGCGTTCGCGTCGGCCGAGCCCGTCTTGTCGGTAAAGCCCGACAGCGCGAGCTTCGCGTCCGGATGTGCCTTCGCATAGTCGGCCGCGGCGGCGATCGCCGCCTTCGCGTCGGCCGGCAGCACGCTCTTGCCCGTCTCGAAGTAGATCGTCGACAGTGCGGCCGAGGCCGCTGCCGCCGGTTGCTCCGCGCCCGACGCAGCCTGCGCCGGTGCCGAAGCGGCTTCCGCCGGTGCCGCTGCCGCTGCCGCTGCGCCCGCCGCGTCTTCCGGCAGCTTGCCGTTACGCGCGTCGGCCACTTGCTTCGGCTGCAGCAGGTCGTTCTTGTGGTTGCCCCACGAATTGCGTTCGTACGTGACGACCGACGCGATGTCGAGATCCGACAGCGACGCCCACGACGGCATCGCGCCCTTGCCGTGCAGCACGCGCTCGACGTGGGCGGCGATCGGGCCGTTCACGATCGGGCTGCCGTCCATGGCCGGGAACGCGCCGAGGCCCTTGCCGTTCACCTGGTGGCAGGCCGCGCAGTTCGCCTTGTAGACTTCCTCGCCGTGCGCGACGAGTTCAGCCATCGTGTAGACCTTGTTCGGATCGACTGCGGCGCTGGCCAGCTTGGCCTTCTGCGCGGTGACCCACTTCGCGTAGTCGTCATCCGACAGGACTTCGACCACGACCGGCATGTACGCGTGTTCCTTGCCGCACAGCTCGGTACAGAAACCGCGGAACGTACCGACCTTGTCGGCCTTGAACCACGTGTCGCGCACGAAGCCGGGGATCGCATCCTGCTTCACGCCGAACGCGGGCACGTACCACGAGTGGACGACGTCGTTCGCGGTCGTGATGATGCGGATCTTCTTGTTGACCGGCACGACGAGCGGGTTGTCGACTTCCTGCAGATAGGTGTCGGTGATCGGCTTCTTGCCCATCACTTCGTCACGCGGGGTGCTGAGCGTCGACAGGAAGCCGATGCCCTCGCCCGGGCCCTTCACGTAGTCGTAGCCCCACTTCCACTGGTAGCCGGTGACCTTGATCGTGAGATCGGCGTTCGTCGTGTCCTTCATCGCGACGACGGCCTTCGTCGCCGGCAGCGCCATCAGCACGACGATGACGAACGGCACGATCGTCCAGATGATCTCGACGGTCGTGCTTTCATGGAAATTGGCGGCCTTGTGGCCCTTGGATTTGCGGTGCGCGAAGATCGAATAGAACATCACGCCGAACACGCCGACGAAGATCACCGTACACAGGATGAGCATCATCGTGTGGAGATCGTAGAGCTCCTCGGCGATCTTCGTGACAGGCGGCTGAAAGTTGATCTCGTTGACACGGGGGCCGCCCGGGCTATCACCGACCGCCAGGGCGGCACCGGCAAAGAGCAATCCGCTGCATGCCAGCACGCCCGCGAGGGCTCGCTTGATTGTTTTCATAGCATCCTTACCCAAAATTTCCATTCAAACCCTCCCCCGTCGCAAGCGACCGGCCCTATCCGCCGGTGCCCGCGCCTCGTCAGCCGCAGCGCCTGAGCGATACGCGCAGTTCGTCGGCGAACTGCGCCCGCTTGTACTGCGCGAGATGCTGACCGATTACGACGGTCTGCCCGCGCGATACCAGCCGAATCGGATCGCGTGGCGTCGCACCCGGCTCGACCCGCACCCAGCGCGGGTTGAATTCGATCTGCGTGAGCCGCTCCGCATCCATCCGCTCGATCACGAGCCGGTGCGGATACAGCCTGATGCGTTCGTAATCGACCGCATGGCGAGCATAGATCGCAAATGCGACACCCACAGCCAGCAACTCGATTCCGGTGAAGGGCATGACGAGCCAAGCCCCCCGCCACATCAGCAATGTCGCGATCACCAGCGAGAAGCTCGCGAGCGACGCATAAAACAGCACGAACTGGCGCGGCGACGCCGAACAGTTGCGTTTCATCAGCCAGTCTTCGAGGACCGGCTCGCCGTTCGTCGTCTCCGCCAACACCCTCGCTGCTTCCATCGCCGCCTCACGCGAATGGCATGCGATGCATGCCTGCATCGGACTCGTCGGCCCGTATTGCGGGGACCCCGGGACGACAAGCTGACGCATTATAGGCGGGTTCAATGGCATCCACAAGCAAGCGACTATCGGCCCGCGAGCCAAGCGCGACAAGCTTCCCGGCCATTTTAGGCGCCAATTCGACCCCGCTTTGCGCCGCTAATTTCAGACATAACAAAACCCCTCTTTACCGCTTTACCGATTCTTCGGACGCCCCTTTCCGATGTCCTCGATGCGCACGATCCCGTGCCCTTCGGCGGTCGTGCGCGGCACGGCCTTCCACGCGTGGCCGTAGATCACTTCGAACGTCAGCGGAATCGTGCCGTCCTCGCGCCGGCGGGCCTCCAGCGCGTCGCCGAGCGCCGCGCGAAAGCGCCGCGTCGCACGCTGCGGCGCCTCGCGGTCGAACGGATAGGCGCCCCAGCGGCGCACGTCGGCCAGCAGCGAGTCGGGGGATTTGTAGGTGACGGTCAGCACTTCCTGATCCATCACGGGAATCTCGAAGCCGCTCTCGACGAGCATGTCGCCGAGGTCGTGCATGTCGACGAAATCGATCACGCGCGCGGCGGGCGGCGCCATGCCCAGCGCCGCTTCGGCGTCCGCGCAGGCCGCGCGCAGTTCGCGCAGCGTATCGGGGCCGAGCGTGCTGAACATCAGCAGCCCGTTCACGCGCAGCACGCGCTGCCATTCGGGCAGCACCGCGTCCGGGCGCGAATGCCAGTGGAGGGCGAGATTCGACCAGATCAGGTCGAACGCGCCGCCGGGGAACGGCAGCGCGGCGAAATCGGCCTGCGCGACGCGCGGGCCGCGCGGGCCCAGTGCGCGGCCGAGCGAGGCCGGCAGCCAGCGGCGCCAGCTCGTCTGCTCGACCTCGCGCTGCCCTGCTCGCGCGAGCATCGCGCCGGACAGGTCGACGCCGAACACGGGCGCCTCGGGAAAGCGCGCGCGCAGCGCCGGCAGGTCGTCGCCCGGGCCGCAGCCCGCGTCCAGCACGGCTGCGGGGCTCACCTTGATGTATTCGAGGCGCTCGTTCATGCGCTGCGCGATCTCGCGCGGCAGGAACGCGACCGCATCGAACGTGGCGGCACGGCGATCGAAGATCCGCCGCAGGCGCCTTGCGTCATTGGCCGGACGGCCGGTTGAAGTCGAAGCTGGGGACATGTCGGGCACACTGGCGAAGAGCCCGAAGTATACTCGCTCGCCTCGCAGGCTTCATTGAGGCGGGGTGTCAGGAGTGTTGCAATGATCCGCCGTTCCGCCCCGCGCACGATGCGCGTCGCTTTGTCGCAGGTTCGCGCGCTGGCAACGCGCGTCGCCGCGGCCGCGCTGCCGAATCGCTGCGCACTGTGCGGCAATTTGTCACACGGCGTGATTTGCGGTGCTTGCGACGCCGCGTACTGGAATGAAGCGCGGCTGCGCTGCGACGTCTGCGCGCTGCCGCTGGGCATCGGGCCATCGCGTTCGCCCCTGCTACGTGGCGCTCGCGCCGGCCGCGTTACAGCATACCGTTGCGACGCGTGCCGCACGGCGCCGCCGCCGTTCGATGCGACGCTCGCGCTGGCCGATTACCGCGCACCGCTCGACGGGCTCGCGCGCGGCCTGAAGTTTCACCGGCAACTCGCGCTCGGCACCGAATTCGCGGCGCGGCTCGCCCGGTTGATCGACGATACACCCGGCGCCGGCGGCTTCGACCTGGTGGCGCCCGTGCCGCTGTCGCACCGGCGGCTCGTTGCGCGCGGCTACAACCAGGCGTGGGCGATCGCGCGTCCGCTCGCGCGGCGGCTCGGCGTGCGCGCGGATGCGGTGCTGCTCGCGCGCGTCGCCGACACCGCGCCGCAGTCGCGGCTCGACCGGCACGCACGACGCGACAACGTGATGGCGGCATTCGCGGTGGCGGGTGGCGTCGCGGGCCGCCACGTCGCGCTCGTCGACGACGTGATGACGTCCGGCGCGACGCTCGCGGCCGCCGCGCATGCACTGAAGGCGGCGGGCGCCACGCACGTGACGAATCTGGTTGCGCTGCGCACCGCCAGGGATTAATTAGATAGAGAGGCCAGCCGCCCGAGCACGGCGGCGGCCGCCACGAACCGGCCGGCCGGGAGCGCGCGTTGCGCCGCCCCGGCCGGCCCAGCCAGACCGAAACATGTTCAACGTCGTCCTCGTCGCCCCCGAAATTCCGCCGAACACCGGCAACGTGATCCGCCTGTGCGCCAACACGGGCGCGCGCCTGCACCTGATCGAGCCGCTCGGCTTCCCGCTCGACGACGCGCGGATGCGCCGCGCGGGCCTCGACTATCACGAATATGCGCAGATGCGCGTGCACCGCGACTGGGACGCGTTCGTCGCGACGGAAACGCCCGACCCCGCGCGGATGTTCGCGTTCACGACGCGCGGCTCGGGCCGCTTCCACGATCACGCGTTCCTGCCCGGCGACTGGTTCGTGTTCGGCTCGGAAACGCGCGGCCTGCCCGCCGAGTTGATCGAGCGCTTCCCGAACGAACAGCGCGTGCGCCTGCCGATGCGGCCGGACAATCGCAGCCTGAACCTGTCGAACACGGTCGCGGTGGTCGTGTTCGAGGCGTGGCGCCAGGCCGGCTTCGAAGGCGGCGCATGACGCCTGCACGGCGCAGCCCGCCCCGCGGGACGCGTCACGTCCGTGCGAGCCGCGCGCGATACAGGTCGTAGATGTCGGGAGAAAAACACGCGAACACCACGCGTGCGAGGTTCGGCGCCTGCGGCAGCATTTCGGCAACGGTGCCCACCGCGATCTCGACGGCTTCCTCGGCCGGATAGCGATAGATGCCGCAACTGATCGCCGGGAACGCGATCGACGTCGCCGCGACCTCCTCGGCCAGCTCGATCGCGCGCCGGTAGCACGACGCGAGCAGGTCGGCCTCGCCGCGCCCGCCGCCGTGCCACACGGGCCCGACCGCATGGATCACGTAGCGCGCCGGCAGCCCGTGGCCGCGCGTGAGCTTGGCGTCGCCCGTCTCGCAGCCGCCGAGCGTGCGGCATTCGGCAAGCAGGCCGGGGCCGGCCGCGCGATGGATCGCGCCGTCGACGCCGCCCCCGCCGAGCAGCGAGCCGTTCGCGGCGTTGACGATCGCGTCGACATCGAGCGTCGTGATGTCGACGACCTGCGCATCGAGCGTGGTGGAATGGATCTGCAGCATGACAACCTCCCGGAACGCCGGAGACTGTTCAAGCGTAGCGCGCTTTGACACCGCGCGCCCGCAGCGAACACGGCACCCAAAGGCGCCGGGTCGTATTACTCGGCGCGCGCGTCGCGCCGCAGCAGGCCGCTGACGGCGTCGCGCGGCGCGATGCCGTCGAACAGCACGCCGCACACGGCTTCGGTGATCGGCATTTCGATCGACTGCGCGCGTGCGATGGCCAGCACGGCCTGCGCGCAGCGCACGCCTTCGGCCACGTGGCCGAGCGCGCCGAGGATGTCGTTCAGCGTGCGGCCGGCCGCCAGCTGCAGGCCGACCGTGCGGTTGCGCGACAGGTCGCCCGTGGCGGTGAGGATCAGGTCGCCGAGGCCCGTGAGGCCCGTGAAGGTTTCCGCCCGGCCGCCGAGCGCGACACCGAGGCGCGACATTTCGGCGAGGCCGCGCGTAATCAGCGCGGCGCGCGCGTTCAGCCCGAGGCCGAGACCGTCGGCGATGCCGGTCGCGATCGCGAGCACGTTCTTCACCGCGCCGCCGACCTCGACGCCGACCACGTCGTCACCTGTATAGATCCGCATCGCGCCGTGATGGAACGCGGCGAGCGTGCGCTCGCGGCATTCGACGGACGTGCTCGCCACCGTCAGCGCGACGGGCAGCAACTGCCCGACCTCGCGAGCGAAGCTCGGCCCCGACAGCACGCCGTTGCTGCACTGCTCGGGCAGCTCGGCCGCGATCACCTGATGCGGCAGCAGATGCGTGTCGGCCTCGAAGCCCTTGCAGACCCAGACGACATGCGCGGGCACGCAGCCTGCGTCGCGCATCGCGTGACACAGCGTGCGCAACCCGGCCACCGGCGCGGCGATCACGCACAGTGCGTCGTCCGCGGCGCCATGCGCGAGCGCGGCGCCGAGATCGGCGTCGTAGCGCAACGCGTCAGGCAGCGCGATGCCGTCCAGATAGCGGGAATTTTCGTGCCGGGCCTGCAGCCCGGCGATGAGCGCGGCGTCGCGCGCCCACAAAAGCGTATCGTGCCGCGCGGCCAGATGGCCCGCGAGCGCGGTGCCCCACGCACCGGCGCCGAGAACGGCTACTTTCATACCCAGCACCGGTCCGAGTGAAACGTCAGTTCAGCGTCGTGCCGTTCGGTGCGCCTGCTGCGGCACCGGCCTGCTGCTGAAGCTGCGCGAGGCGTTGTTCGTACAGCGCCTGGAAGTTGATTTCCGCCAGGTGGATCGGCGGGAAGCCCGCACGCGTGATCGCGTCGGCGATGTTCGAACGCAGGTACGGGAACAGGATCGTCGGGCAGGCGATGCCGACGAGCGGGTCGAGCTGTTCGTCCGGAATGTTGCGGATGTCGAAAATGCCGGCCTGCTTCGCTTCGATCAGGAACGCGATCTTGTCCTTCACCTTCGCGGTGACGGTGCCCGACACGACGACTTCGAACACGCTTTCCGCGAGGCGGTCGGCCTTGACGTCGACTTCGACTTCAACCGACGGCATGTCCTGCTCGAGGAAGATCGCCGGCGAATTCGGCTGCTCGAGCGACATATCCTTCAGGTAGACGCGCTGGATGTTGAAGAACGGTTGGTTTTCGACGTCGGACATGGTGTTTCCCTAAAAGTGGTGACGGGGCGGCCCGGCTTCACGCCGGCCGCCACGGATGAATCCTGCGCGCCCAAGCCGCGGCGCGGCCGGCGGCCATTCTGCCCTAATCAGGCCGCTTGCAGAAGCGGGACGAGCCCACCTTCGCGGTCGAGCTTCGACAGATCGTCGTAACCGCCGACGTGCGTGTCGCCGATATAGATCTGCGGCACCGTGCGGCGCCCCGTGCGCGTCATCATTTCGTCGCGGCGGGCCGGATCGCGGTCGATCAGCACCTTCTCGATCTGCTCGACACCGCGCAGCTTCAGCAGGCGCTCGGCCTGGATGCAATACGGACACACCCGCGTGCTGTACATCAAAACCTTGTTCACTTCGCCACTCCTTGTTTGACGACCGGCATCCCGGCCTGCTGCCAGGCGGCCACGCCGCCCTCGAGCACGTGCACCTCGGCGTAACCCGCCGCCTCGACCTCGCGCGCCGCCTTCTGCGACTGCTGGCCGTTCTGGCAGACGAGCAGCACCGGCGTGCTCTTGTTCTTCGCGACCTGCGCGATTTTCGTGCCGATCTCGCCCGCCGCGACCTGGCGCGCCGACGGCAGGTGCCCGGCAGCGAAATCGGACGCGGCGCGCACGTCGATCACGACCGCGTTGCGACGGTTGATGAGCTGCGTCGCCTCCGCGGCGGACAGGCCGCCACGGCCGCGGCGCAGCGCGGGCCAGGCCAGCAGGCCGCCGGATACCACCAGGATCGCGATAAGGGCCAGGTTGGTGTAATTGGTAAAGAACGTCACGGAATTCCGCCGGAAAAAGAGAAATCGGATGAGGACAATCCCGCCATTATAAAATAACCGTCTTGCGCGATGGCGGGCCCGGGTCGGGTCCTGCACGACGCGCCACAGCTTCCTTCACTACCGACCGCAAGATCCATGTACAAACTCGTTCTCATCCGCCACGGCGAATCGACGTGGAACAAGGAAAACCGCTTCACCGGCTGGGTCGACGTCGACCTGACCGAACAGGGTCGCAACGAGGCCTACCAGGCCGGCGAATTGCTCAAGGAGGCCGGCTACACGTTCGACATCGCGTATACGTCGGTGCTCAAGCGCGCGATCCGCACGCTGTGGCACGTGCAGGACAAGATGGACCTCATGTACCTGCCGGTCGTCCACTCGTGGCGCCTGAACGAGCGCCACTACGGCGCGCTGTCGGGCCTGAACAAGGCGGAAACGGCCGCGAAGTTCGGCGACGACCAGGTGCTCGTGTGGCGCCGCAGCTACGACACGCCGCCGCCCGCGCTCGAGCCGACCGACGAACGCGCGCCGTTCAACGACCCGCGCTACGCGAAGGTGCCGCGCGAGCAGCTGCCGCTCACCGAGTGCCTGAAGGACACGGTCGCGCGCGTGCTGCCGCTGTGGAACGAGTCGATCGCCCCGGCGGTGCGCGCCGGCAAGCAGGTGCTGATCGCCGCGCACGGCAACTCGCTGCGCGCGCTGATCAAGTACCTCGACGGCATCTCGGACAGCGACATCGTCGGCCTGAACATCCCGAACGGCGTGCCGCTCGTGTATGAACTCGACGAGAACCTGAAGCCGATCAAGCACTATTACCTCGGCGACCAGGACGCGATCGCGCAGGCGCAGGCCGCCGTCGCGAAGCAGGGCAAGGCGGGCTGACGCCCGTCGGCCGGGTGAGCCGGGCGGGCCGCGTCCGGTGCGGCCCGCCCGGCCCCGGCCCCGGCCCAGCCCCTTGCCCTGCGCGCCGCGCGAACCTTCGCGGCGCCGGCGCTGTCGAATCCGCTTTCGAACCCGCGGTGCGCGCGGCGATGCCCGCCTGACCGGCCCCGGGCCCTTTTCGACGCTTTTCGCGCCGTTCCACTGAGTTATCGGACGAACAGTTATACTTGTCCGCTACATCATCCCCGCTACCGCCACGCGCTTCCCGACCGCACCAGATCTCTATGCGAATGAAATTGAAGAACATCGGCCTGATTGCCGCGGGCCTCGCCACGGGCGTGTTCGCCACGCTGCAGGTTTCCGCATCGGCCGAGCAGACCGCCACGGCGCCGCTTCCCCTCGACCAGCTCCGCCTGTTCGCGGAAGTCTTCGGACAGATCAAGCGCGAGTACGTCGAACCGGTCGACGACAAGAAGCTGCTGACGGCCGCGATCAAGGGCATGGTGTCGAGCCTCGACCCTCACTCGTCGTTCCTCGACAAGACCGACTATGACGAGCTGCAGGAGCAGACGAAGGGCCGCTTCGCGGGTCTCGGCATCGAGATCTCGCAGGAAGACGGCCTCGTCAAGGTGATTTCGCCGATCGAGGATACCCCGGCGTTCCGCGCCGGCATCCGTCCGGGTGACCTGATCACCCGCATCAACGACAAGCCGGTGCGCGGCATGACGCTCGACAAGGCCGTGAAGCAGATGCGCGGCGAGCCGGGCACCAAGGTCACGCTGACGATCTTCCGCAAGAGCGACGACCGCACGTTCCCGGTCACGGTCACGCGCGCGATCATCAAGGTCCAGAGCGTGAAGATGAAGATCCTCGATCCGGGCTATGCGTATGTCCGCATCACGAGCTTCCAGGAGCGCACGACGCCCGATCTCGCGCAGAAGCTGCAAGATATCGCACGCCAGCAGCCGAACCTGAAGGGCCTCGTCCTCGACCTGCGCAACAACGGCGGCGGCCTGCTGCAGAGCGCGGTCGGCGTGGCCGGCGCGTTCCTGCCGCCCGACTCCGTCGTCGTGTCGACCAACGGCCAGATCGCCGATTCGAAGCAGGTCTACCGCGATACGTATGACAACTACCGCCTGCCGTCCTTCGACGGCGATCCGCTGAAGAACCTGCCGCCGGTCTTCAAGACCGTGCCGATGATCGTGCTGACGAACGCCTATTCGGCGTCCGCGTCGGAAATCGTCGCCGGTGCGCTGCAGGATTCGAAGCGCGCGCAGATCATGGGCAAGACGACGTTCGGCAAGGGTTCGGTGCAGACGGTCCGCCCGATGACGGCCGACACCGCGCTGCGCCTGACCACCGCGTACTACTACACGCCGAGCGGCCGTTCGATCCAGAACAAGGGCATCACGCCGGACGTGCCGGTCGATCAGTACGCGGACGGCGATCCGGACGACGTGCTCGTGACGCGCGAGGTCGACTACACGAACCACCTCGCGAACACGCAGGATCCGAACGAGAAGAAGGAACAGGAAGACCGCGAGCAGCGCCGGATGGATCAGCTGCGCGTGCTTGAAGAGCAGAACGACAAGAAGACGCCGGAGCAGCGCCAGAAGGATCGCGATCGCAAGCCGATCGAGTTCGGCAGCGCCGACGACTTCATGATGCAGCAGGCGCTCAACAAGCTCGAAGGCAAGCCGGTCCAGGAATCGAAGTCGCTGCTCGCCGAAAGCACGAAGGGCCCGGCCGGCAAGGCCGCCACGGCCTCGAAGGCATCGGGCGCCAGCGCGAAGCCGGCTTCCGCACCGAAGCCCGCGTCGGCGCCGAAGTAAGCGCCGACCGGCATCCGACGGGCCATCGCGGGAAGACCGCGATGGCCCGTTTTTCATGCGCGCCTAAAATAACGACACCTGTGCCGCCTCGCCACGACTCCCCATGAACGACGATCAACTCCTTCGCTACTCCCGTCACATCCTCGTCGACGAAATCGGCATCGAGGCACAGCAGCGCTTTCTCGATGCGCATGCGATCGTCGTCGGCGCAGGGGGGCTCGGCTCACCCGCCGCGATGTACCTCGCGGCATCGGGCGTCGGCACGATCACGCTCGTCGACGCCGATACGGTCGACCTCACGAACCTGCAGCGGCAGATCCTGCACGTGACGGCGTCGGTCGGCCGCCACAAGGTCGAATCGGGGCGCGACGCGCTCGCGCAGTTGAACCCCGAGGTGAAGGTGCACGCGGTCGCGGAGCGTGTCGACGATGCATGGCTCGACGCGCACGTGCCGCATGCGAGCGTCGTGCTCGACTGCACCGACAACTTCGCGACACGGCATGCGATCAACCGCGCCTGCGTCGCGCATGGCGTGCCGCTCGTATCGGGCGCCGCGCTGCGCTTCGACGGGCAGATCAGCACGTTCGATTTCCGCGACCCGGCGGCGCCCTGCTATGCGTGCGTGTTTCCGGAAGACCAGCCGTTCGAGGAAGTCGCGTGCGCGACGATGGGCGTGTTCGCGCCGACGGTCGGGATCATCGGCGCGATGCAGGCCGCCGAAGCGCTGCGCGTGATCGGCGACATCGGCAAGACGCTCAACGGGCGACTGATGATGCTCGATTCGCTGCGGATGGAATGGACGACAATGAAAATCGCGCGCCAGGCCGACTGCCCCGTGTGCGGGGGCCGGCACTGACGCGCGACGGGCATGCGCCGGGCGGCGCATGCGTGGTGACACTTCGCTACGATTAGCGGCGACGCGGACGCCGACTACGCAGCCGCATCCGCGCGCGGCTCCGCAACCGACAGGCGCTGCAACGCGGCCTGCACTTCCTCCGGCTCGAACGCGGCGAGCACGTCGGCCGTCGGCTTTTCGAGCGCCTTCAGGTGCGCACGCAGGATCTCCTGCTTCACGACCAGCAACTGGCTCGGGTGCATCGAAAACTCGGTGAGCCCCATCCCGAGCAACAGGCGCGTGAGCGCCGGGTCCCCCGCCATTTCCCCGCACACCGACACGGACACGCCCGCGCGCTTCGCTTCGCGCAACGTATAGGCGATCAGGTGCAGCACCGCCGGATGCAGCGGGTCGTACAGGTGCGCGACCGCATTGTCCGCACGGTCGATCGCGAGCGTGTACTGGATCAGGTCGTTCGTGCCGATCGACAGGAAATCGAACCGCTTCAGGAACAGCGGCAGCGCGATCGCCGCGGCCGGAATCTCGATCATCGCGCCGATGCGCACGTTCGGGTCGTACGCGAGCCCCGCGTCGTCGAGCTGGCGCTTCGCCTCGCGGATCAGGTCGAGCGTCTGGTCGATCTCCTGCGCGTGCGCGAGCATCGGGATCAGGATCTTCACCTGGCCGAACGCGGACGCGCGCAGGATCGCGCGCAGCTGCGTGAGGAACATCTGCGGCTCGGACAGGCTCCAGCGGATCGCGCGCAGGCCGAGCGCGGGGTTCGGCGCCGTCTCGTAGCCTTCGTCGAGCGCCTCGAGCGGCTTGTCCGCGCCGACGTCGATCGTGCGGATCGTCACCGGCATGCCCTTCATCCACTCGACGGCCCGCTTGTACGCGGCGAACTGCTCCTCCTCTTCCGGCATCTCCTTCTGATGCATGAACAGGAACTCGGAACGGAACAGCCCGACGCCGACCGCGCCGGCCTCGACGGCCGCCTTCGCGTCGTCGGGCAGCTCGATGTTCGCGTACAGCTCGATCTTGGTGCCGCACAACGTTTGCGTCGGCGAGAACTTCAGACGCTGCAGCTTGCGTTGCTCCAGCAGCTTCTCGGACTGCCGGTACGAATACTCCTCGAGGACGATCGGCGCGGGATCGACGATCACGATGCCCTGGTCGCCGTCGACGATGATCAGGTCGTCCTGGCGAATCAGCGCGCTCGCATGCTGCACGCCGACCGCGGCCGGAATGCCGAGGCTGCGCGCGACGATCGCCGTGTGCGACGTGCGCCCGCCGAGATCGGTGACGAATGCCTGGAACGACTGCGACTTGAACTGCATCATGTCGGCCGGCGCGATGTCGTGCGCGACGACGATCATCTCGTTCGTGCCGTTCTTGGCCGCGCGGTCGAGCGCCTGCGACGCGGACGGCGCGCCGGCGAGCGCCTTCAGCACGCGCTCGACCACCTGCTCGATGTCGGCCTTGCGCTCGCGCAGGTATTCGTCCTCGATATCGTCGAAGTGGCGCGTGAGCAGCTCGAGCTGCTCGGTCAGCGCCCACTCGACGTTGTAGCGGCGCGTGCGGATCAGGTCGATGGTTTCCTGCACGAGCATCTCGTCGCTCAGGATCATCGCGTGGACGTCGATGAATGCGCCGACTTCGCTCGGCGTGTCGTCGGTCAGGTCGGCGCGCAGCGCTTCGAGTTCGTGATGCACGACCTCGAGCGCGGTGCGGAAGCGCTCGACCTCCGCATCGATCTGGTTTGCCTCGACCAGGTAATGGGCGACGTCGAGCGCCGCCGGCGCGATCAGATACGCTCGCCCGATCGCGATACCACGTGAGACGGGAATGCCATGCAGCGTGAAGGACACGCGCACCTCCTCTGTACAAGTAAAGCCGCGGCACACTGCTGCGATGCGCTTATGACCCCGGTTAGCGATTATAAATTCCGCGACTCCCCGCTGACTGCATGCACCGCAGCATTGCGCATTCCGCATCAATGCTTGCGACGAAAAAAATGCCGCGGAATCCGCGGCATTCTGGCTGGAAACGGCAACGATCCGAGGGCCTGTTTCCATATGGAAAGAGGCCCTGGATCACTGGCCTTCGCCGAACTTGTCGGCGATCAGCTTCAGCAGCGCGTCCATCGCTTCCTGCTCGTCGGCCCCGTCGGTCTCGATCGTCACGGTGCTGCCGATGCCGGCCGCCAGCATCATCACGCCCATGATGCTCTTCGCATTGATCTTGCGCCCGTTGCGCGTCATCCAGACTTCCGACTGGAAGTTGCCGGCCAGTTGCGTAAGCTTGGCCGATGCGCGCGCATGGAGCCCCAATTTGTTGACGATGGTGGTTTCTTGTTGAAGCATGATTCTCGGTCGGGTCGGTCGGGGCCGCCGGCGGCGCGCGCCGGCGGTGCGGTCTAAAACGGAAAACGGGAACTCAGTGCGATTCGGTGCGCGGCTGCGGTTCGGGCGGAATCGGCGCGCACTGGCCGCAGCCGGTTTCCGTCGGCGGCGGCGGCGTACCGGACGACACCTCGTGAACGCCCTTCGCGCCGCCGGACAGCGCCTTGTCGACCAGCTTGTCGAGCGGCACGGTGCGGTAGCAGACGGCCCGCACGAGCATCGGCAGGTTCACGCCCGCGAGCACCCGCACGTTGTCGATCTTGGCCAGCTGGCCGGCGATGTTCGCGGGCGTCGCGCCGTACATGTCGGTCAGCACGACCACGCCGTTCTCTTCCTTGAGCCGCGCGAGCTCCGCGTGCGCGAACGCCATCACCTGGGTCGGATCGCTGTCCGCCATCACGTCGATACAGCCGATGCGGGCAGGCACGCCGCCATAGATGTGCGCGATGCAGTCCCGCAGCGCGGTGGCGAGCGGGGCGTGCGCGATGATCAGGATCCCGGCCATGTCAGATCGCTCCCGGCCGCCCCTGGCGGGCCGACACCCCGCGGCGGGGCAATGAGCGTAGCGAGTGAGGGAAACGTTCCATGTTCAGCCTTGCAACAGTTTCGGCCCGACCGCCGGGCCTATGGTGCGCGAGCGCGGCACCGGGCAAGCGGGCATTGTAGCAGGCCGGTCGAACTGCTCCGGCGACGGGGGACCTGCGCGGCCGCCGCCGGGGTTGCGCGGGAAAGCGGCCTACGCGGCCGCACGCTCCAGCGCGTCGATGAACATCGCGGCGACGTCGAAGCCCGTCTGCTCCATGATCTCGCGGAAGCACGTCGGACTCGTGACGTTCACCTCGGTCAGCCAGTCGCCGATCGCATCGAGGCCGACCAGCAGCAACCCGCGTGCCGCGAGCACCGGCCCGAGCGTGTCGGCGATCTCACGATCGCGCGCGGTCAGCGGCTGCGCAACGCCGAGGCCGCCCGCCGCGAGATTGCCGCGCACCTCGCTGCCCTGCGGAATCCGGGCGAGCGAAAACGGCACCGGCTCGCCGCCGATCAGCAGGATGCGCTTGTCGCCGGCCTTGATCTCGGGGATGAATTTCTGCGCCATCACCGAACGCGTGCCGTCGTGGCTCAGCATCTCGATGATCGAACCGAGGTTCATGCCGTCCGGCTTCACGCGGAACACGCCCATCCCGCCCATCCCGTCGAGCGGCTTCAGGATCACGTCGCCGTGCTCGGCGTGGAATGCGCGCAGCCGTTTCGCGTCGCGCGTGACGAGCGTCGGCGCGACGAACTGCGGAAACTCGCCGATCGCGAGCTTCTCCGAATGATCGCGGATCGACTGCGCCTTGTTGAACACGCGTGCGCCGGCGCGCTCGGCCAGCTCCAGCAGCCAGGTCGACGTCACGTATTCCATGTCGAACGGCGGATCCTTGCGCATCAGCACCGCGCCGAACGATTCGAGGCGGCGCGCGTCGACCGGCCCGGCCTCGTACCATGTCTCGCGATGCAGGTCGTCCGGGTCGCCGACGAAGGTGATGCGACGCACGTCGGCCTCGACGGCCGAACCCGTCCACGCGAGCTGGTTCGGCTCGCACGCGTACACCGCATGCCCGCGCCGCGCCGCCTCGGCCATCATCGCGTAGGTCGAATCCTTGTAGATCTTGAAGCGCTCGAGCGGATCGGCGATAAAGAGAATGTCCATGACGTCCTGTACGTGGCGAAGGTCCGTTACACCTGGATGGCTTCGGGGTCGGTCTTTTCCAGTTCGATCGACGACGCGATCAGCGACAGCCGCGCGACGACGCCGTACATGTAGAAACGGTTCGGCGGCGCGGCACCCGGCTTCGCGCCCGCATCCGGCAGCGCGGTGTGCTCGAAGCCGAGCGGCACGTAGTGCATGCCGGGCGCGTTCAGGTTCTGGTCGCGCTCGCGGCCGGCGTGCGTGCGGTAGAAGCCGCCGACCACGTAGCGGTCGATCATGTACACGACGGACTCCGCGACTTCGTCGCCGACGCGCTCGAACGTATACACGCCTTCCTGCACGATCACGTCGCGCACCGCGAGGCCGGCCTTCGACTCGGCCATCTGCGCACGCTCGGCCTTCGACATCCGGCCGATCTCGGCCGCGTCGTGCACGGTCATCACGCCGCGCCCCGCCGTGCCCGCGTCGGCCTTCACGACAACGTACGGCTTCTCGCTGATCCCGTATTCGCGGTACTTGCGCGCGATCTTCTTCAGCACGCCGTCGATCGCGTCGGCGAGCGCCTGCTCGCCTTCATGCGCCTGCCAGTCGACGCCTTCCACGTGTGCGAAATACGGATTCACCATCCACGGATCGACGCCGACCATCTTCGCGAACTTCTTCGCGACGTCGTCGTAGCACGAGAAGTGCGTCGACTTGCGGCGCACGGCCCAGCCCGCGTGCAGCGGCGGCAGCAGGTACTGCTCGTGCAGGTTTTCCAGCACCGCCGGGATGCCGGCCGACAGGTCGTTGTTCAGCAGGATCGAGCACGGATCGAAATTCTTCAGGCCGAGGCGGCGCTGCGAACGCTCGAGCGGTTCGAGCACGATCTTCTGGCCGTCGGCCAGCGTGATCGGCGTCATGTCGGTGATGCTCGGGTCGAGCGAACCGAAGCGCACGTTCAGGCCGGCCTGGCGCATGATCGTCGCGAGCCGTGCGACGTTCTCGAGGTAGAACGCGTTGCGGGTCGGCAGCTCGGGAATCACGAGCAGGTTCTTCGCGTCCGGGCAGATCTTCTCGATCGCGGCCATCGCCGCCTGCACGGCGAGCGGCAGCACTTCGGACGGCAGATTGTTGAATGCGCCGGGAAACAGGTTCGCGTCGACGGGCGCCAGCTTGAAGCCGGCATTGCGCAGGTCCACCGAACAATAGAACGGCGGGGTGTGTTCCTGCCATTCGAGCCTGAACCAGCGTTCGATCGCAGGCGTCGCGTCGAGGATCTTCTGCTCGAGTTCGAGCAGCGGACCGTTCAACGCCGTAACGAGGTGGGGAACCATGAATCACTCGCGAGCGGGAGAATGAAGATTGTAGAGCAATTGCCCTGCCCATTTGGGGATTGTTCCCGGCTTCGCAAGGGTTTGGAGGAAGTTTTCGGCTATTGACCCGATAGTGCAAAGGGTTATGCGCTACGGCAGTGGGTGACAGGAGAAAAAAAGCCCGCCGGGTGGGCGGGCCGAAGTCGCTGCGCTCATTCGGAGCGGGCGCCGTCGTCGCGGCGGCCCGCCGGTCATTCCTGTGACTTATTCGACATGCTCGCCGTGCAGGACCACGTCGAGGCCTTCGCGCTCTTCCTCTTCCGACACGCGCAGACCGATCGTCAGGTCGATCAGCTTCAGCAGCACGAAGCTCAGCACGCCGCTGTAGACCAGCGTGATCAGCACGCCCTTGGCCTGCAGCAGCAGGCTGCCGTCGGCACCGCCGATGTCCTTGATCGCGAACACGCCCGTCAGCAGCGCGCCGAGAATCCCGCCAATGCCGTGCACGCCGAACGCGTCGAGCGAATCGTCGTAGCCGAGCTTCGACTTGAGCCACGTCGCCGACCAGAAGCACACGACGCCGGCCGCGATGCCGATCACGAGGGCACCCGTCACGCCGACGAAGCCGGCCGCCGGCGTGATCGCGACGAGACCCGCGACCGCACCCGACACGATGCCGAGCACCGACGGCTTGCCGTGCGACAGCCACTCGGCGAACATCCAGCCGAGCGCCGCGCAGGCCGTCGCGACTTGCGTCGTCAGCATCGCGAAGCCGGCACGGCCGTCGGCCGCCACCGCGGAACCGGCGTTGAAGCCGAACCAGCCGACCCACAGCATCGAGCCGCCGATCATCGTCAGCACGAGGTTGTGCGGCGCCATCGATTCACGGCCGAAGCCGATCCGCTTGCCGAGCATCAGGCACGACACGAGGCCCGCGATACCGGCGTTGATGTGCACCACCGTGCCGCCCGCGAAGTCGAGCACGCCGTCGGCCGACAGCCAGCCGGTCGGCTCCCACACCATGTGCGCGATCGGCACATAGACGATCAGCGACCAGAGCGTCATGAACACGAGCATCGCCGAGAACTTCATCCGGTCGGCGAACGCGCCGCAGATCAGCGCCGGCGTGATGATCGCGAACGTCATCTGGTAGACGAAGTAGACCGATTCCGGAATCGTCGTCGCGAGGTGGCTGACGGTCAGCGTCGTCGCCTTGTCGCCCTTGACGTAGGTCATCCCGTGCAGGAACGCACGCGACAGCCCGCCGATGAAGCCGTTGCCCGGCGTGAACGCGAGGCTGTAGCCGACCACCGTCCACAGCACCGTGATCACCGCGGTGATCGCGAAGCTCTGCATCACGGTCGCGAGCACGTTCTTCTTGCGGACCATGCCGGCGTAGAACAGCGCGAGGCCGGGGATCGTCATGAACAGCACGAGCGCGGTGGAGGTCAGCATCCACGCGGTGTCGCCCGCGCTGATCTTCGACGAATCAACCGAGAACGGCGCGGTCGGCGCGGCGGGAGCGGCCGGTGCCGAAGCGGCGGCAGCAGCCGACGCATCGGTGGCGCCCGAGGCCGGTGCGGCGGCAGCGGCCGGGGCGGATGCGTCGGTGGCAGCCGGCGCCGAAGCGGCCGGAGCGGCGGCAGCCGACGCGTCGGAAGCCGTTGCGGCGGGCGCGGACGCAGCCGCGGCGGACGCCGCGTCGTCGGCGAGCGCGGGGCCGACGCCGGCCGCGATCAGCGAGCCGGCCATCAGCAGGGACATCAGAAGTTTGCGCATCTTGGGTTTCCTCTTGTCGCTTGTCTTGTCTGTTCTGTTACAGCGCGTCAGCGCCCGTCTCCCCGGTGCGAATCCGGATCACCTGTTCGATCGACGTGACGAAGATCTTGCCGTCGCCGATCTTGCCGGTGCGCGCGGCCCGCTCGATCGCCTCGACCGCCTGGTCGACGAGATCGTCGGACACGGCTGCCTCGATCTTCATCTTCGGCAGGAAATCGACCACGTATTCGGCGCCGCGGTACAGCTCGGTGTGCCCCTTCTGCCGACCGAACCCTTTCACCTCCGTCACCGTGATGCCCGAGACGCCAAGCGCCGACAGCGCTTCGCGCGTCTCATCGAGCTTGAACGGCTTGATGATTGCGGTAATGAGTTTCATGAAGTCCTCTCGCTGGGTTGTCCCGTCGAATTGGTTGGAATGTTGTAACGGACTCTTCTCAGCAACTCGCATGCCAAGTCGGTTCGAGCACCGTTTCAAAGGGCTTCACCAAGGGGTCGCATCGCGTGATGTAAGGTGCGGAAGCCCGGCCGAATGGCCAACGTGGCCCGGTTTGCTGGCGCAGCGAAAGGATCGTTGCTAGAGTGCACGCACGTCCCGGATCGCCGGGGCATTCACCCATGCGGGCGCCATGCCCGGAATTCGCGCTCCGGGCGCACCATTTCCGGTCATGCGTGCATCATGGGCACGTACGCAACTGAAGATGCACATTTTTTGTGCAAGGAAGGGGAATCACATGAAGCAACCCAGCGACGTTTTCAACGATCTGCAGTCGCGCGTCAGCGATCTGCTGAAAAACTCGCCGGCCAAGGACGTCGAGCGCAACGTGAAGGCCATGCTGTCGCAAGGCTTCTCGAAACTCGATCTCGTCACGCGCGAGGAATTCGACACGCAGGCGCAAGTGCTCGCCCGCACCCGCGTGCGCCTCGAGGAACTCGAGAAACGCGTCGCGGAACTCGAGCAGAAGCTCGCCGCGCCGCAAGCCTGACGCCCTGCCCGGCCGCAAGGTCCGGGCGCGGGCCGCCTCGTGCGGCCCGCGCCCGCCGCCTCAAGCACTGAAGCACTGAAGCACTGAAGCACTGAAGTCACCGTATCGCTCTTCGTCGCCCGTCGTTCTCCGCAGCACCCCGCTCTTCGCTGTTCATCGCTCTTCGCAGTCCGTCGTTCCGCTGTTCCTCGTTCTTTCCCCGCGCCACGCCGGCAAGCGCGCACCGATTCCTCCGATTCCCGCGGCATGCGGCCTCGAACGGCCGTCGTCCGTCTTGCTTACAGGAGCCTCGCCATGTCGCTCGCCGTGGTGCGCAGTCGCGCGCCCGCCTCCGGCCGTGCGCCGGACGTCACCGTCGAAGTCCATCTCGCCAACGGCTTGCCGTCGTTCTCGATCGTCGGCCTGCCCGATCTCGAAGTCCGCGAAAGCCGCGAGCGGGTGCGCGCCGCGCTGCAGAACTGCGGCTTCGAATTCCCCGTGCGCCGCATCACCGTCAACCTCGCGCCGGCCGACCTGCCGAAGGAGTCGGGACGGTTCGACCTGCCGATCGCGCTCGGCATCCTCGCCGCGAACGGCCAGATCCCGGCCGACGCGCTGGCCGGCCGCGAATTCGCGGGTGAGCTGTCGCTGACCGGCGCGCTGCGGCCGATGCGCGGCGCGTTCGCGATGGCGTGCGGCGTGGCGCGGGATGGGCAATCAGCCGAAAGTGGCGCGGCTTTAGGCTCGGGTTCCGGCACGCTCTCCGGTTCAGCCAACGGTGGTCAAGGGGCCGGCCCGGAGCCGGGCTCCGCCGCCGCGTCGAACACCCCCGAGCTGTACCTGCCACTCGCCAGCGCCGCCGAGGCCGCGCTCGTGCCGGGCGTCACCGTGTTCGGCGCGCCGGACCTGCCCGCGCTGTGCGCGCACCTCACCGGCGCGCCCGACGGGCGGCTCGACCCGGTCGCGGCACCGTGCCTCGACGGCCTGCCGACGCCGGCCGCCCCCGATCTCGCCGACGTGGTCGGCCAGCGCGGCGCCCGCCGCGCGCTGGAAGTCGCGGCCGCGGGCGGCCATCACATGCTGATGGTCGGGCCGCCGGGGGCCGGCAAGTCGATGCTGGCCGCCCGGCTGCCGGGCCTCCTGCCGCCGCTGACCGACGACGAGGCGCTGACGTCGGCGGCGCTCCTCTCCGCGAGCCGCCTCGGCTTCTCGCCCGCGCAGTGGCGCCGGCGGCCGTTCCGTGCACCGCATCACTCGTCGAGCGCCGCCGCGCTGGTCGGCGGCCGCAACCCGCCGCAACCGGGCGAGATCACGCTCGCGCACCTCGGCGTGCTGTTCCTCGACGAACTCCCGGAATTCGACCGGCACGTGCTCGAGATGCTGCGCGAGCCGCTGGAGGCCGGCCGCATCACGATTTCACGCGCGGCGCAGCAAGCCGACTTCCCGGCCGCATGCCAGCTGATCGCCGCGATGAATCCCTGCCCGTGCGGCTGGCACGGTGATCCGTCGGGGCGCTGCCGCTGCTCGCCGGACGTCGCCGCGCGCTACCTGCGCAAGCTGTCGGGGCCGCTCGTCGACCGCATCGACATCCAGATCGACCTGCCCGCGCTGTCGCCGGCCGAACTGGCGACGCGCGCGTCGGCGCCCGGCGAGCCGAGCGCGGCGGTCGCCGCGCGGGTCGCGCAGGCGCGTGCGCTGCAGCTCGACCGGCAGGGCAAGACGAACCACATGCTGAGCGGCCGCGAGACCGACGACCTGTGCCGGCCGACCGACGAAGGCGAACGGCTGCTGCGCGAGGCCGGCGAGCGCTTCGGCTGGTCGGCGCGCGCGTATTTCCGCGTGCTGAAGGTCGCGCGGACGATCGCCGACCTGGCCGGCGACCCGCTGCCGACGGCCGCGCAGATCGCCGAAGCGATCCGCTACCGGCGCGCACTGACGGCGCTCTGAACGCCCTCGGAGGACAAAATCCGGCTGTCAAGACTTGACTTATGCACAATTCCGCGAATCCGGCCCCGGATCAGGGCTCGGCGAGACCTTTGCAGCACGGAATCCGTATCTCGTTGTTTTGATTGACTTTTATCAAAACGCGAGCGAGCGGCCAAACGGGCCGGAAGGCCGTCCCGCGCGGCTTGGCGGGAAATCCGGGCAACTTTTCAACAAAGTTATCCACATGCGCTGTGGATAGCCGAAAAAACCTCGCAAAATCCGGCGACTAGCGTCGAAAGCTGCGAATGAACTTTCAGTTGTCACAGAGTGTCTGAGCGCCCTCTCCGGCCGCCGTCAGTCGAGTTTGAACGACCCGAAAAACTGGTCGAGCTGCTCCTGCGTGAGCGGGCCGTCGGCGATCACGACGGCCTGGTACGCGTGCCGGCCGCGCGCGACGAGTCGCGCCACGATCGTCTTGTGCGCGCGATCGCCGCCGGCGGCCGCGCCCGCGACGCGCAGCTCGAGCCCGTTCACCGCGCCGCCGGCCGCGAGCGGCACGGGCACGGAAGCCGTCTGCGGCGCGCCTTCGAGGTTGCGCGACAGCCCGGCGCGCAGGAATTCGAGCGCCGCGCGGCGCGTGTCGTCACGGTCGTCCGGCAGCGTCAGCGTGCCGACCGCGAACACCGCGCCGTCGACGTGCGCGGCCTGCATCCGCATCGGCATCGACGCGCCGCCGATCGCCACCGGCTGCTCCTCGACGGTCGGCTTCGCCGGCAGGTCGATCGTGTAGCCGGCATCGTTGTGCAGCGTGCGCCAGTCGTACGACGGCGAGCACGCGGCCAGCACCGCGCTCATGCACGCGAGCGCGGCGAAGTGTCGCAGCGGACGAAAAAGGGGGCGCAACGAAACGGTGACTTCCTTCGGCATGGCGTGGATCGGGCAGGCAAAACGGGCATTATCCGCTGAACGTGACATCCGGGATGCGTGGCCGCCGTCGGTGCGCAAGCCGCATTCGCGCTAAAATGAGCGCCGAATTTCGATGTCCTTTGCATTGATCCGCGTCATCGACCGACTCCGAGAGCACCAGATGAACACCACGCCTCCCGTCCGGCGCAGCGCCGGCCCCGTCCGCTACATCGTCGCCGCCGCTGTCGTCGCGGCGATCGCCGTCGCCGGCTTCTTCGCGTTCAACGGCAAGTCCAGCGTGCCGGACGCCACGTTCACGCTGCTGTCGGGCCAGAAGGTCTCGACTGCAGGCGACCTGAAAGGCAAGGTCTATCTCGTGAACTTCTGGGCGACGAGCTGCGCGACCTGCATGCAGGAAATGCCGCAGATGGTCGATACCTACAATCGCTTCAAGGGTCAGGGTCTGGAATTCGTCGCGGTCGCGATGAACTACGATCCGCCGATGTACGTCGCGAACTACGCGCAGACGCGCCAGCTGCCGTTCAAGGTCGCGCTCGACGACGGCAGCGTCGCGAAGCAGTTCGGCAACGTGCAGCTCACGCCGACGACCTTCGTCGTCGACAAGGACGGCAAGATCCTGAAGCGCTACGTCGGCGCACCGCAGTTCGCGGAACTCGACGCGCTGCTCAAGAAGGCACTCGACGGCAACGCAGCCTGAGCGCCGCCCGATCCGGCTCGAAGGGCCGCGCACCGCGCCCTTCCCCGCACGACGGACCGCACGACCGGGCAAGCCGGTTCCGCGGTCCGTTTGCTTTTCAGCGCTCGGTTTCGCCTTTCGCCGACAGCCCGTAGCGCTTCATCTTCTCGTACAGCGTCGCCTTGCCGACATGCAGCCGGTCGGCCGTCGCGGCGACCGCGCCGCCCGTCTGGTTCAGCGCCTCGGCGATCACCGCGCGCTCGAATTGCTCGATGCGCTCCTTCAGCGTCTGCTCGCTGTCGGCGTCGTCGCCGCTCGCGCCCGTCTCCTGCGGCATGTCGGCCACGCCGAGCACGAAGCGGTCGGCCGCGTTGCGCAGCTCGCGCACGTTGCCGGGCCAGTCGCGCTGCATCAGGCTCGCGCGCTGCCGGTCGGTCAGCACCGGCGCGGGCCGCGCGTAACGCACGGCCGCATCGAGCATGAAGTGCTCGAACAGCGGCACGATGTCCTCGCGGCGCTCGGCCAGCGGCGGCAGCGCGATCGTCACGACGTTGAGGCGGTACAGCAGGTCGCGCCGGAACGTGCCGGCCGCGACGAGCTCGCTCATGTCGCCCTTCGCGGCCGCCACCACGCGGCAGTTCACGCGGATCGGCTGGTTCGAGCCGAGCCGCTCCAGCACGCCGTCCTGCAGCACGCGCAGCAGCTTCACCTGCAGCGCGAGCGGCATGCTTTCGATTTCGTCGAGGAACAGCGTGCCGCCCGATGCATATTCAAGCTTGCCGACGCGGCGCTTCGCGGCGCCGGTGAACGCACCGGGCTCGTAGCCGAACATCTCCGACTCGAACATCGGCTCGGGCAGCGCGCCGCAATTCACCGCGATGAACGGCTTGTCGCGGCGCGGCGACAGCTCGTGCAGGCTGCGCGCGATCAGCTCCTTGCCGGCGCCGGTGTCGCCGTTGATCAGCACCGACGCATCGGTGGGCGCGACGTTCGCGATCAGCTTGCGCACCTGCTCGATCGCGGGGCTGCGGCCAATGATGCGCGGCGCGACGACGTTCTGCCCGGCCAGCTCGCGCCGCAGCGCGTGGTTTTCGAGCACGAGCTCGCGGCGCTCGAGCGCGCGCCGCACCGTCTCGATCAGGCGCTCGGCCGCGAACGGTTTTTCGATGAAGTCGTATGCGCCGTCGCGCATCGCCTGCACGGCCATCGAGATGTCGCCGTGCCCCGTGACGAGGATCACGGGCACGTCGGGCACGCGCTCGCGGCACTGCGCGAGCACGTCGAGCCCGCTCGCGCCGGGCAGCCGGATGTCGCTGACGATCGCGCCGGCGTTATCCGCGACGATCGCCTTCTCGGCCGCCTCGGCCGACTCGAAGCCGGCGACGTCGAACCCCGCCAGCTGAAGGCTCTGCACGCTGGCCCGGCGAACGAGCGCATCGTCTTCGATATAGATCACTTGCAGCCGGTTGGCCATCGTACTCACTTGCTCCTGACGGGCCGCGGCGACAGCGCGCGCGGCGTCGTTGATACCGATCGTGCGCCGATCGGGCGGGCGGCGTGGCGCGCCTAGCGCGAGCCCGCCGGCTCGGACACGGAGTCCGGATGATGCGTGCGGGCGCGCCGCAGCGTCAAGACGAACAGCGCACCGCCCGACGGCGCGTTGCGCGCGGTCAGCGCCCCGCCCGCGTCGCTCGCGATCGACGACGAGATCGCGAGGCCGAGGCCGAGCCCGCGCCCCATTTCCTTGGTCGTGAAGAACGGCTCGAACAGGCGCGGCAACAAGTCAGGGGCAATGCCGCTTCCGTTGTCGCGCACCTCGACGGCGAGCGTGGCCGCCGACACCGCGATCGTCACCTCGATCGCCGGCGCCGCGACGCCGGCCACCGCGTCAAGCGCGTTGCCGAGCAGGTTGATCAGCACCTGTTCGAGGCGCAGATCCTCGCAACGGGCGACGAGCTCGGGATAGTCGCGCGCCAGGTCGAGCGGCGCATCCTGCGCGGGCGACACGGTCGCGTCCTGCAGCGTCAGCGTGAGCGCGACGCCGCGCAGCCGCTCGTCGAGCAACGACAGCACGCTGCGCAGCGCGCGCACGACGAGCGCCTGCTCGTTGCGCGGCTTCGCGCGGCCGACGAACAGCTTCAGCTGGTTCGTGATCTTGCCCATCCGCTCGGTGAGCGCGGCGATCGCCTCGAGGTTCTCGCGCGCGGCCGCCTGCTCGCCGCGATCGAGCAACACGCGCGTGTTGTCCGAGAAGCTGCGCAGCGCCGCGAGCGGCTGGTTCAGTTCGTGCGTGATGCCGGCCGCCATCTGGCCGAGCGCGGCGAGCTTGCTCGCCTGGATCAGTTCGTCGTGCGCGGCGCGCAGCTCCTGCTCCGCACGGATCCGGTCGCCGACTTCCTTCTGCAACTGCTCGTTCGCTTCCGACAGGTCGGCCGTGCGCTCCTCGACGCGCCGGTTCAGCTCCGCGTACGCCTGTTGCAGCAGCGCGCGGCCGCGGATCATTTCACGCACGCGCGCGCGGCGCATCCGCCAGTAGAACGCGAGCAGCGCGACCGACACGAAGCCGAAACCGGTGACGATCGTCGCGTTGCGCGCATCGGCGTCGACGGGCGCGATCGGCGCGAGCGTGACGAGCAGCCAGTCGGGCTCGCCGATCCGGCGCTTGCTCGCGAGGAACCGCGGCGCGCGCATGCCGGGGCCCAGGCGCACGATTTCCGCATCGGGGCCGAGCACCTGCTCGATGCGCAGCGGCAGCGGCGTGACGGGCTGCTGCGCGTACTGGCGCGTCTCGTAGATCGACGCGGCGACAGGGCCCGTGAGCGGGCGCAGCGTGTGGTACTTCCATGCGGGCACCGACGACAGGAACACGACGCCGTGATCGTCCGCGACGACGAGCGGCTCCGACGCATCGGCGCCCTGGAACCATTCGAGGTTGAGCTTCACGACGACCACGCCCGCGATCTTGCCGTCGCGCCACACGGGCTGCGAGATGTAGTAGCCGGGATCGCGCGAGATCGTGCCGATCCCGAAGAAGCGGCCGACCTGGCCGTTCATCGCATCGAGGAAATACGGGCGGAAGCGGTATTCGGTCCCGACGAAGCTGTCGGGCGCGCGCCAGTTGCTGGCGGCGACGCACAGGCCGTCCGCGCCGATCACGTAGGTGACGGTCGCGTGCGCGTGTTCGTTGAGGTCTTCGAGATAGCGATTGACGCGCCCGGTGTAGTCGGCGCGCGTCGGCTCGGCGAGCAGGTCCTGCACATACGGGTGGCTGCCGAGCAGATAGGGCAGCGACTCGTAGCGGTCGAGCGTGCTCTTGAGCGCGTTGGTGGTGCGGTCGACGCGCACCGCGGCGTTGCGCTGCAGCTCGGCGACGCCGCGCCGCCAGGTGATCGTCCACGTCAGCGTGCACGCCGCGGCGAGCGCGGCGGCAAGCACGACGAGAATGAGCAGACGGCGCGTCACGGTCGAGGCTTCCTGGCGATGCGGATCACCTATTGTGTCATAGGCCTCCGCCCTTCCGCCTCGACCGCCGCGGCTCGCACCGCCGGCGGGCGGTGCCGCCGCCTGCTCCTTCATGACGTCAGACGCCGGCCGTCTCGGTCGGCGCCACTTCGCCGCCGCCCTTCAGCGCCTGGCGCAGCTTGTTGCGGTCGAGCTCCTTCTCCCAGGCCGACACGACGACCGTCGCGACGCCGTTGCCGACGATGTTGGTCAGCGCACGGCATTCGCTCATGAAGCGGTCGATGCCGAGGATCAGCACCATGCCCGACAGCGGGATCGTCGGCACGACGGCCAGCGTCGCGGCGAGCGTGATGAAGCCCGCGCCCGTGACGCCGCTCGCGCCCTTCGACGTCAGCATCGCGACGGCGAGCAGCGTGAGCTGCTGCATCCACGTCAGTTCGATGTTGGTCGCCTGCGCGATGAACAGCACGGCCATCGTCATGTAGATGTTGGTGCCGTCGAGGTTGAACGAATAGCCGGTCGGCACGACGAGGCCGACGACCGAACGCGAGCAGCCGGCCTTCTCGAGCTTTTCCATCAGCTGCGGCAACGCGGCTTCCGACGAGCTCGTGCCGAGCACGATCAGCAGCTCTTCCTTGATGTAGGACACGAAGCGGATGATCGAGAAGCCCGTGACCCGCGCGATCGTGCCGAGCACGACGAGCACGAACACGACCGACGTCAGGTAGAACGTGCCGATCAGCTTGAGCAGCGGCACCAGCGAGCCGACGCCGTACTTGCCGATCGTGAACGCCATCGCGCCGAACGCGCCGATCGGCGCCAGCTTCGTGACGATGTGCACGATGCCGAACAGCACGCGCGTGAGCCCGTCGATGAAGTCGGTGACGACCTTGCCGCGCTCGCCGAGATGCGCGAGCACGCTGCCGAACAGCAGTGCGATCAGCAGGATCTGCAGGATCTCGCCCTGCGCGAACGCATCGACCATCGTGTTCGGGATGATGTGCATCAGGAAGTCGACCGTCGACTGCCCGTGCGCCTTCGCCGCGTACGACGCGACGGCCTTGCCGTCGAGCGTCGCCGGATCGATGTTGAAGCCGACGCCCGGACGCAGGATGTGCGTGGCCGCCAGGCCGAGCACCAGCGCGAAAGTCGACACGATCTCGAAGTACAGCAGCGCCTTGCCGCCGACGCGGCCGACCTTCTTCATGTCCTCCATGCCGGCGATGCCGGTGACGACCGTACAGAAGATGATCGGGCCGATCACCATCTTGATCAGCTTGATGAAGCCGTCGCCGAGCGGCTTCATGTCGGTGGCGATCGACGGATAGAAGTGGCCGAGGATCACGCCGACGATGATGGCGAAGATCACCTGCACATAGAGCACTTTGTAGAAGGGTTTCTTCTTCACGATGGTTCCTGCAGAAGTAGATGAGCCGATGGAAACGGCGTCACGCGCGCGGACGAATGTCACAGGGGAAGATTCACTCGCCCGCGCGGCTGCCGTGCCGCAACAAGCGATGCCTCAGGACGTCCGGAGGGGGAGGAAGGCAGTGGTCATCGATTGTCTCCTTGCTTGCTGTAGTAGTTCGGCCGGGGGAGGGCCGTGCGCTTTATATTGCAAGGTCAATGCCAGGTTCCTGAAACCCGTCAAACCTTTGTATTCATTGTATTTCTCATAATGCGGCAGGCAAGGAAATCCGGGTTTCCGGATTTCCGGAAAATATCCGTCCGGCGATCCGGACGGATGCACTCATTCATCTGACGAATCAATGCTGCACGGCGCGGCCGGCCAGCACGCCCGTCTGCGCGTAGAACTCCTGCTGCGCGAACGCGTCGCGCTCGCGCCGCGCGCGCTCGCCGCGATCCGCGAGCGAGCCGACGACGATCCCGATGAACGCGAGCGGCACCGACACGAGCGCCGGGTTGTCGAGGAACACCGGTGCGTGCGCGTGGTGCAGCACGTCGACCCACACCGACTTCGACAGCACCGTGAGCGTGACCGCCGACACGAGGCCGAGGCCGCCGCCGAGCACCGCGCCGCGCGTCGTCATCCCGCGCCAGAAAATCGACATCGCGAGCACCGGGAAATTGGCGCTCGCGGCCACCGCCGCGACGAGGCCGACCATGAACGCGACGTTCACGTGCTCGAACAGGATCGACAGCCCGATCGCGACCGCCGACAGCGCGATCGTCGCCGCGCGCGAGATACGCATCTCGACGCGCTCGTCGGGCTTGCCGCGTGCCCACATCTGCGCATACAGGTCGTGCGAGATCGTCGTCGCGCCGGCGAGCGTGAGGCCCGCGACCACCGCGAGGATCGTCGCGAACGTGACGGCCGCGATGAACCCGTAGAACCAGTTCCCGCCGACCGCCTGCGCGAGCTTCACCGCGACCATGTTCGAGCCGCCGAGCAGGTCGTGCGTCAGGTTGAACGTGCCGTTCGCGCCGAGCTTGAAAAACTCCGGATGCTGCGCGAGCAGCACGATCGCCGAGAAGCCGATCACGAAGGTCAGCAAATAGAAATAGCCGATGAAGCCGGTCGCATAGAGCACCGACTTGCGCGCCTCCTTCGCGTTCGGCACCGTGAAGAAGCGCATCAGGATGTGCGGGAAGCCGGCCGTGCCGAACATCAGCGCGATGCCGAGCGACAGCGCGTTGGCCGGATCGCGGATCAGCTTGCCGGGGCCCATGATCGACAGCGCGCCCGGATGCACGGCCACCGCGCGGCGGAACATCTCGTCGACGCTGAAGCCGAATTCGCCCAGTGCAAGCACGACGAGCAGCGTCGCGCCGCACAGCAGCAGCACGGCCTTGATCACCTGCACCCAGGTGGTCGCGGTCATCCCGCCGAAGAACACGTAGACCACCATCAGCACGCCGACGATCAGCTCGGCCATGCCGTACGACAACCCGAACAGCAGCTGGATCAGCTTGCCCGCGCCGACCATCTGCACGACGAGGTACAGCACGACGATGGTCAGCGAATTCGCGGACGTCAGCAGCCGGATCGGCCGCTGCGCGAAGCGGTACGCGACGACGTCGACGAACGTGAACTTGCCGAGGTTGCGCAGCGGCTCGGCGATCAGGAACATCACGAACGGCCAGCCGACCAGGAAGCCGATCGAGTAGATGAGCCCGTCGAAGCCGAACATGAACACCATCCCGGACAGCCCGAGGAACGACGCGGCCGACATGTAGTCGCCCGCGATCGCAAGCCCGTTCTGCAGCCCGGTGATGCCGCCGCCGGCCGTGTAGAAGTCGCGTGTCGAGCGCGTGCGGCGTGCGGCCCAGCGCGTGAGCGCGAGCGTCGCGAACACGAACGCGAAGAACATCCCGATCGCGACCGGGTTCAGTTCGACCTTGTCGGGCATCGGGCCCGCGACGGATACCGCGTGCGCGGCGGTGGAAGCGAGAACGGCAGGCGCGCCGAGCGCCATCGAGAGTCGTCGCATGTCGGCCTCCGTCACGAACGCTGCAGGATCGCGTCGACGCGGCGGTCGAACGCACGGTTCGCGCGCAGCACGTAGCACGCGGTCAGGCTGATCGCGACCAGGATGATCGCGACGCCGGTGGCGATCCCGACCGTCATCGTCGCGCCGCGGTACAGCGGCGCGGCGAGCACGTGCGGCGCGAGCGCGACGAGCAGGATGAAGCCGTAGTACGTGGCGATCATCAGCGCCGTCAGCGTGAAGCTGAAGCGGCGCCGCGCCCGCACGAGCTGCTGGTAGTCACGGCGCGCCGTGACCGATTCGATGACGGAAAGCTCCATGGTGTCTCCTGTCGACCAGAGTTGGCGCTTCAGCGCTTACTCTGGTCCCATGCTTCGCGGTCGACCGGAGTTGGCGCTTTAGCGCCTACTCCAGTCCCCGCAGGGCAACCTCCTCGTCGTCGCGAGGAATGTCTTATGGATGGCTGGCGCGTCGACTGCTCCGCCCGCGCCACGGCGGCAACGCATGAAACGCGTTACACAATGCGATCCGCACGCAGCCGCGCAACCTCGTCGGCCGACATCCCGAGCCAGCCGCCGAGCACCGCATCCGTGTCGGCACCAAGCACCGGCGGCGCGCCGCGCACCGGCAACCGCGCGCCATCGAACCGGTACGGCGGCGCCAGCACGTCGACGCCGCCCGCGACCGGATGCGGCTGCCGCGTGACGAGCCCCGCGCGCGTCGCGCGTTCCGACTTCAGCGCCTCGTGCAGCCCGAGCACTTCGCCGCACGGAATGCCCGCGTCGGCGAGCGCCGCGAGCAACGTCGCGCGCGACCGGCGTGCGAGTTCGCCGCGAATCTCGGGAAGCAGCTCGGCGCGGTTTTCCGAGCGGCCGAGGTTGGTCTTGTAGCGTTCGTCGGCCGCGAGATCGGGCCGCTCGATCGCGTCGCAGAAACGCGCGAACTGCGGGTTGTTGCCGACCGTGATCACGAGCGGGCCGTCGGCCGCGTCGAACACGCCGTACGGCACGATCGACGGATGCGCGTTGCCGTAGCGCGGCGGGTCCTCGCCCATCAGCAGCGCGTCGAGCCCGTAGTACGCGGTGATCATCAGCCCGCAGTCGAACAGCGCCATTTCGATGCGCCGCCCGCGCCCCGTTGCGTGTCGTTCGTACAGCGCGGCGAGGATCGCCTGCGCCGAATACATGCCGGTGAACAGGTCGACCGCCGCGACGCCGAACTTCAGCGGCGGCTGGCCGGCCTCGCCGTTCAGCGCCATCAGCCCGGCCTCGCCCTGCACGACGAGGTCGTAGCCGGGCCGCGCGGCCTCGGCGCCCGAGCGGTCGTAGCCGGAAATCGCGCAGTGCACGACGCGCGGATTCAGCTCGGCCAGCGCGTCGTAGCCGAGCCCGAGCTTTTCCGCGCCGCCGAACTTGAAGTTGTGGAGCACCACGTCGGCCTGCGCGGCCAGCTCGCGCGCGAGCCGCCTCCCGTCTTCAGTCTGCAGGTCGAGACAGATCGAGCGCTTGCTGCGGTTCACGCTGTTGAAGTAGGTCGTCTCGGTGTCGCCGATCCTCAAGCCCCAGTCGCGCGTGTCGTCGCCGCGCGCCGGATGCTCGACCTTGATCACTTCCGCGCCGAAATCGGCGAGCACCATCGCGCACCACGGGCCCGCGAGCACACGCGAGAAATCGAGCACCTTCACGCCGGCCAGCGGCAATGCGCGCGATTCGTTCGTCATCGTTGTCTCCTCCGTTCGCGTCGTTCGTCTTTACTGTTTCGACAGCGCGATGTAGCGCGCGAGGTGATGATCCTCGTCGCCGAGCTGGTGATCGATCATCACGAGGCGCTTCGCGTAGTGCGACAGCGGCAGCTCCCACGTCATCCCGATCCCGCCGTGCAGCTGGATGCTCTCTTCGGCAACGAGCGTGCCGATCCGGCCGATCGTGACCTTCGCCGCCGCGAGCGCGCGTTCGCGCACCCCGCGCGGCGCATCGAGCTGCGCGGCCGCGTTGATCACGGCCGAGCGCGCCTGCTCGACTTCGAGCAGCAGGTCGGCCATCCGGTGCTGCAGCGCCTGGAAGCTGCCGATCGGCAAGCCGAACTGCTTGCGCGTGCGCAGGTAGTCGAGCGTGTATTCCTTCGCGACGTCCATCGCGCCGAGCGCCTCCGCCGACAGCGCGAGCAATCCGTAGCCGAGCACGCGTTCGAGCAACTCGGCGCCTGCTTCGCCGTCGTGCGCGCCGAGCGCGGCATCGGCCGGCAGCACGACGTGCTCGAAGCGCACCTCGGCCGCGCGGCCGCCGTCGATCTTCCGGTAGTCGCGCAGCGATACGCCCGGCGCATCGGCGGGCACGACGAACAGGCCGATGCCGGCCGCATCGTCGTCGTGACCCGACACCCGCGCGCTGACGACGAAGAACGCCGCTTGCGCAGCCTGGTCGACGACGCCCTTCGCGCCCGTCAGCACCCAGCCGTCGCCCGAGCATTCGGCGCGCGTGCGCACGGTCGTCAGTTCGTAGTGCGAGCCGGGCTCGTCGTGCGCGAACGCGGCGCTCGCGCTGCCGTCGATCAGCGCGGCCAGCCGGTCGCGATGCGCGGCGCCGCCGGCGAGCGACAGCGCACGCCCCGCGAGCAACGCGCCGAGGAACGGCTCGACGACGAGCCCGCGCCCGAGGCATTCGAACACCACGGCGATGTCGAAGCCCGCGCCGCCGAACCCGCCGTCGGCTTCGGAAAACAGCGCGCCGACCGTGCCGAGGTCGGCAAGGCGCCGCCACATCGCGCGATCGAAACCCTCGCCCGACTGCGCGATGCGATCGCGCACCGGGAACGCGTACTGTTCGGCGATGAAGCGGTTCAACGTATCCGCCAGCATCCGGCGGTCTTCTGTGTGCTGGAAATCCATCGTCGCGTCCCTCGTTACAGCCCGAGCATCATCTTCGCGATGATGTTCTTCTGGATCTCGTTCGAGCCGCCGAAGATCGACAGCTTCCGGTTGTTGAAGTACTGCTGCGCGGCGCTCGCGGCGTCGTCCGGGCCGACCGGCTCGCCGTCGTAATCGGCATCGAGCGCCTCCTCGATGAACGGCTGCGCGTACGGCCCCATCGCGCGCCGCATCAGCGCGGTGATCTCCTGGCGGATCTGCGTGCCGCGGATCTTCAGCATCGAGCTTTCCGCGCCCGGCGCGCCGCCGCCCGCGACCGCGGCCAGCACGCGCAGGTTGGTCGTGCGCATGTTCTCGAGTTCGATCTCGACCCGCGCGACGCGCGCCGCGAAGAACGGATCGTCCGCGAGCGGCCGGCCATTCTTCATGACCTTCGCGGCGACTGCGCGCAACCGGTCGAGCGCGGCCGTCGAGAAGCCGATTCCCGCGATGTTGGTGCGCTCGTACGTGAGCAGGTATTTCGCGTAGGTCCAGCCGCGGTTCTCCTCGCCGACGAGGTTGGCCGCCGGCACGCGCACGTCGGTGAAGAACACCTCGTTCACTTCGTGCTCGCCGTCGAGCGTGACGATCGGGCGCACCTCGACGCCCGGCGTGTTCATGTCGATCAGCAGGAAGCTGATGCCTTCCTGCTTGCGCACGTCGGTCGCGGTGCGCACGAGGCAGAAGATCATGTTCGCGTAGTGGCCGAGCGTGGTCCACGTCTTCTGGCCGTTCACGAGGTAATGCTCGCCCTGCGCGTCGATGCCGCGCACCGCGCGCGTCTTCACCGCTGCAAGATCGGAACCGGCGCCCGGCTCCGAGTAGCCCTGGCACCACCAGTCGGTGCCGTCGAGGATGCGCGGCAGCCAGTGGCGCTGCTGCGCGTCGTTGCCGTACTTGATCAGCACGGGGCCGAGCATGTTCACGCCGAACGGCACGATGCGCGGCGCACCCGCGAGCGCGCATTCGTTGTCGAACAGGAACTTCTGCGCGACGCTCCAGCCGGGGCCGCCGTATTCGCGCGGCCAGTGGCTCGCGAGCCAGCCGCGCGCGTTGAGGATCGCGTGCCATTCGCGCATGTCGTCGCGCGTGAGATGCAGGCCGCCCTTCACCTTGCGCGCGATGCGCGCGGGCAGTTCGGCTTGCAGGAAGCGCTGCACTTCGGTGCGGAAGGCTTCCTCTTCGGGAGTGAAATTGAGGTCCATCTTCGGTCCGTGGCGAATGCGGTGGGCGTTCAGTCGATGCGGTTCAGGCTCGCGAAATCCGCGCCGCGCGCGACGAGATCGACGAGCAGCGGCGACGGCTTCCAGAACAGCGGATCTTCCTTCGCGAACGCGCGGATATCGGCGAGCACGTTCGCGAGGCCGACCGTGTCCGCGTAATGCATCGGGCCGCCGCGATAGCGCGGGAAGCCGTAGCCGTGCAGGAACACCGCATCGACATCGAGCGGGCGCAGCGCGATCTTCTCGTGCACCACGTTCGCGCCTTCGTTGATCATCGCGGCGAGGTAGCGGCGCAGGATCTCGTCGTCGGTGAAGGTGCGCGGCGTGACGCCCTTCTTCGCGCGCTCTTCCGCGACGATCGCCTCGACTTCCGGGTCCGGCGTGCCGACGCGCGCGCCGTCCGGATACAGGTAGTAGCCGCGTGCCGTCTTCTGGCCGAACCAGCCGCGCTCGCACAGCCGGTCGGAAATCGCCACGTAGCGTGCACGCGGGTCGCGCGTCGCCGCGCGGCGCTTGCGGGTCGCCCAGCCGATGTCGCCGCCCGCGAGGTCGACGACCTGGAACGGCCCCATCGGGAAGCCGAATTCGCGCACCGCGCGATCGATCTGGTACGGCGACGCGCCGTCTTCCATCAGATAGTCGGCCGCCGTGCGATAGACCGCGAGGATCCGGTTGCCGATGAAGCCGTCGCACACGCCGGCGCGCACCGGCGTCTTCTTCAGCTGCTTGGCCAGTGCGAACGCGGTCGCGACGACGTCCGCGCTCACGCGGGCCGGCACGACGATCTCGAGCAGCTTCATCACGTTGGCCGGCGAGAAGAAATGCAGGCCGATCACGTCGGCCGGCCGGTCGATGCTGGCGGCCAGCGCGTCGATGTCGAGATACGACGTGTTGGTCGCGAGCACCGCGCCCGGCTTGCACACGCGCGCGAGTTCGGCGAACACGGCCTGCTTCACGGCCATGTCCTCGAACACCGCCTCGATCACGACGTCGGCCTGCGCGAGCGCGTCGTACGACGTGCTGCCCTTGAAGCGCGCGAGCCGCGCCGCGTGCGCGGCCGGCGTCATCCGCCCCTTCGCGACGAGGCCGTCGTACACCTTCTCGACGTGCGCGCGGCCGCGCGCGAGCGATGCTTCGTCGCGTTCGATCATCGTCACCGGCAGCCCGGCATCGAGCGCCGCGACCGCGATGCCCGCGCCCATCGTGCCGCCGCCGACCACGCCGATCCGCTCGACCGACCGCGCGCTCGCGCGCCGCGCCTCGGGTGCCTTCGCCGCTTCACGCTCCGCGAAGAATGCATGCACGAGGCCCGCGCGCTGCGGGCTGTCGACGCACTGCAGGAACAGGCTGCGCTCGAGCTTCATCCCCGCGTCGAACGACTGCGTGAGCGCGGCCTCGACGGCGTCGACGATCTTCGCGGGCGAGAACAGGCCACGCGATTTCTTCGGCAGCTCGGCACGCGCCGCATCGATCGCGGCCTGCGCGGCCGCGCGGTCGGCGAGCCCCCGCGCGTCGCGCGTGCGGCGCACCGGCGCGCCGAGCGATACGAGCTCCTGCGCGTAAGCAAGGCCTTCGGCGAGCGTGTCGTCGCTGTGCGCGACGCGGTCGACGAGGCCCAGCGCGAGCGCTTCGTCCGCGCTCACATGACGGCCCGTCAGCATCAGGTCGAGCGCGGCCTTCGCACCGATCAGGCGCGGCGCGCGCTGCGTGCCGCCCGCGCCGGGCAGCAGGCCGAGCGTGACTTCGGGCAGCCCGAGCTTCGTGCCCGGCACCGCGAGCCGGTAATGCGCGGCGAGCGCGACTTCGAGGCCGCCGCCGAGCGTCGCGCCGTGCAGCGCGACCACGACCGGCTTCGCGCCCGATTCGATCCGCTCGCATACATCAGGCAGCGACGGCGGCGCGATCGGCTTGCCGAACTCGCGGATGTCGGCGCCCGCGATGAAGTTGCGGCCGGCGCCGACGATCAGCACCGCCCGGATCGCGTCGTCGGCCTGCGCGGCGTCGAGCGCGTCGGCGAGGCCGCGCCGCACCTCGGCGGACAGCGCGTTGACGGGCGGATGGTCGATCGTGACGACGAGCACCTTGTCGCGCCGTTCGCGCGTGACGGTGCCGGCCGGGCTGGCGGGGGAAGCGGGTGAATTCATCGTGTCTCCTTGACGCGGCGGCTGGTGCGTCGACGCCGGGCACCGGCCCCCGTCCCGCACGAAGCGGGACAAGATCCGGCCGTACGCCGGGCATGACCTGATTCTCGATTGATCTAGATTCATTGACAATTCCCTCCCGCTTTTACAAGCTGTCAAGTCCGACTTGACACTGAATGCTTCCGACCATTAACCGGGACGGATCAGGAGACGCGACGCATGGACCTGAACGCGCTGACGCTGCTCGTCGAGATCCTCGACGCCGGCAATCTCAGCAAGGCCGCGCAGCGGCTCAAGATGAGCCGCGCGAACGTCAGCTACCGGCTGAACCAGCTCGAGCGGTCGATCGGCCAGCAGCTCGTGCGGCGCACGACGCGGCGCATCGAGCCGACCGAGATCGGGCTGAAGCTGTACGAGCACGGCCGGCGCATCCGCAACGAACTGCTCGCCGCGCAGGAATCGGTGACGACGCTCGGCCAGGACCTGCAGGGCCGCGTGCGGCTGTCGGTGCCGAGCGGCTACGGGCAGATGGTGATGTCCGACTGGCTGCTCGCGTTCAAGCGGCTGCATCCAGGCATCGTGCTCGACGTCGTGTTCGAGAACCGCGTGGAAGACCTGATGCGCGACGAGATCGACATCGCGGTGCGCGTGATGCCGGAGCCGCCGCAGAACCTCGTCGCGCGCGACATGGGCGCGGTGCGCTACGTCGCGTGCGCGTCGGCCGCCTTCGCGGCCGAGCACGGGATGCCGGCGAGCCTCGGCGCGTTGTCGGCCGCCCCCGTCGTCACCGCGACGGTGATGGGCCGGCAGCTCAGGATCGCCGCGTATCTCGGCGACGAGCGCCATGAGGTGCTGCTCGAGCCCACGCTGGTTTCGGAGAACTTCCTGTTCCTGCGGCAGGCGATCCTCGGCGGGATCGGCGTCGGCATCGTGCCCGACTACGTGGTGCAGGACGACATCCGGCGCGGCACGGTCGTCACGTCGCTCGACGCGTACCGGCTCAGCATCTTCGGCACGCACATGTACATGCTCTACATGCCGAACCGGCACCACACGCGCGCGACGTCGACGTTCATAGAGTTCATCCTCGAACAGGCCGGAAAGACCGGCCGGGGCGGGCCCGGCGCGCTGCGTCAGGGTTTCCTGTCGGGTGACAAGCCGCCGGGCACGCGGCGACAATAGCGCGCCGGGGCGGGCAGCCGCGTTGCGCCGGCACCGTCGCCTCCTTCGAATTCACTGCTGCCGAGGGTTCAATGTTCGACCGGATTCGTCCGCATTCGCGCTCCTGGACGCTGCTTGCCGCCGTCGCGCTCGTCGCGTTCAACACCGGCTGCACGTCCCCGTCCACGCCACCGTCGGGCGCGGTGGTGCCCGTCGCCGCCGCCTCGGGCGCCGCCGTGCCGCTGCCCGGCTTCCACGCGCCCGAGCTGTCGTCCGGCTGGACCGACAAGCCGGGCTGGACCTCGCAGCACTTCATGATCGTGGCCGCGAACCCGCTCGCGACGCAGGCCGGCTACGAGATGCTGAAGGCGGGCGGCACCGCGATCGACGCGGCGATCGCCACGCAGATGGTGCTCGCGCTCGTCGAGCCGCAATCGTCGGGGATCGGCGGCGGCGCGTTCCTGCTGTACTTCGACGGCAAGGCAACGCAGGCCTACGACGGCCGCGAAACCGCGCCGGCCGCCGCGACCGACCGCCTGTTCTACGGGCCGACCGGCCAGCCGATGAGCTTCTACGAAGGTGTCGTCGGCGGACGCTCGGTCGGCACGCCGGGCGTGCTGCGCATGCTCGACGCCGCGCATCGCGCGCACGGCAAGCTGCCGTGGCGCCGGCTGTTCCAGCCCGCGATCCGGCTCGCCGAGCACGGCTTCACGATCAGCCCGCGGCTCGCGATGCTGATCGCCAACGACAGGTACCTGAAGAACGACCCCGCTGCGCGCGCGTACTTCTACAACCCGGACGGCACGCCGAAGGCAGCCGGCACGGTGCTGAAGAACCCCGCGCTCGCGACCGTGCTGCGCCAGGTCGCCGACCGCGGCGCGAACGCGTTCTACAGCGGCGCGATCGCGCGCGACATCGTCACGAAGGTGCGCAAGCACCCGACCAACCCGGGCCTGCTGTCGCTGCAGGATCTCGCGCGCTACAAGGCGAAGGTGCGCGCGCCGCTGTGCGCCGACTACCGGCGCTCGGTCGTGTGCGGGATGCCGCCGCCGTCGTCGGGCGGCCTCGCGATCGCGCAGATGCTCGGCATCCTCGAAGCGATGCCCGACTGGCAGCAGATCGGCGCGCAGAAGCCGGTGCGCAACGACGTCGGCTACGAGCCGACGCCGTTCGCCGCGCACCTGTTCAGCGAAGCCGGGCGCCTCGCGTATGCGGACCGCGCGCGCTACGTCGCCGATCCCGATTTCGTGCCGCTGCCCGGTGGCAGCTGGGCGAGCCTCACCGACAAGACCTATCTCGCGCAGCGCGCGCACCTGATCGGCGACAGCAGCATGGGCGTGGCCCAAGCCGGCACGCCGCAGGGCGCGACGCTCGCGATGGCCGACGACCGCAGCCCCGAGCTGCCGTCGACGTCCGACATCGCGATCGTCGACCGCTACGGCCAGGCGCTGTCGATGACGACCAGCATCGAGGACGCGTTCGGTTCGCGGCTGATGGTGCGCGGCTTCATGCTGAACAACCAGCTCACCGATTTCTCGTTCGTGTCGAACGACAACGGCCGGCCGGTCGCGAACCGCGTGCAGGCCGGCAAGCGGCCGCGCTCGGCGATGTCGCCGGAGCTGGTGTTCGACAAGAAGACGAAGCAGGTGACGATGATCGTCGGCTCGGCCGGCGGCCCCGCGATCATCAACCACGTCGCGAAGACGCTGGTGGGCGTGCTCGACTGGGGGATGACGATGCAGCAGGCGATCGCGCTGCCGAACGTCGGGTCGATGAACGGGCCGACGCAGCTTGAACGCGGCCGCGTGTCGGAAGCACTCGCCGACGGGCTGAAGGGCCGCGGGCACGACGTGCAGGTCGTCGAGATGAACTCCGGGCTGCAGGGAATCCAGCGGCTGAACGTGCAGGGGCAGACGGTGTGGTTCGGCGGCGCGGATCCGCGGCGGGAAGGGGTGGCGCTGGGGGAATGAGGGTCCCCAAGCGTGGCGGCGCGGCGCGCTACGCGATGTCGTCCGGCCGCCCGGCCGTGACGACGCGTTGGCGTGCCCGATGCGCGCGGCCCCCTCATTGTCCGCCCGCTCGGTCCAGCCTGCGCATCGTGCTCGACACACGCATGTGTCCCGCACCATCCGCATCAATTTCGTATTCGTCTCATCGACGGCCCTTGCGTCAATCCGTATAGTCCGCTGCTCGTATCGGCATAGTCCGATCCAGGCCGGTCGTCGGCATCGACGGCATGTTGCGGTCCCCCACAACGGCACCATCGCGCAGCCAACGAGCCGCCTGGAAGAAGACATGTCCGTATCGTGACGGCGCCTCGTCAGCCTGCGCCAACCATGCGACTCAATATCCCAAATTAATAAGGACTGCGACTCATACAATGGCCAGCATCCCCCTCCGCTCTTCCGGTCGCTTGCGCCGCGCCGCTTGCGCCACCCGCCTCTCGAAACTCGCCATCGCCATTGCCATGCTTGCACCGGGCTACGGTCAGGCCGCCGATCTGGTGCTGGAGAATCTCATCGTCAATGGTGGTACGGGCGGCACGCCGACTGCCTCGGGAGCCGGCTCGATTGCCATCGGGCCCGGTGCGAAGGCAAACGGCGAGACCGGCGGCGATTACTCGGCCATCGCGATCGGCGCGGAGGCCAGCGCCAATGGCCAAGCCACGATTGCGATCGGTGAAAGGGCCAGCGTTCACGGCGACCGGTCGAGCGCGTTCGGCGTATCGTCGAGCGTCAATGCGAACCGCGCGCTCGCGCTCGGCGCGGACACGAAAGTGACCGCACACGATTCGGTGGCGCTGGGCCAGGGCAGCGTCGCCGACCGCGCCAAGACCGTCTCGATCGGCCAGGCCGGCAACGAGCGCCAGCTCGTCAATCTCCGCGCCGGCACGAAGGACACCGACGCGGTCAACCTGTCGCAGCTCAAGCCGGTCGTCGAGGCGCTCGGCGGCGATGCCGCGATCAACGCGGACGGGAGCGTGCGCGGCCCGAACTACAAGATCGACGGCCAGTCGTTCAACGACGTCGGCAGTGCGCTGACGAATCTCGACGAACGCGCCAGGACCAACACGCAATCGATCACGACGCTCGACGGCCGCGTAACGAACGTCGAAGGCGACGTGAAATCCATCCGCATCGACGTCGACGATCTCGGCACGCGCCTCGACAACGGCGCCACCGGCCTCGTGCGCCAGGATCCCGCGAGCCTCGCGATCTCGATCGGCGCGAACAAGGGCGGCGCGTCGGTGAGCCTCGCCGGTACGGACGGTACGCGCGTACTGACCGGACTGTCGAACGGTGTCGACGACACCGATGCCGTGACCATCGCGCAGTTGAAGGCGACCGGCCTGATCGACCCGAACGGCAAACAGCTCGGTGCGCTCGTGTACGACGATCTGACACTCGCCCGCGCGACGCTCGGCGGTGTCGGCGGCACGCTGCTTGCCAACGTCGCGCCCGGCCTGATCGCAGCGGGCAGCCTGGAAGCCGTCAACGGCGGGCAACTCTTCACGATGCAGCAGAAAATCGACTTGCTCGATACGCGCCTGACGAACTTCGAGAACGACAAACCCACGAGCCCACCGCCCGGCGGCAACCACGGCAACGACTTCGCGCAGCTCGGCGACGGCTCCGGCGCAACGGGATCGAACTCGCTTGCACTCGGGCAGAACTCGAAGGCATCCGGGGACGACAGTCTCACGCTCGGCAACAACTCGACGGCATCGGGCAACAACTCGGTCGCGCTCGGCAACAACTCCGTCGCCGATCGCGACGACACGGTCTCCGTCGGCGCACCAGGCCAGGAGCGGCAGATCACCAACGTCAAGGCCGGCACCGCGCCGACCGATGCCGTGAACGTGCAGCAGTTGCACGACCAGATCGGCAGCGTGCGTAACGACATCGACCACTATCGTCGCGACGCCAGCGGCGGCATCGCGTCCGCCGTCGCCATCGCGAACCTGCCGCAGGCGTCGCTGGCCGGCGAAAGCATGGTCTCGATCGCCGGCGGCACGTACAGCGGGCAGTCGGCCGTCGCGTTCGGCCTGTCCACCGCCACGCGCAACGGGCGCTGGGTGGTCAAGGCATCCGGTTCCACCAATACGCGCGGCACGGTCGCGGTCGGCGCCGGCGCCGGGTATCGCTGGTAAGTCGTCCTCTCGTAGTCACCGGCATCATGCGACAGGGGCCGGGCTTCGCTCGACGCGAAGCCCGGCCCCTCTTTCGTTTGCAGCGCGGGGCAATCGACCTCCGTCACGCCCCGGTGCGACTCGCTGCCTATCCCCGCCCCTTCCACGGCACGATCCGCCGTTCGACCCACCGCATCGCGAGATCGAACAGCCACGCGATCGTGACGATGATCGTCGGCTCGGCCGCCGGCCCCGCGATCATCAATCACGTCGCGAAGACGCTGGTCGGCGTGCTCGACTGGGGATGACGATGCTGCAGGCGATCGCGCTGCCGAACTTCAGGTCGATGAACGGGCCGACGCAGCTCGAACGCGGCCGCGTGTCGGAAGCACTCGCCGACGGGCTGAAGGGCCGCGGGCACGACGTGCAGGTCGTCGAGATGAACTCGGGGCTGCAGGCGATCCAGCGGCTGAACGTGCAGCGGCAGACGGTGTGGTTCGGCGGGGCGGATCCGCGGCGGGAAGGCGTGGCGATGGAGGAATGAGGGCGTGCTCGCGATCGGCAGCGTCGCCCTCCTGTTTCACACGCGGTCGATGTGCGGCAAACGCTCAGTGCAGCTCGGCCGCCCCACCGCAACACTTCTTGAACTTCTTGCCGCTCCCGCACGGACACGGGTCGTTGCGGCCGATTTTCGGCTCGGAACGCTGGACTGTCGTGGCAACACGACGCTCGTGAACGGCCTGGCGATACGGCAGCCAGTAACGATAAATGGCGGCGATGCTCGCGGGAATCCGGTCAGCCAGAATTTCCCGCCCGCTCGGGTCGAGCATGAGCGTCGCCTCGTCGGACGACGCTTCGTCGGACGCGCGCTCATCGGCGCCGAGCAAACGAAGCGGTCGCATCCAGTCCCGGCCGTGCGGGTCGTCGAAGAGCGGCTGCCAGTATTTCTCAGAAAGGGCAACGCCCTGCATGAAGCCCGCTGCCCACGCCTCGGCATCGCGATATTCACGCGACTCGTCGGCGTAGGTGACCGTGCTGAAAACGGGCGCAAACGCGTCCGGATTGCGCTCCAGGCTCCAGATGACACCGTTGTAATGCCGCATCAGCAAATCGAAAACGCGTTGAGCCTGCTCGATCGAATCGAACGCCGGCGCATCGTCCGGCGTCGGTCCCCAGACACCGGGCAGCCATTCGCTCGGCAGCAGCGTCACCGGGCCTGTGGCAATCGCAGTCAGGTACCCGTCGAGTCCTTCGAGCGTCAAGGTCTCGTCCGAAGTGACATCCGAGAGCAGGAACCGGTCGAGTTCGACGACTTCCGTCTGAGTGAGAGATTTCATCATGCAGGCACTGTACGTTGTCTGTCTTCAACGTACAACTCACGGGTTCCGCCCTTTACCGCATCGCCCGCTCTCGCGTAATTCGGGGGCGCGCCAGCATGATTTGACCTTACCCCCGCCCCTTCCACGGCACGATCCGCCGTTCGACCCACCGCATCGCGAGATCGAACAGCCACGCGATCGCGCCGATGATCAGGATCCCCATCACGACGATGTCGGTGCGCAGGAAGCTCGACGCGTTGAGCACCATCTGCCCGAGCCCGGCCGTCGCGGCGACCATCTCGGCCGCGACGAGCGTCGTCCAGCCGAAGCCGATCGCGATCCGCAACCCGGTGAGAATCTCCGGCAACGCGGCCGGCAGCACCACATGCCGCACGATCTGCGCGAAGCTGCCGCCGAGCGAATACGCGGCGTTGATCTGCTCGACCGTCGCCGCACGCACGCCGGCGCGCGCGGCCATCGCGATCGGCGCGAAGCACGCGAGGAAGATCACGACGAGCTTCGCCGTTTCGTCGATGCCGAACCAGATAACGACGAGCGGCAAGTACGCGAGCGGCGGCAGCGGCCGGTAGAACTCCAGCAGCGGATCGAGCACGCCGCGCGCGACGCGGCTCACGCCCATCAGGATGCCGGCCGGCACGCCGATCGCGGTCGCGAGCAGGAACGCGCCAAACACGCGCGCCGCACTCCACAGCAGGTGCTCGGACAACGGCAGCCCACCCTGAATGCGACCATGCCAGGCATCGACGAACGCCGTCCACACGGCTTCCGGCGCGGGCAGGAACAGAGGCGGCAGCCACTGGCGATGCGTGGCGACCCACCACAGCACGGCCAGCGCCGCGACCGTCGCCGTGCTCAAGGCCGCCGTCTTCCCCTCCCCCGGCAACCGGTAGCGGCGCGACGACGGCGCACGACGCTCCGTCGCTCGAGTCTGCGTGCGATCGCCCTGCTCGAAACCCGCGGCCGTTCCGTCGGCCGCCCACGAATCCTGCGTACTCATGCTGTCCTGCCTGTGCAAAGTGCTGATCCGACCGCGTCCGACCGACGCGCCCTGTCGCGCGAGTTCGTGCATCACGCGGCCGCCTCGGCCGCTTCGTCGCGATGCAGGTACGCGATCAGCCGCTCGCGCCACGCGATGAAATCCGGTGAAGACTTCACCGCGCGCGCATCGCGCGATTCGACGTAGCGGCGCGCGAACGGCAGTTCGAAGGTTTCCGCGATCCGGCCAGGGCCGGGCGTCATCACGACGAGACGCGTCGCGAGGAACAACGCCTCCTCGACATCGTGCGTAATGAAGAACACCGTCTTGCCGGTGCGCGCCCATACGTCGAGCACGAGCGCCTGCATCGTGCCGCGCGTCATCGCGTCGAGCGCGCCCATCGGCTCGTCCATCAGCAGCACGCGCGGGTCGCTTGCGAGTGCGCGCGCGATGCCGACACGCTGCTGCATCCCGCCCGACAGCTCGTACACGCGCGCATGCGCATGACCATCGAGCCCGACGAGCGCGAGCATCTCCCGCGCCCGCGCCGCGCGTTCGGCCTTCGACACGCGCGCGAAGCGCAGCCCGAGCGCGACGTTGTCGAGCACGTCGAGCCACGGCAGCAGCGCGTACTTCTGGAACACGACACCGCGATCGGCGCCGGGGCCCGTGACCGGCACGCCGTCGACGCACACCTCACCGGTGGTCGGCGCGACGAAGCCGGCCATGCAGTTCAGCAGTGTCGTCTTCCCGCACCCGGACGCGCCGAGCGCGACGACGAATTCACCGGCATCGATGCGCAGGTCGACGCGCGCGAGCGCCTGCGTCGTCGGCCTGCCGCGCTCGCCCGGATAGGCAACCGATACCTGACGGACTTCCAGCGTGCTCATGCTCAGGACTCCGCGATGATCGCCGCTTAGCGCGCGGCCTTCTGCACGAACTGCGGATCGACGCCGGCCGAATAGTCGGCGAGCACCGTCTGGATCGTGCCTTGCGATTTGAGGAACGTGGCGGTCGCCGCGAGCGACTTCGCCGCGCCCGATTGCGCACCGCCGCCGAGCCACGTCGGCGACGCCTGCTCGGCCGCGGTCGGGAACGCATAGAGCGCGAGGCTGGCCGGCACGTCCTGCGCGTTCGCGCCCGACACCTTCGCGACCGCCGCGACCTGCGGCGAACCGACCTTCCACGCCGCCGCATGCGCGCGGTAGTCGGCATCGGCCGCCGCGAGCACCTTCACGAAGCGCGTGACGAACTCGGGGTTCTCGCGCGCGAACTTGCGGCTCACGACGAAGCCGTCGAAGGTCGCCTTGCCACTTTCTTTCGCGACCTGGCCGGACGTCGTCAGCACGGTGCCCGACTGCTTGACCTTCGCGAGCACCGGATCCCAGATGTAGGTCGCGTCGATGTCGCCGCGTGCCCACGCCGCCGCGACTTCGGGCGGACGCAGGTTGACGATCTTCACGTCGTTCGGATTGACGCCCGCGGCCTGCAGCGCGACGAGCGTGTGGAAATGCGACGTCGACACGAACGGCACGCCGATCTTCTTGCCCTTCAGCGATGCGACGTTCGTGACGCCCGACCCGTTGCGCGCGACGAGCGCCTCGGCGTCGTTGATGTTGTCGAGCACCCAGAACAGCGAGATGTCGAGCCCCTGCGACAGCCCGGCCGCGATCGGGCTCGAGCCGGCTTCGCCGAGCTGCACGGAGCCCGACGCGAGCGCGCGGATCACGTCGGCGCCGCTGTCGAGCTTGCGGAACGTGACCTTGTAGCCGGTCGCCTTTTCGACTTCACCGCTCGCCTGCGCATAGCGCCACGGCACCACCATGTCCTGGTACGCGATCACGACTTCGCGCGTTTCGGCGTGCGCCGCGCCGAGCGCGGCAAAGGCGGTCAGCGCGACGACGGCGCGGCGGATGAAGCTGAAACGGGACATGCGGCTCTCCTTCGGAATGCGGGCATTGCTGCGGGAGAGCCGACTATAGGAGCTTTGCGCGCGGCGGGAGCGAACTTATCCTGCGAAGCTATCGATGCCGTTTCAGCTTTGCTTTCCATGCTCGACCGGATTGCGTGTCCGGTCGGGTGGCGATTGCCATGCGAACGCAAGCCGGGCGTCCGCGCCAACGAAAAAGCCCGCATCGCTGCGGGCTTTGTCGGGTTCGCCGGAAGACGACGAAGCAAAGACGCTCAGACCACCCCGGCCCCATGCGCCTGCAGATCGGCGTGATAGCTCGAGCGCACCATCGCACCGACGGCCGCGTGCGTGAAGCCCATCTTGTACGCCTCTTCCTCGTACATCTTGAACGTGTCCGGATGCACGTACGCCCGCACCGGCAGGTGGTGCTCGGACGGCTGCAGGTACTGGCCGATCGTCAGCATGTCGACGTCGTGCGCGCGCAGGTCGCGCATCACCTGCAGGATTTCCTCTTCGGTTTCGCCGAGGCCGACCATCAGGCCCGACTTCGTCGCGACGTCCGGATGCAGCGCCTTGAAGTCCTTCAGGAGCTTCAGCGAGTGCGCGTAGTCCGAACCCGGGCGCGCTTCCTTGTACAGGCGCGGCACCGTTTCGAGGTTGTGGTTCATCACGTCCGGCGGCGCGGCGTTCAGGATCGAGATCGCACGGTCGAGACGGCCGCGGAAGTCCGGCGTCAGGATTTCGATGCGCGTTTCCGGCGACTGCTCGCGCACTTCGCGGATGCACTCGACGAAGTGGCCGGCGCCGCCGTCGCGCAGGTCGTCGCGGTCGACGCTCGTGATCACCACGTACTTGAGCTTCAGCGCGCCGATCGTGCGCGCGAGGTTCTTCGGCTCGTCCGGATCCAGCGGATCGGGGCGGCCGTGGCCGACGTCGCAGAACGGGCAGCGGCGCGTGCACTTGTCGCCCATGATCATGAACGTCGCGGTGCCCTTGCCGAAGCATTCGCCGATGTTCGGGCAGCTCGCTTCCTCGCACACCGTATGCAGGTTGTGCTCGCGCAGGATCGTCTTGATCTCGTTGAAGCGCGAGCTGCCGGTGGCCGCCTTCACGCGGATCCACTCGGGCTTCTTCAGCTTCTCGATCGGAATGACCTTGATCGGGATGCGCGCCGTCTTCGCCTGCGCCTTCTGCTTGGCGGTCGGATCGTAGGCAGGGGTCGCGGCCGAATCGGCCGGTGCGGGGGAAGCGGTAACGTCAGTCATTCGAATGTTGTTCCAGTGCCTGCGGCTTGTCGGCGGCCGCGGATGCGCCGTCGAGGTTGGCGATCAGACGGCGCACCAGCGTGTGGGCGACGTCGTTCCAGTCGGCGGCAACCTCGAGGCTCGCCATGTCGACAGTTTCCAGTCCGGCATAGCCGCACGGGTTGATCGCAAGAAACGGGCGCAGATCCATCTTCACGTTCAGGCTCAGCCCGTGATAGCTGCAGCCGTTGCGGATCTTCAGGCCGAGGGCCGCGATTTTCGCGCCTTCGTGCACGCCGGACGCCACGTAGATCCCGGGCGCGCCCGCCTTGCGGACCGAAGCGAGATTATACGCCGCGAGGGTTTCGATCACGGCCTCCTCGATCTTCGTCACCAGCGTGCGCACCATCAGCTTGCGCCGGCGCAGGTCCAGCAGCAGGTACGCGACGATCTGGCCGGGGCCGTGGTAAGTGATTTGCCCGCCGCGGTCGACCTTCACGAGCGGCACGCCGCTGTCGGCCACCAGCAGGTGGGCCGGGTCGCCGGCCTGGCCGAGCGTGTAGACGGGCGGGTGCTCGACCAGCCAGATCTCGTCGCCGGTGTCGGCGGTGCGCGTGTCGGTGAACGCGCGCATCGCGTCGAAGCTCGCCTCGTAGGTCTCGACGCCCCGCCACCGCACGGTGACCGGCGGGGCCGGCTGATCCGGGGACCCGGCGGGCGATGCGGAAACGGCAACAGGCGTGGACACGATGGAAACCGGCGAAACGGACATGGGCGGTAGTTTACCGAAAACCCGTGGGTCTCGCCGGCCTGGGGAGGGGGACGGATCGCCGGTATCCGTCGGAGGAAATGATGGTCAGACGGTGCGCCATCCGTCATGGAGCAGCGCGGACAGGCGTTCGCGCAGCCGTGCCAGCCCACCGAGCGCGACTTCCCGGGGCGGCCGCGATACCGAGAACGCCACGCGCGTGCCCTCCCGGCCTTCCGCGCTGAGCCACAGCCGCTCGCCGCGGCGCAGCTTCAGCGTTTCGCCGTCGACCAGGAAGTAGTCGTTGACGTCGTTGCTGCGCGTCGCCCACACCGGCCCGCACTGGACGATCAACCGCGTGCTGCGTTGTACCTTCATCGGCACGGTTTCGCCCGCGGGGATTTCGAACGTGATGCTTGAAGAAATTTCTTGCATGATCGACTCCGCCAAAAAGTGCTTCGATGGCTACAATCGTAGTCACTCCAAGGCGTCAGACAAAACGACCAATTTTCACGTCGATGTGAGGAAAATTAGCAAATGGACCTCCGCCAGCTACCTGCGCTGAACGCGATTCGCGCGTTCGAAGCCGCCGCCCGTCACGAGAATTTCTCGCGCGCCGCCGACGAGCTGTTCGTCACGCACGGCGCGGTGAGCCACCAGGTCCGCGCACTCGAGGAGGAACTCGGCGTGCAGCTGTTCACGCGCAACGGCAAGCGGCTGTGCCTGACCGACGCCGGCATGCGCTACGCGCAGCAGATCCGCACCGCGCTGATGGTGATCGCCGACGCGACCCGCGACGTGCGCGCGAGCGACCGCGACCGGCGGCTTGTGGTGTCGATGCTTTCGTCGTTCGCCGCGCGCTTCATCACGCCGCGCATCGGCACGTTCATCGAGCGGCATCCGGAAATCGACGTCGAGCTGCAGTCGACCAACTCGCTCACCGATTTCGCACGCGACGACGTCGACATCGCGATCCGCTTCGGTCAAGGCAACTATCCGGGGCTGCATGTCGAGCCGCTGTTCGACGAGGTGTTCTTTCCGGCGTGTGCGCCGACGCTGAACGGCGGCAAGCTGCCGCAAACGCCTGCGGATCTCGTGCACTACAACCTGCTGCGCTCGGACGACGAGCTGTGGCGGCCGTGGTTCGACGCGGCCGGGCTCAAGACGCTGACCGAGCCGAAACGGGGGATTCTGTACCAGGATTCGTCGAACCTGCTGCTGGCCGCGATCGACGGCCAGGGCATCGCGCTGGTGCGCCGCTCGCTCGCGGTGCATGACCTGCTCGACGGGCGCATCGTGCGCCTGTTCGACATCGACGGGCCGAGCCCGTGGCACTATTTTTTCGTGTGTCCGCCGCCGCTCGTGAACACGCCGCGCGTGCAGGCGTTCAGGACCTGGCTGCTTCAGGAAGTCGCCGAATACAAGCGGCTGTGCGACGAACTGGACGCGCGGCGCGCGGCGGGGAAGACCCCCGCCGAGTGCGCGCAGGAAGGAGGATGGAAGGCGCTTAGAGTACGACCTTGACCATCGGATGGCCGGTCAGTGCACGGTAGATGTTGTCGAGCTGTTCCTGGCTCGTCGCCCGCACGGTGATCGTGAGGCCCGTGTAATTACCGCCGCTCGACGCACGCTCCTCGATCTTCTCGACATCGATCTCGTTGTCGTGAACGGCGACGACCTTGAAGATCGTGTCCTTGAACTCGGGGTGCGCCTTGCCCATGATCTTGATCGGGAAATCGCACGGGAACTCCAGCAGCGACTCCTTCCGGGTATCGATCGCGCCGGTCACCTCGATGGTTTTGGTCGGTTCGCTCATCATTTGCTCCGGGTTAGGTCAAACTGTTCAAACTCGCGCGCTTTCGCGCGCTGGTACGCGTCGTACAACGCCGCGAATACGGGGCCCGGCTTGCCGCCCTGCACGGGCAGATCGTCGAGCGACGTGACAGGCAGCACTTCCTTCGTGGCCGACGTGATCATGATTTCGTCGGCCGCGCGCAACTCCACTTCGCTGATCTCGCGTGCGACGAACGGGATCTTGCATTCGTCCGCCAGTTCCTCGATCAGCGCGTAGCGGATCCCCTCGAGGATCTTGTTGCTGCGCGGCGGCGCGAGCAGCTCGCCGTTCTTCACGATCCACACGTTCGACGACGAGCCTTCCGTCAGGTTGCCGTCGCGCAGCTGCAGCGTCTCGAACGCATCGCGTTCGGCCGCATGCTGCGCCATCAGCACGTTGCCGAGCAGCGAGATCGACTTGATGTCGCAATGCAGCCAGCGACGATCCTCGGCCGTCACGCAACGCACGCCCCGCGCGCGTTCTTCGGCGGACGGCAGGCGCAGCGGGCTCGTCATCACGAACACCGTCGGCACCGCGTTCGCCGGGAACGCGTGGCCGCGCTTCGCGACGCCGCGCGTCACCTGCAGGTAGACGAGCGCGTTGCCATCGCCGAGCCCTTCGGCATTCGCCGCGACCACGCGCTCGATCAACCCCCGCCAGCCCGCGTCGTCGTGCGGGCTCACGATGCCGATCTTCTTCAGGCTGCGCTCGAGCCGTGCCAGATGCTGCTCGATCCGGAACGGCACGTGCGCGCCGTCGTGCGCATAAACGGGGACAACTTCATACACGCCGTCGCCGAAGATGAACCCGCGGTCGAGCACCGGTACACGGGCTTCCGACAGCGGCACCATTTCCTCCTGCGACGAAACGCTGAGGTAGACGATCGGTTCGAATTCGGCTTGGTTCATAGCTTTGACAGATGGGGATGAAGTCGCGAAAACAAAGGCCCGTCGTGCTTACTTCTTCTTGCTGAACATCAGCAGGATCGAGTCCCAGATACGCCCGAAGATACCCGCTTCCGGCACGGCCTGCAGCGCGACGACCGGGAATTCCGACAGCGTCTTGCCGTCGGCGACGATCTTCACGGTGCCGACCTGCTGGCCTTCCGCGAGCGGCGCGATCAGCGGCGCGTTGACGTCGACTTCCGTCTTGATCTTGTCGCCGAGGCCGCGCGGCACGGTCGCCCACTGGTCGGCCTTCACGCCGACCTGCACGGTGTTGTCCTTGCCCTTGTAGACGCGCGGCGTCGACATCGCCTGGCCGCCCTTGAACAGGCGCACCGAATCGAACGCGCTGTAGCCGTAGTTCAGCATCTTCATGCTGTCCTGCGTGCGCTCGCCTTCCTTCTGCTCGCCCATCATCACCGACACCAGGCGGCGCTGGCCGTCCACGCCCGGGATCGCGCGCTTCGCCGACGCGATCAGGCAGTAGCCGGCCGCTTGCGTATGGCCCGTCTTCAGGCCGTCGACCGTCGGGTCGAGCCACAGCAGGCGGTTGCGGTTGCCCTGGCGGATGTTGTTGTACTTGAACTCCTTCTCCGAAAAGATGCTGTAGTACTGCGGAAAATCGCGGATCAGGTGCGCGGACAGCTTCGCGAGGTCGCCGGCCGTCGTGTAGTGGTTCGGGTCGGGCATGCCGTTCACGTCGGCGAAGTGCGTGCCCTTCATGCCGAGGCGCTGCGCCTCGTCGTTCATCAGCGTGACGAACTGCCCTTCGCTGCCGCCGACGAGTTCGGCCAGCGCGATCGCGGCGTCGTTGCCCGACTGGATGATCATCCCGTACACGAGGTCGTGCACCGACACCGGCTTGTTCGCCTCGATGAACATGCGCGACTCGTCGCGGCCGACGCGGCGCACGGCTTCGCTCGGCGTGACGATCTGCTCCATCGAGATCTTCTTCTTGTCGAGCGCCTCGAACACGAGGTACGCCGTCATCAGCTTCGTCAGCGACGCAGGCTCGACGCGTTCATCGGCATTGCCCGATGCGAGCACCGTGTTGCTGGTCGCATCGACGAGCACCCACGAGCGCGCATTCACACCCGGCGGCGGCACCGCGCCCGGCATGTAGGTCGCGGGCGCGCCGGTGAACTGCTCGGTGGCGGCCGGCGCCGCATGCGCGGCCTTGGCCTTGGCGGCCGGCTTCGCCTCGGCGACGACGATCGTCGAGGCGAGCGCGACGGGCAGCATCACGCCGAGCGCGACGTTGCGCGCGGCGGTGCCGAAGGCGATGGAGGAAGCGAGGGACTTGAGGCCTTGGGGAGACAGACGCATGATCGATTCAGGCTGATGGCAGAAAGTGCGGTGCGAAACGCGCAGGGTTGAACGGCAAGGCGGCGGGCGTTTCGGGCACTCGCCCGAGATCGTCGGGCGACGCGAAACGCGCCGGTTGGACTCGTGCGGACGCGTTCGGTTCGCGGCCGTCGCGAGCGGGCGGACAGCGGCAAAACGAGCGCCGCAATGGGCCCAGCCGGGCCGCGGGCGACGCGGAATCCGGCCATTATACGTGGGCGCGCAGGGCGTTTTCGCGAACCTGGCGCCGGACAGTTGCGCATCCGCATCGGGCGCGGGGTGACGGCAAGCTGCCCGTCATCGCACGCGAAGGTGTGCGAAAGGCATGCGCAGGCGAGGTGGAAGTGAGGTGGCGCCGCACGGTGCGGCGCGATGTCGCGTGGGGAAAAGCGCGCGTCGGGCGAGGGCCGGAGGTCATGTGCACGAAGCGACGCAGGCTGCCGGCGTCATGCCGGCACCCGCGCACTGGCTAGCGCCATGCGTCGACGATGATGCGCTTCAGCACGTGCAGCTTGCGATGCAGGAAATGCTCGGCGCCGGGGATCACGACGACCGGCAGTTCCTGCGGCCGCGCCCAGTCGTACACGGAAGCGATCGGCACCGTGTCGTCGGTTTCGCCGTGGATCACGAGCGTGTTCTCGGGCACGTCGGCCACCTGCCAGCGGCTCGCGGCCGTGCCGACGAACACCATCCGTTCGATCGTCTCGCCCGCGTCGCGCAACCGCTTCGCGACGTGCGACAGCACGAAGGTGCCGAACGAGAAGCCCGCAAGCACGAGCGGCAGGTCCGCATACGCGGGCTGCGCGCGCATGTGCGCGAGCACCGCGAGCAGGTCGTCGGCTTCGCCGGTGCCGTTGTCGTGCACGCCTTCGGTCGCGCCGACGCCGCGGAAGTTCGACCGGAACACGACGTAGTTCAGCTGCACGAGCGTGCGCGCGAGGGTTTGCGCGACCTTGTTGTCCATCGTGCCGCCGAACAGCGGATGCGGATGCGCGACGAGCGCGATGCCGCGCGGCGCGGCGCCGCTTTCGCGCACGGCGTCGGGGAGGTCGACGGCGATTTCGATCTGCCCGACCGGGCCCGCGATCAGCGACTTCTGCGTATGAACGTTCATTCGGCCGGCCCGCTCAGATCTTCAGGCGGTCGACGACCTTGCCGTCGCGCAGGTGCGATTCGACGATCTCGTCGATGTCGGCCTGGTCGACGTACGTGTACCACGTGCCTTCCGGGTACACGACCATCACGGGCCCTTCCTCGCAGCGGTCGAGGCAGCCGGCCTTGTTGATGCGGACCTTGCCGGGCCCCGCGAGGCCGAGTTCCTTCACGCGCTTTTTCGCGTATTCCTGCATGGTCTGCGCGTCGCATTGCGCGCAGCTCGGGCGCTCGGCGCCCGGTTCGCGCTGGTTCAGGCAGAAGAAGACGTGGTGCTGGTAGTAGGAATCCATGATGGTGACGTGCGGCCCGGCGCGAGGCCGTGCGGAAAGAGGAGCGGTTGCCGCTGCGCGGGGCAGCGGAGGATGCGGACGATTATAGCGAGCGGCACGTGTCGCTGCCCGCGATAGCACCGCGGCCGCGCCGATGCCCCCGCATCAGCGGCGCAGCACGGCCGGCAGCCATGCATGCTCGACGCGCTGGCCGAGCCAGATCAGCGCCGCGTAGGGCCAGATCCACGCGAGCCAGCGTGCGAGGCTGTTGAAGTGCACGTAGCGACCCTGCCGCCAGCCCGACAGCGTGAAGTCGAAGAACGGATTGACCGGCAGCAGGTTCACGAGCGCCACGCCGGCCAGCAGCGCGAGCGCCGCAAGCGTCGCGCGCCAGGTCGCCGGCACGTGCAGCGCGACGAGCGCGGCCGCGAAGCCGAGCTCGATCCCGAGCCGCGCGCCGGGCGTCGCCCACACAACGACGAGGCCGGTGGCCGACTGCATGAAGGTCGCGGCCGCCTTCAGCACGAGCGTCGCGACGACGAGCGCGATCAGGAGCCGGATGCGCGGCGCGCGCGGCCGCATCGCGAGCGACGCGATCGTCAGCGCGGCGAACAGCATCAACCCGCCGAGCGCGGCCTCCCAACCGGAGTCGGACAGCCAGCCGTCGACGCGCTCCGGCCATTCGCCCACGCGCCACGCGGCCGGCAGCCACGCGAGCAGCGCGTCCTGCATCGACACGTCGGCGCGCTCCCACAGCGCGGCCGGCCAGTCGCCGATGCCGAACAGGAACGGCGACGGAAACAGGATCGCGAACGGCCACAGCCCGGCGAGCAGCAGCGGCGTCGCGCCGTCGTCCTCGAACCACGCGAAACGCAGCCGGCGCAGCGCGCCGCGATCGAGCAGCGCACCGGTGGCCGGCGCGACGAGCGCGGCGCCCAGCAGCGCGCCGAGCGCGTTGGCCGCGAGATCGAGATTCGACGCGACGCGCGTCGGCAGGTAGGTTTGCAGCGCTTCCATCGCGCCCGACAGCAGCATGCCGAGCCCGGCCGCGATCAGCGTCGCGGCCACGCCGCGCCAGCGCGGGTGCAGCGCGAGCACGGCAAGCACGCCGAACGGCATATAGCCGAGCACGTTCGTGACCACGTCGAATGCGGTCACGTAGCGCTGCATCGGCGCGAACAGGTAGTCGAACGGCCCGATGCCGAGCGACATCCAGCCTGCGAACGGATACAGCGATGCGTAGACGATGAGGGCCGCGTAAGCGGCAAAGGCCTGCCGCGCGAGCGGCGATGCACGCGGGGTGCCGGTCGCGCTCATCGCGGCTGCGCGGCACGCGTCACGGCGTGCCCGCGTACGCCTGCATGCCGACCCACGCGGCGATCTGCGACACGAGCTGGTCGCTCGCCGTCGCGAGCGCGCGGGCGCCGCCCGCCGCGTCCGGCGTGCTGGACGGCGCGCGTGCAACGAACGTGCGCTGGCCGAGCACCTTGCCGTCCAGCATCAGCGTCGCGCGCGCGGTGACGGCGCCGTGGCTCTGCGACTGGCCGTCGAACACCTGTTCGAATTCGTTCAGGTCGACCTTGAGCGTCGGCGCGCGCACGCCGTCGGAGCCTTCGAGCACCGTGCCGCGCGACGACAGCGCGCCGCGCAGCCGCTGCGTGAGCAGTTGCGCGGGCGGCGCGGTCCAGCGGCTGTCGCGATAGGCGGCCACGTGCTGCGCGTCCACGTATGCGAGGCGGTAGGCGAATTTGTCGGAGTCGAGCGCGTCGGGCGCGGCGACGTCGAGCACCTTCAGCGCGGGGCCCGGGCCTGCGGTCACGACGGACGTGGCCGGCCCGAGGTCATAGCGGACATTCGACAGCACCGCGCTGTTGCCGGCGCAGCCGGCCGCGAGCGACAGCGTCAGCACGGCAAGCGCGGCCGCGGCGGGACGCAGCGCGCGGTCAAGGATTCGTGGCATGGCGTGTTCCTGCATGATGTTTCCGGTTTCGATGGGTGTCACTGCCCGGCCGTCGCACCCGGCCAGACGAAGCCCGGCTCGCCGGGCCCCGGCGCCGCGCCGGGCGAACCGAACAACAGACTGCGCGGATTGCGGCCAAGTTCACCGGCCACGTCCTTCAATTGCCGCGATGCGTCGCCGACGCTGCCGGCGAGCGCGTTGAAACGCGGCAGCGTGTCGTACTGCACGCGCGTGTTGAGACCGTTCAGCGCGACGCTGATCTGCTCGGCGGCCGTGCCGGCCTTGTTCAGGTTCGACACGAGCGGCCCGTTCGGCTGCAGCAGCGTGTTCGCCGACGCCATCGCGCGGTTCACCTCGTGCATCGTTTCCGGCAGCGCAGTGACCGCCGGGCCGAGCTGCTTCGTCAGCGTGGCGGCGCCGTCGGCCGCGTGCTGCAGGCTTTCGGCGGTCGCGCGCAACTGCTCGCGCATCTCGGGCGACATCAGCGCATTCGCACTCTTCGCGGCCAGTTCGAGCTGCCGCAGCAGCACGTCGCCGCGCTCCTGGATCTGGTCGAACAGGCTCGGCCGCATCGGGATCTGCGCGATCGCCTTCGGCGACGACGGCAGCGGCGCCAGGTCGCGGCCCGTGTCCTCGAGCTGCACGAACGCGATGCCCGTCACGCCCTGGAAGCCGAGGCTGCCGTAGGTCGACTGCGTGATCGGCGCGTCATGGTCGACGAGAATGCGGATCCGGATCTGGCCCGGATGCGTGCGATCGAAACCGATCGACTGCACCTTGCCGACGTCGAGGCCGCGAAAGCGCACGGCCGCGTCCGGGAACAGGCCCGTCACGTTGGTCCGCGCGAGCAGGTCGTACGGCACGCGCACGGTGCGGTCGACGTTGAACCAGAACACGGTGCCCGCGATCGCGAGCGTCAGCGCGATCGTGAACAGGCCGGCCCAGAACGCATGTGATTTGTTTTCCATTCGCGGATTCCTTCGTGCCTATAGCTCGACGCTCGACAGCGCCGGTTCGAGGGCCGCCTTCGGCAGCTTCGCGCGCCGCTCGGGCGGCAGCGCCTGCAATGCGCGGCGCCCGCGCAGCCCCAGGAAATATTCGTGGATGAACGGATGGTCGACGTTCGCGGCCTCCTCGACCGGCGCGGCGACCAGCACCTTGCGGTCGGCCAGCACCGCGACGCGCGTGGACAGCGCGACCATCGTGTCGAGATCGTGCGTCACCATCACGACGGTCAGCCCGAGCGTGCGGTGCAGCGTCGCGATCAGCTCGACGAATTCGTCCGACGCCTGCGGATCGAGGCCGGCCGTCGGCTCGTCGAGGAACAGCAGCTCGGGCTCGAGCGCGATCGCGCGCGCGATGCCCACCCGCTTGACCATCCCGCCCGACAGCGCGGCCGGCATCTTCGACGCGTGCTTGCACGGCAGCCCGACCATCTCGAGCTTCAGCATCACGATGTCGTGCAGCAGGTCCGGCGGCACGCGGCCGAGCTCGCGCAGCGGCTGCGCGACGTTGTCGAACACCGTCATCGACGAGAACAGCGCGCCCTGCTGGAACAGCATCCCGGAGCGCGTGCGCATCATCCGCGCGCTCGCGTCGTCGATCGTCGCGGTATCTTCGCCGAATACCTTGATCGTGCCCGACGTCGGCCGCTCGAGGCCGAGGATCTGCCGCACGAGCGTGGTCTTGCCGGAGCCCGAGCCGCCGACGATCGACACGATCTCGCCGCGCCGCACGTCGAAGTCGAGCTTCTGGTGAATGATGTTGCGCCCGTAGCGCTTGGTCAGGTTGCGCACCTCGATCACGAGGTCGCCGCCGTCGGCCGCCGCGGCCGGCCGGGTGCCGACCGAGCCGGCGCCGATGGCCGCGGCATGCGCGGTCGTTTCGTTCGATGCGTTCATCCGAGCCCCACGTTCTGGAACAGGATCGCGAACACCGCGTCGGCGAGGATCACGACCGTGATCGACGTCACGACCGACGTGGTCGTGCCTTCGCCGAGGCTCTGCGAGTTCGCCTTGATCCGGAAGCCGAAATGGCAGGCGACCAGCGCGATCAGCATGCCGAACACGACGCCCTTGCCCACCCCGATGTACAGGTTCGCGATCGGCACGACGCCCGGCAGCGAGCGCACGAAATAGTTGACGTCGATGCCGAGCACGAGCTTCGCGGCGAGCGCGCCGCCCGTCAGCGCGATGATGTTGGTCCACATCACGAGCAGCGGCATCGCGATGCCGAGCGCGAGCACGCGCGGCAGGATCAGCCGCAACCCGTGCGGGATGCCCATCACGCGCATCGCGTCGAGCTCCTCGGTCACGCGCATCACGCCGATCTGCGCGGTGATCGCCGAGCCCGAGCGGCCGGCGACGAGAATCGCCGACAGCACCGGGCCGAGCTCGCGGATCACCGACAGCCCGAGGATGTTCACGATGTAACGGTTCGCGCCGAACATCTGCAGTTGCTGTGCAGAAAGGTAGCTGAGCACGATGCCGATCAGGAACGCGACGAGCGCGGTGATCGGCAGCGCCTGCGCGCCGGCGCTGTAGATGTTCGCCGAGGTTTCCTTCCACGGCATCGTCTTCGGGCGGCGCAGCACCGACAGTGCATCGAGGATCACGAGGCCGAACATCGCGATACCGCCCTTCAGGTGTTCGCCGAACGCGAACAGCATGAAGCCGAAGCGCGTGATCGGGCCGAAGCGCACCACGCGCTCGGGCGCCTCGCGCTCGCTGTCGAGCCGCTCGATGCGCTCGAAGATCGTGCGCTGGGTCACGCTCAGCGCGACGCCGGCCGGCAGCTTGCGGCCCCACACGCGCCACAGCGCCTGGCCGCCGACGTGGTCGAGCCGCTCGATGCCGGACAGATCCCATTCGCTCACGCGCCCGGACGCGATGCTCGCGATACGGCGCGCCACCGCGCCGCGATTGCGTGCAAGCGCGAGCGCGGTCCACTGGCCGTACAGGCGCACCGTCTGGCCCTGGCCGCCGGCGTCGACCGACAGGCCGGGAGGAGTCTCGAAGTCCAAGGGCAGGTTGTTTGCAAAAAGGTGACAGCGGCCATTGTAGCGAACCGCCCGACGACGCGACGTGAGGATTTCCGTGGGGCGCCTGGCCGCGGGCGACTGGCCGGGGCGCCTGACCGGAGCGCCCGCCCCGGGAGCCGCGTGGAAGCCGCCGCCCCCGGCCCGTTGCCGGCTTCATCACCTTTCATTCTTCCGTCACGATTCCTTTCGATACTCTCACGCGCCGCACATCAGGCCGTCGGCGCCCCGCGCCGCCAATCGTTGCGACTCTCGCCTTTCATAAAACAGAACACCGAACAGGACAACCGATGCGTCTCCCCCTGCTTTCCCGCCGTCGCGTGCCGGCCATCGCCGCGCTCGCCAGCCTCGCCTTCATCCTCGCCGCCTGTGGCGGCGACGACGTCACCTCGCCGCCCGCGACGCCGCCGGCAGCCCAGGCGCCCGTCGGCACGACGGCCACGCTCGCCCTGCTCGAGACGACCGACCTGCACACCAACGTGCTGTCGTATGACTATTTCAAGCTCGCCGCCGACAACTCGCTCGGCTTCGAACGCGTGTCGACGCTGATCGCGCAAGCGCGCGCGCAGTATCCGAACACGCTGCTGCTCGACAACGGCGACACGATCCAGGGCACCGCGCTGTCGGACTACCAGGCGCTCGTGAAGCCGGTCGGCTGCGACCAGACGCTCGCGATCTACAAGGTGATGAACGCGGCGAAATTCGACGGCGGCGGGATCGGCAACCACGAATTCAACTACGGACTGCCGTACCTGTCGCAGGTGACCGGCAACACGTTCGAGGTCGACGGCCTGCCGGCGCCGGCCCAGCAGAAAAAGTGCGCGGGCCCGAACTTCCCGCAGGTGCTCGCGAACGTGATCAGCGCGAAGACCAACGCGCCGCTGTTCACGCCGTACACGATCCTGACCCGCACCGTGACCGCGACGACGCCGGACGGCAAGACGGTCAGCGCGCCCGTGAAGATCGGCATCATCGGCTTCACGCCGCCCGCGATCATGAGCTGGGACAAGCGCTGGCTCGACGGCAAGGTCTACACGACCGGCCTGAAGGAAGCCGCCGAGAAGTACATTCCGGAGATGCGCGCGAAGGGCGCCGATCTCGTCGTCGCGATCTCGCACGGCGGCCTCGACAATTCCGCGTATTCGCCGACGATGGAGAACGGCAGCTGGTGGCTGTCGAAGGTGACCGGCATCGACGCGATGCTGATCGGCCACTCGCACCAGGTGTTCCCGGACGCGAACAGCACCGTGTCGCAGTTCAACCTGCCGGGCGTCGACAAGGTCAAGGGCACCGTCAACGGCGTGCCGACCGTGATGGCCAACTACTGGGGCAAGCACCTCGGCGTGATCAAGCTCGGCCTGAAGTTCGACGGCAAGACGTGGAGCGTCGACAAGTCGCAGACGACCGTCGAGGCACGGCCGATCCAGAACGCCGACAAGAGCTACGTCGCGGCCGATCCGTCCGTGTCCGCCGCGATCGCCGCCGAGCACCAGGCGACGATCGACTACGTGAAGACGCCGATCGGCTCGACCGACTACCGGATGAACTCGTACTTCGCCGATGTCGGCGATCCGGGCGCGATCCAGATCGTCAACGAGGCGCAGGCCGACTACGTGAAGACCTACGTGCAGGCGAACCTGCCGCAATACGCGTCGCTGCCGGTGCTGTCGGTCAGCGCGCCGTTCAAGAGCGGCTTCGGCGGCGGCACCGACTACACCGACGTCGCGCCGGGCGCACTCGCGATCAACAACGCGGCCGACCTGTACCTGTACCCGAACACCGTGTACGCGGTGAAGGTGAGCGGCGCCGACGTGAAGAACTGGCTCGAAACGGCCGCGAAGCGCTTCAACCGCATCGACCCGACCAAGGCGACCGTGCAGCCGCTCGTCAGCACGTTCCCCGGCTACAACTTCGACATGTTCACGTCGGCCGATCTCGCGTATGAAATCGACGTCACGCAGCCGGTCGGCAGCCGGATCAAGAACCTGACGTACAAGGGTGCGGCGATCGACCCGAACGCGCAGTTCATCGTCGCGACCAACAACTACCGCGCGAGCGGCGGCGGCAACTTCCCCGGCCTCGACGGCAGCAAGACGATCTTCGCGTCGCCCGACGCGAACCGCGACGTGCTGATCGCGTTCGTCAAGAAGCGCGGCGCCATCACGCGCGCGGCCGACGGCGCGCAGCGCAGCTGGCGCTTCACGAAGCTCGCGAGCTCGGTCGCGCACGTGCAGTTCGCGTCCGCGCCGAACCGCCTCGGCGACGCGGCGGCCGCCGGCCTGACCGGCATCACGCAGGTCGCGGCCGACGACGGCTCGGGCAAGAACCTCGCCACTTACGAAATCGACCTCACGCAATGAGACCCGCGATGCAACCGATCCGGACGATGCGGCCGGCCGAAACCGGCCTCGCCGCCGCCGCGCGGCGCCTGCTGCGCGCGAAACTCCCGCCGGCCGCGCTGCTCGCGACGGCGGCCGTGACCGTTGCGGCCGTCGTCGCGGCAGCCGGCCTGCGCGGCGCCAGCCCCGCGCCGAGCGCCGCGCAGCTCGACGAGTGGCAGGCGATGGTCACCCAGGCCACCGAGCCGCATGCGCTCGCGCAGTTGCGCACGCTGGCGCGCCGCGGCTCGGGCGACGCGCAGGCGGCGCTCGGCATCGCGCTCGTCGACGCGCGCGAACCGGGCTTGCGCGACGAGGGGCGCGGCTGGCTGGAAACGGCCGCGGCGGCAGACGGCAAGGCCGACGCGCCGGCCGCCCGGCGTGCGCAGCTCGCGCTCGGCAAGGCGTTGCTGCTCGGCAGCAGCGGCATGCCGAAGGACTACGCACGTGCCCGCACGCTGCTCGGCGAAGCGGCCGCGCAGGGCGACCCGGCCGCCGCGTATTACCTCGGGCTGATCTATCGCAGCGGCTACGGCGTCGCCGCCGATCCCGTGCAGGCCGCGCACTGGTTCGACGTCGCGTCGCGCGCGGACATCCCGGCCGCGGACTTCATGCTCGCGAACGCGTACCGCGAAGGCAGCGGCGTGCCGCGCGACGAGGCGCGCGCGCTGGCGCTGTATCGCCGCGCCGCCGAGCACGAGCTGCCGGAAGCCGTGCAGACGCTCGCGATGGCCTATCGCAACGGCGAACTCGGGCTCAAGCCCGACGCGGACGAGTTCCACGCGCAGTGGATCGAGACCGCGCATGCGCTGAAACACCCGGTCGTCGCGCCGTAACGGTTCGTCCGCACGCACCGGCATCCCACCGGCTGCATGACGCGCATGCCCCGACGCCCCGCGCATCGATCACCCTGCAACGGAATCGATCGAGGGGCGCGGGCGTACGCGCCTGTTGCATTGCCGCCCCCCCGGCTGCGCCACGTCGATCGTTCGATACGCGGCATTGCATTAACATGCAGCCTCACAATAAAACCTGAGAGAACTGCATCCATGTCCCATCGCCTTTCCAGGCTTGGCGCCGCTGCCGTCGGCGCCGTCGCCCTCGTCATTGCCGGCGCACCGCTCACCGCACGCGCCGCGCCGCCCGCCCAGCCCGACATCTTCAACGCCGCGCTTTGCAAGCCGCCGTTCACGTCGGATCTGATGGACGCGATCTACAACATCGCCAAGGCGGCCGATCCGAAGCCGGACGAATCGATGCTGGGCGCCGCTGTCTATCGCCTGCCGGAGCCGATCCACCGCGACGGCTTCACGACGCAGCAGGTCGTGTTCGTCAGTACCGGAATCGGCGTGCTCGTGGACGGCGAAGTCGCCGACCAGCTCGCGAAACGCTACCAGCTCACCCTCGAGAAGGGCCACCTGCTGGGCGCGTCGTCTGTCGGCTATTCGCGCCGGCTGACGGTCCGCGGCCCGGGTGGTGCGCTGATCCTCGTGTCGGCCCGCCAGGGCCCGGCGCTGAAGGGCAAGACGCTGCTGGCCTGCGAAATGACGTCCGAGGAGGACATCAAGGCGCTGGAGCGGATGGAAAGGCATTGAGCCAGGCGGCGCTGCGGCGCCGTTCGCATGCGGGCGGCCGCGCGCCGCCCTGCCCGGCCGCGTGCGTCGCCCGACGCGCGCCATCGCCCCCTGTCGCTACAATAGGCGCCATGAACGCCCCCACCTCCTCCGACACGCCCGATTCCGGCGACGCGCACATCGCGCGCAACCGGCTCGAGGCGCACCTGGACGCCGCGCCGCGTGCGTGGCCGCTCGACATCGTCGCCGCCACCGGCTCGACCAACGCCGACGTCGCCACCCGGCTCAAGGCGCTGCCGCGCAACGCGAACGCGTTGCCCGCGCCACTCGTGCGCGTCGCGTTCGAGCAGACGGCCGGCCGCGGCCGGCAGGGCCGCCCGTGGTTCGCGCAGCCCGGCAATGCACTGCTGTGCTCGGTCGGCTGCATCGTGCCGCGCCCCGTCGAAGCACTCGGCGGCCTCAGCATCGCGATCGGCGTCGCGCTCGCCGAAGGGCTGGCCGCGCTGCCGCTCGACGCCCATACGCGCGTCGCGCTCAAATGGCCGAACGACCTGCTGCTGACCGCCACCGACGACGGCACGCCGCGCATCGTCGGCAAGCTCGCCGGGATCCTGATCGAAACCGCGTGGACCAGCGCCGACGCCACCGCCGTCGTGATCGGCTTCGGCATCAACGTGCGCGGCGCGGAAGCCGTCGCCGCGCAGGTCGACGCGCTGCGCGCGCGTGAAGCGACGCTCGCGAGCGGGCTGCCGCCCGCCGCGCTGTCGATCGCGTGCGCATCGGCCAACCTCACCGACACGCTCGCCGCGTCGCTGAACGCACTCACGCCCGCGCTCGCGCAGTTCGGCGCCGAAGGGCTCGCGCCGTTCCTGCCGCGCTGGCACGCGCTGCACGCGTACGCGGGGCGTGAAGTCGTGCTGCTCGAACAGGGCGTCGAACGCGTGCGCGGCATCGCGACGGGCATCGACGCGACCGGCCAGTTGCTGCTCGAAACGCCGGACGGCGTGCAGGCGATCGCCGCCGGCGACGTATCGCTGCGCGAAGCGCAATGAACGAGCCGCACCTGCTGATCGACGCCGGCAACAGCCGGATCAAGTGGGCACTCGCCGATGCGCAGCGCACGCTCGTCGAGACGGGCGCGTTCGGCCACACCCGCGACGGCGGCGCCGATCCCGACTGGTCGGCCCTGCCGCGTCCGCGCGGCGCGTGGATCTCGAACGTCGCGGGCGCCGACGTGGCCGCCCGGCTCGACGCGCTGCTCGACGCACGCTGGCCGGGCCTGCCGCGCACGACGATACGCGCGCGTCAGACGCAGTGCGGCGTGACGAACGGCTATACGACGCCCGACCAGCTCGGCAGCGACCGCTGGGCCGGACTGATCGGCGCGCACGCGGCGTTTCCGGGCGAGCACCTGCTGATGGCGACGTTCGGCACCGCGACGACGCTCGAGGCGCTGCGCGCGGACGGCCGCTTCACGGGCGGGCTGATCGCACCGGGCTGGGCGCTGATGATGCGCGCGCTCGGCACGCACACCGCGCAGTTGCCGACGCTGACCACCGACATCGCGAGCGGCCTGCTCGCCGGCGCACCGGCCGAACCGTTCCAGGTCGATACGCCGCGCTCGCTGTCGGCCGGCTGCCTGTATGCGCAGGCCGGGCTGATCGAACGCGCGTGGCGCGATCTCGCGGATGCGTGGCAGGCGCCCGTGCGGCTCGTGCTGGCCGGCGGCGCGGCGGACGACGTCGCGCGTGCGCTGACGCTCCCGCATACGCGGCACGATGCGCTGATCCTGTCCGGGCTCGCGCTGATCGCCGCGGAAGCGGCAACCGCCACGCCGACGCAGGCGTGACGGAAAAGCGCCGGCATCGCGCCGGCGCACGGCAACGCGAGCCCGTGCGGGCCCGCGTCACGATGACGGTGAAGCACGGGCGGCGCCATGCTGGCGCCCGCGTGCACGGTCAACGGCAGGAACGAGAACGAATGAAATCGCCGGCGATGCGGCCGGCCCGATTGAATGACGTGAACCACGTCAATGACGACGAGGAGTGTCGACGATGCTGCGCTGGCTGATCGCTGTTCTCTTTCTCGCCAACATGCTCGCGTTCGTGGTGGCGCGCGGCGTGTTCGGGCCGCTGCCGGCGGCCGGCCCGCGCGAACCCGGCGTGCTGGCGCGACAGGTGCGGCCCGATGCGCTGCGCGTGACGCCGCTCGCACGGGCCACCGACCAGCCCGTCATCGGCGGCCCGATCGCGCCGCCGTCCGTCACGGCCGAGCCGCTCGCGGCGTCCGCGCCCTGACGGCGCCGGGCCGCGCTCAGGACTGCTGCGCGCGCACCTTCTTCAGCAACGCAGTGGTCGAGCGATCGTGCTCGAACGGAATCGCCAGCGCCCGGCCGCCCCAGCCACGCACCAGCGCCGATTCCGGCAACGCATCCATGTCGTAGTCGCCGCCCTTCACGAGGATGTCCGGCCGGACTGCCTCGATCAGCGACACCGGCGTCTTTTCCTCGAACGTCACGACCCAGTCGACGCTTTCCAGCGCCGCGAGCAGCGCCGCGCGGTCTTCCTGGCGATTGATCGGCCGGTCGTCGCCCTTGCCGAGCATGCGTACCGATGCGTCGCTGTTCACGCCGACGATCAGGCATGCGCCGAGCGCCTTCGCGTCGGCAAGATAGGTGACGTGGCCGCGGTGCAGGATGTCGAACACGCCGTTGGTGAACACGACGGGCGACGGCAGCGACGCGCGCAGGGCGACGAGGGCATCACGGGTGATCAGCTTGCGTTCGAAGGTGGCGGACATGATCGGAGTCGGACGGAATGGGCCACGGCGCACGCGGCGGCGGCGCCAGATAAAAAGCCCGCCGGACTGACCGGGCGGGCTTCATGCAACGGGTACGACATCGCGCAACGCGGCCGGCGCGATTCACGCCGGCTGCGGCGCCAACCGGCCTCAGGCCGGCTGCGCGGCCGACGACGGGCCGCTTTCGGCCTGCAGGCGGCCGGTGACTTCCTTGCGGTAGCGGTTCAGCTCCTGCGCGGTCGCGAACGTGCGCTCGAACAGGATCGACAGGTTGTGCAGGATCCGTTCGACCACCTTCTTTTCCCACTCGCCGTCGAAGCGGATCTGCTCGTCGAGCCAGCGCTCGAGCCATTCCGGATCGGGCAGGCGCGACTGCACGGTGTCGCGCGGGAACAGCGCCTGGTTCACGTGCAGGTTGGTCGGGTGCAGCGGCTTCTCGGTGCGGCGCGCCGACGCCATCAGCACGCCGATCTTCGCGAATGCGGCACGCGCGACGTCGCCGCAGTTGTTCAGCGCCTTCTTCATGTAGCGCAGGTACGCGCCGCCGTGGCGCGCTTCATCGCGCGAGATGGTTTCGTAGATCTGCTTGATGACCGGCTCGGTGTGCCAGTCGGCCGCGCAACGGTACCAGTGGTTCAGGCGGATCTCGCCGCAGAAGTGCAGCATCAGCGTCTCGAGCGGCGGCGCCGGGTCGAACTGGAAGCGCACCGCGTGCAGTTCCTCTTCGGTCGGCACCATTTCCGGCTTGAAGCGGCGCAGGTATTCCATCAGCACGAGCGAATGCTTCTGCTCTTCGAAGAACCACACGCTCATGAACGCGGAAAAGTCGCTGTCGTGCTGGTTGTCGCGCAGGAACATTTCCGTCGCGGGCAGCGCCGACCATTCGGTGATCGCGTTCATCTTGATCGTCTTCGCCTGCTCGTCGGTGAGCAGCGAAGCGTCGAACTTGTCCCACGGAATGTCCTTCTCCATGTCCCAGCGGACGGCTTCGAGCGATCGGTAAAGTTCCGGATAAAGCATCGTGTTCATGATGGTCCCACCCCTGTTCTGCGCAATGCGACTTCTCTAAACGTGACTGTTGCCGCGCAAGCGCGCCCGAGCGCGCCTTTTGCAGCCAAGACTCTAATTTTACGCGGGAAACCGGCCAGCCGGACGGTGATTCCTCGTCCGGCAGCCGGGCGGCCGCGCCGCCGCCGTTGCGGCATGCCGCAGCCACGCTCCGCGAACGGAACCGGCTGCACGCTTGCCTGAGTGGGGGGCCGGCGCTGGCCGGCTCGTTGGCGCGCCCGTCCCCTGCCCCAGGCGGGTTCCCCGAAAGGTCCCGTGCGGATGCCGGATCGGCGGGCTGCTCGATATGGTGTATACGGCGGCGGCCATGATATCACGCGTGCATGACGGTTCCGAGACGCCTGCCCGGTCGTGCGCCGCCAATCGCGGTGCGGCGATCGGTCGCGGCCGACCGTCGCGAAAACGCAACCTTACATTTTCCTGCAAGCATCAGACCCGTATTTCTCCGGTCGCGAGGCCGTCTTCCGGCGGCATGCCGGCGGCCGGCGCGCTGCCGCCGTCCGCTCGCGCGATCCAGCCGGCCAGCGTGTCGCGCTGCGCACGCCCGTCGCGGTAGCCGAGCTCGATCAGTTCGCGCGTGAACGCCTCCTCGAACAGCAGGTAGCTCGCGAACGACGCGCCGGCCGGCTGGCTGCCGCCGATCGCGCCGAGCAGCCCGCGCATCGTCGCCGGCATCTGCTTCAGGTGCTTCGCGGCGATCAGCTCGATGCGCTCGGACGGCGCGATCGCGAGTACGTCGACGTGCCGCCAGCCGCTGTCCAACTCGACCTGGTGCGGCAGGTGCTCGATCATCCGGTTGATGTGCTCGATGCGCTCGATGTCCGAGCCGATCGAGTCGAGGAACACGCTCGCGAGCACCTGCTGGCCGATCTGCGCGAGCGTCGGGTAGCCGCGCACCAACCCGTGGCCGTTCGCGGCCGGAATCTCGGGCCGCGGGTCGGCCGCGCCGACCACGACGATCCGGTCCGCGCCGAAGTGGATCGCCGGCGACAGCGGCGCGATCTGCCGGATCGAGCCGTCGCCGAAGTATTCGATCTGCCCGTCGAGCACGAGCGGCACGGCCGGGAACACGAACGGAATCGCCGACGACGCGAGCAGGTGCGACGCCGACAGGTCGACGAGCCGCGCGGTGCGCTGCGCGCGCCGCCACGCCTGGATCGGCTGGGCGGCCTGGTAGAACGTGAGGTGCCGCCCGCTCGAATAGCTGAGCGCCGTCACCGAAAGCGCGTGCAGCAGGCGCGCCTCGAGCATTTGCTCGATCCGGTGGAAGCTCAGCTCGCGCTGCAACAGATGCGCGAGCGGCGCATTGTCGAGCAACCCGCGCGGCGAGCGGCGGGCCGCCCAGCCGAAGGTCATCGTCGCCAGCCAGCGTGCGCCGGCGGCCGCGATGCCGAGCCAGTCGGTGCGATACACGTAGTCGGCGCGCAACGGCTCCCAGAATTCGAGCAGGCGCCGCACGCCATGGGAAAAGTCGTCTGCATGGCTCGCGATCGACGTCGCGTTGATCGCGCCGGCCGACGAGCCGCACACCACCGCGAACGGCAGCGTGTGCCGCAACGGATCGGCCTCGCGCGCGATCTCGGCCAGCGCTTTCAGCACGCCGACCTGATAGGCGGCGCGTGCGCCGCCTCCCATCAGCACGAGCGCGAGCCGCATGATCGACCTGCTACCTGCGCCGCGTCACGTCGAACGCTTCGGCGGACGGGTTTCGGGCGACGATGCGGCGGCCGCGCGCGCCGCGGCCGAACCGGCCGCACCGGCCGACTTCGCGCGCTTCGCGGCAGGCTTGCGCGGCGCGGCGGCGGCCGGTGCCGGCTTCGCGGCCGGCTCCGGCGCAGCGGCCGCGTCCGGCGGCGCATCGCCCGGCGCGGCGGGCTGCATGCCCGGCTGCGCCATCGCGAGGCTCGCGAGCTGGTTGAACTGCGACTGCAGCAGGTTCCACCAGCCCGACGGGTCGAACGCCTGCTGCGCGGCGTCGCCGGCCGCTGCCGCCGACGCGTCGGCCTCCGGTGCCGGCGGTGCATCGCTCGACGTCGCCGACGCGTGCTTCGCCGCATGCGCGGCCGCGACGGCCGCTTCCTCGGCCGCCGACATCGAGCTCTGCGCGAACGCGCCGAACGCACGCAGCGTCGCGAGCGTCGCGCGCTGCACCTCAAGCGCCTGGATCGCGGACTGCAGCATCCCGAGGTTGAGCTTCAGCCACTGCTCGACCGCGCGCAGATCGGTGATCCGCTTGTCGAGCTCCTCGACGCTCGTGAGCGGCGCCATCATGTCGGACATGCTCGACAGCGACGGCGGCAGCCCTTGCGTGGCGCCCGGGAACGACGTCATCCCGCCGAACGGCGACATCCGCATCATGTCCCACATCCGGTCCATCATGTCGGCGGGCTTGAAGCCGGCAAAGCCGGCGAAAGGGTTGGAGCCGGAGGCATCGGTCGTCATACGGGCATCCTGGTTGACTGGGTGAGAGCGAGGCGGCCGCCATGCGTCGCGCGAGCCGCGCCTGGGTCGATCATAGCGCCGGCGCGTGTCAGAACGGCGCGTCGCCGGGAAACTCGGGCGGGCGCCGCTCGCGCAGCGAGCGAATGCCTTCCTGCACGTCGGGCCCCGAAAAACCCATGAATTCGAGCGCCAGCGACGTATCGAAGGTCGGCCCGGCCGTGCGCAGCCAGTTGTTCAATGCGTACTTGGTCCAGCGGATCGCCGACTGCGAACCGTGCGCGAGCCGCTCGGCCACTTCGTAGGCCTTCGGCAGCAGGTCGGCCGGCTCGACCGCGAGCGAGACCAGTCCGATCCGCTCGGCCTCCTCGCCGCTCACCGGCTCGCACAGCATCAGGTAGTACTTCGCCTTCGCCATCCCGCACAGCAGCGGCCACACGATCGCCGCATGGTCGCCGGCCGCGACGCCGAGCCGCGTGTGGCCGTCGATGATGCGCGCATCCTTCGCGGCGATCGAGATGTCGGCGAGCAACCCGGCGACGAGCCCCGCGCCGACGGCCGGGCCATGCATCGCCGAGACGATCGGCTTGCTGCAGTTGATCACGTTGTAGACGAGGTCGCGCGCCTCGCGCCACACGCGGGCGCGCACGTCGAAGTCGTTCGCCATGTCCTCGACGAGCGCGAGGTCGCCGCCCGCCGAGAAGCCCTTGCCTTCGCCGCGAATGACCGCGACGCGCGTGTCGGGATCGCGGTCGACGTCGCGCCAGATGTCGGCGAGCTCGCGATGCATGCGTGCGTTCGCGGTCGCGAGGCCGCTGCGGTTCGCGCCCTCGCCGCTCATCACGATGTCGAGCACGCCATGGTCGCGGCGCGTCACCTTCAGTGCTTCGTAACCGCCGTACGCGGCGAGATCGGCCATGCGCTGCTCCTTGCTCGAGGCTCTCGCGCCCCTGAATCGAGTGTAGCCAAGCCCGCGCGGGCAAACATCAGGCGAAACCCGGCGCGCGGGCCGGGCCCGGGTTTCGCGAAAGCGGAGCGCTGCGTGCTCCGCGTGACTTACGCCGCGCCGTCGGGCGGCGCGACCGACTGCTCGATTGCGCCGAAGATCGACTTGCCGGCCGTGTCGAACATCTCGATGCGCACGGTGTCGCCGTAGCGCATGAATTCCGTCTGCGGCGCGCCGTGCTCGATCGTCTCGAGGCAGCGCTTCTCGGCGATGCAGCAGTAGCCGCGCTTCGCGTCCTTGTTCGACACCGTGCCCGAGCCGACGATCGAGCCGGCGCGCAGGTTGCGCGTCTTCGCCGCGTGCGCGATCAGCTGGCCGAAGTGGAACACCATGTCGGTGCCGGCATCGGGCTGGCCGACCTTCTTGCCGTTCCAGTGGACGATCATCGGCCGGTGCACGCGGCCTTCGCGCCATTCGTCGCCGAGCTCGTCGGGCGTCACGGCGACCGGCGCGAACGCGGTGGCCGGCTTGCTCTGGAAGAAGCCGAAGCCCTTCGCGAGCTCGGCCGGAATCAGGTTGCGCAGCGACACGTCGTTCACAAGCGTGACGAGCCGCACGGCCTTCAGCGCTTCGTCGGGCGTCGCGCTCATCCGCACGTCGCCGGTGATCACCGCGACTTCCGCCTCGAAATCGATGCCCCATTCCTCGGACGGGCACACGACGTCGTCGCGGGCCCCGAGAAAATCGTCGCTGCCGCCCTGGTACATCAGCGGATCGGTCCAGAATTCGGGCGGCATCTCCGCGCCGCGCGCGCGGCGCACGAGCTCGACGTGGTTCACGTACGCGGAGCCGTCGGCCCACTGGAACGCGCGCGGCAGCGGCGCCATGCAGTTGGCCGGATCGAACGCGAACGCATTGCGCGCGCGGCCGTGGTTCAGTGCGTCGTACAAGTCGCGCAGCTGCGGCGCGTAGAACGCCCAGTCGTCGAGGACGCGCTGCAGCGTCGGCGCGATCGCGTCGGCGATCGCCGCGGTGTGCAGGTCGCGCGACACGACGATCAGCTGGCCGTCGCGCGTGCCGTCCTTCAGCGAAGCAAGTTTCATAAGGGGACTCTGGCGTTGTAGTGACGATGGAGGGAATCTATTTTACGATGGTGAATCCCTGCGGCGCGCTGCGATCGTGCGTGCCGTTTTCGCCCCGATTTTTCGGCCCGGTTTTTCAGCCCGCTTCCTGCCGCTTTTCGCGCCCCTGCCGCCCATGCCCGCCAGCCCGCTTCCCGACGACGATCTCGCCGACTCCGACACCGACGACGCCGCTTCCGGCGAGCACGGCGAGAAGGTCCGTTCCGGCATCCAGTCGATCGAGGTCGGCTTCCGCCTGCTCGACGTGCTGACGAGCGAGCCGCGCGCGATGATGCTGCGCGACCTCGCGCAGCGCGCGGGCATGAGTCCTGCGAAGGCGCACCGTTACCTGGTCAGCTTCTCGCGGCTCGGCGTGGTGTCGCAGGATCCCGTCTCCGGCCGCTACGAGCTCGGCGGCTTCGCGCTGCAGATGGGGCTCGCGCGACTCGCACGCGTCGACGGCGTGAAGCTCGCGCGGATCGCGCTGACCGAATTCCGCGACCGGCTCGACCAGACGGTCGGCATCGCCGTGTGGGGCAACCAGGGGCCGACGATCGTGCACTGGATGGAATCGAGCCACCCGGCGAAGGCGTCGCTGAAGCTCGGCGACGTGATGCCGCTGCTCGGCTCCGCGACGGGGCTGCTGTTCGCCGCGTACCTGCCGCGCAGCAAGACCGCCGCGATGCTCGAGCGCGAACTCGCCGATACGCGCCGCTCGCCGCACCACGGCGGCCCGCGCACGCTCGACGAGGTCGACGCGGTGCTCGCCGACGTGCGCCGGCACGAGGCCGCGCGCGTCGAGGGGATGCTGCTGCCGACGATCCACGCGTTCTGCATGCCCGTGTTCGATGCGGTCGGCGAACTCGCGCTCGCGATCGTCGCGCTCGGCCAGGAAGGCTCGTTCGACATTGCATGGGGCGGCGAGATCGACACCGCGCTGCGCGCCTGCGCGCAGAAACTGTCTTACGAACTCGGCTATAGTCCCGACGCGCGCGACGCCTGACGCATCCGGTAACCGCCCCCGGCACCTGCCCGTCAAGCAGCGCGAACGTGCGGCGCATTCGACAGTCCGATTCCTGTGGCGCGCGCCGCGCGCCCGAGCTCACGCGAACGCCCCGATCCTGTTCCGATGCCCATGCAGCCTGCCGACACCCGCCCGAGTCACGCCTTGCCCCGCCACTGGCTGCGCGTGGGCATTGCGCTCGTCATCGTGCTGGTGCTGCACGCGCTCGCCGCGTTCTGGCTGATGCGCAACCGCGACGCGTTCACGCCGCCCGCGCCCGCCGAAGTCCCCATTCAGATCGAGCTGCTGAAACCGCAACCGATCGAGCGCCAGCCCGCGCCGCCTGCGCCGAAGCCGGTCGAGCCGCCGGCCGCGCCCGCGCCGGCGGCCCCGAAGGCCGCCGCACCGAAACCCGCGCCTGAGCCGGTCCTCACGTCGACGCAAACGGCCGAGCACGGCGAGCCGCCGGCCGCCGCGTCCGCCGCGAGTGGTGTGCCCGCCGCATCGGGCGAGCATGCCGCGTCGGCTGCCAGCGCCGCCAGCACCGCGACTCCGGGCCCCGCGACGAACGGCGTGAAGTTCAACGCGCCGCCGTCCGGTGACCTGCAGTACGACACGTTCTACAACGGCATGCAGAACATGATCGGCACGATCCACTGGCGCACCGACGGGCACACCTACGACCTGTCGGTGTCGATGCCCGTGCCGTTCGTCGGCCCGTTCACCTACCGCAGCGAAGGCCGCATCGACGCGTTCGGCGTCGCGCCCGAGCGCTACGTCGAGAAGCGCGGCAAGCGGCCGGAGGACATCGCGATCTTCAACCGCGAGAGTCGGCAGGTCGTGTTCACGCGCACGCCGAACAACGCGCCGCTGCCCGACGGCGTGCAGGACCGCTTCAGCATGCTGATGCAGCTGTCGGGGCTCGTGCGCGGCAATCCGTCCGCGTACAAGCCGGGCGTCACGCAGCAGTTCTTCGTGATCGACAACAACAGCGGTGAGACCTGGCCGATCACCGTGATCGGCGACGAGCAGGTGCAGACGCAGGCCGGCATCATCGGCGCGCGGCACTTCATGCGCCTGCCGCGGCGCGACGGCGATACGCGCCGCATCGACATGTGGCTCGCACCGTCGCTCGGCTGGCTGCCCGCGCGGCTCGTGCAGACCGAACCGAACGGCGCGCAGATCGAGCTGTTGTGGCATGGCCGGCTCGCGGCGCCGGGCGTATCGTCCGACGAAGCACCCGCAGGCGGCGCAACGCATGCGCCCGCCGGTGCGCCGACGCCCGACGCATCAACCGCTCCCGCCGCGGAACCGGCACAACCCGCGCCGCCGGCCACCGTGCAACCGCCGGCACAACCGGCTGCGCCGCCCGCGCCCTCGCCTGTCACATCGCCTGTCACACAGTGAACTCGCGCGCACATGCACGCGATTCGGCAATTTCGACCGATTACAGATTTCCGTGAAATGGCCGATGACACTCTTTAACAACTATTTCAGTCCACCGGCAGACAATGGGAAACGTTTCATAGACATCGGCTTCTAACCGATACACCCCATGCAGACGGGAACGGGGTGTGCAGCGCAAGCCCCTTGAAACCGGCAAGGCTCGCCCCACCTAGGGGACAACAAGGCCAGATGCCACTGCGAAGAGGAGTGCCGCCATGCAAATGATCTACAACAGCCCCAACTACTGCGTCGTCGAATTCGCGCCGCAGGCCGGTCACCACCTGATGAATGCCGGCGGATATGAAATCGTCGACAAGAACGCGCAGCGCGAAATCTTCATCGACGGCGAACTTGCCGAACGATTCCGCGCGCACGTGAAGCAGTTGATCGAGGATGAGCCGTCGCTCGATGAAGTCGACGAATTCCTCGGACAATTCGACAGCCTGATGATGATGCCCGTCGTGCTGCACTGACGACCCGCGGCCCGGCGCCTCGTGCGGCCGGGCCATTCGCCGCGCATCGACGCGGCGCCGCGAGCACTCCGATCCTGCCCCCGCCCGGTTCGCCGGCGGGGGTTTTCATTTGGCGGCCCGGCCGGCGCGGCGCAAGGCCGGGCGGCGCCCATGCGCACCGGCTACAATGACGGTTTTCCCGTCTTCGCCGGTCTTTCGCCCATGTCTGCGACTCCTCTCGCCGCTTCCGTCCCGCTCGACGCGTCCTATACGCGCGGCGCCGCTCTGCCTGCGCTGCTCAAATCGCGCATCCTGATCCTCGACGGCGCGATGGGCACGATGATCCAGCGCTACAAGCTCGACGAAGCCGCGTATCGCGGCGAGCGCTTCAAGGATTTCCCGCGCGACATCAAGGGCAACAACGAGCTGCTGTCGATCACGCAGCCGCAGATCATCCGCGAGATCCACGACCAGTACTTCGCGGCCGGCGCGGACATCGTCGAGACCAACACGTTCGGCGCGACGACCGTCGCGCAGTCCGACTACGAGATGGAAGATCTCGTCGTCGAGATGAACATCGAATCGGCGAAGCTCGCGCGCCAAGCGGCCGAGCAATACGCGACGCCCGACAAACCGCGCTTCGTCGCGGGCGCGATCGGGCCGACGCCGAAGACGGCCAGCATCTCGCCGGACGTCAACGATCCGGGCGCACGCAACGTCACGTTCGACGAACTGCGCGCGTCGTACTACCAGCAGGCGAAGGCACTGCTCGACGGCGGCGTCGACCTGTTCCTCGTCGAGACGATCTTCGACACGCTGAACGCGAAGGCCGCGCTGTTCGCGCTCGACGAGCTGTTCGAGGACACCGGCGAGCGCCTGCCGATCATGATCTCGGGCACCGTCACCGATGCGTCGGGCCGGATCCTGTCGGGCCAGACGGTCGAGGCGTTCTGGAATTCGCTGCGTCATGCGAAGCCGCTCACGTTCGGCCTGAACTGCGCGCTCGGCGCGGCGCTGATGCGCCCGTACATCGCCGAGCTCGCGAAGCTGTGCGATACCTACGTATCGTGCTACCCGAACGCGGGCCTGCCGAACCCGATGGCCGAGACGGGCTTCGACGAAACGCCGGACGTCACGTCGGGCCTGCTGAAGGAATTCGCGCAAGCCGGGCTCGTGAACCTCGCGGGCGGCTGCTGCGGCACGACGCCCGAACACATCGCCGAGATCGCGAAGGCGCTCGCCGACGTGAAGCCGCGCCGCTGGCCGAACCAGTACAGCGACAACGCCTGACCCGACCGCCCCCCGTCCTTCATCACCAGAATTCGCACCGCCATGACCGATCACATGATGCGCCTTGCCGGCCTCGAGCCGTTCAACGTCACGCCCGGAACGCTCTTCATCAACGTCGGTGAGCGCACCAACGTCACCGGCTCGAAGGCGTTCGCACGCATGATCCTCAACGGCCAGTTCGACGAGGCGCTCGCGGTCGCGCGCCAGCAGGTCGAGAACGGCGCGCAGGTGATCGACATCAACATGGACGAGGCGATGCTCGACTCGAAGGCGGCGATGGTGCGCTTCCTGAACCTGATCGCGTCGGAGCCGGACATCGCGCGCGTGCCGATCATGATCGACTCGTCGAAGTGGGAAGTGATCGAGGCGGGCCTGAAGTGCGTGCAGGGCAAGGCGATCGTGAACTCGATCTCGCTGAAGGAAGGCGAGGACGCGTTCCGCCACCACGCGCACCTGATCCGCCGCTACGGCGCGGCGGCCGTCGTGATGGCGTTCGACGAAACCGGCCAGGCCGATACGTTCGCGCGCAAGACCGAGATCTGCAAGCGCTCGTACGACTTCCTCGTGAACGAAGTCGGCTTCCCGCCGGAAGACATCATCTTCGACCCGAACATCTTCGCGGTCGCGACCGGCATCGAGGAGCACAACAACTACGCGGTCGACTTCATCGAAGCGACCCGCTGGATCAAGCAGAACCTGCCGTACGCAAAGGTGAGCGGCGGCGTGTCGAACGTGTCGTTCTCGTTCCGCGGCAACGACCCGGTGCGCGAGGCGATCCACACCGTGTTCCTGTACCACGCGATCCAGGCCGGGATGGACATGGGCATCGTCAACGCGGGCCAGCTCGGCGTGTACGCCGATCTCGACCCGGAGCTGCGCGAGCGCGTCGAGGACGTGATCCTGAACCGCCGCGACGATTCGACCGACCGTCTGCTCGAGATCGCCGACAAGTTCAAGGCAGGCGGCGCGAAGAAGGAAGAGAACCTCGAGTGGCGCAACCAGCCGGTCGAGAAGCGGCTCTCGCATGCGCTGGTGCACGGCATCACGAACTTCATCGTCGAGGATACCGAAGAAGTGCGCGCGAAGATCGCCGCGGCCGGCGGCCGCCCGATCAACGTGATCGAAGGGCCGCTGATGGACGGGATGAACATCGTCGGCGACCTGTTCGGCCAGGGCAAGATGTTCCTGCCGCAGGTCGTGAAGTCGGCGCGCGTGATGAAGCAGGCGGTTGCGCACCTGATCCCGTTCATCGAGGAAGAAAAGCGCCTGCTCGCGGAAGCGGGCGGCGACGTGCGCGCGAAGGGCAAGATCGTCATCGCGACCGTGAAGGGCGACGTGCACGACATCGGCAAGAACATCGTGTCGGTCGTGCTCCAGTGCAACAACTTCGAAGTCGTCAACATGGGCGTGATGGTCCCGTGCAACGAGATCCTCGCGAAGGCGAAGGTCGAGGGCGCGGACATCATCGGGCTGTCGGGCCTCATCACGCCGAGCCTCGAGGAAATGGCGTACGTCGCGTCCGAAATGCAGCGCGACGACTACTTCCGCGTGAAGAAGATCCCGCTGCTGATCGGCGGCGCGACGACCTCGCGCGTGCACACGGCCGTGAAGATCGCGCCGCACTACGAAGGCCCGGTGGTGTACGTGCCGGACGCGTCGCGCTCGGTGTCGGTCGCCTCCAGCCTGCTGTCCGACGAAGGCGCGACGAAGTACCTCGACGAGCTGAAGTCCGACTACGAACGCATCCGCGACCAGCACGCGAACCGCAAGGCACAGCCGATGGTCACGCTCGCCGAGGCGCGCGCGAACAAGACCAAGGTCGACTGGGCGGGCTACCAGCCGGTGAAGCCGAAGTTCATCGGCCGCCGCGTGTTCAAGAACTACGACCTGAACGAGCTCGCGCAGTACATCGACTGGGGCCCGTTCTTCCAGACCTGGGATCTCGCGGGCCCGTACCCGGCGATCCTGAACGACGAGATCGTCGGCGAATCGGCGCGGCGCGTCTTCTCTGACGCGAAATCGATGCTCGCGCGCCTGATCCAGGGCCGCTGGCTGACCGCGAGCGGCGTGATCTCGCTGCTGCCGGCGAATACCGTCAACGACGACGACATCGAGATCTATAGCGACGAGTCGCGCTCGGAAGTGCTGCTCACGTGGCGCAACCTGCGCCAGCAGAGCGTGCGCCCGGTGGTCGACGGCGTGATGCGGCCGAACCGCTCGCTCGCCGACTTCATCGCGCCGAAGGAATCGGGTGTCGCCGACTACATCGGGATGTTCGCGGTGACGGCCGGCCTCGGCGTCGACGCGAAGGAAAAGCAGTTCGAAGCCGACCACGACGACTACAGCGCGATCATGCTGAAGGCGCTCGCCGACCGCTTCGCGGAAGCCTTCGCAGAAGCGATGCACGCGCGCGTGCGGCGCGAGCTGTGGGGCTACGCGAGCGGCGAGACGCTCGACAACGATGCGCTGATCGCGGAAAAGTACGCGGGCATCCGCCCGGCACCGGGCTACCCGGCCTGCCCCGACCACCTCGTGAAGCGCGACATGTTCGACGTGCTGCGGGCGGACGAGATCGGCATGAGCGTGACCGACTCGCTGGCGATGCTGCCGGCCGCGAGCGTGTCGGGCTTCTATCTCGCGCATCCGGACAGCACGTATTTCTCGGTCGGCAAAATCGGCCAGGATCAGCTCGAGGACTACGCGCAGCGCATGGCGCTGTCGCTCGACGACGCGCGCCGCGCGCTCGCGCCGCAGCTCTGATCGATCGAACCGCGGCGCTACCGCCGCGCGTCGCCATCACGCGCCCCGTCCACGGGGCGCGTTGTACAACGCGCCAATCAATCAGGATAACTAATCTCAATATTACCCGTCCCAGGCAGCAAACGCTCTGGCCGTCAGGTAAAGGCGCAGGGAAAGCCCTTCCCGTTTAGCCCGAAATTCGCCCTGCCATGTCGACCTTCGAGATCCGGATCAACGAAACGCCAATCGATGCAGCCAGTCCGTTCCCGCCGACGCGCTATCGCGGCGAAAACTGGGACCTGAGTCATTTGCGTCCATTGACGTTCTCGTGCGACCTGGAAACCGGTTTCGACGTAACGGTTCTGGTCCTCTTCTCCTGTCACTGCTTCACCCGCAGTTTCAAATGGGACCCGCGCACCCGCGACAGCATTCCGGACGACGAGATCTACGACGATGGTCGCGAGACGCGTGTGCTCTGCGCGGACCGGTACCACGCGTCGCGACGCCTGTTGCGCGACGTGATCGTCGGGCTGGCGACGCGCCGGATCGTCGTCGCCGACGAACGGCAACCCAATTTCGTGACGGCGGAGACAGCCTCGTCGGATGGCGTACAGCGGATGTATGCCGTGTTCTTCGAGGTTTCGCGGGACCGGGCCAGAAAACGCCGGCTCATCCTGCGCGTCCAGTCGGCCTATATGCTGGATGGCGGTTTGAACAGGCGCCAGCGGGAAGCCAGGAAGGTGGCGTTGCGCACGTTGCTGCGCGCAAGCCTGGAGGGCCGCAAAATCCGGGCGTAGAAAAACCAACGGCCGCCTTTCGGCAGCCGTCGTATGCGGGATTCTCTTTCCGTCTTTCGACGAAGTACCCACTCCAGGTGGGGCCCGATCGCTCGGGCGGCGCCATGTTTTCGCACCCGCTTTCACATAGTCTTGCGTTGAATTATAAGGAATTTCACCTTTCGGTCAAGGCGAGCCGCCGTCCCCACGCGCTTCGAGCACACCACCGCCCAGCGCATTTTCGTCAGACAAAATAAAAAGCCCGCTCGGAAGCGGGCTTTTTCTGCCTTTCGATCCTTTCAGACCGGCCGGGCAAGCAGGCTCAGAAGCCCCAGTGCACGTCGGCTTCGCCGGCTTTCGCTTCGCGCAGCATCGTGAGGAAGGGCGCAACGCGCTGGGCCAGGCTCGCCGGCACTTCGTGGTGCGCGTGGTCGGCTTCGTCCTCGTGGAAATGGCCGGCGTGCTCGGCGCGTTCCTGCTTCGCCTGCGCTACCGCGCCTTCCAGCTTGGCGATCGCGTGGTCCAGCTCGTCGTGCGTAATCACACCGCGCTCGCCCAGCTGCTTGCCGACGAGACCCAGCACATACACGGCGAAATCCTTCAGCACGTCGAGATCCTGTGCCGCCTTGCTCTTGAACGTAATCATGACAATTCCCTTTTCATCTTGTTGTGCCTGCGCGGCGCGGTTGGGGAACGCCGGCAGACCGGCGTCCGGCCTCGCGGACGCGGGCCGCCTGAGCGGCATATTAGCACCTGTTAAAATTCTGCGATCCCTGAAACGCGCGCTTAAAAAGCGCGCCGGCGGGCCGGCGTTTCCGGCCGCCACCAACGAAGCCTTCTACCAGCATGCTGCCAGCACACAAACAGACCCTCGAAGCCCTGCTCGCGGATAGCGTCAAGCAGGTCGCACACGCGCTGAAAGGCGCCGACGCCGCGTCCGTCGCCCCCGTCATCACGCTGGAGCGCCCGAAGGTCGCCGCGCACGGCGATGTCGCGTGCAACGTCGCGATGCAGCTTGCGAAGCCGCTCGGCACGAACCCGCGCCAGCTCGCCGAGCAGATCGTCGCCGCCCTCACCGCCCAGCCGGGCGCGCAAGGCCTCGTCGAAGCCGCCGAGATCGCCGGCCCCGGCTTCATCAACCTGCGCCTGTCGGCCGCCGCGAAGCAGGCGGTGATCGCCGCCGTGTTCGAGCAGGGCCGCGCGTTCGGCACGTCGGATCGCGAGAAAGGCAAGCAGGTGCTGCTCGAATTCGTGTCGGCGAACCCGACCGGCCCGCTGCACGTCGGCCACGGCCGCCAGGCCGCGCTCGGCGACGTGCTCGCGAACGTGATCGCGAGCCAGGGCTACGCGGTGCACCGCGAGTTCTACTACAACGACGCAGGCGTGCAGATCGGCAACCTCGCGATCTCGACGCAGGCACGCGCACGCGGCCTGAAGCCGGGCGACGCGGGCTGGCCGGAAGCCGCGTACAACGGCGAATACATCGCCGACATCGCACGCGACTTCCTGAACGGCGAAACGGTCGCCGCGTCGGACGGCGAACCGGTCAAGGGCACGGGCGACGTCGAGGACCTCGACGCGATCCGCAAGTTCGCGGTCACGTACCTGCGTCGCGAGCAGGACATGGATCTGCAGGCATTCGGCGTGAAGTTCGACCAGTACTACCTCGAGTCGTCGCTGTACAGCGAAGGCCGTGTCGAGAAGACGGTCGACGCGCTGATCAAGGCCGGCATGACCTACGAGCAGGACGGCGCGCTGTGGCTGCGCACGACCGACGAAGGCGACGACAAGGATCGCGTGATGCGCAAGTCGGACGGCACGTACACGTACTTCGTGCCGGACGTCGCGTACCACGTGACGAAGTGGGAGCGCGGCTTCACGAAGGTGATCAACATCCAGGGTTCGGACCACCACGGCACGATCGCGCGCGTGCGCGCCGGCCTGCAGGGCCTGCACATCGGGATCCCGAAGGGCTACCCCGACTACGTGCTGCACAAGATGGTCACCGTGATGCGCGACGGCCAGGAAGTGAAGATCTCGAAGCGCGCGGGCAGCTACGTGACGGTGCGCGACCTGATCGAATGGTCGGGTGGCGCGGCGGCGGGCCAGGAAGCGGCGCCCGACCTGATCGACGAAGCGACGATCACGCGCGGCCGCGACGCGGTGCGGTTCTTCCTGATCTCGCGCAAGGCCGATACCGAGTTCGTGTTCGACATCGACCTCGCGCTGAAACAGAACGACGAAAACCCGGTCTATTACGTCCAGTACGCGCATGCGCGGATCTGCTCGGTGCTCAACGAGCTGAAGTCGCGCTACAACGTCGACGTCGCACAGCTGCCGGGCGCCGACCTGTCGCAGCTGACGAGCACGCAAGCGGCGTCGCTGATGCAGAAGCTGGCCGAGTACCCGGACATGCTCACGCACGCGGCCAACGAACTGGCACCGCACGCCGTTGCGTTCTACCTGCGCGACCTCGCTGGCGAATTCCACTCGTTCTACAATGCGGAGCGCGTGCTGGTCGACGACGAAGCGCCGCGCAATGCGCGCGCCGCACTCCTCGCCGCAACCCGGCAGGTGCTCGAGAACGGCCTGGCGGTGCTCGGCGTGTCCGCGCCCGCCAAGATGTAAGGCAGCAAGCGGCCCGAACCGGGCAGCGAATGGCTGCGGCTGGAGCGCCCGTCGCAGCCTTTTCACGATTCTTTTTGCAGGTGACTCAAGCAATGGCACAACCACGCCGAACTTCGAAGCAATCGAAACAAGCCGGAGGGACATTTCTTGGAATCGTGCTGGGCCTGATCGTCGGCCTCGCGATCGCCGTGGTGGTGGCGCTCTACATCACGCGTTCCCCGTCGCCGTTCGTATCGAAGGTCGCGCCGCCGCCGGCCGACAACGGCGCGAGCCAGCCGCAGCAGTTCGATCCGAACCGCGCGCTGCAGGGCAAGACGCCGGGCCAGCCGGTGCCGCAGGCCGCGCAGCCCGCGCCGCCGAACACCGCGCCCGGCCAGGCCGCGAACCAGACCCAGGGCGGCCTGCTGCCCGAGCCGCAAATCGTCGAAGTGCCGCCGCAGGCCAACGGGTCGAGCGGCTCGAACAACACCGGCAGCTCGAACAATTCGACCGCGTCGAACAACACGTCGTCGAGCAACGGCGTGGCCGTCGCGCCGAAGCCGGCCGACACCACGCCGCCGCCGAAGAAGACGCAGCAGGCGCAGCAGCAACAGCAGCAAGGCGGCGAGGACGACCTCGCCCGCTTCGCCGCGCAGAAGCAGGCGCAGCAAGCGGCCGCGCAAAAGCAGCAGCAACAGCAACTGGCCGCGAACACGCCGAAGCCGACCTCGTCGGCCGCGGGCGCCGCGACGGCAAAGCCGCCGACCGCGAACGACGCGAATACCGGCTACTTCCTGCAGGTGGGCGCGTACAAGACGGAAGGCGACGCCGAGCAGCAGCGCGCGCGCCTCGGCTTCCAGGGCTTCGAGTCGAAGGTGTCGAAGCGCGATGTCAGCGGCGTGACGTATTTCCGCGTGCGTGTCGGCCCATTCTCGAAATTCGAGGATATGAACTCGGCTCGCCAGCGCCTGTCCGATGCAGGTGTCGACACGGCGGTGATTCGCTTCACAAAGCAGTAAGCAACCGGCCGAGCCCACTCAGAACCCGTTACGTTTCGTAACCCGAGCAACTGATTCGACGTTCACAACATGAAAAAACTGCTTAGCACGCTCCTTCTGTCCCTGGGCCTGGCCGCCGGCCTCGCGCAGGCTTCGCCCGCCGCACCGGTCTCCGGCAAGGACTTCGAGGTGATGAAGTCGCCGCAGCCGGTGTCCGCACCGGCCGGCAAGGTCGAGGTGATCGAATTCTTCTGGTACGGCTGCCCGCACTGCTACGAATTCGAGCCGACGATCGAAGCCTGGGTGAAGAAACAAGGCAACAACATCGACTTCAAGCGCGTCCCCGTCGCATTCCGTGACGATTTCGTCCCGCACTCGAAGCTGTTCTATGCGGTGTCCGCGCTCGGCATCTCCGAGAAGGTCACGCCGGCGATCTTCAACGCGATCCACAAGCAGAAGAACTACCTGCTGACGCCGCAGGCGCAGGCCGACTTCCTGGCCACGCAGGGCGTCGACAAGAAGCAGTTCACGGACGCGTACAACTCGTTCAGCGTGCAGGGCGAAGTGAACCAGTCGGCCAAGCTGCTGAAGGACTACGCGATCGACGGCGTGCCGACGGTCGTCGTCCAGGGCAAGTACAAGACGGGCCCCGCTTACACGAACAGCATCCCGGGTACCGCCCAGGTGCTCGACTTCCTCGTGAAGCAGGTTCAGGACAAGAAGCTCTGATCCCCGCCCGCGCGCCGGCATGACTACTCCGCTGAAGGTCTTCATCACCGGCGCATCGAGCGGCCTCGGCCTCGCGATGGCCGAGGAATACGCCCGCCAGGGCGCCACGCTCGCACTCGTCGCGCGCCGCACCGATGCCCTCGATGCGTTCGCGCGGCGCTTCCCGAAGCTGTCCATCTCCGTCTATTCCGCCGACGTACGCGACGCCGATGCGCTCGCGACGGCCGCCGCGTCGTTCATCGCGACGCACGGCTGCCCCGACGTCGTGATCGCGAACGCCGGCATCAGCCAGGGCGCCGTCACGGGCCAGGGCGATCTCGCGGCGTTCCGCGACGTGATGGACATCAATTACTACGGGATGGTCGCGACGTTCGAGCCGTTCGTCGGCCCGATGACGGCCACGCGCCACGGCACGCTGGTCGGTGTCGCGAGCGTTGCCGGCGTGCGCGGGCTGCCCGGCTCCGGCGCGTACAGCGCGTCGAAATCGGCCGCGATCAAGTATCTCGAAGCGCTGCGCGTCGAGTTGCGGCCGGCCGGCGTCGGCGTCGTGACGATCGCGCCCGGCTACATCCGCACGCCGATGACCGCGCACAACCCGTACCGGATGCCGTTCCTGATGGACGCCGACCGCTTCGCCGCGCGTGCGGCCCAGGCGATCGCGCGGCAACACGCGTTCCGCGTGATTCCGTGGCAGATGGGCGTCGTCGCGAAAGTGCTGCATGTGTTGCCGCGCTGGCTGTACGACCGCCTTTTCGAGAAGGCGCCGCGCAAGCCGAAGGCGGGCGCGCACTGACGCTCCGGTGAGCGCTCGGCCCGCGTGAAGCTGCGCGGGCCGCTTCTCCGCTTCTCCGCTTCTCCGCTTCTCCGCTTCTCCGCTTCTCCGCTTCTCCGCTTCTCCGCTTCTCCGCTTCTCCGCTTCTCCGCTTCTCCGCTTCTCCGCTTCTCCACTTCTCCGCTTCTCCGCTTCTCCGCACCGCCGCCTGGCCGTTTCGACGATTCGATCCGCGACACGCCCACACCGCGCCCGCGCCATCCCCGACGCGCCGCTGTCCTGCATCCCCGGTGCCAGCGTTCCGCCGCCCGCCGCCTCCTCCGCCCCACTGCCGCCCCAACACCCGTTCCGTCGCGAACGCAGCCGTTTTTCGGCCAATTCGCCGCGTTCAGGCGCCTTTTTTCACGCGCCGCGCGCTTTGACGGTATGCTATTCGCCAGCCGCGCCGGCCCTGTCCGCTTCCGGGCCGCGCCCGCATCCCGTCACCCAGCAAAAAACACAAGCCACGTGGGAGATCCTATGCAGGTCAAGCTGTTCGCCGCGGCCACGCTCGCCGCCGCCCTCGCCGCCCCCGGCCTCGCCGCCGCCAAGCCGCTCACCGTCTGTACGGAATCGAGCCCGGACGGCTTCGACGTCGTGCAGTACAACTCGCTCGTCACGACCAACGCGTCGGCCGACGTGATCTTCAACACGCTCGTGTCGTACGACGAAGCCGCGAAGAAAGTCGTGCCCGCGCTCGCCGACAAATGGGACGCGAGCGCCGACGGCCTCACGTACACGTTCCATCTGCGCCCGAACGTCGCGTTCCAGACCACCGAGTATTTCAAGCCGACCCACGCGCTCGACGCGGACGACGTCGTGTTCACGTTCTCGCGGATGCTCGACGACGCGAATCCGTGGCACAAGGTGGCCGGCGCGAGCGGCTTCCCGCACGCGCAGTCGATGGGCCTCGTGAAGCTCGTGAAGTCGGTCACGAAGATCGACGACAGCACCGTGAAGTTCGTGCTGAACGAGCCGAACGCGACGTTCGTGCCGATCCTGACGATGGGCTTCGCGTCGATCTACTCGGCCGAATACGCGGACCAGCTGCTGAAGGCCGGCAAGCAGGCGGACCTGAACGCGAAGCCGGTCGGCACCGGCCCGTTCGTGCTAAAGAGCTACACGAAGGACGCGCTGATCCGCTACGACGTGAACCCAACCTACTGGGGCACGAAGCCGAAGGTCGACCGGCTGATCTATGCGATCACGCCCGATCCGTCGGTGCGGCTGCAGAAGGTGAAGGCCGGCGAATGCCAGATCGCGCTGTCGCCGAAGCCGCAGGACGTGCTCGCCGCGAAGGGCGAAAGCGCGCTGAAGGTCGTGCAGACGCCTGCGTTCATGACCGCGTTCGTCGCGCTGAACACGCAGAAGAAGCCGCTCGACAACGACAAGGTGCGCGAAGCGCTGAACCTCGCGTTCGACCGCGCGACCTACCTGAAGGTCGTGTTCGACAACACCGCGACGGCCGCGAACAATCCGTATCCGCCGAACACGTGGAGCTACGCAAAGGACGTCGCGCCGTATGCGTACGATCCGGCGAAGGCGAAGCAGCTGCTCGCGCAGGCCGGCTTCCCGAACGGCTTCTCGACGACGATCTGGACGCGTCCGACCGGCAGCGTGCTGAACCCGAATCCGAAGGTCGGTGCGGAGCTGCTGCAGGCCGACCTCGCGAAGATCGGCGTGAAGGCCGAGGTCAAGGTGATCGAATGGGGCGAGCTGATCAAGCAGGCGAAGCTCGGCCAGCATGACATGCTGTTCATGGGCTGGGCCGGCGACAACGGCGATCCGGACAACTACCTGTCGCCGCTGTTCAGCTGCAATGCGGTGAAGTCGGGCATCAACTTCGCGCGCTTCTGCGACTCGCAGCTCGACAAGCTGATCGCCGACGGCAAGTCGACCGCCGACCAGGCCAAGCGCGCGAAGCTGTATGAAGCCGCGCAGAAGATCATCCACGACCAGGCGCTGTGGATTCCGCTCGGCTACCCGACCGCGGCCGCGCTCACGCGCACGAACGTGAGCGGCTATCACGTGAGTCCGTTCGGACGGCAGAACTTCACAACCGTCGCCGTGCAGTAACGCGATCCTCCCGCGTGGCGCGCAAGCGACGGTGCGTCGGGCCGTCGCTTGCGGCCCGCGCGCCGCGCGCGCTACACTGCGCGCCTATTCCTCATACCGGACGCCAGCCAAAGTGAACAACTAAGCCTTCCCAAAATGTTTTCGCCGCCGTGCCACGCACGCCGCGCGCGAAGGTCTTCACGCATTTTTGGAGGTGCTTATGGCTGCAGCCACGCCCACCGGCGCGCTCGTCGCGCTTCATCACGTTTCCTTCCGCTTCGACGACGGCTTCACGCTGTTCGATTCGCTCGACCTTTCCATCGATCGCACGCCGACCGGCATCGTCGGCCGCAACGGCATCGGCAAGAGCCAGCTCGCGCAATTGATCGCGGGCCGCTGCGCACCGAGTTCGGGGACGATCGAGCGGCACACGCCAGTCGTCTACGTCGCGCAGCAGCACGACTACGGTGGCGTATCGGCCGGCCCGCGAACCGTCGCGCAGATCGCCGCGCTCGATGCACCGCTCGGCGCGCTCGCGCGTCTCGCCGACGGCCGCGCGGAACCGCACGACTTCGACCTGATCGGCGATCGCTGGGATCTCGCGGAGCGGCTGCGCACCGCGCTCGACGCAGCCGGCCTGCACGACGTGCAACCCGACACGCCCGCGCAGGCACTGAGCGGCGGGCAGCTCGCGCGCGTCGCGCTGATCGGCGCGCTGCTCTCCGACGCGGGCCTGCTCGTGCTCGACGAACCGACCAACCATCTCGACGCGTCGGGCCGCGCGTGGCTGCGCGCGGCGCTCGACGGCTGGCGCGGGGGCCTCGTCATCGTGAGCCACGACCGTGCGCTGCTCGCCGACGTGCAGCGCATCGTCGAACTGACGCCACAAGGCGTGCGCGCGTACGGCGGCAACTACGCGCTCTATCGTGCGCAGCGCGACGCGGAACAGGATGCCGCGCAGTCCGCGCTCGACAACGCGCGTGCCGAACGCGGACGCGTCAGGCGCAGGCTCGAACAGGAACACGACACGATTCAGCGTCACGCGGCCGCGTCGCTGCGCGACGCGAAGACGGCCAACCTGTCGTCGGGAGCAAAACAGAGTCGCAAGGGTGCGGCGCGCAGCATCATGGGCTCGGTGCGGCGCCACCAGAACGAATCGAAGGCGACGGTCGACGAACGCGTGCAGGAAGCGGCCGCTCGCGTCGAAGCCGATGCGCCCGTGCTTGTGTCGCTGCCGGGCACCGAGGTCAGCGCACGCCGTCAGCTGTTCAGGTTCGAACGCGCACGACTGCCGTGGCGCATCGCCGGCGATGCCGACGCGATCACATGGTCGGCCAGCGGCCCGGTGCGCATTGCATTGACGGGCCCGAACGGCTGCGGCAAATCGACGTTGCTACGCATGCTCGCGGGCGAGCTTTCGCCGCGCTCAGGCGCGTGCACGACACACGTGAGCGCCGCGTATCTCGACCAGCGACTCGCGCTGCTCGATCCCGATCGCTCGATCGTCGAGCAACTGGGGCTGCTCGATACGCCGCTCGCCGAAGGTGACCTGCGCAGTCGGCTCGCGCTGTTGCAGCTCGACGCGGTACGCGCAACGCAGCCGGCGCGGCAGCTGAGCGGCGGCGAACGGCTGAAAGCCGCGCTCGCGTGCGCGTTGTGGCGCGGCACGCCCGCGCAATTGCTGCTGCTCGACGAGCCGACCAATCACCTCGACCTCGAATCGGTGCGGGCGATCGAAACCGCGCTGGCAGGCTTCCCCGGCGCGATCGTGGTCGCGTCGCACGACCCCGCGTTTCTCGCGGCGCTCGACCCGACGCACACGATGCAATGGCATCGCGACGGGTGGCGCTACGAACCCGTCGCTTGAGGAGAACGAAACTGTGTCAGCCGGCGGTGCGGAACCGCAGCACACCGTCGTCGCCCTGCTCGCGCACGAGCTCACCCGCGAGCCACAGCAGGTTCAGGTGCGCGAGCGCCTCGCCGAGCGCGAACGTCATCTGGTGGATGTCGAGTTCGCGGCGGCGGAACATGATCGGCACGATGTCGGCCGCGCTCATCGGCTGTTCCGCGCAGGCGACGCGCACTTCAGCCAGGCGCGCGTCGTGGTGTTCGCGCAGTTGCGTGATGCGCGTGCGCACGCCGCGGAACGGCTTGCCGTGCGACGGCAGCACCAGCGTATCGGGCGCCATCGTCTCGTAGCGGCCGAGCGACTGCAGGTACAGCGCGAGCGGATTCGCTTCCGGTTCGAGGTCGAACACGGACACGTTCGTCGAGATGCGCGGCAGCACCATGTCGCCGGAGATCAGCACGCCGTCCGCTTCGCTGTGCAGCGCGCAATGTTCAGGCGAATGGCCGAAGCCGGTCACGACGCGCCACGTGCGCGCGCCGATCGTCACCGCGTCGCCTTCGCGCAGGCGCCGGTAGCGCGGCGGCACGGCCGGCACGAGATCCGAGTAGTAGTTGCGGCGGTTGCGCAGCTTGTCGAGCGCGGCCGGATCGGTGAGCCCATGGCGCGCGAAGTGATCGGCGGCGGCCGCGCCGCCTGCGTTCGAGCCGTTGCCGGCCGCCATCAGGCAGCCGAACATGTACTCGCCGAGCGTCATCCACAACCGCACGTTCCAGCGGCCCTTGTCGCCGCCTTCGCACAGCCAGTTCGCGAGGCCGAAGTGATCGGGGTGGCAGTGCGTGACGAGCACGCGCAGCACGGGCAGGCCGTCGAGATGCGTGTCGAAGATCTGCTCCCAGTGCGTGCGGATCGCATCCGACGCGATCCCGCAATCGACGATCGTCCAGCCGGCCTGCCCGTCGATCTCGTCGCGCAGCAGCCAGAGGTTGATGTGATCGAGCGAGAACGGCAGCGGCATGCGCAGCCAGCGCACGCCGGGCGCGACCTCGAACGTGTCGCCCGCGGCGGGCAGCGTGTCGGCGAAGGGATAGTCGAGTTGGTGTTCCAGTGCGTTCATCGGTGGGGCGTCTCGTCGTTATCGGTGCGATTGCGCGCCGGCGGCAGGCCGCGGCGGGCGTTCCGCCGATTCTATCGCCGTCCCGAGGAACGCGTGCCCGGCGGCTTGCTGCCCGTCAAAAAAAGTTCGTGCCAGAATCGGTTCCGTACCCGTATCTTTACGCGAAGATGCACCGAACGGCACCCAACGGCGGGCAACCCGCCGCTTGCCGGCCGGCCGCGCCTTGCCGCAAAGCCCTTGAACCGCCCGCTTGGGCGCTAAAATGGCGAGTGCTTACAGCCCCTCCCGAACGAGCCTGCACGCGATGAATCACTTCCCCAAACTGCTGTCCTCGCAGATCGGTTTCGACGTCGCGCAGACGATGCTCGAGAACTTCGACCGCCACTACCGGATCTTCCGCGACGCGGCCGTCGAGGCGAAGACGCTGTACGAGCAGGGCGACTGGCACGGGCTGCAGCGGCTCGCGCGCGAGCGGATCACGTCGTACGACGATCGCGTGAAGGAATGCGTCGAGGTGCTGGAAGACGAATACGACGCGGAGAACATCGACGACGAAGTGTGGCAGCAGATCAAGCTGCACTACATCGGCCTGCTCACGTCGCACCGCCAGCCCGAGTGCGCGGAGACCTTCTTCAATTCGGTGTGCTGCAAGATCCTGCACCGCTCGTACTTCAGCAACGATTTCATCTTCGTGCGCCCGGCGATCTCGACCGAGTATCTGGAGAACGACGAGCCGGCCGCGAAGCCGACCTACCGCGCGTACTATCCGGGCACCGACGGGCTCGCGACCACGCTCGAGCGGATCGTCACGAACTTCCAGCTCGAGCCGGCGTTCGACGATCTTCCGCGCGACATCGCGTGCGTGATGCAGGCGATCCACGACGAATTCGGCCACTTCGACGAAGCGCCGAATTTCCAGATCCACGTGCTGTCGTCGCTGTTCTTCCGCAACAAGAGCGCGTACATCGTCGGCCGCATCATCAACGCCGACCGCGTGCTGCCGTTCGCGGTGCCGATCCGCCACGTGCGTCCGGGCGTGCTGTCGCTCGACACCGTGCTGCTGCGCCGCGACCAGCTGATGATCATCTTCGGCTTCTCGCACTCGTATTTCCTCGTCGACATGGGCGTGCCGTCAGCGTACGTCGACTTCCTGTGCACGATCATGCCCGGCAAGCCGAAGGCGGAGATCTACACGTCGGTCGGCCTGCAGAAGCAGGGCAAGAACCTGTTCTATCGCGACCTGCTGCACCACCTGTCGCATTCGAGCGACCGCTTCATCATCGCGCCCGGGATCAAGGGCCTCGTGATGCTCGTGTTCACGCTGCCGTCGTTCCCGTACGTGTTCAAGATCATCAAGGATCAGTTCCCGCCGCCGAAGGAAACGACGCGCGCGCAGATCATGGAGAAGTACCAGCTCGTGAAGCGCCACGACCGCCTCGGGCGGATGGCCGACACGCTCGAGTACTCGAGCGTCGCGCTGCCGCTCGCGCGGCTCGACCACGCGCTCGTGCGCGAGCTGGAGAAGGAAGTGCCGTCGCTGCTCGAATACGAGGACGGCAATCTCGTGATCGAGCACCTGTACATCGAGCGCCGGATGACGCCGCTCAACCTGTACCTGCAGAACGGCTCCGATGCCGACGTCGAGCACGGCGTGAAGGAGTACGGCAACGCGGTGAAGGAGCTGATGAAGGCGAACATCTTCCCCGGCGACATGCTGTACAAGAACTTCGGCGTCACGCGCCACGGCCGCGTGGTGTTCTACGACTACGACGAGATCGAGTACCTGACCGACTGCAACGTGCGCCGCGTGCCGGCGCCGCGCAACGAGGAAGACGAGCTGTCCGGCGAACCGTGGTATACCGTCGGCCCGCACGACATCTTTCCGGAGACCTACGGGCCGTTCCTGCTCGGCGACCCGCGCGTGCGCGACGTCTTCATGAAGCATCACGCGGACTTTTTCGATCCCGCGCTGTGGCAGGCCAGCAAGGACAAGCTGATCCAGGGCGAATTGCCCGACTTTTATCCGTACGACACCGCGCTGCGCTTTTGCGTGCGCTACCCCGCGCGCTTCGGCGCGACTGACCAGAACGAGGGCGCCGGCGACGCGCAGCGCGCCGCCTGACGCCCGCTAGACCGCACCGATTGCGACCCGATTTCCGTCAACGGAATCCACACCGATGAACCCCCAAGACAATCCGCTTTCACACCTGTTCGACAACAACGACGCCTGGGTCAAGCACAAGCTCGAGGACGACCCGCAGTTCTTCGCGCGTCTCGCCCACCAGCAGGCGCCGGAATATCTGTGGATCGGCTGCTCGGATTCGCGCGTGCCCGCGAACGAGATCATCGGCCTGCCGCCGGGCGAAGTGTTCGTCCACCGCAATATCGCGAACGTGGTCGTGCACAGCGACCTGAACTGCCTGTCGGTGATCCAGTTCGCGGTCGACATCCTGCGCGTGAAGCACATCATGGTGGTCGGCCACTACGGCTGCTCGGGCGTGAACGCCGCCCTGCTCAACCGCCGCGTCGGCCTCGCCGACAACTGGCTGCATCACGTGCAGGACGTGCGCGAACGCCACACGGCGCTGCTCGACGCATGGCCGGTGGGCGAAGCGCGCTATCGCCGCCTGATCGAGCTGAACGCGATCGAGCAGGTCGTCAACGTGTGCCGCACGACGATCGTCAACGACGCGTGGGCGCGCGGCCAGTCGCTCACCGTGCACGGGCTCGTGTACGGCGTGCATGACGGCCGGATGCGCAACCTCGGGATGGCCGTGTCGAGCTTCGACGCGCTCGACGAGACCTACAAGCGCTGCGTGGCCGCGCTCGTCGCCGGCGGCGAGCATGCACCGGACAACGACATGATCGCGGCGGACGCCGCACGGCTCGAAGGCGTCGCGCAGGCGGTCGCCGCCACGCTGAAGCCGTGCGACGACGCAAAGTAACGCGCTAGCCTGCGCAGCGGATCGCTACGCTGGCGTGCCGCTGCGCCACCCATCGAACGGATCTGACCCCGGCACTGCCGCCACGGCGGCGCCAAGCAAAGGAGCGACGGGCATGAAAACCGCATTGATCGTCGGTGCATCGCGCGGCCTCGGCCGCGAATTCGTCCGCCAATACCGGCGCGACGGCTGGAACGTGATCGCCACCGCGCGCGACGACGCGTCGCTCGACGCGCTGCGCGCGCTCGGCGCGCAGGCCCATGCGCTCGACATCACGCAGCCCGAGCAGATCGCGGCGCTCGGCTGGAAGCTCGACGGCGAGCGGCTCGATGCGGCCGTGCTGGTGTCGGGGGTGTACGGGCCGCGCACCGAGGGGGTCGAGACCGTCACCGCCGAGGATTTCGACGCGGTGATGCATACGAACGTGCGCGGGCCGATGCAGTTGCTGCCGATCGTGCTGCCGCTCGTCGAGGACGCGCGCGGCGTGCTGGCCGTCGTGTCGAGCCGGATGGGCAGCATCGCCGAGGCGACCGGCACGACCGGCTGGCTGTACCGCGCGAGCAAGGCCGCACTGAACGACGCGCTGCGCATCGCGTCGCTGCAGACGCGCCACGCCGCGTGCATTTCGCTCCATCCCGGCTGGGTGCGCACCGACATGGGCGGCGCGCAGGCCGCGATCGACCCGGAAACCAGCGTGGCCGGCATGCGCCGCGTGATCGCCGAATCCGGCGCGGACGTGTCGCAGGCAAACGGCCGTTTCTTCCAGTACGACGGTATCGAGCTGAGCTGGTGAGCGGGTAGGCAGCCGACAACTTTGCGTCGTTAATTCCTGTTTCGCATGATTTTGACCCGACCTGACGCGTGCCCGTGCGGCGGCGCGTCCCCCGCTCCCGCCGGCAAAGCGCCGGCGCCCCGCTATGCGGCCTGCTGCGGCCGCTTCATCGACGGCGGCGAAGCCGCGCCGACCGCGCTCGAGTTGATGCGCTCGCGGTACAGCGCCTACGTGCTCGGCGCGACCGACTACCTGCGCGCGACCTGGGCCGCACGCACCTGCCCGCCCGATCTCGACACCGACCCCGAAGCGCCCGACGCGCCGCGCTGGCTCGGCCTCGCGGTCAAACGCCATGCGCCGCTCGACGAGCGCCACGCGGAGGTCGAGTTCGTGGCCCGCTACAAGGTGGGCGGACGCGCTTACCGGCTCCACGAGACGAGCCGTTTCGAGCGCGACGAACAGGGTTTCTGGCGCTACGTCGACGGCGAAGTCAGTGAACGTTGACAAATAGTTGCTGTGTCAGACGCCGGGTAATTCCCGCATTGCACAACTCCATTTTGTCCGGCTACGATGACCTCGAATTGGTCATGTTGCATGGCAGGGCTTACGAATGGCGTTCAGCAAGGGATTGGTGGGATGGATGGCGGCGTGTGCGCTGTCGGCCGCTCAGGCCGGTACGCTGCCGAACGCCAATACGGGGACGGGTGCCGGCGCCAGCGGGTCGCTCGCCCACGCCGAACGCTTCGACTACGCCGATTCGAACCTGCCGCAGGTCGCCGCCGACCTGAACGAACAGATCCTCCGCATTCCGGCCGACGCATCGGGCGCCGTCACGCTCGAGGCCACGCTCTTCAAGCCGAACGGGCCCGGCCCGTTCCCGCTCGTCGTCTTCAACCACGGCAAGAACACCGGCGATCTCCATCAGCAGCCGCGCAGCCGGCCGCTCGCGTTCGCGCGCGAATTCGTGCGCCGCGGCTATGCGGTGATCGCGCCGAACCGCCAGGGCTTCGCGGGCTCGGACGGCACGTACCAGCAGGAAGGCTGCAACGTCGGCAAGAACGGCCTCGCGCAGGCAGCCGACGTCGACGCGACGGTGCGCTACATGTCGCACCAGTCGTACGTCGATGCGTCGCGCATCGTCGTCGCCGGCACGTCGCACGGCGGCCTCGTATCGGTCGCGTACGGCACCGAAGCCGCACCGGGCGTGCGCGGCATCATCAACTTCTCCGGCGGGCTGCGCCAGGACCTCTGCGACGGCTGGCAGAAAAACCTCGTCGACGCGTTCGACCAGTACGGTGCGCACACGGCCGTGCGGTCGCTGTGGCTGTACGGCGACAATGACTCGGTGTGGACACCCGGGCTCGTCGCGCAAATGCACGACGCGTACGTTTCGCACGGCACGCAGGCCCAGTTCATCGATTTCGGCCGCTACAAGGACGACGCGCACCGGCTGATCGTCGATCGCGACGGCGTGCCCGTGTGGTGGCCGGCCGTCAACGCGTTCCTCGCGCAGCTGAATTTGCCGACGTCGGTGCGCTACGCGGTCGCGAGCCCGCACGAGCCGAAGGCGAGCGGCTATGCGTCGATCGACTCGGTCAACGCGGTGCCGTATGTCGACGAAGCCGGCCGAGAAGGCTACCGCCGTTTCCTGAACCAGCATCCGAGCCGCGCGTTCGCGGTGTCGTCGGAAGGCGCGTGGTCGTGGGCCGAAGGCGGCGACGATCCGATGGCGCTCGCGCTCGACAACTGCTCGAAGCAGGGCGCAGGTTCGTGCCGGCTGTATGCGGTCAACGACCGAGTCGTGTGGAACGACGCGACGCAGACGGCCGGCAACGACGACGGCAACGCACGCGACACCGGCACGCCGGCGTTGGCTTCGCGCTGATCCAAGCGCGTCATTTCCTCCCCTCGCCCATCACACCGAGGCCATTGCAGCGCCTCACTTCACGCCTCGCTCGTGCTCGTAAAATCGAGCGCAATCCGTGGAACGCTCGTTTTTACGAGCATCCAGCTTGAATTCGCGTAGTCATGATCTATCATGATCGTTATTTCGATCCCTATCGACATAACGATCGATTTTACGAACATGAAGGTCAATCAAGCCGCTGCCGCCAGCCCAACCGTTCTCGCGGAAGCCGCCCGCGTTGGCGAAGCGCTCGCCCGTCTGCGCGTTTCGCGACGCATTCAGCAAAACGAGGCGGCCACCCGCGCCGGGCTCTCGCGCAATACCGCCTATCGTATCGAGAAAGGCGATCCTGGCGTCGCCCTCGGCCAGTGGCTTCGGTATCTCGACGCGATTGCGCCAGGAACGACCCTGCTGGAACTGCTCTCCGGAACGGACCCGTCGCTCAAGGCTCAAGCGGCCCGCGAACGCGGCCGGCGTGTGCGCTCGCTCACCGACAACGAACTCAAGGATCTGGACTTCTGATGGCTGCCGTCGTCAAAAGACTCGCGGTGTTTGCCTATCTCGACGATGACTGGGCACCCGCCGGCCTGCTCGAAATGACCGAAGAGGGCGTGAGCCTGCAGGCGTCGAGCTTCGCATACGGCTTGCGCTATCTCGGCCGGCCCAACGCCATCGAAGTCGACCCGGTCAGCCTGAGCCTCGCAAGAAAGGACGAGATACGCGGCAAGATGAACTTTCCGGCGGGCGGATTGACGCAGTTCGGCGGTATTCGCGATGCCGCGCCCGATGCATGGGGGCGACGTGTCATCGAAGCCAAGCTCAGGGCCAAAGCCAACGCGCTGCCCGAGTCCACCTATCTCCTGCACGCCGGCAGTCAGCGGATCGGCGCACTCGATGTTCGGGAAAGCCTGGACACGCCCCCCGGCCCGCAGGCGGGCAATGGCCTGCTCAACCTCGAATACCTGGTCGATTCGGCGGCGCGCATCGAGGAAGGCGAGACCGTGCCCGCCGAACTCGAGGCCATCTTCGTACAAGGGAGCGGCCTCGGCGGTGCTCGCCCGAAGGCGACGGTGCGAGATGAAGACGGCGTGTTGTGGCTGGCCAAATTCCCGAGTCTCAGCGATCGGTTGAACCTGACGGTCATCGAAGAAGCCACGCTTCGTCTGGCGGCACGGTGCGGCATTCGGGTGCCGCCCACCCGCATCGTCGACGTGGGAACCCGTCAGGTCATGTTGATCCGCCGATTCGATCGGTACTGGACCCACCCCGAATTCGACACTCTTCGCGGCGACGACGCGTTATACCTGCCCCCTCGCGCCGGAACGACCGAGCGAAGACTCCCCTTCGCCAGTGCGTTGACCCTGGTCGGCTGTGCCGAAATGGAATCGATGGCGAAAAGTTACCAGGACGTCGCGCACGCGATCCGGCAGCATGGACACATCGATACCATTCGCGCCGACAACCGGGAACTGTTCAAGCGGATGGTCTTCAACATCCTCGTGAGCAACGACGACGACCACCTGCGCAACCACGGATTCATCCACGACCCCCGCCTGCCCGGCTGGCGCCTCAGCCCGCTGTACGATGTCCTGCCCCGGCCGAGTAGCGCGCATGAGCGCTATCTGCACCTTGGCATCGGGCCGCAAGGCCGGCTCGCGACGCTGGACAACGCGTTCGACGCCCGGGATGCGTTCGGTCTTTCGAAAACGGATGCCGGACTCGCGATTGCGGAAGTCTGGCAACCGACCCGCGAGTGGAAGACGTGTTTCGAGGAGCGCGGCGTGCCCGGCAAGGAAATCGACAAGATCGCGCCGGCGTTCCGCCACATCGATGACGTATCCCACCCGACGTTGCGTAAAGCGTTGCCCTGATCTCACCCTCCATCGGCGTCCGTCTCGGCGCCGTGCCATGCATGGTCCCCGTCGATCGGGCAACGCGCGACGCTGGATCATTCGATCTCCCCGTGTCGCCACAAACCGCCCATTTCATCATTCCCCATATTTCTGCGCCGTCACGCCCCGCCCGGCTCACGATTTTTTTCGGTTGGGGGGCCTCACTCGAACGTCGTCATCTGCGGTCATTTCGGGACATCTGAACCGTACCGTCCCGAGCCGCTCCGATCTGCGCCGAACTCCCGCCCAGCAAGGCTTTGCGGTGTTTGTAACCGGTAGTGCAACGGGTCGCGGAACACGCTAATCTCAGCGCGATTCGTGTCCCGCCGCGCGGCATCCCGTCGATGCCGCGCGGCCGTTTTATCCCCGGAGCCGCCTTGAGTACGCCAGCCACCGACGACTGGGTCGCGCGCAGCCTGCGCGCGGTCTGGCATCCCTGCACCCAGATGAAGCATCACGAGCGCCTGCCGCTCATCCCCGTCGCACGTGGCGCGGGCCTGTGGTTGTACGACCGTGACGGCCGCCGCTACTTCGATGCGATCAGCTCGTGGTGGGTCAACCTGTTCGGCCATGCGAACCCGGACATCAATGCGGCACTGAAGGACCAGCTCGACACGCTCGAGCACGCGATGCTCGCCGGCTGCACGCACGAGCCGGCCATCGAGCTCGCGGAGCGGCTGCACGCGCTCACAGCGCGCACGCTCGGCCATGCGTTCTTCGCGTCGGACGGTGCGTCGGCGGTCGAGATCGCGCTGAAGATGAGCTTCCACGCGTGGCGCAACCGCGGCCGCGCGAACAAGCAGGAATTCGTCTGCGTCGCCAACAGCTATCACGGCGAGACGATCGGTGCGCTCGGCGTGACCGACGTCGCGCTGTTCAAGGACGCGTATGACCCGCTGATCCGCCATGCGCACGTCGTCGCGTCACCCGACGCACGCGGCGCACTGCCGGGCGAAACGGCCGCCGACGTCGCGGGCCGCGCGCTCGCGGACGTGCGGCGCCTGTTCGTCGAGCGCGGCGACCGGATCGCCGCGCTGATCGTCGAGCCGCTCGTGCAGTGCGCGGCCGGCATGGCAATGCACGATCCGTCGTACGTCCGCGGGCTGCGCACGCTGTGCGACGAATTCGGCGTGCACCTGATCGCCGACGAGATCGCGGTCGGCTGCGGCCGCACCGGCACTTTCTTCGCGTGCGAGCAGGCCGGCGTGTGGCCCGATTTCCTGTGCCTGTCGAAAGGCATCAGCGGCGGCTACCTGCCGCTGTCGCTCGTGCTCACGCGCGACGACGTGTTCGCCGCGTTCTACGACGACGACACGACGCGCGGCTTCCTGCACTCGCATTCGTACACCGGCAACCCGCTCGCGTGCCGCGCGGCGGTCGCGACGCTCGACCTGTTCGAGCGCGACGACGTGCTCGCGGCCAATGCCCGCAAGTCGACGACGATGCGCGGGGCGCTCGCGCCGCTCGATGCGCACCCGCAGGTACGGCACCTGCGCGAGCGCGGCACGCTGTTCGCGTTCGACGTCGCGCTCGACGGCGACGCGGCGCGCGGCTTCTCGCGCCGCTTCTTCGAGCGCGCGCTGGAACGCGAGCTGCTGCTGCGCCCGATCGGCACGACCGTGTACCTGATGCCGCCGTACGTGATGAGCGACGACGACATCGCGTGGCTCGCGCAAAGCACGCGCGACACGCTCGATGCAACGCTCGCGGAGATCGCCGGATGACACAACAGCCCCCACGCTCACTTCGTTCACTGCCCCCCGAGGGGGCGGCTGCCTCCCTTGGGGCGGCCCGGCGGGAGGCAGCGACGAACCCTCTGCTCGATACCCTGCAACGCGGCCTCGCCGCGCTCGACGCGCAAGGGCTGCGCCGCGTGCGCCGCACCGCCGACACCGCGTGCGATGCGCGCATGACCGTCGACGGTCGCGAGATCGTCGGCTTCGCGAGCAACGACTATCTCGGCCTCGCCGCGCATCCGGCGCTCGTCGCCGCGTTCGCCGAAGGCGCGCAGCGCTACGGCTCCGGCAGCGGCGGCTCGCACCTGCTCGGCGGCCATTCGCGTGCGCACGCGACGCTCGAGGACGAACTCGCGGCCTTCTCGGGCGGCTTCTCCGACGCGCCGCGCGCGCTGTACTTCAGCACCGGCTACATGGCGAACCTCGCCGCGATGACGGCGCTCACCGGCAAAGGCGCGACGATCTTCTCGGACGCGCTGAACCACGCGTCGCTGATCGACGGCATGCGGCTGTCGCGCGCGGCCGTGCAGGTCTATCCGCATGCGGACACGGCCGCGCTCGCCGCACTGCTCGACGCATCGGATGCCGAAACGAAACTGATCGTCAGCGACACGGTGTTCAGCATGGATGGCGACCTCGCGCCGCTCGCCGAACTCGTCGCGCTGGCCGAACGCCACGGCGCGTGGCTCGTCGTCGACGATGCGCACGGCTTCGGCGTGCTCGGCCCGCAAGGCCGCGGCGCGCTCGCGGCCGCCGCGCTGCGCTCGCCGCATCTCGTGTACGTCGGCACGCTCGGCAAGGCCGCCGGCGTCGCGGGCGCGTTCGTGATCGCGCACGAGACCGTGATCGAATGGATGATCCAGCGCGCGCGCAGCTACATCTTCACGACGGCCGCGCCGCCGGCCGTCGCGCACGCGGTATCGGCCAGCCTGAAGGTGATCGCGGGCGACGAAGGCGACGCGCGACGCGCGCATCTCGCCGCGCTGATCGACCGCACGCGCGCGCTGCTGCGCAACACGCGCTGGCAGCCGGTCGATTCGCACACGGCCGTGCAGCCGCTCGTGATCGGCAGCAACGACGCGACGCTCGCGGCGATGCGCGCGCTCGACGCGCACGGCCTGTGGGTGCCCGCGATCCGGCCGCCGACGGTGCCCGTCGGCACGTCGCGGCTGCGCGTGTCGCTGTCGGCCGCGCATTCGTTCGACGATCTCGCGCGGCTCGAAGCCGCGCTGATCGAAGCCAGCGAGGCGCAGGCCGTGCAGGAGGCAGAACAGCCCCCACGCTCACTTCGTTCATTGCCCCCCGAGGGGGCTGCAGCCTCCCTTGGGGCGGCCCGGCGGGAGACTGCGGCATGACCGCCCCGCTCTCGCTGTTCGTTACCGGCACCGACACCGAAATCGGCAAGACCTTCGTCTCGGCCGCGATGCTGCACGGCTTCGCGCGGCATGGCCTGCGCGCGGCCGCGCTGAAACCCGTCGCGGCCGGCGCGTATGAACGCGACGGCGTGTGGCGCAACGAGGACGCCGACCAGCTCGACGCGGCCGCGAACGTCGTGCTGCCCCCCGAGCTGCGCACGCCGTTCCTGCTGAAGGCACCGGCCGCGCCGCATATCGTCGCCGCGCAGGAAGGCGTGACGCTCGACATCGACACGATCGTCGCGTGCCATCGCGAAGCGCTGACGCGCGCGGAGATCGTCGTCGTCGAAGGCGCCGGCGGCTTCCGCGTGCCGATGAACGACACGCAGGACATGGCCGATCTCGCCGTCGCGCTCGGCGTGCCGGTCGTGCTCGTGGTCGGCGTGCGGCTCGGCTGCATCAACCACGCGCTGCTCACCGCCGACGCGATCGCCGCGCGCGGCCTCAAACTCGCCGGCTGGGTCGCGAACCACGTCGACCCGGCGATGTCGTTCCCCGACGAAAACATCGCGACGATGCGCGACTGGCTCGCGCGCGAGCATGGCGCGCCGCTGCTCGGCCGCATTCCGCACCTGAGCCCGGCCGCCCCCGAATCCGCCGCGGCGATGCTCGACATCGCCACGCTCGTCGAGACGCTGCGCACCGCGCAGCATTGACCAACCGAAACAGATCCCCCCGATCCCTCATCCCCGACCAGGACAGGAAAACGATATGACCCAAGCCCAGACCGCCGCCACCGTGCAACCCGACGCGATTCCCGTGGCCGCTCCGGTCTCGCAGCGCTGGCGCGTCGCCGACGTCGTCGCGCTGTTCGAGCTGCCGTTCAACGACCTGCTCTTCCGCGCGCAGCAGGTGCACCGCGAGCACTTCGACGCGAACGCGGTGCAGCTGTCGACGCTGCTGTCGATCAAGACGGGCGGCTGCGAGGAAGATTGCGGCTACTGCTCGCAGTCGTCGCACCACGACACGGGCCTGAAGGCCGAGAAGCTGATGGACGTCGGCGCGGTGCTCGACGCCGCGCGCGCGGCGAAGGCGAACGGCGCGAGCCGCTTCTGCATGGGCGCCGCGTGGCGCAACCCGAAGGAGCGCCACATGCCGGCGCTGACCGAGATGGTGCGCGGCGTGAAGGAACTCGGCCTCGAGACCTGCATGACGCTCGGCATGCTGGAAGACGAGCAGGCGCAGGAACTCGCGAGCGCGGGCCTCGACTACTACAACCACAACCTCGACACGTCGCCGGAGTTCTACGGCCAGGTGATCTCGACGCGCACCTACCAGGATCGCCTCGACACGCTCGACCGCGTGCGTGACGCGGGCATCAACGTGTGCTGCGGCGGCATCATCGGCATGGGCGAATCGCGCCGCGAACGCGCGGGCCTGATCTCGCAGCTCGCGAACCTGAATCCGTATCCGGATTCGGTGCCGATCAACAACCTCGTCGCGATCGAAGGCACGCCGCTCGAAGGCACCGCGCCGCTCGACCCGTTCGAATTCGTGCGCACGATCGCGGTGGCGCGGATCACGATGCCGAAGGCCGTGGTGCGCCTGTCGGCCGGCCGCGAGCAGCTCGACGACGGGCTGCAGGCGCTGTGCTTCCTCGCCGGCGCGAACTCGATGTTCTACGGCGACCAGCTGCTGACGACGAGCAACCCGCAGTCGCAGAAGGACCGCGCGCTGTTCGAACGCCTCGGGATCCGTTCGAGCGATGCGGACGCGATGACGGCGAACGCGTAAGCGCCGCGCACGGCGAGTTGGTTCGCCACATGAAAAAGCCGGGACACGTCCCGGCTTTTTTTCGCGTGCGTCGCCCCCTCAGCCTGCTCCCCCCAGCGCGCGCGGCTCCATGAACGTGTGCCGGAAATAGTCGCGCACCGCGTGCATCGCGGGGCTCAACTCGATGTCCTTGCGCCAGGCGAGACCGACGCTCATCGGCGGCACCGGATCGCGCAGCACGATCGTCTCGATCCGCCGCCCTTCGAGCGACCACGGCCGATACACCATGTCGGACAGGATCGCGACGCCGCTGCCGTTCGCGACCATGCTGCGCACCGCCTCGACCGACGACGTGCGCAGGATCACGTTCGGCCGGTACGGCGTCTCGTTCCAGTAGCGCAGCGCCGTCTGCCCCGCCTCGTCGACCGTCAGCATCACGAACGGCTCGCGCGCGACTTCCGAGAACGTGACGCTCTCGTGCCTGAGCAGCGGGTGATGCGCACCGACCCACAGCCGTCGCACCGAGTGGATCACCGGCTCCAGCACGAGCGCCGGATTCGACACGTTCGACGTGAGCAGCACGGCCATGTCGTAGCGGCCCGCGATCAACCCTTCCTCGATCGACTCGCGGTTCAGCTCGTGCAGGTGGATCGTCAGCCGCGGATACAGCGTGTTCAGCCTCAGCACGTGATGCGGCAGGAAGTAGCCGAGCACCGTGTAGCTCGCGGCGATCGCGAGCGTGCCGGTCAGCGTGCTTTCGAGGTTCGGAATCCGCATCGCCTCGTCGACCGACGACAGGATCGTGTACGCATGATTCAGGAAGCGCCGCCCCGTGTCGGTGAGCGTCACGCCCGACGGCGTGCGCAGAAAGAGCTGCGTGCCGAGGCTGTCCTCCAGCTCCTTGATCGCGCTCGTCACGGCCGACTGCGAAATCGTGAGCTGGATCGCGGCCTGCGAGATCTGGCCGAGCTCGGCGGTCGCGACGAAATACTTGAGCTGTCTGAGGGTCAGGGCCATGGTCGATGGGAAAGCAGATGGGCACGCGATAAACATCATAACAACCGTGCCGCGCCCGTGAACCCGGCCTCGTGGAAACCCTGCCATCCCTACTGCGACGGCCATCTGCGGCCGCTCTCCGGGGTATCGAAAAAATCGATTCGGCTGCATACAAAAATAGAACTTTTTTGACGCAACCCGCGCGGCTAACCTGCGTTCAACACGGTTTCGGCATGCGCCACGACGCACGCGAACCGGAGAACCTGGAGGAGCACACCGTATGAGGAAGCACAGCGTCGACCTGAACTCCGACATGGGAGAGGGCTTCGGCCCGTGGACGATCGGCGACGGCGTCGACGAGCAGATCATGCCGCTCATCAGCTCGGCGAACATCGCCACCGGTTTTCACGCCGGCGATCCGAACATCATGGCGCGCACGGTGCAGCTCGCGCGCGACGCCGGCGTCGGCATCGGCGCGCACCCGGGCTTTCGCGATCTCGTCGGCTTCGGCCGCCGCACGATCGCCGAAACGCCGCAGGCGCTCGTCAACGACATCCTGTACCAGCTCGGCGCGCTGCGCGAGTTCGCGCGCCTGAACGGCGTCAGCCTGCAGCACGTGAAGCCGCACGGCGCGCTCTACATGCATGCGGCGGCCAACGAGGCGTTCTCGCGGCTGCTGATCGAAACGCTGCAACGTGTCGACCCGGGCCTGTGGCTGTACTGCATGGAGGCGTCGGTCACCTACCGCGTCGCCGTCGAATACGGGCAGCCGGTGATCCGCGAGTTCTATGCGGATCGCGACTACGACCGCAGCGGCTCGATCGTGTTCACGCGCCGCGTCGGCCGCCTCGATCCGCGCCAGGTCGCCGACAAGGTGCTGCGCGCGTGCATCGACGGCAAGGTGCGCACGATCGACGGCGACGACATCGACATCGATTTCGACTCGGTCTGCATTCACAGCGACACACCGGGCGCGCTCGACCTCGTGCGCGACACGCGCCACGCGCTGATCCGCGAAGGCATCCGGACCGCCGGGCCGCAACCGCTCGCCGCCCATCACTGATTCAAGGAGACCCACGATGGCATTGCACGAAATCGTCAGCCCGCTGCCGGGCACCTTCTACCGGCGTCCGTCGCCCGATGCGGACTACTACGTCGCGGTCGACGCGACGGTTGCCGCCGGCGCGGTGGTCGGCCTCGTCGAGGTGATGAAGCAGTTCACCGAGATCGAAGCCGATGCGGCCGGGCGCGTGGTCGAGCTGCTCGTCGAGGACGGCGAGCCGGTCGACGCGGGCCAGGTGCTGATGCGGATCGAGGGGTGACGCGATGAAACCGGAAACTTCCCCCGACACGTTCTACCGCCCGTCGCGAATCCGGACCGTGCTGGTCGCGAACCGCGGCGAGATCGCGGTGCGCGTGATCCGCGCCGCGCGCGAGCTCGGCATGCGCGCGGTCGCCGTGGTCAGCGACGCGGACCGCGACAGCCTTGCCGCGCGCATGGCCGATGAAGCCATCCACATCGGCTCGTCGCATGCGGCGAAAAGCTACCTGAATCCCGCCGCGATTCTCGACGCCGCGCGGCGGTGCGGCGCGGACGCGATCCATCCCGGCTACGGCTTCCTGTCGGAAAACGCCGCATTCGCCGCGCAGGTCGAGGCGGCCGGCCTGACCTTCGTCGGCCCGGACTCGCAGGTGATCGCCACGATGGGCGACAAGGCCCGCGCCCGCGAAACCGCGCGGCGCGCCAACGTGCCGACCGTGCCCGGCAGCGACGGTGTCGTGCAGTCGCTCGACGAGGCGCGGGACGTGGCCGCGCGCATCGGCTATCCGATCATGATCAAGGCGGCCGCCGGCGGCGGCGGGCGCGGCATCCGCGTCGCGCACGACGCCGCGCAGCTCGACGCCGAGCTGCCGCTCGCGCAGCGCGAGGCGCAGGCGGCCTTCGGCGACGGCGGCGTATACCTCGAACGCTTCATCGCGCGGGCGCGCCACATCGAGGTGCAGGTGCTCGGCGACGGCCGCCACGTCGTCCATCTGTTCGAGCGCGAATGCTCGCTGCAGCGGCGCCGCCAGAAAATCCTCGAGGAAGCGCCGTCGCCTTCGCTCACGCCCGCGCAGCGCGACGCGCTGTGCGCGTCGGCCACGCGCCTCGCGGAAGAAGTCGGCTATCGCAGCGCGGGCACGCTCGAATACCTGTTCGACGACGCGCGCGGCGAGTTCTACTTCATCGAGATGAACACGCGCATCCAGGTCGAGCATCCGGTGACCGAGGCGATCACCGGCATCGATCTCGTGCGCGAGACGCTGCGCATCGCCGACGGCGAGCCGCTGCGCTTCGCGCAGCACGACATCACGATGCGCGGCGCGGCGCTCGAATGCCGGATCAACGCGGAAGATCCGTTGCAGGATTTCCGCCCGAACCCCGGCCGGATCGACGAACTGGTGTGGCCGACCGGCCCCGGCGTACGCATCGATTCGCTGCTCTATCCGGGCTACGTCGTGCCGCCGTTCTACGATTCGCTGCTCGCGAAGCTGATCGTGCACGACGAGCGCCGCGCGGCCGCGCTGCGGCGCATGACTCGCGCGCTCGGCGAGCTGCACGTCGGCGGCCTGAAGACGACCGCGCCGCTGCACGTCGCGCTGCTCGCGGACGACGACGTGCGCGCCGGGCGCTATCACACGAATTTCCTCGAGGCGTGGATGCCGAGATGGCGCGAAGCCGCCACCGCCGCCGCGCAGCAACACGCAGCCGACAATGCAGACGCCGTGCGCCTCGGGGAGGCGATGTGACGACCCGTTATACGTTCGGCGGCGACGAGTTCGTGTTCGTCGAAATCAGCGAATCGATGTCGCTCGACGCGTTCTTCAAGGGCACGGCGATCACGCGTGAACTGCAGCGCCGCGCGGTGCCGGGCATCACCGAGATCTGTCCGGCGAATGCGTCCTACCAGGTGCGCTACGACCCGGACGTGATCGAGCCCGATGCGCTCGTCGCGCTGTTGAAGACGATCGAGGCCGAGGTCGGCGACGCGCCGCTCGAACTCGACACGCGCATCGTCGAGGTGCCGGTGCTCTACAACGACCCGTGGACGCACGAGACGCTGATGCGGTTTCGCGAGCGTCACCAGGACCCGTCGTCGACCGACCTCGAATACGCGGCGCGCATCAACGGCAAGCGCGACGTCGACGCATTCATCGCTGCGCACTCGGGCTCGCCGTGGTTCGTGTCGATGGTCGGCTTCGTCGCCGGCCTGCCGTTCATGTACCAGATGGTCGAGCGCGAACGCCAGCTCGAAGTGCCGAAGTACCTGCGGCCGCGCACCGACACGCCGAAGCTGACGGTCGGCCACGGCGGCTGTTTCGGCTGCATCTACTCGGTGCGCGGCGCGGGCGGCTACCAGATGTTCGGCGTGACGCCGGCGCCGATCTTCGACCCCGAGCAGCGGCTCGACTACCTGCGCGAGTTCATGGTGTTCTTCCGGCCCGGCGACATCGTGAAATTCCAGCCGATCGATCGCGACGCGTACGACGCGGCAGTGGCGGCCGTCGAGGCCGGCACCTTCTCGCTGCGCGTGCGCCCGGTGAAATTCTCGCTCGACGCGTTCCTGCGCGATCCCGATGCGTATAACCGCTCTCTCGTCGAGGTGCTGCATGCAAACTGACGCGCACAACCTGATCGAAGTCGTGAAACCCGGCCTCGCGACGTCGGTCCAGGACATGGGCCGGCAAGGCTACTACCACGTCGGCATTCCGCCGTCGGGCTCGCTCGACCAGTACGCATCGCGTGCGGCGAACCTGCTGGTCGGCAACCCCGAGGAAGCCGCCGTGCTCGAATGCACGCTGCTCGGCCCCGAGCTGATGTTCCATACAGATGCGCTGATCGCCGTCACCGGCGCCGAGATGACGCCGAAGATCGACGGCATCGGGCAGCGCTGCAACGTCGCGCTGCGAATCCGCGCGGGCAGCGTGCTGTCGTTCCATTACGTGAAGGCCGGTGCGCGCGCGTATCTCGCCGTCGCGGGCGGCATCGACGTGCCGGTCGTGCTCGGCAGCCGCTCGACCTACACGCTCGGCGCGATCGGCGGCCACGCGGGCCGGCGCCTGCAGAAAGGCGACCGGCTGCCGATCGGCGCCTCCGTCGGCACGCACCGCGAAGGACGCGAGCTGCCGGCGGCCGTGAGCCGGCCGCTCGACAGCCAGGTCGAGCTGCGCGTGCTGACGGGCCTGTACCACTACCGGCTCACCGACGAATCGGCGCGCACCTTCTTCGATGACGAATGGACGGTCGCGCCCGAAGCCGACCGCATCGGCTACCGCTACAAGAACGGCCGCGCGCTGCAGTTCCGGCCGCGCGAGCAGCCATTCGGCGCGGGCGCCGATCCGTCGAACATCGTCGATGCGTGCTACCCGATCGGCTCGATCCAGGTGCCGGCCGGGCTCGAGCCGATCATCCTGCACCGCGACGCGGTGTCGGGCGGCGGCTACGCGACGATCGGCACGGTCATCAGCGCCGACCTGGACCTGATCGGCCAGATGCAGCCCAACCACCGCGCGCGCTTCGTGCGCGTGACGATGGCCGACGCGCTCGCCGCGCGCCGCGAGTACCAGCGGCGCCTCGCGCTGCTGCGCGCCGTGCTGCGGGACTGAGCACGGGCGCCCGGCGCGCGTGCCGGGCGCCTGACGCCCTCTCGTTCCTGTTCCGCTGTCGTGTCCCGACCGCGCGGCCGTGCGCCGCGCGGCGGGGACGCTTGCGCGCTGTTTCCGTTCCTGCCGAACCGGTTGCCCGCCCGACGTCGGGGCAACCCTGCGGATCGCATGTGCCGCGGCCGAGACGTCGTTCGCAGTTTCCGCTCATCAAGGAGCACGATCATGGCCAACCTGGCTCAGGCCCGCCCCGACGAGGATCTCGACCTGTCGACGCTCGCCGTTCCCGACCACGCGCGCATGCCGCCCTTTTCGCTGACGATGGCGTGGTGGGCCGTGTGCAGCGCGGTGTTCTACATCGTCGTGGGCGCCACGCTCGCGCTCACCTATGGCGCGCGCAACGCGCTGATCGGAATGGCGCTGTCGGTCGTGTCGTACGGCCTCGTCAACACGATCATCAGCCGCTACGCGATCCGCACGGGGCTCTCGGTCGCGCTGTTCTCGCGCGTGCTGTTCGGCAGCGCGGGCGCGGCGCTCGCCACGCTGATCTTCTTCGCGACGGCGGTCTACTACGCGGTGTTCGAGGGTTCGGTGATCGCGGTCGCCGCGCACCACCAGTTTCCCGGGCTCGATTACAAATGGGCCGCGCTGATCGTCGTCTGCTACAGCGTGCCGCTCGTGTTCGGCAGCGTGCAGCACTGGCTCGACAAGTTCAACGGCGTGCTGCTGCCGTTCTACCTGCTCGGGCTGCTCGCGGCGGTCGGGCTCGCGACGGCCGAATACGGCTACCACGCGGCCTGGCTCGATTTCGGGCCGACGGGCGCCGTGCCGGCCGGCGGCTGGTGGCACTGCTTCGTCTACTACATGGGCGTGTGGGTGCTGATGATGTTCACGTTCGACTACGCGCGCTTCGGCCGCAAGGAAGACGCGGGTTATCACGGCCGCTTCAACTTCGGGATGCCGTTCTACCTCGTCACGTTTCTCGTCAACGGCGCGGCCGGCATCTATCTCGTCAGCACGATTCCGGGGCTCGGTACGCTCTCCGAAGTATCCGTGGTGCTCGCGCTGCTGAAGCTGATGGGCGTATGGGGATTGCTGTTCGTGTGGGTCACGCAATCGCGGATCAACACCGCGAACTACTACCTCGCTACCGTCAACATGCAGGCGTTCTTCCTGAAGGTGGCCGGCCTGCGCGCGCCGAAATTCGTGTGGGCGCTCGTGGTGGGCGCGGTCGTCTATGCGCTGATGATGGCGGACATCTTCTCGCGGATCCTGCAGGCGCTCGCATACCAGGGGATCTTCGTCGTCGCATGGGTCGGCGTCGCGCTCGCGCACATCCTGTCGGATCGCTACGGGAAACTGGTCGGCGACGACGTCGAATGCCGCGACGCCCATGTACCGACCTTCAACCCGGGCGGGCTGACCGCCTGGTTCGCCGGCGCATTCGTCGGGCTCGCGCTGAACCAGGCGACGGGGTTCGCCGCATCACTGTCGGCGCCCGCGACGTTCGTCGTGTCGTGGGTGGTCTATCGCGCGCTGCTGGGCACGGCCAAGCGGACCTGGTTCGTGCGCAATACGTGACGGGACACCCGCGCGCCGCCGCGCGTCACCTGACGCGTCTGTCCCGCGTTGCCCTGCGCGTCGCGAATCACGGTCTTCCCGACCAGCCAGCGCGCGCCGTCGAGCCCGTCGACCGCATAGTCACCGGCGCGCGGCTGCGCGTGCACCGGATCGACGCGTGCGCTGTCATCTGCGCCGTCCTGCGTGGCGGGTGATACGCCCGTCATGTGGCCCGCCCTTCCGGATGGCGTACCGGTGTGTCGTATCGGCGCGTACGGCAGCGGCCGCTGCCCGCTGCCGTACGCCATGTGCATCACACGTGTGCCGCCGCGCCGTCGATCGCCGCGCGCACGCGCTCGACGAGTGCTTGATCGACCGGCGCCAGCACCTCGCCGCGCGGCCGCACCCCCGAGCCGAAATGCACCGCGCGCACGCCGGTCGCGCGGACGAAATCGCCGACCGCATCGACCGTGAGCCCCGAGCCGGCCAGCACCGTGCAGGTCGAGCCGGCCGCCTGCCGCGCGAGCCGCGTGATCGTCGCGACCGCGTCGAGCACCGACGGATGGCCGCCCGACGTCAGCACCGACGTGACGGCCGGCACGCGCAGCAGCGCGTCGAATGCGGCGTTGAGGTCGCGCGACACGTCGAACGCGCGGTGGAAGGTCAGTGCGCGGCCGTCCGCCGCGGCCGCGATGCGCGCCAGCGCGCCGAGATCGACGTCGCCGCGTGCGTCGAGCGCGCCGAACACGACGCCGTTCGCCCCGGCCGCGACGGCTGCACGCACGTCGCGTTCGATCACGCGGAGATCGTCGGCGTCATAGACGAACGACCGGCTGTGCGGTCGCACGATCACGTTGACGGGAATCGGCACGGCGGCCACGACGGCTTCGATCAGGCCGACGCTCGGCGTCAGCCCGCCTTCGGTGATCGCGGTCACGAGTTCGAGGCGGTCGGCGCCCGCGCGGGCGGCGGCCTTCGCATCGCCGACGGTCGTGGCGATCACTTCGAGGAGAACGGAGGAGGCGGCGTTTCGGTTCATGGGCGGCCCGCGAATCGTCAGGACAATTCGCGCATCCTAGCCGAGCCGCGTGACGGACGCCAGCGTGCCGGCGGCGATGCGCGCGGCGCTAACCGGCGTCCGCTTCGTCGTCGCGCCAGTCGATATCGCCGCACAGCACGCGCTGCGCGTCGCCGATGCGCACGGCCACCGACAGCGTCACGCACGGCTGCGCCTCGTTGATCGACAGGTACGGCCGCGTGACCTGCACGCGCCCCGGCTCGGCGATCGCCGAGCGGAAATACGGCCGGCGCAGCCAGTTCGCGCCCTGCGCGTCCGCCAGCGGCGAGAAGCGCGCCTCGGCGAGCGCGCGGTCGGCGCGCAGCACGACGTTGCGGCCCGACTGGCGGCCGTGCGCGTCGAGCAGGAAGCAGCGCGCGGCCGCGTCGAGCGCGAGGAAGTTCCAGCACACCTCGTCGAGCGGCTCGCCGGCCGCGAGACGCTCGGCCGCACGTTCGAACGCGCGCAGGTACGGCGCGAGCCGCTGCGCATCGCGCCGTTCACGCGCGTCGGTCTGCTGCCGGAAGCGTTCGGTCAGCTCGCCGATGCAGCCCGTCGCGGCCGCGCTGTCCGGCAGCCCCGGCGCCGGCCGGCCGAAGTAATAGCCCTGCACGAAATCGGCCTCGCACGACAGCGCGATCTGCGCCTCGTGCTCGGTCTCGATGCCCTCGACGAGCACCAGCTTGCCGGCCTCGTGCAGCAGCGTCACGAGCCCGTGCAGGATCGCGGTGAGCCCGGTGCGGTGCGCCGCGTGCGACAGCATGATCCGGTCGAGCTTCACGATGTCCGGGTTCAGCTGCCAGATCCGTTCGAGGTTCGAGTGACCCGCGCCGAAATCGTCGAGCGCGATCAGGAAGCCGTGCGTGCGGAATTCGCGCACGGCCTCGGCAAGCCGCTCGACGTCTTCCGCGCGCTGCTCGAGCACTTCGAGCACGACGCGGCGCGGCGGCATGCCGAGCCGCTTCAGGTTCGCGAGCAGCGCGGCCGCCTGGAACGGGTCGGTGAGTACGCCCGGATGCACGTTGAGGAACAGCCACTCGCGCTCGGCGCCGAGCAGCGCGAAGTTCTCGAGATGCAGCGCCTGCGCGAGCCGGTCGAGCTGCAGCAGCTCGCCCCGGCGCGCGGCTTCGCCGAACACGTCGAGCGGCGACACGGCGCGATCGAGCGCATCGTGCGCGCGCAGCAGCGCCTCGTAGCCCACCGCACGCTGGTGCGACAGGCTGAAAATCGGCTGGAACACGGTCGTGAGCGTCATGTCGCGGTGCTGCGTCGCCAGACGTTCGAAGCCGGAACTCACCTCCCGCTCGAACCGGTACGGCGACGCGGCGGCCGGACGCTCCTGTTGCACGATCGTCATGCCTTCCTCCTGGTATTGCCTTCGAACGCGGCGCCCGACGAAGCGAGCGGCGCGTGCAATGTCATTGGTTGGACCCTCGGTTGCCCGGTCGACGCCGGACGGCTGCCGAACCTCAAGCAAGCTCCGTGCAAGGCGCCGACAGCCCGTGCGCCGCACGGCTCGCGCCGGGTTGCCGCACCATCCCGGCGCAGGTCGCACGCACCGTTTTCGTGCACGCGCACCGGCCGCTCGAACGCACCCGTCACGCCAGCACGCTACACTCCGTACGATCGTTTCATTCCCCGTATTCGCCGTATCGATGGAAATCGTCTTCACCGTCCTGATCCTGCTGCTGACCGTCGCGCTGTCCGGCGCCGTCACACGCCTCCTGCCGTTCCAACTGCCGTTGCCGCTGATGCAGATCGCGTTCGGCGCAATGCTTGCGTGGCCGAAGCTGAACCTGCACGTCACGTTCGATCCCGAAATCTTCATGCTGCTGTTCATTCCGCCGCTGCTGTTCGCGGACGGCTGGCGGATTCCGAAGCGCGAGCTGTACCTGCAGCGCCGCGCGATCCTGATGCTCGCATTCGGGCTCGTGTTCATGACGGTACTCGCAGTGGGCTACTTCGCGCACTGGCTGATACCCGAGTTGCCGCTGCCGATCGCGTTCGCGCTCGCGGCCGTGCTGTCGCCGACCGACGCGGTCGCGCTGTCCGGCATCGCCGGAAAGGGCCGGATCCCGCCGCAACTGATGCACATCCTCGAAGGCGAAGCGCTGATGAACGACGCGTCGGGCCTCGTCGCACTGAAATTCGCGATCGCGGCCGCGCTGACGGGCATGTTCTCGCTGCGCGACGCGTCGGTGACGTTCGTGATCGTCGCGGCCGGCGGGCTCGCGACGGGCGCGCTCGTGTCGTGGGCGTTCAGCGCGCTGTCGACGCGCTTCCTGAACGCCGAGCAGGAAGGCGATCCGGCCCCCGGCATCGTGATGACGCTGCTCGTGCCGTTCGCGGCCTACCTGTTCGCCGAGCACCTCGACCTGTCGGGCGTGCTGGCGGCCGTGTCGGCCGGGATGATGATGAACTACACGAGCTTCTCGCGTAAAAGCACCGTCGCGTCGCGCGTGCGCGCCGAAAGTACGTGGGCGATGATCGAGTTCGTGTTCAACGGCATGGTGTTCATCATGCTCGGGCTGCAGCTGCCGCACATCATCGGCCGCACGCTCGTCGACGCGCACCACACGAGCGACGCGCTCGTCGGCCGGATGATCTTCAACGTCTGCGCGATGATGCTCGCGCTGTATGCGATCCGCTTCCTGTGGGTCTGGCTGCTGCGCTGGTTCGCGAGCCGTCGCGCCGCGCGCCACGGCCTCGCGAGCACGATGGCCGGCGTGCGCACGATCGCGGTGATGACGGTCGGCGGCGTGCGCGGCGCGGTCACGCTCGCCGGCGTGCTGTCGATTCCGGTCGCGCTGTCCGACGGCGTGCCGCTGCCGGGCCGCGACACGGCGATCTTCGTCGCGTCGGCCGTGATCCTCGGCTCGCTCGTCGTCGCGGTGGTCGGCCTGCCGCTGCTGCTGCGCGGCGTGCGTTCGTCGCGCAGCCCGCTCGGCGACGAGGAACGCGCCGCGCGCGCGGCCGCCGCGCAGGCCGCGATCCGCGCGATCGACTCGTCGCACGACGCGATCTCGGTCGATCTCGACGAATCGGGCGCCGCACGCTGCGCGGACATCTCCGCACGCGTGATGGACCAGTACCGCCGCCGCCTCGCGACGCTCGCCGAAGACGGCCCCACGCCGCGCGCGGAAGCGAAGCAGGCCGAAACGATGGAACTGCAGATGCGGATCGCGGCCGTGCGCGCGGAACGCTCCGCGCTGTACCGGCTGCGCAGCGAGAGCAAGATTTCCGACGAGACGCTGACGAAGCTGCTCCGCGAGATCGACCTGTCGGAAACCGCGCTGTCGACGCGCAAGAAAGGCATTCTCTAAAGGGCCGGCCGCTGCCTGTACGCAGCCACCGCGGCCCAATAAAAAACGGCGACGCACACGCGTCGCCGTTTTCACATCCGCCCGCGTTCGCGTTACTTCGCGACGACGACCGGAATCCCCTTCAGCATCCCCGCGCCCTTCATCTCGTCGAGCGCGTGCTGCACGGCCGCGCTCGTCGCCGCTTCGATGCCGAGCTGCAAGGCGAGCTCGCGCTCCGCGCGCTTCACGCCGGCGAGATTGCGCACCTTCACGTGACCGAAGCCGCGCACACGTGCATGCAGGTCTGCCAATTGCGTGACCGGCGCGGCATTGCCGGCCGTCATCGCGGCGAGCGCGCGTGCGAGCGTCGTCTCGTAGTCGTCGGCGAGCGCACGCTCCATCTTGCGCTCGACGGTGCGGCCGAACGGATCGAGCCACGTGCCGCGCAGGCTGCGCACGCGCGCCAGCATGCCGAACACCGGCCACATCCACTGGCCGAACACCCGCTTCTTCGGCGCGCTGCCGTCGCGGCCGGCCTTCGCGACCGTCGGCGGCGCCAGGTTGAACTTCACGCGGTAGGCCTGCCCCGGCACGCCTTCGAACTGCGCTTCGAGCGCCGTGCGGAATGCGTCGTCCGTGTACAGCCGCGCGACCTCGTATTCGTCCTTCACCGCGAGCAGCCGGTAGAACGTCGTCGCGACCGCGCGCGTCAGCGCGTCGTCGCCCTTCGCACGCGCCGCACTCACGAGCGCACGGTAGCGCTCGACATAGCGTGCGCCGCCGTAAGCATCGAGACGCGCTTCGCGATCGGCGATCAGCTCGGCGAGCGTCTCCGGCGCGGCCTGCGCGGCCACCGTGTGACGCGCGTTCCACAACGCATCGAGGCCCGCCGCGTCGCCGGCCGCCATCCGGCCGATCGAGAACGCGAGCTTGTTCATCGGCACCGCGACGTTGTTCAGCTCGATCGCGCGCATCAGCGCCGCGAGCGACACCGGCACGAGGCCGAGCTGCCACGCATAGCCGAGCATCAGGATGTTCGCGCCGATCGAGTCGCCGAGGAACTTCGCGGCGAGCGCCTGCGCGTCGCAGCTTGACAGGTAGCCGTCGCCGGCCGCGTGGCGCATCTTCTCGAGCAGCGCATCCGCATGCAGGTTCGCATCGGGGTTCTGCACGAACGACGCGTTCGGAATCCGGTGCGTATTGACGACGATCCGCGAACGCTCGTGACGCACCGTCTGCAGCGCCTCGGCGCTCGCACCGACGACCATGTCGCACGCGAGCAGCACGTCCGCCTGCTGCGTGTCGATGCGCACCTGGTTCAGCCACCGGTCGCTCGACGCGATCCGCACAAAGGACAGCACCGAGCCGCCCTTCTGCGCGAAGCCCATGAAGTCGAGCACCGACGCGCTCTTGCCTTCGAGGTGCGCGGCCATGCTGATCAGCGCGCCGACCGTCACCACACCCGTGCCGCCGACGCCCGTCACGAGCATGTCGAACGGCGCCGCGTCGAGATGCGTCGCCGGCACCGGCAGCGCATCGACCCTCGCGGCGAGCGCGGCTTCGTCGAATGCGGCACCGGCGGCCTTCTTCAGCGCCGCGCCTTCGACCGTCACGAAGCTCGGGCAGAAGCCGTTCACGCACGAGTAGTCCTTGTTGCACGACGACTGGTCGATGCGGCGCTTGCGGCCGAGCGGTGTTTCGAGCGGCTCGACCGACAGGCAGTTCGACTGCACGCCGCAATCGCCGCAGCCTTCGCACACCGCGTCGTTGATGAACAGGCGCTTGTCCGGGTCGGGGAATTCGCCCTTCTTGCGGCGGCGGCGCTTCTCGGCCGCGCAGGTCTGGTCGTAGATCAGCACGGTGACGCCCGGCGTCTCGCGCAGCTCGCGCTGCACGGTGTCGAGTTCGCTGCGGTGATGGAACGTCGTGCCCGTCGGGAACTGGCCGTGATGACCGTCGTACTTCTGCGGCTCGTCGGACACGACCACGAAGCGCGACACGCCTTCCGCCTCGACCTGCCGCGCGATCTGCGGCACCGAGATGCTGCCGTCGACCGGCTGGCCGCCCGTCATCGCGACCGCGTCGTTGTAGAGGATCTTGTACGTGATGTTCGCTTTCGCGGCCACGGCCTGGCGGATCGCGAGGATGCCCGAGTGGAAGTAGGTGCCGTCGCCGAGGTTCTGGAACACGTGCTTCGTGTTGGTAAACATCGCGTGCGCGGCCCAGTCGACGCCCTCGCCGCCCATCTGGATCAGGCCCGTCGTGTCGCGCTCCATCCACGACGCCATGAAGTGGCAGCCGATGCCGGCCTGCGCGATCGAGCCTTCCGGCACCTTCGTCGACGTGTTGTGCGGGCAACCCGAGCAGAAATACGGCGTGCGCTTCACCGCGTCCGCCTCGTTCGACAGGATCTGCGGCGCGACGAGATCGACCACGCGCTCACGACGGTCGAGCGCCGGCTTGTGGCGCGCGAGCCAGTCGGCGAACACCGGCAGGATGCGCGACGGGCGCAGCTCGCCGAGCTCGGACAGCAGGCAGGCGCCGGCGGCGTCGTGCTTGCCGAGCACGCGCGGGCGCGCACCTTCCGTGCGGTTGTACAGGTAGTCCTTGATCTGCTGCTCGATGACGGGCCCCTTCTCCTCGATCACGAGCACTTCGGCGAGCCCGTCGACGAAGGTTTCGACGCGCGTCATCTCGAGCGGATACGACAGGCCGACCTTGTAGATCCGCACCCCGGCCGCGTCGAGGTCCGCCACCGTCAGGTCGAGGCGGCGCAGCGCTTCCATCAGGTCGAGGTGCGCCTTGCCGCAGGTCACGATGCCGACGTTCGCCTGCGCGCTCGGCGCGATCCACTTGTCGATGCTGTTGGTGCGCGCGAAATGGCGCACCGCATCGAGCTTCGCGGCAAGGCGCGCCTCGATCGTGAGGCTCGGCAGGTCGGGCCAGCGGTTGTGCAGGCCGCCCGCCGGCGGCGTGAAGCCTTCCGGCGCGGGCCACTGCGTCTGCAACGCGTCGAGGTCGACGGTCGAGCCCGATTCGACCGTTTCCGAGATCGCCTTGAAACCGACCCATGCGCCCGAGTAGCGCGACAGCGCCCAGCCGTACAGGCCGAATTCGAGCATGTCGGCGATGTTCGCCGGGTTCACGACCGGCATGTGCCACGCGATCATCGCGAAGTCGCTCTGGTGCGGCATCGACGACGACACGCAGCCGTGGTCGTCGCCCGCCACGACGAGCACGCCGCCATGCGGCGACGAGCCGTACGCGTTGCCGTGCTTCAGCGCGTCGCCGGCGCGATCGACGCCCGGCCCCTTGCCGTACCACATCGCATAGACGCCCTCGACCGTGCGCTCGGGATCGGCCTCGACCCGCTGCGTGCCGAGCACGGCCGTGCCGCCGAGTTCCTCGTTGATCGCGGGCAGGAAGCGCACGCCGCCGGCGTCGAGCAGCTTCTTCGCCTTCCACAGCTGCTGGTCGACCATGCCGAGCGGCGAGCCGCGATAGCCGCTGACGAAGCCGGCCGTGTTGAGCCCCTGTTCGGCATCGACCATGCGCTGCATCAGCAGCAAGCGAACCAGCGCCTGCGTGCCGGTCAGGAAGATCCGGCCGCGCGTCGCGGTCAGGTTGTCGGTCAGGCGGTAGTCGGACAGGGCAGGCGTGCCGTCGACGGGCAGGCGGGCAGTCATGGGGGGATGTCTCCGGATTGTGCTGTTCTGGGCTGCTCGGCAGGGCGTCAGGCGACGCGGGACTGGCGGCAGCGAATGGCTCTATTTTTTCGCGCGGAGCCGAGAATGTTTTTTCTCATCTTGCTCGGGCGGGCCCTCTGTGAGAAAAACTGCGCAGCTTTTTGGCGGGATTTGAGAGAGTTTTCGCGCACGGCGGTCGGGCGGGATGGGCGACGCGTCGGGGCGGGCGGATCGTTTGTCGGGGAAACGCGTGGCGGTCCGGCGGTGGCCCCGGGCAGGGCGCGGGTGGCGCTCGTGCCCCGTGTGGCAAGGGTTTCAGCGCCTCGTGGCGGTGACCCTCACCATTGAAATGCACAGGGTTGCGATTGGTCGGCAACGCGGGATGTCCACAACGCCGCGCCCCTCAGCCGACCGGGGCTCGCGCGCTCACCGTTCGATTGCACAGTTTTTCGAGTGGCGTGGAGGCCGGGATGTCCACATCTGTGTCGGCATGCGTTGGGCTCTTGCTTCGACGCTCACCGTCGAAATTCACAGCGCGGCGAGTGGGTTTCGGCTGGGGATATCCACATCGGCGAGGGCGTATTACGTCGATCGGCGGCCCGCCTTCAACGTTCGAATGCTCAGGGTCGTGAGCGGGTTTGTCGGCTGGAAAGGCGTGCAGAAACATGCATGCCGGGCAATTGCAGACTCGCGCTCATGGTGGAAGTACGTTGGGTCGCGAGTGGGTTTATCAGCCGGAAAGGCACGCTGGAACACGCATGCTGCGCAATCGCGAGCCTGCACTCTCCGTGGAAACGCACTGGGTCGCGAGCCGGATTATCCGCCGGACGGGCGCACTGGTACACGCATGCCGGGCAATCGCGGGCTCGCACGCTTCGTGGAGATGCTTTGGGTCGCGAGCGGGTTTATCGGCCGGACGAGCACGCTGGAACCCGAATGGCGCACAATCGCGGGCTCCCGCTCACCAGGGAAATGCATTGGGTCGAGAGCGGGCTTATCGGCCAGACATGTACGCCGCAACGCGCATGCGGCACAATCACGGGCTCGCGCTCACCGTTGAAATACACAGGGCTTCGAGTGTCTGCAACAGTGGTTATCCCCGCCCGATCCGGCATTGCCGACCAGCCACGCGGGCACCCTCACCGTTGAAAACCACAGCGCTTCGAGTGGTCCGCGACGCAGGATATCCACATGCATGCGCATCCGCCGATGCGATGACGGATGCACGCGGCGAAAGGTGCGACCGGCCAGCAATCCTTGCGGGACAAGGCTCGCCGGCCGATCGGGTACTGACACTCACCGTTGAAATGCACAGTGTCGCGAGTCGTTTCGGTGATCGGATATCCACACGGGGGCTCGCGTTGGCCCCGCTCGCACGCTCGCGTCCGAACCGGACATGCACGCCACGTCGGACGGAGCCGCTGGCCAAACGATCGCGTCTTGCCGCGCCGACCGCCGACCAACGATCGCGTGTTCGCGCTCGCCGCTGCATTGCGCAGCGTTTCGAGTCGCTTGCGAACGCCGCGATGCGCAGCGAAATCTGCACGTTGCAGACCACGCACCCGCACTCGCCGTTAAAATGCACGGCCTTTCGGGTGACAGCCGGAACCGGATCTTCACGTCGCGGCACGCACGCGGTTCCGCCACGCATGCGCGCGTTCGGCTAGAATGCGCGACGCCTCGAACCATGCAAAGATCGGAAAACCGCGCCAGAAAAGGCGCATCGCCCGATCGGACGCCGCCCCTCACCGTTGAATTCCACAGCATTTCGCGTCGTTTCGCGGGCGAGTTGTCCACAACCCGCTTCATGCATTCCGTATCATCCGGTGACCCTCACCTGTGAAATGCACAGGGCGCCGAGTCGTTTCGGCGTGAGGATATCCACAACCGATCGCGCGGCGCGACTTTCTTCCAACCATCGACCGGAACGGCCCGCGCATCCGCCGGCCGCTATCGGGCATTGGCCGGAAAGCCCCATCCAGACTGCCTCGGCGGCACCCTCACCATTCAAATGCACAGTGTTTCGAGTCGCCTCGGGGGGTGGGTTATCCACATCCGCCCATCCCGGCTGCCTCGACCAGGCACGCGCCCTCAAGCCGGATTACTCGGCAATCGACCGGATGACCGCCGCCGGATTGCCGCCGACCAGCACATTCGGCGGAACATCCCGCGTGACGACGGCCCCGGCCGCGACCACCGAGTTTTCGCCCACCGTCACACCGCCGATGATCGTCGCGCCGGCGCCGATCCAGACGTTCCGTTCGATCACGATCGGCTTCGCGACGACGAAGTCGCGCCGCCGCGAAGGTTCGACGGGATGGCCGGACGTGATGAGGCTGACGTTCGGCCCGATCATCACGTCGTCGCCGATCTCGAGCCCGCCGAGATCGTAGAACGTGCAGTTCTGGTTGACGAACACGTTGCGCCCGAGCTTCATGCCGGTGCCGCCCGTCGTATGGAACGGCGGGATCAACATGAAGCCGTCGTCCACCTGCGTACCGATCAGTTCTCCGAATAATGTGCGAACCTCGGCGGCATCGTCGAACGTCAGGCGATTGATCCGCGCGGCGATCGACATCGCCCGCTTGACCTCGGCCACCATCGCCGCCGATTCCGGCGTTCTTCTCGGAATGATCGTGGTGCGATCGTCGTTTGCCATGCGTGAGTTGTCTCCCATGATTTCCCTGTTTCGTGATGCATCCGCGCTCGCGGAACGATGCCCGTGTTGGCGTGTGCACGGACGTTGCTGGCTCCGCGATGCCGTGTGCGGAATGCCGGCCTACACCGCAATTTCCGCCCAATTTATAACTAGTTTAAATATAACTAGTTATAAACATACATCCTTGTACCATAAGGCTTTTCCCGCCCTTCTGCTCGATTCACGCTCGACACACAATGCATCGGTCATCACACGCGGACAGCCGCCCGCGGCCGGGCGCCCCTCGCCAGACGCCCCTGTCCGAACCGCCGCTGCTCGGGTACGCTGGAGCATCCACCGGACCGATAGCTGCACCCCAACGCGGAGGCACGATGAAGCTCTACTACTGGCCGAAGACCCGGGCATTCCGGGCCTTGTGGATGCTCGAAGAACTCGGCGTGGTGTATGAACTCGTGCCGATCGACCTGCGTTCGCACGAACAGGGCAGCGACGCGTTCGTGCAGGTCAACCCGATGGCCAAACTGCCCGCGCTCGACGACGGCAGCGTGCCGTTCGCCGAATCGGGCGCCGTGCTGCTCTATCTTGCCGACCGCTGCCCGGGCGCCAGGCTCGGCGTCGCGCCCGACGATCCGCTGCGCGGCCGTTTCCTCCAATGGATGTTCTTCACGCCGACCTGCCTCGAACCGGCGATGGCCGAAAAATTCACCGGCGCGTCGGGCAATCCGGTCGCGTTCGGCTGGGGCAACATCACCCGCGTGCAGCGCGCACTCGCGCAAGCGCTCGCTCATCGTCCATGGCTCGTCGGCGACCGCTTCACCGCGGCCGACCTGCTGCTCGCCAGCACGCTGAAGATCGCCTTCGACGCGCATCTGCTGCCGCACGAAGGCGTGCTCGGCGACTACCTCGCGCGCGCCGAGGACCGCGACGCATTCCGCCGCGCGGTCGCGATCGAACAGCGCGAAGCGGCGCGGCTGCTGCATGCGTGACGCGTAGACACGTCGCGCGGGAGCGGCACGACCGGCCCGCCCGCGAGCGCCGCTACGCGGCCGGGCCCGACGTCGCGGCACCGGCATTGACCACCGCCCCCGGCGAGCCGCGCTCGTCGGTATCGGCGTCGACCGGCACCACCTCATGAAAATGCGTGTAGTCGATGTGCGTGATGCCGTCTTCGTCGTGCATCAGGTCGACATAGCGGTGACGCCAGCGGATCTCGTCATGCTCCCAGGAATGACGCGCCTGCATCACCTGCGCGGTGGTCTCGTCCGAGCCTTCGATCGTGATCAGCAACGACGCGTCGCGCGCGGCGAGCGATTCGGGCGTCTCGCCGAACAACGCGCTCGATTCGTCGATCACGTGCATCAGGTTCCAGCCGAGCAGGAAGATCGGATGCTCGCTGCGCACGAGCGCCAGGTCGTGGATCTTGCGCAGCGTGTAGCCCTCGTGCGTGCCCTCGACGCGCATCAGCCGCAGTTTCGCCTGCGCCTCGGCAATCACGTTCTGGCGCGCATTCGCGGCGCGCACCATCAGCGTCATCCTGCCGTTCAACGGCCGGACGATCGCGTAGCGTGCGAACAGGATCTTCGCCTGCGGCCGCGAAAACCGCGCAAACACGAGCCCGGTAGCCATCGCAATGCCCGACATCCCGACGAAGATCTCGAACGTCGCGACGAGGTGCGCATAGACGGTCTGCGGATGCATGTCGCCGTAGCCGACGGTCGCGAGTGTCTCGACACTGAAGAAGAACGCGCCGCCGAAGCCGGCCGGCGACTGGTTCGCGATCGGCGCATGGCCAAGCAGGTAGAGCGTCGCAAAAGCGCCGTTGAGCAGCAGGAACAGCACGGCGAGCGACAGGAAGAATACGGGCCAGCTCACCGTCAGCGCGCGGTGATAGAGGTCGCGCCAGCCGAGCGGCGGCATCCCGTACGCGATCACCGGGCGAGTGCCCGACCAGAGCTTGCGGCCACGGCCGCGGGAGGCTGGGGAGGACGAATCGACGTTCATCGCGCGGTGCCGAAAGCTGGGAGGCGATGAGCGTAGCACGCGCGGCGGCGGCCGGGTATGCGTGCCGGTTCGGAATGGAAATCCGTCGCGCTACCGGCCGCGCGGCGCAAAAAAAGCCGGCCGCGGAAGCGGCCGGCTGCGTCGTCGGCGTGTGGGCGAGCGCGCGGCGCTCACCTGCGGTCGACGCTCACTTGCGGTCGACGATCACCTGGTCGAACGTGCCGCCGTCCGCGAAGTGCGTCTTCTGCGCGTTCGCCCAGCTGCCGAAGACCTGCTCGACGCTGAACGTCTTCAGCGACTTGAATTCGGCCGCATGCTTCTTCAGCACGTTCGCGTCGCGCGGGCGCAGATGGTGTTGCGCGATGATTTCCTGCGCTTCCGGCGTGTACAGGTAGTCGAGATACGCCTGCGCGACCTTGCGCGTGCCCTTCTTGTCGACGACCTTGTCGACGACGGCGACGGGCGGCTCCGCGAGAATGCTCGCCGACGGATACACCGCGTCGAACTGCGCGCCCGATGCGCCGGTGTCCATCAGCGCGACTTCGTTCTCGAACGTGACCAGCACGTCGCCGATGCCGCGCTGCGTGAACGTGGTCGTCGCGCCGCGGCCGCCGGAGTCGAGCACCGGCACGTTGCGGAAGATCGCCTTCTCGAAGTCGATCGCCTGCTGGTCGGTCGCGCCCTTCTGCTTCTGGAAGCCCCACGCGGCAAGATACGCATAGCGGCCGTTGCCCGACGTCTTCGGGTTCGCGATGATCACCTGGACACCCGGCTTCGCGAGATCGCTCCAGTCCTTGATCGCCTTCGGGTTGCCCTTGCGCACCAGGAACACCATCGTGGTCGAGTACGGCGAGCTGTTGTCCGGGAAACGCGCGCGCCAATCCTTCGGCAGCAGCTGGCCGCGCTCGGCGAGCAGGTCGATGTCGTTCGGCTGGTTCATCGTCACGACGTCGGCCTGCAGCCCTTGCAGCACCGACAGCGCCTGCGCGCTCGACGCGCCGTGCGACTGCTTGATCGCGACCGTCTCGCCGGTCTTCTGCTTGTAGGCAGCGGCAAAACCCGCGTTGATGTCCTTGTACAGTTCGCGCGTCACGTCGTACGACACGTTCAGGATCGACGTATCCGCGTGCGCGGCCGTTGCCGCCACGACCAGCGCCGCCGCCGCGCCCGTGTGCAGCCAGCGGCCGATCCCCTTCATGCTTGCCATCGTGATATGCCCCGTTTCCAGTGGTGGTGAATGTGCTTGACGGCACGCGTACGCGCTGTCATCGAAACGTAAGCGGGCATTCTAGCGGCCGGGCGCGGCGCCCTTTCCAATCAGTCGTGGAAAGCAAATCTCGAATCCTGCTAAACGATGGCGTGCCCTCGCGCGCGGATCGGATCCGATGTTAAGATCGCCGCTCAGCCCATCTTCCCGGTTTCTCCATGTCCGCTGCCCTGCGCTCGCTTCCGATCCTCGCCGCCGTCGCGGCAGGTGCGCGCGCGGCCGGGCTGAAACTGAAAAAACGACTCCTCGACTGACGGGGACGTCGCGTCCCGTCAGGCGAATGCCGGACGGGATGCCCGCAGGTCGTTTCTTTCTCCTTGCTCGCACGCCTCGCTCCGGCTCTTCGCCGGCGGAACGGTTCCTTCCCACTCCGTTTCCACCCTGAGGCTCTGTATGAACACACGTTTCGAAGGTATCTGGCTGCCGATCATCACGCCGTTCCATCACGGCGAAGTCGACCATGCCGCGCTCGCGCGACTCGCGCGCCACTATGCGGCCGCGGGCCTCGCGGGCTTCGTCGCGGGCGCGACGACCGGTGAAGGCGTGCTGCTCGACGCGCGCGAACAGGACGCGGTGTTCGCGACGCTGCGCGACGCGGCGCCGGGGCTGCCGATCGTCGTCGGGCTGACCGCGAGCGCGACGCATTTCGCGGCGGCCCGTGCGCGCGAACTCGCGGCGCTGCAACCCGACGGGCTGCTCGTCACGCCGCCCGTCTACGTGCGGCCGACGCAGGACGGCATCCGACGCCACGTCGAAGCGATCGTCGACGCGGCCGACCTGCCGGTGCTCGTCTACAACATCCCGTACCGCACCGGCGTGAACGTCGAACTGGACACGCTGCAGGCGCTCGCGCGCGACCCGCGCGTCGCCGGCATCAAGGAATGCGGCGGCTCGCTCGACCGGATGAGCCGGCTCGTGCACGACACGCCGCTCGCGATCCTGTCCGGCGACGACAACCAGAACTTCGCGGCGATGTGCACCGGTGCGCACGGCGCGATCGCGAGCAGCGCGCACGTGCTGCCCGAATGGCATGTGCGCATCCACACGCTGCTGCGCGACGGCCGGCTCGCCGATGCGCGGCGCCTGTCGGTCGCGCTGCAGCCGCTCGTCGCGGCGCTGTTCGCGGAGCCGAACCCGGCGCCGGTGAAGGCCGTGCTGGCCGCGCAAGGCTGGTGCGAGGACGGGTTGCGGCTGCCGTTCGTGCCGGCGAGTGAAGGGTTGAAGGAGCGGTTGGCGGCCATTTGTGCGGAACTGGACGAAATCGAGCCGGACGTCGCGGCAGCATGAACCGCGACGCCACATGACGTGCAGGCGACCGATGGATTTCGCCCCGACAGATTGCTTCAAACTGTCAGAACGAGAGACAGGTCGTACCGCGCGAGATAGGCATCGGCTGTCACGAGCTGAAGCGGCTCGTGACGGGCCTGCGCGACCAGCAAGCGATCGAATGGATCACGATGGTGGTGCGGCAGATCCCGGACCGCGGCCCCATGCACGGCCCGAACGGGTAGCTCGCGAATCCCGCTCGCGCCGATCGCTCGGATCAGCTTGCCGACGTCGATGTCGAGCTTCCCCAGGCCGGCCTTGATGGCGGCCTCCCAGATACTCGCGCTGCTGACGAAACGTACGTCGGCGGCCGAGATCAGTCGGCGCGCCCTTGCGCTCAGCCTGGGGTCATTGGTCACGATCCACAAAAAGATGTGCGTATCGAGCAACAGCCGCATCAGCGCCCTTCGAAGGCATCCAGCAGGTAATCAGGCAGCGGGGCATCGAAATCGTCCGCGATCCACGCCTGCCCTTGCAGGACACCGAACCGAACAGGCGGATTGCCGGGCACGAGTCGATCAGTTGACGCCCCGTCACCGCGGACCGTGGCATCTGCCCTTTGGGCCGGATCGACCGCACTGGCGCCGGGCGTATTTGCGTTTCGCATGATGACCTCCGTTTCAAGTGATCATCACTGTAGTCAGGTTCACCTGATCGATCCATTCGACCGATCGGCAGAGGGCGTGCCGAACAACACCCTGCCACGGCAATCGAAGGTTTCGTCACGCCGCCAGCGCCACCCCCGTCCCCTCCGTCGCATCCTGCACCGCCTGCTTCACGATCCGCGCGAGCCGATCGACGGTCGGCGTCGCCGACGACGTGCGCCGCAGCAAGATCAGCGGCAAACTCGGCAGGGCCGGCAGCCCGCACGAAGCCGCATCGAGCACGCGCACCGACGCGGGCAGCCCGTACTGCGAGCGCACCGTCAGCCCGAGGCCTGCCGCCGCCGCGGCCCATAGCCCGGCGAGACTGGGGGTCGTGAACGCAACGCGCCACGGCACGCCCGCGCGGTCGAGCGCACCGGTCGCCGCACCGAAGAACCGGCACGGCCGGTCGAACACGACGAGCGGCAGCGGCTCGCCGGACTCTCGCACCGCACGGTCGCCCGTTTCGTCCGCGCCGCCGTCCTCCTGCGCACCACCGCCCGGCATGCCGAAGCCGCCCGCGGCCGAGCCCGCCGCCCCGACCCACTGCATCGGCACCTGCGCGATCGCTTCGCTGTCGATCCCCGCGCGCGCCACCAGCGCCGCCGACGCCGGGTCTCCCCACACCAGCGCGAGATCGAGCTGGTTCGCGTCGAGCCGGTCGAGCAAGTCGGCATTGCGTGCCACGCGCGCCTCGATCCGCACCTTCGGATGCGCACGCGCGAACCGCCCGAGCACGTCGGGCAGAATCGCCTCGCCGAAATCCTCCTGCAGCCCGACGCGCACCCAGCCGTCGAGATTCATGCCGCGCACGGCCGCGGCCGCCTCGTCGTTCAGCTCGATCATCCGCCGCGCATAGCGCAGCATCGCGTCGCCGGCATCGGTCAGCGCCAGCCCGCGCCCGGCCTTCACGAACAGCGGCGTGCCGGCCTGCTCCTCGAGCTTGCGGATCTGCGCGCTCACCGCCGACGACGAGCGCGCGACGCGGTCGGCCGCCTTCGCAAAACTGCCGAGATCCACCCCGGCGACGAGGCTGCGCAGCGCCGCCACGTCGAAGTTGGGCCGGGCCAGCGTGGCATCGGCCAGCGCGAGCGACTCGCCGTCGTCGTGTGGAATGTCGTGTCCGGACATCTCAACCATCCCGTTTTATCGAACGATTCATCAAAAACTTTCCGATTTTCAGGATGAATGTAGGTCGCCAGACTGTGGATGTCAATTTCCACCCGGGCCTGCCGTCATGGATACCTCGTGCATCGCTTCCCCCTCCTCGCCCGCCCGCGACGTGCGCGGCGCGGCTCATCGCTGGCGCGTGCTGGCGGCCGGCGTCGCCGCGAACATGAGCTTTTCGGCCGCGGCGGCCGGCATTCCGACCACGGCCGTGTGGATGCGCACGGCCTATCACCTCGACAACGGCGCGCTCGGCCTCGTGCTCGGCGCGCTCGGCTTCGGCGTCGCGCTGTCCGAGCTGCCGTGGGGAATGGCCGCCGACCGCTTCGGCGACCGCCGCGTGCTGCTCGCCGGGCTCGTCGCGACGGCCGCGATGTTCGCGCTGATGGTGTGCACGATCGTCCCGAGCGCGCACGGCGTGCCGCCGCTGATGCGCGTCGTCGCGGCGATGTGCTGCGTCGGCCTGCTCGGCGGCAGCGTGAACGGGTCGAGCGGGCGCGCGGTGATGCGCTGGTTCGGCGAGCGCGAACGCGGGCTCGCGATGAGCATCCGCCAGACGGCCGTGCCGCTCGGCGGCGGCGTCGGCGCGGCGCTGCTGCCATCGCTCGCGTCGCATATCGGCTTCGCCGCGGTATTCGGCGCGCTGATGCTGCTGTGCGCGGGATCGGCCGCGCTCACCTGGCGCTGGCTGCACGAGCCGCCGGCCGAGCCGGCCGTGACGCACCCGGCCACGCATCGCCCCGTCGAGCGGCAGCCGTCCGCGCGGCAGGGGCGCAACCCGCTCGCGAGCGGCCCCATGTGGCGCATCGTGCTCGGCATCGGCCTGCTGTGCGCGCCGCAGTTCGCGGTGCTCACGTTCGCGACGGTGTTCCTGCACGATTTCGGCCGGCTCGGCCTCGCCGGCATCAGTGCGGCGATGGTCACGCTGCAGTTGGGCGCGATGGTGATGCGCGTGTGGAGCGGCCGTCATACCGACCGGCACGGCAACCGGCGCGCGTATCTGCGCGGATCGGTATTCGTCGCGGCCGGCTCGTTCGCGCTGCTCGCAGCCGCGACGGCCGGCCATGCGCACGTGCCGCTCGCCGCGATCGTCGCGATTCTCGTCTTCGCCGGCATCTGCGTGTCCGCGTGGCACGGCGTCGCGTACACGGAGCTCGCGACGCTCGCGGGCGCGAATCAGGCGGGCACCGCACTCGGGATGGCCAATACCATCGTCTACCTCGGGCTGTTCGCGACGCCACTCGCGATTCCACCGCTGCTCGCGGTCAGTTCGTGGAGTGTCGTGTGGCTCGCGGCCGCGCTGGTCGCCGGCGCGACCTATCCGCTGTTCGCCGCGAAATAGCAGCCGCACGTCTCATGCGGGCGTCGCCGCGCACGCCACGACGCCCGCGCAATCCAATCCGTCAGGCCGCCTCGCGCGCCAGCGCACGCCGCGACGCCGGCCGCTCGGCCTCGCGCTGCGCGTGGGCAGTCCAGGCCGCATGCCGCGTCATGTCGAGCCCGATCGCGACGCCCCAGCGATACAGCACGAACAGGAACGGATCGACGATCGAATGCGCGCCCGGCTCGGCCCACGTGCGGCCGTCGGCGAGCCCGGCTTCGATCGCCTCGTTCGCGGCTTCGATCGTGCGCCGCCCGTGCACGCTGACCTCGCCATGCAGGGCCGGATCGCCGATGAAGCGGCCCGGCCGCCACAGCGCGCCATAGCCTACGCCATGCACCCAGCCGACCAGCCAGGCGAGCCATTCGTGGCATCGTGCCTCGCGCAGCGGATCGCCGAACGGCAGCAACTGCGCCTCGGGATAACGACGCGCGAGATACGTGAGGATCGCCGGCGTTTCGGTCAGCACGTGCGGCTCGCCCGGAATCGCGAGCACCGGCACGCGCGCCTTCGCGTTGATCGCGAGATAGCGCGCCTCGAGGTTCTGCTGCTTCTGCACGGAGACGATCTCGACGTCGAACGGCGCGCCGGTTTCCTCCAGTGCGATGTGGGCGGCAAGCGAGCAGGCGCCCGGCGAAAGATAGAGACGATAGGCGTTCATGGTGGTGGGGCCCGACGAGGCTGTGGAAGACGGAACCGAGTGTAGGAACGCGTGCCTGCCCGCCGCAAACGATGAATTGTCGTGCTCGGACATTAGTGTTACTAATACCCGCATGCGACGCATCCACCTTCCTCCGCTGCAGACGCTGCGCGCGTTCGAGACCGCCGTGCGGCTGCAAAGCTTCACGCGTGCGGCCGATGAACTGGCGCTCACGCAAGGCGCTGTCAGCCAGCACATCCGCGCACTCGAGGCGCAGCTCGGCTATCCGCTCTTCACGCGCGAGCGCAACGGCGCGACGCCGACGCACGCCGCGCACGCGCTCGCACTGCAGGTACGCCAGGGCCTCAGCGTGCTCGAGCGCGCGTTCGAGCCGGCGCTCGCCGTGCGCAGTCGCCCGCGCACCTGCGACGTCACGCTGAACGTCAGCGTGCTGCCGAGCGTCGCCGAGCGCTGGCTCGCGCCGCGCCTGCCGCGCTTCGCGGCCGCGCATCCGCACATCGCGATCGCGCTGCACCCGGACGTGGCGCTCGCGCCGCTGCGCAAGCGCGACCGCATCGACGTCGCGCTGCGCTACGGGCCCGGCACGTGGCCGGGCGTCGTCGCCGAGAAGCTGATGAACGAGACGATCTTTCCGGTCGCGAGCCCCGCGTACCGCAATCGCGACGGCATCGCACCGCGCGCGCCGGCCGATCTCGTGCGCGCGACGCTGCTGCGCCATCCCGCGCAACCGTGGGAACCGTGGCTCCAGGCCGCGCGGCTCGACCTCACCGAATCCGCGCGCGCGCCGCGCTTCACCGATCCGAATGCGCTGATCGACGCGACGCTGAAGGGGCGTGGCGTCGCACTCGCGCGCCGCTCGCTGATCGAGCCCGAACTCGCGAACGGCACGCTCGTGCGCGTGTCGACGGTGCGCGTGACCGACGTGTATGCGCACTACGTCGTGTGGCGCCCCGGCCATCCGCACGAAGCGGCGATCCGCACGTGGCTCGACTGGCTGCGCAGCGAGGTGCGGCGCAGGACGCCGCGGCGCTGACGCCGGCGCTCACGCCCGCATCGGCATCGCCACCTTGTCGAGCGTGATCGGCAGATCGCGCACCCGCACACCGGTCGCGTGATAGACCGCATTGGCGATCGCGGCCGGCACGCCGGTGATGCCGATCTCGCCGATGCCGCGAATGCCGAGCGGATTGAAATGCGTGTCGCGCTCGTCGACGAAACTCACATCCAGCTCGCCGATGTCCGCGTTCACGGGCACGTGATATTCAGCGAGATTCGCGTTCGTGAAGCGGCCGTGCCGCACGTCGAGATGCGAGCCTTCCTCGAGCGCGGTGCCGAGCCCCCACACCATCCCGCCGATCAACTGGCTGCGTGCCGTTTTCGCGTTGAGCAGGCTGCCGACGCTGTAGACGCCGACGATGCGCGGTACGCGAATCGTGCCGAGTTCGGCATCGACGTGCACTTCGGCAAACACCGCGCCGAACGAATGAGACGCATAGCGCGACTTCTCGTCGCCCGGCTTCGTCGTCGCCTGCACGTCGATCGGCTGACCGCCCGCGCGCGCGATCACCGCCGCGGCCGGATCGCGCCGCGAAGGGTCGTCGCGATGCACGACCCAGCCGTTGTCGACCGTCACGTCGTCGGCCGCGACGCCGTGCAGCGGCGATCCGGGGGCGGCGACCGCCAGCATGACCAGCTTCGCGCGCGCCTGCAGCGCGGCCTCGCGCACGGCAGGCGCCACGCTCGCCGCCGACTGCGAGCCGCCCGATACCGGCGCACGCGGCAGGCTGGAATCGCCGAGCGTGAAGCGTACGTTCTGCGGCGAGAAACCGAGCGCATCGGCCGCGACCTGCGTCATCACCGTGTAGGTTCCGGTGCCGATGTCCTGCGTGCCCGACGCGACTTCGGCCGTGCCGTCCGGCAGGATGCGCGCCCGCGCCGACGCTTCGCTGCGGTTCGCCGGATACGTGGCGGCCGCCATCCCGAGGCCGATCAGCGTGTCGCCGTCGCGCATCGTGCGCGGCGCGCCGGTGCGGCGCGACCAGCCGAAGCGCCGCGCGCCGACCTCGTAGCATTCGCGCAGCTTGTTGCTCGACCACGGCTTGCCGTCCTGCGGATCGACCGCCGCGTAATTCGCGAGCCGCAGCGCGACCGGGTCCATGCCGAGTTGCCACGCGAGCTCGTCCATCGCCGATTCGAGCGCGAACGAGCCCGACGCCTCGCCAGGCGCGCGCATGAACGTCGGCGTGCCGACGTTCAGCGCCACGATCCGGTGCGTGGTCGCGTGGTTCGGCACCGCGTACATGATCCGCGACGGCATCCCGCACATCTCCATCCAGTCCTCGAACGTCGACGTGGTGGCGATCGTGTCGTGGCGCATCGCCGTCAACGTGCCGTCCTGGCGCGCGGCCAGCACGATGCGCTGTTCGGTGAACGGCCGCCCGCCGACCGGGCCGAACATCTGCGGCCGCGTCAGCGCGAGACGAACCGGGCGCCCGACCTGCTTCGCGGCCATCGCGCACAACGACACGTGCGACCACGACGAACCCTTGCAGCCGAAGCCGCCGCCGAGGAACGGTGAAATCACGCGCACGTGGGCCGGCGCGATGCCGAAGACCGCGGCCACCGCCGTGCTCGCGCCCGACACGCCCTGTGTCGCATCGTGCAGCGTGAGCGTCGGGCCGTCCCAGCGCGCCATCGTCGCGTGCGGCTCGATCGGGTTGTGATGCTGCATCGGCGTCGTATAGGTCGCGTCGATGCGCACCGCGCCTTCGCGCAGGCCCGCATCGACGTCGCCGCGCTGCGTATCCATCGGGCGGCCCTGCTGCTTCGGCGGCACGCGCGCGCCGCGCTTCGCCTGCGCGAAATCCGCCACGGCATCGCTCGCGCGATAGCGCACCTGCACGGCATGCGCGGCGTCGGTCGCCTGCTCGAGCGTTTCGGCGACGACGACCGCGACGGGTTCGTTGCTGTAGCGCACCGTGTCGTCCTGCAGCAACGTGAGTCGGCGCCCGGCGGGCGGCGACAGCGGCGGCCGTCCGCCGTTGGGCAGCCGCATCGCGTTCTCGTGCGTGATCACGATCAGCACGCCCGGCATCGCGCGGGCGCGCGCCGCATCGATCGACTCGATGCGCCCGGATGCGATCGTGCTCGTCACGAGCACCGCGTGCGCGAGCCGCGCATCGGAGAATTCGGCCGCGTAGTGTGCGCCGCCCGTCACCTTGAGCACGCCGTCGACACGGTCCAGCGGTTGTCCCGTCATCGTGTTCATGCGGCACCTCCCGGCATGGCGGCTGCCGTTTCGACCGCACGGACGATCGCCCGCTGCGCGAGCGCGACCTTGAAGCCATTGCCGTCGAGCGGCCGCGCGTCGCGCAACGCCAGCGCGGCCGCCTCGCGCAGCGTCGCGTCGGTCGGTGTGCGGCCCACGAGATGCGCTTCCGCCTCCATCGCACGCAACGGCTTGTGCGCGACGCCGCCGAGCGCGATTCGCGCGTCGGCGACGCGCGGGCCGTCCATCCGCAGCGCGGCCGCGACCGACACCAGCGCGAACGCATAGCTCGCGCGATCGCGCACTTTCAGATAGTGCGCATGGTCGGCGAAGCGCGGCGGCGGCAAGTCCACCGCGGTGATCAGCTCGCCCGGCTCGAGCGTCGTGTCGAGGTCGGGACGATCTGCCGGCAAGCGGTGAAACGATGCGATCGGAATCTGCCGCGCGCCGTGCGGGCCGCTCACCTGCACGACGGCGTCGAGCGCGGCGAGCGCGACGCTCATGTCCGACGGGTTCACCGCCACGCACTGGGGGCTGGCGCCGAGGATCGCGTGCATCCGGTTGTGGCCGCCGATCGCCGCGCAGCCGCTGCCCGGCTCGCGCTTGTTGCATTGCGCGAACGCGGGATCGTAGAAATACGGGCAGCGCGTGCGCTGCATCAGGTTGCCGCCGACGGTCGCCATGTTGCGCAACTGCGCGGACGCGCCGGCGAGCAGCGCCTGCGATAGCAGCGGATAGTCGGCGCGCAGGCGCGGATGATCGGCCGCATCGCTGTTGCGCACGAGCGCGCCGATGCGCACGCCGCCGCCGGGCAGCGCCTCGATCGTATCGAGGCCCGCGATGTGCGTGATGTCGATGAGCGTGACGGGCCGCGCGACGCCGCCCTTCATCAGGTCCAGCAGGTTCGTGCCGCCGCCGATGAAGGCGGCGCCGGACCGCTGCGCCGCGCGCACGGCGCCGGCGACGTCGGTCGCGCGTTCGTAGGAGATCGCTTCCATTGCGGTGCCCTCCGTCGGCTAGCCGCGCGCCGCGTGCGCGGCGCGCACGGCGGCGACGATGTTCGGGTACGCGCCGCAGCGGCACAGGTTGCCGCTCATGCGCTCGCGGATCTCGTCGTCCGACAGCTGCGGGGGACGGCGCCGCACGTCGTCGGTGGCGGCGCTCCCGGCCCCCGCCGCGAACTCGTCGAGCAGCGCGGTCGCCGAGCAGAGCTGGCCGGACGTGCAGTAGCCGCACTGGAACGCATCGCATTCGACGAATGCGCGCTGCACCGGGCTCAGCACGCCGCCGCGCGCCAGCCCTTCGACGGTCGTGATCCGCGCGCCTTCGTGCATCACCGCGAGCGTCAGGCATGCGTTGATGCGCCGCCCGTCGACGAGCACCGTGCACGCGCCGCACTGCCCGCGATCGCAGCCCTTCTTCGTGCCCGTGAGCCCGGCGTATTCGCGCAGTGCGTCGAGCAGCGTGACGCGCGGTTCGAGCTGCAGTGTGTACGCGCGCCCGTTGATGTCGAGACGCACGGGCTGCGCCGGCACCGTATCGCGGCGGGGCGCGGCCGGCGTGGATGCCGCGTACGACGGCGGCGGATGAACGTGCGATGCGGCGCTGACGGTCGCGGCAGCGGCCGCGGATTGCAGGAAGCGGCGCCGCGCGGCACTGGACGGCGTGTCGTGCGGCAACCGCGGCGCCGCTGAATGGCCGGGCCCGAGCGGCGACGGGGCGGCATCGCGCGCCGGTTCGGCAGACGGAGAATCGGATCGATCGCTGGACATGACTTCTGCTCGCTCAATGGTTGATGGACGCAGATGTGCCGCCGCACCCGGATGGCGGCGCGGTCGGCACGCCCATCGGCAACGAGCAATTCCGGTGCCGCGAAACGGCGGGGCAACGCCGATGTGCCGCGTCAGTCACCCGTGCGAGGCGCGGCCCGGGCGGCAGACGGAACACGTTGCCGCTGACCCTGCCTTCATGACACCACGCTGGCGCGCGGCTGGCCGTTCGCTGACGAAGCGGCAATAACGCCCGGTTTTCCGGCGCATCCGGACACACATCGGTCGCAAGTTGCCGGGCGCAGGTGCCACGGCGCGCATGGCGCTCGCGTCGCCGTGGCCGGATCACGTCGTTGCGCGCCGTGTAAATGCGCGCAGCATCCGTCTCTGCTGGAAAATTCCGCCACGCGTGCCGGCGGATCGCCGCGAAGGCGTTCCGTTGGCCTGACGAAAACATGTCGCGATCACACTCGCATCGCAAACGATTCACCGAAACGTCGCATCGCGGCGGCATACTCGAAAACGTTTCCCGATCAGCCTGCCAGGAGAGAAGTCATGCGTCGCGTTTTCGTCGCCGTCGTTCTGTGTGCCGCCGTTTTCGTCGCCGCCTGCAGCGACGACGCGCCGCACGACGCCAACGCGACCGACGCCGCGCAGCAGGCCGGCGGCGCATCGAGCGGCGCCGCCGGCGCGTTCAACAGTGACGCGAGCGCGAATGCCGCCGCGTCCGATGCCGCGCCGCTCGCGCCGCCCGTCGTGCACTACCCGCCCGATGACGACGACGATGCGAAGCCCGCCGCGAATGCAGCCGCCTCCAGCGCGGCCGCGTCGTCACCGGGCTGATCCCGTCACCACGTGAAATGAGTCGGACCCGCTCGGGGAGAGCGGCGGGCATTCGTTGGGAGGCTTCGCTGACATGACGTCACGGTCGGCGGTGGCGCAAACGGCATGGCGTCGCGCCACCTCGCGGGCCACGCCGAGCCCGGCCGGCCGAGCGATTCGGCCCCGGCCGGCGTCAGGCCCGTGCGCGCGCCGCACGCGCAACGGCACGCGATGCCGCGACAGCCGCCGCGCGGCATGCGCCGCGCCGCCCGCCCGTCAGACCGCGTGCGCGAGCGCGCGGTCGACGAGCGCGGTTTCGAAGCCGTCGTCCGCGTCGCGAAAGCGCAGCGGTGCCGCGCAATGGACGAGCGTGTCGATGAAGTACTTCGCGCGCGGCCACGGCCCGAAGCCGGCCGCGGTGTTGATGTGCCCCGCGTCGCCGAGGTTCACGAACGCGCTGCCCAGATGCTGCGCGAGCGTGCGCGCGTCGCCGAGCGGCATCCACGGATCGGTTTCGCTGCCGATCACGATCGACGGCACGGGGAGCCGGCGCGCGTCGAACGGCCCGGCAAACGTGAATTTCTTCGGACTGGCGGGCGCGACGAGCAGCACGCCCGCGACGTCGCCCGTATGCGGCCACTGCGCGAGCGCATGCGCGGCCGCGAGGCAGCCGAAGCTGTGTGCGGCGAGCACGAACGGGCCGCGTTCGCGGTCGAGCAACGCGCGCACCGATTGCGCCCAGCGCGCGAGATCGGGAGCGTCCCAGTCGTCCTGTTCGACGCGCAGCGAACGCGGGAACTGCCGTTCGAGCCAGGTCTGCCAGTGAGCGCCTTCGCTGCCGTGCAGGCCCGGAACGGTGACGAGCCGCGGCGGCCACGCCGATTTGCTGCATGCGCGCATGATTGCCCTCGCTTGCTTGAAGACGGGATTCGATTGTGGCGCGGCGTCCGCAGCGGCCGAACCAATATTTTGTGCTTTGCTTTTGCGGGGGCCGGCCATCCGGGGGCCGGCCATCCGGGGGGCGGCCATCCGCGGGCCGGCCATCGGGGGCGTCCGCTCGCCCCGCGCACCGGCGCGCGATGCGCCGCGAAACCGTAGAATGTGGGCTTCCCGTCAGCTTCACACGGAACCGGGGCCGGGCGCCGACGCGCCGGGCGCCCGGTCGTCAGGAGACGCCCGATGTCCGCTACGCCCGCCGGCGCGCTGCGCCCGGCCCCGCTCGCCGTTCCCGTGACGCGCCTCGCCGGCGCGCGCGCCGTCATCCAATGAAGATCCTGTTCCATTCCCCGCACCAGGAAGCAGCCGCGTGGCGCGACCAGATCGCGCATGCGCTGCCGGAAGCCGAACTGCGCGCGTGGCAGCCGGGCGACACGGCCGCCGCCGACTACGCGCTCGTCTGGCGCGCGCCGCGCGAATTCTTCGCCCCGCGCGACGGCCTGCGCGCAATCTTCAACCTCGGCGCCGGCGTCGATGCGCTGCTCGCGCTCGAGCACGCGCATCCGGGCACGCTGCCGCGCCACGTGCCGCTCGTGCGGCTGGAAGATTCGGGCATGGCGCAGCAGATGGTCGAATACGTGACGCACGCGGTGCTGCGCTACCTGCGCCGCTTCGACGAATACGAAGTGCTGCAGCGCGAGCGCCGCTGGCAACCGCTCGAACCGCATGCGCGCGCCAGCTTCACCGTCGCCGTGCTCGGCCTCGGCGTGCTCGGCGCGCAGGTCGCACGCGCGCTCGCCGCGCTCGGCCTGCCCGTGCGCGGCTACAGCCGCAGCGCGAAGCAGCTCGACGGCGTGACGACCTTCGCCGGCGACGGCGCATTCGATGCGTGCATCGACGGCGCGAAGGTGCTCGTCAACCTGCTGCCGAGCACGCCCGACACCGACGGCATCCTGGCGTCACGCACGTTCGCACGGCTCGCGCCCGGCGCGTATGTCGTCAACGTCGCGCGCGGCGCGCATCTCGTCGAAGCCGACCTGCTCGACGCGCTCGCGAGCGGCCAGATCGCCGCCGCGACGCTCGACGTGTTCCACCGCGAGCCGCTGCCGGAAGACCATCCGTTCTGGCACGCGCCGCGCATCACGATCACGCCGCACAGCTCGGCCGAGACGCTGCGCGACGAAGCCATCGCCCAGATCGCCGGCAAGATCCGTGCACTGGAGCGCGGCGAGCGCGTCGGCGGCATCGTCGACTACGCACGCGGCTACTGAACCTACAAGCACACCAGGAGACAACCATGACGTTCCCCACCGCCGTCAAGATCGTCGAAGTCGGCCCGCGCGACGGGCTGCAGAACGAGAAGACCTTCGTGCCGACCGACGTGAAGATCGCGCTCGTCGACCGGCTGTCACACGCCGGCTTCCGCAACGTCGAGGCCGCGTCGTTCGTGTCGCCGAAATGGGTGCCGCAGATGGCCGACGGCGCCGACGTGATGGCCGGCATCGAGCGCCGCGCGGGCACCGTGTACTCGGTGCTCACGCCGAACCTGAAGGGCTTCGAGAATGCGGTCGCGGCGCGCGCGGACGAAGTCGTGATCTTCGGCGCGGCGAGCGAGGCGTTCTCGCAGCGGAACATCAACTGCAGCATCGCCGAGAGCATCGCGCGCTTCGAGCCGGTCGCGAAGGCGGCGAAGGATGCGGGCCTGCGGCTGCGCGGCAGCGTGTCGTGCACGCTCGGCTGCCCGTACCAGGGCGAAGTGCCGGTCGCATCGGTCGTCGACGTCGTCGAGCGCTTCGCTGCGCTCGGCTGCGACGAGATCGACATCGCCGACACGATCGGCGTCGGCACGCCGAAGCGCACGCGCGAAGTGCTCGCGGCCGTCACGCGCGTGTTCCCGCGCGAACGCCTGTCGGGCCACTTCCACGACACCTACGGCCAGGCGCTCGCGAACATCTACGCGGCGCTGTTCGAAGGGATCGAGATCTTCCACGCGTCGGTCGCGGGCCTCGGCGGCTGCCCGTACGCGAAGGGCGCGACCGGCAACGTCGCGACCGAGGACGTGCTGTACCTGATGCAGGGCCTCGGCATCGACACCGGCATCGACCTCGCGCAGGTCGTCGCCGCCGGCGACTTCATCTCGAACGCGATCGGCCGCGCGAACGTGTCGCGCGCCGGTCGCGCCCTGCTCGCCAAGGCGCAGAGCGCGGCCGACGCCGCGAGCTGCGTATGACCCCGGTATTCGATGGATTCCTCAACATGACGACACCTGCTTCATTCGATTCCCTCCCCGACTCCGCGCGACGCGTCGCACTGCTGCTGCGCGAGCGCGGCCATGCGAAAGGCATCGTGATGCTCGCCGAAACCGGCAAGACCTCGGCCGAGGCCGCGGCCGGGCTCGGCTGCTCGGTCGCGCAGATCGCGAAGTCGATCCTGTTTCGCCGCCAGTCGGACGGCGCGCCGGTGCTCGTGGTCGCGAGCGGCGTGAATCGTGTCGACGAGAAGAAGGTCGCCGCGCAAGTCGGCGCGGTCGGCCGCGCGGACGCGAAGTTCGTGCGCGACAACACCGGCTATGCGATCGGCGGCGTGTGCCCGATCGGTCATCTCGTCGAACCCGTCACGCTGATCGACGCCGACCTGCTCGAGCTCGACAGCCTGTGGGCGGCCGCCGGCCATCCGCACGCGGTGTTCAACCTGTCGCCGAACGAACTCGTGTCGCTGACGGGCGCGCCGGTCGCGGACATCGCGTTGCGGGAGCCCGCATGAGCGACGTGCCGGTGACGGTGCCGGTCGGCACGGTCGCGTCGCCGTGCACCGACGTATGCCGGATCGATCCGCGCACCGACTGGTGCGCGGGCTGCCTGCGCACGCGCGGCGAGATCAAGGGATGGCGTGCGTCGGACGACGACGCGCGGCGCGCGTTGCTCGCGCGGCTCGATGCGCGTCGGCGTCTGCTGGCGAGAAGCGGCGCATAAAAAAAAGCCGTTCAACCTGACAGGCGAACGGCATCGAGATCGGAATCCTGTGAACGTGATCAACGTCACAGCCCGCATCATACGAGCGACGCGACCGCATCGCATCGGGTGTTTCCCTACAACTTCTTACAGCGTCTTCCACGCGTGTGCGCGCACGACTTTTGCTCGCCATGTACGCACCCGCTGCCCGCAATACGCGCGCCTGAAACAAGCATTCGACTAGCGGCTGCGCTGCCCCGCAACGGCTCGCCGAATCGCACGACCGTTTCAGTGGCCGACGGCCGCACGACGGGCCGGCACGATGCGCCAGCCGAGATTCACGCCGGCCGCCGCGAGCAGGATCAGCAGCGCGCCGACCACCTGCGTCCACGCGAGTGTCTGCCCGAACGCGACATGATCGACGACGATCGCGACGACCGGATAGACGAACGACAGCGCGCCGGTCATCGCGGTCGGCAGCTTCTGGATCGCGCCGTACAGCAGCACATACATCAGACCGGTGTTCACGACGCCCAGCACGACGAGGTCGAGCCACTGCCCGGCGGTCGCCGGCAACGTGCCGAAGTGCGCGAACGGCGCGAGCAGCAGGACCCCGAGGCCGGCCTGCAGCAGCGCGAGCAGGTGCGGCGGCGTGCCCTTCAGGTGCTTCGTGACGATCGACGAGATCGCATACAGGAACGCCGCACCGAGCGACAGCGCGACACCTTCCAGATATTCGCCCGGCACCGCGAGCACGGCCGGCTCGACGCGCACCACGGCGACGAGCCCGACGAAGGCGAGCGCGAGCCACGCGACGGTGGACGCGGTGATCCGCTCGCGGAACACGATCGCGCCGAGCGCGACGAGCATGAACGGCTGCGTGTTGTAGACGGCGGTCGCCATCGAGATCGACGCGCGCGAATAGGCGGCGAACAGCAGCAGCCAGTTCGCGACGATCGCGACGCTGCCGAGGGTCGCCAGCGCGAGCATCCGCGGCGAGAACAGTGCACGGCGCAGGAACCCGAACGCCGCGCAGACGATCGCGAGCGTCGCGGCGCCGAACAGGCAGCGGAAGAACACGACGTTGGTCAGCGGTTGCTGCGACGACATCACGAGCCAGCCGATCGTGCCGGACATCATCATCGCGACGACCATCTCGGCGGCGCCGCGGCGAATTTCATTCGAAGCCATCGTGAACTCCGTTCAGAAGAGTGGATGACTTCGATTCTAGAAACTTGCTTTCGCGGCAACCACGGCTAAACTGAAGTGAATCGTCCGATTTACCTTCGAAAGCAAAGCGATCATGCCGAAACGCCTTTCCCCGCCCGCCGTCGCGTCGCTCGACGCGACCGACCGCGCGATTCTCGCGGCGCTGGCCGACGACGCGCGCATCGCCACCAGCGAACTCGCCCGGCAGATCGGGCTGTCGGCGCCCGCGACCGCCGACCGCGTGCGGCGGCTCGAGGCGCAAGGCGTGATCGCCGCGTTCACCGTCGAACTCGACCCGCGCGCGCTCGGCTACACGCTGCAGGCGATCGTCCGCGTGAAGCCGCTGCCCGGCCAGCTGCATCTCGTCGAAGAGATGCTGCGGCGGATTCCCGAATTCGTGGAGTGCGACAAGGTGACCGGCGACGACTGCTTCATCTGCCGGCTTTACCTGCGCACGATCGCGCATCTCGACGACATCCTGTCGAAAGTGACGGAGCGCGCCGAGACGAGCACCGCGATCGTGAAGTCGACACCAGTGCCGCGCCGGCTGCCACCGCTCGTCGAGGACGACGGCGCGCACCGCTGAACGAGCCGGTACGCGGTGCGCACCGCCCGCGTGCTCACACGAGCCCATGCATGCCGTCAGGCAGCCGCGTCGCGCGCCTCGAAGAACGCCAGCAGTTCGTCGATCAGCGCGACCGGCGCCTCTTCCGGAATGTAGTGCCCGCACTCGAGCGCGCGGCCGCTGACGTCGCGCGCGACACGGCGCCATTCGTCGAGCGGATCGAAGCAGCGGCCGACGATCCCGTTCTCCCCCCACAGCACGCGCAGCGGGCACGCGACCTTGTTGCCGCGCTCAAGATCCGCACGGTCGTGCTCGAGATCGATCGTCGCGGACGCGCGGTAGTCCTCGCACATCGCATGCACGGCGCCCGGCTGCGCGAGCGCGGCGCGGTACGCGGCGAGCGCCTCGGGCGCGAACGGCGCCAGTCCGGCGGACCGGTTGCCCATCACGCGCTCGATGTACGCATCGGTATGCGCGCCGACCAGCGTCTCGGGCAGCGGCTCCGGCTGGATCAGGAAGAACCAGTGGAAATACGCGGTCGCGAACGCGCGATCGGTTTTCTCGTACATCGCGAGCGTCGGTGCGATGTCGAGCAGCATCATCCGCTCGACGGCGTCCGGATGATCGAGCGCGAGCCGGTGCGCGACCCGCGCGCCGCGATCGTGCGCGCATACATGGAAGTGCTCGAAGCCGAAATGCCGCATCACGGCGACCTGGTCGGCCGCCATCGCCCGTTTCGAATACGGCACGTGCTGCGCGTCGCTCGGCGGCTTGCCCGACGCGCCGTAGCCGCGCAGGTCGGTGGCGATCACCGTGAAATGATTCGCGAGCGTCGCCGCAACGCGATGCCAGATCATGTGGGTTTGCGGATGTCCGTGCAGCAACAGGAGCGGCGGACCCGCGCCTCCTTTGACACCGAAGATGTCGGTGTCCTGCACCGTCACGCGAAACGGTGCAAACGCCTCAAACGACATGGTTTATTTCTCGTTGGTTTGTTATGGCGGCTATTTTAGGAGCGCTTGCGCCTCAGCACAGCGGGGCAACAGCCAGAATCCGTAGAAAGAGAACACTCACTCGATTGCCGGCACACCGCGCATTTTGTTAAGCTCGCGTAGAATCGCACGATCGTTCGTATTAATAAGGACGACATCGTTTCGCAGCTACACTCGAATCACCGTTCGACCGCAAAGCATGGCGCCGGCGCGACCGCGCGGGCGCCCCTGGAGACTGGAGACATCACATGGCATTGCCCACCGTCCTGCAGAACCTGACGCTGCCCGTCATCGCATCGCCGATGTTCATCGTCAGCTACCCCGAACTCGTGCTCGCGCAATGCAAGGCGGGCATCGTCGGTTCGTTCCCCGCGCTCAACGCCCGTCCGGCCGAACTGCTCGACGAGTGGCTCACGCAAATCCAGTCCGAGCTCGCCGATCACCAGGCAAAGAATCCCGGCGCGGTGATCGGCCCGATCGCGGTCAACCAGATCGTCCACCAGTCGAATGCGCGGCTCGAGCACGACGTGCGCGTGTGCGTCGAGCACAAGGTGCCGATCTTCATCACGAGCCTGCGCGCACCGGCGCGCGAGATCGTCGACGCGGTGCACAGCTACGGCGGCATCGTGCTGCACGACGTGATCAACCTGCGCCACGCGCAGAAGGCGCTCGAAGCCGGCGTCGACGGGCTGATCCTCGTCGCGGCCGGCGCAGGCGGCCATGCGGGCACGACGTCGCCGTTCGCGCTCGTCGGCGAAGTCCGCAAGATCTTCGACGGCCCGATCGTGCTGTCCGGCGCGATCGCGAACGGCGGCTCGATCCTCGCGGCGCAGGCGATGGGCGCGGACTTCGCGTACATGGGCACGCGCTTCATCGCGACGCAGGAAGCGCACGCGATCGACGACTACAAGCACGCGATCGTGAACGCGAAATCGTCGGACATCATCTACACGAACCTCTTCACCGGCGTGCACGGCAACTACATTCGCGAGAGCATCGAGAAGGCCGGCCTCGATCCGGAGGCGCTGCCGGAATCCGACAAGACCAAGATGAATTTCGGCAGCGACAAGACGAAGGCGTGGAAGGACATCTGGGGCGCCGGCCAGGGCGTCGGCCTGATGGACGACCTGCCGAGCGTGGGTGCGCTCGTCGAGCGCCTGAAGCGCGAATACGACGACGCGAAGGCGCGACTCGGCATTCCGCGCTGACGAATGCGGCGGCCCTCGCGGCCGCCGCCGGCGCGCATGCCGTCGGACAAAACAAAAAGCGCGAACCGCAGCGGTTCGCGCTTTTTCATTGCCCCGCTGTAGCGGGACACACGGCGGCTCAGACCGCGCGCTTCATCCGCGTGATCGGCAGCACGCGCAGGCGCGATTCGATCGACGGGCACAGCGACTGCCCTTCGAAACGCGCCGCCAGGAAGTCGACGAACGAACGCACCTTCGCGGACACGTGACGACGGCTCGCGTAGACCGCATAGATCGGCGCCTCGTGCGGCGGCACCGCATCGAGCAGCACCGGCACGAGCCGGCCGGACTCGATGTCGTCGCCGACCACCTCGGTGCCGAGCAGCGCGATGCCCGCGCCCGCGAGCACGGCCGCACGCAGCCCTTCGAGATGGTTCACGATCAGGTTGCCGTTGAGGTTCACGCGCGACGCGGCGGCCGCGTCGATCACCAGCGAGTCGAGCATCGTCGAATTCGAGTCGCGCCGCAGGTAGTTGTGGTGCGCGAGATCGCCGATCGTCGCGGGCGTGCCGTGCTTCTCGAGATACTCGGGCGACGCGACCAGCAGGATGTGCGCGGTCGCGATCTGCCGCGCGACCAGCGACGACGATTTCAATCCGTTCGGCGCCGCGCGCACCGCGACGTCGTAGCCTTCCTCGATCAGGTCGACCACGCGATCGGACAGCGTCATGTCGACGGTCACGTCCGGGAACCGGCCCGCATAGTCGGTGACGGCCTGCATCACGTGCCGCAGCCCGAACGCCGATAGCGACGTGACGCGCAGCCGGCCTTGCGGCACCACGCTCGCGGCGCCGACGGCCTGCCCGGCTTCGTCGAGTTCGGACAGCGCCTGCACGAGGCGCTCATAGTATTCGCGTCCCGCCTCGGTAGGGGCGACGCGTCGTGTCGTGCGATGCAGCAGCCGCGCACCGAGCTGCTGCTCGAGATGCATCACGTGCTTGCTCGCCATCGCAGCCGACATCTGCATGCGCTCGGCCGCGCCGACGAAGCTGCCCACTTCGACGACGTAGCGAAACACATTCATGCTGACGAGGGTATCCATCGAACTAGCTCGTAATGACGGGGAATGGTCCAATTACGAGATAGGGTAACAAAGGCGGGGAAACAGAAAGGTCAAGAAAGGCAAAACGGCGCCGCGGGGTCGCAGCGCCGTTTTTGGCGGGAAAACATGCAGTCCGGACGCGCTTTTCACCCGCGTCCGGCACACCGCTCGCGCGTGCGCGTCAGAACTTCGCGCGGATGCCGGCGCCGAACGTGTTGCCGGTCGACAGGCCGCTGATGTGGTCGTTCATGTACGCGGCGTAGACGTCCGTGCGCTTGGACAGCGGATAGTCGTAGCCGACGGCCCAGGTCTGGCGCGTCTGGTCGAGGCCGCCCGAATCGCGCGAGTACGCGTACGACGCCATCGCGTTGCCCACGCCGAGCGGCACCGACACGCCGCCCTGCGCGGTGTTCACGTGCCAGCTGCCCGCGACCTGGTCATTCTTCGTATACATGTACTGGCCGAACAGCTTCACGTACTTGAGGTCGTAGGTCGCGCCGACTTGCGCGATGCCCTGGCTCTTCATGCCGGCCACCAGCGCGCTCAGGTCACGCGGGCCGTTGTTGAAGTTCACGTACTGGTAGACCGCGGTCGCCGCGAACGGGCCGTTCGCATAGTTGAACTGCGCGCTCCACTTCTTCGAGCCGTTGTCGCCGGCCTGGTTGCCGAGTGCGTACATCGCGCCGAAATTCAGGCCACCGAACGAAGGCGACGTGTACGACAGCGCGTTGTTCCAGCCCGAATCGCCGACGGCACCCTGGTCGCTCGGGTAGGTCGGGAACGTGCCGAGGCCGAGGAACACGTGATACACCATCGGCGAGAAGGTGTACGAGTCGTAGAACGGGTTGAACAGGATCGTCGACAGGAACAGGTGCGTCGTCAGGCGGCCGGCCGTCACCGTGCCGTACGGCGAATCGATGCCGACGTAGGCGTTGCGTGCGAAGAACGTGTCGCCCTGGAAGCGGCCGAACTGGCCGTTCTGGGCGCGGAAGAAGCTTTCCAGCGTGAAGATCGCCTTGTAGCCGTTACCGAGATCCTCGGCGCCGTGCAGGCCCCAGTACGACGTCGACATCCCGCCGCCGCTCACGTTCCACGCGCGGTTGCCGCCCGGGAACTTGGTTGCGCCGACCCATTCGTCGACCTGCCCGTAGAGCGACACGCTCGACTGTGCATGGACGGGAGCGGTAGCCGCCACGCAGGCGGCCGCGGCGATCAGCTTGACGGACGTGCGCGACGCACGGCGAGCGAATGCTTTCATTGGATCTCCAGATTTTGTCGAATGGTCGATAAGTGGCGCGAGCGTTGTTTTTTGGAGCCGAGTGCTTGCGTCGTATGGGGCGCAGCCATCTTTACGGATCATTCGTCCGGTCAAAATTGCGCACACTTATTGCGGGTATAGCGGCGGCATTAACTTCGCGGAATGGATACATGGCCGGGCACCTGCCGGCGGCCCCGCACGAACGCGGTCGCGCGGCGGGACGGCAGCGGGGCACACGCGAGCCGGGCGCGAAAGATAGCGCAATGCGACGGGAAAATCAGCGGAAATCTGTGCGCGACTGTGGCGAATTCGCATCAGCCGGCGGAGGGACGAGCGCGCGGGCGCTCAGTTTCGGTAGAACGGGGAGAAAGACGGCGAGTGCGCAGGCTCTTCCTGCGAGCGAGGCGGCGGCATCGGACGTCCGCCGCGCTCCTCGTTGTAGCGCGCGACGTCGGCGCGGATCGAACCGGCACGCAGCGGCACGTTGCCACCGCCCGGCGGGCGCGGCACCTGGCGCACGTCGGCGCTGATCGGACGATACGGGCTTTGCGCGGCGTAATGGCCATACGACGGCGTCGGCCGCAGCCCCCAGCGGGAGCCGTAGCCGTTCACGCCGCCGGCGCGTGCACCGGCGAGAGGCGCCGCGCGGCGCCAGACGGGCCCACCACCAGCCGGCTGACCGTACGCGCGCATGTCGCCGCCACCGAAGCCGTGGCCGCCGAACGCATGACCGCCGCCGTGGGGCGGTTGCGCGAGCGCGAGCGGCAACAGCAGCGCGCCGAGCACGCCTGCCACCCATCGTCCGATCTTCCGTTTCACCCGTTCCGTCATCGTTCAGTGCCTGTCCACGCCCGCCGCCGGCTCCTTTCGGCCGACCCAAGGCTTTCAGCAGTAATTTATGAGCGGGCCGAAAGCGTGTCGAGCCAAAAAGTGTTATGTCGCCGGCATCGGTGTAACACCATGTTACTGCTAGGTTTTTTCACTTCCGGGCGCGACCGCGACAGAACATTCTTCTGCCGTTTTGCGCCCGGCCGGGCCGGCGCCGTGGGCGCTGCTGCATGAGATTGGTTCATCAATCGATTCCCACAATGCATTTGTGTAGTGAATCGCCGACCGGGACAATGACGCCATCCGCGCGCGCGACGCGCGCCTTTGTCGTTTCCGAATCGAGTTCCCGATGGCCCGTCCCCGTTTTCTTCCCGACAACTTCACGCTCGCGCTCGTCGGCACCGTCGTGCTCGCGAGCTTCCTGCCGTGCCGTGGCCCGGCCGCCCATGCGTTCAACTGGGCGACCAACATCGCCGTCGGCCTGCTGTTCTTCCTGCACGGCGCGAAGCTGTCACGCGAAGCCGTCATCGCGGGTGCGACCCACTGGCGGCTGCACGCGGTCGTGCTGCTCAGCACGTTCGCGCTGTTCCCGCTGCTCGGCCTCGCGCTGAAACCCGTGCTGCAGCCGCTCGTCACGCCGACGCTGTACGCGGGCGTGCTGTTCCTGTGCACGCTGCCGTCGACGGTCCAGTCGTCGATCGCGTTCACGTCGATCGCGAAGGGCAACGTGCCGGCCGCCGTGTGCGCGGCATCCGCGTCGAGCCTGCTCGGGATTTTCGTCACGCCGGCGCTCGTCGGGCTGATGATCACGTCGCAGTCGGCGGCCGCCGCGTCGCCGTGGAGCACCGTCGGCAGCATCGTGATGCAGCTGCTCGTACCGTTCATCGCCGGCCAGTTGCTGCGGCCCGTGATCGGCGGCTGGATCGACCGCAACCGCGGCGTGCTGCGCTTCGTCGACCAGGGCTCGATCCTGCTCGTCGTCTACGTCGCCTTCAGCGAGGCCGTCAACGAAGGCCTGTGGCACCAGATCCCGCCGCGCGCGCTCGGCGGCCTGCTCGTCGTCAACCTCGTGCTGCTCGCGATCGCGCTGCTGCTGACCGCGTTCGTCAGCAAGCGGCTCGGCTTCAACCGCGCCGACCAGATCACGATCATCTTCTGCGGGTCGAAGAAGAGCCTCGCGGCCGGCGTGCCGATGGCGAAGGTGATCTTCTCGGCGAACGCGGTCGGCGCGATCGTGCTGCCGTTGATGCTGTTCCACCAGATCCAGCTGATGGCGTGTGCGGCGCTTGCGCAGCGCTGGGGCGCGCGCGACATGAGCGGCGAGCACGACGAGGGCGACGCGGCATCGGCGCCCGGGGCGCTCAGCGCGGGCAAGCGCTGACGAGCAGGGCGGCGGGGGGGTGCCGTCCCGGCGGTTTCGCCCTCCCGCCCTCCCGCCCTCCCGCCTTCCCGCCTCACCGCCGCACCCCTCTTCCCAATGCACCCCGGTGCGCCCCAAGCGCGATGCACCACCAGCGCCCATCGCGTCACGAAATCTTCATTCAATTCTCCGCGGGCGATGCCGTTAAGTCGGGCGTCCCGTCGATTCGGCTGCTCTCGCCCATGCCCGCGCCCCACTCCGATTCCGCTGCCGCCAGCATCACGCGCCTGATCGCGGATCGCGCGCTCGCCGCCGTCTTCCAGCCGATCGTCGATCTCGGGTCGGGGACGGTCGTCGGCTACGAGGGCCTGATACGCGGCCCGCGCGGCACCGACCTCGAACCGCCCGCCGCGCTGTTCGCGCAGGCCGCGCGCGAAGGCGAGACGATCGCGCTCGAACAGGCCGCCGCGCGCACCTGCCTCGACGCATTCGCGGCACTCGGCTGCGACGGCAAGCTGTTCCTCAACTTCAGCGCCGGGACGATCCTGAAGCTCGCCAGCGAACGCGAGCGTGCACGCCAGCTGCTCGTCCGCGCGCGGATCGGCGCCGAGCGCATCGTGATCGAGCTGACCGAGCAGAATGCGATTCCCGATGTCGCCCAGATCGGCCCGGCGGTCGCCTCGCTGCGCGACGCCGGCATCCAGTTCGCGCTCGACGACTACGGCACCGCGAACGCGAGCATGAACCTGTGGCTGCGCCTGCATCCGGATGTCGTGAAGATCGACCGCTTCTTCATCCACGACATCGCCCGCGACCCGCTCAAGTTCGAAGCCGTGAAGGCAATGCAGCACTTCGCGCAGGCGAGCGGCGCGAAACTGATCGCGGAAGGCATCGAGAACGAAAGCGACCTGATCGTCGTGCGCGACATGGGCATCTGCTGCGTGCAGGGCTTCCTGCTCGGCCGGCCGAACGCGCAGCCGTCGCGGGTCGTCGCGCCGGCCGCGCGCGATGCGATCCGCGCGCCGCACATCGCGGTGTTTCCCGGCGCGACGCGCTCGGTGCGGCCGGCCGGCACGATCGCCGGGAAGATGCTGGTGCCGGCGCCGGCGCTGCCGCGCGACGCGACCAGCAACGACGTGCTCGACCTGTTCAACCGGATGCCCGACCTGCATGCGGTCGCGCTCGTCGAACGCGGGCGGCCCGTCGCGCTCGTGAATCGCCGCGGCTTCATCGACCGCTTCGCGCTGCCGTATCACCGCGAGGTGTTCGGGAAGAAGCCGTGCCTGCAGTTCGCAAACGACGCGCCGCTGATGATCGACAACGCGACGACCTTCGAGCAGCTCGCGATGCTGCTCGCGAGCCACGACCAGCGCTATCTCGCGGACGGCTTCGTGATCACCGAACACGGCCGCTACGTCGGGCTCGGCACCGGCGAGAGCCTGGTGCGCGCGGTGACCGAGATGCGCATCGAGGCCGCGCGCTACGCGAATCCGCTGACGTTCCTGCCCGGCAACATCCCGATCAGCGCGCACATCGACCGCCTGCTCCAGCGCGACGCCGGCTTTCATGCGTGCTACGTCGACCTGAACCAGTTCAAGCCGTTCAACGACCAGTACGGCTACTGGCAGGGCGACGAGGTGCTGAAGTTCGCGGCGACGGTGCTGGCCGGCGTGTGCGACCCGCAGCGCGACTTTCTCGGGCACGTCGGCGGCGACGATTTCCTCGTGCTGTTCCAGCGCGCCGACTGGCGCGAACGCGCCGCCGACGCGATCGCCCGCTTCAACGAAGGCGCGCAGCTCTTCTACACACAGGCCGACCGGCAGGCGGGCGGGCTGCACGGCGAGGACCGCCACGGCAACCCGGCGTTCTTCGGCTTCGTGACGATGGCGATCGGCGCGGTCGGCGTGGCGGCCGGCGCGCACGGCGCGAAACGCTACGGCAGCGACGAGATCGCGTCGGTCGCCGCGCTCGCGAAGCGGCGCGCGAAACAGCAGCCGGATGGGCTCGCGGTCGTCGACCTCGATGCGGGCCGCACCGCGCTGCGCCATCGCGGCGAACCGCCGGCCGTGGCAATCCGCTGAACGGCGGGCGATCGCCGCCTGCAGACACGGCGGCGCCCGATGCGGCGATGGCGCACGTTCACCCGCCAGGCAACCAGACCGTTAGTTGCGCCGAGCCTCTCCGGCGACCCGCGGAGGCAACCTCGCACGACTCGCGCGAATGCGTGAAGCCAGCCCGCTTGCCGCTCGCCATGCACCCGCACGTTCACCTTGCCTTTTTCGCGTTTTGTTTAGTATTTTTAGTAACGGTGTTTTCGCAGATTAGCGCTTAAAACCCGGGAATTTGCGGGTATTCCCCGGCTATCCGGCCCGAATTCCGCAATACGTTTTACTATACAATCGCTTTCACCCTAAACAAACCGGACCCCGAACGATGGGTACGACCATTCGCGATGTGGCGCGGGCGGCAGAGGTCTCGATCGGCACCGTCTCCCGCGCGCTGAAAAACCAGCCGGGCCTTTCCGAAGCCACGCGTGCGCGCATCGTCGAGATCGCGCAGCGGCTCGGCTACGATCCCGCGCAACTGCGGCCGCGCATCCGCCGGCTCACCTTCCTGCTGCATCGCCAGCACAACCGCTTTCCGGCCAGCCCGTTCTTCTCGCACGTGCTGCATGGCGTCGAGGACGCGTGCCGCGAGCGCGGCATCGTGCCGACGCTGCTCACGGTCGGGCCGAACGACGACGTGCTGCGCCAGATGCGCCCGCACGCGCCCGACGCGATCGCGGTGGCCGGCTTCATCGAGCCCGAGACGATCGAGGCGCTCGCCGCGACCGGCCGACCGCTCGTGCTGATCGACCTGTGGGCGCCCGGACTGCGCTCGGTGAACATCGACAACGCGACGGGCGCGGCGCTCGCGATGCGCCACCTGCTCGCCACCGGCCGCACGCGGATCGCGTTCATCGGCGGCTCGCCCGCGCACTACAGCATCGCGCAGCGCGCGATCGGCTACCGGCGCGCGTTCTTCGAGGCCGGGCGGCTGTTCGATCCCGCGTACGAAGTGACGATCGATGCGGGGCTCGATCCCGACACCGGCGCAGCACGCGCGATGGAGCAGCTGCTCGACGCGCCGGGCCCGCGCCCGGAAGCCGTGTTCGCGTACAACGACGCGGCCGCGCTCGCCGCGCAGCGCGTCTGCATCGCGCGCGGGCTGCGCATTCCCGACGACATCGCGATCGTCGGCTTCGACAACATCCCGGCCGCCGCGCACGCGAGCCCGCCGCTCACGACGCTCGCGGTCGACAAGGAGGCGCTCGGCCGCCGCGGCGTCGAGCTGCTGCTCGCTGAAGCGCCCGAGCGCACCGAGATTTCCCTGCCCGTCGAGCTGATCGTGCGGGCCAGCAGCCAGCCCGCCGGCTCCCCGGCACTCGATACCGCCACGGTCACCGAATCATCATGAACATGCCCCCGGTCCAACCCTGCACGGCCGCGCCGGCCACCCACACGCAAGCTGCGCCGTTCGTCGCGAGTTTCCGCGATCCGTCGTTCCTGCTGTCGCACATCGAGGACACGCTGCGCTTCTACGCGACGAACGCGTTCGACCCGACGGGCGGCTTCTACCACTACTTCCGCGACGACGGCAGCATCTACAACCGCACGTCGCGCCACCTCGTCAGCAGTTGCCGGTTCGTCTTCAACTACGCGATGGCGTACCGGCATTTCGGCGATCCGCGCCACCTGGAATACGCGCGCCACGGGCTGCGCTTCCTGCGCGACGCGCACTGGGACGACGAGCTGCAGGGCTACGACTGGGAACTCGACTGGCGCGACGGCGCGAAGCGCGCGACGCTCGACGGCACGCGCCACTGCTACGGGCTCGCGTTCGTGCTGCTCGCGGCCGCGCACGCGACGATGGCCGGCATCGACGAGGCCCGCCCGCTGATCGCGGCCACCTTCGAGCTCGCCGAGCACCGTTTCTGGGATGCGGCCGCGGGCCTCTATGCGGACGATGCGACGCCGAACTGGATCGTGTCGTCGTACCGCGGCCAGAACGCGAACATGCACATGACGGAGGCGCTGCTCGCCGCGTACGAGGCGACCGGCCACCTCACGTACCTCGATCGCGCGGAAAAGCTCGCGTCCCACATCACGCAGCGGCAGGCCGCGCTGTCGGGCGGGCTCGTGTGGGAGCACTACCATGCGGACTGGTCGGTCGACTGGGATTACAACAAGGAAGACAGCTCGAACATCTTCCGCCCGTGGGGCTTCCAGCCCGGGCACCAGACCGAATGGGCGAAGCTGCTGCTGATCCTCGAGCGGCACCGCCCGCTCGACTGGCTCGTGCCGCGCGCGGCCGAGCTGTTCGACGCGGCGCTCACGCACGCGTGGGACGCCGATCACGGCGGCCTGTATTACGGCTTCGGCCCCGACTTCACGATCTGCGACCACAACAAGTATTTCTGGGTGCAGGCGGAAACCTTCGCGGCCGCCGCGATGCTCGGCGCGCGCACCGGCAGCGAGCGCTTCTGGGACTGGTACGACGAGATCTGGCGCTACAGCTGGGCCCACTTCGTCGATCACCGCTACGGCGCGTGGTACCGCATCCTCACCTGCGACAACCGCAAGTACAGCGACGAGAAGAGCCCGGCCGGCAAGACCGACTATCACACGATGGGCGCATGCTACGACGTGCTCGCGACCCTCGCGCGCGCGCAACGCAGCGAGCCGACGCAATGAGCGGCGGCACGTTTCCGGCTTTCGTGTCGGCGGGCGACATCCTGACCGACATGGTGCGCGCGGGTGACGCGCAATGGGCCTCGGTGCCGGGCGGCGCCGGCTGGAACGTCGCGCGCGCGGTCGCGCGGCTCGGCGTGCCGAGCGCGCTCGCGGGCTCGATCGGCGAAGACTGCTTCTCCGACGTGCTGTGGCGCACGAGCGAAGCGGCCGGGCTCGACCTGCGCTTCCTGCAGCGCGTCGCACGGCCGCCGCTGCTCGCGATCGTCCACGAGACGCGCCCGCCCGCGTACTTCTTCATCGGCGAAGCGAGCGCCGACCTCGCGTTCGATCCGGCGCAACTGCCGGCCGGCTGGACCGACCACGTGAAATGGGCGCACTTCGGCTGCATCAGCCTCGTGCGCGAACCGCTCGCCAGCACGCTGGCCGCGCTCGCGGCCGACCTGCACGCGCGCGGCGTGAAGATCAGCTTCGACCCGAACGTCCGGAACCTGATGACGGCCGCGTTCCGGCCGACGCTCGAGAAGATGGCCGCGCTCGCCGACCTGATCAAGGTGTCCGACGAGGACCTGCGGCACCTGTTCGGCGGCGACGGCCCCGACGCGATTGCCGCGGTGCGCGCGCTGAACCCGCGCGCGGCCGTGCTCGTCACGCGCGGCGCGCAGGCGGCGACGCTCTACGCGGACGGCGACGTACATGAAGCGAGCCCGCCGCGCGTGGAGGTCGCCGACACCGTCGGTGCGGGCGACGCGTCGATCGGCGGCATGCTGTTCAGCCTGATGGCCGCGCCGCAGCGAACCTGGCGCGAGCACCTCGTGTTCGCGCTGGCGGCGGGCGCCGCGGCCTGCCGGCATACGGGCGCGCACGCGCCGACGCTCGACGAGGTCGTCGCACTGATCGAACGATGACGGGCAGGATGGCGGCCGGACTCCGTTCGGTCACCGATAAGCCGCGCTGTACATGCTGCGCCGCAGTGCTACGATGAAGTGTCCTTTTGCGGGAGAGCACCATGGACACCAACACGTTCACGAAGGGCATCTACACGGCCAAGGCGCATACCCAGCATGCGGGCAACGGGCAGTTCCAGGGTTACGTGATCCTCGCGCGGGACGACGGGGACGACACCGAGAACACGCGCTACGACGTCCACTCGACGAGCCCCAGCGAGGAGGAAGCGTTCGAGGAGGCAAAGGCGCTCGCGCACCGGATCCTCGGCGAAATCGAGCTGTAGCGCGCCGCCATTCGGGCGCGGCTCAGAGCAGCCGCGCCACCATCGACAGTAGCATCGTCAGCACCAGCGTCGACATGAACGGGAACGGGTAGCGCCGCCCGCCAAGCGTCAGCGTGACGTCGCCCGGCATCCGCCCGATGCCGAGCTTGCCGAGCCACGGCCAGCAGCGCGTCAGGATCATCACCGCGACGAACGACGTCATCAGCCAGCGCAGCATGTCGGCTCCCGTCAGAGTGCGTGCGAGCGGTCGCCGCGCGCGAACGCGTCGAGCGTGCCGTCGATGCCGCGCGAGAACGCGATCACCTTGAACAGCTCGCCCATCTCGGCTTCGGAAATCAGCTTCTGCACCGCGTTCGCGGCCGGCAGGAACGCGTGGATGTCCGACGGATCGATCGCGGATAGCGCATCGGTGATGCCCGCGTTCAGCAGGAAGCGCGCCTGCGACGTGTAACCGAGCAAATCGGCGCCGGTCGCGACGGCCGCGTCGTAGATGCCGGTGAATTCGACGTGCGCGGTGATGTCCTGCAGCCCCGGGTACAGGAACGGATCGTCGTGCGCATGGTGACGGTAGTGGCACATCAGCGTGCCGCGGTCGCGCTGCGGGTGGTAGTACTCGTGCGCGGGAAAGCCGTAGTCGACCAGCAGCACCGCGCCGCGCCCGAGCATCGTGCAGACGGTGCGCGTGAACGCCAGCGCGGCCTCGTGCGTCTCGGTCACGTAGCCATCCGCCGCATCGTCGAGGCCCGCGAGTACCGGCGGCAAGCCGGCCGGTGCGGCCGGACGGTCCTCGAACACGAACGCCTGCCGCGCGTCGAGCGCGACGCCGCGCTCCTGCCATGCGCCGCCCGCCTTCGCGAACAGCCGCACCGGCATCGCATCGAGCACCTCGTTGCCGACCACGACGCCGTCGAACCGCTCGGGCAGCGCATCGAGCCAGCGCACCTTCGCGGCGAGCGCCGGCGCGGCGGCCGTGATCGTGTCGTGCTGCCGCTCGCGCAGCTCGCCGGACAGGTCGACGATCAGGTAGGCGTCGAGTTCGACGCCCAGCGCGTCGAGCGCCGCGAGCAGCCCGGCCGCGAGCTTGCCCGTGCCGGCGCCGAATTCCATCACGCTGCGCGTGCCGCTCGCCGCAAGCGCTTCCGCGACCGGCTGCGCGAGCGTCTGCGCGAACAGCGGCGACAGCTCGGGCGCGGTGACGAAGTCACTGCCGTCGTCGGCGCGGCGCCCGAACTTGCGCGCGCCGCCGCTGTAATAACCGAGGCCGGGCGCATACAGCGCGCGCTCCATGAAGCGGTCGAACGGCAGCCAGCCGCCGGCCGCCGCGATCTCGTCGCGCAGTTGCGCGGCGAGGGTTTCGGACTGCGCAAGCGCGTCAGGGCCGGGAGCAGGTAAACTAGCGGGTTCGTGAGCTTTCGGGTTCATCCCGGCATTGTAAATGACCGTTTCAGCCGATATGTCGACCCAGCGCGTGGCGCTCGTCACGGGTGCCCTGGGCAGCGCGGCCGACGCCGCGTCGATCGGTCGTGCGCTCGCCACCGGATTCGCCCGGCGCGGCTGGGACGTCGCGCTGCAGCGCAGCCACGGCGCGCCGCATGCGGCAGCCGACGCACTCGTCGCCGAAGTCGCGGCGCTCGGCCGCCGCGCGGTCGTGCTCGACGCCGATCTGGCCCTGGAAGCCGACGCCGCCGGACTCGTCGCCGCATGCGGCGCGGCGCTCGGCCGGCCCGCGTGTGCGGTGTTCGTGAGCGCCAGCGCCGGCGCCGACGACGCGCACACGGTGGACGGCGCGTCGCTCGCCGCCGCCCTCGCGCGCAACGTGACGGCGCCGCTCGCGCTGGCCCGCGCGCTCGCCGATGCGACGCCCGACGCCGCGCGCGAGCACGAGGCGCTGCGCGCCTGCGCGATCCACGTGCTGGATCAGGCCCTGTTTCACCCTGCGCCGGCGCAGATGTCGCACGCGCTGATGCAGGCCGCGCTGAACCGCGCGACGTCGGCGCTGGCGCTGGCGCTCGCGCCGAAGGTGCGGGTCGCGGCGCTCGTGCGCGGCCATGCGCCGCACGCGGACGACATCGCGGCGGCCGCCTGCTATCTCGCGAGCGCGCCGGGCGTCACCGGCGCGACGCTGACCGTCGACGGCGGCGAGCACCTCGTGCCGCCCGCCGCCGGCCCGAATGAATGAACTGCGCGGAAACGCGCGGCCTGAGCGCCGCCGCCCGCGCCGCTTTGCGTGCGCGCACGCCAATTTGACTGGGACGACCATGTTTTCCGCTCTCCTGCACCCCCGCCTCGCGGACTGCCGCAGGCTCTACCTGCGCGACTACGAAGTGCACATCAACATCGGTGCGTTCGAACACGAGAAGCGCGGCGAGCAGCGCGTCGTCATCAATATCGACCTGTTCGTGCCGCTCGCGCTGTCCACCCCGGTCGACGACCGGCTGCATGAAATCGTCGACTACGATCTGATGAAGCAGAGCGTCACGCAATGCCTGGCGCGCGGCCACATCCACCTGCAGGAAACGCTGTGCGACGCGATCGCCGCGCGCCTGCTGGCGCACGATGCCGTGCGCGCGGTACGCGTCTGTACCGAGAAACCGGACGCTTATCCGGACTGCGACGCCGTCGGCGTCGAAGTCTTTCGCATCAAGGACGAGGAGCGCACATGAACGCCCCCCACATGAATGACACGGCGGCCGATGCCGCCACACTCGACACGCCCGCCGTCCCGGCCGGCCGCCCGGCGCTGACGCGCCGCGAACAGAAGGACGCGTACGAGAACAACAAGCTGTTCAAGCGGATCGTGCGCCAGGTCGGCCAGGCGATCGGCGACTTCAACATGATCGAGCAAGGCGACAAGGTGATGGTGTGCCTGTCGGGCGGCAAGGACAGCTATGCGATGCTCGACGTGCTGCTGCGCCTGCGCGAGCGCGCGCCGATCGATTTCGACATCGTCGCGGTGAACCTCGACCAGAAGCAGCCGGGCTTCCCCGAGCACGTGCTGCCGGAATACCTGAAGCAGGTCGGCGTGCCGTTCCACATCGAGAACCAGGACACCTACAGCATCGTCAAGCGGCTCGTGCCCGAGGGCAAGACGACCTGCTCGCTGTGCTCGCGGCTGCGCCGCGGGATCCTGTACCGCGTGGCCGGCGAGCTCGGCGCGACCAAGATCGCGCTCGGCCACCACCGCGACGACATCGTGCAGACGCTGCTGCTCAACATGTTCTACGGCGGCAAGCTGAAGGGGATGCCGCCGAAGCTGCAGTCGGACGACGGCAAGAACATCGTGATCCGCCCGCTCGCGTACGTGAAGGAAACCGATCTGGAGAAATACGCGGAACTGCGCGAATTCCCGATCATCCCGTGCAACCTGTGCGGCAGCCAGCCGAACCTGAAGCGCGCGGAAATGAAGGCGCTGATCCGCGAATGGGACAAGCGCTTCCCGGGCCGCGTCGAGAACATGTTCAACGCGCTCGCGAAGGTCGTGCCGTCGCACCTGATGGACACGACGCTGTACCCGTTCCAGTCGCTGCGCGCGACGGGCGAGGCCGATCCGCAGGGCGACATCGCGTTCGACGAGGAACCGTGCGCGTCGGGCGACGACAGCGCGGCGCCGGGCGGCGCCCAACCGATCTCGATCGTCCAGTTCGACGACCTGTAAGCGGGGCCGGAACCCTTGTCGGAACGGGGCCGCAAGTCCTCTTTCCGGCACTGTCGCCCCGCCGCGACAGGCCCGGGACGCCGGGGGCCGCATGCTAAAATAGGCGGCTTCGAACTCCTCTTACAGCTGGCGCCATGAATATCGTGATTTTGGCGGCAGGCACCGGCAAGCGCATGCGTTCCGCGCTGCCGAAAGTGCTTCATCCCCTGGCCGGCAGGCCGCTCCTCTCCCACGTCATCGACACCGCGCGCACGCTGCAGCCGTCCCGGCTCGTCGTCGTCGTCGGTCACGGCGCCGAGCAGGTCCAGGCCGCCGTCGCCGCGCCCGACGTCCAGTTCGCGGTGCAGGCCGAGCAGCTCGGCACCGGCCACGCGGTGCGCCAGGCGCTGCCGCTCCTCGATCCCGCGCAACCGACGCTCGTGCTGTACGGCGACGTGCCGCTCACGCGCGCGTCGACCTTGCAGCGCCTCGTCGACGCCGCGCGCGAAGGCCGCTACGGGATTCTGACGGTCACGCTCGACGATCCGACCGGCTACGGCCGCATCGTGCGCGACGCGGCCGGCTTCGTCACGCGCATCGTCGAACAGAAGGACGCATCGCCCGAACAGCTGAAGATCGCCGAGATCAACACCGGCATCATCGTCACGCCCACAGCCCAGCTGTCGATGTGGCTCGGCGCGCTGAAGAACGAGAACGCGCAGGGCGAGTACTACCTGACCGACGTCGTCGAACTGGCGATCGAGGCCGGTTTCGAGGTCGTCACCGCGCAGCCCGACGAGGAATGGGAAACGCTCGGCGTGAACAGCAAGGCGCAGCTCGCCGAGCTCGAACGCATCCACCAGCGCAACATCGCCGACGCACTGCTCGTCGCGGGCGTCACGCTCGCCGATCCGGCGCGCGTCGACGTGCGCGGCACGCTGCGCTGCGGGCGCGACGTGTCGATCGACGTGAACTGCGTGTTCGAAGGCAACGTGACGCTCGCCGACAACGTGACGATCGGCGCGAACTGCGTGATCCGCAACGCGTCGGTCGGCGCGGGCACGCGCATCGACGCGTTCACGCACATCGACGGCGCCGAGCTCGGCGCGCACACCGTGATCGGCCCGTACGCGCGGCTGCGCCCCGGCGCGCAACTCGCGGACGAAGCGCACGTCGGCAACTTCGTCGAGGTGAAGAACGCGGTGATCGGCCACGGCTCGAAGGCGAACCACCTCACGTACATCGGCGACGCCGACATCGGCGCGCGCGTGAACATCGGCGCGGGCACGATCACCTGCAACTACGACGGCGCGAACAAGTTCCGCACCGTGATCGAGGACGACGTGTTCGTCGGCTCCGACACGCAGCTCGTCGCGCCCGTGCGCGTCGGCCGCGGCGTGACGATCGCCGCCGGCACGACGATCTGGAAGGACGTGGCCGACGGCCTGCTCGCGTTGAACGAGAAGACCCAGACCGCGAAGAGCGGCTACGTCCGCCCGGTCAAGAAGAAAAGCTGAACCTTTTGCGGGCGCCCCGACGGCGTCCGCGTCGACTTACAGGACTCACTCATTCATGTGCGGCATTGTCGGCGCAGTTGCGCAGCGTAATATCGTTCCGGTGCTGATCGAAGGATTGCGGCGCCTCGAATACCGTGGCTACGACTCGTGCGGCGTCGCCGTGCTCGAGCCGGACGCACCGAAGCGCGCGCGCAGCGTCGCACGCGTCGCCGATCTCGACGCGCAGGTGCGCGAATCGCACCTCGAAGGCACCACCGGCGTCGCGCACACGCGCTGGGCGACGCACGGCGCGCCCGTCACGCACAACGCGCACCCGATCTTCTCGTCGAACGCGCTCGCACTCGTCCACAACGGCATCATCGAGAACTTCGAATCGCTGCGCGAAGCGCTGCGCGCGAAGGGCTACGAATTCGTGTCGCAGACCGACACCGAAGTGATCGCCCACCTCGTGCACAGCCTGTATCGCGGCAACCTGTTCGACGCGGTGCGCGAGGCGGTCGGCCAGCTGCACGGCGCGTATGCGATCGCCGTGATCCACAAGGACCAGCCGCACACCGTCGTCGGCGCGCGCCAGGGTTCGCCGCTCGTGGTCGGCCACGGCGACGGCGAGAACTTCCTCGCGTCCGACGCACTCGCGCTCGCGGGCAGCACCGACCGCTTCACGTTCCTCGAGGAAGGCGACGTGTGCGAGCTGTCGCTCGACGGCGTGAAGATCGTCGACCGCAACGGCGCCACCGTGCAGCGCGAGATCCGCGTGGTCAGCGCCTACGGCGGCGCGGTCGAACTCGGGCCGTATCGCCACTTCATGCAGAAGGAAATCTTCGAGCAGCCGCGCGCGATCAGCGATACCGTGCCCCAGGCGGACGCATTCGACGCGACGCTGTTCGGTGACGCCGCGCCCGCCGCGTTCGCGGACATCGACAGCCTGCTGATCCTCGCGTGCGGTACGAGCTACTACTCGGGCCTGACCGCGAAGTACTGGCTCGAATCGATCGCGAAGATCCCGACCCAGGTCGAGATCGCGAGCGAATACCGCTACCGCGAATCGGTGCCGAACCCGCGCCAGCTCGTGCTGGTGATCTCGCAGTCGGGCGAGACCGCCGACACGCTCGCCGCGCTCAAGCACGCGCAGTCGCTCGGCCATACGCATACGCTCGCGGTCTGCAACGTCGCGACGAGCGCGATGGTGCGCCTCACCGAAATGCAGTTCCTGACGCACGCGGGCACCGAGATCGGCGTCGCGTCGACGAAGGCGTTCACGACGCAGCTCGTCGCGCTGTTCGTGCTGGCGGCCACGCTCGGCAAGCTGCGCGGGCACGTCGATGCCGCGCAGGAAGCCGAATTCCTGAAGCAGCTGCGCCATCTGCCGGCCGCGCTGAACAGCGTGCTCGCGCTGGAGCCGCAGATCATCGCGTGGTCGGAGGAATTCGCGCGCAAGGAAAACGCGCTGTTCCTCGGCCGTGGGCTGCACTACCCGATCGCGCTCGAAGGCGCGCTGAAGCTGAAGGAAATCTCGTACATCCACGCCGAGGCCTATCCGGCCGGCGAACTGAAGCACGGGCCGCTCGCGCTCGTCACGGAAGCGATGCCGGTCGTCACGGTCGCGCCGAACGACACGCTGCTCGAGAAGCTGAAGTCGAACATGCAGGAAGTGCGTGCGCGCGGCGGCGAGCTGTACGTGTTCGCCGATGCCGACACGCAGATCGTCAACGACGACGGCCTGCACGTGATCCGGATGCCGGAGCACTACGGGCAACTGTCGCCGATCCTGCACGTCGTGCCGCTGCAATTGCTCGCGTATCACACCGCGTGCGCGCGCGGCACCGACGTCGACAAGCCGCGGAACCTCGCGAAGTCGGTGACGGTGGAATAAGGCGGGAAGCCGGGATAGCCTCCGCCGGGCCGTCCCGGGCGCGGTCCGTCGTGAAGCAGGCCATTCGGCCAGGTCGAAATATATACCACCTGGTGGTATATAATCCTGTGCAAACTCGACCGACCCGACATGCCTGCTTCCGTACGACGCGTCTTCAAGACGAAGTGGTTTCACAAGGCAGCGAGAAAATCAGGTATCGCCGATGCCGAACTCTGCCGCGTCGCGCAGGAACTGGCACGCGGCCAGGGCACCGAGCTCGGCGGCAACGTCTGGAAAAAGCGCCTGGACGGCAATCGGCAGCGCGGGATCGTGCTGAGCAAGGTCGGGCGAGCGTGGGTGTTCGTGTTCCTGTTCGCGAAACGCGATCGGGACGACATCGACGAACGCGAACTGCGCGCCTTCAGAAAGCTCGCCGCGGATATCGGGCGCCGCAGCGACACCGAGGTCGCGACGCTGATCGCACTTAAAGAGCCTGTGGAGATTTGCAATGGCTAAGAGTCGATTCAAGAGCGATGCGACGGAGGCGATTCACAGCGCCGCGTCGGGCCTCTATTGCGCCAAGCTGATCGACAAGAAGACGATGCGCGAATACGACGATCTCTGCATCGAAGCCGCGCCGCAGTTCGACCCCGAGGCAATCGCCCGCATCCGCAAATCCGTCAACGTCAGCCAGAGTGTGTTCGCGCTCTACCTGAACACGACGGCTTCGACGATCCGCCAATGGGAACAGGGCGACAAGCGGCCGAGCGGCATCGCCGCCCGGATGCTGCAGATCGTCGAGAAGCACGGGCTCGAGGTGTTCTCCTGAGCCACTGCCCCGAATGCGCATGCACGGCCGGCTGAACGCGGGTCGCAAGGAATATGACGGAGAGACAATGGTAAGACTGATTGGATGCGGTGTGCTGGCGCTGACGTTCGCGTCGACGGGCTGGGCCGCCGAGCATTACGTCGAGGTCTGGAACCCGCCCGAGGCGCGGAAGCCGGCAGCCCATGCGCCGGAAGCCCGTACGCCAGAAGCCCGTATGCCGGCCACGCACACGGGCGCCGACGCGCGCACCGGCAAGAGCGCGGAGAAGCACGCGAACGCCACCCCGAAAGCCGCGGCGAAACCGCACAAGCGCCGCGTCGCGCAGGCGGTGAAAGCCGATTCGCATCGCCCGCCCGCGGCCGGGACGCCGGCCGCTCCACGCCCCGTTGCGCAGCCCGCACCGGGACGCCTGACGGTGATGCAGCCGGCTGCGCCCGATGCGCCGCACGCACTGAATTACTCCAACATCCCGCGTCAATACACGCCGGACGGCAACGTGCTGCAGGTCGGCACGCACGGCCGCGCCGCGGAGGTGACTCGATAATGGAAGCGCAAACCTACCACGGCTACCAGATCTGGGGCCACGCGATCCTGCAGCAGGACGAGATCCTGCAACCCGAGCGCTTCGCGGCGAGCGGCACGATCACGCAGAACAACAAGCTGGTCGAGGCGTCGGGCGTGCTCGGTGTGTTCGACACCGAGGACGACGCGCGCGAAGCAGGGCTCGAATGGGCCCGCGCCTGGATCGACAGCCACCGCTGAGCCAGCGCCGGCCGCACTCCGCACATGAAAAAAGGGGCGTCATGGACGCCCCTTTCCTCGTCGACCCCGAACAACTCAGGCTGCAGGCCGTGGCGGCCGCATTGCCGTCTGCGGCCGGCCGACGAGCCGTGCCAGCCCGACGATCGTGGCCAGTGTCGCGAGGTACGCGACGATCTGGATCCCCGCCGGACGCGCGGTATAGCCGATCAGCGCATGCAGCGCCTTGCCGACGAGGCTCGAATCCTTGAGCAGCCACGACGTATCCCAGATCGTATCGCCCCACGACGGCACGAGGCCCGCCGAGAGCAGGAAGCCGACGCACTGGCTGGCCATCCCTGCCGCGAGCAGCACGATCAGCCAGTTGGTGACGGAGAACAGGCGCTTCAGCGGAATCTGCAGCAGACCCGCATACATCCCGTAGCCGAGCCCGGCGCCGCCCAGCACACCCAGCAGCCCGCCGACGATCATCTGCGGCGTCTGCCCCGGATCGCCCGCCGCGATGCCGTACAGGAACAGCACGGCCTCGGAGCCTTCGCGCAATACCGCGACGCCGACCACGATCGCCAGCCCCGTCAGCGGCTTGCTGCCGTCCGCGACGGCGCGCCCGACCGCGGTCATCTGCATCGCCATCTCGCGGCCGTGCCGGCTCATCCAGATGCTGTGCCACGCGAGCATCAGCGTCGCGACGAACATCACGCCCGCATTGAAGACTTCCTGCCCCATGCCGGACGCCCACTGCGAGATCCCGTCGGCGAACGCGGCGATCAGGCCGGCGCCGATCACGCCGCCCGCCAGCCCGCCGCCGACCCACCAGCCGCGCCGCGGCACGCCCTTGGTGGCGGCCATCACGATCGACACCACCAGCGCGGCCTCGAGCACTTCACGAAAGACGATCAGGGCAGTAGACAACATGGCGATATGGGCTTACTTGACGGTGAGGTGCGTCTTCGACTGCGCTTCGTGATACTCGTCGTGGAATTCGTACGTGCCGGCCTTCAGCGGCCCGACCAGGATCTCCACCGACTTGCCGGCTGGCACGACCTTCTCCGCCTTGAAGTCGTCGCTCTCGAATTCGGCAGGCGTCGCGTCGAGGTTCTTCACGACGAACTTCACCTTCTTGCCGGCCGGGATCGTCACGCCATCGGGCGAAAACTTGTGGTCCTTCAGGGTCAGATTGACGACATCGTCGGCCGCGAATGCGGACGTGGCCGATGCGCCCAGCAGGGCCAGCGCGAAGCCGAAAGCAAAACGGTTCATGAGCGTAACGAATTGAAATATCGAAGGGAACCGATACTAAGATCGATTCGCATTTTCAACTCGCGTACCCTTACTGGCGACATGGTGATCCCGCTTCATGGATCGCCGTCGCGCGTTGCCCGGCAAGGCATCCGCCCCGCCGCGCCCGGAACGCTTCGCCGTCAATCGGGATAAATTCCGAATGACGTCAAAGGCGCGACCGCGATTCGTCAGACTTCACGCTTACAACCGTCTGTCGCTGCAGCGACGCCGCGACACGGATTTCCCGCAACACGGGTACGCTTGACCTTCCCACCGTGGCAAGCTTCATGCTGTCGATGCTTGTCAATCGTCAACTCAGGAGAACACGATGGAATTCGAAGTCCAGGACATGACCTGCGGCGGCTGCGCCAACGCCATCACGCGCGCGGTAACGGCCGCCGATCCCGCCGCGAAGCTCGACATCGACGTCGCGGCGAAGATCGTCAAGGTCGAATCGGCGCAAGGCGCCGAGCGCGTGCAGTCGATCATCGAAGCCGCCGGCTTCCACCCCGCGCTGCGCGCCGCATAACGTCCGCACCCTGCGAACCGCGGGCACACCGCCGACCGGCGCTGCGCCCGCGCCCGATTGCGCGTCAGCGCAGCCGGATCAGCGTCGATTTCAGCTCGGTGTATTTCTCGAGCGCATGCAGCGACTTGTCGCGGCCGTTGCCCGACTGCTTGTAGCCGCCGAACGGGAAGTTCATGTCGCCGCCCTCGTCGTAGCAGTTCACCCAGACGGTGCCCGCACGCAGCCGGCGCGACACGTCGTGCGCGGTCGTCAGGTTCGACGTCCACACGGCCGCCGCCAGCCCGTATTCGGTGTCGTTCGCGATCCGCACCGCTTCGTCGACATCGTCGAACACGATCACCGACAGCACGGGCCCGAAGATCTCCTCGCGCGCGATCTTCGCGTCGGGCTTCACCTCGAACACCGTCGGCTCCACGTAGAAGCCGCCCGTTTCCGCTTTCACGCGCGCACCACCCGTGACGAGCCGGCCTTCGCTGCGACCGGCCTCGATATAGCCGAGCACGCGCTCGAGCTGGATGCCGTCGACGATCGCGCCCATCGACACCGACGGATCGAGCGGATTGCCGGGCACGTACGCGCGTGCGGCCGCGACGAGCTTCTCGATGAACGCGTCCTTGATGTCGCGATGCACGAGCAGGCGCGAGCCTGCCGTGCACATCTCGCCCATGTTGTAGAAGATCGCGCCGGCAGCCGCCTGCGCCGCGCGGTCGAGATCGGGACAATCGGGCAGCACGATGTTCGGCGACTTGCCGCCGAGTTCGAGCCACGCGCGCTTCAGGTTCGACTGCGCGGCGTACTGCATGATCAGCTTGCCGACCGCCGTCGAGCCCGTGAACGCGATGCAGTCGACGTCGCGATGCAGCGCGAGCAGCTTGCCCGGCTCGCCCGCGCCAGGCACGACGTTGAACACGCCGGCGGGAATGCCGGCCTCAACCGCGAGTTGCGCGACACGGATCGCGGTCAGCGGCGATTTCTCCGACGGCTTCAGCACGACGCTGTTGCCGGCCGCGAGCGCGGGACCGAATTTCCACGCGGCCATCAGGATCGGGAAGTTCCACGGCACGACGGCGGCCACCACGCCGACCGGCTCACGCGTGACGAGACCGACGAGATGATGATCGGCCGGCGCAACCTCGCCGCCCACCTTGTCGATCGCTTCGGCAAACCATTCGACGCAGTACGCGGCGCCCGGCACGTCGACCGTCGTCGTGTCGCCGATCGGCTTGCCGGCGTCGAGGGTCTCGAGCAGTGACAGCTCGTCGAGATGCTCGCGCATCAGCGCGGCCCAGCGCAGCAGCACGGCCTTGCGCGCACGCGGGTTCAGCCCGGCCCACACGCCCGCGTCGAACGCGCGGCGCGCGGCCGCGACGGCCGCGTTCACGTCGGCTTCGCCGCAATCGGCGACCTTCGCGAGCACGCGGCCGTCGATCGGGCTCACGCAGTCGAACGTCTTGCCGCCGTGCGCGTCGCGCGACGCGCCGTCGATGAATGCGCCCCCTTCGATCTCGAGCGACGCCGCCTTGTCCTGCCAGTCAGCCAAAGTCAACTTGTTCATCAGGATGCCTCAGTTTTTTGGCATTCGCGATGCGGCACGCCGCTGCGCATGACGCGCAGCCGGCCGGCAGCGAATGCAGTGACGCGCGGGGGGAGTTCAGAAGGTCGCCGGCGAATTGGCCGAGACAACCTCGCAGATCAGGTCCGCGCTGGGATTGCGAAAACGGTGCGGCAAACGGCTTTCGAAGTAGTAGCCGTCTCCGGGGTCCAGCAGCCACGTCGCGCCGTCGACGGTCAGCTCGAGCCGGCCCGACACGACGACTCCGCCCTCGTGCCCCGCGTGCACGAGCATCTCGGGCCCCGTATCGGCCTGCGGCTGGTAGATCTCGCGCAGGATGCACATGTTGCGATCCTTCATGCTCGCGCCGACCAGATGAAACGCGAGCGTGTCGTTGCCGAGGTTCGGCATTTCGTCGCGACGCGACACGACCGAGCGCGATTCGACGAGCTCGAACGTGAAGAACTCCGCGAGACTCATCGGGATGCATTCGAGCAGCTTCTTCAACGAGCCGACCGACGGGCTCACGCGGCCCTGTTCGATCAGCGAGATCGTGCCGTTGGTCACGCCGGCCCGCTTCGCGAGTTCGCGCTGCGACAGGCCATGCTTGTTGCGCACGAAACGCAGGCGCTCGGCGACTTCGGTGGACATCGATTCGGTTTCGGACACGATAAGTGCGATGACAAAGTGAAACGACGCGGTGGACAGCCGTTGAATATTCTAATCACTTTATGCCGCACATCAGCGGGGAAAACCCTGAAAGGCGTTCGAAATAATGAACACCCCGTCGATTATTCCTTTTGCGAATCTTTTGTTCGCACTGCTCGGGAAAGCCCTGATACAGCACCGTTAAAAAACATTTGACGCCGTTTTTGGCTCGTATATGCTGGCTCTCAGGTTAGCGTCATCAAGCATTCATCGGCAGCAAAAAACGTTATTGCAACGCAAAAATTGATGCCCATCAATGTAAATAACGCGTAACCGGCGCCTTGATTATTTTAAACGCCCCGCGCGTCGAAACGGTCAGGTGTTCAATACTTTCAACAACCCAGTCGAGTGTAATCGTGAGAGTCCGTGGCCCTCTGGTGAGGTGGGATCGAGGCGATGTGCGAAGTTTGCGCAGCGCGGCGTCCGCTTCCGACGACGGCAGTTGCGGCTGGCATAGTCCTCGCCTGCTTCACCTGTCGATCTACACCATCCTGTCCCGTCGTTCCGTTCGGCGTCACAACGCCGTTTCCGCACGCGCATTCGTCGCCGTCGATACCGACGAAGTGGCGTCGCTGCTGCCGTAGCGCCTCTCCTTTCTTTACGTCGTTCGTTTCATCTGCTGATTCGCCATCCGCATCGTCCGTGCGGTGACGGAACGCGTTCGCGCATGCATTGCCGCGTCGCGTGTCGCAATGAAACGAACGACGGCCTGATCGTCGCGCGCAGCGCGGATCGCCACGCCATCCCGTTGCGCCCATTCACCAGCGGCCCTGCGTCTCGCGCAAGGCTGCGGGGCTGTTGCACGCCGGCGTTTCGCCACATCCGGCAAGCAAGACGCAACAACCCTCCGGATAACTGATTGACGTCATGGATAGAAGGAAACCTCTCGTCGGCATCACCGCCGACCACACGCAAATCGGCGCGCATGCGTCGCATACGGTCGGCGACAAATACGTCGCCGCGATCGTCGACGGCGCGCAGGCGTTCGCGATGGTGCTGCCCGCGCTCGGCGCGCGCCAGTCGGTCGACGACGTACTCGACACGGTCGACGGCCTGCTGTTTACCGGCAGCTACTCGAACGTCGAGCCGCACCTGTATGGCGGCGAACCGAGCGCACCGGGCACGAAGCACGACCCGGCCCGCGACGCGACCACGCTGCCGCTGCTGCGCGCGGCGATCGCCGCGGGCGTGCCGGTGCTGGCCGTCTGCCGCGGCTTCCAGGAACTGAACGTCGTCTGCGGCGGCACGCTGCACCAGCGCGTGCACGAAGTGCCGGGCCTCGCCGATCACCGCGAGGACGACGACGCGCCGATGGAGACGCAGTACGGCCCCGCGCACGTCGTGCGCCTGACGCCCGGCGGCACGCTGCACGCGCTCGCCGGCGGCCGCGACGAGGTGCACGTGAACTCGCTGCACAAGCAGGGCATCGCGCAGCTCGGCTCCGGCCTCGCCGTCGAGGCCGTCGCGCCGGACGGCCTGATCGAAGCCGTGAGCGTCGTCGATGCACCGGCTTTCGCCCTCGCCGTGCAGTGGCATCCGGAATGGCGCCATGCGCAGGACCCGCTGTCGAGCGCGATCTTCCGCGCCTTCGGCGATGCCTGCCGCGCCCGCCGCGCTGCCCGCACGCGCGCCATGGCCGCCGCCGCGCTCGCCTGAGCGCGCCGACCCAACCAACGAGAACAGACATGCAAGACATCGAAGACTTTCTGAAGCAGCACCGGATCACCGAGATCGAAGCGATCATTCCCGACATGGCCGGTATCGCGCGCGGCAAGATCACGCCGCGCAACAAGTTCACGTCCGGCGAATCGATGCGCCTGCCGCAGGCCGTGATGGTGCAGACCGTCACCGGCGAATATCCGGAAGACGGCTCGCTGACCGGCGTGACCGACCCCGACATGGTGTGCGTGCCCGACACGTCGACGATCCGCCTGATTCCGTGGGCCGTCGACCCGACCGCGCAGGTGATCCACGACTGCGTGCACTTCGACGGCTCGCCGGTCGAGATCTCGCCGCGCTACGTGCTGCGCCGCGTGCTCGACCTGTACAAGGCGAAGGGCTGGAAGCCCGTCGTCGCGCCGGAACTCGAGTTCTACCTGGTCGACATGAACAAGGACCCCGACCTGCCGCTGCGGCCGCCGGTCGGCCGTACGGGCCGCCCCGAAACGGGCCGCCAGTCGTATTCGATCGAGGCCGTCAACGAGTTCGACCCGCTGTTCGAGGACATCTACGAGTACTGCGAAGCGCAGAACCTCGACATCGACACGCTGATCCACGAAGTCGGCGCCGCGCAGATGGAGATCAACTTCATGCACGGCGACGCGCTGTCGCTGGCCGACCAGGTGTTCCTGTTCAAGCGCACGGTGCGCGAGGCCGCGCTGCGTCACAACATGTACGCGACGTTCATGGCCAAGCCGATGGAAGACGAACCGGGCTCGGCGATGCACGTGCACCAGAGCATCGTCGACGAGGAAACGGGCCAGAACCTGTTCACGTCACCGGAAACCGGCGGCGCGACGTCGATGTTCTACAACTTCCTCGCGGGGCTGCAGAAGTACACGCCGGCGCTGATGCCGATCTTCGCGCCGTACATCAACTCGTATCGCCGCCTGTCGCGCTTCATGGCCGCGCCGATCAACGTGCAGTGGGGCTACGACAACCGCACGGTCGGCTTCCGCATTCCGCACTCGGGCCCGTCGGCACGCCGCATCGAGAACCGCATCCCGGGCGTCGACTGCAACCCGTATCTCGCGCTCGCCGCGACGCTCGCGGCCGGCTATCTCGGCATGACGCAGCGCCTGGAGCCGACCGAGCCACTCGTCAGCGACGGCTACGACCTGCCGTACCAGCTGCCGCGCAACCTCGAGGAAGGGCTGACGCTGATGGCCGCCTGCGAGCCGCTCGGCGAGATCCTCGGCCACAAGTTCCTGAAGGCGTATTTCGCGCTGAAGGAAACCGAATACGAAGCGTTCTTCCGCGTGATCAGCTCGTGGGAACGCCGCCATCTGCTGCTGCACGTCTGAGCGTGCACTCGACCGAATACGGAATCACGGAGGAAACATGACGTACCGCAACGAATCTGCCTGGGTCCAGCCGGCCGCACCGAGCGCCACGGCCGCCGCACCGCGCGCGACGCAGGCGCGCACGACCGCCGAATACCGCGCGCTCGACGCCGCGCACCACATCCACCCGTTCTCCGACATGGGCGCGCTGAACCGTGCAGGCAGCCGCGTGATCGTGAAGGCCGACGGCGTCTACCTGTGGGACTCGGACGGCAACAAGGTGATCGACGGGATGGCCGGCCTCTGGTGCGTGAACGTCGGCTACGGCCGCAAGGAACTCGCCGACGCCGCGTATCGCCAGATCCAGGAGCTGCCGTTCTACAACACGTTCTTCAAGACCACGCACCCGCCGGTGATCGAACTCTCCGCGATGCTCGCGGAAGTCACGCCGGCCGGCTTCAACCACTTCTTCTATTGCAACAGCGGCTCGGAAGGCAACGACACCGTGCTGCGCCTCGTGCACCAGTACTGGCGCGTGCAGGGCCAGCCGCAGAAGAAATACGTGATCTCGCGCAAGAACGGCTATCACGGCTCGACGATCGCCGGCGGCACGCTTGGCGGGATGGGCTACATGCACGAGCAGATGCCGTCGAAGGTCGAGCACATCGTGCACATCGACCAGCCGTATTTCTTCGGTGAAGCGGCGGCCGGCGAAACGCCGGAAGCGTTCGGCCTGGCGCGCGCGCAGCAGCTCGAAGCGAAGATCCTCGAACTCGGCGCGGAGAACGTCGCCGCGTTCATCGGCGAGCCGTTCCAGGGCGCGGGCGGCGTGATCTTCCCGCCGTCGACGTACTGGCCGGAAATCCAGCGGATCTGCCGCAAGTACGACATCCTGCTGGTGGCCGACGAAGTGATCGGCGGCTTCGGCCGCACCGGCGAATGGTTCGCACACCAACACTTCGGTTTCGAGCCCGATCTCATCACGATGGCCAAGGGCCTCACGTCGGGCTATGTGCCGATGGGTGCCGTCGGCATTCACGAACGCGTGGCGCGGCCGATCATCGACAACGGCGAATTCAACCACGGCCTCACGTACTCGGGCCATCCGGTGGCGGCGGCCGTCGCGGTCGCGAACCTGAAGCTGCTGCGCGACGAAGGGATCGTCGAGCGCGTGAAGAACGACACGGGCCCGTACTTCCAGGCGCTGATGCGCGAAACCTTCGCGCGTCACCCGATCGTCGGCGAGGTGCATGGCCACGGCCTCGTCGCGAGCCTGCAGCTCGCCGAAGCGCCGGCCGAACGCCGCCGCTTCGCGAACGGCGGCGACGTCGGCACGATCTGCCGCGACTTCTGCTTCAACGGCAACCTGATCATGCGCGCGACCGGGGACCGGATGCTGCTGTCGCCGCCGCTCGTGATCTCGCGTCCGGAAATCGATGAACTCGTATCGAAGGCGAAAAAAGCAGTCGATGCAACCGCCCAGCAACTGGGTATTTCGTAACGGTTTTTGCCTACAGGCGTGCGGCGGGCGCCGCACGCCGCCATAACCAGGGGAATTCCACCATGCGTGCCTGCTTTCTTCGCCAAGCCTGTTCCGTTGCCGCCCTTGCCGCCGCGGCCGCGTTCACGTCGGTCGCCAGCCCGACGGCACACGCGGCCGACGAGCTGAACGTCTACAACTGGTCCGACTACATCGCACCCGACACGATCCCGAACTTCCAGAAGCAGACGGGCATCCACGTCAAGTACGACAACTACGACAGCGACGACACGCTTCAGGCGAAGCTGCTGGCCGGCAGTTCGGGCTACGACATCGTCGTGCCGACGTCGAACTACATGGCCAAGCAGATCCAGGCCGGCGTGTACCAGAAGCTCGACAAGTCGAAGCTGCCGAACCTCGCGAACCTCGACCCGCTCTTGATGAAGATGATCTCGGATGCCGACCCGGGCAACCAGTACGGCGTGCCCTGGGCCTACGGCACGGACGGCATCGGCTACAACGCGCAGGCGGTGAAGAAGGCCCTCGGCGACAAGGCGCCGGTCGACAGCTGGGCGCTGGTGTTCGACCCGGCCAACATGGAAAAGCTGAAGAGCTGCGGCGTGTCGTTCCTCGACCAGGCCGTCGACGTGTTCGCCGCCACGCTGCAATACATGGGCAAGGATCCGAACAGCAAGAATCCCGGCGACTACCAGGCTGCGTTCGAAGTCCTGAAGAAAGTCCGCCCGTACATCACCCAGTTCAACTCGTCCGGCTATATCAACGACCTCGCGAACAACGACGTGTGCGTCGTGCTCGGCTGGTCGGGCGACGTCGGCATCGCGCATCGCCGCTCGGCCGAAGCGAAGCGTTCGTACGACATCAAGTTCTCGAATCCGAAGGAAGGCGGCCTGCTGTGGTTCGACGTGATGGTGATCCCGAAGGATGCACCGCACGCCGAAGCCGCACTGAAGTGGATCAACTACGTGTCCGATCCGAAGGTCAACGCGGCGATCACCAACACGGTGTTCTACCCGACCGCGAACAAAGCCGCGCACCAGTTCGTCACGCCGGCCGTCGCACAGGACCCGACCGTCTACCCGCCTGAAGACGTGCTGAAGAAGATGGTGCTGATGAAGCCGATGCCGGCCGACATCCTGCGCCTCGAGAACCGTCTGTGGGCCCAATTGAAGACCGGCCACTGATCGACCTGAATTCCGGCGGCGCAGGCGGCGCTTCACGCCTGCCCGCCTGAGATCCGCGGACCTCCGTCCGCCCGCGCGCGCCGCGCGCACTGTTCCATCCGGCACGAGCCGTCGCCCGTGAGTCGCGTTTTGCGCCTCGCGTGGGGGCGCTCACGCCTGCAATCCGTGAAGAACGAATGGTGAATCCCATGCAATCGATACCCTCTTCCGCTGCTGCACGACAGACCCAACCGGCCCCCGCGGCCCGTACGCAAAACGACGCCTTCGTACGCATCGAGAACGTCGTGAAGAAATTCGGCGACAGCACCGCCGTCGACAACGTGAACCTGACGATCGCGAAGAACGAGCTGTTCGCGCTGCTCGGCAGCTCCGGCTGCGGCAAGTCGACGTTGCTGCGCATGCTCGCCGGGCTCGAGACGGCCACCTCCGGCAAGATCTTCGTCGACGGCGAGGACCTTGCTTCGCTGCCGCCGTACCGCCGCCCGGTGAACATGATGTTCCAGTCGTACGCGCTGTTCCCGCACATGACGGTCGAATCGAACGTCGCGTTCGGCCTGAAGCAGGAAGGCACGCCAAAGAACGAGATCAAGGAACGCGTGGCCGATGCGCTCGCGCTCGTGCAGATGAGCAAGTACGCGCAGCGCAAGCCGCACCAGCTCTCCGGCGGGCAGCAGCAGCGCGTCGCGCTCGCGCGCTCGCTGGTCAAGCGCCCGAAGCTGCTCTTGCTCGACGAGCCGATGTCCGCGCTCGACAAGAAGATCCGCCAGAAGACCCAGCTCGAACTCGTGAACATCATCGAGAAGGTCGACGTGACCTGCGTGATGGTCACGCACGACCAGGAAGAGGCGATGACGATGGCCAGCCGCCTCGCGGTGATGAGCGAAGGCAAGATCGTGCAGATCGGCGCGCCGGGCGAGGTGTACGAGTTTCCGAACAGCCGCTTCTCGGCCGAGTTCATCGGCTCGACCAACCTGTTCGAAGGGCGCGTGGTCGAAGACGAACCCGACCACATCTTCGTCGAGAGCGACGACCTCGAAGCGCGCATGTACGTGAGCCACGGCGTCACAGGCCCGCTCGGGATGCCGGTCGGCATCTCGGTGCGCCCGGAACGCATTCACGTGTCGCGCGAAAAACCGGGCTCGAAACACAACTGGGCGCGCGGCGTCGTGACCGACATCGCGTACATGGGCAGCTACTCGCTGTACCACGTGCGCTTGCCGAGCGGCAAGACGGTCGTGTCGAACCTGTCGAGCTCGCACCTGATGAACGACAACGCACCGGCGTGGAACGACGACGTGTTCGTGTCGTGGTCGCCGGCCAGCGGCGTCGTGCTGACGCAGTGAGGACGCCACGATGAGAACCTCTGCTTCCACGCCCTCCGCTCCGGTGTCGACCGGTACGACCGCCGCGCCCCAGGCGTACAAGCGCCGCGGCCGCCTTGCCGCGCTGGCGCGCTTCCTGCCGTCGGGCCGCAGCGTCGCGATCGGCGTGCCGTTCGTGTGGCTGGCCGTGTTCTTCGCGCTGCCGTTCGTGCTGGTGCTGAAGATCAGCTTCGCCGACCAGGTGATGGGCATCCCGCCGTACACGTCGCTCGTCGAGATCAAGGACGGCGTCGTGCACTTCGCGCTGCAGCTGTCGCACTACGCGTTCCTGCTGCAGGACGACCTGTACATCGCGACCTACCTCAGCTCGCTGAAGATGGCCGCTGTCTCGACGGTGCTGTGCCTGCTGATCGGTTACCCGATGGCGTACTACATCGCGCGCTCGGAGCCGAACCGCCGCAACGTGCTGATGATGGCCGTGATGCTGCCGTTCTGGACGTCGTTCCTGATCCGCGTGTACGCGTGGATCGGCATCCTGAAGGACGACGGGCTCCTGAACCACACGCTGATCGCGCTCGGCATCATCCACACGCCGCTGCGCCTCTATCACAGCGATGCAGGTGTCTACATCGGGATGGTCTATTCGTACCTGCCGTTCATGGTGATGCCGCTGTACGCGCACCTCGTGAAGATGGACCTCACGCTGCTCGAAGCCGCGTACGACCTCGGCGCCAAGCCGTGGGTCGCGTTCACGCGGATCACGCTGCCGCTGTCGAAGAACGGGATCATCGCCGGCAGCCTGCTGGTGTTCATCCCGGCGGTGGGCGAGTACGTGATTCCGGAGCTGCTCGGCGGCGCCGACACGCTGATGATCGGCCGCGTGATGTGGGATGAATTCTTCAACAACATGGACTGGCCGATGGCGTCCGCGGTGACGGTCGCGATGGTGCTGCTGTTGCTGGTGCCGATGGCGCTGTTCCAGTACTACCAGGTCAAGGAACTGGAGGACGCGAAATGATCAAGCCGAGCAAACCGCTGTCGACGGGCGTTCTCGCCTTCGGTTTCCTGTTCCTGTACATCCCGATCATCAGCCTGGTCGTGTACTCGTTCAACGAGTCGAAGCTGGTGACGGTGTGGTCGGGCTTCTCGCTGAAGTGGTACTCGGCGCTGCTGGACGACGACGAGCTGCTGAGCGCCGCGTGGCTGTCGCTGAAGATCGGTCTCTTGACGGCGACCGCGTCGGTCGTGATCGGCACGTGGGCGGGCTTCGTGCTTGCGCGCTTCGGCCGCTTCAAGGGCTTCACGCTGTACACGGGGATGATCAACGCGCCGCTGGTGATCCCGGAAGTGATCCAGGGCATCTCGCTGCTGTTGCTGTTCGTTGCGCTGGAGCAGATGTTCGGCTGGCCGAAGGGGCGCGGGATGGTGACGATCTGGATCGGCCACGTGATGCTGTGCGTGTCGTACGTGGCGATCATCGTGCAGTCGCGCGTGAAGGAGATGAACAAGTCGCTGGAAGAGGCGGCGCTCGATCTCGGCGCGACGCCGCTGAAGGTGTTCTTCGTGGTGACGCTGCCGTTGATCTCGCAGGCGCTGCTGTCGGGGTGGCTACTGTCGTTCACGCTGTCGATCGACGACCTGGTGCTGTCGGCGTTCCTGTCCGGGCCGGGCTCGACGACGCTGCCGCTGGTGGTGTTCTCGCGCGTGCGGCTGGGGCTGAACCCGGAGATGAACGCGCTGGCGACGCTGTTCATCACGGCGGTGACGATCGGCGTGATCGTCGTGAACCGGATGATGATCGCGCGTGAGCGGCGCCGCATCGCCGACATGAAGGCGGCGTTCGCGGTGGCGTGACGCCTCGCTTCCGGCTTCAACGATAACAAGCACTGCAGACAAGCAACACGCGCCGCCCCCAGGGGGGGCGCGCGATTCGATTCCGATTTGACAGGCGCACGACAAGGAGAATCCGCAATGAAGAAGAAACTGATCTGCCTGCTGGTGGCCGGCGCGTTACCGGGCATCGCGCTGGCCGACTCGACATCCGCCGAGATCAAGGCGCTGCAGGCGCAGGTCGCGGCGCTGCAGAAGCAGATGAAGGCGATGCAGGCGCAACTGTCGGCGAAGGGCGGCCCCGCGACCGCGCAGGCCGGCACGAAGGCAGGGGCTGGCGCCGCGCCGGCGGCCGTGGCCATCGACCCGGGCTCGCCGGACTACGGCAAGGCGCAGGCGACGCTGACCAACGACGAGGTCGGCGAAATGAAGCAGCAGATCGCGAACCAGCAGCTGAAGGTCGACTCGCTGACGGACGCGGCCAACACGGGCCCGCTCGCCGGCCTGTCGGTGACGGGCTACATCGATCCGACCTACATCTACAACCGCGCGGCCGGCACGTCGTCGTTCCTGTTCGCGAACCACGAGAACGCGTACAACTACTTCAACAGCACGTTCGGCGATCTCTACCTCGACATCAAGAAGACGTTCGGCGTCGGCCCGATGGCGCCGTCGGCGGAAATCACGCTGATGCCGAACCGCGGCAACGGCATCACGCTGCTGCAGAACTCGCGCGGCTCGATCACCGACAACCTGCTGAACACCGCGGTCATCAACGTGCCGATCACCGCCGAAACGACGCTGGTCGCCGGCTTGATCCCGAGCTTCGGCGGCTACGAGGTGCAGCAGTCGAACCAGATGCTCACGCTCACGCACAACCTGCTGTACGATTTCTCGGATCCGGGCAGCTACGTCGGGATCGGCGCGAACTACACGAAGGGCAACTGGGCGTGGAAGTTCTTCCTCGGCAACGAGCAGTACCGCACGTATGGTTCGGTCACGCAGAAAGGCGTGAATGCGCTCGGCGACCCGATCACCACCAGCAACAAAGTGCCGACCTTCACCGCACGCGCGGACTACACGTGGTCGAGTGCGCTCGACATCGGCGGTTCGTTCAATATCGGTCGCCAGACACTGTCGTCGGCAGCTGTGACAGATCCGGTTACCGGCCAACAAATCGGCGTCAACTACGGCCCGGGTGGTGCAGCACCGAGCGCGTACGGTTCGTTCTTCTTCGGTGAACTCGACGCGACCTACACGCTCGCCGACATTCAGTACAACGCGGAAGTCGACTACGGCCGTCAGCAGCATGCGGCATTCAACGGCGGGCTCGCGCAGTGGTACGGCCTGTCTCTGCTCGCGCATCGCAAGTTCAACGCGCCGGTGGTCGGCCGCATGGGCGTGACGCTGCGCTACGACCTGCTCGCCAACTCGAAGAACGGCGGCGGCGGCGGCGGCATCGCGCTGAACGGCAACGGGATGGACCCGAGCAACGGCTTCGGCGTCGACGCGGACTGCCTCGCGCAGTCGAAGGCCGGCGGCGGCCTGGGCTTCGAGTGCAAGGGGGCCGTGCGCCAGGATGTCGCGCTCGACCTGCTGTTCTATCCGACCCAGCAGATCACCGTGAAGGTCGAATACCGCCACGACTGGGCGAACAACAAGGTGTTCCTGCGCAACGACGGATCGTATGGCAAGTCCAACGACCTGCTCGCGACGCAGTTCATCTATTCGTTCTGACGCAGCCCGCGCGGGACGCCGTGCCGCACGCACGGCGTCCCGCGCCGTTTTTACCGGCCGGACGACGGTGCGCGATGCACCGCCGCCGGCTGCAATGAGGGAGCCGGATTCATGACGCAGTCTTTCACCCGCCGCGCCGATGCGCTCGCGCGCGACTCGTACTACGAAGCGACGGCCGTGCGCCCCGCCGTGGACGACCCGGCGCTCGACGGGACGATCGACGTCGACGTCTGCGTGATCGGCGCCGGCTTTGCAGGCCTGTCGACGGCGCTCGACTGCCGCGCACGCGGGCTGTCCGTCGCGGTGATCGACGCGCACCGGCCCGGCTGGGGCGCGTCGGGCCGCAACGGCGGCCAGGCGATCACCGGCTTCGCGAAGGACGAGGAGATCGAGCGGCAGCTCGGCGCCGACGGCGCGCGCGCCGCGTGGTCGCTGTCGCTCGATGGCGTCGCGCTGATCGCCGAGCGGATCGCGCGCTACGGAATCGACTGCGACTTCACGCGCGGCTACCTGACGGTCGCGACGAAACCGCGCCGCATCGACGACCTGCGCGCGTGGATGGACGCCGCAACGCAGCGCTGGGGCCATCCGTCGCTGTCATGGCTCGACACCGGCGAGATCCGCGCGCGCATCGCATCGACGCGCTATCTCGCGGGCGTCTACGATCCGCTGTCGGGCCATCTGCATCCGCTCAAGTACTGCCTCGGCCTGGCCGATGCCGCGCGCCGCGAAGGCGTCGCGCTGTATGCGCATACGCCCGCGCTCGACGTCGTGCGCGGCGAGCGGCCCGTCGTGCGCGCGCCGTCGGGCGACGTGCGCTGCCGCTTCGTCGTGTCGTGCTGCAACGCGGGCCCCGGCGGCGTGCTGCCGGCCGCGACGGCCGCCCGCATCGCACCGATCGCGTCGTATATCATCGCGACCGAGCCGCTCGGCCAGGCGCGCGCCGACGCGCTGATCGCGCAGCGCGAAGCCGTATGCGACAACAACTTCTTCCTCGACTATTTCCGGCTGTCGGCCGACCACCGGATGCTGTTCGGCGGTCGCGCGAATTCGGCCGGCGCGTCGCCCGCCACGCTCGCCGAAACGATCCGGCAGCGCATGGTCGGCGTGTTTCCGCAGCTCAGCGACGTGCGCGTCGACCATGCGTGGGGCGGCTTCGTCGACGTCACACGCAACCGCGCGCCGGATTTTGGCGCACTCGATCCGAACTTCTTCTACGTCCAGGGCTTCAGTGGCCACGGCGTCGCGCTCACCGGCATCGCCGGACGCGCGGTCGCCGGCGCGATCGCGGGCGACACGCGTGCGTTCGACCTGTTCGCGCGCATGCGTCACCGGCGCTTCCCCGGCGGCGACGCGTGGCGGCAACCCGCGCTCGAACTCGGGATGCTGTACCACCGCGTGCGCGAGCTATTCTGAGCCAAACTCCTCCGTCATCCTGACCATGCAGACATTCGCCAACCAGCCGCACGTCGCGTCCTACTACGCGGCGACCGCCAACGATATGACCCGCCACGCGCCGCTCGCCGGCACGATCGATGCCGACGTGTGCGTGATCGGCGCGGGCCTCACGGGCCTGTCCGCCGCGCTCAACCTCGCCGAGCGCGGCCATTCGGTGACCGTGCTCGAAGCGTCGCGGGTCGGATGGGCGGCGAGCGGCCGCAACGGCGGCCAGCTGATCGGCGGGTTCGCGTGCGACATCGACACGTTCGGGCAGTTCATGCCGGAAGGCGACGTGAAGCGCATCTGGGACATGGGGCTCGAAACGCTGTCGCTCGTGAAGTCGCGCATCGCGCAGCACGACATCGACTGCGCGCTGGTGCCCGGCTACCTGACCGCCGCGAACACCGAGCGCGACGCCGACGGCCTGAAACGCTGGCGCGACGAAGCCGCGAAGCGCTTCGGCTACGACCGCTTCCACTTCGTCGAAGCCGACGAACTCGGCGACTACGTGCAGTCCGAGCGCTATTGCGGCGGCCTGTACGACCCGGACAGCGGCCACCTGCATCCGCTCAACTACACGCTCGGCCTCGCCCGCGCGGCGACCGACGCGGGCGTGCGCATCCACGAGGACAGCTGCGTGACGCGCGTGCGCGACGTCGCGGGCGGCCATGTCGTCGAGACGAGCGGCGGCAACGTGCGCGCGCGTTTCGTCGTGCTCGCGTGCAATACCTTCGTCGGCACGCTCGCACCCGCGCTGTCGAGGAAGATCATGCCGGTCGGCACCTACGTGATCGCGACCGAGCCGCTCGGCGACGCGCGCGCCGCCGCGCTGATGCCCGCGCGCGCGGCGATCTGCGACAGCCGCTTCGTGCTCGACTATTTCCGGCCGGCGCCCGACACGCGGCTCGTGTGGGGCGGCAAGGTCAGCTATTCGACGCGTGAGCCGCGCGATCTCGCGGCGGCGATGCGCGCGGACATGCTGAAGACGTTCCCGCAGCTGGCGGACGTGAAGGTCGATTACGCGTGGGGCGGCTTCGTCGACATCACGATGAACCGCGCGCCGCACTTCGGCCGCATCGCGCCGACGATGTATTTCGCGCAGGGGTTCTCGGGGCACGGCGTGAACACGACCGCGCTCGCGGGCAAGCTGATCGCCGAGGCGATCAACGGACAGGCGAGCCGCTTCGACCTGTTCGACAAGATCCGCCATCGCGACTTCCCCGGCGGCGAGGCATTGCGCACGCCGGCGCTGGTGCTCGCGATGAGCTGGTACCGGCTGCTCGACGCGTTCGGCGTGCATTGACCGAATCACATCAACGAGAAACGGCCGCGCCGAAGCGCAGCCGTTCCGTTGTCGCCGTGCGCCGACGCGCCCCCGCTAATCCGCCACCTTCTGCCGCATCGTCACGAATTCCTCGGCCGCGGTCGGGTGAATGCCGATCGTGTCGTCGAACTGCGCCTTGGTCGCACCCGCGCGAATCGCGATCGCGATGCCCTGGATGATCTCGCCCGCATCGCGGCCGACCATGTGCGCGCCGACCACGCGCTGGCTGTCGCGCGCGACGACCAGCTTCATCAGCGTGCGCTCGTCGCGGCCCGACAGCGTGTGACGCAACGCCTTGAACGACGTGCGGTAGATATCGACGTCGCCGTCGTACAGGTCGCGCGCGGTCGACTCGGTGAGCCCGACCGTCGCGACCTCGGGCTGGCTGAACACCGCCGACGGCACCCATTCGTGATCGGCCGCGACGCGCGACCCGCCGAACAGCGTGCGGGCGAGCAACCCGCCGTCGCGCGTCGCGACCGGCGTGAGCTGCGGCCGCGACGTGACGTCGCCGATCGCGTGGATCGACGGCACCGACGTCGCCGAATACGCATCGACGGCAATCGCGCCACGCGCGTCGAGCATCACGCCCGCCTGCTCGAGCCCGAGGCCGTCGACGTTCGGCACGCGGCCGGTCGCATACAGCACCTGGTCGTACGGCCCGTGCCGCTCAGCGCCGACGCGCACGCTCAGCGTGCCGTCGTCCGCGCGCTCGATCGACTCGATCACCGAGCGTGCATGGATCGTGACACCCTGTTTCGTCATCTCGTCGGTCAGGAACTGGCGCACGTCGTCGTCGAAGCCGCGCAGGATCTTCTCGCCGCGATAGAACAGGTCGACGTCGCTGCCGAAGCCGTTGAAGATGCCCGCGAACTCGACCGCGATATAGCCGCCGCCGACCACCGCGATGCGCTTGGGGCACGCGGCAAGCGACAGCGCCTCGCGCGACGTGATCGCATGCTCGATGCCGGGCCGCGCCGGCATCGACGGGCGCGAGCCGGTCGCGATCGCGATGTGGCGCGCACGGATCTTTCGTTCGCCGATCGCGACCGTATGCGCATCGACGAGCGTCGCGCGCCCCGCGTGCATCTCGACGCCCGATTGCCTTAGCAGGTTGATGTAGATGTCGCTGAGCCGGTTGATCTCGCGATCCTTCGCGGCGATCAGCGCGGGCCAGTCGAGCGTGCCGGCGCCGAAGGTCCAGCCGAAGCCCTTCGCATCCTCGACTTCATGCGGGTAGTGCGATGCGTAGACGAGCAGCTTCTTCGGAATGCAGCCGCGCAGCACGCAGGTGCCGCCGATCTGCTCTTCTTCCGCTATGCCGACGCGCGCGCCGTATGACGCGGACATGCGTGCGAGCCGCACCCCGCCCGAGCCGGCGCCGATGACGAACAGGTCGTAGTCGAAATCCATCGCATTCCCTCATCGCAGTTCGGATGACGGCACGATAGCAAGATTCCGGCAATCTTGCGGCGCACGATGCAGCCCGGCGCGCGCCCAATAAAAAACGGCGAGAGACGTTGCCTCTCGCCGGTCAAACCAGCTGCCGGGTGTGTCATGCGTCACCGATCGACCGCATGCCCGACCTGCCGGCTGCGCGGCACCGGTCCGCCCGGGCGCGCGAAGGGCGCGCCCACGGCCGGACCAGCCGCCATGCTCATGCCTGCGACGTGTCGCTGCCGTCCGTCGCCTGCGTGTCGTCTGCCTGCTGCGGCTGCTCTTCCTTCTTCTCGAGCATGCCTTCGATCGCTTCCGCACCCTTGAAGCCTGCGACGGCGGCGGCCGCCTTGGTCAGCAGGCCCGCATCCGGATCCAGCTTTTCCGCGCCTTCGACAGCAGCGACTGCGCCAGCGATTTCACCCACGGTGTTCAGGATACCCATCGTCATCCCCTTTCAAGAAAATCGTGAGCGCATCGTCCCACGAAAAAAACCGGCGGACCGCGATTGTCATCACCGGATACACAAGTTACGCACCAGGCCGGCCGCACTCGCCGAGCGCAACCGGAACGACGCACGCGCGCGCCAGGCGGCACGCTACGGGCGATGCACGCAGCGTAGCGGAAAGGCTTCGCGCGCACTGTAAAAGTATGTTCTGGATTGCCGACGAAACCCTTACGGCGCGGGGGTCTCGTGATGAAGCATTCGCCGAATAGTCGTGCGCGCGTATGAAGGTCGCGTGACGAAAAAAAAGAGGCGCCTCGCGGCGCCCCTTCGATGCAGGCCGGACGACTGCCGGCCGATGCGTTCCGACGTTCGTCAGAAGATATTGCGCAGGCCGATCGCGATGCCGGTCTGGTTGCTGCGACCCGGCAGCTCGACGTTCGCCGCGCCGTTCGTCTTGTTGAAGTCGACGGTGCCGTAGACTTCCGTGCGCTTGCTGAGCGCGTACTCGGCGATGCCGACGATCGCGTAGCGGTTGCCGCTCGCGAGCGTGCCGTTGGTGGTCATCGCGTTGCGCATGTGGTCGTAGTAGAACGCGCCCGTCAGCGTCAGCGGCGCGCTGACCTGCCAGCTCACGCCCGCGAACGGACCGTCGTCGATCCGGCCGGTGCCCTTCGCGACCGGAATCGTCTGCTGTGCGAGCAGGCTGTCGACGAAGCCCGTGTCGTCCTTCGAGCGCAGGTAGCCCGCGTAGATCTTCGCCTTGCTGAACGCATACACGACGTTCGCGTGGTAGATCGTCTGCTTGCGCGCCGAGTTGTCGCTGTTCTGCTGCGCGCCGGCCGCGATGCTGAGCGGGCCCATCACGTACGACAGCGACACGCCCCACGCATTGCCCTTGCCGAGCGAACCCGGGATCTGGCCCGAGAACCCGCCCGCGCCGGTCGATTCGTAGTTGGTACCGGTCGAGTACATCGCCTTCGCGGTCAGCCCGTCGAACTTGCCGGTGTACTTGATCTGGTTGTCCGCATACAGGCCGCCGCCGAGTGCGACCGGCAGCCACGCGTTTTCGAGGTAGTTGCCGACCGTCAGCGGATCGTAGGTATCCGACAGCAGGTCGAACAGCGGCGTCTTCTGGCGGCCGAGGGTCACCGTGCCGTACGGGCTCTGCAGGCCGACGTACGCTGCGCGGTTGAACAGGCGGCCGCTGTCGGCGAAGGCGCCGTTCTGCAGGTTCACGCCGCTCTCGAGGTTGAACACGGCCTTCAGGCCGCCGCCGAGGTCTTCCGTGCCGTAGATGCCGAAGCGGCTGTTCGTGATCGCGCCGTTGGTCATCGACAGCAGGCCGTCGTTCTTGGCGTTGGCGTTGGTCAGGTAACGGATGCTGGCGTCGGCGACGCCCCAGAGCGTGACCGAGCTTTGCGCGGCCGCGTACTGGCTGGCAAATGCGAGCGCGGCGCCCCCTGCGATGGCTGCGAGTCGGGTGGTCTGCTTCATGAGCTTTCCTTTTTGTAGGTGTCTCCATTCATGGCCGGCCGCGTGCGCAGCCGGGTGGCGATCGCTCACGTTCTTGGCGCGCGCGATGTGGGCTGAATCATATGACGACTGCCATCGCTGAAAGAAATTGAAATGCGCGGTAACGGCGGAACTGTCGCCCGCGCACAACGCTGCGCGCGGCAACGCACATCGGGCGGGCATCGGGGCCCATACGGCAGCGGCCGCTCGCGCGGTTGACGGTGCGTCAGGTCTGTCAGGATCGCGCGGCAGGTGCCGCGGAACGGGCGCACGCAGGGGGCGCACGCAGGGGGCGCACGCAGGGGGCGCACGCAGGGGTGCGCCCGCGGGAGGCGCGGTCACGCCGCCGCCGGCCCGCCGTCGGCCGTGTGCCGGCGCCACGCGCGCCGCACGATTTCCACGAACGCGCCGACGAGCAGCAGCACGGCGCCCCACAGCGCGACCTCCGGCACGAGCCGCGTGACGAGGCCGCCGACCACCGCGCCGGCCAGGAAGCAGAAGCTGATCGTCGCGAGCAGCGCCGAGTCGTGCAGCGCCCCCGCGTCGTAGCGCGGGATCAGCCCGACGAACAGCTTCTGCGCGGCGCGCCGCAGGTTGCCGGTGGTCATCACCGACGTGTACGACAGCTCCTCGAGATGGGTGAACGACAGCGTCTGCAGCGTCGCGACGAACGAGATGCCCGGAATCAGCCAGGCGCTCGACGCGCCGACGAGGCCGCTCGCGGCGACGCCGAGAAAAACGATCTCGACGAGCAGGCTCGCGAACGCCGTGTGCTTCATCCAGCCGCGCTGCGCGGCAAGCCCGAGCAGGTGCGCGACGAACACCGCGATCGTGAAGCCGACGAGCGGCGGCACGTGATGCAGCGCGGCGGCCCATTCGCCGGCCGACAGGTTGATGCCGAGCAGCGCGACGTTGCCGGTCATCGTGTTCGCGAACACGTGGCCGTGGCCGACATACGTGTACGCGTCGAGGTAGCCGCCGGACAGCGTCAGCAACGCGGCGACAGTGAGATTGCGGCTGGCGCCGTCGAGATCCATCGAGCCTCCCGTGAAGATTCGCGCCAGTATGGCGCACGGGCGGTCAAAGTGCGCCGGTCATTGCCCGATGCCCGTGAGCCCGATCAGCGCGCCGCCCGCGAGCAGCCACAACGGATGGATGCGCGTGCGCCACGCGAGCACCGCGCACGCGGCCGTGATGCCCCACTGGATCGCGGTGCGGTTCGATGCCTCGGAGATCAGCACCGCGCTGGCCGCGACGAGCCCGGCGGTGACCGGCATCATCCCCTGCTGCACGTAGCGGCCCCACGGCCGGTCGCGAAAGCGCTCCCACGCATGCAGCGCGAGCACGGTGACGATCGACGACGGCCCGAACTTCGCGAGCGACGCGACCAAGAGCCCGCTCCAGCCGGCCACGTGCCAGCCCACCAGCGACACGATCATCATGTTCGGCCCGGGCGCCGCCTGGGCCAGCGCGAACAGCGCGGTGAACTCGTGCGCGCTCATCCAGTGATGGACGTCGACGACCTGCCGCTGCATCTCCGGCAGGATCGTGTTGCCGCCACCGAACGCGAGCAGCGACAACTGGCTGAAGATCGTCGCGATGGCGATCAGCGTGTCGTTCATGGCTGCTCTCCTCGCTGCGCGTCGCGCGCCGCGGCCGGCGCCGGCTGCGGCGTGCCCGCGTCGCGGCGGCGCGACGCGAACCACACGCTGACGGGCGTCAGCACGAGCATCGTGGTCAGCAGCGGAATGCGCAGCACCGCGATCGCGACGAACGCGAGCACCGCGATGCCGGCTGCCGCCCGCGCATGCCGCAACGGCTTCAAGACCTTCACGGCCATCGCGACGAGCAGCCCGGCCGCCGCCGCGGCGAGCCCCGCGAACAGGTGCTGCACGCGCGGATCGTTCTGCGTCTTCGCGTACAGCACGCCGAGCGCGACGACGACGAGCGTCGGGCCCGCGATCAGCCCGAGAATGCCGGCGAACGCGCCGGCGACGCCGCGAAAGCGCATGCCGACGGCCACCGACAGGTTGATCACGTTGCCGCCCGGCAGGAACTGGCACAGCCCGAGCAGATCGGTGAATTCGTCGGCGGAGAGCCACTTGCGCTCTTCGACGATGGTGCGCCGCGCGAACGGCAGCGCGCCGCCAAACGACATGAGGCCAAGCGACAGGAAACCGGTGAACAGCTCGGCGAGGCCGACGCCGCGGGGTGAGGCGGCCGGCGGCGGGGCGGCCGGCGGAGAAGCGGATTGCATGGGGTTCCTTATCAAACGGTGAACCGAGGTTACCGCCGTTCGGCATGCCGGCAAAACGATTTTATCGGCGCGCCCTTGTGATCTAGAATCACAAGCATGGCACGCGATCTCCCGCCCTTTTCCGCGCTTCGGGCCTTTGAAGCAGCGGCACGACATGAAAGCTTCAGCGCCGCCGGCGACGAGCTGCATGTGACTCACGGTGCCATCAGCCGGCAGATCGCCGGGTTCGAGGCCTGGCTCGGCAAGCCGGTGTTCCACCGCTACGGCAAGCGCGTGAAGCTCACCGACGAAGGCCGCCGCTACCTCGACACCGTGCGCGCGGCGTTCGACAGCATCGCGCTCGCGACCGAGCAGCTGCGCAACACGGGCGCGGCACGCGTGCTGCGCATCAATGCGCTGCCGACCTTCGCGATGAAATGGCTGCTGCCGCGCCTGTCGCGGTTCCAGCGCGACGTGCCGAACGTCGAGCTGAAGCTGTCGACGTCGAATGCGCCCCTCGACACGCTCGACGGCTTCGATGTCGCGATCCGCCGCGGCCCCGGCCACTGGCCGAACTGCACGAGCGGCCACTTCCTCGACGAAAGCGTGATTCCCGTCTGTAGCCCCGCGCTGCTCAAGCGCGCGCCGATCGCGCGTGCGGACGATCTCGCGCGCCACGTGCTGCTGCATTCGGATACGCGGCCGGAAGGCTGGCGCGACTGGTTCGCGGCGGCCGGCGTGGCGATGAAGGGGCGCAAGCGGCAGTCGTTCGACCACTTCTACCTGGCGTTGCAGGCGGCCGTCGACGGCCTGGGCGTCGCGCTCGGCCCGTTGCCGCTGATCGACGACGAGCTCGCGAGCGGCCGGCTGGTGATGCCGCTGGAGGGGCCGCGCATCGCGACGCGCAGCTACTGGTGGATCGCGCCGCGCGCGCCGGCGGACGATCCGCTCGTCGCGCAGTTCTGCGCGTGGCTGCAGACGCAGTCGAACGTCGGCGCGTAGCGCCTCGACGGTCGACGCAAAAGATGGCGCGGGCGGCAGCGCACCGCCCGCCGGACGCTCAGACCACCGGGCCCGGTTCCTTTTCCTTGCGCAGGATCGCGTACAGGATGATCGCGCCGAACGTCGCGGTGCCGATCCCGCCGAGCCCGAAGCCGCCGATCTTCAGCGAGAAATCGCCGGCACCGAGCACCAGCGTGACGGCCGCGACGATCAGGTTGCGGTTGTCGGAGAAGTCGACCTTGTTGACGACCCAGATCCGCGCGCCCGTCACCGCGATCAGCCCGAACACGACGATCGACACGCCGCCGAGCACCGGGCCCGGAATCGTCTGGATCACCGCGCCGAACTTCGGCGAGAAGCCGAGCACGATCGCGATCACCGCGGCGAGCGCGAACACCAGCGTCGAGTAGATCCGCGTGACGGCCATCACGCCGATGTTCTCCGCGTAGGTCGTCACGCCCGTGCCGCCGACGCTGCCCGACACGATCGTCGCGAGCCCGTCGCCGATGAATGCGCGGCCCACGTAGCGATCGAGGCTGGTACCCGTCATCGCGCTGACGGCCTTGATGTGGCCGAGGTTTTCCGCGACCAGGATCACCGCGATCGGCGCGAGCATCAGCATCGCGTGCGGATCGAACACCGGCGCGCGGAAGCTCGGCACCCCGAACCAGGCCGCCTGCCCGACGATCGAGAAATCGATCGGCTTGCCGAGTCCCATCCCGTTGGTCGCGACCGCGTAGATCGCGTAGGCGATCACCAGCCCGACCAGGATCAGCAGGCGCTGCACCATGCCGCGCGAGAACACCGCGACGCCGCCGACGCACAGCACGGTCACGAGCGCCATCACCGATTCGAAGGTCGACCCGGACACGCCCTTGACCGCGATCGGCGCGAGGTTCAGCCCGATCACCGCGACCACCGCGCCGGTCACGACGGGCGGCATCAGCGTCTCGATCCAGCGCGTGCCGATCGCCTGCACCAGCAGGCCGAGCGCGACGTACACGACGCCGCACGCGACGATCCCGCCGAGCGCGACCGGGATGTTCGGGTTCGGGCCGCTGCCGCCGTAGCCGGTCACCGCGATCACGAGGCCGATGAACGCGAAGCTGGAGCCGAGGTAGCTCGGCACGCGGCCGCCGACCAGCACGAAGAACAGCAGCGTGCCGATGCCCGACATGAAGATGCACAGGTTCGGGTCGAAGCCCATCAGCAGCGGCGCGAGCACGGTGGAGCCGAACATCGCGACGACGTGCTGCACGCCCATCGCGACCATCTGCGGCCACGCGAGGCGCTCGTCGGGGCCGACCACGCGCGAGGCCGCGCCGGTCGATTGCACCCGCCAGCGCGGGAAGTAGGAATCGGACATGGGGAAAAGGGCTCCTGTCGGTCGCCGGCTGCGGAGGATGCGCCGGTCTGGAATCTGGCGCGAGTTTACGGAGCGGAAATGGGGCTGGCAAGCGGCGGACGCGCACGCGGCAGCCGAACGGCAGCCCTGCAGATTCGAACTCGTCCAATTCACGGCCGGGGCCGCCCCCCCTAAAGTAGCTGGACTGCCCCGCTGCGAGCGTGGCGGCACGGATCCATCGAGTTCAAAACAGTAGCTCAACACGAGAAAGCCTGCATCAGCGCGTGCAGTCTGCTTATTCCGGAACAGCGGAGAGCGGACGCATCCGAATGCCAATAAAAACTGGAGAGACAGGAACGCCTGACCGCCGGTAATCCAGAGCGTGCGTGAACGGCAAAGGGCGCGCGCGCCACGAGAGGAGCAAACCCATGAAGGTTCTCATCATCGAGCCGTGCTTCTTCGGCCTCGGTTACATTCAGGCGGCCCGTGCGCTAGGCCTGGAATGCTGGGCGGTAACCAGCGACGCGACGCATCCTGATCAGTACAACTATCGCGATCAGGTGCGTGGTGTGCTGGTGTGCCCGGTAAACGACGCGCAAGCCGTCAAGCACGCGCTGGACGAAGCGGACCTGCTGCCGACCATCGCGGCCGTGGTCGCCGGCAATCAGTTCGTCACCGTGACAGCCGCGAAACTGGTCGCCTTGCTGGGACTGCGCGGCGTCCCCGCGCTCGCGGCCGAATGCGGCGTCCACAAGGATCTCGCAAGGCACGCGTATCGGCAGGCGGGGGCACCGTCGCTCGACTACGCACTGGTCGCGACCCTGGACGATGCGCGAGCCGCGGCAGCCCGAATCGGCTATCCGCTCGTGATCAAGCCGACCAGCAGCGCGTCGAGCAAGGGGGTCACGCTGCTGCAAGACGAGACCGCGCTCGAACCTGCGTATCGCCAGTTGCAGCAAACGGACTTCGGCATGTTCGGCCTGGCACGCCGTACCGAGTACCTGCTCGAGGCGTTCGCGGACGGTCGCGAGTTCAGCGTCGAGCTGGCGCTAGTCGACGGAACCGTTCGGTTTTCCGGCGTAACGGAGAAATGGGTGACGTCACCGCCGTCGTTTGTCGAGATCGGTCACGTATTCCCCGCGCGCCTCCCCGCGCGGCAACGTCAGGCACTGCTCGACGCGGCCCGCTCCGCGACGCAGGCGCTCGGCCTGGATACCGGCGTATTTCACATCGAGTTGCGCTGGACTTCGACTGGCCCGCGCATTATCGAGACCAACCCGCGCCCCGGTGGCGATCACATCACAACGCACCTGGTCCCGCTCGCAACCGGCATCGATCTGTTCAAGCTCCACCTGCGAGCGCTGCTGGCAGATTCCGAAACAATGCCCCCCGCTCGAAACGCGGCGGCCGCCGTGGGGTTCGTCGTTGCCCCGTGCGAAGGCGTGCTGGAAGCGCTCGACGGTTGGGACGACGCCACTCGGCGCGACTATGTCGTCCATTGCGGGCTGGAAAAGCAACCGGGGGACCGCATTCGTCCACCCGAAAGCTCCGCTGACCGGATCGCATTCGTTATCGTGACCGGTGACACGGCCGACATCGCGGCCGACCGGGTACAGGCGGTGCTGGGCGATGTCGTCGTCAGGATCGCACGATGAATCGACCGCTGCTTACGCTGCTCGCCTTTCACGCGCTCGACAAGCTCCTGTTCTTCTCGATCGCGCCGAACAAACCCATTTCCGCCTGGCAGGCAGGCTGGCTGGATGATTCGGGGCTCGCGCTGTTCTTCGTGATCCAGATCTTCTGCTACCGGCTCTTCCCTTTGCTGGGCGGATTCCTCGCGGACCAGTATTCGAAACGCTCGACGCTCGCCTTCGGCTCGCTGCTACAGGCGCTCGGGCTGGCGGCACTGTGTCAGGCCACCTCGTCGCAAGCGCTGTTCTTCGCGGGCGGACTGGTCGGAATCGGTGGCGGGCTCCTGAATCCGGTCATTTATTCAATGCTGAGCCAGGTATCAGGCCCGGCCGGCAGCCGCGCTTTTTCCACGCACTATTTGTTGATCAACGTCGGGGCACTGGCCGGCCCGCTTCTCCTGTGGCCGGCCTTCGGCAACGCATGCCCGTGGCTCCTGCTTCCGGCTGGCGTCGCACTGGTGACCGTACTCGCTTCCTCGGCAGGATCGCGCGCGATACCGGCACCGCATCGATCCGCGTCCTGGTTCGCACCGCTGCACGACCCGATCTTCCTGAGGGTGTTCATCCTGTTCAGCGCGATCTGGGCGTGCTACACGATGATCTTTTCCAGCGCGCCCCTGATTGCAGCCGATCTCGGGTTACGCACGCAAGGCAACGTCTGGCTGGGCGTGAATTCGGCCACGGTCCTGCTCGCTTACCTGTGGACGCTGCGCCGCCCGGCAAGGACCGGTATCTCCTGGCCCAGTGTGTCGGCCGGACTCGCGCTGACCACCGTCGGCGTCGCGCTGGTGGGAACAGCACCCGCCGGCTGGATGGTCGGCGCGGGCATAGTCGTGTTGAGCATCGGCGAACTCCTGTCGATCCCGGTGCTCTACCACCTGGTTTCCGAACACGCACCCGCGCATGCGCACAGCCGCTACTTTGGCTTCATCTGGGTCGCAGGCGCGTTCGGGGAGGCCGGCGCGCAAGCGCTGCTTTGGGCGTGTCCGCAGCCGCGCGCCGTCTGCATCGTGGCGGCCGCGATGCTGGCGATCGCAACCCTGACGACGACGCGCAAGGTCAAGGTCCGTGCGGCCGAAATCAACGCCACTGAAAGTCGCGAGCTGTCGACGTCCCAGCGCGCGACCTGATACTGCAGCCGCCCGGGCAAACACTCGACCGGGCGGCGACCGAAGCCGGCCGCGACGCAAGCGGGCGCTCACATCGCGGCCGGCGCGACTGACATCAGGGGTTGATGTACTGGAACAGCGACAGGTTCTGCAACTGCGCGTACGCCTTCTGCGAGCCCGTCAGCGCGTTCTGCATCTGCAGGAACTGGCTGATCGTCGTCACCATGTTGGTGCTCGTCAGGTCGGACAGGTTGCTGGTGACCTGCAGCGACGCGGTCTGGTTGACGGCCTGCATCGCCTTGACTTCCTGCTCGCGGCCACCGACCGATGCCTGGATCGTCGTGACGTTGCGCATCGTGTTGCCCAGCTTGGTCGAGCCGGTCATCAGCGCGTTCTTCAGCGCCGCGCCCGCCACCGCGTTGCCCGTCACGGGCGTCTTCAGCGCCGCGATCATCGCGTCGAGCGTCGAGAACACGTCAGAGCCGCCGCTCGCCTGCGGCGCCGGCGCAACGGCAAACGTGTCGCCGGCGGCCGGCGTGCCCGACACCGCCACCGTCATTCCGCCGCCGAGCGAGATCGCCGCGCCCGACGAATAAGCCTGCGCCGGCGTGGTGGTGGGCGGGCTGACCGAGTTGTCGGTCACGGTGTAGGTCGGCGCGGCGGCCGTGCCGCCAAATTTGATCGAGAACTGATGGCCGTTCGTCGCGATCGACGGGTTGGTCACCGTGACCGCGCCGATCGTGCCGGTGCCCGTGTTGCCCGCGCCGGCCGACGGCACCGGCGAGCTGCCGATCGCCGGCACCGACATGAAGACGGCCGCGCCCGTGTCGCCCTGCGACACGGTGCTCGAATCGGCGATCTGCACCTGGCGCGTGCCGGTGTCGCCGACATAGGTAACGCTGCCGCTCGGCGTCGTCGAAAACGGCGCCGCCGAATTCTTCGTGCCGGCGAACAGGTAGTTGCCCGCGCCGTCGTTGGTGTTCGCGAGCGTCATCAACTGGTCGCGGTAACCCTGCAGTTGCGTGGCGAGCGCCGAGCGGTCGCTGTCGGACATCGAACCGTCGCCGGCGCGCACGAGCAGCGACTGCGTGTTCGTCAGCACGGTGCTCACGTTCTGCAGCGTCTGGTCCTCGGCCTGCAGTGACGCGAGCGCCGCGTTCTGGTTGGTCGCGTACTGCGACAGCGTCGCCGACGTCATCGACAGCTGCACGGCCTGCGCCGCGCCGGCCGGATTGTCCGCCGCCGTCTGCAGGCTCACGCCACTCGAGATCTGCTGATACAGCTGCGCAAGCTGGGCCTGCTGATCGTTCATTTGTGAAACGTTCAGCTGGAAGAACTGGGCGCTGGAAATCCGCATCGCTTCTATCCCTCGAATCCGGTCAATTGAACAGGCCGAGCACGGTCTGGAACAGCGTCGCCGCCGTCTGGATCACCTTCGCGTTCGCCTGGTAGAACTGCTGGTACTGCATCAGGTTGGCCGCTTCCTCGTTCGTGCTCACGCCCGACACCGACTGCTGCGCCTGGGTGATCTGGCCGATCAGCCCGGTCTGCGCGGCGCTCGACGATTTCAGCTGGGTCGTCGTGTTGCCGATGCCGTTCACGTAGCTCGCATATGCGCCCGTGAGCGTCGTCGTGCCGTTGCCGAACGCCTTCGAGTTGACCAGCTTCGACAGCGCGAGCGCGTTGGAGCCGTCGCTGGTGCCGCCCGCATACGGCCCGATCGTGAACGAGTCGCCGGTCGCCGGTGCGCCGGACAGCGTGACGCTCACGCCGTTGAGCGCGCCCGCGGCCGTTCCCGACATCGTCATCGTCGCGCCGGCCGCCGGGTCGTACGGGACGGTGTCCGTCGGGTTGTTGATCGTGACCGACGTCGGCGGCGTGGTGCCGATCGTCACCGTGGTGCCGACCGGGAAACCCGTCAGCGTCTTCGCCGTCGCGTCATAGGTCAGCTTGGTCGTCGGCACTTGATAGCCCGCGGTGACGCCGCCCAGCGTGATCTTGCCCGTGCCGGTGTTGGTGCTCGCCGCCGACGTGACGGCCGGCGAGGCTGCCGCGATCGCCAACGCGCTCGTCGTGGCGAGGCCGAAGCCGTTCAGCGCGCCGCGCGTCGGCAGCACGGTGAACTTGTCACCGGCACTCATCGAGCCCGACGGGACCGAGAAATTCAGCCCGCCGAGCGAAACCGGCATCGGCCCCGCCTTCTGGTCGACCACCGCGCCGCTCGCGCGGTCGGTCAGCGTGTAGTTCGCGCCGTCGAAGGACAGCGTGTAGTCGCTCGTCGTCGGCTGCGACGCGTTCGCGAACGACACGGACAGCGACGCGTTGCCGGTATTGCCCTGGTTCGCGTACACGGTCGGCGACGGCGTCGTGAACAGGTTGCCGCCCTTGTTGCCCGACAGGTCGATGCCGAGCGCGTTCTGCGCGTTGACCTGCGCGGCGAAGCTGGTCGCGATCGCGCCGAGCTGGGCCTGTGCGGGGTCGAGCGTCTGGCTGCGGAACGCGAGCAGGCCGCCGAGCGTGCCGCCCGACAGCGACGAATCGGGCAACGGCTGGTTCGGCCCCTGCGGCTTCGCGCCGGCGATCCCCTGCGACACGACGGTCAGTTCGCTCGGATCCGACGGCGACGTGACGGCCGCGAGCTGGTAGCTCTTGTCGGCGACGACGAGCGGTTGGCCCCCCGACATGAACACGCTGTAACCGCTGTCGTTGCGCACGACCTGGATACCGGCCAGGCCCGACAGGTTCGACACCGCGAGGTCGCGCTGGTCCAGCAGCTGGTTCGGCGGCTGCCCCTGGCTGCTCGCCGCCGCGATCTGCTGGTTCAGCTGCGCGATCTGCGCGGTGTACGTGTTGATCTGCGACACGGTGCTGGTGAGCTGCGTGTTCACGCTCTGGCGCAGCGCGTCGTACTGCTGGCCGGCCGCGTTGAGCTGGTTGGCCAGCGTCTGCGCGTTGCTGATCGCGGTCTGCCGCACCGACGGGTCGGACGCGTTGTTCGCGACGTTCTGCAGCCCGGTGAAGTAGTTCGTGATCCCGGTCGAGACCCCCGCCGTCGGGCTGCCGATGTAGTTGTTCAGCTGCGCGACGAGCGTGTACCACGTCGACAGCGCGCCGCCCTGCGTCTGCGCGGTGTTCAGCTGGTCGCTCAGGTACTGGCTGTACTGCCGCTGCACGGTGACGGTGTTCACGCCTTGCGGCATGTAACCGCTGCCCGAGTATTGGCTGCTCGCTTCCGCATACACGGGCCGCTGGACCGAATAGCCGGGCGTCGCCGCGTTGCTGATGTTGTTGCTGGTCGTCGTGAGGCCCCAGAGCGCGGCATTCAGGCCGCTGATGCCGAGGTTCATGAGTGTGTTGGACATGCGCGATCCTGATGAGCCGGCCGCGCGTCGCGGCCGCCGGGTTGCGTGACTCCCGGTATAACGGCCGCCGATCGAAAAAATTGAGGAAAAAATGCACGCGCGACGCGCACGTGCGCGTCGCCGGTTCGGGCGTGCGGCCGAGGGTGCCGCAAACGCCGTGCGGGCCGCCCCGGGCGGGGCCGGCCGCCGCTTGCGCGTCAGGCCCGCGCGAGCGAGCGGCGCTTCATCTCGAGCTGCGTGATCAGCCGCTGCAGCGTGTTCTCCGCGCTGCCCGGCAGCGACATGTAGCGGAAGCCGAGCTGGTAGCGCCGCGACCCGTTCGGCATCTGCGTCGAACGCTGCGACACGAGCTGCAGGTCGAGCGACAGCTTGCCGTGGCCGGTCAGCTCGAGCTCGACGTCGGGCAGCAACGTGCCGACCTCGAGCGCCTCGACGCGCTCGTCGGCCGTGCGCAGCCCCACGCCGCCGAGCGACAGGTTATGCACCTCGAACAGGAAGCTTTCGCCGTCCGGCAGCTTGCCGCGGCACAGGAACGGATCGACGATCGGCGCATCGACGCGGAAATACTCGCGGCGCTGGATGCACATCAGCACGTCGGGGAAATCGGCGACGAACGCGGGCAGCCCCTCGTAGCGCGTCTCGCGCGGCGTGCCCGTGGAGAATTCGACGCGCACGCCCTCCGGCGCGGCCGCGAACGTGCAGTGCGACGCGCCGAGGATGCTGGCGTTCTGCTCCGCCAGCGCACCCCAGTCGAACGTAAACGTCCGCGCGCCGACATCCACCTCGAGCAGGCGCGTGACGAGCTGGCCGCCCGGGTACTGGACGGTCAGGAAATCGCCGCGATTGACGAGGTTGCGCAGCTGCACGCCGATTTCCAGCGGATTGCGGCGGGCATAGTCGGGCCCGGAGTGGCCTGCATCCAGGCTGGGGTCCGTCGACGTTTCGATATTCATGGCTAGCCGGTCATTCTTGTCATGGGCGCCCGGGCAACCGGTGCGCAATAAAACCGGGCCAGAACGGGGGCCCGGTCGCAGGTCTCTCACACTTAGCGGCAGTGCTGACCGAAAGTTTAGATCGAATTGGGGATTTTTTTCGCGCAAACGTTGAAACCGCGCGCGGCGGGCTGCCGGGCGCGGTCCAGAGGGTGCAACAGGCGGGAGCCGACGGGGGGCCGTCAGCCGATCTGCTGCATGATCGAGATCAGCTTTTTCGCGTAGTTCGGGTCGGTCGCGTAGCCGGCCTTCTGCATCCCGTGCGCGAAGCCTTCGACGCTGCGGCTCGCGCTCAGCACGCCCGAGTAGCGCGGGTTGTTCTTCAGCAGGTTCGCGTAATCGGTCATCGCGTGCTCGTACGAATCGTACGCGCGGAATTTCGCGACCACGCGGCGCGGCGTGCCGTTCACGTATTCCGTGGTCAGCGCCGACACCGTGCGGCCGGTCCAGCCCTTGGTCGCCTTGATGCCGAACACGTTGTAGCTCGTCGAGCCGTCGGTCGCGCGGATCTCGCGCTTGCCCCAGCCCGATTCGAGCGCGGCCTGGCCGACGATGAAGCGCGCCGGGATGCCGGTCGACGCGCTGGCCGCCTGCGCGGGGCCCGCGAGCCGGTCGACGAACGCGTCGGCGTCCTGCACGCCGCTCGCGCCCTTCAGCGGCGGCGTCAGCGCGCTGCCGGCCGAATAGCTGCGCGTGCCGGCGAGCCCGCCGTTGTTGGCCGAGTTCGCGTAGGCCTTCGCCATCGCGTTCATCGCGGCGAGGCCACCTTCGTTGCCGGACGCGCCGAAGCCGGCCGCGCCCAGCCCGGCCGCGCCGACGTCGGCCGCCGAATCGCTGCCCGCGCCCTGCCCCGCATTGCGCAGCAGCTGCTTCATCAGCGCGTCGGCCACGCCGATTCCGCGCGTCGACATCTGCTGCGCGAGCTGCTGGTCGAGCATCGACGTATACATCTTCGACGTATGCGAATCGAACAGCCCGCCGTCGGGCGATGCGTCGCGCATGCTCTTGAGCATCATCTGCGTGAACATCGCGTCGAACTGGCCGGCGACCGCCTTCGCGCCGGCCCGCGGCGACTGCTTCGCCTGCTCGCGCAGGGCGTCGAAACCCTGCACGTCGAGCGCAAAGCGCTGCGTGAGGTCGTTCGCGTTCGGGAGACTGGCTGCCATTTAGATGATCTCCAGGTCGGCGCGCAGCGCGCCGGCGGCCTTCATCGCCTGCAGGATCGACATCAGGTCCGCGGGCGTCGCGCCGAGCGTGTTCAGCGCCTTCACGACGTCGGCGAGATTCGCGCCGGCCGTCACCATTTTCAGCGCGCCGTTGTCCTGCTTCAGCTGGATCTGCGACTGCTGCGCGACCACCGTCTGCCCGTTCGAGAACGGCCCCGGCTGCGACACGACCGGCTGCGTGTTGACCACGACCGACAGGTTGCCGTGCGCGACCGCGCAGCTCTGCAGCGTGACCATCTGGTTCATCACGATCGAGCCGGTGCGCGCGTTCAGGATCACCTTCGCCGCGGCCTTGTCCGGGCTGACGTCGAGGTTCTGCAGCCGCGCCATGAACGCGACCTGCTGCGCCGAATCGGCCGGCGCGGCGAGCTGGATCGTGCGGCCGTCGAGCGCCGTCGCGGTGCCCGGGCCGAAGCTCGAGTTGACCGCGGACACGATCCGCTGCGCGGTGCCGTAGTCCATGTCGTTCAGTTGCAGCTGCAGCACGCCGTTCATCTGCGCGATCGCGTTCGGCACCGAACGCTCGACGATCGCGCCGCCGACGATCCGGCCGGCCGCGAGCTGGTTCACCTGCACACGGCTGCCGTTCGCGCTGGCGCCGGCGCCGCCGACCGCCATGTTGCCCTGCGCGAGCGCGTAGACCTGGCCGTCCGCGCCTTTCAGCGGCGTCAGCAGCAGCGTGCCGCCGCGCAGGCTCTTCGCGTTGCCGAGCGACGACACGGTGACGTCGAGCGCCTCGCCCGGCCGCGCGAACGGCGGCAGCGTGGCGGTCACCATCACGGCCGCGACGTTCTTCAGCTGCATGTTGCTCAGCTGCGACGCGCCGCCGTTGGCCGACCCGTTGTTGATCGAGATGCCGAGGTTCGCGAGCATGTTCGCAAGCGTCTGCGTCGTGAACGGCGTCTGCATCGTCTGGTCGCCCGTGCCGTCGAGGCCGACGACGAGGCCATAGCCGATCAGCGGGTTGTCGCGCACGCCCTGGATCTGCGCGAGATCCTTCAGGCGTTCCGCGTGCGCGGGCGCCGCACCGAATGCGCAGGCCATCGCCACGAGCGCGACGGCGAGCCGCGCGGCGGCGTGCACGCGGGCAGACAGGCGGTCGAGAAGCGTCTTCTGCATCGTCATCACCACGGCGCGATGTTGAGGAAGAAGCGCTGCAGCCAGCCCATCGTCTCGGCTTCGTTGATGTAGCCCTTCGCCGAGTATTCGATCTTCGCGTCGGCGACCTGCGTCGAGTAGACGGAGTTCGCGCCCGAGATCGTGTTCGGGTTCACGACACCCGAGAAGCGCACGAATTCGTTGCCCTGGTTGATCAGCATCTGCTTCTCGCCGCTGACCACGAGGTTGCCGTTCGGCAGCACGTTGGTGACGGTCACCGTGATCGTGCCGTTGAACGTGTTCGCCGCGCTGGCGCCGCCGGTCGCCGCGAACTTGTTGTTGCCGGTCGCCGACAGGTTCGCCTTCGCGAACAGCCCGCCGAGGAAGCCGGCCGTCGGCACGTTGAAGTCGGTGTTGCCCTGCCGGTTCGTGTTCGCGCCCGACGACTTGGTCGCGTTGATGTTCTCCGCGATCATGATCGTCAGGATGTCGCCGACGTTGCGCGGACGCTGATCCTCGAAAAGCGGCCGCCCCGCGTAGCCGGGGTTGTAGATCGAGCCGGGCGCCTGCATCGACATCGGCGTCGGCGGCTGCGCCGTCATCGGCTGCTGGATGATCGGATCGCGCGGAATCTGCGCGCAACCGGCGGCGAACGCCGCCACCGCGACCGCGCATGCGGCGCGGACGGTGGCTGACGGGAGGAGGCGAACCTGCTTCATGGCGACGGCGGGTGTTCCGGTTAGCTCTTCATCTGCGTGACGGTCTGCAGCATCTGGTCGGACGTCGTCACGGCCTTGCTGTTGATCTCGTAGGCACGCTGCGTCTGGATCATGTTGACGAGCTCCTGCACAACGTTCACGTTCGACGCTTCGACATAGTTCTGGTTGAGCGTGCCCGCGCCGTTCAGGCCCGGTTGCGACACGTTCGGCGCGCCCGACGACGTCGTCTCGGAGAACAGGTTCTCGCCGCGCGCCTCGAGGCCGGCCGGATTGATGAAGGTCGCGACCTGCAGCGAGCCGATCTGCACCGAATTGGTCGAGCCCGCCTGCGTGACCGTCACGACGCCGTCCTTGCCGATCGTCAGCGACGTCGCGTTCTGCGGGATCGTGATCGCCGGCAGGACCTGGTAGCCGCTCGACGTGACGAGCTGGCCCTGCGCGTTGGTCTGGAACGCGCCGTCGCGCGTGTAGGCGTTCGTGCCGTCCGGCATCAGCACCTGGAAGAAGCCCGCGCCGTTGATCGCGACGTCCTTCGCGTTGCCGGTCTGCGTGAGGCCGCCCTGCGTGTACCGGCGCTCGGTCGCGACCTGCTGCACGCCGGTGCCGAGCTGCAGGCCCGACGGCAGTTCCGTCTGCTGCGTCGAGTTCGCGCCCGGCTGGCGAATGGTCTGGTACAGCAGATCCTCGAACACCGCGCGCGACGCCTTGAAGCCGTTCGTGCTGGTGTTCGCGAGGTTGTTCGAAATCACGTCCATCTGCGCTTGCTGCGCATTCATGCCGGTGGCGGCGATGTAGAGCGAACGGTTCATTTATCAGGTCTCCTGCGTAGGCTGGCGCTGGCGCTCAGCTGAAATTGAGCAGCTGGTTCGCCGTCTGCTCGTTCTGGTCGGCCGTCTGGATCAGCTTCGACTGAAGCTGGAACGCGCGCGCGTTGTCGATCATCGCGACCATCGCGGTCACCGGGTTGACGTTGCTGCCTTCGAGCGAATTCGGCGTGACGACCACGTTCGGGTCGGCGTCGGCCGGATTGCCGTCGGCGGTGCGGAACAGCCCGTCGTTGCCGCGCGTGAGCGTGGCCGGGTCGGGGTTCACGAGCTTCATCTGGTCGACGATCGCGACCGCCGTCGGCGGGTCGCCCGGCATCAGCGCGGAAATCGTGCCGTCCTTGCCGATCGTCACTTCCGCGTTCGGCGGCACCGAGATCGGGCCGCCGTTGCCGACCACCGGCAGGTTGCTCGCGTTGACGAGCTGGCCGTTCTCGTCGACGTGCAGGTTGCCGGCGCGCGTGTACGCCTCGCTGCCGTCGGCCGCCTGCACCGCCAGCCAGCCCGCGCCCTGCACGGCGACGTCGAGCGGGTTGCCGGTGCGCGTGATCGGACCGGGCGTGTAGTCGGCGCCGGGCGTCGACGCGAGCACGTAGGTGCGCGTCGTCGTCGGGTCGCTCGTGCTGCCGTCGCCGAAATTCATCGGCACCGCGCGATACGTCGCGAGCTGCGCGCGAAAGCCCGTCGTCGACGCGTTCGCGAGGTTGTTCGCGACCACCGCCTGCTGGTCGAGCGACTGCGACGCACCCGTCATCGCCGTGTAGATCAGTCGGTCCATGGCTGCCCGTTATCCGCGCTTACAGGTTGATGATCGTCTGGTCGACGGCCTGCTGCGTCTTGATCGTCTGCGCGTTCGCCTGGTAGTTGCGCTGCGCGGTGATCAGGTTGACGAGCTGCGACGTGAGGTCGACGTTCGAGTTTTCCAGCGCGCTGCCCTGCAGCTTGCCGTGGTTCGTGCTGCCCGGCGCCGAGATCTGCGGCACGCCCGACGCGGAGCTTTCCGCGTACTGGTTGCCGCCGAGGCTCACCAGCCCGTTCGGGTTGTTGAAGTTCGCGAGCGCGATCTGGCCGAGCACGGCAGTCTGGCCGTTCGAGTAGTTGCCGGTCAGCTTGCCGTCGGCGCCGATCGTGTAGGTCGTCAGCGTGCCGCTCGCGTAGCCGTCCTGCGCGAGGTTGTTCACGCCGTTCTTGCCGCCGTACTGCGTCGTGCCGGTCAGGTCGAGCGTGAGGCTCTGCGGCGTCGCCGAGCCGTCGGTGTTCGGCACCGTGAACTGGAACTGGCCGACCGACGTGGTCGGCGTGGGCGGCGTGCCCGTCGTCGTGCTCTTGATCGCGCCCGACGCGTCGAACGTGACCGTGCCGAGATCCGTCGTGGCGCCGCCCTGCACGCCCGCGTACGCTTCCCACGTGCCGGCCGCGGACTTCACGAAGTACATGTTGACCGCCTGCGAACCGCCGAGCGAGTCGTACACCTGGATCGACGTCGAGTAGTTGTAGGTCGTGTTGTCAGTCGCGCTGAACGGCGTCTTGGCCGGCACCGTGTCCTGCGAGTTCAGGTTGAACTGCGCGGCGATCTTGGTCGTCGCGGTCGGCGCGATGTTGGTCGTCGGCGCCTGCAGCGGCACGGTCTGCGCGGTGTTGATCACGCCGCCCCCGTTGGCTGCGTAGCCCATCAGGTTACGGCCCTGCGAGTCGACGATGAAGCCGTTCTTGTCGCGCTGGAACGTGCCGTCGCGCGAGTAGGTCGTCACGCCGTTGTTCGACATCTGGAAGAAGCCGTTGCCGTTGATCGCGACGTCGAGCGAAGAGCTCGTCGTGTTGATCGTGCCCTGGCCGAAGTTCTGCTGCACCGCGTTCAGCGACGTGCCGATACCGATCTGCGTGTTGGTCGACGTCGCGACCGAGTTCGCGTACATGTCGGCGAACTGCGCGGTGCTCGACTTGAAGCCGACCGTGTTCGCGTTCGCGATGTTGTTGCCGATCACGTCGAGCGCGTTCGATGCACCCGCGAGGCCGCTCAGACCCTGTTGATAACCCATTTCGGTCTCCGTTTCGAGATTGCTCGATCAGTATCAGTTGGAGGTGGTGCCGCTGCCGGATGGCGGCGACGCGGTGGTGTTCGGGAAAATCGACGCAACCTGGGTCAGCCCCACGGTCGTGCCGTTCGACAGCACGAGCCCCGCCGTGCCGTCCGCCTGCTTGATCACGCTCTGCACGGTCGACGCCGCGAGCGTCGTGGCCGGCTGCGGCGTGCCGTTGCTGTCGGTGTACGACGCGCTGACGGTGTACTTGCCGTCCGGCAGGGCGTTGCCCGCCGCGTCGGTCGGCGTCCAGTTGAACGGCACGGTGCCGGCCGACTGCGCGCCCGCGTTGATCGTGTTCACCACGGTGCCCGCCGCGTTCTTCACGGTGATCGTCAGGTTCGACACCGAATTCGCGAGCGACACGCCGAACGGCGACGCCGCACCGCTCTTCACCGCGACCGCGTTGCCCGGCGCGAGCACGTTCGTGCCGATCAGCAGCGCGGCCTGCGTCTGCTGGCCGGCCGTGAGCTGCGAGGACAGCGACGTGAGCGACGTGTTCAGCTGCGCGATGCCGCTCACCGTGTTGATCTGCGCGAGCTGCGACGTCATCTGCGAGCTGTCGACCGGGCTGGTCGGATCCTGGTTCTGCAGCTGCGTGACGAGCAGCTTCAGGAACGTCGCCTGCAGGTCGCTCGCCGACGTGCCGTTGGTCGACGACACTTTGTTGGTGTTCATCGTGTCGGTCGGCAGGTTCGACACGTTGGTGCCGTTGCTGCCGATCGTCGTGCTGGAGGAAGTCATCCTGGGTGGCCTTCTGTCGGAACTGTCGGGTCGGTAAGGTCGGTCGGCACGGCTTACGAGCCGATCGTCAGCGTCTTGAGCATCAGTGTCTTCGCGGTGTTCAGCGTCTCGACGTTGGCCTGGTACGAGCGCGATGCCGAGATCATGTTCACCATCTCCTGCACCGGATCGACGTTCGGCATCTGCACGTAGCCGTTCGAATCGGCGGCCGGGTTCGACGGGTCGTAGGTCGACTTCATCGGCGACGGGTCGTCCATCACCTTCGTCACGCGCACGCCGCCCACGCCCTGGCCGGACGCGGTGCGCGCGCCGCCGATCGGGTCGGTCGCGAACACGACCTGCTTGGCCTTGTACGGCTTGCCGTCGGGGCCGGTCGCGCTGTCGGCGTTCGCGAGGTTCGACGCGGTGACGTTCAGGCGCTGCGACTGCGCGGACAGCGCCGAGCCGGCGACGCCGAAGATGTTCATCAACGAAGGCATGGAAGCTCCTTTTGCTCGGATTCGGAGGCGGTGCGCGCCATCACTGGTTCGACGTGATCGCGGCGATCATCGCCTTGATCTGCTGGGTCATCACGGTCATCCCGGTCTGGTAGTGCAGCGCGTTGTTCGCGAACTGCACGCGCTCGACGTCGAGATCGACCGTGTTGCCGTCGAGCGCCGGCTGCAGCGGCATCCGGTACTGCGCACGGCCGTAGTCGTCCGACGGGCCGCCCGTCGGGATCAGCTTCGCGGTGCCGGCCATGTGGCCCGCCGCCGTCGACACCATCGACATCCCGTTCGTCACGCCGGCCGGCTGCGCCATCGGCAGTTGCGCCGCGTTGCTCGGCGCGAGGCCGCCGGCCGCCTGCTTCAGCGAGCGCGCGAGCGTCGACGCGAAATCGACGTCGCGGGCCTGGTAGCCGGGCGTGTCGGAGTTCGCGATGTTCGACGACAGCAGTTCCTGCCGGTAGGCGCGCACGTCCAGCGCCTGTCGGCCGAACGCGAATTCCGCATCGAGTTTGTCCAGCATGTGTGCGTCTCTCCGTATGAAGCGCTGCACGCCCCTCGCGCCGGATGGCGACTCGAGAGGCTTTTTTCCATGACAGCGATGGTAGGCGTCGGACGCAACCGGCAATCGGGCGAATAACGCGGCAAAGGCCCCCTCTATTCATCGTTTGCGCGACCGCCCCGCTCCCTAGAATGCGAAGCGGAGCAACGGATCGGGGATACGGCGATGACTGGCAGCGCACTTCGCGGAAGGAACGGGCGGCTCACGCACGGCCGGCGTGCGTTTGCGCTCGCCGCGGCGCTGTGGATCGCCGCCCCGGCCGCGCACGCGGACGACGCGATGATCGTGATTCCGGGGCGCGGCGAGACGGCCGAAACCGCGCTCGCGCACGCCAATGCGGCGAGCGGCGGGCAGTTCGGCGGGAATGCGGCGAACGACGGGAATGCGGCGCCGGGTTCGGGCCTGGCGCCGGACACGGGTCGTGCCGCGAGCGGCGCGGGTGCAGGTGCCGCCGCCGTCGCGTCCGGCGCCGGCTACGCCGCGCAACCGGCTGGCACGATGGTCGTGACGACCGTCCCGCCGCCGGCTCCTATGCCAGCCCCGGCGCCGCGCCCGGTCTACGCAGCCGCCCGCATGAATACCGGAACCGGATATGGCGCGCCGCGCGCCGCCGATCCGAACGCGATCGCGACGGTCGTCGCCGGCACGGCCGAACCCGCATCGAATCCCGTACGGCCGGCCCCGCAGCCGGCGATGACCGCGCGCCTGGCGGCGGCTCGCGCCGCGTCCGCCGCGCCGGCGCCGCGCGCCGTCCCGGTTTCCGCGAACCCGGCCCCGGTGGTCAATGCCGCCAACGCGGCCAATGCAGCCCAGCCCGCGACACCGCCCGGCCAGCAGGATCCCGAGTCGATCCGCCGCACGGCCCTCGCGTTCCTGCAGCAGCAGGTCGCGGGCCTGCCCGGCAAGACCACCACGACGGTCACGACCGCGTTTCCGCGCGGGCTCGCCGCGTGCACGACGCTCGAGCCGTTCATGCCGACCGGCGCGCGCCTGTGGGGCCGCACGACGGTCGGCGTGCGCTGCGCGGGCGAACGGCCGTGGACCGTCTACCTGCAGGCGAAAGTCACCGTGCAGGCCACCTACTACGTCGCCGCGCGCCAGATCGCGCCCGGCGAGCCGCTTTCCGCGGCCGACCTGGTCGCCCGCGACGGCGACCTGACGGTGCTGCCGCTCGCGGTGATCACCGATCCGGCGCAGGCGATCGGCGCGACCGCGCTCGCGCGCATCTCGGCCGGGCTGCCGTTGCGGCAGGACCTGCTGAAGAGCGCGGCGTCGGTGTCGGCCGGCCAGACGGTGCGGGTCGTCGCGGCCGGGCCCGGTTTCACGATTTCGGCCGAGGGCAGCGCGCTGGCGAATGCGGCGCCCGGCCAGTCGGTCCGGGTGCGGATGGCGGCGGGCCAGATCGTCACGGCGATCGTCAAGGACGCCGGCACCGTGGAAATTCCGCTATAGGGACGGATCTCACGGCAAGAATGTAAAGAATTGTTTATTCGGGGCATTTCGGGCTCGCGATGCTAAAGTTCGGGCCGACCCGGCCGTTATCTGGGTCAAACCGAACAGGAAACCCATCGTGAAGATCGATTCCACTCCGAACCCGAGCCCCCTGGCGCCGACCGGCAACGGCGCGACCCGTGCGCAATCCGGCACGGCCTCGTCTTCGTCCGCGCAGGCGGCCGATGCGGGGTCGACCGGCGGCGACCGGAGCGTGAACCTGTCGGGTCTGTCCGGCCAGTTGCGCTCGGTATCCGCGTCCGGCAACGGCGATATCGACACGGGCCTGGTCCAGTCGATCAAGGACGCGCTGAACAACGGCACGCTGACGATCGACGCGAACAAGATCGCCGACGGCGTATTGAATACCGCCCGAGAGTTGCTGCAGCAGCAGCGCCCGGGCAACTGAAGCGGGCCTCGCGAGGCCCGCCCCCCGGTTTGCCGGCGCTCCCCGCGCCGGCGTGACGAGCATGACGCGATGAGAGAAGAGCTGCTGGCCACGGTCAACGACGAACACGCGACGGTCGAAGCGTTCGCGTCCCTGCTTGCGTACGAGGAAAAGGCGCTGACGATGGCGCAGCCGCTCGAGATGCTGCCCGGGATCGTCGAGAAGAAAAGCGAACTGATCGACCGGCTCGCGCAGCTCGAACGCACGCGCGACACCCAGCTTTCCGCACTCGGCTTTCCGGCCGGCAAGAAGGGGATGGACCAGGCCGCCGAGCGCGATGCCCGCCTCGCCGGCCGCTGGCAGTTGCTGCAGCAGTCCGCCGAACGCGCGCGCCAGGCCAATGCGAACAACGGGATGCTGATCCGGATCCGGATGGACTACAACGAGCGCGCGCTCGCGGTACTGCGCTCGGCGCCCGCGCCGGCCGGCATCTACGGCGCCGACGGCCGCGTGTCGGCCCTCACGCGCTGAAGCACTGACTGACTGATCGGCGGCCGCGCCGCCACCGTACTCTCCCCGCCGTTCGCGGCACGTCACGTTTCGACAGACCGGGCCCGAGCCCGGCACCCACGGTCCCTTCCGATACACGGTCGCGCAGCCGCGCGCCGTCCCGTCACAACAATCAGAAGAGGGCCGCATGCCATATTTCCGCATTCCGTTTTCATCCCGCGTCGCCGCCGTGTCCGCTGTCGCCACGCTGGGCGCCGCCTTGACGCTCCCCGCCGCGCAGGCCGCCGGCCCCGCGCCGCTGCCCACGCCGACGGGCGACATGTCGCTGTCGCCTGCCGGCCCCGACGTCGTGCCGCCGTCCGCATCGAGCCCGCCAGGCGCCACGCCGCGCGCGTCCCGCCGCGGCTCCGACACCTACACGTACCTGCGTTGCTGGTACCGGATCGACGCGGACCCGCTGAAGCCGGCCGCGACCTACGAATGGGCGCGCAACCCGGCCGGCGGCGACTGGTATCGCGTGTCCGGCTACTGGTGGGCGGACGGCATCACGCAGTGGAAGAACATGTTCTACAGCACGACGCCGCAGGACACGCTCGCCGACGTGTGCCGCAAGACGCTGGCCGCGAAAGGCATCAGGACCGAGCTCGTGCAGGCGGTCGCGGCGAACAACGCGCTGTCGTTCAACTACACGGTGTGGACCATCGACACCGCGCAGCAGGACGCGCGCGTCAACAAGCTGATCGTGTTCGGCGACAGCCTGTCCGACACGCAGAACATGTTCAACGCGAGCCAGTGGAAGCTGCCGAACGGCACGAGCTGGAATGCGGGGCGCTTCAGCAACGGCCCGGTGTGGGCCGAATATCTCGCCAACACGCTGCGGCTGCCGTTCTACAACTGGGCAATCGGAGGCGCGGCGACCGACCAGTACCTCGTCGTGCCGGGCCTCATGCAGCAGATCGACTCGTGGCGCGAATACATGGATCGCGCGCCGGACTACCGGCCCGCCAACACGCTGTTCGCGGTGTTCGCGGGCGGCAACGACCTGGTGAACTACGGGCGCTCGCCCGAGCAGGCGGCGAATGCGGTGCGCGACAGCCTCGAGCGGCTCGCCGCCGCCGGCGCGACGCGGATCATGCTCGTCACGCTGCCGGACGTGTCGCGTGCGCCGGTGTTCGCGACCCGCACCGACACCGCGAGCGTGGCCGCGCAGGTGAAGGACTACAACCAGCGCCTCGCGGACGCGGCCGCCGCGCTGCGCGCCCGCTACGGCGCGACGCTGCGGCTCGAGGTATTCGATGCGTATGCGTTGTTCGACGACCTGCTGAGCCACCCGGCCCAGTACGGCTTCGACGATGCTAAGCGTTCATGCCTCGACATCCCGAAACCGTCGTCGCTCACCTACCTGAGCGCGCAGACGCCGCGTGCGGACTGCCGCGACCCGGCGCGCTTCGTGTTCTGGGACACGCTGCACCCGACCACGCGCACGCACGCGTGGCTCGCCGAGCGGATCGCGCCGTTCGTGCGGGCACGCCTGCTGAACTGACCGGCGCGGGCGGCCGTGCCTACAGCAGCGGACACGCGGTGACCTGCGTGCCGCGCTCCACGCACAGCCGCTCGTAGTCGCGCAGGTACGCGCGCTCGTCGTCGTCGAGCAGGTCGAGATCGATCAGGTCCCAGTCGTAGCCGACCGTCACGATGTTCTCGAACGTGACGGTGTCCGGCTGCGCGTCGTCCCGGTGGATGATCACGATGTTCTCGATCCGCACGCCGCCCTTGCCCGGCACATAGATGCCCGGCTCGACCGAGATCACCGCATTCGGCACGAGCCCGTACTGCGCGCCCGGCGCGAACCGCACGCCGCCCTCGTGCACGTGGATCCCGACGCCGTGCCCGGTGCCGTGGCCGAAATCGTGGCCGTGGTCGCGGCACACCTGCCGCACGAGCGCATCGACATCGCCGCCCTTCGCGGTGCTCGGAAAGCGCGTGACGAGCCCCTTGATGCAGGCCTTCAGCGCGACCGTGTAGATCTCGCGCTGCCACGGCTGCGCGACCGTTTCCGGCCGGGTCCGGCGCAGCACCACGCGGGTGCAGTCCGTCGCGAAGCCGGCTTCGTAGTACGCGCCGCTGTCGAGCAACACGAGTTCGCCTTCCGTCAGCTCGACGTCGGCGCTCGCCGCCGTGTAATGCGCGAACGCGCTGTTCGCGCCGTTCGCCGCGATCGACGGAAACGTCAGCGCCACCGCCGAGCGTGCGCCGTACGCGTCGTTGATCGTGCGCGCCAGATCGTATTCGGTATGGCGGGTGCCCGGCTCGCCGGCCTTCGCCCAGCGCATCGTCTCGGCGATCGCCGCGGAGCTGCGCGCGAACGCGTCGCGGAACTGGTCGAGCACCGCCGGCGTCTTGCTGGCCCGCATCGCCTCGACCGGGTTGAAGTCGGCCTGCCGCGCGTGCGGCCACACCCGCTTCACTGCGTCGACGAGCGCGCAGTTCACCGACTCGAAGCCGTAGCACACGTGCTCGACGTCGAACTGCGCGAGAAAGCGCTCGAGCGCCGCGACATCGCGCCGGATCACGTGCAGCGCCGGATACGACGCGAGCGTGACCTCGCAGCGGTCGCAGCCTTCCGGCAGGAACAACGCCACCTGGCCGCCGACCGCGAACAGGAAGCCGAGGTGCGACGACGCATTCGGGATGTGATAGCCGCGGCTGTTCAGCAGATAGGCGAGATCGTCCGACGCGCAGGTGAAGAACGCGGTCTTGCCGTCCGGCGCGCCGGTATGCGCGGCGAGCCGGCGGTTCAGCGTGTCGAGGTTCTGCGCGACGCTCAGGCCGGTCGCCGATTCCGGCACTTCGAAGATCGGCCGCTCGACGACCCAGCCCGGCAAGTCGATCGCGCGATCGATCTCGCGGTCGACGAGGCTCGTCCAGTCGAGCGACGCGGCCTGCGTCCGTTCGAACAGGCGATCGCGCTGCGCGACGCTGATCCGCCGCGCGTCGTAGCCGACCCGCGCGAGCCGGCTGCCGTGCGCGACCAGCCAGTCGGCCATCGCCTGCCAGATCGTCACGTTCATCCCGAGCTTCTCGATGCGCACGCGCGCCGGATCGCATTGCTGCTCGGCCTGCAGGTGATAGCGGCCGTCGACGAACAGCACGAACGGGGGCAGATCGAGCGCCTGCGCGGTCGCCGCGCTCAGGAAGATCCCGCAGCCGGCCGAGCCGTCGAAACCCGACACCGCATAGCGCGGATTGTTGGCGAGCGGCAGGTACTCGGTCACGTATTCGTCCTGCGACGTGACCAGCACCGCGTCGAGCCGCGCCGCATCGAGCAGGCGCGACAGGGCCGCCTGCGTGTCGACGACGGATGCGTCGTACGGGGGAAGGCCGGAGAAGCTGTATTTCAGTCGATCGATCATCGGAAGCCCGTTATGCATTGTTGTCGGCGGCCGGCGGTGACGCGGCGGGGTGCAGGCCCGAGGCAGGCCTGATGCGGCACGGCGCCGCTGCAGGTGGACGTTCGGCCCGGCGCGGCACGGCGCCGGACCGCCGTGCCGTTCCGGCAGCAGTCCTTGAAAAAATTTTCGTCCCACTTAACTTTTTTTGATACGCGCGACAGAATCTAGAACACGCCGAAATTGAGGTCAAGCTAAAATTTTCGTAGGGCTAAAATCGGCGCGGCGCCTGCGCATCCCGGCACAACGCCACATGAATTCGCCCGGCGACACGGCGCGGTACAATGCGCCGGCATCGCCGCCCCGACGGCCGTGCTTCGTGCGAGGCGCGGAAATCACCGTCCGGCGACTGCACCGCCCGTCCGCTCGCCTCCCGACTCGTTGTCACGAAAGAGATTCATGGATTCAGACATCATGCGTATCGGCCAGCGCATTCGCCGCCTGCGCCGGGAAGCGAAGAAGACGCTGCTGGAAGTCGCGACCGAGGCGAAGCTGTCGGTCGGGTTCCTGTCCCAGGTCGAGCGCCACCTCACGGGCATCTCGCTGTCGTCGCTCGTCAACGTCGCGAAGGCACTCGGCGTGCCGCTCGGCGCGCTGATCGACCAGCCGCGCCAGGCCCAGCCCGATTCGTACGAGGGCCGCCGCAAGCCGTACGCGCTCGACGCCAGGTCGCAGTGGTACGAACGCCTCTCCACCACGTTCGACGGCAGCCAGATCAACGCGCTCAAGGTGCAGATGATGGAAGGCTACCGCTCGGAATGGGTCGCGCACGGCGGCGACGAATTCGTGTACGTGCTGGCCGGCCGGATCTGCTACACGGTCGGCAAGAAGGATTACCCGCTGTCGCCCGGCGACTCGCTGCACTTCGACGCGCGCAAGCGGCATCGGGTCGCCAACGTGGGCGACGGGCCGGCCGAGGTGATCGCGGTCGGCACGCTGCCGCTGTTCGACGACCGTGGCGCCGGGTTCGTGTCGGCGACGATGGACGTCGGTAAACCGGCGCGCGCCGCACGTGCGACGCCGGGCGAGCCGCGCGTGAGCCGCCGTGGGCCGGCGCCCAGGCGGGCGGAACGCGAGCGCGACGCCGGCGCGGCGGGAAAGGAAAAGAAGGCCGCGGCCAAGCCGCGCGTATCCGCCGGCAAACGCCCGGCGGCCGCGAAGCCGGCGCGTAAGAAGAAGTCGTAACGGTTGCCGGGGAGGCAGACGCAAGGCGCGCGCCCTTCCCGCCGGCCCTATTCGCCGCCCCTATTCGCCGCCCCTATTCGCCGATCTCGAGCGCGTGCGCGACGGCCTCGATCCGTGCGCGATGCACGGCGTCCTTGATCTTCTCCGTATCGTTGCCGATGCCGCGCGCGATTGCGCCGGCATCGACGCTGCGCGCGGCCGCGAGCGCGACGCGAAGCCGCTCGGCCTGCGGATACGGCTGCGCGTCGAGCCCGAGCCGCCCGCGCGCATCCGATTCGCATGCCTGCAGCATCTCGGCGAAACGCGCCGGCTTGCGCAGCGCGTCGCTGCGCTCGAACAGCCGCACCAGCGCGGCCGCGCCCATCTCCATCACGCGATGCAGGTTGCCGTGCTCGCGCGCGACGACCAGCGCGAGATCGCGGCATTCGTTCGGCACACGCAGCCGCTCGCACAACGGCTTGAGCAGGTCGACGCTGCGGCCCTCGTGGCCGACGTGGCGCGGCAGCACGTCGGCCGGTGTCGTCGCCTTGCCGAGATCGTGCGTGAGCGCCGCGAAGCGCACCGGCAGCGAATAACCCTGCTTCGCCGCATAGTCGACGACCATCATCACGTGCACGCCCGTGTCGACTTCCGGGTGGTAGTCGGCGCGCTGCGGCACGCCCCACAACGCATCGACCTCGGGCAGGATGCGCGCGAGCGCGCCGCACTCGCGCAGCACCGCGAACATCCGCGACGGCTTCGCTTCCATCAGCCCGCGCGCGATTTCCTGCCACACGCGCTCGGGCACGAGCGCGTCGACCTCGCCCGCGTCGACCATCCGCCGCATCAGCGCGAGCGTTTCGTCCGCGACCGTGAAATCCGCGAACCGCGCGGCGAAGCGCGCGATCCGCAGGATCCGCACCGGATCCTCGACGAACGCGTCGCTCACATGCCGGAACACGCGCGCGCGCAGGTCGGCCTGCCCGTCGAACGGATCGATCACCGGCCCGACGAGCTCTCCCTCCGGGCTCACCTCGCGCGCCATCGCGTTGATCGTCAGGTCGCGCCGCGCGAGGTCCTCGTCGAGCGTCACGTCCGGCGCGTAATGGAACTGGAAGCCGTGATAGCCGGCCGCCGTCTTGCGCTCGGTGCGCGCGAGCGCGTACTCCTCCTGCGTGCGCGGATGCAGGAATACCGGGAAATCCTTGCCGACCGGCCGGAACCCCTGCGCGGCCATCTGCTCGGGGGTCGCGCCCACCACCACGTAGTCGCGGTCCTGCACGGGCACGCCGAGCAGTTCGTCGCGGATGGCGCCGCCTACTGCGTAGATGTTCATGGCTGCGGCTCGTATTCGGCGATCACGTTCGTTTCGCGGCGCGCGGCATCGATCCAGCGCTGCACGGCCGGCAGCGCCGTCACGCGCGCCGCATAGCCGGCCGCTTCCGGCGACAGGCCCGGCGCGTACGTGTTGAAGCGCATCACGACGGGCGCGTACATCGCATCGGCAATGCCGAATTCGCCGAACAGGAACGGCCCGCCCGACGCCTCGAGACACGCGCTCCACAGCGCATCGATGCGCGCGACATCGGCGAGCGCGTCGGGTGTCGCGCCGCGCCCCGGCATCGACGCGCGCACGTTCATGCCCATCTGCGTGCGCAGCGCCGCGAAGCCCGAATGCATCTCGGCCGCGACGCAGCGCGCATGCGCGCGCTCGAGCGGATCGGCCGGCCACATCGGAAACTGCGGATAGCGTTCGGCGAGCGTCTCGGCGATCGCGAGCGAATCCCAGATCGCGACGCCGTGGTCGTCGATCAGGCACGGCACCTTGCCGGACGGCGAATACTCGCGGATGCGCGCGGCCGTGTCATCGTGGCGCAGCTCGATCGCGATCTCGTCGAACGGGATGCCGAAATGCGCGAGCAGCAGCCACGGGCGCATCGACCACGACGAGTAGTTCTTGTCTCCAATGACGAGTTTCATGACGGTGTTCCGGAAAACGCGAAGGTGGAAAGGATGACGTTGCCGGCCTAGCGGCGCGAGCGGAACCAGTCGAACCGGGAGCGCTGCGCGGCCTGGCCGAGATACGCGGGCGCGATGCTTTCGAGACTCGCGGGCGAGATCCCGAGCTCCGGCGCGAGCGGCCCCGACAGCACGTTCGGCACCGACATCGTCGCGAGATTGTCGCGCGTGAGCACGGGCTCGCCGGGCAGGCATTCGAACACGTTCGCCTGCAGCCGCGCAAGCGCGTCGGGCAGCCGCACGATGCGTGCCTGGCGGCCGACCAGCGTGCCGCAATAGCGCACCAGCTGCTCGAGCGTGTAGACGGTCGGGCCGCCGAGTTCGTAGGTCTTGCCGTGTGCGGCCGCGAGATCGAGCGTGTTGACGAACGCGCGCACGACATCGCCGACGAACACCGGCTGGAAGCGCGCGTCGGGCATCGCGAGCGGTAGCACGGGCACCGAGCGCTGCAGGTTCGCGAACGTGTTGAGGAACGCATCGCCGGGGCCGAACACGACCGACGGGCGGAAGATCGTCAGCGCGAGCGAATCGGTCGCCGCGATCGCATGCAGCGCGGCCTCGCCGTCGCCCTTCGAGCGCTGGTACATGCTCGCGCCATGCGAATCGGCGCCGAGCGCGCTCATGTGCAGCACGCGCTGCACGCCCACCTCGGTGCAGGCGGTCGCGAGCGCGGCCGGCAGCGTGACGTGCGCGCGCTCGAAGCCGGGCCCGTACGGCGTGCCGCGGCCGCCGTGCAGCACGCCGACCAGGTTGATCGCCGCGTGCGCACCGGCGACGAAGCGCGCGAGCGTGCGCGTGTCGAGCGCGTCGAGCTCGACGATTTCGACCGGCAGCATCTGCAGGTGGCGCGCGTGGTCGCGCCGGCGCGTGCCGATCCGTACCTGCTTGCCGGATTCGGTCAGCGCATTGACGAGCCGGCTGCCGATGAAGCCGGTGCCGCCCAGCAGCGCGACGGTCTGGCGATCCATGTCGTGAGCCTCAAAAGAACACTGCCGCGTCTCGCGCGGCAGTGTGAAGATTGCGTATCAGGGCGAGATCATGCCTAGACGTTTCTTCAACGACTGCGGTTTGCCCTCGAAGAGCGCCGCGTAGTAGACGGTGTTCGACAGCACGTTCTTCACGTAGTCGCGCGTCTCGTTGAACGGAATCGTTTCTGCGAAGATCGCGCCTTCGACCGGCTGCGTCAACACCTGGCGCCACTGGCGCGGCCGGCCCGGGCCCGCGTTGTAGCCGGCCGTGGCGAGCACCGGCGAGCTGTCGAAGTTGTTGTAGATGTCCGCCAGATACCAGGTGCCGAGCTGGATGTTGGTATCGATGTCGTGCATCTGCGCGCGCGAGATCGTGCCCATGCCGAGCTTCTTCGCGACCATCTGCGCGGTGGCCGGCATCAGCTGCATCAGGCCGCCCGCGCCCACCGACGAACGCGCGCTGATGATGAAGCGCGATTCCTGGCGGATCAGCCCGTACGCCCATTCGGTGTCGAGGCCCGTCGATTGCGCATAGCGCTCGACGATGTTGCGGTACGGCGACGGGTAGCGCAGCGTGAAGTCGTGCTCGGCCTTCGTGCGGTCGGCCGTGTTGACCGTGCGGTCGAGCAGCTCGACGCGCTTGCCGTATTCGGCCGCGGCCAGCAGCTGGCGATCGGTCATCCCGCGCAGCGGCCAGTTCCATTCGCGGTTGCCTTCGAGGCGCAGGTTCAGCGCGTAGAAACGCTGGGCAAGCGCGAAGCCCGGAATCTTGCTCATCGCGTCGATCTCGGCGTCGCTCACCTTCGTGCGCGGCGGGATCGTCGTGCGCTGGCCGAGCTCTTCGCCGGCGAGTTGCCCGTAGAAGTTGAACTGGCCCGCGACCTGCTCGAATTCCTGGTTCGCCTGCAGCGTGTCGCCGCTCTGCTTGAGCGCGCGCGCATGCCAGTAGATCCAGGCCGGATCGTCGCGCAGCGACGGCGGCATCTGCTCGATCGACCAGCGCACCATCGGCCAGTTGCCGGCGAGCAGCGCGGCGCGCGTGCGCCATTCGTAGCCCGGGTTCGACAGCGGCGCATTCGTCGATTTCGCGTACCAGACCGACGCGAGCGGCGAGCGCTTGATCGCGCCCTGGTAGCCGATCGCGCCCCACGCGATCGCCTGCTCCTGCTTGGTCAGCGACGGCGCGATCGTGGTCAGCATCCCGGCGGCGGCGTCCGGATCGTTGCGCGCCATGCGGCTGAGCGCGATCAGTGCGATCTGGTGCGACGTCGCGTCGGGGCCGACGCCGCGCGCGAGGTACAGCGGCGGCGCGCTCGTCGCCTGGTCGAAGCCGACCGGGCGCGGGCCGAGCGCGTCGACGATCTTGCCGCCGAGCGTCGTGTAGTTCTGCTCGTACGCGAGGCGCGCCTGCTGCCACACGTCGTCGCTCGTGAACTGCTGGTTGACCGTGAGCGCGGTGATCAGGTCGACGCACGCGTCGCCGTAGTTCTTCGGCTCGACGAGCAGCGCACGCGCCGCTTCGGCGACGTTCTCGCCGCGCGCCGCGCGCGATTCGAGCGCATAGCACTTGACCTGCGTGTCGTCGTCGAGCACGAAGCGCTTGTATTGCTCGTCGAAGTTGCGCCAGTCGTGGCGCGCGCCGAGCACGAGCAGGTAGTCGTTGCGCAGGCGGTCGGCGATCGCCTGGCCGTCGTAGCGCTGCAGGAACGACTGCACGGGCGCGTCCGGCGCGTCCACGCGCGCGCGGCCCGTCGAATCGAACAACTGCGGCTTGATCTGGAAATACTCGACGTAGGACGGTACCGGATAGTTCGGGATCATCGACGCGAGCTGCGCGGCTTTCGCGGCGTCGTTGCGACGCGCGGCTTCACGAAGCTGCACGAAGGTCTGGTCGTCCCCGGCGACCGTATCGTCGTTCGGTGCGGCGCACGCAGCCGTCCCCGCGACGAGCGCGGCGGCCGAAAGTGTGAGCGCGACCGCGCGATATACTCGGAAAAGGCTGTTCGACATCGTTTTGAATGGAGCACGAAGTGAGCGAAAGCATAGCACGCAACCCTGTGCCGAACCCGAAGGTTGCGCTACGCAAAACGCTGTCCGGCGCGCGTCGCGACGCCGCGTCGCAACCCGCCGCGAATGCCGCGCTCGATGCGCGGCTGCGCACGCTGCTCGACCGGCTCGCGCCGCGCACGGTCGGGTTCTACTGGCCGCTGCCGGGGGAATTCGACGCGCGCGAGGCCGTGCTCGCGTGGTGCGCGGCCGGTGCCGGCAGGCAGGCTGCGCTACCCGTGATCGACGAGAGGCACACGCCGCTCGAGTTCCATGCATGGGACACGCACACGCCGATGCGCGAAGGTCATCACCGGATTCCGGAACCGGCGTCGGGAATCGTCGTCGTGCCCGACCTGTTGCTGATTCCCTGTGTGGGATTCGATCTGCAGCGCTACCGGCTCGGCTACGGCGGCGGCTACTACGACCGCACGCTTGCCGCCTGGCCGGGCAGCGAGCTGCCCGTGACGGTCGGCATCGCGTATGAAGCGTGCCGCGTCGATGCACTGCCGGCCGAAGCGCACGATCTCGCGCTGCACTGGATCGTGACCGACGGCGCGCTGTACCCGGCCGCCGGATGACGCGGCGTGCGGCGCCGCATCCGTCGTCGCACGCCCGTCAGCGCACCGCCGCGCGCCAGCCGCGGCGCAACCGTTTACAGCGACGCCGCCGCGCGCGCGGCCGTGTCGTACAGGCCCGATGCGTTGCGCAGCAACTGCGCCGCGTCGCCGATCTGCTCGTTGGTGAGCCCGCTGTCCTTCAGCGTCTCGATCAGGCAGTGCTCGCGCACCTCGCGGTACTTCAGGCACAGGTCGCGGCCCGCGTCGGTCGCGAAGAAGAACACTTCCTTGCCGTTCTTCTCGCTCTTCACATAGCCGCGGGCGATCAGTTTTTTCAGCGCATAGGTCGCGACGTGCGTATCCTCGATATTGAGCACGAAGCAGATGTCGGCGAGCTTCTTCTTGCGTTCGCGATGGCTGACGTGATGCAGCAGCGACACCTCGACCGCCGTCATGTCCTTCGCGCCGGCCGCCGACATGCAGCGCACCATCCACCGATTGAAAGCATTGCCTGCCATGATGAGGCCGTATTCGAGTTCCGACAGCTCCGCGCTCGAATCGGAAACGAGGTGTTCGGATGACACGATCTTGGTCGCAGGACGCTTCATGGAAAGGCGGAGCAAGCCGGATGACAGGGTGTGCCGAGTGTACGCCAGAAGCCCCGACATACGGGCTAGGCGAAAACGCTTATTGGGAAGTTGTCGATATTTTATTGACAATGTGCGCTAACATTGCCGTCCGAACCGTGCCAGTCCGATGACGCAACCCCGCTTTTATCCGCTCGGCGATGCCGCCCTCGTCTGCGAGGTGCCGCCGCCCGCCACGCTCGATTGCCAGCGCCGCGTCTGGGCCGTTGCCGAGGCCGCGCGCGCGTGGCCCGACGTGATCGACGTCGTGCCCGGCATGAACAACCTGACGATCGTATTCGACGCGCTCGCCACGACGGCCGAGTCGCTCACGCCCGCGCTGCGCGACGCGTGGGAGACGGCCGACGTCGAGCACGCGGACGGCCGCGAGGTCGAGATCCCGGTCGAATACGGCGGCGCCGCCGGCCCCGATCTGCCGGCCGTCGCCGCGCATACCGGCCTGTCGGCCGACGAAGTCGTCGCGCGCCACGCGGCCGGCGCCTACGTCGTGTTCTTCGTCGGCTTCCAGCCGGGCTTCGCGTATCTCGGCGGGCTCGACGCCGCGCTGCACATGCCGCGCCGCGCGGCGCCGCGCCTCGAGGTGCCGGCCGGCTCGGTCGGCATCGGCGGCGCGCAGACGGGCATCTACCCGGCCACGTCGCCCGGCGGCTGGCAACTGATCGGCCGTACATCGCACGTGCTGTTCGATCCGGCGCGGCCGCAGCCGACGCTGCTGCTGCCCGGCGACCGCGTACGCTTCACCATTGCCGGAGTCGACGCACGATGACCCAGAGCACCGTACCGGGCACCATCGAAGTGGTGCGGGCCGGCCCGCTGTCCACCGTGCAGGATCTCGGGCGCCGCGGCGCGCGCCATCTCGGCGTCGCGCAGGGCGGTGCACTCGACGGCCTCGCGCTCGAAGTCGGCAACCGGCTGGTCGGCAACCGCCCCGATGCGGCGGGCGTCGAGATCACGATCGGCCCGGCCGCCTTCCGCTTCACGCGCGCGACCCGCATCGCGATCACCGGCACCGAGTTCGGTGCGACGCTCGACGGCCAGCGCGTATATTCATGGTGGAGCCTGCCGGTCGAGGCCGGGCAGACGCTCGTGCTGCCCGCCGCGAAACGCGGGATGCGCGGCTACCTGTGCATCGCCGGCGGCATCGACGTGCTGCCGATGCTCGGCTCGCGCAGCACCGATCTCGCATCGCGCTTCGGCGGCCTCGGCGGCCGCGCGCTGCGCGACGGCGATCGCCTCCCGGTCGGCGTGCTTCCGGCCGGGATGGGTTGCCTCGCGGCCGATGCGCCCGAATTCGGCGTCAAGGCGCCGGCGTGGTGCGGGTTCGTGCGCGTCGACGAGCCGCCGCGCCGTCACCGCCCCGCGCATGCGCCGTGGGCGATGCCGGTGCGCGTGCTGCCGGGCCCCGACTACGCGTCGTTCGCCGCCGATTCGCAGCAGGCGTTCTGGGATGAGGAATGGCTGGTCACGGCGAACAGCAACCGCATGGGCTACCGGCTCGCCGGTGTCGAACTCGTGCGCGAACGGCCGGCCGAGCTGCTGTCGCACGCGGTGCTGCCCGGCACGATCCAGGTGCCGCCGAACGGCCAGCCGATCGTGCTGATGCACGACGCGCAGACCACCGGCGGCTACCCGAAGATCGGCACGGTGATCCGTGCGGACCTGTGGAAACTCGCGCAGGCGCGGCTCAACCTGCCGATCCGCTTCGTGCGCACGACACCCGACGCCGCGCGCGCCGCGCTGGCCGCGGAACGTGCGTATCTGCGGCAGATCGACGTGGCGATCGACATGCGCGAGGAAGCGCGCCGCCGCGCCGAGTCGCGCGCGGCGTGACAATGGCGGTAGCGGTACCGAAGGCAGTCGCAGTAGAGAAAACGGGCCACGCAATCAGTGGACGAGGAACATCATGCAAATCGATCTGAATGCCGATCTCGGCGAAGGATGCGGTTCGGACGAGGCGCTGCTCGACCTCGTGACGTCCGCGAACATCGCATGCGGGTGGCATGCGGGCGGTGCGAACGCGATGCGCGACTGCGTACGCTGGGCCGTGCAGAAAGGCGTGGCGATCGGCGCGCACCCGAGCTTTCACGATCCGGAGAATTTCGGCCGCAAGGAAATGCAGCTGCCGGCCAGCGACATCTACGCGGGCGTGCTGTACCAGCTCGGCGCGCTGTCGGCGATCGCGCAGGCCGAGGGCGGGCGCATCGCGCACGTGAAACCGCACGGCGCGCTGTACAACCAGGCCGCGCGCGACCCGCTGATCGCCGATGCGGTGGTGTCCGCGATCCGCGATTTCGACCCGTCGCTCGCGGTGTTCGGGCTCGCGAACAGCGTGTTCGTCGCGGCCACGCGGCACGCGGGGCTCGCCGCGGTCGAGGAAGTGTTCGCCGATCGCGGCTACCGCGCGGACGGATCGCTCGTGCCGCGCAACCAGCCCGGCGCGCTGATCGACGACGAGGACACGATGATCGCGCGCACGCTGGACATGGTGCGCAGCCGGCAGGTGCGGGCGATCGGCGGCGAGTGGGTGATGCTCAATGCGCAGACCGTCTGCCTGCACGGCGACGGGCCGCACGCGCTGGTATTCGCGAAACGGATTCGCGCCGCGCTCGAGGCGGTGGGCGTCGACGTGGTCGCGCCCGGGATGCTGCAGGCGGACGAACGCGCCTGATCCGGCCGATCGCGCCGGCGGACGCACGATCGGTCGCACAAAAGAAAAAAGCGCCCTCGTGGCGCTTTTCCGTTGGCACAATCGCTGCGGCTTCGCCGTCTGTCGATTCGCCCCCCGAAACCGTCTTGCGACGGTGACCGGAAAACCATTCCGGATTAAAAAACGTCCGCCGCCGCCCGATTACTGCCTTTCCCCGGTGGGACGACGGAACGTCGCTTATCCCGCAAGTCGGCCTGCATGCCTTGTTGTTGTCCGACGATGATTGGCCCCGCCGTACATGCAGACACTTCCGCGGCCGGCACGTGCACCACGTGCCGGCAACGCGCTAACCCCGCGCTTTATTTTCTGCTACCCCGTAGAACTTTTTCTATTCTTTTCATTTTTTCAACTTGTGGATCGAAGAATAGATATTGGCAGATCGGGATGTCAATCGTTTGAAACGCTATTTTCTGATGATTCGAGGGTTTTCCTTATCGAATCGCGTGCCCAACCAGGCGTTTGAGCCGCTCGCACAACGTCGATCAAACAGGGGAGGATCGGTTCGGGCGCGGTGACGGCGATCAGTTCGCGTCGACCCTGTAACCTTGTTGACGCAACAATTCGAGCACGCCGCGCGGGCCGCCCAGGTGCAGCGCGCCGATCGCGACGAACAGCGGCCGGTTCGGCGCGGCGATTGCCGTCATCCGTGCAACAAAGCGCCGGTTGCGCTCGTACACGATCTTGTTGTCGATCGCGTCCGACAACGCCTTCGACCGCGCGAGCCGTTCGCTCTTCGCGACCGCCCATGCCGAGATCGCATCGGCGTCGCCAATTCGCCACAGTCGATGCAGCGCCTTGATGTCGTCGGCGTTCTGCGCGGGCGTCTGCACCATGTCCTGCGCGAGCATCTCGCGCTGCTCGGCGAGCGTCAGCCCGGTGAACGCGCGCATCTGTTCGGCGAGCGTCTCGAGCCCGATCACGCGGCCGCCCTTTTTCTTCAGGAACACGTTCTGCAGCTGCGCCTCGGTGCCGTATTCCGTCTGCAGGCCGGCCGACAGCGAATCGTAGGTCTCGACGACGAGCGCCGCGAGCCACGGCCGCATCTTGCGGATTTCGACGAGCGCCGCCGGGTTGCCGCGCAGGCGCGCCGCGAGCCGCTGCCACAGCGGCTCGGGCAGCAGGCGCTGCAGGCACGGGTAGCGGCAGACGCCGTACTTCGACACGTCGTCCTGCGATTCGAGCAGGTCGTCGGGCGACAGTTCGAGCGCCAGGGTGGGCGACGCGGCGAGCGCCGCGAGGATGCGCGGCCGGAACGGCTGCACGCTCGGGTAGTCGGACGGGTCGCCGGTGTGCAGCGTGCCGAGCACGTAGAGCGTGACCTTGCCCTTGGTTGCAACGTAGAACGGCATGCGGGCGGGCTGCACGCGCACGGAGCCGCTCGAAACCGTGCCGTTCGACACGGCAGGCGCATGAAAGCCCGGCAGGCTCATGCCGGGCGGCGGGACTTGCGACGGATGGATCGGTGAAGTGGCCGGCGCGCGCCCTTCGGCGCGCGCGGATTCGGCGGGAACCACGAGGCTGGCCGCCACGCACGCGCCGGCCAGCGCCGCGCCCGTGACGGTACGCACGCTCCAGCGCCGCGCGTAGCGGTACGCGCGCATCACGCGCGCGCTGCTTGCCCCCGCACGGCGCACGCCGGACGCGCGCGCCGCCAACACCTCAGGCATTCTCCTCCCCGACTTCCTCGGCCCGATGGCAGGCCACGCGCCGGCCGTCGACCTCGCGCAGCTGCGGCTCCTCCACCCGGCAGCGCTCGACCGCATACGGGCAGCGCTGATGGAACGCGCAGCCCGACGGCGGATTGAGCGGCGACGGCAGTTCGCCCTGCAGCTTGATCTGCACGCGGCGGTCTTCCTCGAAGATCGCCGGCGTCGCCGACATCAGCGCGCGCGTGTACGGATGGCGCGGCCGTGCGTAGATCGTCGCCTTGTCGCCCAGCTCCGCGACGCTGCCGAAGTACATCACCATCACGTCGTCCGCGACGTGCTCGACCACCGACAGGTTGTGCGAGATGAACACGTAGCTCGTCTTGAACTGCTCCTGCAGATCCATGAACAGGTTCAGGATCTGCGCCTGGATCGACACGTCGAGCGCGGACACCGGCTCGTCGGCCACGACGATGCGCGGATCGAGGATCATCGCGCGCGCGATCGCGACCCGCTGGCGCTGGCCGCCCGAGAACATGTGCGGATAACGCTTCGCGTGCTCGGGCCGCAGGCCGACCGTGCGCATGATCTGCGCGATGCGCTGCGCGCGTTCGGCGGCGGTCAGGTTCGCGTTGATCTCGAGCGGCTCGGAAAGCGTCTGCTCGACGGTCTTGCGCGGATTCAGCGACGCGAACGGGTTCTGGAACACCATCTGCACGCGGCGGCGCAGGTCGGCCACCGTCTCGCGGCTGGCGCCGGCGACGTTCTTGCCGTCGATCGTCAGGCTGCCCGAGGTGGGCGTCTCGATCATCGTCAGCTGGCGGGCGAGCGTCGACTTCCCGCAGCCCGATTCGCCGACGACGGCGAGCGTCTTGCCGCGCTTCAGCGAGAACGACACGCCGTTCAGTGCCTTCACCGTGCCCTGCCCGAACATCCCGCGCTTCACCGAATAGTGTTTCGCGAGGCCGTCGGCCACCAGCACGGCTTCCTCGTCGTGCGACACGCGAGGCGTTTGATTGACTGCATTCATCGTGCACCTCCCGTCAGGTCGAGGTTGGAAACGTTGAGCGGCTTGATGCAGCGTGCGCGCATCGCATCGTTGGCCGGCACCAGCGTGTCGAGCGCCGGCCGCGCCTTGCGGCAGTCGTCGACGACGTACTTGCAGCGCGGCGCGAACAGGCACCCGGACGGGCGATCATCGCGGCCCGGCACCATGCCGGGCAATGCGGCAAGGCGACGCGCCCCCTGATTGTGCTCGGGAATCGCCGCGAGCAGCGCTTCGGTGTACGGATGATGCGGTGCACGGAAGATGTCGGGCACGCGGTTGGTCTCGATCACCTCGCCCGCGTACATCACCGCCACGCGCTGCGCGACTTCCGACACCACGGCCAGGTCGTGCGAGATCAGCACGAGCGCCATCCCGCGCTCCTTCTGCAGCTTCACGAGCAGGTCCATGATCTGCGCCTGGATCGTCACGTCGAGCGCGGTGGTCGGCTCGTCGGCGATCAGCAGCTTCGGGTTGCACGCCACCGCCATCGCGATCATCACGCGCTGGTTCATCCCGCCCGACATCTGGTGCGGGAACGACGCGATGCGGTTCTTCGCATCGGGAATGCCGACCTGGTCGAGCAGTTCGAGCGCACGCCGGTGCAGCGCGTCGCCGCGCAAGCCCTCGTGCAGCTTCAGCACTTCCTTGATCTGGTAGCCGACCGTATAGCTCGGGTTCAGGCTCGTCAGCGCGTCCTGGAACACCATCGCGATGTCCTTGCCGACGATCTTGCGGCGCGCCTTCGGCGACGCCTTCAGCAGGTCGACGCCGTTGAACGTGACTTCGTCCGCCGTCACCTTGCCCGGCGCGTCGATCAGGCCCATCAGCGCCATCATCGTCACGCTCTTGCCCGAGCCCGATTCGCCGACGACGCCCACCACCTCGCCCGGCGCGATCGACAGGTTGATCCGGTCGACCGCGGGCAGGCCGTTGAAATTCACCGCGAGATTGCGGATGGTCAGAAGATCTTGGCTCATGTTCACGCCATCCGTTTCAGTTTGGGATCGAGCGCGTCGCGCAGCCCGTCGCCGAGCAGGTTGATCGCGAGCACCGAAATCAGGATCGACAGGCCCGGCATCGTCACGATCCACCACGCATTGTCGATGTAGTCGCGCGCGGAGGCCAGCATCGCGCCCCACTCGGCGGTCGGCGGTTGCACGCCGAGGCCGAGGAAGCCGAGCGCGGCCGCGTCGAGGATGGCCGACGAGAAGCCGAGCGTCGCCTGCACGATCAGCGGCGCCGTACAGTTCGGCAGCACCTGCGAGAACATCAGGCGCAGCGTGCCGGCACCGGCCACGCGCGACGCCGTCACGTACTCCTTCTGCAGCTCGCCGAGCGCCGATGCGCGCGTGAGGCGCACGTAGGCCGGCAGCGCGACGATCGCGATCGCGAACATCGTGTTGGTGAGGCCCGGGCCGATGATCGCGACGACCGCGACCGCGAGCAGAAGCGACGGCAGCGCGAGCAGCACGTCCATGATGCGCATCACGGGCGTGTCGGCCCACTTCTGGAAGAACGCGGCGACGAGCCCGAGCACGATGCCGGGGATCAGCGCGAGCACGACCGACACGAAGCCGATCCAGAACGACATCCGTGCGCCGAACATCAGCCGCGAAAGAATGTCGCGGCCTGCTTCGTCGGTGCCGAGGATGAATTTCCAGTTGCCGCCTTCGAGCCACGCGGGCGGGATCTTCACGAAGTCGCGGTATTGCTCGACCGGGCTGTGCGGCGCGAGCAGCGGCGCGAGCAGCGCGACCAGGATCAGCACGATCACGACGATGCCGGCGCCGACGGCGCCACGGTTGCGCGAGAAGTTGGCCCAGAACTCGCGCAGCGCGAGCGCACGGCCGCCGGCCGGCGCGGATTCGGTCGGCAGGGTATTTTGCAGATTGCTCATGGGATTACCTCGTGTGGCGGATGCGCGGATTCAGCACGCCGTACAGCAGGTCGACGACCAGGTTCACGACGATCACGAGCGTCGCGATCAGCAGGATGCCGCCCTGGACGACCGGATAGTCGCGGCGGCCGATCGCATCGATCAGCCACTTGCCGACACCGGGCCACGAAAAGAGCGTCTCGGTCAGAACGGCGCCCGCGAGCAGTGTGCCGATCTGCAGGCCGATCACGGTGACGACCGGGATCAGCGCATTGCGCAGCGCATGCACGACGACCACGCGCGCGGGCGACAGCCCCTTCGCGCGGGCGGTGCGGATGTAGTCCTCGCGCAGCACTTCGAGCATCGACGAGCGCGTCATCCGCGCGATCACCGCGAGCGGGATCGTGCCGAGCACGATGGCGGGCAGGATCAGGTGGCTGACCGCCGACTTGAACGCGCCTTCATCCGGCGCGAGCAGCGCGTCGATCAGCATGAAGCCCGTCGGGTGCGGGAAATCGTATTCGACGGCGATGCGCCCCGACACGGGCGTCCAGCCGAGATATGACGAAAACACCATGATGAGGATCAGCCCCCACCAGAAGATCGGCATCGAATAGCCGGTGAGCGCGGTGCCCATCACGCCATGGTCGACGACCGAGCCGCGCCGCAATGCGGCGATCACGCCGGCCGGCAGCCCGACCGCGAGCGCGAACACGAGCGCGCACAGCGACAGCTCGACGGTCGCCGGGAAGCGCGCGAAGAACTCGCCCGCGACGCTCGTGTTGGTGATGATCGACGTGCCGAGGTCGCCATGCAGCGCCCGGCCGATGTAGTGGATGTACTGCATGGGCAGCGGCTGGTCGAGCCCGAGGCGCTTCATCGCCTCCGCATGCATCGCGGGATCGACGCCGCGCTCGCCCATCATCACTTCGATGGGGTCGCCCGGTATCAGGTGAATCAGCGCAAACGCCAGGATGGTGATGCCGATGAAAGTCGGGATCACCATGCCCACGCGGCGCAACACGAATGTGAACATGATGCGTCTCGTATTTTCTTGTGGGAAATGTGCGACCGGCGACGGGAAGCTTTTGGCCTCCCGCCGCCGGATGAATTAGCCGGTCTCGGTCTTCGTAGACAGCTTACGCCGGATGCGTTACTTCACGCTCACACCGTCGAAGCGGGCATAGCCGAGCGGCTCGATACGCATGTCGACCACGGTCTTGCGCACCGGCTGGTAGACCGTCGAGTTCGCGATCGGCGAGAACGGCAGCTGTTGCGCGAAGATCTGCTGAGCCTGCATGTAGAGCTTCGTCCGCGCGTCCTGGCCCGTCGTCGTGCGGCCCTTCTGGACCAGCTCGTCGAACGGCTTGTAGCACCAGTGCGAGAAGTTGTTGCCCTTGATCGCTTCGCAGCCGAGCAGCGTGCCGAGCCAGTTGTCCGGATCGCCGTTGTCGCCCGTCCAGCCGATCAGCATCGTGTCCTGCTCACCCGAGTGCGCGCGCTTGATGTACTCGCCCCACTCGTACGTGACGATCTTCGCCTTCACGCCGATCTTCGCCCAGTCGGCCTGGATCATCTCGGCCATCAGGCGGGCGTTCGGGTTGTACGCGCGCTGCACCGGCATCGCCCACAGCGTGATCTCGAAACCGTTCGGGAAGCCGGCCTTCGCGAGCAGCGCCTTCGCCTTCGCGGTGTCGTTCGGCGCCATCTTCAGGTTCTTGTCGTACGACCATTGGGTCGGCGGCATCGGCGCGTTGGCGGCCTGGCCTGCGCCCTGGTAGACGGACTCGAGGATCGCCTTCTTGTTGATCGCCATGTCGAGTGCCTGACGCACCTCGAGCTTGTCGACCGGCTTGTGCTCGACGTTGTACGCGAGATAGCCGAGGTTGAAGCCGGCCTGCGACGGCATGTCGACGTTCGAATCGGCCTTCAGCGTCGCGATGTCGGCCGGACGCGGATAGCTCATCACCTGGCATTCGTTGCGCTTGATCTTCTGCACGCGCACGCCCGGATCCGGCGTGATCGAGAAGATCAGCTTCGAGATCTTCACTTCGCCCTTCTTCCAGTAATCAGGATTGCCGTCGAATCGGATCGTCGCGTCCTTCGTGTAGCTGCGGAAGATGAACGGGCCCGTGCCGACCGGCTTCTGGTTGATGTCGGCGGCCTTGCCTGCCTTCATCAGCTGGTCGCCGTATTCGGCCGACAGGATCGACGCGAATTCCATCGCCATGTTCTGGATGAACGGCGCATTCGGCTCGGCGAGCGTGAACTTCACGGTGTACGGATCGACCTTCTCGACCTTCGTGATCAGCTTGTCGAGGCCCATGTCGGTGAAGTACGGGAACGACACCGGGTACGCCTTGCGGAACGCCTGGTTCGGGTCGAGCATGCGCTGGAACGTGAACAGCACGTCGTCCGCGTTGAATTCACGCGTCGGCTTGAAGAAGTCCGTCGTGTGGAACTTCACGCCGTGGCGCAGATGGAACGTGTACACCTTGCCGTCCGGCGACACGTCCCACTTCTCGGCGAGGCCCGGCTCGACCTTCGTGCCGCCGCGCTCGAATTCGACGAGGCGGTTGTAGACGGTGAACGTGGCGGCGGTGAAATCGACGCCGGTCGTAAATTGCGCGGAATCGAAACCCGCCGGGCTGCCTTCTGAGCAGTAGACGAGCGTTTTGTTCGGAATCTGTGCGAATGCAGAGCCCGCGACGCCGAGCGATGCCGCTGCCACGCCTGCAATGGCGGTAACACGCAGGGTGTGCAACAGACGGTTGTATTCCATGTTTCCTCCAGGTCTCCAGATCGGAACCGGCCCGCCAGGGGCCGGCGTACGCGGATATTACTTGAGCTAACGATGTGGCAACAAGCTGGAGAAAAAACTCTTCTAGATGTCCCGCCGGGTTTTTGCCGATGTTTAGTGGGAGTAAAAAATGCGACAACGCGCGCGAGCGCCCATTTCGTTCATTTCGCGCAAGTTTCGTTCGACGACTAAACAATTCGGGCGCGAACACGAAGGCTCGACCCACCGCTTTCCCGTGTTCCGCAGCACATCATTGCGTTTTGCGAAACGATCCGGTGATCGTCGTCAAATCGTCATGTTGCCGCGTCGCCGCGTCGTCACGCCGGCGCGTCGAGGTCGGCGCTGCGCGCGGGCACGAACGCGACCGCGACGATCGACAGCGCGATCCCGGCCATCACGTAGTAGGTCGGCGCGAGCGGCGTGCCCGTGACCTTGATCAGCCACGTGACGATGAACTGCCCGAAGCCGCCGAACAGCATCACCGCGACGTTGTACGCGATCGACAGCCCGGTCGAGCGCACGTTGGCCGGGAACAGCTCGGCGATCATCGCGCCGAACGGTCCGTAGTAGCCCGCGAGCGTGACCGACAGCACGGCCTGCACCGCGATCAGCCGCGCGATGCTCGGCGCCGCGTCGAGCCACGCGAACAGCGGATACATCAGCACGAGCGTGAGCACGAGCGACCAGAGCGACAGCCCCTTGCGGCCGATGCGATCCGACCACGCACCGGCGATCGGCGACAGCACCATCAGCAGCAGGTTGCCGACGATCACCGCATAGAACGATTCCGCGTACGGCAGCTTCAGCTGCTTCACCGCGAAGGTCGGCAGATAGCTGATCAGCACGTAGATCGTCACCGTCAGCGCGATCACCGAGCCGAGCCCGCACAGCACCTCGCGCGGGTAGCGCGTGAACACTTCGCCGAGCGTCACGCGGCGCGCGCTTTGCTGCGCATGCAGGAACGCCTCGGAATCGGCGAGATGGCGGCGGATGTAGAAGCCGATCGGGCCGATCACGAGCCCGAGGATGAACGGCACGCGCCAGCCCCAGCTGCGCAGCGCCTCGTGCGACAGCCCGCGCGTGACGGCCGCGCCGACGAGCGCGCCGATCAGCAGCGCGGCCGCCTGGCTCGCCATCTGCCAGCTGCCGTAGAAGCCGCGTTTCGAGAATGGCGCGGCTTCGATCAGCAGCGCCGTCGCGCTGCCGAATTCGCCGCCCGCGGAGAAGCCCTGCAGCAGACGGCCGAGCACGATCAGGAGCGGGCCGCCGATGCCGATCGCCGCATACGGCGGCGCGACCGCGAGCAGGAAGATGCCGGCCGTCATCAGGAGGATCACGAGCGACAGCGCGGCCTTGCGGCCCGCGCGATCCGCGTACAGCCCGAACACGATGCCGCCGATCGGACGCATGAAGAACGCGACGCCGAACGTCGCGGTGGTCAGCAGCAGCGACGAGTATTCGCTGGAGGTGGGGAAGAACAACTCGGCGATCACGACCGTCATGAAGCCGAACACCGTGAAGTCGTACCACTCGAGCGCATTGCCGATCACGGCGGCCGCGACCGCACGCCGGTTCAGTGCACGCTCGGGCCGGCTCGTTTTCGTTGAATTCGCAATCGTCGCCATGCGTGCCTCGTCCTCGTCAGTTCGCCGTGTCGGGCTGCGCGGCGCGCGGGGTGCCCGCGGCGCGCCGGTGTGCAGCGAGTGTAGAAAGCGACGGAACCGTTTTCAAGCAATAAAAAACGCCCGCCATCTTTCGACGGCGGGCGTTGTGCGGTTTTCGCCACAATGCGGCATCGCACGATGCCGCACGGGCCTCAACCCATCTTCGAGAAGGCGCTGCACCAGCCCTTCGCCGACACCTGCTTGCCGGGGAAGGCGCCGCACGGGCCCGAGGCCGAGCCCTTCTTGCCCTGGTACAGCATGCAGGCCGCGCAATCCTGGCCCGCTGCGTATTTCGGGTACTTCGTCTTGTCGACCTTCGTCGCATCGGCCTTGTAGCCGAGTGCCGTCGCGGTCGGGTCGCTTTCCGCGAGCATCGGCGCATCGGCCAGCGCTTCACGCGACAGCGCCAGCGCGGACACGGCACCAATGCTCGTAATCAGGAAACTCCGACGGGATGTTTTCATGGGGGACTCGCTCCAACGTTATCGGTTTGAAAGCTGTTCCAGGGTCTGTCTACCGATGGAACACGCATGCGAAGGCCCGAAATCGCTCGCAGGGCAAGGAGGGAGGAGCGCCGTTTGGCCATGCCAAACAAGCGACGACCGACGCCGCCATGCGGGCGATTTCGGGCCTTCCCGTGGAAACGATATCAATTTGGGGTTGCCCCGAGAAGGGCCGCTCGCCGCGTTGCGCTCCTTGCGAATACGTCCAGTATTCGCGGCGTCGCGCGCCTCGCGAGCGGCCCTTCTCGGGGCAACGCATGCGTGTTCCATCGGTAGACAGACCCTGTACAGCCGTTCGACAGAATAACGCTCATGCGAATAAATGTGCGTGCCGAAATTCCAGAGATAAGGGATTTCACACAGGCGCCACACGGCCGATACGCATTCGCCACCTACCCGTCACACCGTCACACACGCGCCGCGTCAGCGGTAAGCCGTCATGTCGCCCACCCGCTGCGCAAGCGCGAGCGACGCGGTGAGCCCCGGCGACTCGATGCCGAACAGGTTCACGAGCCCGCGCACGCCATGCTGCGCGGCGCCCTGCACGATGAAGTCCGCCGGCGGCTCGCCGGGGCCCGCGAGCTTCGGCCGGATGCCCGCGTACGCCGGCTGCAGCGCGTCGTCGGGCAAGCCCGGCCAGAACGCGCGGATCGACGCGTAGAACGCGGTCGCGCGCGCCGGATCGACTTCGTAGCGCAACGCATCGATCCATTCGACGTCCGGGCCGAAGCGCGCCTGCCCGCCGAGATCGAGCGTCAGGTGCACGCCGAGCCCCGCGCGGTCGGGCATCGGATAGATCAGGTGGGAAAACGGTGCGCGCCCCGACAGGCTGAAATAGTTGCCGCGCGCGAGATAGAGCGGCGGCACCCAGCGCGGGTCGAGGCCGCGCGTGCGACGCGCCAGCGCCTGGGCGCCGAGGCCCGCGCTGTTGATCACGCAGGCGGCCTCGATCTCGGTCGGCGCGTCGCCGCCCGTGCGCACGACGAAGCGGCCGCCGCGCAGCACGTCGATCGATTCGACCGGGGATTTCAGCGCGCACACGGCGCCGTCGCGCTCCGCGTCGCCGAGCAGCGCGAGCATCAGCTGGTGGCTGTCGACGATGCCGGTGGACGGCGAGAACAGCGCCTCGACGCATTCGAGCGCGGGCTCGAGCGCCTGCGCCTCGGCGCGCGTGAGCGGCATCAGGTCGAGCACGCCGTTTTCGGTCGCGCGTGCGGCGATCGCCCTCAACTGCTTCACCTGCGCGGCGCTCGTGGCGACGAGCAGCTTGCCGGCGCGCCGGTGCGGCACGTGATGGGTCTCGCAGAATTCGTACAGCAGGTCGCGCCCGTGCACGCACGACGTCGCCTTCAGCGACCCGCGCGGATAGTAGAGCCCCGCGTGGATCACTTCGCTGTTGCGCGAACTCGTAGCCGTGCCGATCGCATCGGCGGCCTCGAGCACGAGCGTTTCACGCCCGCGCGCGGCCAGTTCACGCGCAATCGCCAGACCGACGACGCCCGCGCCGATCACGACACAATCCATCTGCTCCATGACGTTTCGCGCCGCTAGCGCGTCGAGGGGAGAGAAGGGAATTGTACGTCCCGGTTCATCCGCTTGCCGAAGGTCGTGCAGCGTTGCGCGACGACGCCGTGCGTGACGCGCGACGCACGGCACGACACGACACGCGGCTCTGCGCGGCGCGCACGGCCCCGGCCTTGGTGGCGTGCGCGCGCCGCTCGTTCAGAAGCCGATCGGCCGGCGCTTCGCGGCGCCTTCGTCGGCCCGGATGTCGCGCGGCCCGATCGCGTCGCGCCCGTCGAGCCGTGCGGCGCCGAACGCGTGCAGCAGCGCGCGGCGCATCGTGCGCGGCGGGGTCGCGGCCAGCACGTCGAGCGCGTCGTCGCCGAGGGTGTCCGGGAAGCGCCGCCCCCATGCATGCGACGTGCGGATCTCGTCGTAGATCGTCTGCGCGATCCGGCGCGCGCCGGCCGCATCGGGCGGCTCGATCTCGTACACGTTCATCCGGTTGAGCAGCGGCTCCGGGATCGCGTGCGCCTCGTTCGCGGTCGCGATCCAGATCACGTTGCCCGCATCGATCGGCACTTCCGCGAATTCGTCGATGAATGCGCGCGCGGTGTCGTGCTCGAGCAACGCATACAGCGCGCCGAGCGGATCGTATTGCGCATCGCTGCCGGCCTTGTCGATCTCGTCGACCGCGATCACCGGGTTCGCGTAGCTGCCGTTCACCAGTGCATCGAACACCTTGCCGGGCTTCGCGTTCTTCCATTGCGACGACGCACCCGACAGGATCCAGCCGGCCGTCAGCGAACTCATCGGCACGTAGTGGTACGCGGTGCCGAGCAGTTGCGCGAGCGCCTTCGCGAAGTGCGTCTTGCCGATGCCCGGGGGCCCGAGCAGCAGGATCGGCATCAGTTCGAGCCGGTCCTCCGTTTCGAGGCACAGCGCGACCTGCTTGCGCACGTCTTCGAGCGGCTCGGCGAAATTGGGCAATGCCTCGCCGAGCGCGTCGAACGACGGCATCCGGTTCGGCTTCACGCAGAAGCGCAGATTGCCCGTCTTGAGCATCCTCTCGTAGGTGGCGCGCAGTGCGTCGCTCGCGCTCTCGTTCAAGTCACTCAGCGCCGTCTCGACCTGCTCGAGGTCGTACACCGTGCTGAAGGATGCCACCGCCAGTTCCTGTTTCACCATCGCCGTCGTCATACCAACCTCGCTGCCGCTTGCCGTTACACGATCATCAGACCCTTACGATTTCAGTGTAGCGATCCCGCATCCCCGCGCAAGCAAGCAGCCGCGCGAGTCTGCTGCTAACACCCGCGCGCGCTGCACGCCGGCGCGCCGCGGCGTATGATCGTCGATTCACCCACCCGCCGCACCGGCCCGTCCGACCGCGCCCGCGCGGCGCGTCGGCCCCCGCCCCAAAGGTATGCCGATGTCCGTCCCCCCTGCTTTTCCGCGCGTCGATGCCGATGCGATCGACGCCGTCGACGCGGCGCTCACGTCGCGCCGTGCGGTTCGCGCGTTCCTGCCGACGCCGGTGCCGCGCGACACGCTCGAGGCGATCCTCGAAGCCGCGAGCCGTGCGCCGTCGGGCACCAACATCCAGCCGTGGCGCGTGTACGTCGCGACGGGCGCCACGCGCGATGCGCTCGCCGCCGCGCTCACCGCGGCCCACGACGATCCCGCGCGCGACGAGAAATACGTCGCCGAGTACGACTACTACCCGCGCGAATGGGTGTCGCCGTATATCGACCGACGCCGCAAGGTCGGCTGGGACCTGTACGGCCTGTTGAACATCGGCCGCGACGAGAAGGCGCGCATGCATGCGCAACACGCCCGCAACTTCCGTTTCTTCGATGCGCCGGTCGCATTGTTCTTCACGCTCGACCGCGTGATGACCTACGGCGCCTGGCTCGACTGCGGGATGTTCCTGCAGGGCGTGATGACGGCCGCACGCGCACGCGGGCTCGATACCTGCCCGCAGGCCGCGTTCGTGCCGTTTCACCGGATCGTCACCGAACACCTCGGCATTCCCGCCAACGAACAGCTGGTGTGCGGGATGTCGCTCGGCCATGCGGACCCCGACGCGATCGAGAACCGCCTCGTCACCGAGCGCGCGCCGGTCGCCGAGTTCACGCGCTTTTTCGCTTGAAAACGCATGACGCGGCCCTACCTTTCGAACAGGCATGCATCGTGCGGCGAACCTGCCGCGACGCATCCTGTCACATCGCGATCGAAATCGATCGGGCGTAAGATGTGCGTCCGTTCCCCGCTATTCCGCGTTTCCGGAGACGTTTCATGCTGAAACACGGCCTGGCCGTCCTGCTCGCGAGCATCGCGCTCGCCGCCCATGCGCAGAGCCCCGCACCAGCCTCCGTCGCGTGGGAGATCCAGGTGGTACGCGACGGTCAGACCATCGACACGTTCCAGCAGCGCACCACCGTGGGTCAGACCCGTACCGATACCCATCGCTATCCGTCCGCCGTGCCGGTCGGCTGCGGCAATGCCGCGCGCGTCGTGCCGACCGAGCGTTCGCGCGCGGTGACGGTCGCACCGCTCACCGTCGATGCCGGCGCGAACACGGTGTCGCTCGCGCTCGACGTGCAGGAAACGATCGACGACGAAGGCGCGAAGCCGGCCGATCCGTGCGTGCCCGCGTCGCCGCGGCAAATCGTCGCGAGCCACCCCGGCCTGACGGTCGGCGCCGACGCGTGGACCGACTGGACGCTCGTCGAGCAACATCCGCACCTCGTGTACCGCGTGCGTGCACACGTCGCGAAGGATTGAGCGTCATGTCCGCCGACGCCCTGTCCCTGCCGTTCGCCGAACCGCACGCCGCACCCGACGAACTCACCGCGGTGAGCTGGAACCTGCACAAGGGCCGCTCGCCGCTCGGCTTCACCGCGTGGAACGCGATGCGCAACTGGATGCAATCGACGCACGCCGACGTGTATTTCCTGCAGGAAGCAATGGCGCGCCGCATGCCGCGCCCCGTGCTCGCGCCCGGCTTCGGCGCACCGATGGACGACGCGGTCGACGACGTCTGGCACTGCCAGGCCACCGAGATCGCGCATGCGCTCGACTGGCAGATCGCGCTCGGGCCGAACGTGTTCAAGCCGTCGTGGCGGCACGGCAATGCGATCCTGTCACCGCATCCGCTCGACCTCGGCGGCCGCTGGGACATCTCCGCGCACCGTTTCGAGCGGCGCGGCCTGCTGGTCGCGCGCGCGACGCTCGCGGGCGCCCGCCCGGTCACGCTGCTGTGCGCGCACCTCGCGCTCACGCGCGCGGCACGGCTGCGCCAGATGCACTGGATCGCGCACTGGATCGTGCGCAACGCAGGCGACGGCCCGCTGATGCTCGCCGGCGACTTCAACGACTGGCGCAACGATTCGGTCGCGCTGTTCGGCGAAATCGGGCTGTCCGAGGTCGCGACGCTGCTCGGCGAATCGGGCCGCACGTTCCCCGCGTTCTCGCCGGCGCTCGCGCTCGACAAGATGTTCGTGCGCGGGCTGACGCCGCTCGAATGGCGCGCGCCGTCCGGCGAGGCCGCGTGGCTGTCGGACCACCTGCCGTACATCGCGCGCCTGCGCCTCGATCCGCAATAGGCCTCCCCACCTCGGCCCGATCTCAGCCGGATTGCGCGGCGCGCGCTACATTAACGCCTTACCCCTTCCGCTCCGCCCCGCCGCCGGGCCGCGCCGCCATGACCTACCTGCCGATCCTGCTGCAAATCGCCGTCGTCTATCTCGTCGCGGCGATCACCCCCGGCCCGAATTTCTTCATGATTTCGCAACTGTCGCTCGCGGGCCGGCGCAGCCTCGGCGCCGCGTCGGCGCTCGGCGTCGGCACCGCGTCGATCGCCTGGGCGACGCTCGCGATGCTCGGCCTCGCGGCCGTGCTGCACCAGGTCGAATGGCTGTATGAGGCAATCCGGATCGGGGGCGCCGCGTACCTCGTGTATTTCGGCTTCAAGCTGCTGCGCGCGGGCGTGCGCCGCGATACGACGCCGGCCGACGCGCCCGACGAACGCGCGCCGCTGGCCGCGCCGCGCGCGCGCGACTACCTGCGTGCGTATCGCAGCGGCCTGTTCACCTGCCTGACGAACCCGAAATCGTGCGCGTTCTGGACCAGCGTGTTCGCGGCGATGCTGCCCGCGCACGTGCCGCTGTGGTTCAACGGCGCGGTGCTGGTGACGATCGGCGTGCTGTCGGCCGGCTGGTATTCGTGCGTCGCGTACCTGTTCGCGAGCCCGCGCGCGCAGCGCGGCTACCGGCGCGTGCGGCGCCCGCTCGACGCACTGTGCGGCGTGGCGCTCGTCGGCCTCGGTGCAAAACTCGCGGCCGAGCGCTAAAAAAACTGAAAGGGGATTGAAATAATTCGTTGCGCCAAATCCGCGCGGCCACGGGGGTCAAGCCCGCGATCCGCGTCAACAGGGTAAAATAACGAGTTCCTCAATCGTCTGTCATCGAGAAGGCGCGTGTCCGACGCGCCGGCCGGCCGATCCGCGATCGGGCCGTCGCACTCGGTTTTTTGCCCGTTTTTGGGCCCGTTACTCGCGTTCGCTACGCGCGTCCGTTTTCAAAGCCATGAGCAAATACGACACCGCCACCGTCCAATCCGTCCATCACTGGACCGACACGCTGTTCAGCTTCACCTGCACCCGTGAGGCGAGCCTGCGCTTCAACAACGGCGAATTCACGATGGTCGGCCTCGAGGTCGACGGCAAGCCGCTCGCGCGCGCCTACTCGATCGTCAGCCCGAACTACGAAGAGCATCTCGAATTCTTCAGCATCAAGGTGCAGAACGGCCCGCTGACGTCGCGCCTGCAGCACCTGAAGGTGGGCGACACCGTGCTGATCGGCAAGAAGCCGACGGGCACGCTGGTCGCCGACAACCTGCTGCCGGGCAAGACGCTGTGGATGCTGTCGACGGGCACGGGCCTCGCGCCGTTCATGTCGATCATCCGCGACCCGGACATCTACGACCGCTTCGACAAGGTGATCCTGACGCACACGTGCCGCCTGAAGGGCGAGCTCGCGTACATGGACTACATCAAGCACGACCTGCCGGGCCACGAGTACCTGGGCGACATCATCAAGGAAAAGCTCGTCTACTACCCGACGGTCACGCGCGAAGCGTTCGACAACGAAGGCCGGATCACCGACCTGATCGCGACGGGCAAGCTGTTCACGGATCTCGACGTCCCGCCGTTCTCGCCGGAAAACGACCGCGTGATGCTGTGCGGCAGCACCGCGATGCTGAAGGACACGACCGAGCTGCTGAAGCAGGCCGGCCTCGTCGAAGGCAAGAACAGCGCGCCGGGCCACTACGTGATCGAGCGCGCGTTCGTGGATTGATCGATCCCCCAATTTTTGCGCAGTATCAAGAACCGGAGCAAAAGCTCCGGTTTTTTTTCGTCCCTACTTGGCGAATTCGTAACAAATTGGGATCATCCCATCTCAAATAGTTACATTTGGATACGTCATCGTCCGGCGCTTGGGTGTCAGTGTTTTTCCTACAACACCTTCATTCCGATTATTCACATTTACCCTTAAATGTCCGCCTGACATGACCTTTTCGGAAATTTTGAGATATTATTCGCCGCGCGCGGTTGCCGTTCGGATGAGAGTGGAAGGGTCGGATGCAAGTGTTACAAGACGTAACTTTTGTTACCTCGGCAGGGGGCGATTCTCTGGCGGCGACCGTCATCGAAACGGCAGCCGATCCACGCAGCCAGCCGGTGTCTGAACCGCTTTCTGACAGCAGGGAGAGTCATGGATACGTCGCTTAACGCGCCTTTGGGCGCCCACGCCCCGTTCCCGTCGCAACAGCTCGTGCCGGGCTGCGTCGCGACTCCGCCCATTGCCGACGTGGCGCCGAAACGTGGCGCCTCCGCCGCGCGGATCGCCGCACTGTCTGCCCAGTTGCTCGCCGCCGACGAAGCGGCCCGCCGCCACCTGGCCGGCGAGCTGCACGACGGGCTCGGTGCCGAACTCACCGCTGCGCGTTTCGCGCTCGCAAACGTTCAAACGTGGCTGCCGGCCGATGCGCCGGAGGGTTGCCTGCGCGCACTCGAGCTGGCGCAGCAGGCGCTCGACGCCGCGACCGACGCGAATCGCCGGCTGATCGACGAGCGCGACACGCCGGCGCTCGACGCGGGCCTGGTCGGCGCGCTGTCGTCGTGGGCCGACACCCATGCGGCCCGCACGGGCCTGCGCACCAGCTTCGTCTGTGCGGCCGACGCGCGCCTGACGCAGCTCGCCGGGGCCAGCGCGCTCGCGGTGTTCCGCGTCGCGCAGGAAGCGTTGTCGAACGTCGCGAAGCATGCACGCGCGACGTCGGTCGACGTGCGCATCGCCACCGACGGCACGCACCTGTCACTGATCGTCTCCGACGATGGGACCGGTTTCTCGCGGAGCCGCCGCACCGGCTACGGTCTGGCCGGCATGCGCGCCCGCTGCGAGGCGTTCGGCGGCAGCTTCGAGACGGCCACGCCGGCAACCGGCCACGGCACGCGCGTCACCGCGCGCTTCGCTTGGGATTCGCTGCTCGCGGTGCCCGTCGTGGCCCGCCGCGCGTCGCTTTCGTGAGGTCGTCATGAGCCTGAACATCCTGCTGGTGGACGATCACGCGATCGTCCGGCAAGGGATCCGCCAGTTGCTGATCGACCGTGGCGTCGCGCGCGACGTCACCGAGGCCGAAACCGGCAGCGACGCGGTGGCGGCCGTCGACAAACAGGAATTCGATGTGATCCTGCTCGACATTTCGCTGCCGGACACGAACGGCATCGAGGTGCTCAAGCGCCTCAAGCGCAAGCTGTCGCGCACGCCGGTGCTGATGTTCTCGATGTATCGCGAGGACCAGTACGCGGTGCGCGCGCTGAAGGCCGGCGCGGCCGGCTACCTGTCGAAGACGGTCAACGCCGCGCAGATGATCGGCGCGATCCAGCAGGTCGCGGCCGGCCGCAAGTACGTGAGCCCCGCGATGGCCGAGGCGCTCGCCGAATACGTGTCGTTCGAGAACGAACCGCTGCCGCACGAGAAGCTGTCCGACCGCGAATACCAGACGCTCTGCATGCTCGCGTCGGGCAAGCGGCTCACCGACATCGCGAACACGCTGTCGCTGTCCGTGAAGACGGTGAGCGTGTACCGCTCGCGGCTGCTCGAGAAGATGCGGCTGTCGAACAACGCGGAGCTCACGTTCTACGTGATGAGCAACCGGCTCGTCGACATGGCGCCCACGGCCGGCGCCTGATTCCCCCGCGTCACCCGATTCGTCGGGCCCAGCGACGCGGCACCTGCCGCGCCGCCGCCCGCTGTCGCCCGCCCGAAGCGCAAGCGCTTGTTTTATCGGACGATTTTGTGACTTACCGCTGCGCTGCAGCGGGTCTTGCGCGCCAAATCGGCTAAAATTACGGGTTTTCACTCAGTCAGCGCTACCGCGCCCGCGCGCGCTGGCGATTCATCCGCAATGTCTCTCTTCCGCAAGAAAAACGTCGATCGCATGATCGCCGGCGCGCATGCCGCCGGGCTCAAGAAAGCGCTCGGCGCGATCGACCTCACCTTCCTCGGCATCGGCGCGATCATCGGCACCGGCATCTTCGTGCTGACCGGTACCGGCGCCGTGCAGGCCGGCCCCGCACTGATGCTGTCGTTCGTGATCGCCGCGATCGCGTGCGGCCTCGCCGCGCTGTCGTACGCGGAGTTCGCGTCGACGATCCCCGTCGCCGGCTCGATCTACACGTATTCGTACGCCACGCTCGGCGAACTCGTCGCGTGGATCATCGGCTGGGACCTGATGCTCGAATACGGCCTCGCGTCGTCGGCCGTGTCGGTCGGCTGGTCGGGCTACCTGCAGTCGCTGCTGCAGGGCTTCGGGCTCACGCTGCCCACCGTGCTGACGGCCGCGCCCGGTGCGGTGCCGGGCGTCGTCACGTGGTTCAACCTGCCCGCGTTCCTCGTGATGATCGTGATCACGACGCTGCTGTCGATCGGCATCCGCGAGTCGACCCGCATCAACAACATCATGGTGTTCATCAAGGTGTCGGTCGTGCTGCTCGTGATCGCGGTCGGCGTGTTCCATGTGACGCCCGCGAACTGGAAGCCGTTCATGCCGCACGGCTGGAACGGCGTGTTCGGCGCGGCGGCCGTGATGTTCTTCGCGTTCATCGGCTTCGACGCGGTGTCGTCGGCGGCCGAGGAAGTGAAGAACCCGAAACGCGACCTGCCGATCGGCATCATCGCGTCGCTCGCGGTGTGCGCGGTGCTGTACGTGACGGTCGCCGCGGTCGCGACCGGCATCGTGCCGTCGGCCCAGTACGCGAACATCTCGCACCCGATCTCGTACGCGCTGCAGAAGGCCGGCGAGACGTGGGTCGCAGGCTTCATCGATCTCGGCGCCGTGCTCGGCATGCTGACCGTGATCCTCGTGATGAGCTACGGCCAGACGCGCGTGATCTTCGCGATGTCGCGCGACGGGTTGCTGCCGGCCGCGCTGTCGCGCGTGCACCCGCGCTACGCGACGCCGTTCCTGACGACCTGGCTCGTCGGCCTGTTCTTCGGCCTGATCGCCGCGCTCGTGCCGCTCAACGTGCTCGCCGAGCTGATCAACATCGGCACGCTCGCCGCGTTCTCGATGGTGTCGATCGCCGTGCTCGTGCTGCGCCGCACGCACCCCGACCTGCCGCGTGCGTTCCGCTGCCCCGGCGTGCCGGTGGTGCCGATCCTCGCGGTCGCGTCATGCCTGTTCCTGATGCTGAACCTGCAGCCCATCACGTGGGCCGCGTTCGGCATCTGGCTCGTGATCGGCCTCGCGATCTACTTCCTGTACTCGCGCCACCACTCGAAGCTCGCGCACGGTCACCACGACGCGCACTGAGCGCCGCCGTGCCGCTCGCGGCACGGTGCGCACCCGCGGAGCCGGACGCCGGCTCCGCGCCCTCCCCGCCCTGCCCTGCCTTCACCCGTCCCGCCGCCACGTTGCCTTTCCTGCAACGATCCTCGCGTCAATTCCCGTTTCCACTGGTTATTTTTCGAATGCCGATATATTCGATTCCGATCGGCATTTTTATCGATTAAAAATGTAATTCGACCGAATTGAATATGAATAGAAGAAAATAATCACGCGCCCGACATTGAACTCTTGCATTCGCCAACCTAGTATTCAGGTCGGCCGGTCGCATACCCGCCCCACCCAGACCATACGGGGCACAGGCCGCAGCAGGAGCGCGGCGGGATGCCATCGATTTCATCGAAGCGCCTTTTTATAAAACACAACTTCATCGCGCATTCAAAAACGAATTTTCAGCATATTTTTAATTAAAAAATCACGGCCCGATAATCCGGTCGACGGTATTTTATTGCCTCCGTCCGGAGGCATGTCGCTGTACCTGTTCGAAGTTCAACAAGAACCAGAGAGGTCTGTCATGAGCAATACATTGGTCAACGTCACGGCGAAGGTCGAAATCAGCGCGGCCAACCAGACGATCGCGGGGCTCAAGGATTATCAAAGCAAGAACTGGGCGATCGGGCTGAACGGGGATACGCTGGCGCCGGACGGTTTCCTGACGTTCTTCACCGAGCGCAACCTGCCGTTCAGCTACTACGTCCGCGCGCGCGGTGTCTCGGTCGGCGAACCGAGCGCCTACCAGGCGAACATCGAGACGCTGACGCAGCACATCGCCGCGATTCGCGCGTCGGAGACGAATCAGGTCCAGGCGACCATCCGCGAGCTCGAGCTGTACAAGTCGCGGAACTGGGCGATCGGCCTGAACGGCACGACGTTGCAACCGGACAATTTCCTGCCGTTCTTCGGCACCCGCTCCGTGCCGTTCGAGTACTACGTGCGCAGCGGCGGCGTCGAGCTCGGCTCGCCGAACGCGTACGACAACAACATCCGCAACCTGACGCAGTACCTGGGCTCGCTCTGACGGAGCGACCCGCCGGGCGGATGCGTCCGCCCGGCGACCTGCCGGCGGCCCGCCTCAGGCCGCCCTGCCCGCCTTCCTCGCTGCCGCGCTTCTCCCTTCCCCGTTTTGCGCGTTCCCCCGTCGCCTGCACGCTTGCCGCGGCCGGTTCATAATCGCGCCATCGAACGGCGGCCCGCATCGGCGGCGTCGCCCGGCAACAGGAAGAAGATGATGGAAAGCGTCGATCTCGATGTATTGAAATCCAGCGCGCGCTGGCTCGAAGAAGGGCGCCGCGTGCTGCTCGTGACGGTCGTGAAGACGTGGGGCTCGTCGCCCCGCCCCGAAGGCGCGATGCTCGCGGTGCGCGAGGACGGGCTCGTGGTCGGCTCCGTGTCCGGCGGGTGTATCGAGGACGACCTGATCGCCCGGGTGCACGCAAGCGGGATCGCGGCCGACGCGCGCCCGGAAGCGCTCAAGTACGGCGTCACGGCCGAGGAAGCGCACCGCTTCGGGCTGCCGTGCGGCGGCACGATCCAGCTCGTGCTCGAGCCGCTCACGCGCGACAGCGGGATTGCCGCGCTGTGCGCGGAAGTCGAGGCCGGCCGCCTCGTCACGCGCACGATGACGCTCGCGACCGGCCGCGCATCGCTGTCGCCCGCACAGGCGGCCGACGGGCTCGCGTTCGACGGCGAGCGGCTCGTGACGATCCACGGGCCGCGCTACCGGATGCTCGTGATCGGCGCCGGGCAGTTGTCGCGCTATCTGTGCCAGATCGCGGTCGGGCTCGACTACCAGGTGACGGTGTGCGATCCGCGCGAGGAATACACGGATGCGTGGGACGTGCCGGGTACGCGCGTCGTGCACACGATGCCCGACGATACGGTGCTCGACATGAATCTCGATGCGCGTTCGGCGGTGATCGCGCTCACGCACGACCCGAAGCTCGACGATCTCGCGCTGATGGAGGCGCTGAAGACGCCCGCGTTCTACGTGGGCGCGCTCGGCTCGCGGCGCAACAATGCGGCGCGGCGCGAGCGGCTGCGCGAATTCGACCTGAACGAAGCGGAACTGGCCCGGCTGCACGGACCGGCCGGCATCTACATCGGCAGCCGGACGCCGCCGGAAATCGCGATCTCGATCCTCGCCGAGATCACCGCCGCGAAGAACAACGTATCGCTGCCGACGATCCTGCAGGTCGAGGGCGCGAAGGCCGCGCGCGAGATCGCGGCGAACAGCGGCGCGGCCTGCGGCCTCTGATCACTGGTGACGCCGGCGCGCGGTCGCGCCAGGCAGGCGTCCGCGACGGGCGAAGCGGACGAAACAGGCGAAAGCGCACGCGCCGGCGCCAGGCCGGCGCGTGCCGCCGATCAGGTCAGGCCGGCGGCCAGCGCCGCGGCGACCGAACCGACCACCAGCACGACGCCGACCGTGCGGCGCTTGTTCAGCTCGGTCCACAGCAGCACGCCGGTCAGCGACAGCAGGATCAGCGAGCCCGCGATCGTGTCCATCAGCAGCACCCAGCCGAGATTCATCCCGACGCCGCGATGCAGGTTGTTCAGCGTCGTCAGGAACGTGTTGCCCGTGCGTTTCACCGCGACGTAGCCGTTGCCGACCCAGTATTCGGCCTGCAGGTTCTGGTGCGGGCCGAACAGGCCCATCTGCCAGTGCTCCGGCTGCATCACGCGCTTGTCGCCCCACGCGACGGGCTGCGCCGGCTCCTTGCGCATGCGGCCCGGCTTGCCGTCGAAATGCAGTTCGTGCTGCAGCCATTTCGTCATCGCGGCGGGCGTCTTCGGCGCCGGATCCGGCAGCGCGATCTGCATCTCCTCGACCTGCGGCTCGCCGGTCGAAATCTTCAGCGGCGGCGCGCGGTGGTTGAGCAGCACGCCCGTCACGCCGAACAGCAGCCCGAGCACCGCGCCCCACAGCCCGACCCAGCCATGCACCTTGCGCAGCCACTTGATGAAGGTCGCGCGGCGCGAACGCTGGCGGCGCGCGGCCAGTTCGTCGTCGCTCAGCGGGCGGGCCGCCGGGTGCAGCACGGTGACGCCGGCGCGGGAAGTCCCCGTCTTGGGCGGATTGATCGTTTCGGGCGCGTTCACGCGAGAGATTCCATTCGTTCAAAACAACGGGCGGCGCGCAAAGCGTGCGCGCCGCCCGGGCAGCATGAAAATGAGAATGGATATCATTACACAAATCTATTGCATGCTCAATCCGGCCGGATACGGAGCGGCAAGCCCGTCGAGCGAGGAAATACCGGCGAAGCACGAGCGTTGCGGCACGATGCCGCCCGATAGGCGAAAAATACCGACAGAATGACCTTGCAAGGTCAAGGCGGCATTTCGTAAGAAATCGCGCGCCGCAGCGCCGTTCAGCGCAGCGGCGGCAGCGGAAAGCGCGATGCGGCGGCGTCCGGCGCGGGTTCGGTACGGTCGAGCGAGTACAGCCACGCGAGCAGATCGGCGACCGCCTGGTAGAGCTGCGGCGGAATCCGGTCGTCGAGATCGACCTGCATCAGCAGCGACACCATCTCCGGCGCCGTATGCACGTACAGCCCGGCGTCATGCGCGCGCGCGACGATCATCTCGGCGAGCGCGCCGTAGCCCTTTGCGACCACGCGCGGCGCGGCATCGCCGCCCTTCGGATCGTAGACGAGCGCGGCCGCGCGCTTGCGGGACGTCATGCTCATGACAGCGCCTCGTCGTCGGTATCCGGCACACGCGTCGCCGGGCCGCTGGCCGAAGTCGAGGCCGAACCGCGCGCATACGCGGCGGCCGCCGCCTGGGCCGCGAACAGGTCGAAGCCGTCCGGGCCGTCGTCGACCGCGCGGATCGACAGCCCGCCCACCTTGAGCCCCGACACTTCGAGCCGCTGCCGCAGCGCCGCCTCGTGCCGCGTGAGACGGTCGGCACCCGCCTGGTTCGCACGCAGCCGCGCGATGAGCTGCGTGCCGTTCAGCACCAGTTCCGCGTCGACCGTGCCGAGCGACGGCAACGTCAGCGTGAGGCGCGTGCGCCAGGCGATGCCGTCACCCGTGTCGCCGTCACCGCGCGACGCACGGTTGCCCGGATCGTCGGGCTCGATCGTCCAGTCGAGCCGCGCGCCAGGCCACGCCTCGCCCGCCCAGCGGAACTGGTCGGTCGCGAGCGCGTCGAGCTGCTGCCTGACGAGCGGCACGGCGGCCGGATGCACGGTCGCGAGCGTCTGCGCCTGCGAATCGGACGACGCGGTGGCCAGCTCGGCCCGCGCGGGCGTCCAGCGCGCATCGGGCCGGTCGCCGAGCAGATCGGCCGTATCGTGCGGCAGCGACGCCGCTTGCCGCGCGCCTGCCGGGACGGCCGGTGCGGGGTCCCGAGCCGGCGCAGCGCCCTGGGCCGGCGCGCCCGGCTGCGCGGTTGCGCGCGCGGGCGCAGGCAATGGCGGGCGCTGCGCGAGCAGCTCGTCGAGCAGATCGGTCGCGCCATGCTGGGCGACATCCGGATCGGCCGGCGCGAGCGCGGCCGCGAGGCGCGCCTGCGGCTCGCGCATCAGCGCCGCGAGCGGACGCTGGCCGGCCAGCCACTGCGCGAGATGGGATTCGTAGAAAAGGCCGCTTTCGCTCACGGCCTGCACGAGCGCCGCGCGCAGCGCCGCGACCGGCAACGTCGCAGCCGCGTCGCGCGTCGCCGCAGCCGACGACGCTGCGGCTGAAGCCGGCGTGGAGGATGCCGCCGGATCGGCGGCGGCTGGCGCGCGGGCCGGCGCAGCCGTGTCGGTCAGCAGCACGGTGGGGTCAGCCAGCAGCGGCGCGCGCCCGACAATGGCCGGCGTCGCGTCGCCGCCCGCGCGCGAGATCGCGTCGAGCACGCGCCCGACATCGGACAGGGCAGTCTGGGTGGAAGCCGGCGGCGCGGCAGGCGGACTGCCGGCCGAAGGCGTTGACGACGCGCCGGTGCCCGGCGTGCCGACCTGCGAGGTCGCGCCGCCGCTCGCGGGCGCCGACACGGTGCCGGTCAGCAGGCTGTCGAGGCGGCTCGCCAGCAGGGCCGCCGCAACGGAGTCGATACCGGTCATGATCGGAGCCTGCTCATCTCAGCCATATCGTTGCGAATCCGGGCACGGCACGCCGGTGCCGTCCGCGGGAACTGCGCGCCTGCCGCAACGGGCTTGTGCGCCCCCGCGCCCGTTTCCCTGGAAACGGGCCCTACCCGCGCGCGCGGTAGAGATCGGTCAATACCTTGGTCGAGCGCCGCGCCTCGAACAGCGCGGACAGCCGCGCGAGATCCGGGCTCGCGAGATCGCGAATCGCGGCGTCGTCGGCCAGGATGCGGCGGATCAGGTCGAGCTTGCGGCCGAGATCCGATTCGTCGAGCACGACGCCCGGATCGGCCTCCTTCAACCCGTCGACCAGCTGCATGAATTCGGCCTGCAACTCCGGCAACGCGCTCCAGTCGGCACTGCGGGCAGCGCCCAGCATCCGGCCCGACACGGCGGCGAGCGCCTCGTAACGTTCGAAGTATTCGGCCTTGCGATTCATCGTGATGCTTCCACTGCCTGTTGTGCGGCCATCCGCGCGACTTCCGGGGCGATCCCCGTCCATGCTTCCTCGAGCGTCGCGAGCAGCCCGTCGACTTCGACCAGCATCGCGTCGCTCGCCTGCGCATTGGCTTCGAGCAGACGCCGGGTGATATACGCATACAGCGCATCCAGCCGCGCCGCGATCTCGCCGCCCGCATCGAGGTTCAGCGACGCCTTCAGCCCGCTGTCGACGATCCGGATCGCCTTGCCGATCGCTTCGCCGCGCGCGGACACATTGCCTTGCTGCAAATGCATGCGCGCGAGCGCAACCGCCTGCCGCGCACCCTGGTACAGCATCGCGATCAACCGGTGCGGGGAAGCGCCCATCACCCCGGTCTCGACGCCGACACGCGCGTATGCACTGGCTCCAGCGTGTCCTGGGGAAAACATGCGCTTCTCCTTGTTGTGCCTTGGCTATACGGGAACCGCCGCCGTGCATCGCACGACGCGGCCTTCACCGGAGTTATCGGAAGGGATTTGGAAAGCTTTAGGCAAGCGGCGCGTGCCGCCTGGCGCAGCAAGGCCGGCCCGCAGCCCAGGCCGGATGGCCGTCCACGGATCGGTGTCCCTGAATAGCCGCCGAGTCAAACCGCCATCTGCATGATGTCGTTGTAAGCGCTCACTAGCTTGTTGCGGACCTGGAGCCCGAACTGGAAGCCGATGTTGGCTTTCTGCATGTCGACCATCACGTCGTTCAGCGACACGTTCGGCGCGCCGACCTCGAACGCCTGCGCCTCGCCGAGCGCGTGCTGCTGGTCGCCGCTGATCTTGTCGAGCGACGCCTTCATCGCGCTGGCGAACGTGCTGGCCGTCGCCGCGCCCGAGCCGGCCAGTGCCGCCGTCGGGCTCGCGACGCCGCCTGATGCCTGCGCGGCCATCGACTGCATCTGTTGCAACACCGAACCGATTCCGCTGACGTTCGCAGTCATGCTGTCCCCAAAACTGAGAGAGACCCGGACGCACCGGGAGATCCGCCGGCGCCGCACCACGCGCGCCATGCCGGATTCCGAAAAAGGATAGCAGCGCGCCGCGCGTCAAAGCCGCGAAAGTACGGGGGAAACCCCGCTCTTTTCGGTCGATCGGAGTGCGGCCCGGGTCACGATAATCGCATCGTGTCATTGTCCGCCCGCTCGTCCGAGCGAGCTCAGTCGTCCCGCTCCGGAGAAACTCGACGCATGGATTCGCAGGCCAACTCGCTGATCAACCCAGACGCCCGCGCGGGCCTCGCCAGCCCGGCGCCAGGCGCCGCCGCGGCCGCCGCGTTGCCAGGCGTGGGTGGCGCAGGCGCGGACTTCGGGCTTGGCGGCTTCGCGGAACGCATCCCCGGCATCTCGCGGATGAAGGGCAACCCGAAGCTGCCGTTCCTGATCGCCGTCGCATTCGCGGTCGCCGTCATCACCGCGCTCGTGCTGTGGAGCCGCGCGCCCGACTACCGCGTGCTGTACAGCAACCTGTCGGATCGCGACGGCGGTGCGATCATTGCCGCGCTCCAGCAGGCAAACGTTCCCTACAAGTTCGCCGATGCCGGCGGCGCGATCCTCGTGCCGTCGAACCAGGTGCATGAAACGCGCCTGAAGCTCGCCGCGATGGGGCTGCCGAAGGGCGGCTCGGTCGGCTTCGAGCTGATGGACAACCAGAAATTCGGCATCAGCCAGTTCGCCGAGCAGATCAACTACCAGCGCGCGCTCGAAGGCGAGCTGCAGCGCACCATCGAATCGATCAACGCGGTGCGCGGCGCGCGCGTGCATCTCGCGATCCCGAAGCCGTCGGTGTTCGTGCGCGACAAGGAAGCGCCGAGCGCGTCGGTGTTCATCGACCTCTACCCGGGCCGCGTGCTCGACGAGGGCCAGGTCCAGGCCATCACGCGGATGGTGTCGTCCGGCGTGCCCGACATGCCCGCGAAGAACGTGACGATCGTCGACCAGGACGGCAACCTGCTGACCCAGACCGCGTCGGCATCCGGCCTCGACGCGAGCCAGCTCAAGTACGTGCAGCAGGTCGAGCACAACACGCAGAAGCGCATCGACGCGATCCTCGCGCCGATCTTCGGCGCGGGCAACGCGCGCTCGCAGGTCAGCGCGGACCTCGATTTCTCGAAGCTCGAGCAGACGTCGGAAAGCTACGGCCCGAACGGCAATCCGCAGCAATCCGCGATCCGCAGCCAGCAGACCAGCAGCTCGACCGAACTCGCGCAGGGCGGCGCGTCGGGCGTGCCGGGCGCGCTGTCGAACACGCCGCCGCAGCCGGCATCCGCGCCGATCGTCGCCGGCAACGGCGCGAACGCGCCGCAGACGACGCCGGTGAGCGACCGCAAGGACCAGACGACCAACTACGAAGTCGACAAGACGATCCGCCATCTCGAGCAGCCGATGGGCAGCGTGAAGCGGCTGTCGGTCGCGGTCGTCGTCAACTACCAGCCGGTCGCCGACGCGAAGGGCCACGTGACGATGCAGCCGCTGCCGCCCGCGAAGCTCGCGCAGGTCGAACAGCTCGTGAAGGATGCGATGGGCTACGACGCGAAGCGCGGCGACTCGGTGAACGTCGTGAACAGCGCGTTCTCGACCGCGAGCGACCCGTACGCCGACCTGCCGTGGTGGCGCCAGCCGGACATGATCGCGATGGCGAAGGAAGCGGCGAAGTGGCTCGGCATCGCGGCAGCCGCCGCGGCGCTCTACTTCATGTTCGTGCGCCCGGCGATGCGCCGCGCGTTCCCGCCGCCCGAGCCGGCCGCGCCGGCGCTCGCCGCGCCGGAAGATCCGGTCGCGCTCGACGGCCTGCCGGCGCCGGAGAAGGCCGAGGAACCCGATTCGCTGCTGCTCGGGTTCGAGAGCGAGAAGAACCGTTACGAACGCAACCTCGACTACGCGCGCACGATCGCCCGCCAGGATCCGAAGATCGTCGCCACCGTCGTGAAGAACTGGGTGTCCGATGAACGCTGAAGGCTTGACCAAGAGCGCGCTCCTGCTGATGTCGATCGGCGAGGAAGAAGCCGCGCAGGTATTCAAGTTCCTCGCGCCGCGCGAGGTCCAGAAGATCGGCGCCGCGATGGCCGCGCTGAAGAACGTCACGCGCGAGCAGGTCGAGGACGTGCTGCACGAATTCGCGAAGGAAGCGGAGCAGCACACCGCGCTGTCGCTCGATTCGAGCGACTACATCCGCTCGGTGCTGACCAAGGCGCTCGGCGAGGACAAGGCCGGCGTGCTGATCGACCGCATCCTGCAGGGCAGCGACACGAGCGGCATCGAGGGCCTGAAGTGGATGGACTCGGCCGCCGTGGCGGAACTGATCAAGAACGAGCATCCGCAGATCATCGCGACGATCCTCGTGCACCTCGACCGCGACCAGGCATCGGAAATCGCGTCGTGCTTCACCGAGCGGCTGCGTAACGACGTGATCCTGCGGATCGCGACGCTCGACGGCATCCAGCCGGCCGCGCTGCGCGAACTCGACGACGTGCTGACGGGCCTGCTGTCCGGCAGCGACAACCTGAAGCGCAGCCCGATGGGCGGCATCCGCACCGCGGCCGAGATCCTGAACTTCATGACGAGCGTGCACGAGGAAGGCGTGCTCGAAAGCGTGCGCCAGTACGACGCCGAACTCGCGCAGAAGATCATCGACCAGATGTTCGTGTTCGAGAACCTGCTCGACCTCGAGGATCGCGCGATCCAGATGGTGCTCAAGGAAGTCGAATCGGAAACGCTGATCATCGCGCTGAAGGGCGCGCCGCCGGCACTGCGCCAGAAGTTCCTCGCGAACATGTCGCAGCGCGCGGCCGAACTGCTCGCCGAGGATCTCGACGCGCGCGGCCCGGTGCGCGTGTCCGACGTCGAGACGCAGCAGCGCCGCATCCTGCAGATCGTGCGCAACCTGGCCGAGAGCGGCGCGATCGCGATCGGCGGCAAGGCGGAAGACGCGTATGTCTGATTCGGCGAGCGATCGCGCGGGCACCCTCACCGCGTACCAGCGGTGGGAGATGGCGTCATTCGACCCGCCGCCGCCCCCGCCGCCGCCCGACGACGCGGCAGCGGCCGCCGCCGCGCTCGCCGAGGAACTGCAGCGCGTGCGCGACGCCGCACACGCCGAAGGCCATGCGGCCGGCCATGTCGAAGGCCAGGCGCTCGGCTACCAGGCCGGTTTCGAGCAGGGCCGCGAACAGGGTTTCGAAGCCGGCCAGGCCGACGCGCGCGAACAGGCCGCGCAGCTCGCGGCGCTCGCCGCGTCGTTCCGCGAGGCCGTGTCGACCATCGAGCACGATCTGGCCGCCGACATCGCGCAGCTCGCGCTCGACATCGCGCAGCAGGTCGTGCGCCAGCACGTGAAGCACGATCCGGCCGCGCTGGTTGCCGCCGTGCGCGACGTGCTCGCGGCCGAACCCGCGCTGTCCGGCGCGCCGCATCTCGCGGTGAATCCGGCCGACCTGCCCGTCGTCGAAGCCTATCTGCAGGACGATCTCGATGCGCTCGGCTGGAACGTGCGCACCGACGCGTCGATCGAGCGCGGCGGCTGCCGCGCGCACGCCGCGACCGGCGAGGTCGACGCGACGCTGCCCACGCGCTGGCAGCGCGTCGCCGCCGCGATCGGCAAGGTGAGCACGTGGTGACGCGGCCACCCGAGGCGCTCGCGCATGACGGCATGACGCCGCTGGAGCGCGAACTCGCGCTCGCGTCGTTCGGCCCGGACGCGCACAACGCCGCGCTGGACACCGCACCCACCACCCCGCACGCCACCGCTGCAGCGGCCGATACGTCCGACGCCGCGCCGCGCGCCCCGCACAACCCGCATCTCGCGCACTGGCGCACCCATTTGAACGGGCTCGCCGCGCGCAGCCAGCGCGCGCTGCCGCTGCGCCCGTGCGGGCGCCTGACGCGCGCGGCCGGCCTCGTGCTGGAAGCGATCGGGCTGCGCCTGTCGGTCGGCGCCGAATGCACGATCGAACTGCCGCCCGGCAGCACGCTGCCGCACGCGGAAGCGGAAGTCGTCGGCTTCGCCGGCGATCGCCTGTTCCTGATGCCGACCACCGACGTCGCGGGCGTGCTGCCCGGCGCACGCGTGTGGCCGCGCGAAAGCGCGCCCGTCGCCGATCCGCTCGCGGGCGCGAAGCGGCTGCCGGTCGGCTGGGAAATGCTCGGGCGCGTCGTCGACGCGTCGGGCCGCCCGCTCGACGGCCTCGGCCCGCTCGCGTCGAAGGTCGACGCGCCGCTGTCGGCGCCGTCGATCAACCCGCTCGAGCGCGAACCGATCCACCACGTGCTCGACGTCGGCGTGCGCGCGATCAACGCGCTGCTCACCGTTGGCCGCGGGCAGCGGATGGGCCTGTTCGCGGGCTCCGGCGTTGGCAAGTCGGTGCTGCTCGGCACGATGGCGCGCTATACGAGCGCGGAAGTGATCGTGATCGGGCTGATCGGCGAACGCGGCCGCGAAGTGAAGGAATTCATCGAACAGATCCTCGGCGAGGACGGGCTCGCGCGCTCGGTCGTCGTCGCCGCACCGGCCGACGTGTCGCCGCTGCTGCGGATGCAGGGCGCGGCCTACGCGACGTCGCTCGCCGAGTATTTCCGCGACCAGGGCAAGCACGTGCTGCTGCTGATGGATTCGCTCACGCGCTATGCGATGGCGCAGCGCGAGATCGCGCTGGCGATCGGCGAGCCGCCCGCGACGAAGGGCTACCCGCCGTCGGTGTTCGCGAAGCTGCCCGCGCTCGTCGAGCGCACCGGCAACGGGCCGGAGGGCGGCGGCTCGATCACCGCGTTCTACACGGTGCTGACCGAAGGCGACGACCAGCAGGACCCGATCGCCGACTCGGCGCGCGCGATCCTCGACGGCCACGTCGTGCTGTCGCGCGCGCTCGCCGAGGCCGGCCACTATCCGGCGATCGACATCGAGGCGTCGATCAGCCGCGCGATGACCGCGCTGATCGATGAAACGCACCTCGACCACGTCCGGCAGTTCAAGCAGATGCTGTCGCGCTACCAGCGCAATCGCGACCTGATCGCCGTCGGCGCATACGCGCCCGGCCGCGACGCGCAGCTCGACCGCGCGATCGCGCTCTATCCGCGCATCGAGGCGTTCCTGCAGCAGGGCTTTCGCGAATGCGCACCGTTCGCGTCGAGCCTTGCCGGGCTCGATGCACTGTTCGACGCTTACGGAGGCTGATCCCGATGGCACACGGCTTTCCCCTTCAGTTGCTGCTCGACCGCGCGCAGGAAGACCTCGACTCCGCGACGAAGCAGCTCGGCACCGCGCAGCGCGACCGCACCGCGGCCGCCGAGCAGCTCGACGCGCTGCTGCGCTACCGCGACGAATACCACGCGCGCTTCTCGCAATCCGCGCAGCACGGGATGCCGGCCGGCAACTGGCGCAATTTCCAGGCGTTCATCGATACGCTCGACGCCGCGATCGCGCAGCAGCGCAGCGTGCTGGCCGCGGCCGAAGTCCGTATCGACGAAGCCCGCCCGAACTGGCAAAACAAGAAACGCACCGTCGGCTCGTTCGAAATCCTGCAGGCGCGCGGCGTCGCGCTGGAAGCGAAGCGCGACGCCCGGCGCGAACAGCGCGACGCCGACGAACACGCCGCGAAGATCGTGCGCATGCGGGCCGACGCGGCCCGTTCGTCGTAACCGACCACCGCATTCGAACGAGAGAACCGACATGCCTCCCCTGCCCCTGCTCGGCGCGCTGCTCGACACCGCCGGCACCGCACTCAAGGCCGCCCGCGGCGCGGGTTCGTCCAGCGCCGCCGGCACCGATGCCGCGACCACGACGACCGCCGTGCCGTTCGCGCAGACGCTGAAGCAAAGCGTCGCCACGCGTCGCGATGCGTCGAATGCCGGCGTGCCGGACGCGTCGACGCAACAGGCTTCGTCGAAGCCGGCCGCCGGCACGAAGCCGTCCGCCGCCGAAGACGACGACACGACCGACGATACGACCACGAACGCCGCCACCAACCCCGACGCCGCCGCGCTCGCGGCGGCTGCGGCCGTGCAGGCGCAACTGCAGGCGCGCACGGACAACGCGCTGCCGGCCGATGCGGCTGCCGCCGCGGCCGCCGCGCAAAAGACGGCCGTGTCCGGCCAACCCGATGCCACGGCCACGCTGGCGGATCACGCGGCCAAGGACGTTACCGCGGCCACCCAGGCCGCACCGGCGACGAGCCGCGACGTGCTGCAGGAGGCCCTCGCCAAGCTGACGGGCGGCGCGGGCGCGATCGCGATGCCCGCAGCCGGTACGACGGCGTCCGCACCCACCTCGACCGCGGCGACCGCATCGACCGGCACCGCCGCGCCGCTGACACCGAAGGTGCCGACCTTCGACCGCACGCTCGCCGACGCGAAGGGCGCGCTCGCCACCCAGCAAGCGCCGGTGCAAGCCACCGCGCAGGCGCTGCAGGCCAACGCGAACGCGCAGTCGGGCGAGCAGCACGCGCTCGCGGCAGCGAGCGACGCGGCGGACCCGGCCGCCAGCGCGACGCTCGCAGCCGGCGCCACGGCGGCGGCCGCGGCCCAGGCGAACCTGCAGTTGTCACCGGCGGCGGGGGCGATCGCCGCCGCGAACGCGCACGTGCTCGCGCCGCACATCAGCACGCCGGACTGGACGGACGCGCTGAGCCAGAAGGTCGTGTTCCTGTCGAATGCGCACCAGCAGAGCGCCGAACTGACGCTCAATCCGGCCGATCTCGGGCCGCTGCAGGTCGTGCTGCGCGTCGCGGACAACAACGCGCACGCGCTGTTCGTGTCGCAGCACGCGCAGGTGCGCGAAGCGGTCGAAGCCGCGCTGCCGAAGCTGCGCGAGGCGATGGAAGCGGGCGGGCTCGGGCTCGGCAGCGCGACCGTCAGCGACGGCGGCTTCGCCTCGCAACAGCAAAACCAGCAGCAGACCTTCGCCGGCGGCCAGTCGTCGCGGCGCGGGAGCGGCGGATCGTCAGCCGGCGATGCACCGGTCGGCGCTGCGCAATCCGCACCGGCCGCCGCGAGCGTGAGCCGCGCCGGCCTCGTCGATACGTTTGCCTGAGCATGGCCGCCGCCGTGCGCGCGCCGCTCAGCGGCCGTGCACCGCCGCGGCTGCCTCGCCGCGCGGCGCCGCGCCCTTGCGCGTGGCGACGATGAAATCCGCTGCGCGTTCGCCGATCATCACCGACGGCGCATTCGTATTCCCGCCGACCAGCGTCGGCATCACCGACGCATCCACCACGCGCAACCCTTCGACGCCGCGCACGCGCAGTTGCGGATCGACGACCGCGCGCGCGTCCGAGCCCATCCGGCAGGTGCCGACCGGGTGGTAGATCGTGTCGGCATGCTCGACGATCGTCTTGCGCAGTTCCGCTTCGCTCTGGTCGGCCCGCGTGTACAGCTCGCGCCCGCCCTGCGACGCGAGCGGCGCCTGCGACAGGATCCTGCGCATCGCCTGCGTGCCGCGCACGAGCAGGTCGAGATCGCGCGAATCGCTGAAGAAGCGCGGATCGATCAGCGGTGCGTCGCGCGCATCGCCGCTCGCGAGCGCCACCGTGCCGCGGCTGAACGGCCGCAGTGCGCACACGTGCAGCGAATAGCCGAAACCCCAGTGCATCTTGCGGTTGTGGTCGTCCACGAGCGCCGTGCAGAAGTGCAGTTGCAGATCGGGACGCTCGAGCGACGGATCGCTCTTGATGAAGCCGCCGGCCTCCGCGACGTTGCTCGTCATCATCCCGGTGCGGCTCGAGAAATAGCGCGCGAGCGCGGGCGTCATCTTCGCGATCCCGCGCACGCACACGCCGACCAGTTCCGATGAATTCACGCGCGTATTGATGATGAAATCGATATGGTCGATCAGGTTCGTGCCGACGTCCGGCGCATCCTGCACGACCGCGATCCCGTGCCGGCGCAGCTGCTCCGCCGGGCCGATCCCCGAGCACATCAGCAGTTGCGGCGAATTGAACGCACCGGCCGACAGGACCACTTCCGCGCGCGCGTCGAGCGTCTCGACGCGCCCGTTGCGCGCGATCGCGACGCCGGCCGCGCGCTTGCCGTCGAACGTGACGCGCAGCACCGTCGCATCGGTGATCACATGCAGGTTCGGCCGGTTGCGGCCGTAGATATACGCGCGGGCGACGCTGCAGCGCGAGCCATCGCGGTGCGTGACCTGGTAGAAGCCGACGCCTTCCTGCGTCGCGCCGTTGAAGTCGTCGTTCAGCGGATAGCCGGCCGCGTGCGCCGCCTGGATGAATCGTTCGGAGAACGGATTGCGAAAGCGCAGATCCGACACCGTGAGCGGGCCGTCCGCGCCGTGCCACGCATCGGCGCCGCGTTGGTTGCCTTCCGCCCGGCGGAAATACGGCAGCACGTCCTGCCACCCCCAGCCGGTCGCGCCGAGCTGCGCCCATTCGTCGTAGTCGCCCGGGTGGCCGCGCGTGTAGATCATCGCGTTGATCGCGCTCGAGCCACCCATCCCGCGCCCGCGCGGCTGATAGCCGCGCCGCCCGCCGAGGCCCGGCTGCGGCACCGTCTCGTAGCCGTAGTTCGTGCCGAGCTTGAACGGCACCAGCGCCGCGATGCCGACGGGCATGTTGACGAGCAGGTTGCGCTCCGTATGCGAGCCGGCCTCGATCAGCGCGATCGTCGCGTCGGGGCAGGCATCGGCGAGACGGCCTGCGAGGCTCGACCCGCCCGAACCGCCGCCGACGATGATGTAGTCGTATTGCATGTCACGTCTCCGTCGTGTCATGGAAGGCGCCCGGCACCGCCGCGCGACCGCGTCCCCTCTTGTAATGTTCGGGCATTGTAGGAATGGCCGTCGCGCGCGCGGCGCGCCGATTCAAGAGCGATTCCTCTAAACGCTCGCGTGAACTAAATTTAAGATGTATCGATTCGCTTGGCGCGACGCGCCGGCCACGAGAAGCCGATCCGTCGCGCAACGGGAGTGACGACGATGCAGCGCCAGGTTCTGCAGGCCGCGTGCCGACCGGGTGGTCCGGATGCGATGCGCGCAGCCCGCATTTCATTTCAAACGGCTGCCCGCGCGGGGATGCTTAACGTCATGCGCGCAGTCGGTCGAAATCGAACGGCACGTGTCGTCGCCGACCGTTTGGATGGTTTGCCGCCGCAGCGGCACGGTGCACTGCGGCACGATTTGACTGACCTGTCGCGCTGCCCCGCTTCGGCGCACCGGCAGGCGCTCACGGCGCAGCGACGCGTGCCTGTCGGCAGTCACATCGCGCCGCACATGCATGCGCCACAAAGCAGTTTCCGGATGCACACACCGTCGCGCGGATGCGACGCCCGCTGCACGCTTCAACCGGTTTTCGAGCACACGTCGCATCCGGCCCCGTGCCGCGCGACCCGCACCACCCCGATCCGCGTCGCCGCGCTCGCCGAGCGTGCGCATGCGGCGTGACGGCCGGCCGACCCGCCTGGTCCAACTGGAGGAGACGACATGAAGAACGACCTGCCCGAACTGGCCCCGCAAGCCCTGCCGTCGGTCGATGCGCTGACGGCGCTGCTGCGCGACCAGCGCGCGGCGTACCTGCGCGCGCCGTATCCGGCATGGGAAACGCGCGTGCAGCACCTGCGCGCGCTGCGCACGATGCTGATCGACCATGCGGATGCCCTCGCCGAAGCGATCAGAGCCGACTTCGGTCATCGCGCGAAGCAGGAAGTGCTGCTGTCGGAAATCTGGATGGCGAAGGAAGAGATCGACGACGCGCTCAAGCACGGCAAGCGCTGGATGAAGCCGATGCGCAAGCCGATGAACAAGTGGCTGCGCCCGGCGCGCGCGAAGGTGATGCCGCAGCCGCTCGGCGTGGTCGGCATCGTCGTGCCGTGGAACTATCCGGTGCTGCTCGCGGCCGGCCCGCTGATCTGCGCGCTCGCGGCCGGCAACCGCGCGATCATCAAGATGTCCGAACTGACGCCGCGCACGTCGGCGCTGTTCGAGCAGCTCATTGCCAAGACCTTCACGCGCGACCACGTCGCGGTCGTGAACGGCGATGCGGAAGTGGGCGCCGCGTTCAGCGGGCTGCCGTTCGATCACCTGCTGTTCACCGGCTCGACGCACGTCGGCCGCCACGTGATGCGCGCAGCCGCCGACAACCTCACGCCCGTCACGCTCGAACTCGGCGGCAAGTCGCCGGCGATCGTCGGCCCGAACGCGCGCTTCGATGCAGCGGTCGACGCGATCGTCGCGGGCAAGACGCTGAACGCGGGCCAGACCTGCATCGCGCCCGACTACGTGCTGCTGCCGCGCGGCATGGAAGCCGCGTTCATCGAGCGCGCACGCGCCCGGTTCGCGAAGATGTATCCCGACCTGTCCGCCAACGGCGACTACACGACGATCGTGTCGCCGCGCCATTACGCGCGGCTGCAGCAGCTCGCGAGCGACGCGCAGGCGGCCGGCGCGCAACTGCATCCGCTGTCCGACGCGCAATCCGATCCCGCATCGCGCCGCTTCGTGCCGTGCGCGGTCACGCAGGTGCCGGCCGCGTCGCAACTGATGCAGGAGGAAATCTTCGGGCCGCTGCTGCCGCTCGTGCCGTACGAACGGCTCGACGAAGCGATCGCCTACGTGAATGCACGCCCGCGTCCGCTCGCGCTCTACCTGTTCGACGAGGACGGCGGCACGATCGACCGCGTGATGCGCGAAACGATCTCGGGCGGCGTCACGGTCAACGAAACGCTGATGCACATCGCATGCGGCAGTTTGCCGTTTGGTGGGGTCGGGGCGAGCGGCATGGGCGCCTATCACGGCTACGACGGCTTCGTGACGTTCTCGAAGATGAAGCCGGTGCTCACGCAGGCGCGCCTGAACGCGCGCAACCTGCTCGCGCCGCCGTACGGCAAGCGCTTCGCCGCACTGATCAAGCTGATGCTGAAGTTCTAGGCGAAACGGAAACGGGCCGCGCGCATCGCGCCGCGGCCCGCACATGCCTGCCGCGCGGCGAGGGTGCCGCGCGCGCCGTCACACGGGCCAGAGCGGCCCTTCCTGCATCGCGCCGATCTGCTCGCGCAACTCGAGCACGCGCGCTTCCCAGTAACGATGCGTGTTGAACCACGGGAACGCGGCCGGAAATGCGGGATCGTCCCAGCGCCGCGCGAGCCATGCGGCGTAGTGGATCAGCCGCAGCGTGCGCAGCGCTTCGACGAGATGCAGCTCGCGCGGCTCGAATTCGCAGAAATCCTCGTAGCCGGCCAGCAGGTCCGCGAGCGCACGCGACGCGCCTTCGCGATCGCCCGGCAGCAGCAGCCACAGATCCTGGATCGCGGGCGCCATCCGGCTGTCGTCGAAATCGACGAAATGCGGGCCGGCATCGGTCCACAGCACGTTGCTCGGATGACAGTCGCCGTGCGTGCGCAGCAGACGGATCTCGCCCGCCCGCTCGAACGCGGCCTCGACGCCTTCGAGCGCGAGGTTCACGGCCGTCTCGTATGCGGGCCGCACATCGTCCGGAATGAAATCGTGCGCGAGCAGGTAGTCGCGCGGCTCATAGCCGAACGTCCTGATGTCGAGCACGGGGCGCGCGACATACGGCTGCGTCGCGCCGACCGCATGGATCCGGCCGATGAAGCGGCCGAGCCATTCGAGCGTGTCGCTGCGATCGAGATCGGGCGCGCGGCCGCCGCGCCGCTCGAAGATCGAGAAACGGAAGCCGTCGAACGCGTGCAGCGTGCGGCCGTCGAAGGTGCGCGCGGGCACCGCCGGAATCTCGCGCGCGGCGAGTTCGGCGACGAACGCGTGCTCTTCGAGGATCGCTTCGTCCGACCAGCGTGCCGGACGGTAGAACTTCGCGACGACCGGCGGGCCGTCTTCGATACCGACCTGATAGACGCGGTTTTCGTAGCTGTTGAGCGCGAGCAGGCGCCCGTCGGTGCGCAGGCCGGCCGGTATCAGCACGCTGTCGAGCGCGTCGAGCACGCACTCGGGCGTGAGTCCGGCGAACGGCGGGCCGGCGGGAGAAGCGGGAGCGGAAGTGACGTCTTTCATGCCCCGCATTGTGCCGCCAGCCGGGCTGAAAGACGAGCGCCCGGTGCGATGATGGCGCTTAGTGAAGCGCCGCGCCGGCCGGCAGCACGGATTCGCCGGTATCGATCAGGTCCTCGAGAAAGAACGGCTCGGTGTTGAGTTCCTTGGACTCGCCCGGTACGCCTGCGTACCAGGTCACCATGGCCATGTCGCCCAGGACGCGCTGGACGATGCCGCGCGCGCCCTTCGGCACCGCGATATGGGTAGTGCAGACAATCGACCCGACATGCATGATGGTTCCCCACTCTTGAATCTTGAAACCCGGCCCGCTGGGGGCCGGCAAATGCACGATCCGCGCGCTCTCGTCGGAGCGTTGCGCGTAATCCCATTGTTCACGGTTTATCGAAGCACGAAAAGAAGAAGAAGCAGGCGAAGTGCCGCGAATTCGTCGAATGTCTCCAATCAACCACTGCGCCGGGGTAGACGCTTGCCCGCCCGGTTACCCCCATCATACCCTGTCGAATGTGACTGGCCGCCGAATCCCCGGCATCACCGCGGCGCGTACGTGACGGACGCCCCAGGTGCACCGTGAATCCGGTATCGGGTCACCAGGCAATTTCGCGCGACTGCGATTGCCGAATCACGCGACACCGTCATCACCTTCCCCCTGCCTCGAACGCAGCCCGCACAGCAACGGTGCCCACGCATCGCCCTCCGACCTTCGCCATGCGATGCGCCACCGACTTGTGTTGCATCCGATGCAGGCCTTGCGGTACCTTTGATGCTCATTCGCGTTCAAGCGCATTCCGACACGATGCATCCGCTCACGTCCGCCCTCGCAAAATCCCGACCGCAGTTCGACTCGCGGCCGCAGGCGTGCGCGCATCCGTCGGTCCTTCCTCCTCCTGTCGCACCGCCGCTCGTCGGCGCCGCGCCGCCCCCTCCGGCGGTACGCGCCGGCTGACCAGCCGGCTTTTCGTTTCGTCTTCCATTCGCCCGCAGGCCCGCATTCGTGCGTCGTGACGCACGGCGTGCTGCTGCGCGCGCGGATGGAACATTCCGATCCGTTCGACAGGTGGATTCACATGGTTTCGTTCAAACGCGCGCTCGCCGCGCACGGCGCGACGTCGCTCTTCGTGCTGCTGTGGAGCAGCGGCGCGATCTTCGCTGAACTCGGGCTGCGTCACGCGTCCGCGTTCGTCTTTCTCACCGCACGTTTCGCACTGGCATCGCTCGTGCTGCTCGGGCTGGCCTTCCTGCGCAAGCGCTGGCTGCCGCCGCGCGGCGAACGGCGCATGGCCGCGCTGACCGGCTTGCTGATGATGGGCGGCTATTCGATCTTCTACCTGCTCGCGCTCGAACGCGGGATCGCGCCGGGCGTGCTCGCGACGATCCTCGGCGTACAGCCGATCCTCACGCTCGCGATCGTCGAGCGGCGCTGGCAGCCCATGCGCATCGCGGGGCTCGCGCTGTCGCTGGCCGGTCTCGCGCTCGTCGTGTTCCGCGGCACAGGAGACGGCGGCCTGTCACTCGCGGGCATCGCGTGCGCGCTCACCGCGCTCGTCGCGCTGACCGCCGGCTCGCTGCTGCAAAAACGCGTACGTGCGGCGCCCGCCGACGTGCTGCCGCTGCAGAATGCGATCGGCCTCGCGCTGTGCGTGGCGATCGTGCCGTTCCGGCCGGTGTCGTTCGACCTGAGCTGGGCCTTCGTGATCCCGCTGCTGTGGCTCGGCATCGTGATTTCGGTGATCGCGCAACTGCTGTTCTACCAGTTGATGCAGCGCGGCGATCTCGTCAACGTGACGAGCCTGTTCTATCTCGTGCCCGTCGTCACCACGCTGATGGATGCCGCGTGGCTCGGCAACCGGCCCGAGCCGCTCGCGCTCGCCGGCATGGGCGCGATCATCGCGGGGCTCGCGCTCGTGTTCCGCGGGCCGGCCGCCCGCGTGCAACCCGACCGCGCATGAGCGGGCGTGCCGCCGCGCCCGCGGGGGCGGCGGCACGCATCGGACACATACGACGAATCCGCAAAAATCGAAAGGCGCGAGAAAGATACGCGCAAGGCGTTCGTCTAACTTGCGGGAAAAGTGCGCGATTCACGGGGCTTTCCGCTGATTTTTAATGGTTCGGATAGCGAAAAGCGCTGCCGGTTGCCTATACTCGAATTGACCGCCCCGCTCGCAATCGGGCCGGACCAAGACTAGAAACACCCGGCATGGGGCCGGAGCAAGCGCGCACGCGCCCGCTCCGGTCGACCTTGGAGACACGCATGACGACCTACTTCACGATCGGCGACTTCATCCTGTTGATTCCGATGGCGCTGGCCGGAGCGCTATTTCTCGGCGCGGTGCCGTGCGCAACCGAATTCCGCCATAACCTGCTGCGCGTGCTGGGCGTCATTCTCGGCGTCGGCGTCGCGGTATTGCTCGTCGAAGGCCTGCCTGCGCTGATCTAGCGGCGCACCACCCGTGCGTGACCTGCATCGCTGCACTGCAGCGATGCGATGTGCCGCGCGCAAGCCATCAATACGGCACGCGATGTTTCGCATGCCGTATCGACTGCCGGTCAGATCGCCTGATCGGTGGACGGCTTTTCCCACAGATTGATGCCGCCTTCCGTCGCGTAACGATCGATCTCCGCGAGCTCTTCCGCCGAGAATTCGAGGTTCTTCAGCGCGCCGACGTTTTCACGCACCTGCTCCGCGCGGCTCGCGCCGATCAGCGCGGACGTCACGCGGCCGTTGCGCAACACCCAGGCGAGCGCCATCTGCGCGAGGCTCTGCCCGCGCCGTTCGGCGATCGCGTTGAGCTTGCGCACATGGTCGAGGTTGTCCGCGCTCAGGTGATCCTGCTTCAGCGAGCCGCCGCCCGGCTTGTTCACGCGCGCGTCGGCCGGCACACCGTTCAGGTACTTCGACGTGAGCAGCCCCTGCGCGAGCGGCGTGAACGCAATGCTGCCCGTGCCGATCTCGTCGAGCGTGCCGAGCAGTTCGGTTTCGACCCAGCGATTCAGCAGGTTGTACGACGGCTGGTGGATCAGCAGCGGCACCTTGTACTGCGCGAGCAGCTCGGCCATCTCGCGCGTCTTCGCCGCCGAGTACGACGAAATGCCGATGTAGAGCGCCTTGCCCTGCTGCACGGCCGACGCGAGCGCGCCCGCCGTTTCCTCGAGCGGCGTGTGCGCGTCGAAGCGGTGCGAATAGAAGATGTCGACGTAGTCGAGCCCCATCCGCTGCAGGCTCTGGTCGAGGCTCGCGAGCACGTACTTGCGCGACCCGCCGCCGCTGCCGTACGGCCCCGGCCACATGTCCCAGCCGGCCTTGGTCGAGATCAGCAGCTCGTCGCGATACGGCCGGAAATCTTCCTTCAGCAACCGGCCGAAGTTGGTTTCCGCGCTGCCGTACGGCGGCCCGTAGTTGTTCGCGAGGTCGAAGTGGTTGATGCCGAGGTCGAACGCGGTGCGCAGGATGTCGCGCTGCGTCGAGATCGGCGTCGAGTCGCCGAAGTTGTGCCACAGGCCGAGCGACAGCGCGGGCAGTTTGAGCCCGGATTTGCCGCAGGTGCGGTATTGCATGTCGGCATAACGTTCGGAAGCTGCTTCGTAGGCCATGAGTCGGTTCCGTCAGGACATCGGGAGAAGGGACGCGCGCCGGCCGCGCTTGGGGCGCGGCGGCGGCGAAGGAGTCATACGACGACTATGGTAGCGAAAGCGGCCGGAACGCGCTCGCCGGCGCGACGATGGACGCGGCCGCGGCCGTCGCCTACACTGCGGCGTCTCGAATCACCGTTTCTGCGAGGTTGGTATGTCCCGGGTCATCTCGGTTGCGCTGCTCGTCGGCGGCGTCGTGCTGCTGTATTTCGGCGGCCAGTCGTTCCATTCGATCAACGACAACGTGTCGCGCTTCTTCACCGGTTCGCCCGCGACGAAGACGATCCTGCTGATCGTGGGCGGCGCCGTCGCATCGTTCATCGGCCTGATCGGCCTCGCGATGCCGGGCGGCAAGCGCTGAGCGCCAGCCGCGCGATGCACGCACGGCCCGCGTCATACGCTCGGGCCGCGCCAAACGAAACGGGCGGCCAGGCCGCCCGTTGTTCCATGCATCCGCAATGCGCTGCATCGCGTCATCACCGCAGCCTTGAAGGCCGCCCGCTGCGCGCCTAGAACGGCACTTCCGATTTCGATGCCGAGCGCGTGCCGGGCACCGGCCGGTTGCTCGCGCCGTGATACGTATACACGAGCGAGAACTTCACCTGGTTGGAACGGTTCTGCCCGGCCGAATGCAGCGTGTTGCTGTGGAAGAACACGACGTCGCCCGTCTGCAGCGACGGGCACGTGGCCGCAGCGATCATCTTCTGGTTCTCCGGCAGGTCACTGCGGAAGAACTTCGCATCGTCGAACGCTTCAGGCCCGAATTCGGCCGTGTGCGACCCCGGTACGAGCCACAGTGCGCCGTTCTCGTTCGTTTCCGGCCCGAGCGCGAGCCACACCGACACCATGTCCGGACGCTCGAACGACCAGTAGCGGAAATCGCGATGCCAGCCGGTCAGGCTGCCGTACGCGGGATGCTTGGTCATCATGCAGTTGTGATGCGCGCGCGACAGCACCGGCTCTTCGCCGAAATACTCGCGCATCCACGCGCCGATTTCGGGTGCGATCGCACGCTCGGCGAAGGCCGGATCACGCGAGTACGCGTCGAGCAGCCGCCGCACCGTATGCCCGCCCGGCGCATGCTTGGACTCGGGCGCGCCCGGATAGCGCAGGTCCGCCTCGAACTCGATCGGCTCGGCCGCCTCCCGCAACTGGCGCTCCGCGACCTGCCTGAGCGCCGCGCACTGCTCGTCGCTGACGAGGCCACGCGCGACGACGAAGCCGCGCTCGCGCAATTCCGCGACTTGCGCGCGGATCGATTCCGACTGCAATGGAGACGACATGGGATGCCAGACGCTTATTGTGTGAATGTGACGATTGTAAATCGGCGCCGGATGCCGCGAACAGCACCATTGTCGTGCGCAGGGGCATGCCAATCGCGAATTTGATCCGGCTCAAGGGAACTGTGCGGCGCGGCGCCGGCCTCAGCGACAGGCGGTATGCGGCACACGCCTTGTGGCACAAGGGTTTATCGCGACTTTTGCCCGTCATGAATCCCCTGTAGCCTGTCGCGGCCTGTCAATTCTGGCGGGCGCGGCGCGCAGCGGGTTTCGGTAAGATCCGTTGCGCAATCCGAGGCCGTTCATACCAGTGCGCTCCCAAGGGCGCCATCCATACAAGCGAAGCATCGTTCACATGCCATTCCGTCTGACTTCCCGTCTCAGCCGCGCTGCGAAGCGCGTCGTGCCGCCCGCTCCTGCCCGCTCGCTGCGCCATCACCGCACACGCACGCAGGCGCTGGCCGAGCGCACGCCCGCCCATAGCCGGCTGGACGGCATCCGTGCGTGGTTCCACGCATTTTTCTCGATGATGAGCACGCAGGCATTCTCGCGCCGTGCCGGCCTGCGCTCGCTGCTGCAGAAGCCGTCGTCGCTGCGCGCGCTCGCGCTGCGCCGCACGCTCGGCCCGCAGCGCCGCGTCAACCGCCCGCGCCGCCTCGCGGCCAGCAACGGCTGGTTCGGGTTCGGCGCGCGCTGAGCACACGCCGGCGGGCACCGCCGCGCGACGATCGCCGTCGCGCCGCTGCCCGTGCCGTTGCCCGATCGCCACGGCGATCGGAACGCATAAAAAAACCCCGGCAATGCCGGGGTTTTTCATTTGAGGCGAACGACGCTTACGCGACGCGTGCCGTCGGCTCGACGCCGGCCGCTTCGGCCAGGGCGAGCGCCTTGTCGGTCGCTTCCCACGAGAATTCCGGCTCTTCGCGGCCGAAGTGGCCGTAAGCAGCGGTCTTCTCGTAGATCGGGCGCAGCAGGTCGAGCATCTTGATGATGCCCTTCGGACGCAGGTCGAAATGCTCGCGCACGAGCTTCGTGATCACCGCATCCGACACGCGGCCCGTGCCGAACGTGTTGACCATCACCGAGGTCGGCTCGGCCACGCCGATCGCGTACGACACCTGGATCAGCGCGCGCGACGCGAGGCCGGCGGCGACGATGTTCTTCGCGACGTAGCGGCCTGCGTATGCAGCCGAACGGTCGACCTTCGACGGATCCTTGCCCGAGAACGCGCCGCCGCCGTGCGGTGCGGCACCGCCGTACGTGTCGACGATGATCTTGCGGCCGGTCAGGCCGCAGTCGCCCTGCGGGCCACCGATCACGAACCGGCCGGTCGGGTTCACCAGGAACTTGATGTCGCCCTTGATCAGGTCGGCCGGCAGCGTCGGCTTGATGATTTCCTCGATCACGGCTTCGCGCAGCGCCGGCAGCTCGATGTCCGGTGCGTGCTGCGTCGACAGCACGACGGTGTCGATCGAATCGGGCTTGCCGTCGACGTAGCGAACCGTCACCTGCGACTTCGCGTCCGGGCGCAGCCATTGCAGGCGGCCGTCGCGGCGCAGGCTGGCCTGGCGCTCGACGAGGCGATGCGACAGGTAGATCGGCAGCGGCATCAGTTCCGGCGTTTCATCGCACGCGTAACCGAACATCAGACCCTGGTCGCCCGCGCCCTGGTCGAGGTTGTCGTCGTGTGCACGATCGACGCCCTGGGCGATGTCCGGCGACTGCTTGTCGTACGCGACGAGCACCGCGCAACCCTTGTAGTCGATGCCGTAGTCGGTGTTGTCGTAGCCGATGCGCTTGATCGTGTCGCGCGCGATCTGGATGTAGTCGATGTTGGCCGTCGTGGTGATTTCACCGGCCAGCACGACGAGACCCGTGTTGCACAGCGTTTCCGCCGCTACGCGGGAATACTTGTCCTGCTCGAGGATGGCATCGAGGATCGCGTCCGAGATTTGGTCCGCGACTTTGTCCGGATGGCCTTCAGAGACGGATTCGGACGTGAAGAGATAATCGTTTGCCACTTTTTCAGGCTCCTGTGTGGTTACGGTTGGTTTCACGTAGCCAGCTTCGTTGGGCCTGAAGCGGCGACGCTTTAGCGGATTACCAGGACCGGGCAGCGCGTGTCACGCTAACCGGCTTCGCCCCGCAAGTTGTCAGTTAACTCGGCGAAGCCCGTATTATAGCGGCTTTCCTGAATTGTCACAGAGCGCCGCCCGTGCTGCATCTTCCGCTGTCTCACCACCCTGTTTGCAAAGCGCCGGCCAGCCGGTCCCACGGAGGTTTCGCATGCTAGGTCGTCTAGCCACGCACCTCGCCATTGGCTTGCTGAAACTGCTCGCCCTGTTGCCGTACGGCCTGACCGCACGGTTCGGCGATGGTCTCGGCTGGCTGCTCTACAAGATCCCCAGCCGGCGAAAGCGCATCGTACACACCAATCTGAAACTCTGCTTCCCTGACTGGAGCGACGAACGCCGCGAGGAAATTGCCGGGCAGCATTTCCGCCATGCGATCCGCAGCTACGTCGAACGCAGCGTGCAGTGGTTCGGCTCGGAGAAAAAGCTCGCGAAGCTGATCCAGGTCGACAGCGCGGTCGACCTCGACGATCCGGACCTGCCGCCGACGCTGTTCCTCGGCCTGCATTTCGTCGGCATCGAGGCCGGCTCGATCTGGCTGAACCGTTCGCTGCATCGCCGCTGCGGGTCGCTCTACCAGCCGTTCTCGAACGCGGTGCTCGAGGAAGAGGCGAAGAAGGCGCGCGGGCGTTTCGACGCCGAGATGGTCGGCCGCGCGGACAGCGCGCGCGTCGTGCTGCGCTGGCTGCGCGATCGCAAACCGGTGATGCTCGGCGCCGACATGGACTACGGGCTGCGCAATTCGACGTTCGTGCCGTTCTTCGGCGTGCCCGCGTGCACGCTGACGGCGGTCGGCCGGCTCGCGAAGACGGGCCGCGCGCAGGTCGTGCCGTTCATCGGCGAGGTGCTGCCGAACTACAAGGGCTACCGTCTGAAGGTATTCAAGCCGTGGGATCACTACCCGACCGGCGACGACGATCTCGACGCGCGGCGGATGAATGAATTCCTCGAGGAACAGATCCCGCTGCTGCCCGAGCAATACTATTGGGTCCACAAGCGCTTCAAGACGCGCCCGAACGGCGAGCCGAGCCTGTACTGAGCCATGCTCGCGGGCGCGTTCACGTGCGTGCCCGCGCTCTCGCTATCTTGGGCACGCCTTTCGCGCGCGCCTGCCACAAGTCGTAAGCGGATTGCTGGGCGAGCCACAGATCCGCGCGACCGCCGTTCTCCTCGCCAAGCCACGCCTCGATGCGCAACGCCATTTCCGGCGAGATCCCCGCATGACCATGCAGAATGCGCGACAACGCCGCACGCGTGACGCCGAGTTGCGCCGCGGCCTCGGTGACGGTCAGGCCGAACGCCGGCAGCACGTCGTCGCGCAGCGCTTCGCCCGGATGCGGCGGATTGAAGATGCGAGTCATCGCTTGAATCACCTCAGTGGTAGTCCTGGTAATCGACCAGGACGGCATCGGCGCCGTCGAAACTGAACGTCAGACGCCAGTTGCTGCTCACGCTCACCGCGAAATGGCCGTCCAGTCCACGGGCAAGGCCGTGAAACCGCCAGCCCGGCACGTTCATGTCGAGCGGCCGGCTCGCGACGTCGAGACGTGCAAGCTGGCGTCGTAACCTTGGCGCATGGTCGGGCCGGATGCCGGCCTTGTTCCCGCTCGTGAAAAACGCTTCCAGCCCCTTGTGCTGCCACGACTTGATCATGGATCTCCCACATTCGAGTCGCGATGCCGACAGCATGGCCCATGCGTATAGCCACACTATACGAATCGCTTGATTGCCTTGTCAATTTGACCTGTACGAAGGTACGCGTCCACGCCATCCCGTGTTTTCGCCGAACCCTGCTGGCACCACGACAGGCCCGTCACACCGCATCAATCTGCCCGCCTGTCGCACACGCGACCAGTCGACCGATCGACAGATGCGCCCCATTTCGCCCCCACCCGCGCAGGACGCCCCTGTCGGCTGCATGTATCATTTGCGGTTGAGATCAGCACGGCGAACGAGGCCGCCCGGCACGCCGCGCTGACCGCCTTGTTCGCCATGGAAATCCGGACCCAGTGAAACTCTCGTTCACCAAGATGCACGGCGCGGGCAACGACTTCGTCGTGCTCGACGGCTATTCGCGCGCGTTGCCGCCGCTCACCGAAGCGCAGGTGCGTGCGCTCGCCAATCGTCACTTCGGCATCGGCGCCGACCAGCTGCTGCTCGTCGAGAAACCGACCGTCGACGGCGTCGATTTCAAGTACCGGATCTTCAATTGCGACGGCGGCGAGGTCGAACACTGCGGCAACGGCGCGCGCTGCTTCGTGAAGTTCGTCAGCGACCGCGGCCTGACCGACAAGCGCAGCGTGCGCGTGCAGGTGATGAAGGGCCTGATCACGCTGACGATGCAGGACAACGGCGAAGTCGTCGTCGACATGGGTGCGCCCGTGTTCACGCCGGCGCAGGTGCCGTTCGACGCAGCGGGCCTCGACGGCCGCGCCGAGGGTCGCGACACGCTGTGGCCGCTCGACGTCGGCGGGGCGACGCGCTGGATCTCGACGGTGACGATGGGCAACCCGCACGCGGTGCAGGTCGTCGACGATGCCGAAGCGTATCCGGTGCTGGAAGAAGGCCCGCTGATCGAGCACCACGCGCGCTTCCCGGAGCGCGTGAACGCCGGCTTCATGCAGATCGTGTCGCGCAGCGAAGTGAAGCTGCGCGTGTACGAACGCGCGGCGGGCGAGACGCTCGCGTGCGGCACCGGCGCATGCGCGGCGGTCGCGGCCGGCATCCGGCGCGGCCTGCTCGATTCGCCGGTGACCGTGCACACGCACGGCGGCACGCTGACGATCAGCTGGGACGGCGCGCGCGACGAAGCCGCCGCACTGATGATGGCCGGGCCCGCCACGACCGTGTTCGAAGGCGAGATCGACCTGCCCGCCTGACCCTGCAACGTCCTTGATAACTGAACGCTCCCGCCACATGAACGATCGCGAAGTCGCCGACTACCTGCTCGCCAACCCCGAATTCTTCGCGCAGCACGCCGAACTGCTCGCGACGATCCGCCTCGCGAACCCGCACGGCAAGGCCGCGATCTCGCTGCAGGAGCGGCAGATGGAGATGCTGCGCGACAAGAACAAGCATCTCGAGCGCCGGCTCGCCGAACTCGTGCGCTACGGCCACGAGAACGACAGCCTGTCCGCGAAGTTCAGCCGCTGGACGGCACGCGTGATCGCGGAACGCGATCCGTACGCGTTGCCGCGCACGATCGCCGACGGCATCGCCGAAGTCTTCGACGTGCCGCAGACGGCGCTGCGCGTGTGGGATGTCGCCGACACCTACTCGCAAGCCGACTTCGCGCGCCAGGTCGGCGAGGAAGTGCGCCTGTTCACGAACGGGCTGTCGACGCCGTACTGCGGTGCGAACACGGGCTTCGAGGCCGCGCAGTGGCTCGCGCCCGCGATCGCCGCGCCGGCCGCGCATGCGGCGGAAGGCGCGGAAGCCGCGTCGTCCGCCGGCGACGGCTCGGCCGCATCGGTCGCGCTGCTCGCGCTGCGTGCGCCGCTCGCCGGCAACGATGCGCCCGCGTTCGGCCTGCTCGTGCTCGGCTCGCCCGACCCGCGCCGCTTCCACGACGGGATGGCCACCGACTTCCTCGCGCAGATCGCGACGCTCGCGAGCGCCGCGCTCACGCGCCTGCTGCCGCACTGATCCTGCCGCACGCGATGACAGACGATCCGATCGCCGCCTACCTGTCGAACCTGAAGCACGTCAGGCAGCTGTCGGAACACACGCTGCGCGGCTACACGCACGAACTCGACGAGCTGAAGAAGCTCGCGAACGGCCGGCCGCTCGAAGCGCTGACGGCCGCCGACATGCGCGGCGCGGTCGCGCGGGCACATTCGGGCGGGCTGTCCGCCCGGTCGATCTCGCACCGGCTGTCCGCGTGGCGCGCGTTCTACCGCTGGTTCGCGCAGCGCGTCGAGATGCCCGCGAACCCGGTCGCCGCGGTGCGCGCGCCGAAACGCGCGAAGACCTTGCCGAAGGCGCTGTCGGTCGACGATGCTTCCGCGTTGATGGACGCGCCGCTCGCCAACACGACCGAAGGCATCCGCGATCACGCGATCCTCGAGCTGTTCTATTCGTCGGGGCTGCGCCTCGCCGAGCTGATCGGGCTCGACGTGATGTACACGCACGCCGACGGCTACCGCTCGACCGGCTGGCTCGACCTCGCCGAAGCCGAAGTCACCGTGCGCGGCAAGGGCAACAAGGAGCGCAAGGTGCCGGTCGGCCGCAAGGCGATCGACGCGCTGAACGCATGGCTCGCGGTGCGCGGCGAATTCGTGAAGCACGATCCGCATCCGCTGTTCGTGTCCGTGCGCGGCAACCGGATGTCGCCGGGCGTCGTGCGCGAGCGCGTGAAGCGCGCGGCGCTCACCGCGGGCATCCCCGCCAACGTCCATCCGCACGTGCTGCGCCACTCGTTCGCGACGCACGTGCTGCAGTCGAGCGGCGACCTGCGCGCGGTGCAGGAGCTGCTCGGCCACGCGAGCGTCTCAGCGACGCAGGTCTATACGTCGCTCGACTTCCAGCATCTCGCGAAGATTTACGACAGCGCGCACCCGCGCGCGAAGAAGCGCGACTGACGCGCGTCCCGTGTTACCCGCCGCGCGCGGCGACCGGCCACGGCCGGCTGCGCGCACGGCCCATTTCGATCTCATCATGCAAACCGTCACCCTCAAGCCGTCCAAGGAAAAATCGCTGCTGCGCCGCCATCCGTGGATCTACGCCAATGCGATCGACCGCGTCGACGGCAAGCCTGCGCCCGGCGCGACCGTGATCGTGCGCGCGCACGACGGCCGCTTCCTCGCGCGCGGCGCGTACAGCCCGCAATCGCAGATCCGCGTGCGCGTGTGGAGCTTCGACGAGAACGAGCCGATCGACCATGCATTCTTCAAGCGCCGCGTGCAGCGCGCGGTCGCGCACCGCACCACGATGGTGTCGGGCACGGGCGCGGTGCGGCTCGTGTTCGGTGAAGCCGACGGGCTCCCGGGGCTGATCGTCGACTACTACGTCGCGGACACCGCCGAAGCCGGCGCCGCGCCGCGCGGCCAGCTCGTCTGCCAGTTCATGGCCGCGGGCGTCGAGGCGTGGAAGGACGCGATCGTGAAGGCACTCGTCGGCGCCACGGACTGCCCGAACGTCTATGAGCGCTCGGACGTGTCGATCCGCGACAAGGAAGGGCTCGAACAGACGACCGGCGTGCTGGCCGGCGACGCGCCGCCCGCGACGCTGATCTCGAACGAAAACGGCGTGCGCTATCACGTCGACGTGCCGAACGGCCACAAGACGGGCTTCTACGTCGACCAGCGCGACAACCGCGCGCTGGTGGCGCAGTACGCGGCCGATCGCGACGTGCTGAACTGCTTCTGCTACACGGGCGGCTTCTCGCTCGCCGCGCTCAAGGGCGGCGCGAAGCGCGTCGTGTCGATCGACTCGTCGGGCGATGCGCTCGCGCTCGCGCAGCAGAACGTCGTCGCCAACGGCTTCGACGCCGAACGCGCGACCTGGCTCGACGCCGACGCATTCAAGACGCTGCGCCGCCTCGTCGACGAAGGCGAGCGTTTCGACCTGATCGTGCTCGATCCGCCGAAGTTTGCGCCGACGCGCGACAGCGTCGATCGCGCGGCGCGCGCATACAAGGACATCAACCTGAGCGGCTTCAAGCTGCTGCGTCCGGGCGGCCTGCTGTTCACGTACTCGTGCTCGGGCGCGATCGACATGGACCTGTTCCAGAAGATCGTCGCGGGTGCGGCCGCCGACGCGAAGGTCGACGCGCGCATCCTGAAGCGCCTCGGCGCGGGCGTCGATCACCCGCTGCTCGCGGCCTTCCCGGAAGGCGAATATCTGAAGGGCCTGCTGTTGCAAATCGTCTGATCGCCCCGATCTACGCGCGTAACCGTCCGCCGGCCGCACCCGGGCGCCCGGCGGATCCTCGCTCCCGCCTGTCGTTCGGACGACGGGCGAGGGCTTGACAGGTATGTTTCAATGGATGGTTGTGCGCCCCGGCTGGCAAAGCCCCGGGCGCGACGCACATCCTGGTTTTGACCCCGATTCACGAACCACAGGCGATTGACATGGCCACTCCCGTCACCATCCTCACCGGCTTCCTCGGCAGCGGCAAGACGACGCTGCTCAAGCGCATCCTGAACGAACAGCACGGCATGAAGATCGCCGTGATCGAGAACGAGTTCGGCGAAGAGAACATCGACAACGAAATCCTCATCCAGGATTCGAACGAGCAGATCATCCAGATGAGCAACGGCTGCATCTGCTGCACGATCCGCGGCGACCTCGCGCGCACGCTCGGCGAGCTCGCCGCGAAGAAGCGCGAAGGCAAGCTCGACTTCGACCGCATCGTGATCGAAACCACCGGCCTCGCGAATCCGGGCCCGGTCGCGCAAACCTTCTTCATCGACAGCGAGATCGCCGACGATTTCCTGCTCGACGCGGTCATCACGCTGGTCGACGCGAAGCACGCGAACGCGCAGCTCGACGAGCACGAAGTCGTGCAGCGCCAGGTCGGCTTCGCCGATCGCCTGTTCATCACGAAGTCGGACCTGGTCGACGACCAGACGGTGGCCGGCCTCAAGCATCGCCTGATGCACATGAACCCGAAGGCCGCGATCAAGGTCGTGAACTTCGGCGAAGCGGACATCAAGGAAATCTTCGACCTGCGCGGCTTCAACCTGAACGCGAAGCTCGAGATCGACCCCGACTTCCTCGCCGAGGACGATCACGCGCACCACCACCACGATCACGACCATGATCACGATCACGCCAATTGCGACCACGATCACGGTCAATGCGCGCACGATCACGACCACGGCCATGGCCATGGCCACCACCACCACGCGCACCACGACGACAAGATCAAGTCGTTCGTGTACCGCAACGACCGTCCGTTCGACCCGAACAAGCTGGAAGACTTCCTCGGCGGCATCCTGCAGATCTACGGCGAGCGGATGCTGCGCTACAAGGGCGTGCTGTACATGAAGGGCGTCGACCGCAAGGTCGTGTTCCAGGGCGTGCACCAGATGATGGGCAGCGACCTCGCGTCGAAGTGGCTGCCGGTCGAGAAGAAGACCAACAAGATGGTGTTCATCGGCGTCGATCTGCCGCAGGACCTGATCACCGACGGCCTCGACGCCTGCCTCGCCTGACGCGCGCGGGCAACCGCCGCACACGCCGCCGCGAGGCCGCCTCGCAGGCGGCTGCGGCGGCCGCGGGGCGCCCTTTTCGGGCAGGGTTTCGCCGTCATCGCTTTTTCGCGATTTGCGCGTTATATTTTCTAGATATTGGCGCAGCCGACGGGGATCGACCCGATACGGCGCCCGCTTGCGATTCAGTTACAATACGTGCCCGCTGGAGTACGGCAACAAACAGGCCCGGTTCTTGCTGAACCAGTTTTCCGGGCATCGCAACCGCGCCGGATCGCCAATCCGCCTCCCGGCCGCGGCCGATGCGATGTGCCGCGCAGCACACCGGTTCGCAGCGCGCGCAACTCCGCGCCAGGCCTATCCTGGTATTTGAGAACCGGTTTTCCAGAGGCTTTCGGCCCCGCGGCGGCAAATCGCAAATGATTGCAAGGGCGGTTGCGGGTAATCCCAAAGTGCAGGCAATATCTATCGATTTGCCGCACATTGAAGAAGCAAGCAGATGACGAAGAAACTCTTGACCGAAGCCGAAATCCTGAAGATGAGCGACAAGGATTACATGAATGAGGATCAGCTCGCCTTCTTCAAAAATCGGCTCGAACAGTTGCAGGCGGACATCCTCAAGAATGCAGGCCAGACGACCGAGAACCTGCGCGAGACGGTGATCGTGCCCGATCCCGCCGATCGCGCGACGATCGAGGAAGAGCACGCGCTCGAACTGCGTACGCGCGATCGCGAACGCAAGCTCCTCAAGAAGGTTCAGCAGTCGCTCGCCCGCATCGATTCCGGCGATTACGGCTGGTGCGAGGAAACCGGCGAGCCGATCGGCATTCCGCGCCTGCTCGCGCGTCCGACCGCCACGCTGTCGCTCGAAGCGCAAGAGCGCCGCGAGCTGCGCCAGAAGCTGTTCGGCGACTGATCGAGCGGCGTTCCGCTCAAACACGCTGCTTCCCGAAAGCGCGCGGCCTGCCGCGCGCTTTTTGTTTTTCCGGCACCGGTTCCCCGCCGGCCGCCGATTTGCCCACCCCGCCTCTTGATATCCCGGCGCCCGCCCTAAAATGAAACGGATGCGCGCCGGGCCGCTTCCCGGCGCACTGCGAGTTACGCGGCGGCGCCTCGCGCCCCCCGACTCTTCCCCGTTTTTCTCAAGGAACGCAGATGGAGCAATTTCACGGCACGACCATCGTTTCGGTCCGGCGCGGCGACAAGGTCGCGCTCGGCGGCGACGGCCAGGTAACCCTCGGCAACATCGTCATGAAGGGTGGCGCGCGGAAAGTGCGGCGGATCTACAACAACCAGGTGCTGGTCGGATTCGCGGGCGGCACCGCCGATGCGTTCTCGCTGCTCGACCGCTTCGAGGCGAAGCTCGAGAAGCACCAGGGCAACCTGACCCGTGCGGCCGTCGAGCTCGCGAAGGACTGGCGAACCGACCGGATGCTGCGCCGCCTCGAGGCGATGCTGATCACGGCCGACGCCACCACCACGCTCGTCATCACCGGCAACGGCGACGTGCTCGACCCCGAAGAAGGCATCTGCGCGATCGGCTCGGGCGGTGCGTATGCGCAGGCGGCAGCCCGCGCGCTCGCGGAGAACACCGAGCTGTCGCCGCGCGAGATCGTCGAGAAGTCGCTCGAGATCGCCGGCGACATGTGCATCTACACGAACCACAACCGCATCATCGAAACGATCGAGTAAGGACCGCACCATGAGCACCATGACCCCTGCCGAGATCGTCTCGGAACTCGACAAGCACATCATCGGCCAGGCGAAGGCGAAGAAGGCCGTCGCGGTCGCGCTGCGCAACCGCTGGCGCCGCCAGCAGGTCGCCGACCCGCTGCGCCAGGAAATCACGCCGAAGAACATCCTGATGATCGGGCCGACGGGTGTCGGCAAGACCGAAATCGCACGCCGCCTCGCGAAGCTCGCGGATGCGCCGTTCATCAAGATCGAAGCGACCAAGTTCACCGAAGTCGGCTACGTCGGCCGCGACGTCGACAGCATCGTGCGCGACCTGATCGAGATCTCGGTCAAGCAGACGCGTGAAACCGAGATGCGCAAGGTGCGCAGCAAGGCGACCGACCAGGCGGAAGACCGCATCCTCGACATCCTGCTGCCGCAACCGCGCGCGGTGGGCTTCGGCGGCAACGCCGAGCACGCGAACGACGACAACAACGTGACGCGCCAGACGTTCCGCAAGCGCCTGCGCGAAGGCCAGCTCGACGACAAGGAAGTCGAGCTCGACCTCGAGCAGCCGTCGGCCGGCATGGACATCATGGCGCCGCCGGGGATGGAAGAGATGACCGAGCAGATCCGCTCGATGTTCTCGAACCTCGGCAGCGGCAAGAAGCAGCGCCGCAAGGTGAAGATCAAGGAAGCGCTGAAGCTGCTGACCGACGAGGAAGCGGCGAAGATGCTCAACGACGAGGAAGTGAAGACGAAGGCGGTGCAGAACGTCGAGCAGAACGGCATCGTGTTCCTCGACGAGATCGACAAGATCACGTCGCGCAACAACGAAGGCAGCGGCGGTGAAGTGTCGCGCCAGGGCGTGCAGCGCGACCTGCTGCCGCTCGTCGAAGGCACGACGGTCAACACGAAGTACGGGATGGTGAAGACCGATCACATCCTGTTCATCGCGAGCGGCGCGTTCCACCTCGCGAAGCCGAGCGACCTGATTCCGGAACTGCAGGGCCGCTTCCCGATCCGCGTCGAGCTCGACTCGCTGTCGGTGAACGACTTCGAAGCGATCCTCGTCGCGACCGACGCAAGCCTCGTCAAGCAGTACCAGGCGCTGCTCGCGACCGAAGACGTGCAGCTCGAATTCGCCGACGACGGCATCCGCCGCCTTGCGGAGATTGCCTATTCGGTCAACGAGAAGACCGAGAACATCGGTGCGCGCCGGCTGTACACGGTGATCGAGAAGCTGCTCGAGGAAGTGTCGTTCTCGGCCGGCAACCATGCGGGCGAATGCGTGACGATCGACGCGAAGTATGTCGATCGCGCACTCGGCGAAGTGGCGCAGGACGAAGACCTGTCGCGCTACGTGCTGTAACGCGCGCGGCGTCGAATGCGAGACGGGCGGCCCGGCGGGCCGCCCGTTTTCATTGGTGCGCCGGGCGGCAGGCAGCCATGCGCCGCCCGTCCGCCTGCGCGATCGCGCGCCGTATCCCGCGGCACGCGTCGTACGGAATCGGCCTCGTCGTGACGATCACGGCGCGCGGCGCGCCGCTTACTGCCGCACCGGCTTCTTCGCGAGCTTGCGCTGCAGCGTGCGGCGATGCATGTTCAGCGCGCGCGCGGTCGCTGAAATATTGTTGTTGTTCTCGGCCAGCACGCGCTGGATGTGCTCCCATTCGAGCCGGTCGACCGACAGCACGACCGGATTCTCGAGCGCTTCGTCGGCCTGCACTTCGGTCGCGTTGGTCTGCAATGCGGCCAGGATCGACTCGACGTTCGCGGGCTTCGCGAGATAGTTGTCGGCGCCTTCCTTCACCGCCTGCACGGCGGTCGCGATGCTCGCGTAGCCGGTCAGCACCAGGATCCGCGCGTCGGGCTGCAGGTCGCACAGCGGCGCGATCAGGCTCAGGCCCGAATCCTCGCCGAGATGCAGGTCGACGGTGATGAACTGGAACTTGCCGCCCGCGGCGAGCCGCAGCGCCGCCTCCTTGTCGTGCGCCTGCTGGACCGCGTAACCGCGCCGCTCGAGGCCGCGCGCGAGCGTGCCCGCGAACACCTCGTTGTCGTCGATCACCAGGAAATTGTTCTCGCTCATGTGGTTTCTCCGTCTACGTGTTGGTTGAGGCGGCCGATGCCGCGACGCGCACGACCGGCAGCCGCAGCACGGCCCGCGTGCCGCGCGCGGCGGCCGCACCGGCCGGGCGGCTGTCCGGCGTGCCGGTTGTCCGTTCGGCGCCGCGCTGGCCCGTGCGCTGTGCCGATCCCGCCGCGGCGTGACCATTCGCCGCACTGCCCGCCCGCCCGTTGCCGCCCGCCGCGCGCGGCACGACATCGGACAGTTCGATCTCGCCGCCGAGCCGCGCGGCCGCGCTGAACGCGAGATACAGGCCGACCCCGTGCCCGCCCTGCGTGCTGTCGACCGGCATCGCACCGAGCGACTCGCGCAGCGAGGCCGGAATGCCGGGCCCGTCGTCGCATACCTCGAATTCGATCTTGTCGGCCGTGCCCGCGTGCGCGACCTTCGCGGCCAGCGTCACGCGCTGCGGGCTCGCGCGCGCGGCGTTGTCGAGCAGGATCGTCAGGATCTGGCCGGCCGCGACCGTATCGTCGAGCGCGACGCCCGCCGGGCGCGCGCCGAGCAATTCGAACTGCACGTGCGGATGCCGCAGCCGCCAGTGCTCGACGAACGTGTCGAGCCAGTCGTCCACCGGCTGGCGGCTCGCGGGCGCGCTCGCGCGGCTGCGCAGGCGCGCGAGCGCCGACGTGCAGAGCGTCATCTGTTCCTCGAGCACCTTCAGGTCAGCCTCGTAGCGGGCCAGCCCCGGATCGTCGCGCGCGGCGTCGCGCAGCTCTTCGGCGAGCATCGCGATCGTCGACAGCGGCGTGCCCATTTCGTGCGCGACGGTGGCGGCCTGCACGCCGAGCGCGACCGCCCGCTCGTCGCGCAGCAGGTGCTGCTGCGCCTCGCCGAGCGCCGCATCGCGCTGGCGCAGCGCATTCGACATGCGCGCGACGAACCACGCGATCAGCCCGACGCTGACCATGAAGTTCGCCCACATCCCGGTACGGTAGTAGTCGAACAGGTTCGCGGGATTGTCCATGTTCAGCGGCACCGAGTCGAAGCCGAGCGCCGCGTAGCACGCGACCGCGAACGCCGCGAGCCAGATCATCAGGTGCCACGGCAGCACGGCCGCCGCGATCGCGAGCGACGGCAGGTACAGCGACACGAACGGATTGGTCGTGCCGCCCGACAGGAACAGCAGCGCGGACAGCGCGCCGAGGTCGACCCACAATTGGCCGAGCAGCTCGAAATTGGTCTCGGGCCGCGCGCGCAGCACGCGCACCCAGGTCAGCGCGTTGAAAACGATTTCGAGCGCAATGACCATCAGCATCGCCGGCAACGGCAGATGCACGCCGAAATAGGTCTGCACGACGCCGATCGTCACGAGCTGGCCGATGATCGCGAGATTGCGGAGCCAGAACAGGTGACTGAGGTTGACGCGCCCGGTGGTGGTGATTCGTTGCATCCGCGCAGTTTACCCGTTTAGCGGGCGGCGCCTCTAGCGGGGCCGGATCGGCGCGCGGCGAGCGGGACGCCCCGCGTGCGCGGCCGATGCGGTCAGCCGGCCGCGCCGGCCATCCGCTGCGCGATCTCGTCGGCCAGGCACTCGGGGCAGCGGCAGCGTGCGCCGGCCGCGGGCGGCGTACCGTCGGGCAAGACCGGCATCGACGCGCACCAGCATTCGAACGGCTGCGTGCGGGCGCCGCAGTCGAAGCTGCGCCCGCAGTGCGGGCAGCGCGCGCGGCGCGGGGCGGAACGGGCGTCGGCGGCGGAATCGGTCATGGCTAAAGCGCTCGAGCGGGCGGGAAGCCGCCCTACGCGACAAGCATAGCGCGGCGAACGGATTTTGCACGCCGGCCGTTCGGCCGAGGGCCATTTCCAATGCTCGCGCCCCCTCGCCGCCACCGCCCGCACAGCGCTGCCCGCAGCGTGGCGCACATCGCGCCGCGCCATAGCCGGCGGGCCGCCGCGTGCGGTGCGCGGGCCGCGCCGCCGGTGTTCCGGCCCGTCCAAAAACCCGATGCTGCGCTGCGCCACTCCTGTACAATTCGCCGTGTTTCAACCGTTCCCAGCCAGAGCCGCCGCCATGTCCGAGCCCATCGACCTCTCGCAGATCGCCCCCACGCTGAAAGCAGAAATCCTCGCCGAGGCGCTGCCGTACATTCGCCGTTACCACGGCAAGACCGTGGTCATCAAATACGGCGGCAACGCGATGACGGAAGAGCGGCTCAAGCAAGGCTTCGCACGCGACGTGATCCTGCTGAAACTGGTCGGCATCAATCCGGTGATCGTCCACGGCGGCGGTCCGCAGATCGATCACGCACTGAAGAAGATCGGCAAGGCCGGCACCTTCATCCAGGGCATGCGCGTCACCGACGAAGAGACGATGGAAGTCGTCGAATGGGTGCTGGGCGGCGAAGTGCAGCAGGACATCGTGATGCTGATCAACCACTTCGGCGGCCACGCGGTGGGCCTGACGGGCAAGGACGGCGGCCTGATCCACGCGCGCAAGCTGCTGATGCCGGACCGCGACAACCCGGGCCAGTACATCGACATCGGCCAGGTCGGCGAAGTCGAGGCGATCAACCCGGCAGTCGTGAAGGCGCTGCAGGACGACGCGTTCATCCCGGTGATCTCGCCGATCGGCTTCGGTGAAGATGGCCTGTCGTACAACATCAATGCCGACCTCGTCGCGGGCAAGCTCGCCACCGTGCTGAACGCCGAGAAGCTGCTGATGATGACCAACATCCCGGGCGTGATGGACAAGGACGGCAACCTGCTGACCGACCTGTCCGCGCGCGAGATCGACGCGCTGTTCGAGGACGGCACGATCTCCGGCGGCATGCTGCCGAAGATCTCGTCGGCGCTCGACGCCGCGAAGAGCGGCGTGAAGTCGGTGCACATCGTCGACGGCCGGATCGAGCACTCGGTACTGCTGGAAATCCTGACCGAGCAGCCGTTCGGCACGATGATCCGCTCACATTGAGCAAGCGCAGCAAGACCGCCACACCCGACTTGCCGGCCCCGCTGCGGCGCCGGCGCGTGTCGCGCAGCCGGCCCCGCGCCGGCGCGCCGGTGTGGCTGTTCGATCTCGACAACACCCTTCACCACGCATCGCACGCGATCTTTCCCGAGATCAACCGCGCGATGACGCAGTACATCATCGACGCGCTGCAGGTCGAGCGCGCCGAAGCCGACCGCCTGCGCACCGGCTACACCGAGCGCTACGGCGCCGCGCTCCTCGGCCTCACGCGCCACCATCCGATCGACCCGCACGACTTCCTGCGCGCGGTCCATACGTTTTCCGACCTGCCGGCGATGGTGCGCGCCGAGCGCGGCCTCGCGCGCATCGTCGCCGCGCTGCCGGGCCGCAAGCTGATCCTGACCAACGCGCCGGAGAACTACGCGCGCGCGGTGCTGCGCGAGCTGCGCATCGAGCGGCTGTTCGAGCGCGTGATCGCGATCGAGCACATGCGCGACCGCCGCACCTGGCGCGCGAAGCCCGATCACACGATGCTGCGCCGGACGCTGCGCGCCGCCCATGCGCGCATGGCCGACACGATCCTCGTCGAAGATACGCGCGGCCACCTGAAGCGCTACAAGCGTCTCGGCATCGGCACGGTATGGATCACGGGGCACCTGCCGGGCCATCTGCCGGTTACCGGACGCCCCCACTATGTCGATCAGCGCATTCGTTCGTTAAAATCGCTGCGACTGGGCACACGATCGGGGCGACAAAAATGCAGCCGACTTACCCGCAGGACCAAGCCGTAAAGGAAGACCAGGCCACACCGTCCCGCGCGCGCCCGAAACCGGGCGAGCGCCGCGTGATGATCCTGCAGACGCTCGCGGCGATGCTCGAGGCGCCGAAACCCGAGAAAATCACGACCGCCGCGCTCGCGGCCAGGCTCGTCGTGTCGGAAGCCGCGCTGTACCGGCACTTCCCCAGCAAGGCGAAGATGTACGAAGGGCTGATCGAGTTCATCGAGCAGGCGCTGTTCGGGCTCGTGAACCAGATCGTCGCGAAGGAGCCGAACGGCGTGCAGCAGGCACGCACGATCGCGCTGACGATGCTCAACTTCGCCGCCAAGAACCCCGGCATGACCCGCGTGCTGACCGGCGAAGCGCTGGTCGGCGAGGACGAGCGGCTCACCGAGCGCGTGAACCAGTTGCTCGACCGCATCGAGGCGACCGTCAAGCAATGCCTGCGCGTCGCGCGCACCGAGGCGAACGCGCCGCAGGACGGCGCGCTGCCGTTCGTGCTGCCGGCCGACTACGATCCGGCCGCCCGCGCGAGCCTGCTCGTCAGCTACGTGATCGGCCGATGGCACCGCTTCGCGAAGGGCGGATTCCAGAAACCGCCCGGCGAACAGGCCGATGCGCATCTGCGGCTGATCCTGCAGTGAGGCTCTTGATGGCGGCCAGGTTCGATCCCGCCGATCTAGCGGCATCGCCTTTCCGCGCAGACGCAGCAACCGTACGCCCGGCAACGCGCTTCGTGGACGGAACGTAGCGGCCCTCCGGAAATCGACCTGACCGATACCCGGATTGGGTACCTCGCTCGCATGCGAGGCTTGCCCTAAACATTTCGTAGTCCAATCCAAAATTCTCCGGTGCTCCGGACAGGCCGGCGCGTCGCATTGCGCGCGATCCCGCCGACGGCCACGCTTTGCACCGCCCGCGCGCTTAACTATTTTTATACGAAATTCGGTACGCGTTCGATGATTTTTCCTGGCCAATTAGGAAACGTCCAATTTTTACAAATGCCTTACTTGGAAATAATGTCGCCAGTTTCCAGCCGCTGTTGCAGCCGACCCGCTTCAGCGACGGCGACCCACAGCGACAAGGAAACGTCGGTGCGTCGCTTCGCGGCGCAAGGCCATCATTAACAGGTACATACATGTCCAAGAAAGCACTTTCCATTCTGCTGGCGACGGCGGGTCTCTTCGGAGCGGCCTCGTCCGCGCAAGCTGCAGACGGCACGATCACGATCACCGGTGAAATCACCGCCCAGACCTGCACGATCTCGGGTGATGGCGGCGGCAAGGATTTCACCGTCACGCTGCCCAACGTGTCCACGTCGTCGCTGTCCGCATCGGGCTCGACGGCCGGCCGCAAGCCGTTCCGCATCGCGCTGTCCAACTGCTCGCCGAACTCGGGCAACGCGTCGGTGTACTTCGAGCCGGGCACGACCGTCAACGCGCAAACCGGTCAGCTGTTCAACAAGACGGGGGACGCGACGAACGTCGAAGTCGGCCTGTTGAACAAGGACGGCTCGAACATCAAGCTCGGCGCGGCCCTGGCGCAGCAGAACTCGCAGGTCGTCCCGATCTCGGGCGGCTCGGCAACGCTTGACTACTACGCGCAATACGTCGCGACCGGCGGCGCCGCCACCGCAGGTACGGTCGGCACGTCGGTCATGTACTCGGTCGCGTACCAGTAATCCATCTCGCAACGCACGGCCCGAATCGTGCAGCACCGGCGGCTCGGGCCGCATCATGCCGGTAGCGCTCCCCCTTCTATATATAAGGAAAACTAAATAATGACAGTGTCAACGAACTGGTGTTCGAGCGCGAGCGCCGCCGTGCTGGTTGCGTCGCTCGCTTGCGCCGGCGTCGCCGACGCAAGCGTGGTGATCGGCGGGACGCGCGTGGTTTATCCCGAAAAAGAGCGCGAGGTCACGGTGAAATTGACCAACGAGGGGGAGAGACCGTCGCTCGTGCAGGCGTGGATCGACGACGGCCATCCCAATGCGCTGCCCGACGACACGAAGGTGCCCTTCATGCTGACGCCGCCGCTGTTCCGCCTCGACCCGAAGAAGGGCCAGAGCCTGCGGCTGATCTATACGAAGGAACCGCTCGCACAGGACAAGGAAACCCTGTATTGGCTCAACGTGCTCGACGTGCCTCCCCAGGCGGCGGACGATCCCGAATCGCCAAACCTGCTGCAGCTCGCGTTTCGTTCGCGCATCAAGCTGTTTTTCCGCCCCACCGCCCTGCAAGGCGTGGCCGACGAGTCCGCGGAACAGGTCACGTGGAACTTCGCCCCCAAGGCGGGCGGCGGCTATGCGCTGCTGGCAACGAATCCGACGCCCTACCACGTGACGTTCACGAAGCTGACCGTCAAGGCAGGCGGCACGTCCCGGACCAACGACATGGGCGGCATGGTCAAGCCCAACGCAACCGAACAGTTCGACGTCGGCCACGTCTCGTCGCTGCCCACCGGGCCGATCGAGGTCGACTACACGTTCCTCAATGATTACGGCGGTGGCGTCGAAGGCAAGTACGCGCCAAAGAAAGCGCACTGACGCACCGCGTCCCTGAATCAACCCGTTGCTAACCGGCGGTGCGGCGATCGCACCGGCGCAGGCATACCGTCGCTCGCGCCATGACGATGCGGCATCAACACATTGAATTCATGCGAGCGAATCATCCTATTCAGCCACTCGAAGCCATCACGGGCCTCACGCCCAAACCGGGCTATCTGCTCGTGATGGCGGCGCTCGGCAGCTGGACTGCCGACGGGTTCGCCGTCGTCACGCCCGGTAGGTCCGACGCCCCTCTCCAGGTGGCTCAGGTCCACTTCAATGACACGCTGATGATGAAGCCGCGCGGGCAACGGCTCGATGTCGATCGCTTCGCGCAAGGCAATCCGGTTCAGGCGGGCGACTACCTGGTGGATCTCTACGTCAACGGGACATGGAATGGCCGATCAACGGTGCGTTTCGACGCGAAAGCCGGCGAAACCAATGCGGTGCCGTGCTTCGACCGCGCGCTCGTCGCGAGGCTCGGCCTCGACGATGCGGCGCTGACCGACGCCGCACGCGACGAACTGGCGCGCGTGCAGGTTGGCGAGTGCACCGACATCGACAAGCTCGTCGCAGAGGCAAGATACGAATTCGACCTGTCGGAACTGCGCATCAACGTCAGCATCCCGCAGGCGGCGCTGCTGCGCAATCCGCGCGGTTACGTGAGCCCGACGCTGTGGGACAGCGGCGTGCCGAGCGCGACGCTCAAATACAGCGCGAACCTGTTCCGCAATACCTCGTCAGGCTACGCAAGCACGCAGTCATTCGTGGGCTTGAACGCGGGCGTCAATATCGGGAACTGGCATTTCCGGCACAACGGCAGTTATAGCGCGCAATCGCAAGGCGACAGCCGCTATCAGAGCCTCAATACCTACGTGCAGCGCGACCTGCCGAAATGGCGCAGCCAGCTGAAGATCGGCGAGACCTACACCGACGGCACGCTGTTCGACAGCGTGGGCATGCGCGGCGCCACGCTTGAATCGGACGACCGCATGCTGCCCGACTCAATGCGCGGCTATGCGCCGGTCATTCGCGGCGTCGCGACGACCAACGCGCACGTCAACGTAACGCAAAACGGCACCGTGCTGTACGAAACCAACGTTGCGCCGGGGCCGTTCGAGATCAACGATCTGTATCCGACCGGCTATGGCGGCAACCTGCTTGTCACCGTCACCGAGGCGGACGGCAGGAAGCACAGCTTCACGGTGCCATATGCGGCCGTCGTGCAATCCATGCGCCCGGGCGTCTCGCGCTACGCGTTTGCGGTGGGTCAGATGCGCGATGCAGGGTTGAATCGCCACCCGAATTTCGCGCAGGCCACGTATCAGCGCGGCATCAGCAACCTGCTGACCGGCTATGTCGGCGCGATCGCGGCGGAAAACTACGTGGCGGGGCTGGTCGGCGCGGCGTTCAACACGCCGGTCGGCGCACTCGCCGTCGACGTCACGCATGCGAGCGCGCACATTCCGGGCGTATCGGCAACGAGCGGCCAGAGCGTCCGTGTGAGCTACAGCAAGTCCATCGAGGAGACCGGCACCAACATCGCGGTCGCTGCTTACCGCTATTCGTCGCGCGGCTATTGGACGATGCGCGACACGATGTACGCCCGTGAACAGGCGGCAGCCGGCATGGATCCGAACAACGCATTCCGGCAGCGCAACCAGATCCAGCTGACGCTGAACCAGACGCTCGGCGAAGGGCGCGGCACGCTGTTCGCGGTGGGTTCGACGATCAGCTACTGGAACCGCCAGGGCACGACCACGCAGTTCCAGGTCGGCTACAACAACAGCCTGCGCGTCGCCGGCCTCAACCTGGGCTACAACCTGTCAGTCTCGCGGCAGCGCGACGGCTTCACGGGGCGACTGAGCAATCAGGTGTATGCGAACGTCACGGTTCCGCTCGGTCGGCGGTCGTACGCACCGACGCTGAGCGCAAGCGTCGCGCGCGACAACCAGGGCGGCACGACCGGCCAGATGGGGCTGACCGGCACCGTCGGGACGTCCAGCGCATTCTCGTACGGCATCAACGTCAACGCTGGCAATGGTGCGACATCCGGCGGCGGCAATGCGCAATATCGCGCCCCGTGGGCGACGTTCTCGGGGAGCGCAAGCGGCGGCAGTGGCTACTCGAGCGTATCCGTCGGCGTATCGGGCGCGCTCGTCGGGCACGCCGGCGGCGTCACGCTCGCCAACGATCTCGGTGAGACAGTCGCGATCGTCGAGGCGAAGGACGCCGTCGGCGCAAGCCTCTCGAGCGGCACCGACGTGCGTATCGACCGGCGCGGCTTTGCGGTGATCCCGAATCTGACGCCGTATCAGCTGAATACGATCGAGCTCGATCCGAAGGGTATTCCACTCGATGTCGAGATGCTGTCGACCAGTCAGCAGGTCGCGCCGCGCGCGAATTCGGTAGTCAAGCTCAAGTTCGAGACAGCGACCGGTCGCGCCGTGCTACTGACGATGCGCCAGCCGAACGGCAAGCCCGTGCCGTTCGGCAGCACCGTGGTCGATGCGGACGACAAGACCATCGGCATGTCGGGACAAGGCGGCACCCTATTCACCCGCAGCTTGAACGACTCGGGCGTGCTGACGGCGAAATGGGGTAATCGTGCAGCCGATGCTTGTAGGTTTTCGTACCAGTTGCCGACGGAGCGCAGCAAACATGCAGCATACGAGCGCATGGATGCGAAATGCGACTACGCACCGCCCAAGGCAAAAGAATAAGACGCCTCGCATATCGCCGCACGCTTTCACCATCAAATCCAGAAAACAAATTTCATGAAATTCATCTCGCGAAAGTCAAAGAACCAAATTTTAATAATGCTAATCACCTGGCTGTCGCCCATACTGCTCGGCGGAGGATTGTCTCACGCACAAACATGCCAGTACGTGCCATACAACCCATCCCCTTTCTTTGACTGGACATACAACGACGGAAATATCCTCGTTCCGCCGAGAGCCCCCAACGGAACGGTGCTTGCATCCGGAATATTCGAATATGGCTACAGCTGCCAGGCCAACCCACACGGCGCAGGAGGATGGCGAATTGGATTTGCAGTCGACTACCGACTATCCAATATACCAAATGTATTCATCGCAAGAAGCGGGGGTTACTGGGGATCAATTGGATTCAGAATCACCAATGCCGATTCTGGCGAAGTAATGATAGGATCCGGCCAGGAATGGCAGCCGCCGATTAAGGACACCTTTCCAATTACCGGAAAATTGAGAATAAAAATAGAGGTGGTCAAGGTAAACAATGAACTATACAACTACCTCCCCGTAGGCGCCGGGTTAACGGGCGAATACGTCTTCATGATGAATATTTACAACCGAACAAGCGGTGAGCGCACGCTGACGTGGCGGTTTTTTTGGAAGAAAAACGGCACAACCATTCAAACAATGCAGGAAAGCTGCAGCGTTTTGACTCCCTCGATCAATGTACCTTTGCCGGCAACTGCTGCCAGCAAACTAAAGACGATCGGTGCGACGGCCGGGGATACCCATTTCAACATCAGCCTGTCCTGCAAATCAGGCTCAAAAGTATATGTGACGCTGACGGATCTGACCGATCAGGGCAATTTGACCGACCAATTGACACTCACTCAGGATTCCTCTGCACGAGGCGTCAAGTTGCGGATTCTGAAAGATGGCAATCCAGTCAGCTATGGCCCGGATTCCATTTCATCCGGCAACCCGAACCAATGGTATGTCGGACCGTCAGCTACGACGACCAGCATTCCGCTAAGCGCGCAATACATCGCCACCGGCCCGGTTTCCGCCGGAACGGTTAAAGGCGTCGCGACATTCACGATGAGCTACCAGTGATCGCTGTCGCTCAGCAAAACTGAATTTGCGAGGAACGATCGGCCACCGAACGCTTTCGGGCCACCGGCATTCCTCGAATGCCACCGTTCAGTCGGTGGTCAACCCAGGCTTCCGCTTCGCAGTAGACCCTACTGCATCGGGGGACCAGCAATGGAAGAAGTCACGCGTCATCCGAATTGCCAGCCATGGCACAAGGATGATTTGACGACGATATCCATTTATTTAAATAGCACTAAAGGAATTGACATGAAATTCGCACTGTCGAGCATCGCCACTCTCACCGTCGCCGCAGCAGCCGCCCTGCCGGCCATCTCGCACGCCGCCGACGGCACGCTCACCATCAACGGCAAGATCGGCACGCAAACCTGCACGATCGATGGCGCAGGTACTGGCGGCAAGGACTTCGCGGTCGCGCTGCCGAAGGTGTCGACGTCGTCGCTCGCGGCCGGTGGCGCGACGGCCGGCCGTACTCCGTTCAAGATCGGCCTGAAGAACTGCTCGCCGGCCTCGGGCAACGTCTATACGCACTTCGAGCCGGGCACGACGGTCAACTCGACGACCGGCCAGTTGCTCAACGCATCGGGTTCGGCGAGGAACGTCGAGATCGGGCTGCTCAACGGCGACTCGACCAACATCGGGCTCGGCAAGGCCGACGAAAACTCGAAGGCGGTCGCGCTGACGAACGGCGCAGCTGACCTGCCGTATTACGCGCAATACGTCGCGACCGGCGGCGCGGCCGGCCAGGGCACGGTGAACACGTCCGTGATGTACTCGATCATGTATCAGTAAGCGGCGATACGGCGCGCACCCCGCGCGCCAGCGCACCGGTTGCAGTCGGCCGGTACGCGTCTGCCGTCCGGCGGCCTGCGGGCGCGACCCTCCGCGCGCCCGCAGGCTGTCCCGCCGGTCGGCAGACATCCCACGCACTCCCTCCTGCCTTCCTGCCTTCCTGCCTTCCTGCCTTCCTGCCTTCCTGCCTTCCTGCCTTATGCGCCCACCGCACGGTCAACGCACGGTCAACGCGCACCAACGAATCACCGCGCCTCACCCGCCCCTTTCTGCGTCGCGCCCACTGTGCACGCCACTCGCAATATTCGAACGCGTCCGATTTCCCAATTAACCCAAATAAGTTAATTTTCACCCATTCAACACGACTCGAGGTGTACGGGTGAACTTGAGCCCCCTTGTTCCACAGGTTTGCAAGAACCGCCGTCTGGTGTATTCGGCGCTGCTCGCCGGCGCGGCGCTGCCGTGGCCGTCCATCGCACAGGTCACCGGTAGCGGCCCGCAACGCGCAGACGGCATCGTGCTCGAAGTCGCGCCGGGTGACTATTCGACGAGCGAATCCGGCGATGCCGTGCTGGCCGCCGTCAACGGCGGCCTTTTGGCGACCACCGGCAAGACTCGCGTGTTCTCGACCGGCATCGGCGCCGCAGGCGCGGCCGCATGGGGCCCGAACTCACGCCTCGCACTGCGCGATACGGAAATCCGGACTCGCGGCGGCTCCGGCGCCGGCATCGACATCCGCTACGGCGGCAGCGCTACGGCGGAACGCATCTCGATCGATACCGATGGCGACTATGCACACGGCGCGTCCGTCGACGGCGCGAAGGGCCGGCTCGACCTCTCCAATAGCGTGATCGTGACGCGCGGAAAGGAGGCGTACGGCATCATGGCCAACCTTGTGCCGGACGGCACCGTCGACGTGACCGACACGCTGATCCGCACCAGCGGCCTGTTCGGTGTCGGTGTATCGCTCAATTACGGCGGCATCCGGGCCACGCTGATCCGCACCGATATCAGGACGAGCGGCGACTATGCATCGGTGTTGTTTCTGCCCGGCGCCTCGACTGCGTCATTCGGCGACTCGCACCTCGAAACCGACGGCGACTACGCGCTCGGCGTGGACACCCGCGAGGGCGGCGTCGACCTTGCCCGCACGCGCATCGTCACCCACGGCCGGAGCGCTCACGGGCTGTACGCGTCGAAGGAATACACGGAGACGCCCTTCGTGCAAGCAATCGATACGGACGTAACCACCACGGGCGCCCGCTCGATCGGCGCACTCGCCCGACTCGGCGGCAAGGTCGCAATGACGCGCGGCAGCATTGCGACAAGCGGCGAGCGCGCACGCGGCGCGATGTCCAGCGGCAAGGGCTCCACCGTCACCCTTGCCGACATGACTGTCGAGACGCACGGCGCCGAGGCCGATGCGCTCTACGCGAGTGCCGGCGGCACGATCGACCTGTTCCGCACCGACACGCGCGCGACCGGTGCCGGCTCGCATGCCGCGGCCATTCACGGCGGCACGCTGACCGTCGACGAAGGCTCGCTCGTCAGCGAACGGCACGGCGCGATCTCCGCATCCAATGCCGACATCACATTGCGCAACGGCACGCGCGCGGCAGGCGGCAACGGCACGCTGCTGTCCGTGCGCGCGGAGACCGGCGCGCCAGTGCGGCTGGCACTTGAGACCGGCGCGCAAGCCGAAGGCAACATCGCCAACCTGCCCGACGACGACGGCAACCCGACACCCGCCGTCACCGACGTCGCGCTATCCGGCGCGTCCACCTGGACCGGCGCGACCGACGCGGTTCGCGCGCTGTCGCTCGACAGCGGCAGCCAGTGGACCATCACCGGCGATTCGACGGTCGGCTCGATCGTGCTGAACGACTCGGCGATCGCATTCGCCGCGCCCGGCGCCGGCGCGCCGCGCTCGCTCGTCGTCAACGGCGACTACACGGCCCGCGACGGCCGGCTGCTGGTCTACACGACGCTGCACGACGACACGTCACCCACCGACAAACTCGTGATCGACGGCGGGCATGCATCGGGCAACACGGCCCTCGTCGTGAAGCATTCGGGCGGCTCGGGTGCGCAAACGACGGTCGGCATCCCGCTCGTCGAGACCCGCAACGGCGGCACGACCGACGTCACGGCGTTTACGCTCGATACCGGCTCGGACGGCTATCGCCGCGGCTTCGGCACGCTGTCCGCCGGCGGCTACGACTACATGCTCGCGCGTGGCGGGCAAGGCGGCCACGCGGACGACTGGTATCTCGTTTCCGCCGCGAAGCCCGAACCGCCCGTCGACCCGGAAACCATACCGCCGCCGCGAACCATCGCGCCCGAACCCGATGCCTATCTCGCGAACGCCGACGCAGCCGCGGCGATGGTGATCCACACGCTGCGTCAGCGCGAGGATCGTTCGCTGCGCACCGACGGCGCGGCTGCGGGCCCGCTCGACGGCGCCGGCTGGATGCGCGCCGAAGGCCAGTTCACGTCGATGTCCGGCGGCGCACGCAGCGTGTCGGGCAACGGCCGGCTGCTTCACGCAGGCGCCGACCTGCTCCGCTTCGACGATGGCCGCGGCGGCCGCATCCGGGTCGGCGCGATGGGCCTCTACGGCAGCCAGACGAGCTGGTCGACGCGCGCGCTGTGGAACGCGGCCGAGCAACGCACGGCAGACGCCACCGCGCGCGGCAGCGTCGAAGGCTACAACGTCGGGCTGTACGGCACCTGGTACGGCAGCCACGACATCCTGTCCGGCCCGTATGTCGACGCGTGGTTTCTGTATGGCACCTATGCCAACCGCGTCGGCGGCAGCCTCGCCGGCGATTCGTACCGGTCGCGCACGGTCACCGGGTCGCTCGAGGCAGGCCATTCGTTCCGCTTCTACACGCGCGGCAATACGCGCTTCTTCGTCGAACCGCAGGCGCAGCTCGTCGTGTCCGACTATCGCGCGGCGGCGCACGCCGCGGCGGGCGGCTACCTCGACGGCCAGGGCTCGACCGACGTACTGACCCGCGTCGGCGTACGCGTGCACGGCGTCACCGCCGTCGCGCCGGGGCGCGAACTGCGGCCTTACGTCGAGGCGAGCTGGTGGCACGGCCCCGGTGCGCGATCGCTGACGCTCGACGGCAACGCGTTCTCGTTCAGCGTGCCGCGCGACCGGGCCGCGTTCCGGATCGGCGCGACCGGGCAGGTGTCGAAGCGTTTCGCGGTGTCGGCCGGCCTCGGCGTCGACGCGAATCTGTCCGACTACGCGGTGGTCAAGGGCGAATTCGCGGCGAAATACCGGTGGTGAGCATGCGATGCGACGCGGTGGCCGGGCTGGCGCAGCGAGCCGCCCGCCGTCGCGCCTCGCCCGGCGCCACCGCCGGGACCTGTGTCAGCCGCGGCGGCGCCAGCCGGCCCGCCCGGCGCCACCCCAACGCGCTCCGGGCAATTTCCGCTATACTTTGCCGACTGCCGCCCCTCGGGCGGCAGCCAGAAACGCGCCGATTTGCTGACTCGATTGCGGGCGCGCGAACCAGCCAGGGCCTTGATTCGTCCTCGCCCGGCGGTTCACTACAAATGCGGCTAAAGAGGTCGTCAGCCGCGCATCTCCGACTCCGCGCATCGCCGACACCATTTAGCTGCCCAGTCATAAGGCGGAACGAATGGAATCGATCGGCATCGTCGCTCCACAGACCATGCACTTCGCCGAACCGCTGCGCTTGCAAAGCGGCAGCGTGATCGGCAACTATCAGCTCGTCGTCGAGACGTACGGCGAACTCAACGCCGCGCGCTCGAACGCGGTGCTCGTCTGCCACGCGCTCAACGCGTCGCACCACGTCGCCGGCGTCTACGCGGACGATCCGCGCAGCACCGGCTGGTGGGACAACATGGTCGGCCCGGGCAAGCCGCTCGACACCAACCGCTTCTTCGTGATCGGCGTGAACAACCTCGGCTCGTGCTTCGGCTCGACCGGCCCGATGAGCGTCGACCCGTCCACCGGCAAGCCGTACGGCGCGAGCTTCCCGGTCGTCACCGTCGAGGACTGGGTGCACGCGCAGGCGCGCGTCGCGGATGCGTTCGGCATCGAGCGCTTCGCCGCGGTGATGGGCGGCAGCCTCGGCGGGATGCAGGCGCTCGCGTGGAGCCTGATGTATCCGGAGCGCGTCGCGCACTGCATCGACATCGCGTCGACGCCGAAGCTGTCCGCGCAGAACATCGCGTTCAACGAGGTCGCGCGCTCGGCGATCCTGTCCGATCCCGATTTCCACGGCGGCGACTACTACGCGCACGGCGTGAAGCCGAAGCGCGGCCTGCGCGTCGCGCGGATGATCGGCCACATCACGTACCTGTCCGACGACGACATGGCCGAGAAATTCGGCCGCGCACTGCGCCGCGCCGACGGCGCGCTCGACGCGTACAACTTCAGCTTCGACGTCGAGTTCGAGGTCGAGTCGTACCTGCGCTACCAGGGCGACAAGTTCGCCGACTACTTCGACGCGAACACCTACCTGCTGATCACGCGCGCGCTCGACTACTTCGACCCGGCCAAGGCGTTCGACGGCAACCTGAAGGCCGCGCTCGCGCACACGCAGGCAAAATACCTGATCGCGAGCTTCTCGACCGACTGGCGTTTCGCGCCGGCCCGCTCGCGCGAGATCGTGAAGGCGCTGCTCGACAACAAGCGCACGGTCAGCTACGCGGAGATCGATGCGCCGCACGGCCACGACGCGTTCCTGCTCGACGACGCGCGCTATCACAACCTGATCCGCGCGTATTACGAACGAATCGCCAACGAGGTAGGAGCATGAACCAGCAAGCGCTGAATTCCCTGTCCGCGCGCGCGGACTTCCGCACGATCGCGCGCTGGGTCGAACCGCGCTCGACGGTGCTCGACCTCGGTTGCGGCGACGGCTCGCTGCTCGCGCTGCTGATGGAAGAACTGGACGTGACCGGCTACGGGATCGAGCTGAACGACGCGGGCGTGCTCGCGAGCGCGAAGAACGGCATCAACGTGATCCAGCAGAACCTGGAAGACGGCCTGCGCCTGTTCGAGGACCACAGCTTCGACATCGCGATCCTGTCGCAGACGTTGCAGACGATCCACCAGACGGCCGCGATCCTGCGCGAAACCGCGCGGGTCGGGCGCGAGTGCATCGTGTCGTTCCCGAACTTCGGCTACTGGCCGCACCGGCTGTCGGTGCTGAACGGCCGGATGCCGGTGTCGAAATCGCTGCCTTACCAGTGGCACAACACGCCGAACGTGCGGGTGCTGACGATCGAGGATTTCGAGGCGCTCGCGCCCGAAGTCGGCGTGACGATCCTCGACCGCGTGGTGCTGCACGAAGGCCAACCGATTCGATGGGGAGCGAACTGGCGTGGTAGTCTTGCTGTCTACCGCGTCAAGCGCAGCTGAGCCGGGGAGCCGTTGACGGACGCCGTCGGCCCGCACATACGTGCGGCCGCGCCGCTGCGCGCCCCGCGCCGCCGCCTGCGCTGCCGCCGCAATCAGTCAACGCTATCCAGTTCCAGTCCATGTCGAAAACGCCACACGAGGCGCCCGCACTCACCGCTCACGAGGATCACCCCGGCTGGCGCGCCTACCTGAACACGCACATGCTGATCTGCGTGTTCCTGGGCTTCACGTCGGGTCTGCCCCTCTTCACGCTCGTCTACCTCGTACAGGCCTGGCTGCGCTCCGAGGGCGTGAACCTGAAGGAAATCGGCCTGTTCGCGCTGATCCAGTTCCCGTACACGTGGAAGTTCCTGTGGGCGCCGCTGATGGACCGCTACGTCCCGCGCCTGCCCGGCTGGCGGCCGGGCCGCCGGCGCGGCTGGCTGCTGCTCACGCAATTGCTGGTCGCGGGCGCGATCGCCGCGCTCGGCTTCGTGTCGCCGCGCGACTCGATCTGGACGGTCGCCGCGCTCACCACGCTCGTCGCTTTCTTCGGCGCAAGCGCCGACATCGTGATCGATGCCTATCGCCGCGAGCTGCTGCGTGATACCGAACAGGGCCTCGGCAACGCGATCCACGTGAATGCGTACAAGCTCGCCGCGCTGATCCCCGGCTCGCTGGCGCTGATCCTGTCCGACCACCTGCCGTGGGACGTCGTGTTCGCGATCACCGGCGCGTTCATGCTGCCGGGCATCCTGATGACGCTCGTCGTGCGCGAGCCCGAAGTGGTCGGCACGCCGCCGCGCAACCTGCGCGACGCGATCGTGCTGCCGTTCCGCGAATTCATCCAGCGCGACGGCTGGGCCGGCGCGCTGCTCGTCATCGCGTTCATCTTCCTGTTCAAGATCGGCGACACGATGGCCACCACGCTGTCGACGTCGTTCTTCCTCGACATCGGCTTCTCGCGCACCGAGATCGGGATCGTCGCGAAGACCACCGCGCTCGTCGCGAGCGTCGCCGGCGGCATCATCGGCGGCATCTGGCTCGTGAAGATCGGCATCGGCCGCGGGCTGTGGATCTTCGGCGCGCTGCAGATGGTGTCGACGCTCGGCTTCGCGTGGCTCGCGCAGCTCGGCCCCGGCTCGCCCGTGCTCGCGATGCTCTACGACTTCACCGTGTCGACGAGCCATGCGATCGCGTCGGTACTGTCGGTGTTCGGCATCGCGGTCACGCCGCAATTCAGCCCGATGACCGTTGCGCTCGCGCTCGTGTACGGCTTCGAAACCTTCACCACCGGCCTGACGATGGCCGCGTTCGTCGCGTACATCGCGAGCACGACCGACCCGCGCTATACGGCCACGCAGTTCGCGCTGTTCACGAGCCTCGCGTCGGTGCCGCGCACGCTCGCGTCGGCCGCGAGCGGCTTCATCGTCGCGAAGATCGGCTGGTTCGACTACTTCATCGTGTGCACCGCGCTCGCGATTCCCGGCATGCTGCTGCTGTTCAAGATCGCGCCGTGGAACGGGACCGCACGCAATGGCGAGGCCAGCCGTGCGCAGTAACGCCCTGCACCGCCTCGCGCGCGTTGCGGCTTCGTTGAGCGTCGGCGCCGCGGCGCTCGCCGCGACGTGGGCGCACGCGTCCGACACCGCCGCGACTGCAGCGGGCTCCACGCCGGCTGCCGCACCCGCTATTCCGGCCGCGCCTGCGACTTCCGCCGCATCCGTCGCGCCGGCCACCGCCGAACCCGCGCAGCCGACCGGCGGCGCCGCGTCGGCGAAGGCTTATGCGCAGACATCGCAGCAGGTCCGCTACGGCGACGCCATTGCCTTCCGCACGCTGATCCCGTCGCCACTGCTCGAGCAGCTCACCGCGAACGAATACGCGCAGATCGTACAGGCGGCCGCCGACAGCAACCGCCTGCTGCCGGCGAACCAGCCGCGCGTGAAGCGCCTGCGCGCGATCGTCGCGAAGCTCGCGCCGTATTCGGTGAAATGGAACGACCGCGTGAAGAGCTGGGCGTGGGACGTCAACGCGATCCGCTCGCGCGACATTCGCCTGACCTGCCTGCCGGGCGGCAAGGTGCTCGTGTACGGCGGCCTGCTCGACCGCGTCCGCCTGAACGACGACGAGCTCGGCGTGCTGCTCGCGCACGGCATCGCGCATGCGCTGCGCGAACACGCGCGCAGCAACTTCAGCGCGACGTCGCAGACGTCGCTGCGCGCGGCCGCGTTGCCGCCGCTGTTCGGCGTCGGCGAACCGCTGCCGCAGGCACTGAACCTCGGCGAACGCCTGCAGTCGCTCCACTACGACCCGACCGACGAGACCGAAGCCGACGTGATCGGCGGCGACATCGCCGCACGCGCGGGCTTCGATCCGCGCGCGGCGATCACGCTGTGGGACAAGCTCGCGGTCGCGACGCGCGGGAACAAGGCGACGGGCTTCATCTATACGCACCCGTACAGCACCGCCCGCCGCCAGGACCTGCTGAACCGCCTCCCGGATCTCATGCCGCTGTACGCGAAGGCCGTGGGCAAGCGCGTCGACACGCTGCCCGATTACGCGGGCATCAGCGCGCAGCGTCGCAAGGTCGTGCGGCGCTGAGGATGCGGCAGCGCTACACGTCGCTTCCCCACGCGTGGCACTGCCGCTGCACGCCGCCGTTCGCTCAGGTCGTCAGGTCGATCTCCGCCCGATCGCCGACCGGCCGGGCGCCGCTTTCGCGCATCCAGCGCACCTCGTCACCCGGGCTGCGGCCGAACAGCCGCTTGAACTCGCGGCTGAACTGCGACGCGCTCGCATAGCCGACCCGCGCGGCCGCCGCGCCGGCGCCGATCCCGTCCTGCACCATCATCAGCCGCGCCTGATGCAGGCGTGCCGCCTTCACGTACTGCATCGGCGACGTCGCCGTCACGTGCTTGAACTGCGCGTGGAACACCGCGAGGCTCATGCCGGCCTCGCGCGCGAGCGTCTCGACGTCGAGAGCGGCCTTCAGGTCCGCATGGATGCGCCGCAGCGCCTTCGCGATGCGGCCGAAGTGATGCTGCTGGACGAGCGCCGCGCGGATCGCGTCGCCCTGCTCGCCCGTCAGCACCCGATACGCGATCTCGCGCATGATCGCGGGGCCCAGCACGCGCGTGTCGTGCGGCGACGCGAGCGCTTCGAGCAGTCGCAGCACGGCATCCGCCAGCGGCGCGTCGAGCGGCGTCGAATCAACGCCGAGCGGCTCGCTGACGGGCGCACCCAGCGTCTCGTCGAGCAGGATCGCGAGCTCGGCGATCACCGCGAGATCGACGCGGATCGAGATCGCGAGAAACGGCTCGTCCTGGCTCGCGAAGGTCTCGCATTCGAACGGCAGCGGCACCGACAGCACGAGATACTGCTGCGCGTCGTACACGAACGAACGCTCGCCGAGATAGCCGAGCTTGCGCCCCTGGCACACGACGACGATGCTCGGCTCGTACAACACGGGCATGCGCGGCGCCGGACGGCTCACGCGGATGAAGCGCACGCCGTCGAGCGCCGCGAGCGTGTCGCCCTCGTTCGGCGCGAGACGCGTATGCAGCTCGACCATGCGGCGCTGCACACGGTCGCCCGTGTCGGTGAAAAGGGGCTCGAAGCTCATCTGCGTGGTCCTGTCCGGCAAGAGAATCTGGCTCGCAATGTAGCACCTGGAACGTGTTTTGACGGCTGTTTGCACGCAGTTAGAGAGGAATAGGCAAATCTTCCAGACCTTCGGGTATTTCACTGCGGCGCCGCGCTCCTTACGATGACGTCCTGCCTCGCCGCATCGCCACATGATGCGACGGCAGTCTGTTTCGCCGGATGCTTTCCGGACAAGGAGCCCATCGCATGAGCACTACCTATGCCTACGCGGCGACCGATTCGCGCTCGCCGCTCGCCCCGTTCGAATTCCAGCGTCGCGCGCTGCGCGACCTCGACGTCCAGATCGACGTCCTCTACTGCGGCGTCTGCCACTCGGACCTGCACCAGGCCCGCAACGAATGGCGCAACACGATCTATCCGGTCGTGCCGGGCCATGAAATCGTCGGCCGCGTGACCGCGACCGGCCCGGACGTGACGCGCTTCAAGGTCGGCGAGCTGGTCGGCGTCGGCTGCCTCGTCGATTCGTGCCGCACCTGCGCGAGCTGCGAAGAAGGCCTCGAGCAATATTGCGAGAACGGCTTCGTCGGCACCTACAACGGCCAGGATCGCGTGACGGGCGACATCACGTTCGGCGGCTATTCGACGCAGCTCGTCGTCGATGAGGCGTTCGTGCTGCGCGTGCCCGAGACGCTCGACCCGGCCGGCGCCGCGCCGCTGCTGTGCGCGGGGATCACGACCTACTCGCCGCTGCGGCAGTGGAACGTCGGCCCCGGCAAGAAGGTCGGCATCGTCGGGCTCGGCGGCCTCGGCCACATGGGTGTGAAGCTGGCGCGCGCAATGGGGGCGCACGTCGTGCTGTTCACCACGTCGCCGTCGAAGATCGAGGACGGCAAGCGGGTCGGCGCGCACGAAGTCGTGATCTCGAAGGACGAGGCGCAGATGAACGCGCACCTGAACAGCTTCGACTTCATCCTGAACACGGTCGCCGCGCAGCACGACCTGAACCCGTTCCTGCACCTGCTCAAGCGCGACGGCACGATGACGCTGGTCGGCGCGCCGGAGCACGACCATCCGTCGCCGCAGGTGTTCAACCTGATCTTCAAGCGCCGCCGCCTCGCGGGATCGCTGATCGGCGGGATCGCGGAAACGCAGGAAATGCTCGACTTCTGCGCGGAGCACGGGATCACGTCGGATATCGAAACGATTCCGATGCAGCAGATCAACGCGGCCTACGAGCGGATGCTGAAGAGCGACGTAAAGTACCGGTTCGTGATCGACATGGCGTCGATCAAGCAGTAAGCGCCGAAGGCGATACGCACGATCGCCGCCCCAAGCGAAACGGGCCGCATGTTCGACATGCGGCCCGTTTTCGCATCCGGCTGCTGCGCGCGCGGCGCGGCGCGGCACATCCCTCGCGGAACATCACTTCTTGTAGTCGTAGTCCACCGTCAGCGGCGCATGGTCGCTGAACTTGATGTCCTTGAAGATCGACGTGCTTTTCGCGGTGCCGGCCACGCCCGGCGTCGCGATCTGGTAATCGATCCGCCACCCGACGTTCTTCGCATACGCCTGGCCGCGGTTGCTCCACCACGTGTACTGCTCCGGGCGCTGATCGAGCGTGCGGAACACGTCGACATAGCCGACATCGTCGAACAGCTTCGTGAGCCATTCGCGCTCTTCCGGCAGGCAGCCCGAATTCTTCTGGTTGCTCTTCCAGTTCTTGATGTCGATTTCCTTGTGGACGATGTTCACGTCGCCGCACAGGATTACCTCGCGCTTTTTCTTCAGCGCGGCGAGGTGCGGCATGAACTCGTCCATGAAGCGGTACTTCGCCTGCTGGCGCTCTTCGCCGCTCGAGCCGGACGGCACGTACACCGACACGACCGACAGCTTGCCGTAGCGCGCCTCGACATAGCGCCCTTCGGCATCGAATTCGCTGCTGCCGAAGCCGATGATCACGTCATCGGGCTCGCGGCGGCTGTACACGCCCGCGCCGCTGTACCCCTTCTTCTCGGCGTGGTGGAAATAGCTCTTGAAGCCGTGCGGCTCGACGAATTCGGCCGGAAGATCATCGGCCGAGACCTTGATTTCCTGCACGCACACGCAATCGGCGTTCTGTTCGCCGAGCCACTCGAAGAAGCCCTTCTTCGCGGCGGAGCGGATGCCGTTCAGGTTGGCGGTAATCACTCGCATCATGTCGGATTCCGTTCAGTTCGATGTTTTTCAGGGGGGGCAGCTTAGCGGATCTTCACGCCTTCGAGCTCGGGCTTCGGCGGCGGGAATTCCAGCTTCATGTCGGTCATCGTGCGCAGCAGCAGCTCGGCGATCATCACGTTGCGGTGCGTCTTCGAGTTCGCCGGGATCACGTACCACGGCGCATGCTCGGCGGACGTCGCGGCGAGCGCGTCACGGTACGCGGACTGGTACGCGTCCCAGTGCTTGCGCGCGTCGAGATCGGAGATGTCGAACTTCCAGTGCTTGGTCGGATCGTCGATGCGCGCCTGCAGCCGCGCGCGCTGCTCGTCCTTCGAGATGTGCAGGAAGCACTTGATGATCGTCGTGCCGTTCTCGACCAGCATCGTCTCGAAATCGCGGATCTGCCGGTAGCGGCGCTCGCATTCCTTCGTGTCGATCAGGTCGAGCACGCGCGGCACGAGCACGTCTTCATAGTGGCTGCGGTTGAAGATCGCGAGCTCGCCCGCGGCCGGCACCTGCGCATGCACGCGCCACAGGAAGTCGTGCGCGGCCTCGATCGGCGTGGGCGCCTTGAACGACACGACGCGCAGGCCGAGCGGATCGACCTCGCGGAACACCGCGCGCACGGTGCCGTCCTTGCCGCTGGTGTCCATCCCCTGCAGCACGAGCAGCACGCGCTTCTTCTGCTGCGTGTGCAGGCGCTCCTGCTGCACGTCGAGCTCGGTCGACACGGCCGACAGCCGTGCGCGGTCGTCGTCCTTCGAACCGGACGAGAACGGCTTCGCGGCCGGGTCGAACGCATCGAGCTTGAATGCTGCGGCTTCCTTCTCGCGCGTGCAGTACGGCACGCGGAAATCGTCGAGCGACGGTTGTTTCGCCATTCGTTCCTCCGTTGGACGCTGTGGTGCATACGATAACGCATCCACCAAAACGCAACGGGCCGCCCCGATCCGGTTCGGGGCGGCCCGTCGTCATGCGCGGTTCAGGCGCGCGGTCATGCTCAGCCGAGCTTCTTCTTCAGCAGTTCGTTGACCTGCTGCGGATTGGCCTTGCCCTTCGTCGCCTTCATTGCCTGGCCGATCAGCGCGTTGAACGCCTTTTCCTTGCCTGCACGGAATTCCTCGACCGACTTCGCGTTCGCCGCGAGCACTTCGTCGATGATCGCTTCCAGCGCGCCGGTGTCGGAGATCTGCTTCAGCCCCTTCGCGTCGATGATGCGGTCGGCCGCGCCTTCGTCGGTCGCCTTCTCGTCCCAGATCGTCGCGAAGATTTCCTTCGCGATCTTGTTCGAGATCGTGCCGTCGGCGATGCGCTGCAGCACGAGCGCGAGCTGCGCGGCCGACACCGGAATCGCGTCGATTTCGATGCCGTCGCGGTTCAGCTGCGACGAGACGTCGCCCATCAGCCAGTTCGCGGCGATCTTCGCGTTCGCGGTGCCGGCCTTCGCGACCACGGCCTCGAAGTACGCGGCCATCGCCTTGCTCGACGTCAGCACGCCGGCGTCGTACGCGGACACGCCGTATTCGTCGGCGAAGCGCTGCTGCATCGCGGCCGGCAGCTCGGGCATCCCGGACTGCACGCGCTCGATCCAGTCCTGGCCGATCACGAGCGGCATAAGGTCGGGGTCGGGGAAATAGCGGTAGTCGTGCGCGTCTTCCTTGCTGCGCATCGATTCAGTCTTGCGCTTGTCCGGATCGTACAGACGCGTTTCCTGCACCACCTCGCCGCCGTCCTCGATCAGCTCGATCTGGCGACGCACTTCGTAGTTGATCGCTTCCTCGAGGAACCGGAACGAGTTCAGGTTCTTGATTTCCGCGCGCGTGCCGAACTTCTCCTGGCCGACCGGGCGTACCGACACGTTCGCATCGCAGCGGAACGAGCCTTCCTGCATGTTGCCGTCGCAGATACCGAGCCACACGACGAGCCCGTGCAGCGCCTTCGCGTAGGCCACGGCCTCGGCCGCGCTGCGCATTTCCGGCTCGGTGACGATCTCGAGCAGCGGCGTGCCCGCACGGTTCAGGTCGATCCCCGTCATCCCCGCATAGTCTTCATGCAGCGACTTGCCGGCGTCCTCTTCGAGGTGCGCGCGAGTCAGGTTGATCGTCTTCTCATACGCCGGCTTGCCAGCCTTCTCGTTGGCCGGTACCTGGATCGTGATCGTGCCGCCCTGCACGACCGGAAGCTCGTACTGGCTGATCTGATAGCCCTTCGGCAGATCGGGGTAGAAATAATTCTTGCGCGCGAAGATGCTGCGCGGCGCGATGGTCGAGCCGATCGCGAGGCCGAAGCGGATCGCGCGTTCGACCGCGCCGCGGTTCAGCACCGGCAGCACGCCCGGCAGCGCCAGGTCGACCGGGCAGGCCTGCGTGTTCGGCTCGGCGCCGAACTGCGTCGACGCGCCGGAGAAAATCTTCGAGACGGTCGACAGTTGCGCGTGCGTCTCGAGACCGATGACGACTTCCCATTGAGTTGCCATATGCTTACGCTCCAGCCGGAACTTGCTTGTGCCAGTCGGTCGCGCGCTGGAACGCGTCGGCGACCTGCAGCATCCGGGCTTCGTTGAAATAGTTGCCGATGATCTGCAGGCCGACCGGGCGCTTCGCATTCGCGCCCGCGCCGAAGCCGCACGGCACGCTCATGCCGGGCAGGCCGGCGAGGCTCACCGACAGCGTGTAGATATCCGCGAGATACATCTGCACCGGATCGTCGCCCTTGGAGCCGAGATCCCATGCGACCGTCGGCGACGCCGGGCCCATGATCACGTCGCAGGACTTGAACGCTTCCTGGAAATCGTTCGCGATGATGCGGCGGATCTTCTGCGCCTGCAGGTAGTACGCGTCGTAGTAGCCGTGCGACAGCACGTACGTGCCGACCAGGATCCGGCGCTTCACTTCAGGCCCGAAGCCTTCCGCGCGCGACTTCTTGTACATGTCGAGCAGGTCGCCGTACTGCGCGGCGCGGTGGCCGAAGCGCACGCCGTCGAAACGCGACAGGTTCGACGACGCTTCCGCCGGCGCGATCACGTAGTACACGGGGATCGACAGTTCCGTCTTCGGCAGCGACACCGGCACGAGCGTCGCGCCGAGCGCTTCGTATTGCTTGAGCGCCGCGTCGATCGTCGCGCGCACGTCGTCGGCGAGGCCATCGCCGAAATACTCGTTCGGCAGGCCGATGCGCAGGCCGGCGAGCGGCTTGCCCGCGTCGTTGCCGGCCGCCCACGGCTGGCCGAGGTGGCGCGTGAAATCCTCGTCGTCGCGCTCGAGGCTCGTCGAGTCGCGCTCGTCGAAGCCGGCCATCGCATTCAGCAGCAGCGCGCAGTCGGACGCGCTCTGCGCCATCGGGCCGCCCTGGTCGAGCGACGACGCGAACGCGATCATCCCGTAGCGCGACACGCGGCCGTAGGTCGGCTTGATGCCGGTGACGCCCGCGAACGACGCGGGCTGGCGGATCGAGCCGCCGGTGTCGGTGCCGGTCGCGGCCGGCGCGAGGCGCGCGGCCACCGCGGCCGAGCTGCCGCCCGAGCTGCCGCCCGGCACCGCGTTCGTGTCCCACGGGTTCTTCACCGCGCCGAACGCCGAATTCTCGTTCGACGAGCCCATCGCGAACTCGTCCATGTTGGTCTTGCCGAGCGTGACCATGCCGGCCGCCTGCAGGCGGGCGACGACGGTCGCGTCGAACGGGCTCTCGTAGTTCGCGAGCATCTTCGAGCCGGCGGTCGAGTGCCAGCCGCGCGTGACGAAGACATCCTTGTGCGCGATCGGCAGGCCGGTGAGCGCACCGCCCGCGCCGCGCGCGAGCTCGGCATCGGCGGCTTTGGCCTGCGCGAGGGTGAGATCGGCGTCGACGTGGACGAACGCGTTCAGGTCGCGCGCGGCTTCGATCCGTTTCAGGTAGAGCTGCGCGAGCTCGACGGCCGAGCATTCCTTGGCGGCAAGCGCGGCGCGCAGTTCGGTCAGGCTTTTTGCGTGCATTGAGTGGTTTTCCTGGGAATTCTGGGTGGCGCGCGGCGCAGCGGCGGCGGCGCGCTTGTCATCGAATGCTTACTCGATCACCTTCGGCACGAGATAGAGGCCGTCCTGGACGGCCGGCGCCGGACGCTGGTTGTCGTCGCGATTGACGACTTCCGTCACGGCGTCGTCGCGCAGGCGCTGCGCGACTGCCTGGATCTGTTCGATCGGGTGGGCGAGCGGCGCGATGCCGGCGGTGTCGACCGCCTGCATCTGCTCGACGAGGCCGAAGAGTTCATTGAGCTGGCCGAGCATGTGCTCGGCGTCGGCGTCGGCCATTTCGAGTCGCGCCAGGTGCGCGATGCGTTTCACATCGGTCAGGGTCAGGGCCATGCGATCACCGGAAAAACAAGGCTGCGCAGCGCATCAAAAGCAACACTGCGGCGGGGGGTTGGAGGGTGCGATCCCACCCTCAAAAATCGGGGCCGAAGCGGCAAAAATACCGCCCGTTTCGATTCAAATACCGTGAAATTATAAGGTATCATTACGCGTTCGACCCAAACCCGGCAGCCTTTTCCCGCACCGTTTCGCCCCGCTTCGGCAGGCCGTGCGTGCATCGTGCGATCCCCGGTAGACATCACTCGCAGCTTCGTGCGCCGCGGCGGCCGCTTCCGCCACGCTTCCCGAGGCTGTTATTTTTTCCGCTGCCGCCCTCAGCGCTCGCTATGCAGGGCCGGCCCAGAGCGAAACAGGATTCTGAATGTTCGGTTTTTTGCGCAGCTACTTCTCCAACGATCTCGCGATCGACCTCGGCACCGCAAACACCCTGATCTACATGCGCGGCAAGGGCATCGTGCTCGATGAGCCCTCCGTCGTGTCGATCCGCCAGGAAGGCGGCCCCAACGGCAAGAAGACCATCCAGGCAGTCGGCAAGGAAGCCAAGCAGATGCTCGGCAAGGTGCCGGGCAACATCGAGGCGATCCGCCCGATGAAGGACGGCGTGATCGCCGACTTCACCGTCACCGAGCAGATGATCAAGCAGTTCATCAAGACGGCCCACGAGTCGCGCATGTTCTCGCCGTCGCCGCGCATCATCATCTGCGTGCCGTGCGGCTCGACCCAGGTCGAGCGCCGCGCGATCAAGGAAGCCGCGCACGGCGCCGGCGCCTCGCAGGTCTACCTGATCGAAGAGCCGATGGCCGCTGCGATCGGCGCGGGCCTGCCGGTGTCGGAAGCCACCGGCTCGATGGTCGTCGACATCGGCGGCGGCACGACGGAAGTCGGCGTGATCTCGCTCGGCGGCATCGTGTACAAGGGTTCGGTGCGCGTCGGCGGCGACAAGTTCGACGAGGCGATCGTCAACTACATCCGCCGCAACTACGGGATGCTGATCGGCGAACAGACCGCCGAGGCGATCAAGAAGGAAATCGGCTCCGCGTTCCCGGGCTCCGAAGTCAAGGAAATGGAAGTGAAGGGCCGCAACCTGTCGGAAGGCATTCCGCGCAGCTTCACGATCTCCAGCAACGAAATCCTCGAAGCGCTGACCGATCCGCTGAACCAGATCGTGTCGTCGGTGAAGATCGCGCTCGAACAGACGCCGCCGGAACTCGGCGCCGACATCGCCGAACGCGGGATGATGCTGACGGGCGGCGGCGCACTGCTGCGCGACCTCGATCGCCTGCTCGCGGAAGAAACCGGCCTGCCGGTGCTCGTCGCGGAAGATCCGCTCACCTGCGTCGTACGCGGTTCGGGCATGGCGCTCGAGCGCATGGACAAGCTGGGCAGCATCTTCTCGTACGAGTGATCGTCCAGGCAGTTCCCTGACATGACGCAACCGCGGCGTGGCCGGCTCGCTCGTTTAGAACGAACCGCCGCGCCGTTTGCGCGTCTGAGCATCATTTAACCGATCATTCGCGCCCGGCGCCGACCATGGAATACAGTCCGCCGCCCCTCTTCAAGCAAGGTCCGCCCGCGCTCGCGCGGCTCATCTTCTTCGTTGCCCTCGCCATCGCGCTCCTCGTCTCGGACGCGCGCTTCAGCACGCTCGAAATCGTCCGCGGCGTGCTCGGCACCGTGCTCTATCCGCTGCAGCGCGCCGCGCTCGTGCCGCGCGACCTGTTCATGGGCGCGGCCGACATCGCCGTCACCGGCGCATCGCTGCGCCACGAGAACGACGACCTCCGCAAGCGCAACCTGCAGCTGTCCACGCAAGCCAACCAGGCCGCCGTGCTCACGCAGGAGAACGCGCACCTGCGCGCGGTGCTCGAGCTGCGCCAGCACATCGCGACGCAATCGACGCCGGCCGAGATCCAGTACGACACGAGCGATCCGTTCACGCAGAAGATCGTGATCGGCCAGGGTTCGCAGCAGGGCATCCAGAACGGCGCGCCCGTCGTGAGCGAAAACGGCGTGGTCGGCCAGGTCACGCGCGTGTTCCCGCTGCAGTCCGAAGTCACGCTGGTCACCGACCGCGATCTCGCGATTCCCGTGCAGGTGCTGCGCACCGGCCTGCGCAGCGTGATCTACGGCACGCCGAAGGGCGATTCGCTCGATTTGCGCTTCGTGCCGACCAGCGCGGATCTCGTCGTCGGCGACGAGCTCGTCACAAGCGGCCTCGACGGCGTCTATCCGCCCGGCCTGCCGGTCGCGAAGGTCGTGCGCGTCGACAAGCTCGCCGATACGGCGTTCGCGCGCGTGACCTGCGCGCCGATCGCCGCCGTGCGCGGCGCGCGCCAGATGCTCGTGCTGCATTACCAGAACGACATCCCGCCGCGCCCGGCCGAGCCCGATCCGGCCGCCGACAAGAACGCGAAGGGCAAGAAAGGCGCGAAAGCCGCCGCGAAGGGCGAGAAGAGCGAGAAGGCCGACAAGGCTGACGCGAACGCGAAGCCGGCCGCCGCGGCCCAGTCCGGCGCGAAGCCTGCGGCACCAGCCGCGCCGGCCAAGCCCGCCGCCACGCCCGCGAAGCCCGCGGCCGGGCAATCAGGAGCCCAGCGATGAATCGCCCGCAATACATCCTGCAGCCGGTCAATCCGTACTTCATCGTCTTCAGCCTCGCCGCCGCGTTCCTGCTGAACCTGATGCCGTGGGGCCGCCTGCCCGGCGTGCCCGACTTCGTCGCGCTCGTGCTGCTGTTCTGGAACATCCACCAGCCGCGCAAGGTCGGGATGGGCGTCGCGTTCGCGCTCGGCATCCTGATGGACGTGCATGACGCGGGGCTGCTCGGCGAGCATGCACTCGCCTATACGCTGCTGTCGTACGGCGCGATCACGATCCACCGCCGCGTGCTGTGGATGCCGATCGGCGTGCAGGTGCTGTACGTCACGCCGCTCCTGGTCGTCGCGCAGCTCGTGCCGTTCGTGATCCGCCTCGTGATGGGCGCCGCGTTCCCGGGCTGGCGCTACCTGGTCGACGGCTTCGTCGAAGCCGCGCTGTGGCCGATCGCGAGCCACCTGCTGCTGATGCCGCAACGCCGCCCGGTCGATCCGGACGATACGCGCCCCATCTGAGCCAGGGCCTGCCTTGAATACCCGCCGCCTCCACGCCCGCCGCGCTCCGCGCTCCGGGGCGGCACCTCGCCCGCGCCCGCACGCCGTGCGCGGGCCAGATAGACCTTAGCCGCATGACCGAATTCAACGACACCCAACAGCAGCTCTCGAAGTTCCGCCTGCGCGTCGCGGCGGCGGGCGTGTTCGTGTTCGTCTGCTTCGGGCTGCTCGCGAGCCGCTTCTTCTACCTGCAGCTGATGCAGCACGGCAAATACGCGCTGCAGGCCGAGGAAAACCGCATCTCCGTCGCGCCGATCGTGCCGAACCGCGGGATCATCACCGACCGCAACGGCGTGATCCTCGCGAAGAACTATTCGGCCTATACGCTCGAGATCACGCCGTCGAAGCTCGACGACACGCTCGACAACACGATCGACAAGCTGTCCGAGATCATCCCGATCGACGCCCGCGACCGCCGCCGCTTCAAGAAGCTGCAGGAAGACTCGAAGAACTTCGAGAGCCTGCCGATCCGCACGCGCCTCACCGACGCCGAAGTCGCGCGCTTCACCGCGCAGCGCTTCCGCTTCCCCGGCGTCGACGTGCGCGCACGGCTGTTCCGGCAATATCCGCTCGGCACGACGGCCGCGCACGTGATCGGCTACATCGGCCGGATCTCGAAGCGCGACCAGGATCGCATCGACGCGATGAGCGACGACAACGACAGCGATCAGGAAAACTACGATCCGCGCCGCGACGCGAACAACTACAAGGGCACCGACTACATCGGCAAGATCGGCGTCGAGCAGAGCTACGAGACCGAGCTGCACGGGCTGACGGGCTTCGAGGAAGTCGAGGTGACGGCCGGCGGCCGGCCGGTGCGCACGCTGTCGCGCACGCAGGCGACGCCCGGCAACAACCTCGTGCTGTCGCTCGACATCGGGCTGCAGCAGGTAGCCGAGCAGGCGTTCGCCGGCAAGCGCGGCGCGCTGGTCGCGATCGAGCCGAAGACGGGCGACGTGCTCGCGTTCGTGTCGTCGCCGAGCTTCGACCCGAACTCGTTCGTCGACGGCATCGACCAGCAGACCTGGGACGAGCTGAACAACTCGACCGACAAGCCGCTCCTGAACCGCCCGCTGCACGGCACCTACCCGCCCGGCTCGACGTACAAGCCGTTCATGGCGCTCGCCGGCCTGACGCTCGGCAAGCGCACGCCGGGCTGGGGCTTCCAGGATCCCGGCTACTTCACGTTCGGCGGCCACACGTTCCGCAACGACGTGCGCTCGGGCCAGGGCTGGGTCGATATGAACAAGGCGATCATGGTGTCGAACGACACCTACTTCTACATGCTCGCGCGCGACCTCGGCGTGAACTCGATCGCGAACTTCATGAAGCCGTTCGGCTTCGGCCAGATCACCGGGATCGACATCCAGGGCGAGGCGCGCGGGATCCTGCCGTCGACCGACTGGAAGAAGAAGGCGTTCAAGAAGGCCGCGCAGCAGAAGTGGTTCGACGGCGAGACGATCAGCCTCGGGATCGGCCAGGGCTACAACTCGTTCACGATCCTGCAGCTCGCGCACGCGACCGCGACGCTCGCGAACAACGGCGTCGTGATGAAGCCTCACCTCGTGAAGGAAGTCGAGGATCCGATCACGCGCGGGCGCCGCCTGACCGTGCCGAAGGAAAGCGAAACGATCCCGCTCAAGCAGGCCGACATCGACGTCGTGAAGCGCGGGATGGAGAACGTGATCGAGAACCCGTCCGGCACCGCGTACAAGGTGTTCCGCGGCGCGCCGTACCTCGCCGCCGGCAAGACCGGTACCGCGCAGGTGTTCTCGCTGCAAGGCTCGAACTACAAGGGCCACCTGCTCGCCGAGCACCTGCGCGACCACGCGCTGTTCATCGCGTACGCGCCGGTCGACCATCCGCAGATCGCCGTCGCGCTGGTCGTCGAGAACGGCGGCTGGGGTGCGCAGGCCGCCGGCCCGATCGCGCGCCGCGTGCTCGACTTCTTCCTCGTCGACCGCCAGAACCCGCAGAACGAGGCCGCGGCCGTGGCTGCCGCGGCGTCGGCGACCGAACCCATCAACGCACCGGTGATCGGCGACGCGAACAAGCCGGCTGCCGTCGCGGCCGGCTTCACCGCGCTGCCGCAGCCGGTCGTGCCGACCGCGGCCAGCGCGGCGGAAGCAGCATCGGCCGCGGCCGCCTCCGAAGCATCGGCTGCCGCCAGCGCCGCCCCGCCGGCCAGCGCCAGTGCCGCTGCGCCGAGGGCCGCGAGCCTGCCGCCGATCCGGCGCCCGCACCGGCCGCGCCGGCCCGCCAGCGATGCGCAGCCGCTCGTCGCCACGCCGCGCGACGACAATCACCGTGCAACGGCCCCCGCGAAGGCGGCGGACGCCGGCACCGCTCATTAACGGAGAAAGGCATGCAATTCGACAAGCGCGCCTGGCTCGACAAGATCAAGCAGATGTTCGCGGGCTTCGACCGCCCGCTCGCCCTCATCGTGTTCCTGCTGCTGTGCGTCGGCATCGTCACGCTGTACAGCGCGGCGATCGACATGCCCGGCCGCGTCGAGGACCAGTTGCGCAACATCCTGCTGACGTTCGTGCTGATGTGGGTGATCGCCAACATCCCGCCCACGACGCTGATGCGCTTCGCGGTCCCGCTCTACACGTTCGGGGTCGCGCTACTGATTGCGGTCGCGCTGTTCGGGATGACCAAGAAGGGCGCGAAGCGCTGGCTGAACGTCGGCGTCGTGATCCAGCCGTCGGAAATCCTCAAGATCGCGACACCGCTGATGCTCGCGTGGTACTACCAGCGCCGTGAGGGCGGGCTGCGCTGGTACGACTTCATCGTCGCGTTCGGGATCCTGCTGGTACCGGTCGGGCTGATCGCGAAGCAGCCAGACCTCGGCACGGGCCTGCTCGTGTTCGCGGCCGGCTTCTTCGTGATCTACCTCGCCGGCCTGTCGTTCAAGCTGATCGTGCCGGTGCTCGTCGCGGGCGTGATCGCGGTCGGCTCGATCGCCGTGTTCGAAGAGCGCATCTGCCAGCCCGAAGTGCAGTGGCCGCTGATGCACGATTACCAGAAGCACCGCGTATGTACGCTGCTCGACCCGACTTCCGACCCGCTCGGCAAGGGCTTCCACACGATCCAGGCCGTGATCGCGATCGGCTCGGGCGGCGTGCTCGGCAAGGGCTACCTGAAAGGCACGCAGGCGCACCTCGAATTCATTCCGGAGAAGCACACCGACTTCATCTTCGCGGTGTTCTCCGAGGAATGGGGGCTCGTCGGCGGGCTCGTGCTGCTGACGCTGTACATGGCGCTGATCGCACGCGGGCTCTATATCGCCGCGCAGGGCGCGACGCTGTTCGGCCGCCTGCTCGCGGGCTCGCTCACGCTCGCGTTCTTCGTCTATGCGTTCGTCAACATCGGGATGGTGAGCGGCGTGCTGCCGGTCGTCGGCGTGCCGCTGCCGTTCATGAGTTACGGCGGCACCGCGCTCACGACGCTCGGCATCGCGATCGGGATGATCATGAGCGTCGGGCGGCAGCGGCGGTTGATGAAGAGTTGACCGCGCGGCACGCACCGCATAAAGAAAAACGGCGCATCGGCGCCGTTTTTTTCGACCGCGGATGGCAAACGCAGCCGCGCAGTGCCGCGCGGCGCGCGCCCCGCTTACGGCGGCGGCGCGTGTGCCCCGCCCGGCTCCGCCCCGGCGCCCGATGCCGGCCCCTGCGCCTTCAGCCGCGCGCTCAGCTCCTTGAATTTCAGCCCGGCCGTCTCGTCGCCCTGCGCGGCCGCCGCCGCGTAATACGCCCGCGCGATGTTGAGGTTCTGCGCGACACCGTCGCCGCCGCGCTCGTAGAACGACGCGGTCACGTACTGCGCGGTCGGCTCGCCCGCGTCGGCGGCCTGCTTGTACCACGTGAACGCCTGCCGGTTGTCGCGCGGCGTGCCGCGCCCGTCGAGGAACTGGTTCGCGAGCGACAGCTCGGCCTGCACGTGCCCCTGTTTCGCCGCCCGCAGGAACCAGCGGTGCGCTTCGGCCGGATCGCGCGCGACGAACTCGCCGTCGTCGAACATCCGGCCGTATACGTACTGCGCATGCGACATGTTCGCGTCGGCCGCGCGCTTCAGCCAGCGCAACCCTTCGTCGACGTTCGCGGTCACGCCTTCGCCCGTCAGCAGCATCATCGCGTAGTTGAATTGCGCGAGACGGTCGCCGCGCTCGGCCGCGTCGTGGAACTGCACCAGCGCCGCACGAAAGTCGCCGGCGTTGTAGTCGGCGACCGCCGACTGCGTCTCGCGCGACGGATCGGGCTTCGCCTGCGGCGCGCCCTGCGCGGCAGCCGCGATCCACACGACCCACAGGCCGAGCACCGCGCCGACCTGCCGGCGCCTCCCGATCCCGCCCTGCGCGCGCCCACGGCACGCGCCATCGCCACCGTTCATGACCGCACCTCCTGCAGCGCCTGCCGCGTGGCGCGCAACAACCAGCTGACGTCGGCCGACACCGTGATCATCCGGTAGCCGGCCTCGCGATACTGGCGCGCGGCCGCCGTATCGCCCGCGAAGATCCCGACCGCGACGCCGGCCTGCCGGCCGGCCGCGAGCACGCGCGCCATCGCGGTTTCAACGTCCGGGTGACGGATGTCGCCAAGGTGCCCGAGGCTCGCCGCGAGATCGGCCGGGCCCACGAACAGGCAATCGATGCCGGGCAGCGCCGCAATCCGCTCGACTTCATCGACGCCGCGCGCCGATTCGATCTGCACGATCACCGCGACCTGCGCATTCGCCGTCTGCACGTAGTCGCGACGCATGCCGAACGCCGCCGCGCGCACCATGCCCGCGACGCCGCGCAGCCCGTCCGGCGAATCGGGCGACGGATAGCGCGTGAGCCGCACCGCGTGCGTGGCGTCGTCGAGCGTCTCGATGCAGGGAAACATCAGCGTGCGCGCGCCCGCATCGAGCGCACGCTTCACGAGCCACGGCTCACGCGCCGGCACGCGCACGACGGGCTCGCTCGGCAGATGGGCGGCGGCGATCGCGCGCAACTGCGATGCAACATCGCGGCTGTCGTTCGGCGCGTGCTCCATGTCGATGCAGAGCCAGTCGTAGCCGGCATGCGCGAGCGCTTCCGCGGCCGAGTCGCTGCCGAGCGACAGCCACAGGCCGTACAGCGGCTCGTCGCCGTCGCGCAGGCGTTGTTTGAGGGAATTGGTGAGCGTGCTCATCGATACGGCCTCCTGGACGGAACGGCAATCGAACGGGACAAGCAACGGGCAAAGCGGAGCGCGACACACCGGGCAGCGAAGCACGGCGGCGCCAGGACCGGGCCCTGGAACGTTGGTCGGCCATGGGCGGCCGATCTGACAGCGCCGGCCGCACGACCCGCGCACGGCGGCGTTTTTCGGCGCCACGCAACGATCATAGCGCGGCGTTACGCGAAATGTGGGAACGGACGGGGAGCGAGGCGGGACGGGGCCGCAGGATGCGGCGTCAGGCAGCCCGCGCCGGGTGGCGGGGCGGCCGGGAAGGCGGGATCAGCGGCCGGGCTGGCGCTCGACGTCGGCCCAGCAGTTCGGCGTTTCGTACAGGCGCACGCGCTCGAGCCGCAGGTTCACGCCGTAGTGCGCGTCGTACACGTTCGCGAGGATGTCGAACGCGATCGCCGCGAGGTTCTCGACGGTCGGAATCCGGTCGATCACGACCGTCTTGTGGTCGGCCATCTGCTCGAGGAACGAGCGCACGACGTCGTCGCGCGCATAGACCAGGAACGCGTGGTCCCACTTGCCGACCAGGTGCTCCATCGCGAGCGCCTTCACGTCGGCGAAATCCATCACCATGCCGCGGTCGGGCGCCCCCTCGGTATCGACGAGATCGCCGCGCAGCGTGACTTCGAGCACATAGCGATGGCCATGCAGGTTCCGGCACTGGCTGCGGTGGTCGGGAATGCGGTGGCCCGCGTCGAATTCGAGTTTTCGGGTAATCAGCACGATGTCAAAAGCCGGGGCTCAGGGAATGTTCAGATATTTGTGGGTCTGCATCGACAGCCGCCACTGCGGATGACGCTTGCACCAGTCGATCGCGAGCTTCGTATTGAGGTCGCGCGACGGGCCGTCCATCGGCTGGACGAGGTAATACTCGAAGTCGAGCTTCGCGTAGTCGGCGAGCCGCTGGTTGTCCTGCGGGATCACGACCTTCAGCTCGTTGCCCTTCGTGACGACGAGCGGCGCGTCGGCCTTCGGGCTCACGCAGATCCAGTCGATCGATTCGAGCACCGGCAGCGAGCCGTTGGTCTCGATCGCGATCTCGAAGCCGGCCGCATGCAGCGCATCGACGAGCGGCTGGTCGAGCTGCAGCATCGGCTCGCCGCCCGTGCAGACGACGAAGCGGTGCGCCTCGCCCTCCGGCCACAGGCCGGCGATCGTCGCGACGAGCGCTTCGGCATCCTTGAACTTGCCGCCGTTCTCGCCGTCGGTGCCGACGAAGTCGGTATCGCAGAAGCGGCACACGGCCTCCGCACGATCCTCTTCGCGGCCCGACCACAGGTTGCAGCCGGCGAACCGGCAAAACACGGCCGGCCGGCCCGCGTTCGCGCCCTCGCCCTGCAACGTGTAGAAAATTTCCTTGACCGCGTAAGTCATCGTCCTTCGTCCGGCTCGCGCCGCTCGTTGTCGATCAGAATCCGTTAATCACCAGGCGCTGCCGTTGCCGCTGCATCACAGCGGCGCCTCGGTCACCCGCTCGCCCTTCAGGTAGGCCTCGTAGCCGCGCTTGCGCAGCTTGCAGGCCGGGCATTCGCCACAGCCGAAGCCCCAGTCGTGCAGTTCCGCGCGCTCGCCCACGTAGCACGTGTGCGTCTCGACGCGGATCAGTTCGACGAGCGCTTCGCCGCCGAGCTGTTCGGCGAGCTGCCAGGTTTGCGCCTTGTCGAGCCACATCAGCGGCGTCTCGAGCACCATGCGCGTATCCATCCCGAGGTTCAGCGCGACCTGCAGCGCCTTCATCGTGTCGTCGCGGCAGTCGGGATAGCCCGAGAAATCCGTCTCGCACATCCCGCCGACCAGCACGCGCAGCCCGCGGCGATAGGCGATCGCCGCGGCGATCGTCATGAACATCAGGTTGCGGCCCGGCACGAACGTGTTCGGCAGGCCGTTCGCCGTCGTCTCGATCTCGATCGTGCGCGTCATCGCGGTATCGCTGATCGCGCCGAGCACCGACAGGTCGATCATGTGATCGTCGCCGAGCCGGTCCGACCAGGCGGGAAAGTCACGCCTCAGCGCTTCGCGCACGCCTTCGCGACATTCGAGCTCGACGCGGTGGCGCTGGCCGTAATCGAAGCCGAGCGTCTCGACCGTCTGGTAGCGTTCGAGGGCCCATGCCACGCACGTGGCCGAGTCCTGCCCGCCGGAAAACAACACGAGCGCGCCGTCTTTAGCGTCTGTCCGAATCACCGTGATACTCCGTGAATGTGTAGGCTCGCGTCGCGCTGCGCCCCGGGGCCGGCTGCCGCCGGGCGGCCCGACGCGTGCCGGCCTGGGCCGGCTCGACCAGTATAGGCAGCGCAATCGGCCGCGAACGCGGCGGAGCGCTTATACCGCCCATCGCGCGGCATCGTTGCCGCGCGCCACGGCGGCGCCACGCTGGCAGCCTGCCGTGCGCATGAAGCGATGCGCTAAGTTATTGAGCGGACACGGATTTTATCATGCCCTCATGAACACTGCCGGGCACGCCATCCCACGTCATGCATCACGCAAACCCCACCACAAACGAAAAACCCCAAGAACCTTCCGATTCTTGGGGTTTTAATTCTGGTGGCCTGGGTCGGAATCGAACCAACGACACGCGGATTTTCAATCCGCTGCTCTACCAACTGAGCTACCGGGCCAACGAAGAAGAGAAAGTATATCCACCCTTCGTTACTTGATCAAGTACTTTCACGAAATATTTTATACGGCGCCTTCGGACGGCTTCTTGCCGAGCTCGACACCAAGCTGCTTGAGCTTGCGATACAGGTGCGTGCGCTCGAGGCCCGTCTTCTCCGCGACGCGCGTCATGCTGCCGTTTTCGCGCGCGAGGTGATATTCGAAGTACGCGCGCTCGAACGCATCGCGCGCTTCGCGCAACGGGATGTCGAACGGGATCGCGGCCGTCTGGCCCGCGAGGCCGAGTGCCGAAGCCATGTCGTCGCCGAGCGTCGGCAGCGCGGCCGCGGACGCCACCGCCGCGGGCCCCGCCGCCTGCCCCGCACCGGCCTTCGCCGCCGCGTTCGCGGACACCGGCGCCGCACCGCGGGCGAGACCGTGCTCGACGGACTTCAGCAGCTTCTGCAGCGCGATGGGTTTCTCGAGGAAATCGAGCGCGCCGATCTTCGTCGCCTCGACGGCCGTATCGATCGTCGCGTGCCCGGACATCATGATCACGGGCATCGTCAGCAGCCCCTGCGCCGCCCACTCCTTGAGCAACGTCACGCCGTCGGTATCGGGCATCCAGATATCGAGCAGCACGAGATCGGGCGCCTGATTCAACCGGTATTCCCGCGCGGCCTGCGCGTTCTCCGCCGCCTCGACGACGTGTCCTTCATCGCTGAGGATCTCCGAGAGCAATTCCCGGATGCCCATTTCATCATCTACCACCAGGATGGTTGCCATTTACGCTGCCTTTGTCTGCTCACTTGCTTTTGTCTTGGCGGGGGCCGCCCCGTCCTGCACGCCCGATTCGGCGCCTGGCGCATCGCTCGCCATCTGCAGGAACAGGATCGACACCTGCGCACCCTCGACGGTCTCGCCGTGCATGCGATTGCGCAGATCGATCCGCGCACCGTGCTCATCGACGATCTTCTTGACCGTGGCCAACCCCAGACCCGTGCCCTTCGCCTTCGTCGTCACATAAGGCTCGAACGCGCGAGTCAGGATGCGCGCCGGAAAACCGGGCCCGTTGTCGGACACGGTAAGACGTACCGCGACGCGCGTTTTGCCCTCGGCGTCGGGATCGCCATATTCTACTGTCTTGGTTTCGATCAACACACGCGGATGCGCCGACTCCGCGACCGAATCCTGCGCATTCTGCAGCAGGTTGTGAATCACCTGGCGCAGTTGCGTCGCATCACCGCGTATCACCGGCAGCGACGGCGCGAGCTCGGCGACGATCGCGCTCTTGCCTTCGCCCACCCCGTACAGCCCCAGCACCTCGCTCGCCAGTTCGTTCAACTGCAGGTTCGAGAGCACCGCCGGCGGCGTGCGCGCGTATTCGCGGAAATCGTCGACCATGCGCTTCATCGCGGCGACCTGATTGACGATCATCGTCGCGCCGCGCTTGAGCACATCGGCATCGGGCGGGGCGAGCTTGTCGGAGAGCTTCATCTGCAGCCGCTCCGCCGACAGCTGAATCGGCGTCAGCGGATTCTTGATCTCGTGCGCGAGCCGGCGCGCGACCTCGCCCCACGCGACCGAACGCTGCGCGGAAATCACGTCGGAGATGTCGTCGAACACGACGACGTAACCGGACGTCTGCGGATCGTCGGCCTGCCCCTCGACCGTCGACACGAGGCGCGTGCCGCGCACGAGCAACGTCAGCGGATCGGCTTCGCCCGGCACCTCGATCGCGAACTGCTGCTGCCAGTGGCCGCGATCGCCGCTGCCGCCGTCGGATGCCGCCTCGCGATCGGCGAACGCCTTGCGCACCATCGCGCCGAACCCGGCGGCCACGCCGATCCGGTCGAGCGTCGTGCCGATCAGCGTGTTGAACGGCTGCCGGAAGATCCGCTCGGCGCCGCGATTGGCCGTCGTCAGCCGGAACTGGCGGTCGAGCACGAACACGCCGGCCGTCAGGTTCGCGAGGATGCTCTCGAGATACGTCTTCGAATGCTCGAGCGCGACGCGGTTCTTCTCGACCGCGAGCCGCGCCTCGGACAACTGGCGCGTCATCGCGTTGAACGACTGCGTGAGGAAGCCGAGCTCGTCGCGCGTCTTGATCTCGCGCTTCGGTGTGTAGTCGCCTTCCGTGACCTCCTTCGTGCCCTGCGCGAGCAGGAACAGCGGCCGCGCGAGCTGCTGGCCGAGCGCGAGCGCGAGCATCATCGCGATGAAGGTCGCGAGGAACAGCGCAAGCGTCAGCGTGCCGATGTACATCTTGCGCAGCCCCGTGCGGCCCAGCGACTTTTCCTGGTACTCGCGATACGCGCGCTGCACGGCGTCCGCGTTGTGGGCAAGCGTCGGCGGCACCGGCTGCGTGAGCTGCAGGAAGCGTTCCGCCGGCTGCAGCAACGACGTCGATGCATCGGGAATCGGCCGCACGACGCGCAACCGCAGCGCCCCCTTCGCGCCGTGCGCGCGCGGGTCGCCGTCGACTTCACCCTCGATCGCCGCGTACGCGCCGTGTTCGCGCGCCTGGTTCAGCATCAGCGGCGTCGGCAGGTCGTCCGGAATCAGTGCCGCGAAATTGCCCGACGCCTGCGCGACGATGTGCAGGTCGGGGGACGCACCCGAGCCGCCGCGGCTCGGCTCGACGATCGTCGCGTCCTGCACGCCGAACTGGTCGCGCAGGCGCAGCAGCGTGAGTGTCGTGCCGTTGGTGTTCGCATCGACGCTCGCGAGCTGGTCGGACATCAGCCGCGCCTTCGTCTGCAGATCGGACAGCGACGCATCGAGCATCCCGCGGCCGAGGTTCAGGCCGGCCGTCAGCGCCGTCTCGACGTTCACGTCGAACCACGACTCGATACTGCGCGACACGAACTGGTACGACACGATGTAGATGATCCCGCCCGGCACCACGCCGACGAGCGCGAAGAACACCGCGAGCTTCGCGAGCAGCCGCGTGCCGAACTTGCCCTTCCTCAGGCGCACGACGATCATCCCGATCAGCCCGAGCACCACGAGCAGGAACACGAGCGCGACGACGATGTTCGTCGCGTACAGCCACGAGTAGTAGCGGTCGAAGAATTCGGTGTTCGCGCTCGCGGCCGCGAGCAGCACGAGCAGCAGCAGCGCGGTCAGCGCGACCGTCGAGACGATCACGCGGATGAGGAGGCTCTTCCCGCTGGCCGCGCGGCGCACTTTATTTAGCACGTTCGGTCACCGTGAAGTTGAAGCGCTTCCAGTCGGACCCGAGCGTCCAGTCGCGGTTGTTCACGGCATCGACCTGGAACGGCTTCGGCATCAGCGCCGTATCGAGCTGCATCCGCACCGACGCCGTGTAGGTTTCACCGGCGCGCACCTGGTTGCGGTCGATCACGTGCCACGACGTGATGTGCCTGACGACCGCGAGCGCGTCCTTCAGCGACGGGAAACCGAGCTGCAGGCCGCCCGTCGACACGCGATACTCGCGCGTGAGCGGCTGGAACGACAGGCGGATCGTCTGCGTCACCGCCACCGGCTGCTCGTCGAACCAGTACCAGCGCGCACGGCTCAACTCGAAGTCGGTCGTGAAATAAAGCGGAATGCCCTTGTTGACGGCATCCTCGAGGTTCGGGTTCAGCTCGAAATCGAAGCGTGCGTCGAGCGCCCAGCCGCTTCCGTCGGACTGGAGCGACGCGCGCTGCACGGCGATCGACTCGGCATGCGCCGGCCGGACGACGGCCAGACACAGCGTCAACGCGACCATCAGGACGGCCGCGAGCCGAAGTGGAAAAAGGTGTTTGATCGTCACCGTTTCTGAAACCGCGCGTAGAAAAATCCGTCGTGATCGGTGTTCTGGTCGAGTGCGCCGGCGGCCGCCCCTCCCTGCACTCCGCCCGGCAGCAGCTGGCCGGGGGCGTCCAATCGTACCGCATCTTCACAGGCCGCTTCAAACCAGCGGGCCTGCAGTTCGCCTTCCTCGGGGAAGACCGAACAGGTCACGTAAAGCAGTTCGCCGCCCGGCTTCACGAGCGGCCACAACGCCGCCAGGATGCGGCGCTGTTCCGCGACGAGCGCCGGGATGTCGGCCTCGCGGCGCAGCCAGCGAATGTCGGGGTGCCGACGCACGATGCCGGACGCCGAGCACGGCACGTCGGCAAGGATGCGGTCGAACGGGCGCCCGTCGTACCAAGAGTCGGGCGCACCCGCATCGCCGACACGCACGTCCGCTTCGAGCGACAGCCGCACGAGGTTCTCGCCAATCCGTGCCGCGCGCGCGGCGTCGCTTTCCAGCGCAACGACTTCCGCATCGGCCAATTCGAGAATATGACCGGTCTTGCCGCCGGGCGCCGCGCATGCGTCGAGCACGCGCATGCCGTCGCGCGCACCGAGCCATTCGGCGGCGAGCTGCGCGCCGGCGTCCTGCACCGACACGACACCGTCGGCAAACCCCGGAATGCGATCGACCGGCAGCGCCGACGCGAGCCGCACCGCATGCCGGCCGATCGCGGTCGCTTCGATCCCGTTTTCACGCAGCGTCTCGAGATACGCGTCGACGCTCGCGCGGCGCGCGTTCACGCGCAGCGTCAGCGGCCCTTGCCGCTCGCCGGCCGCGAGGATCGCCTGCCATGCGTCGGGCCACGCGCGCTGCACCGAAGCGACCCACCACGCGCGGTAGTTCCAGCGCGCGACGACATCGTCCTGCAGCGCCGCGACGAGCGTGTCGCGCTCGCGCAGGAAACGGCGCAGCACCGCGTTGACCATCCCCTTCGCGAACGCGCATTCGCGGCGTGCGCCGATCACGGTCACGGCCTGGTCGACCACCGTGAACGCCGGATACGCGGCCTCGTCCGCCGGGTCGAGCAGCAGCGCGAACGCGCCAGCGAGCACCGCGTGCACGTAGGCGGGCGGCGCCTTGCTGATGAGCCGGCCGATCAGCCAGTCCGCACTGCCGAGACGGCGCATCGTCCGGTAAGCGACGTCCTGCGTCGCCCCGCGCGCGAGCGCCTGCGCACCGGACGGCATCTGCGCGAATACCGCCGACAGCGCCGCCGGCAGCGCGGTGCCGCGCCGCACCGCATCGACCGCCTGCGCGGCCGCGTCGAGGGCGAAGCCGAGCGAATCGGGCGCGAGATGCAGCGCGGACAGGCGCGCCGGGCGGCCGGAAGAAGACGGAGCGGTAGAACGGGTTCGTGTCATCGGAGCAAATTCGGCAAACAAGCGCGGCCAACAGGCACAGCAAGCCAATGCGGCAAACGGCGGGATCGCGGCGCCCGTGGGCCCTGCAACCCCAAACCGGGCATTGTAGCCTGCGATGCTGCAGGCCCTTTGGCCCCTTTACGGCACGCGCAAATGAAACACCCCGCAGCGCGAAGCGTGCGGGGTGGTGTGACGGCCCCCGCGCGGCAACTGCCGCACTGTGAGCCGTGGCTTAGTCGAAGCGGCCGGTACGCGCCATCTCCATCAGGCGCGCGATGCGTTCCTCGGTGGCCGGGTGCGTCGAGAACAGATTCTGCAGGCCGCCACCGTGCAGCGGGTTCATGATCATCATCTGCGCGGTGGCCGGATGCTGTTCGGCCGCCTGGAACGGGATGCCCGCCGCGTAGCGATGGATCTTGTCGAGCGCGGTCGCGAGCGATTGCGGATCGCCGGAAATCTGCGCGCCGCCGCGGTCGGCCTCGAACTCGCGTGCCCGCGAAATCGCCATCTGGATCAACGCGCCTGCGATCGGTGCGAGCAGCGCAACCGCGATACCCGCGATCGGGTTGGCCGGCCGGCCATTCTCGTCGCGACCGCCGAAGAACATCGCGAAGTTCGCGATGGCCGAGATCGCGCCCGCCATCGTCGCGGTGATCGTCGAGATCAGGATGTCGCGGTGCTTCACGTGTGCGAGCTCGTGCGCCATCACGCCGCGCATCTCGCGCTCCGACAGCACGCGCAGGATGCCCGTCGTGGCGGCGACTGCCGCGTGCTCGGGGTTGCGGCCCGTTGCGAACGCATTCGGCGCATCCTCGTTGATCAGGTAGACGCGCGGCATCGGCAGGTTCGCGCGCGTGGTCAGCTCGCGCACCATCCGGTAGAACTGCGGCGCCGTGTTCTCGTCGACTTCCTGCGCGTTGTACATGCGCAGCACCATCTTGTCCGAGAACCAGTAAGAGAAGAAATTCATGCCGAGCGCGAACAGCAGCGCGATCGTCATGCCCCGCGAGCCGCCGATCATCCCGCCGATCACGATGAACAGGGCCGTGATCGCGGCCATCAGCATCGCCGTTTTGACCCAATTGAACATACCCACTCCTTATCCGTCAGGGGACCCGCCGCGCATCAAAAGGGCGCGGTGGAAAACTGTAAGCGTTTTGTTAGATAAGGTCTTGCCGGAAAAATTCAATCTCACCGTTGCGAGGTTGCAAGACGAAGACCGAGGCCGACGAAAGCGCTGCCGACCGTGCGGTCGAGCCACTTCTTGACGCCCGGCTTGCCGGAGAAGCGGGCCGTGACACTGCCCGCGACCCACGCGACGAGGCTGGTCCACACCGTGCTCATCGCGACGAACACACCGCCGAGGGTCAGGAACGCCCATGCCTTGTGCGGGCTGTCGGCCGACACGAACTGCGGGAAGAACGACACGAAGAACAGCACGACCTTCGGGTTCAGCACGTTGGTCCAGAAGCCCTGCATGAACAGCTGGCGCAGCGGCTTCGCGGCTTGCGTGGCCGCCGTGCCCGACGGCTCGGCCGCCTGCTTCGCGATGATCATCCGCACCCCCAGGTAGATCAGGTAGGCGGCGCCGACCAGCTTGATCACCGTGAATGCGGCAGCCGACGCCGCGAGCAGCGCGGTCAGGCCGAATGCGCAGGCGAGCGCGTGAACGCAGCAGCCGGCCGAAATGCCGAACGCCGACATCAGCCCCGCGCCGCGGCCCTGCGCGACGCTGCGGCCGACGATATAGGCCGTATCGGGGCCGGGCGTGACGTTCAGCAGGAAGACTGCCAGCACGAAGAAGCCGAAATGGGTGATGCCGAACATGAAAACCTCGAAACCGGGGAGCGCAGGGAAATTCTACGCGCGCCTGCCGCGCCGCGCGACTCGGCCATCCGGCCGATTGCGCACGCCGGGCAGGCCGTGTCGAATGGCGGTCAGGCCGCGTCAGGCAACGTCGGTCAGCGCGAAACGCTGGCCCGCGGCGAGCGGCGAGCCGGCCAGGAATTCGCGCGCGGGCAGCCGCTTGCCGCCCGGCTTCTGCAATTGCGTGACGCGCAGCGCACCGCTGCCGCACGCGACGACCACGCCTTCCGGCGCGGCTTCGACGATCGTGCCGGGCGCCGCGTCGCCGCGCGCCGCCACCGGCTCGGCTGCCCACAGCTTGATCGCCGCGCCGTCGAGCGTCGCGACGCCGCCCGGGAACGGATCGAACGCACGCACCTGGCGCGCAAGCACGTCGGCCGGCTTGCGCCAGTCGAGCGCCGCTTCGTGCTTGCCGATCTTTTCCGCATAGGTCACGCCGTCGGCCGGCTGCGGCGTCGCCGGCAGCACGCCGTCGCGCTCGAGCTGCACGAGTGCGTCGACGATCAGTCGCGCGCCTTCGGCGGCGAGCCGGTCGTGCAGCGTCGCGGTCGTCTCGTCGGGCGCGATCGCGATGCGCGCTTCCTCGATCATCGCGCCGGTGTCGAGGCCGATGTCCATCTGCATCAGCGTGACGCCCGTCTCGGCGTCGCCGGCCTCGATCGCGCGGTGGATCGGCGCGGCGCCGCGCCAGCGCGGCAGCAGCGACGCGTGAATGTTGATGCAGCCGGCGCGCGGAATGTCGAGCACTTCCTGCGGCAGCAGCAGGCCGTAGGCGGCAACCACCATCACGTCATGCGGCGTCGAGCGCAGCAGCTCGATCGCGTCGGCCGCCTCGGCCGGGTACTTGCCCGCCCGGCGCAGCGACGGCGGTTGCGCGACGGGCATCCCGTGCTCGACGGCGTAGCGCTTCACCGCGCTCGCCTGCAGTTTCATCCCGCGCCCGGCAGGGCGATCGGGCTGGGTGAGCACGAGCGGCACCGGAAAACCGGCCTCGTGGATCGCGGCGAGGGCAGCCGCGGCGAATTCCGGCGTGCCGGCAAAAACTACGCGCAACGTATGGGTCATGACAGCGTTCGGGGTCGGGCAAGGCGAACGCGCGTTACATCGCGCGTTCGAGTTTCTTCATCTTCGTCTTGATGCGCGTCTGCTTGAGCGGCGACAGGTATTCGACGAACACGCGCCCCATCAGGTGATCCATCTCATGCTGGACGCACACGGCCAGCAGGCCCTCGCAGTCGAGCTCGAAAGTCTCGCCCTGCTCGTTGAGCGCGCGCACGCGCACATGATCGGGACGCTCGACTTCGTCGTAGATGCCGGGCACCGACAGGCAGCCCTCTTCATAGATCTGCTTTGCATCGCTCGACCACACGATCTCCGGGTTGATGAACGCGCGCAGCTCGTTCTTCTCCTCGGAGACGTCGATCACGATCACGCGCTCGTGCACGTCGACCTGCGTGGCGGCAAGGCCGATCCCTGGCGCCGCATACATGGTCTCGGCCATGTCGGCGACGAGCTTGCGGATCCGGTCGTCGACCTTGTCGACGGGCTTCGCGACCTTGTGCAGCCGCTTGTCGGGGTAATGAAGAATATTGAGTAAAGCCATGGCGTTCGGTATTCGGTGGAGCGGCGTGCCGCATCGGCCATCCGGCCGGCTGGCGCTGCCGCCGGGATGCAATGAAGATGAGGCGGACGCGCGGCGAATCAATGCCGCGGATCACGCCTCCTGCAATTGGCCGGGCGCCTGCGCGCGCGGCCCTGTCGAGTATTTCGGATGATGAAAATTTTATCATGGCGCCACGCGGTCCGCTGGCCACCGCATTCGAGGGGCGCCTCATGTCGCCGCAAGCGCTGAGCCCCTCTGCCGTGCGCGCGTGGCTGCAGCTCGCGCATGCGCCCGGCCTCGCCCCCGCCGCGCTGCAGGCCCTGCTCGATGCGTTCAGCTCGCCGGACGCGCTGCTGCGTGCGCCCGACCACGCCATCGCCGCCGTCACCAGCGCTGCCGCCGCCCTGGCCGTGCGCGCAAGCGAGCGCGGCGATCTCGACGCGCGCACCGACGCCGCGCTCGCGTGGCTCGACGCGCCGGGCAATGCGCTCGTCACGCTCAACGATCCGGCCTACCCGCCGCGGTTGCGCGACCTGCACGATCCGCCGCTGCTGCTATATGTAAAGGGCCGGCTCGACCTGCTGCATGCGCGCAGTCTCGCCGTGGTCGGCAGCCGCCACGCCACGCCGCAAGGGCTCGCCGACGCAACGCACTTCGCACGCGAACTGTCCGACGCCGGGCTGCCGATCGTATCGGGCCTCGCGCTCGGGATCGACGCCGCCGCACATCGTGGCGGGCTCGACGGCCGGTCGGGCACGGTCGCGGTGATCGCGACCGGCGCCGATCTCGTCTATCCGGCGCGGCACCGCGCGCTCGCCCACGAGATCGCCGCGCACGGCGCGATCGTGTCGGAATGGCCGCTCGGCACACCAGCCCGGGCCGCGCACTTCCCGCAGCGCAACCGGCTGATCGCCGCGCTCGCGATCGGCGCGCTCGTCGTCGAGGCCGCGCCGCGCTCCGGCTCGCTGATCACCGCGCGGCTCGCGAACGAACTGGGGCGCGATGTGTTCGCCATGCCGGGCTCGATCCATGCGCCGCTGGCGCAGGGCTGCCACGCGTTGATCCGCGACGGCGCGAAGCTCACGGCGGCGCCGCTCGACGTGCTCGAGGAATACGGGCTGGGCGAATCGAAAGCCGGCACGGCAGGCGGTGCGGCGTGCTCCGGGCATCCGTGCGCGGGCACCGGCAGCCTCCGCGAAACCGAAACCGCCACTCAGCGTGCCGCGGCCGATGTTATCCACTATGGCGATGCCGTTCCGGCCACCGCGTCCGCCCGAGACGAAGCACCATCGCCGGCGCCACCGCTGCCCGCCACCCCGGCAGAGCAGACCGTGCTTGCCGCATTGGGATACGGCCCCGTCACCTACGAATGGCTCGCCGAGCACAGCGGCCTGCCTGACGACGTGCTGCACCGCGCGCTGCTGGCGCTGGAACTGGCCGGCCGCGTCGCCAGCCTCCCGGGCGGACGCTTCGCGCGGCTTGACGCAGCGCGCACCTCGCCCGTGGACGGCGTGCTACATTCCCCCGCATAGGGGCGGCAAGGCCGCCGACGATACCCAAGGAAACCCATGCCCGCGCTGAATCTCGACACCGATGCGGATCGGATCGCCGAGCGCCTCGCCGATCCCGGCACGTTGCTCGTCGCCTGCCTGTGCGCCGAGTGGTGCGGCACGTGCCGCGACTACCGGACGGCCTTCGACCAGCTCGCCGACGCGCATCCGGATGCCTGCTTCGCCTGGATCGACATCGAAACGCATGCCGACCAGCTCGACGATCTCGACGTCGAGAACTTCCCGACGATCCTGATCGAAGATACCCACACCGCCCGCTTCTTCGGCACGGTGCTGCCGCACGCGGCGATCGTCGAGCGGATGCTGTCCGACCTGAGCGCGGTACCCGGTGCGCCGCACGCACCGAAATTGCGCAACATCCTGGCCGTCGAAGCCTGAATTCGCGAGCCGGCCGGTGGTTTTGCGCGCGTTTGCGCGCCCCGCCGCGCCGGGCGCTTGCCGCCGTTGCGCCCCCCCTCTATGATGAGCCGCTTTTTACGCGCTGAGCCGCCATTGCTGCGGCGTGTGCTATAAAGCGGTCGTAAAAGGGACCCACAACCGGCGAACCCGGTCTACCAACACACACCTGTCATGTCCAAAGCACTGATCATTGCGGAAAAGCCTTCTGTCGCGAACGACATCGCACGCGCTTTGGGCGGCTTTACCAAGCATGACGAGTATTACGAGAGCGACGATTTCGTCCTTTCGTCCGCTGTCGGCCACCTGCTGGAAATCGCCGCCCCGGAAGAGTACGAGGTCAAGCGCGGGAAATGGAGCTTCGCGCATCTGCCCGTCATCCCCCCGCATTTCGACCTGAACCCGATCGCAAAAAGCGAGTCGCGCCTCAAGGTGCTCACCAAGCTGTTGAAGCGCAAGGACGTCGACCGCCTGATCAACGCATGTGACGCGGGGCGCGAGGGCGAGCTGATTTTCCGCCTGATCGCGCAGCACGCGAAGGCGAAACAGCCGGTCCAGCGCCTGTGGCTGCAGTCGATGACCCCGCAGGCGATCCGCGACGGCTTCGCGAACCTGCGCAGCGACGCGGACATGCTGCCGCTCGCCGACGCCGCACGCTGCCGCTCGGAAGCCGACTGGCTCGTCGGGATCAACGGCACGCGCGCGATGACCGCGTTCAACAGCAAGGGCGGCGGCTTCTTCCTGACGACAGTTGGCCGCGTTCAGACGCCAACGTTGTCGATCGTCGTCGAACGCGAAGAGAAAATCCGCCGCTTCGTCCCGCGCGACTACTGGGAAGTGAAGGCCGAATTCGCATGCGCGGGCGGCTTCTACGAAGGCAAGTGGTACGACCCGAAATTCAAGCGCGACGAATTCGATCCGGAAAAGCGCGACTCCCGCCTGTGGAGCCTGCCGGCTGCCGAAACGATCGTCGCCGCGTGTCGCGACCAGGTCGGCACGGTCTCCGAGGAATCGAAGCCGTCGACGCAGCTGTCGCCGCTGCTGTTCGACCTGACGAGCCTGCAGCGTGAAGCGAACAGCCGCTTCGGCTTCTCCGCGAAGAACACGCTCGGCCTCGCGCAGGCACTGTATGAAAAGCACAAGGTGCTGACCTACCCGCGTACCGATGCGCGCGCACTGCCGGAAGACTACCTGTCGACGGTCCAGTCCACGCTCGAGATGCTCAAGGAGAGCAACAACTACCTGCCGCATGCGAAGCAGGTGCTCGACAAGGGCTGGGTGAAGCCGAACAAGCGGATCTTCGACAACTCGAAGATCAGCGATCACTTTGCAATCATCCCGACGCTGCAGGCGCCGAAGTCGCTGTCCGAGCCGGAGCAGAAGCTGTACGACATGGTCGTGAAGCGCTTCCTCGCCGTGTTCTTCCCGGCCGCCGAATTCCGCGTCACGACGCGGATCACCGAAGTCGCCGGCCATCACTTCAAGACCGAAGGCAAGGTGCTCGTCGAGCCGGGCTGGCTGCAGGTGTACGGCCGCGACGCCGAAGGCGCGGATGCGAACCTCGTGCCGGTGCAGAAGGACGAGAAGGTGAAGACGGACGAAATCGCCGCCGTCGCGCTCGTCACGAAGCCGCCCGCACGCTACTCGGAAGCGACGCTGCTGTCCGCGATGGAAGGCGCGGGCAAGCTCGTCGAGGACGACGAACTGCGCGAGGCGATGGCCGCGAAGGGCCTCGGCACGCCGGCCACGCGCGCGGCGATCATCGAAGGCCTGCTCGGCGAGAAGTACCTCGTGCGCGAAGGCCGCGAACTGATCCCGACCGCGAAGGCATTCCAGCTGATGACGCTGCTGCGCGGGCTCGGCGTGAAGGAACTCACCGCGCCCGAGCTCACCGGCGAATGGGAATACAAGCTGTCGCAGATGGAGCGCGGCAACCTCGGGCGCGAAGCGTTCATGCAGGAAATCGCCCGCATGACGCAGCAGATCGTGAAGCGCGCGAAGGAATACGATTCGGACACGATCCCCGGCGATTACGCGACGCTCGAGACGCCGTGCCCGAACTGCGGCGGCCAGGTGAAGGAAAATTACCGCCGCTTCGCGTGCACGAAGTGCGAATTCTCGATCTCGAAGATCCCGGGCAGCCGGCAGTTCGAAATCGCGGAAGTCGAGGAGCTGCTGCGCGAGAAGACGATCGGCCCGCTGTCCGGCTTCCGCAGCAAGATGGGCCGCCCGTTCTCGGCGATCCTCAAGCTGTCCTTCGACGACGAAACGAAGAACTACAAGCTCGAGTTCGATTTCGGCCAGGACACCGGCGGCGAGGAAGGCGAAGCGCCCGACTTTTCCGCACAGGAGCCGGTCGGCGCGTGCCCGAAGTGCAAGGGCCGCGTGTTCGAGCACGGGATGAGCTACGTGTGCGAGCACTCGGTGGCCAACCCGAAGACCTGCGATTTCCGCTCCGGCAAGGTGATCCTGCAGCAGGAAATCACGCGCGAGCAGATGGGCAAGCTGCTGGCAGACGGCCGTACGGATCTGCTGCCGAACTTCAAGTCGTCGCGCACGGGACGCAACTTCAAGGCCTTCCTCGTGAAGCAGCCGGACGGCAAGATCGGCTTCGAGTTCGAGAAGAAGGAGCCGAAGGCCGCTGCCGCGAAGAAGACGGCAAAATCGGCGACGAAGGATGCCGAAACCGTGACGGAAGGCGCCGAAGAGAAACCGGCACCGGCTCGCAAGACCGCCGCCCGCAAGACGACGGCGCGCAAGACGGGCTCGTGACGGCCTGACGGCCGGGGCTCCCCCGGCCAGGCCGAACTCGGGCAGGCACCCATAAAAAAACGCGGATCGATTGCTCGATCCGCGTTTTTTTTGTGCCGGCGGCAACCGCCGCCCGGCCGTCGCGCCGTTACAGCGGCGACGGCGCCGCAACGCGCGTGCGCGGCGAACGCGGCAGACGCGGCGACAGGTTCGGGTCGGCCGCTTCCGGCTGCTCGGCACGTGTCTCGACACCGATCGGCGCGAGCGCCGAACTCTGCGCGGCCCACTGCTCGCCCATCGTCGCGTCGGTCGAGTGGCTGAAATGCTCGACGAGGTGGTCGATGAACGTGCGCACCTTCGCGGGCAGATGGCGCCGGCTCGGGTAAGCGATGTTGATCTCGACCTGCGGCAGCCGGAAATCCGGCAGCAGCCGCACGAGCGCGCCGCGCGCGATATCGCCGCCGATCAGGTAGCTCGGCAGAATCGCGACCCCCATCCCGAGCAGCGCGAACTGGCGCAGCATCGCGGTGTTGTTCGCGACGATCACATTGGTCGGGCGCACGCGCACTTCGCCGTCCGGCCCCGTGAACACACGCTCGTCACCCCAGTATTCGGTCGGCAGGCTCAGGCTCGGGTGCTCGGCGAGATGCTCCGGATGGGTCGGCACGCCGTGCTTCTCCAGGTAGCTCGGCGTCGCGCACACGGTCATGCAGCCGGTGGTCAGGCGCCGCGTGACGATGCTCGCGCTGCGCATCTGGCGCGTGACGACGATGCCGACGTCGAAGCCTTCCTCGACGAGATCGACCTGCCGGTCGACCAGCGTGAGATCCGGCACCACTTTCGGGAAATTCTCCGTGTACGACTGCAACACGGGCGCGAGGTTGTGCAGGCCGAACACGACAGGCGCAACGATGCGCAACGTTCCGACCGGCTCGTGATTGCGCGCAACGACCATCTGCTCGACGTCCTCGAGCTCATCGAGGATCTGGCGAGCACGCTCCAGATAGACCTGGCCCGACTCCGTCAGGGAAAGGCTGCGCGTGGTGCGGTTCAGCAAACGCGTGCCGAGCCGGCCTTCCAGATCGGCGACGTGACGCGTCGCGACCGCGTTGGAGATATCCATTGCACTCGCGGCCCGCGCAAAACTGCCGAGATCTGCAACCTTGACGAACACGCGCATCGACTGCAAATGATCCATAAACGACTCCTGCCGCTGTTACAACTTCAAAAAGATGAAGCAAATGCGTAATTCTCCTACGACAGCGGAAATGATGCAGAGTTGCTCAACAAGGCCCCGGTTGACGATAAAAATAGTCAAAAATCCTCGCCTTCTGCGGATAGTTGATCCAATTATTCTGATTGGAGCAACAATTGGGTGAACCTCGTCGAGTATGTGGCCGAATCAGGAAGGACGTATTTGATGCGACACAACAGCGCACCCTTCCACCCATCGCGCAAGCGGCGCCGGGTCAGGCCGCCGCCAATTGCGGCGGAGCGTAACAACCTGTTAAAAAGACACCATGAAGGCGGCCGACGTAGCATCATGTCGGCCCCGGCCGGGCGGGACGGGTGCGCGATGTGCGCCGCCGCCACCGCCGCTTTCAACGCGCGACACCCGCTCACCATGAAAATTGCCATCCTCGACGACTACCAGGACGCCGTCCGCAAGCTGAACTGCTTCGAGATGCTTGCCGACCACGACGTGAAGGTCTTCAACAATACGGTGCGCGGATTGGGACAGCTCGCCAGCCGTCTGGCGGAAGTCGAGGCGCTCGTGCTGATTCGCGAACGGACCCCGATTTCGTCGCAACTGCTCGCCAAGCTGCCGAACCTGCGCATGATCAGCCAGACCGGCCGCATTTCGAGCCACATCGATCTCGAAGCGTGTACCGACCGCGGCATCGCTGTGCTCGAAGGCACGGGCTCGCCGATTGCCCCCGCCGAACTGACCTGGGCGCTCGTGATGGCCGCCCAGCGCCGTATTCCGCAGTACGTCGCGAACCTGAAGCAAGGCGCGTGGCAACAGTCGGGCCTGAAGACGTCGGCGATGCCGCCGAACTTCGGCCTCGGCCAGGTGCTGCGCGGCCAGACGCTCGGCATCTGGGGCTACGGCAAGATCGGCCGGCTCGTCGCCGGCTACGGCAAGGCGTTCGGGATGAACGTGCTGATCTGGGGCCGCGAGCATTCGCTCGAGGCCGCGCGCGCCGACGGCTATACGGCCGCCGAAAGCCGCGAAGCGCTGTTCGAGCAGAGCGACGTGCTGTCGCTGCACCTGCGCCTGCATGACGACACGCGCGGGATCGTGAAGCAGGAAGACCTGATGCGGATGAAGCCGACGTCGCTGCTCGTCAACACGAGCCGCGCCGAACTGCTCGAGGAAAACGCACTGGTCAACGCGCTGTCGCACAACCGCCCGGGGATGGTCGCGATCGACGTGTTCGAAAGCGAGCCGATCCTGCAGGGCTACAGCCTGCTGCGGATGGAAAACGTGATCTGCACGCCGCACATCGGCTACGTCGAGCGCGAAAGCTACGAGCTCTACTTCAGCGCGGCATTCCGGAACATCCTGGCGTTCGACCAGGGCGACATGTCGAGCGTCGTCAACCCGGAAGCACTGACGCCGCGCCGCGTGCGCTGAGCGCCGCGGGCCGCGCCTGCCGCGCGGCCCCGCTTTCCTGCTTTCCGTCGTCAGGCGGCCACGCGGCCGCCCGTCATCGCGCCGACGCGCGTGAGGAAATGCTCGCCGTCGCGCCGACCGAGATCGTACGCATGCCGCATCTGCGACGGGCTCGTGTAATCCCAACTCGAAATAGACACCTTGCTCGACGGCTGGACGTACAGCCGCCGCTGCTCGCCGTGCGCGACCGTGAACATCTGCGGGCGCGGGTACAGCCGCGTGACGAGCACCAGCACGTCGCCGGGCGTCGGGTCGAGCGCGTCGACCGGCACGTTGTCGACCATCCCGCCATCCAGCACGGGCCGGCCGCCGCGGCGCAGCACCGGCGTGAACGGCGGCGTGCAGGACGACTGCAGGATCAGGTCGGCGAGATCGTCGACGCGCGCGCAGGCCTGCGCGCGCACGAATTCCGGCCGAAAGCCGAGCGAGCGCCCGAGCGTCGGGTGCAGCGTCTTGCGCACGTACTTCTCGATGTTGTACGCGACGAGCCCGGCGGCCACCGCGCTGCGCGCGCCGAGCCAGCGCGGCACGTGCGACACGCCGATGCGGATCTCCGGCGCCGCGGCCAGCTTCGCGAACGGCTCGCCGTAGATGTCGAGCAGCGCCTGGCGGTAAATCCGGTAATGCGGAAACACGGGCTCGCGCCCGAACAGGTTGCCCCAGTACGCGTTCTTCCGGTTGTGGCGCAGCGCCTCTTCGTAATAGCGCATCACCCAGGCGGCGTCGCGCGTATACAGCATGCACGCGGTCGCCGCGCCGGCCGAGATGCCGGTGATCACGCGCGGGCGCAGGCCGAGCGCCGGCTGGACGACGTCCCAGAAGCCGGCCTGCCACCAGCAGCGATTGCCGCCGCCCGCAAAGACGATCTGGTCGAACATCGCGCCGCTCAGCTGACGAGCGCGTAGGTCGACGTCGCGTGAACGGCCATCTTGCCGTCCTCGTCGAACAGCTCGACTTCGCCGAATACGAGATTGCGGCCCATCCGCAGCACGCGTGCGGTGACGAGCACATCACCCTTGCGCACGGGCCGCATGAAGTTCGTGTTCAGCGATACGGTGGTCATCGGCCGGAACTCGCCGAGCGCGACCGAGATCGCGACCACCATCGCGGTGTCGGCGGCCGCCGTGAACACCTGGCCGCAGATGATGCCGCCCGAATGGCGGAATTCGCCGGAAAACGGCAGGCGCAGCGTGACGCTGTCGTCGCCGATCGACACGGGGACCAGACCGAGCGAGCGGACCCAGGGGGCCAGCAGGCGATCCAGCAATTCGCGGACTGCGTTTTCGTCCATCTTCGGGAAGCCCAGAAAGCGTTGCGCGACCGCCGCGCAGCACGTGTGGCGTCATCATACCGGGAGCGCGAAAACTGCGATCGCTCGTCATCGGGCCGACAGCTGCTGTAGCGGTGACGAAATATTTTCAGGAAATTTGCAGAAAGGGCTTGCAAGCCCTCAAATACCCGTGCATAATCTTTCTTCTGTTGGGGGCGTTAGCTCAGTTGGTAGAGCAGCGGACTCTTAATCCGTAGGTCGAGTGTTCGAGTCACTCACGCCCCACCAGGAATTCCGAAGCCCGGTTAGCGAAAGCTAACCGGGCTTTTTCCTTTTCCGCCGTCGCACGCGCGGCGCGCGCCCTGTCGCAGTACGCCATCGCACGCCTGTTCCACATCGTTTCCGCTAGAATCGTCCGACAAATATCACACGACCGGCGCAGGCACTGCCGTTTGCCCGCCGGCACTGAGAGAACATGGGACGTCAGACATGGAAGCATGTAACCGAGACGCGACCATTCAGAGAGCCTGGTTGCGCCAATATCGGCGAGTCCGTCGGGACACGCCGCTCCCACGATCACACCGGCATCCGCAGTGCGACGCACGAACCGGATCCGGCCATGCCGGGTAAGGACGCGCTTGTCGCCATGGCGCTCGGCGTCGTACTGCTCGTACTGGCAGGCGTGCTCGCCGTCACGACCGGGCAGGCGACCGGTCATCTGGTCCGCACGCCGGGCACGGTCGTCCGTATCGTGCAGGACAGCGACGCGATGCGCGCGTACCGGCCGATCGTCGCGTATCTCGCGAACGACGGTCAGCGCCGCGAGGTCGCCGGCAATACCGCGTCGACCACCCCCGCCTACGACATCGGCGAAAACGTCGAGGTCCTGCTCGATCCCGTCCATCCCGAGCGCCCCGCGCTGATCGACGATTTCGCGCAACGCTGGTTTCCGGCGTCGGTGGCGGCGCTGCTCGCCGTCGCGTCGTTCGCGATCGGCGCCCTGCTGATCGCCGGCAAGCGCCACCGCATGCAATCCGATGCGCCGCCCGCCCGGGCCGAGCGCAAGCAGGCGCGACGCCGCTGGGATATCGCGATCGTGCTGATTCCGATCACGATCGGCACGGGCTTCATTGCCGGTGCCGGCGCAGCCGGCCTGCGTCAGTGGCAGATCGCCCACCACTACGCGCGCTCGACCGGCCACGTCGTCGAGATCGCAAAAAATGCGCGGTCGGCCCGCTCGCGCACGTCGCTGTATTCGGCGATCGTCGCGTTCACGACCGACAGCGGACGCCGGATCACGTTCGCCCAGGGCGCGGCGTCGTCGCATCCGGGCCTGCAGGAAGGCGAAGCGGTCAACGTGCTGTACGACCCCGTCACCCCCGAGCGCGCGGTCATCGACCGCTTCTGGGATCGCTGGGGCCTCACGGCCATCCTGCTCGCAATCGGTGCGCCGTTCCTCGCGGCCGGGCTGTTCGTCGCCGCGACGCTGTGGCCGGAGCATCGGTCGCACGAGATCGCCCCATGACGCTCGCGCGCCGGCCGCGCATCGCCTGCCACGACAACCGGTACGGCGCGCGCGTCACCGCTCCCTGAACGCCTCCACCTTCGCGCGGTTCCCGCACGTGCGCATGTCGCACCAGCGGCGCCCGACGCCGCGACCGCGATCGACGAAGAACCACGTGCACCGGCCGCACTGCCTCACCCGCGCGAAATCGTCGCTGCGCAGCAGTTGCTCGAAGCCGAGCGCGGCCGCGTCGACCCAGCGCGACGCGGCACGCGCGTCGGGCCGCCATGCGAACCGGCCGTCGACCGCATCGAACGCGCTGCGCCCGATCGCCTCGCGAATCGCGACGGCGAGCCAGTCCGCCGCGCGCGCGCCGGTCGTGCCGCCGCCTCCGGCCGTCAGGTGCAAGATTGCCGTGTAGGCATCCTCGCGAAAGCGATGCAGCGCCGCCAGCGCGTCCGCGTCGTCCTGCCGCGCATGACGCAGCAGCCGCGCCAGATCGGCCGGCGCCAGCAGCCCCGATCGTTCCGCCCACGCATGCACGGCCGGCCAGTCGACGAGCTTGTCCGCGTCGCGCGTCTTGCCCGTATCGGCCACCGTGTTGAGGAAGTCGAGCGCCGGATGGCCGCCGACGAAATCGGCTGAACCCCATGCGTGCGCGGCCCGCGCGGACTCATGTCGAGTAACCATTTATTTTCACCTATCGGTTTCACACCCGGGCAATCGGGAGTAACCTGTTAACAACCAAAACAGGTTAGCACGGAGAGGCCGATGCTCGAACTCGCCAACCGCTTCATTTTCGAAGGCCACCGGATTGCCTGGGGAACGATCGGCGAAGGCCCGCCGCTCGTGCTCGTCCACGGCACGCCGTTTTCGTCGCAGGTGTGGCGCCGGATCGCGCCGTGGCTCGCGCGGCGTCATCGCGTGTTCTTCTACGACCTGCTCGGTTACGGTCAGTCCGACATGCCGGACGCGGACGTGTCGCTCGGCCGCCAGAACAGGCTGTTCGGCGCGCTGCTCGATGAGTGGAACATCTCACGCCCCCGCGTACTCGCGCACGACTACGGCGGCGCAACCGTGCTGCGCGCGCACTTTCTCGACGGCGTCGCCTATGCGGATCTCACGCTCGTGAATCCGGTCGCGATCGCGCCGCAGGGTTCGCCGTTCGTGCGTCATGTCGCGCAGCACGAAGCCGCCTTCACCGGATTGCCCGCGTATGCGCATCACGCGCTCGTGTCGGCGTATCTCGGCAAGGCGGTCGCGCGGCCGCTGAGCGACGAGGCGCTGTCGATCTACCGCGCGCCGTGGCTCACGCCCGACGGGCAGGCCGCGTTCTATCGCCAGATCGCGCAGATGCGCCAGCGCTACATCGAGGAAGCCGAGGCGCGTTACGCGCCGCCGGACTTTCCGGTGCGCATCGTGTGGGGCGAGGACGACGCGTGGATTCCGCTCGAACAGGGGCAGGCGCTGGCCGATCGCATCGCACACGGCCAGCTGATTCGGGTGCCGGGCGCAGGCCATCTGGTGCAGGAAGATGCGCCGGAGGCGATCGTCGCGGCGGTGCTCGACGCATCAGGGCAAGGTTGACGCCCGCCGAAGCGCATGTCGCATGTCGCTTGTCACGTGTGCCGCGTCAGAACACCGGCACGCCCTGCGCGAGCGCCGAGATGAATTTCGCGGTGCGCGGATCGCGCGGGTCGCCGAACAGGTCGCGCGACGCACCGGCTTCGACAACGCGGACTTCCGCGAGAAACACCGCGTCGTGTGCAATCGACGCGGCCAGGCGCAGGTCATGGGTGGCCATCAGCATCGTCGTGCCTTCCCGTGCGAGCTGGCGCAGCACCTCGACCACTTCGACGGACAGCTCCGGATCGAGCGCGGACGTCGGCTCGTCGCACAACAGCACCTGCGGCGACGGCGCGAGCGCACGCGCGATCGCGACGCGTTGCTGCTGGCCGCCCGACAGCGTGCCGGGCCACGCGTCGGCCTTGTCCGCGATGCCGACCTTCTCGAGCAGCGCGAGCGCGCGTTCGCGGGCTCGTTCGCGCGGCCAGCGCTGCACGGTGACGAGCCCTTCCATCACGTTCTGCACGACGCTCAAGTGCGGAAACAGCTGGAAGTTCTGGAACACCATGCCGGTCTGGCGTCGCACCGCGAACACGGCGTCGCGCGCCGGCCGCTGCGCCGGCGAGAAGTCGATGCGCGCGTCGCCGACCGTCAGCGTGCCCGCCTCGGGCACCTCGAGCAGGTTCACACAGCGCAGCAGCGTGCTCTTGCCGCTGCCGGACGGCCCGATCAGCGCCGTCACGCTGCCGGGTTGCAACGCGAGGTCGATCCCTTGCAGCACACGGTGCGTGCCGAACGACTTGTCGATGCGTTCGAGCCTGATCATCGCAGTTCCGCCTGGAACAGCGCATGACGGCCGAAGCGGATTTCAAGGCGACGCTGCAGCGTGGACAGCACCGAGCTGAGCAGCAGATAGACCAGCGCGGCTTCCGTATAGAGAATCATCGGCTCGTAGGTGACGGCCGCGATCCGCTGCGCGGCCTGGAAGATCTCCGGCACGGTCAGCACGGCCGCGAGCGACGTGTCCTTCACGAGCGAAATGAACGAATTCGACAATGCGGGCAGCGCGACGCGCGCGGCCTGCGGCAGGATCGCGCGACGCAGCGCCTGCGGGCGCGTCATCGCCATCGAGTACGCGGCTTCCCACTGCCCCTTCGGAATCGATTCGATCACGCCGCGGATCACCTCGGCGTTGTACGCGCCGACGTTCAGCGAGAAGCCGATCACCGCGGCCGTCAGCGGATCGAGCACGATGCCGACGCTCGGCAAACCGTAGAAGATCACGAACAGCTGCACGAGCAGCGGCGAACCGCGAAACAGCCAGATGTAGAAACGGACGGCGGCCTGCGCCCAGCGCGGCCCGAACAGCCGCGTGAGCGCCGCGCCGAAGGCGAGCAACAGGCCGATCGCGAACGACGCGAGCGTGAGCGGTACCGTGAACACGAGCCCCGCGACGAGCAGGGGCCGCAGCGATTCCGCCATCAGGTGAAGCCAGGCCGGCATCGTTTCAGCCTCGCGTCACGGCTGCGACACGTCGCGGCCGAAATACTTCTGCGAGATCTTCGCGTAGGTGCCGTCGGACTTGATGTCCGCGAGCGCCTTGTCGATCGCGGCCACCAGCGCGGGGCTGCCCTTGCGCAGCAGCACGCCCGATGCGTCGCTCGCGCCGCCCGTGTCGGTCGCCGCGATCTTCAGCTTCGCGTCCGGCTTGTGCTTGCGGAAATCGAGGTACGACAGCGAATCGTTGATCGTCGCGTCGACGCGCCCCGAGCTCAGCAGGTCGATCGATTCGTTGAAGCCCTGCACGGGCACGACGTCCGCGCCGTGCGCGGCCGCGAGCTTGCCGAAGTTGCTGGTCAGCGTATTCGCGGATTTCTTGCCCTTGAGGTCGTCGAACGAGCGGATCGTCGTGTTGTCCGCACGCACGATCAGCACCGCGCGCGACGTGATGTACGGCGTCGAGAAATCGTATTTCGCCTTGCGCGCGTCGGTGATCGACACTTCGTTGACGACCGCGTCGTAGCGGTTCACGTCGAGGCCCGCGATCAGCCCGTCCCACTTGCCTTCGACGAACTGCGGCTTCACGCCGAGGCGCTGCGCGATCGCGGTCGCGATGTCGACGTCGAAGCCCGTCAGCTTGCCGGTTTCGTCGTGGTACGTGAACGGCGCGTACGTGCCTTCGGTACCGACCCGGAACACGCCGGACGACTTGATCTGCGACAGGTCGTCGGCAGCCAGCGCGCTCGTGACCGAAACGGCCTGCAGCATGGCGACGACCAGGATGGAGCGAAGGAATTTCATGGTGCGGACCCCGAATGATTGGAGGGAATGGTCCCGCGGCACATATATGCCGTTCGAGAGGTCCGCGAATTCTACCGACGCGTCGAGGCCCGGCAAAAACGCAAATCGGCTATCGATATGAGCGCGACGAATAACGCGCCGGCCAGCCCCCTCATCCCTCAGATGAAATCCGTCGCGATGCAGCGCGGCAATGATCCGACGATTCGTTACCGGCGGTTACAGAAGCGACACTGCGGTATCACCCGTTCGGCATGCGCTACGTACCATGAAGGCAGGTCAACCTGTTGCTCGCGGGCCTTGCCCCGCGAACGGAGTGAACGGCAAATGAAACGCATCCTGTTCTCCAGTGCCGTCGGCCTCGCGGCCGCCTGCCTGTCGGCAGGCGCATTCGCGCACGCCGACGTCGGCGTGTACTTGGGCGTGCCGGGGCCGGTGATCGAGGCGCCGCCGCCTGTCTACTACACGCCGCCGCCCGTCGTGTACGAGCCGGCACCCGCCTATTACGGCCCGTACTACGGCGAATATCGCTATCGCCGCTACCGTCACGACAACGGCTGGCATCGCGGCTGGCGACATCACCACCACGACGACGACGATTGACCGTCGCCTGGCAGCCATCGCGGGCGCATCCCGCCCGGAGAATCTCCGCGCGCCGGCCTTCGAGCCGGCGCGCGCACATCACACGTCGCTTACCACGGCAGCGAATACGTCTTCGTATTCGTGAAGCTCTTCATTGCTTCCTGCACGCCTTCCTTGTACCCGAGCCCCGAATCCTTCACGCCGCCGAACGGCGTCAGCTCGAGCCGGTAGCCCGGCACCTCGCGCACGTTCACGCTGCCGACTTCCAGCTCGGTGATGAAGCGCGTGATGTGGTCGAAGCGGTTCGTGCAGACCGACGACGACAGCGCATAGTCAGTGCTGTTCGACATCCGGATCGCTTCGTCGATGTCGCGGAAACGCATGATCGGCGACACGGGGCCGAAGGTTTCGTACTTCACGAGCGGCATGTCGGGCGTCACGCGATCAATCACCGTCGGCGAATACAGCGCACCGTTGCGGACGTTGCCGACCAGCAGCCGCGCACCGCGTGCGATCGCGTCATTCACCTGCTGCTCGCAGAACTTCGCGGCCGCTTCGTCGATCACCGTGCCCATGTCCACCGACGGATCGGCCGGGTTGCCGTACGACCACGCCTTCGTTTTCTCGACCACCAGTTCCGTGAAGCGATCGGCCACCGACTCGTGCACGAGCATCCGCTTGATCGCCGTGCAGCGCTGCCCCGAGTTCTTGTACGAGCCCGACACCGCGAGCGTGCTCGCTTCGTCGAGATCGGCGTCTTCCATCACGATGATCGGATCATTGCCGCCGAGTTCGAGCACCGCGCGCCGGTAGCCCATCCGCGACGCAATCGACTTGCCGATCGATACGCCGCCCGTGAACGTGATGAGATCGATCGCCGGGTTCGTGATCAGCTCGTCGGCAATCTCCTTCGGGTCGCCGGTGAGCACTTGCAGCATCTGCGGCGGCAGGCCCGCTTCGTACAGGATGTCCGCGAACAGGTAACACGACAGCGGCACCTTCTCCGACGGCTTCACCACGATCCGGTTGTTGGTGGCCACCGACGGCACGATCTTGTGCGCGACCTGGTTCATTGGGTGATTGAACGGCGTGATCGCGGAAATCACACCGAGCAGCGGATCGCGCTGCGTGTACACGCGGCGCTTCTTGCCGTGCGGTGTCAGGTCGCACGAGAAGATCTGCCCGTCGTCCTTCAGCACTTCACCGGCACCGAACGTCAGCACGTCGGCCACGCGGCCGGCTTCGTACGTCGAATCCTTGATGCACAAGCCGGCCTCGGCCGTGATCAGCGACGCGATCTCGGCAGTGCGCGAGCGCACGATGTCGGCCGCGCGGCGCAGGATCGCTGCCCGATCGTGGCGCGTCAGCGTCGGCCGGTAGGCGCGTGCGGCGGCAAACGCGCGCCGCACGTCGTCCAGCGTCGCCTTCGGCACGGTGCCGACCAGCGCGCCGTCGTACGGGTTGCGCACTTCGATTACCGCGTCCCGATGAATCCGTTCCCCATCGATTCGCAGTGCTTCGCGACGAATCTCGCGGACGTCCGTCGATGCTGCAATGGCGTTCATGAGTGTGTCCCCTTACGGATGCGTGCGCATCACTGCAGATGGTTGAGCGCGATGTCGATGATGTCGAAGTTGCGCAGCCGCGCGCGGCCCGAGACGTCGCCGGCGACCGGCTTGCTGAAGATCAGCGGCACGATCTGCTCCGAGATCCCGCCGTGCGAGCGCAGCGGCACGTCGAGACCCGACAGGTCGTGCTTGATGCGGCGCGTGCCGAGCACGACGTCCTGCTTCGAGATCACGATCAGGTCGCCCATCCGCGCCGGCGGCAGCTCGAAGCGCGCGCAACCCTCGGCGCCCGTGAGCACGACCTCGATGCCGTCGACCGCGGCGAGCCGTGCGCGCAGCGCTTCGGCGTCGGCCGTTGCCGGCACGTAGACGGTCGCGAACGAGCCGAGCGCGCCGTGGTGCACGACGTACGGATCGGTGATCGGCAGGATCACGCGCGCCGCATCCTCGCCGAGCCACTCGTCGAACAGCTCCTGCAGGTAGATCACGTTCGGCTCGCCGGTTTCGTCGTCGTGCTTCGCATTCATTCCGTGGTCGGCCGTGATCGCGACGATCGCGCCGAGCGCGTCGAGACGCTGCAGGTAGGTGTCCATCATTGCGTAGAACGCGTTCGCGCCTTCCGTGCCGGGCGCGCACTTGTGCTGCACGTAGTCGGTGGTCGACAGGTACATCAGGTCGATCGGGCGCGTCTCGAGCAGGCGCACGCCGGCCGCGAACACGAATTCCGAGAGATCCGCGCTGTACACGCTCGGCACCGGCTTGCCGACCAGCTCGAGCACGTTGTCGATGCCGTTTTCCTCGATGCTCGCCTCATCGGCCTTTTCCGACGAGAAGCAGATGCCCTTCAGCCCCTTGCCGAGCAGGCGGCGCAGCTTGTCCTTCGCGGTGACGACCGCGACTTTCGCACCCTGCTCCGCGAAGGTCGCGAGCACGGTCGGTGCGACCAGGTACTTCGGATCGTTCATCAGCACTTCGGCGCCGGTGTCGCGATCGTAGAAGTAGTTGCCGCTTATCCCATGCACCGCCGGCGGCACGCCTGTCACGATCGACAGGTTGTTCGGGTTCGTGAAGCTCGGCACCACGCACTCGCCCTTGAGCGCCGTGCCCGGCTTCAGCAGCGTGCGCAGGAACGGCGCGACGCCGGCCTCGGCCGCTTCTTCCAGATATTCGTATGCGCAGCCATCGACGCACACGACCACCACGGGCCGGCTCATCCAGTTGTAGCGGCGGCCGTTCACTTCCACGGATACAGGCGTTTCATTCATGACGTTCATTCCTTTCAGGTCGAAGGGGTGAGCCGTCGGCGCCCGCGCCGCGCCGAAGGGAGGTGTTTTCCATGCTTGACATTAAAATTGATGATTTGTAGATTGTCAACAACATGCAGAGAACAGAAAGCAAAACAACGGTGCAGCAAGAGGGCTGGTCTCCACTCATCCGCCGCGTGCCGCGGCGCCACAGTCAAGGGGTCTGAAGATGAACGAAGTGCCGGTAAACAAGCGTTTGAACGCATGGGCGGCGGGCGCGGCCCGTTTCGCGCTGGCCGCGGCGGTCGCGCTCGGCGCGGTGCAGGCGGCGCACGCGAAGACGTCGCTGCTCGTCTATACCGCGCTGGAAGACGAAGCGATGAAGCCCTACAAGGACGCGTTCGAGAAAGCGAACCCCGATATCGAGATCCGCTGGGTGCGCGACTCGACCGGCTCGGTCACCGCGAAGCTCCTCGCGGAGAAGAACAACCCGCGCGCGGACGTCGTGCTCGGCCTCGCCGCGTCGAGCCTGACGCTGCTGGACCTGCAGGGGATGCTGATGCCGTATGCGCCGAAGGGCTTCGACCAGCTCACGCGCAAGTACAGCGACGCCAACACGCCGCCGCACTGGGTCGGCATGGACGTGTGGGGCGCGACGATCTGCTACAACCGCGTCGCCGCGCAGGCGAAGGGCATCCCGAAGCCCACGTCGTGGGAAGACCTGACGAAGCCCGTCTATAAAGGCGCGATCGTGATGCCGAGCCCGGTTTCGTCCGGCACCGGCTACCTCGACGTGACCGCGTGGCTGCAGACCTTCGGCGACGACAAAGGCTGGAAATTCATGGACGCGCTCGACAAGAACGTCGCGCAATACGTGCACTCGGGCTCGAAGCCGTGCACGCTCGCCGGCACTGGCGAATTCCCGATCGGCATCTCGTTCGAGTTCCGCGGCCACGAACTGCAGTCGCAGGGCGCGCCGATCGATCTCGTGTTCCCGAAGGAAGGGCTCGGCTGGGACATGGAAGGCACCGCGATCATGAAGACGACGAAGCAGCCCGACGCCGCTAAGAAGCTCGCCGACTTCATGGCGAGCAAGGAGGCGAACCAGATCACCGCGCGCTGGTGGGCGATCGTCGCGTACCCGGGCGTCGCGCGCAAGCTGGCCGGCATCCCCGACAACTACTCGGACCTGCTCGTGAAGAACGACTTCGTGTGGTCGGCGAAGAACCGCCAGTCGATTCTCGATACGTGGCAGAAGCGCTACGGCGCGAAAGCGCAGCAGTAATCCCGCGACCCGCCGCGGGGCCGCGCCGCGCGCCGCCCCGCGCCACCCTTTCCGTCGTCGAATCCGGCCCCCGGGCCGCCCCAGCATGGAGGCGCGCATGGCACCTTATCTGAGCGTAGAACGCATCGAGAAGCGGTACAACGACACGCAGGTCCTGACCGACATCAACCTGAGCGTGATGAAGGGCGAAATGATCTGCTTCCTGGGGCCGTCCGGCTGCGGCAAGACCACGCTGCTGCGGATCATCGCCGGGCTCGAGACGCAGAATGCCGGCCACATCATGCAGGACGGCCGCGACATCTCGCGGCTGCCGCCGCAACTGCGCGACTACGGGATCGTGTTCCAGTCGTACGCGCTGTTCCCCAACCTCACCGTGTACGACAACGTCGCGTACGGGCTCGTGAACCGCAAGATGAAGCGCGACGCGATCCACGAGCGCGTGCACACGCTGCTCGCGCTGGTCGGACTGCCCGACAGCCATCGCAAGCATCCGGGCCAGCTGTCCGGCGGCCAGCAGCAGCGCATCGCACTGGCACGCGCGCTCGCGACCTCCCCCGGCCTGCTGCTGCTCGACGAGCCGCTGTCGGCACTCGACGCGCGGGTGCGCGTGCGGCTGCGCCAGGAGATCCGCGCGCTGCAGCAGCGGCTCGGCGTGACGACGATCATGGTCACGCACGACCAGGAAGAAGCGCTGTCGATGGCCGACCGCATCGTCGTGATGAACCACGGCGTGATCGAGCAGATCGGCACGCCGCTCGAAATCTACCGGCAGCCCGCGTCGCCGTTCGTCGCGGACTTCATCGGCCGCGTCAACACGATTCCCGCCGAAGTCGCGCAGGACGGCACGCTGCGCGCGGGTGCGGTCGGCTTCGACTGCCGCCACGGTGCGGCTCGCCCTGCGCAGGGCGCAGCCGTGTCCGTGTACGTGCGGCCGGAAGACCTGCGCATCCGCGTGCCGGGCGAGACGGCCGACAACGTGCTGGCCGGCCGCGTCGAGAAGCTCGAATTCCTCGGCGCGTTCTGCCGCGTGAGCTTCCGGATCGACGGGCTCGACGGCCAGGAGATCGTCGCCGACCTGTCGTATCACGACGTCGACCGCACCGGCGTGCAGGCCGGCGCGCGCATCGACCTCGCGCTCGATCGCGAGCATGTCCGCGTGTTCCCGAGCGCGAAGGAGCGACTGCAATGAGCACCGTCCTGACCGAGCGCCGCCGCGGCGCCTCTGCCCCCGCCGACGTGCGGCAGATCACGCACTGGCACGACCGCATCGCGCAGCTCGCGCTCGTCGCGATGGCCGCGCTGATGTCGATGTTCCTGCTGCTGCCGCTCGCGCTCGTCGTGCAGAAATGCTTCGTCGATGCGGACGGGCGCTTCGTCGGCGCGCACAACTTCGTCGAGTATCTCGAGGACAGCGGCGTGCTGCGCTCGATGCTGCATTCGCTGACGGTCGGCGCGCTCGTCACGTCGATCGTCGTGCCGATGGCGTTCACGTTCGCGTATGCGCTGACCCGCTCGTGCATGCCGCTGAAGAACGCCGCGCGCACGATCGCGCTGTTGCCGCTGCTCGCGCCGACGCTGTTGTCCGCGGTGTCGTTCATCTACTGGTTCGGCAACGCGGGGCTGCTCAAGCCGCTGCTGCACGGCCATTCGATCTACGGGCTGCCGGGCATCGTGCTGAGCATGGTGTATGCGTCGTTCCCGCACGTGCTGATGATCCTCGTCACCGCGCTGTCGCTGGCCGACGGCCGGCTCTACGAGGCCGCCGACGCGATGGGCACGAGTCGCATCCGCAAGTTCTTCACGATCACGCTGCCGGGCGCGAAGTACGGCTTGATCAGCGCGACGATGGTGGCGTTCACGATGTGCATCAACGACTTCGGCGTGCCGGTGGTGATCGGCGGTTCGTACAACGTACTGTCGACCGACATCTACAAGCTGATCATCGGCCTGCAGGATTTCAACCGCAGCGCGGTCGTGAGCCTGATGCTGTTGTGCCCCGCCCTCGTCGCGTTCGGCGTCGACTTCTTCATCCGCCGCCGCCAGCAGTCGCAGCTCGGCGCGCGCTCGACGCCGTACCAGCCGAAGCCGTCGCGCGGCTTCGACGCCGCGATGCTCGCGTACTGCGGCATCGTGTGCGCGTTCTTCATCGCGGTGGTCGGCATCTCGGTGTTCGCGTCGTTCGTGAAGTTCTGGCCGTACCAGATGCGCGTCGGGCTGCAGCACTACGAGATGGGCCTGATCGGCGCCGGCATCTTCGACGCGTACAAGAACAGCCTGCGGATGGCCGCGACGGTGGCGCTCGGCGGCACGATCGTCGTGTTCGGCGGCGCCTACCTGATCGAGAAGACCCGCGGCGCGCGCTGGCTGCGCGGCTTCATCGCGCTGTGCGCGATCCTGCCGATGGGCGTGCCGGGGCTCGTGCTCGGCATCAGCTACATCTTCCTGTTCAACGCGCCCGGCAATCCGCTGAACGGGCTGTACGGGTCGCTGTGGCTGCTCGCGATCGTCACGGTGGTGCACTACTACGCATCGAGCCACCTGACGGCCGTCACCGCGCTCCGGCAGATCGACAGCGAATTCGAGGCCGTGTCCGCGTCGCTGAAGGTGCCGTTCTACAAGACCTTCCTGCGCGTGACCGTGCCGGTATGCCTGCCGGCGATCCTGCTGATCGCGCGCTACCTGTTCGTCAACGGGATGACGACGGTCTCGGCCGTGGCCTTCCTCTACTCGCCCGACACGCAGCCCGCCTCGGTCGCGATCCTGAACCTCGACGACGCGGGCCAGATGGGCCCGGCCGCCGCGATGGCCACGCTCGTGCTCGCGACCTCGTCGTTCGCGTGCGTGCTGTTCGCGTGCATCTCGCATCGACTGCTGCGCCGTACGCAGGCCTGGCGCAATCCGCATCGCCGTTGATTCTTTGACCGTATTCACGTGACGTCCCGACTTCATCAAGGAGACACCATGACGCTCGCCGCCCAGCCCATCCTGCTCACCCCTGGCCCCCTGACGACCTCCGACACCACGCGCGACGCGATGCTGCGCGACTGGGGATCGTGGGACAGCGACTTCAACGCGATCACCGCGCGCTTGCGCGAACGCCTGCTGCAGATCGTGCACGGCGAAGGCACGCACGAATGCGTGCCGCTGCAAGGCAGCGGCACGTTCTCGGTCGAAGCGGCCCTCGGCACGCTCGTGCCGCGCGACGGCCACGTGCTCGTGCCGAACAACGGCGCGTACTGCCAGCGCATCGCGAAGATCTGCCGCGTGCTCGGCCGCCAGCTGACGACGATCGACTACAGCGAGGATCGCCGCGTCGATCCGGCCGACGTCGAGCGCGCGCTCGCCGCCGATCCGACCATTACGCACGTCGCGCTCGTGCATTGCGAAACCGGCGCCGGCGTGCTGAACCCGCTGCACGACATCGCGCAGGTCGTCGCGAAGCACGGCCGCGCGCTGATCGTCGATGCGATGAGCTCGTTCGGCGCGATCGACATCGATGCGCGCACGACACCGTTCGACGCGGTGATCGCCGCATCCGGCAAATGCCTCGAAGGCGTGCCGGGGCTCGGCTTCGTGATCGCGAAGCGCAGCGCGCTCGAACGCTGCGAAGGCAACAGCCACTCGCTCGCGATGGACCTGTACGACCAGTGGGTCTACATGCAGCGCACGACGCAGTGGCGCTTCACGCCGCCGACGCACGTGGTCGCGGCACTCGACGCCGCCGTCGCGCAATACGTCGACGAAGGCGGGCTCGCGGCACGCGGCGGCCGCTACCAGCGCAACTATCGCGCGCTGATCGACGGGATGCTCGCGCTCGGCTTCCGGCCGTTCCTCGATCCGGCGATCCAGGCGCCGATCATCGTCACGTTCCATGCACCGGACGATCCGAACTACGACTTCAAGCGGTTCTATCAGGAGGTCAAGCAGCGCGGCTACATCCTGTATCCGGGCAAGCTGACCGAAGTGGAGACGTTCCGGGTCGGCTGCATCGGCCACTTCGGCGAAGCCGGCATCCCGGGCGCGGTCGCCGCGATCGCCGACACGCTGCGCGCGATGGGCGTGCGTCGCGTGTCGGCCGAAGCAGCAGCGTGACGTGACGTGATGTAACCCGCCGCATGCACGTTCGCATGCGGCGGCCGTCATTTTTTCGGGCCGCGCGCGGCGCGCCCCTTTTCGACGAACCCTCCCATGCGACCCTTCTGGATCGAACAAGCGCTGTTCAACGACGGCGATCTCGCCCCCGCGCTGCAGGGTGCGACGCAGGCCGACGTGTGCATCGTCGGCGGCGGCTTCACGGGGCTCTGGACGGCCATCCAGGCGAAGCAGCAGAACCCGGCGCTCGACATCGTGATCGTCGAGGCCGATCTGTGCGGCGCCGGCGCGAGCGGTCGCAACGGCGGCTGCCTGCTCACGTGGTCCGCGAAGTTCCTCACGCTGCGGCGGCTGTTCGGCGAAGCCGAGGCGATCCGGCTCGTGAAGGCCTCCGAAGCGGCCGTGCAGCACATCGCCGATTTCTGCCGCGCGCACGCCATCGATGCCGAGCTGCGGCTCGACGGCACGCTGTACACCGCGACGTCGCGTGCGCAGGTCGGCACGCTCGCGCCGGTGCTCGACGCGCTCGCCGCATGCGGGATCCACAGCTACGAGCCGCTGCCGCCCGCCGAAGTCGCGCGCCGCTCGGGGTCCGCCCGCAATCTCGACGGCGTCTACTCGCCGATCGCCGCGACCGTGCATCCCGGCAAGCTCGTGCGCGGGCTGCGCCGCGTCGCGCTCGCGATGGGCATCCGGGTCTACGAGCGCACGCCGATGCTCGACTTCACGCCCGGGCAGCCGGCCGTCGTGCGCACGCCGTCCGGCACCGTGCGTGCGGGCAAGCTCGTGTTCGCGATCAACGCGTGGATGGCGAGCCGCTTCCCGCAGTTCGAACGGACGATCGCGGTCGTGTCGAGCGACATGGTCATCACCGAGAAATGCCCCGAGCTGCTCGAAAAGACCGGGCTCGTGGACGGCGTGTCGGTGCTCGATTCGCGGATCTTCGTCTACTACTACCGCACCACCGCCGACGGGCGGCTGATGCTCGGCAAGGGCGGCAACACGTTCTCGTGGCGCAGCCGCATCGCGCCCGTGTTCGACCGGCGCTCGCCGTACGAGGCGCAACTGACGCAAAGCCTGCGCGAGTTCTTTCCGTCGCTCGCGGGCGTGCCGGTCACCGCGAGCTGGAACGGGCCGTCGGATCGTTCAGTGACGGGCTTCCCGTTCTTCGGCCGCCTCGACGACGCGCCGAACGTGTTCTACGGCTTCGGCTACTCGGGTAACGGCGTGGGGCCGACCTACATGGGCGGGCAGATCCTGTCGTCGCTCGTGCTCGGCCTCGACAACGCATGGACGCGCAGCCCGATCGTGCGCGGCCCGCTTGGTCATTTCCCGCCTGAGCCGATCCGCTATGTCGGCGCGCACGTCGTGCGCAATGCGATCCGCCGCAAGGAGCGCGCGGAAGACGAGAGCAGGCGGCCGGCAGTTGTCGACACGTGGCTCGCGAAATTCGCGAGCGCGGCCGGGAAGGCCGACAAGGCGTGACGATGCGTTGACCTTCAGGTCATGCATGACCTGAAGCCGCAATGAAAAAAGGGACGCTGCGAAGCGTCCCTTTGCTTTTGTGCGGCAACTATTTCGCGGCAACCCGTGCAGGCGTTGCCGCGCACTTACGCGCGCACGGCCTTCTCCCGCGCCGACTTGCCCGTCGACGGCAGCCCCTGCTCATGCGTGCGGCGCATGCGCTCGAGGCCGTGCGACACGTGCTCGCGCACGAGCGCCACCGCCTGCGCTTCATCGCCACCCGCGAGCGCCTGCACGATCTTGTCGTGCTCGGCCGCGGACACGGCGATCGCATCCTCCTCGGCCTCGATTGCCGCCTGGCGCAGCAGGCCGAGCTGGCGCACGAGCCGGCGGTAGGTATCGGTGAGATGCGTATTGCCGACGCCGACGACCATCGCATCGTGGAACTGCACGTTCAGCTCGGTATAGCGCGTGACGTCGTGCGTCTTCGCGGCGTCCTTCATCGACTGGATGATGCCCTTCAGCACCTTCAGCGTGTCGGGCGAGATACGCTTCGCTAGCGCGCGCGCGACCGACTCGTCGAGCATCGCGCGCACTTCGTAGATCTCCTCGGCTTCGCGCAGCGGCACGACGCGCACCGTCACGCCGCGGTTCTTCTCGTTGCGCAGCAGGCCGGCCTGCTCGAGCGCGCGGAACGCTTCGCGCACGGGGCCGCGCGACACGTTCAGCTTGGTCGCGATCTCGACTTCGTTGAGCTTCTCGCCGGGCGCGTATTCGCCGGAGACGATCGCGCGCTCGAGCATGTCCTGGACGATCATCGCGAGCGACTGGCTTTGCAGGAGTTCGATGGCGCTGAGCGCGTTCGGGGCTGTCATGGTCGGGCAGGCAGCAGGGCTGCGGTAGAAAACGAGGGCGCCATATCGGCGAATGATCCTTGTATACCCTCGGCCCGGCACATTGTCAACAGTTTTCAGTTTCCAAAAGCCAATTCCGCCTGCCGGAATGCAACCGATGCGCAACCGGCAGGCGGCGGTCGCGCGGCGGGCTGACCTCACCCGTCTCGCGCGACGCGTGGCGGCCGTCAGGCCGTCGGGTGCTTCACCGGCCCCGGATCGCTTTGGCTCGGCCGGCCCGTCTCGACGTGGCCCGCGAAGCGGCGCACGACCTTGTCGTCGCCGCCGCGCAGCGTCGTCGCGGTGATCGTCAGATCGTACCAGCCGTGGCTCGACGACAGCTCGAAGTGATCCTCGATGCGCTCGCCCGGCTCCAGCGTGTAGGTCCGCGCATGCTTGTGGCTGTATGCGTTGTCGACCGTCACGCGGCACGTCGCGCGCCCGCTGTTGCGCAGTTGCAGGTACACGTGGCGGTTGCGCACGTCGTAGCCGATCCGCGCTTCGGGGTTCGCATGGCGGCCGTCCGCCGCGAGCCGTGTGTTGCCCTGGAACTCGCACAGATAGCCGTTCGGGCCATACGCCGCGAGATGGTAGTCGCCGCGCGCGGCCGACGTGTTCCACGTGTCGACGAAGCGGTCGTGCGCGGACACCGCATAGCGGCGCGGCGCCGTCGTCGGGTTGCGGCGGTCGTACACGTAGAACGCGGCGCCTGCGTCACCGGTGTTCGCGAAGTCGAGCGACACGCTGTCGTCGTGCCCGCTCACGCGGCTGTGCACGAACAGCTCGTACGGCAGCGCACGGGCCGGACGCGTGCCCGGCTCCTGCGTCGGCATCGACTGCTGCGCGGGCACCTGGTACGCCTGGCCGGCCGTCGCGATGTGTTGCGGCACCGTGAAGCTGACCGTGCGCGTGTCGGGGCGCGCGGAAAAGTCGAATGCCGACGTCAGGTCGCCGCAGATCGACCGGCGCCATGCGCTGATGTTCGGCTCCTTCACGCCGAAACGTGCTTCGAGGAAACGCAGCACCGACGTATGGTCGAACGTCTCCGAGCACACCCAGCCGCCCTTCGTCCACGGCGAGATGATGATCAGCGGCACGCGCGGCCCGAGGCCGATCGGCTGGATGCCGCCCGGGTCGGCGCCCGGCACGAGCGGGCTCATTTCGCCGGGGTACTTGTTCAGGTCGAGCAGCTCGTCGCCGAGATTCGACAGCAGGTTCGACGACACGATGCCCTGGCCGCCCACGCCGCTCGTGACCGGCGGCACCGGCGGCACGACGTGGTCGAACAGCCCGTCGTTCTCGTCGTAGTTCAGGATGAACACCGTCTTCGCCCACACTTCCGGGTTCGACGTGAGCGCCTCGAGCACCATGTTGATGTAGAACGCGCCGTCGGTCGGCGACGCCTGCGGGTGCTCGCTGTACTTGTACGGCGACACGATCCACGACACCTGCGGCAGCCGGTTCGCCTGCACGTCGGCCTTCAGCTCGGCGAGCGTGTGGTCCGACGCGCCCTTGTCGACCAGCGGGCCGCTCGCGCCTTCCTTCACCTGGAAGCGCTTGAAGAACATCAGCGAGTTGTCGGTGTAGTTGTCGGTCGGGTCGCCCGGGATGCCCGTGCCGCCCTGGTACACCTTCCAGCTGATCTTCGCGTTCTCGAGGCGTTCCGCGTAGGTCGTCCACGTGTAGCCGTTCACGTCGTCGCGCTCGCCGATGCCCGGGCCGTTCGGCGGGTTGCCGTAGATGTTGCGCGGGTCGACCGTGCCGGTCCACAGGTAGATGCGGTTCGGCGCGGTGTCGGCGTGCGCGGAGCAGAAGTACGAATCGCAGATCGTGAACGCGTCGGCCAGTGCGTAGTGGTACGTGAGATCCTGGCGCTTCAGGTAGCCCATCGTCAGCACGTCCTGCTTCTGGTTCACCCACTGGTCCCACTGGCCGTTGTTCCAGGACAGGTGGCCGCTGCTCCAGCCGTGGTTGGTGCCCGGCTGGAATTCGGTCGTCTGCTTCGGGTCGAGGTAGAACGGCAGCACGTACGGCGCCGACGGATCGAGGCCGCGCGAATGGTAGTTCTTCGTGAACACCGACGCCGGCGGCTGCTGCCACACCGGTGCACCGCTCGGCAGCAGGTGCGGGCGCGGGTCGTTGAAGCCGCGCACGCCGCGCAGCCCGCCGAAGTAATGGTCGAACGAACGGTTTTCCTGCATGAAGATCACGACGTGTTCGACGTCGCGGATCGTGCCCGTGCGATAGGCGGCCGGCATCGCCAGCGCATTGCGGATCGCGGGCGGGAAGCCCGCGTAGGCGGCCATCGCGCCGGCGGACTGCGCGGCGAGGCGCAGGAAATCGCGTCGATTGTTCGAGGACATGAAGAGAACCCTGTTGTCGATAGGAGTGGGGCGCCGGTCGAGCGGGGCCGGCGGTGGTGCGTTGCCGTTATTACCCCGCATCGGCGTGTCCCGGCCGTGACCGGTTACCGCAGGTTTCTTTGGGTTACCCCCAGGAATTTTTTCGAAGCGGCGCACGACGCGCCTTTCATCCGGCCGACATACGCGTGCGCTACGCTGACGCGCGATACAGAGGGGAGAAGCCGAGTCGTGTTCGATCAGCTGAAGGCGTTCCACGCGACCGTCCGACAGGGCAGCATCACGCGCGCCGCGCGCCACCTGGGCGTGAGCCAGCCGACGATCGCCGCGCAGATCCGGCAGGTCGAGCAGGTGTACGGCGTCGAGCTGTTCTACCGCAGCGGCCGCAAGCTCGAGGTCACCGAGACGGGCATCGAGCTGCTGCCGCTCGTCGAGAAGATGATCGCGCTCGAGGCGCAGGCCGACATCATGCTGCGCAACGTCGGCGGCCTGTTCGAAGGCCACCTGCGGATCGGCGCGACGGGGCCGTACTACATCATGGACGCGGTCGGCCGCTTCTCGAGCGCGCACCCGTCGATCGCGCTCACGTGCCGGATCGGCAACTCCGAGGAGATCCTGCAGGCGCTGCAGGAATTCCGCATCGACCTCGCCGTCTCGTCGCAGCGCAACGACGCCGACGGCCTCGAACGCAAGGTGATCTCGACCGACCCGCTCGTGCTCGTCGTGCATCGCAACCATCCGCTCGCGCGCTTCGACACGATCGAGCCGGCGCAACTCGCCGACGTGCGGCTGCTGATTCGCGAGGAAGGCTCGGTCACGCGCCGCTGCACGGAGACGATTCTCGAGGCGGCCGGTGTCGCGGCCGTCTCGGTGGCCGAGATCGGCAGCCGCGAAGCGATCCGCGAGGCGATCCTGCACGGCGTGGGCGGCAGCCTGTTTCCGCTCGGCGAGGCCGAACGTCATCCGGATTTGCGCGTGATCGCGCTGCGCGGCGTCGACACGACGATCGACGAATACGTGTACTACCTGAAGGCGCGCCGCCAGAGCCCCGCGATCGACGCATTCCTCGCCTGCATCCTGCCGGCCGGCAGCGACGCACCGGGACGGAAGAAGCCGGACGAACGGCGCGGCGGGTGAACGCGCGCCGAACTGCCGCGCGCTCACCGGTTCCGCACTTCAATGGCGCTTTTCCCGCGCCTTCCCTCGTTTTTCCTCGTGCCTTCCTTCTGCCGTCGCGCTCACCTCACTTCGGCAGTGCCGGAATCATCCACGTCAGCACGTGCTGCTGCAGGAACACCAGCACACCGAGCAACAGCGTGAGAATCACGCTGTGCCAGAAGGTGCGCGCGAACACGACACCTTCCTGTCCTTTCAGGTCCGTCGTCGATACCCCCGTCGCGATGTTCTGCGGCGAGATCATCTTGCCCATCACGCCGCCCGACGAGTTGGTCGCGGCCATCAGCACCGGATCGAGGCCGAGCTGCCGCGCGGCGACGACCTGCAGGTTGCCGAACAGCGCATTGCCCGACGTGTCGCTGCCGGACAGGAACACCGCAATCCACCCGAGCGACGCGGACACCAGCGGGAACAGCGCACCGGTCGACGCGACGCCGGTGCCGAGCGTGTAGCTGATCCCCGAGTAGTTCAGCAGGTACGCGAGCCCGACGATCATCATCACCGTGACGATCGCGATCCACGTCTGCCGCCAGGTCTTGACCACGCAATCGAAGAAATCGCCCACGCCGGTGCGTGTCAGCGCGGCCGTGATGATCGCCGAGAGCAGGATCGCGGTGCCCGTGCCGAGCGGCTGGAAGTCCCAGATCGCCGCATACGGCTTGTGGTACAGCGACACGAACACGGCGTTGTGCAGGCCTGGCCACTTGATCTTCACGTCGCCGATCGCCGCGATGTTCGCGTGCACCCATACGATCACGACCACCGACACGACGAGCCACGGCAGCCAGCCGCCGAAGCCCGCGCGCGCGGCGCCGGCCGTTGCCGGCACACTGCGCGCGAGCGCGTATTGCGGATCGGGCTGCGGCTTCCACACCTGCAGGAAACCGATCGTGACGATCAGCGACGTGAGCGACGACAGCACGTCGGTGAGCTGGTAGCCGAGGAAGTTCGACGTGACGAACTGCGCGATCGCGAAGCTGCCGCCCGACACGAGCAGCGCGGGCCACAGCTTCGAGATCGAGCGCAGCCCGCCGTACGCGCCGACCACGTAGAACGGCAGCAGCAGCGCGAAGAACGGCAGCTGGCGGCCGACCATCTGCGCGAGGGTCGCGGGCGGCAGCGACGTGACCGCGCCGAGCACGGTGATCGGCACGCCGAGCGCGCCGAACGCAACCGGCGCCGTGTTGAACAGCAGCGTGTAGGTGAGCGCTTCGAGCGCGGGGAAGCCGAGCGCGATCAAGAGGGCGCTCGTGATCGCGACGGGCGTGCCGAATCCCGAGATCCCTTCGAGCAGGCAGCCGAACGAGAACGCGACGACGAGCAGCACGAGGCGGCGATCGTCGGGCAGGTTGTCCAGCATCCACTGCCGGAACTGGTCGAAGCGGCCCGACTTCACCGCAATGTTGTACAGCAGCAGCGCGTTGAAGACGATCCACATCACCGGCACGACCGCGAGCGCCATGCCCGCGCCGACCGCGTTGAACGCGAGCCCGGCCGGCATGCCCCATGCGCCGATCGCGACCGCGAGGCCCGCGACGAGCCCGGCGAGCGACGCCTGCCACGCGGGGCGGCGCAGCACGCCGAGCGCGATCAGCGCGACCGCGATCGGGATCGCGGCGACGAGGAAGGACAGCAGCAGCGAGTGGGCGACCGGCGTCAGCGGCTGTGCGAAGACGATGCCGGGCGGTAGGGCGTCGGTGGGGTTCATCGTGTCTCCAGATGTCGACCCGAGTTGGCGCTTTAGCGCTTACTCGGGTCCCATGCCTTGCGCTGACGACCCGAGCTGGCAACGGGATGCCCCGGGTTCGGTACAAGGCGATGTCCTGCGGTCACGACAACGATCAGGCGCTTGCGCACGCAACGACGTTGCACGGCCAACCGATCAGTCGCTTAAAAGAGGTTAGGAGGCGCGCGGCGCTTGTACAAGGAGGGCAAGCCCGATCCGTGCCGACCCGATACGCCCGCGCCGCCGCCCGCTGACCGGCAGCAGGCAGCCCGCTGTCGTATTCGACAGAAAGGCCGCCGCGAGCAGCTCCCCCCGCGCAATGTTGCACCTGCGGCAAAGGTGCCTGACGACGGGCGGGATGTTTCGTTTGGCGTCCGAAGCCTAGACTGGTCGCATCGATTCCGCCCGCGCCGGCCACGGCAGGCACGGCACCGGAACCTCACGGAGTGAACACGATGAAGACGATGAAACGGGCGGCATGCGCCTGTGTGCTGATCGGCGCGGCCTTCGCCGCTCACGCGCAGGCCGCGTCGACGCTGACGCGCGCCCAGGTCCGCCAGGAACTCGTGGAGCTGCAGGCCGCCGGCTACCGGACGAGCCTCGCCAGCAGTCCCGACTTTCCGGACCACATGCAGGCGATCATGCGCCGTGCCGCACAGGCACGTGGCGAGGACACCGGCTACGGCAGCGAAGGCGGGGCAAACGTGGAATCGGGCAAGCCGGCGCTACCGCACGCGATCGACCGCGGCACCTACGCGCATCACTGACGGCAAATTCAACCGGATCGAGCACACAACGGTGCGACCCGACCGGCGACGGAGAGACGCATCGCGCACCGCGCCGACCGACGCGATGCACGTGCGCAGGCATCACACGCTGAAGCGGTTCAGCGTGTAGGCGCGGTAGGCCGCGACGAACGCGTCGAACGAACCGGCCTCCTTCGCTTCGAGTTCGGCCTGCTCGGCCAGCGATTTCGCCGCGAGCGCCTGCTCGGTGCGCAGCGTCTCCGCCGACGGCGGATGCGCACGGAAATGCGCGGCATGCGCTTCGCTCTGCGCCAGCGCGAACCCGAGGAACGACTGGCCGCGCTCGCGCATCGTGCGCAGCACACGCGCGGACGGCGTGCGCTCCGGATCGGCGAGTTTCTCGCGTTGTGCAGCGATTGCGCGCACATGCTCGTCGCCGCCGCGGATCTCGTCGAGACGACGGCCGACGGTTTCGATATCGGCCATCAGGTCGTCCGCCCATGCCTGCAGCGTGACCGGCTGGCCGTCGCGCTGCAGCGTGAGCCCCGGCTTGCGCCCTTCCATCGTCACGCTGCCGAAGTTCGCGTTTGCTTCCTTGTACGCGGGGCAGTCGAGCGCCGGACTCTCGTCGAGCGCGCACGCGAGCAGGAACGCGTCGATGAAGCGCGCGGTTTCCAGTGCGATGCCGGTCGGCTCGAACGGATCGATGTCGAGACAGCGCACCTCGATGTACTGCACGCCGCGCGACGCGAGCGCATGCAGCGGCCGCTCGCCCGAATACGTGACGCGCTTCGGCCGGATCGTCGAGTAGAACTCGTTCTCGATCTGCAGCACGTTCGTGTTGATCTGGATCCACTCGCCGTCGCGATGCGTGCCGATCGCCTCATACGCCGGATACGGCTCGCTCACGGCTTTCGACAGCGCGTCGAGATAGCCGGGCAGCGTGTTGTAGTCGACGTGCAGCGCGGCCTGGGCGGTCGTGTTCGAGTAGCCGAGATCGCTCATTCGCAGGCTCGTCGCATGCGGCAGGTACAGCGTATCGGCATCGAACGTGTCGAGCTTGTGCGGCTTGCCGCGCAGGAACTTCGTGTCGAGCGCGGGCGACGCGCCGAACAGGTACATCAGCAGCCAGCTGCGGCGGCGGAAGTTGCGGATCTGCGCGAGATAGCGCTCCGACTGGTAATCGACGAGCGTGGCCGTCGAGCCCTCTTCCGCATGCAGGCGCCGCCACACTTCCTCGTGCAGCGAGTAGTTGTAGTGGATGCCGGCGATGCACTGCATCGTGCGGCCGTAGCGATACGCGAGGCCGCGCCGGTACACCGTCTTCAGGCGGCCGATGTTCGACGTGCCGTAGTCGGCGATCGGGATCTGGTCGTCGGCCGGCAGCAGGCCGGGCATCGAGTCGTTCCACAGCATCTCGTCGCCGAGCGACGCATAGACGTAGCGATGCAGATCGTCGAGACGCTCGAGCGTGATCGCGGCGTCGCCTTCCGCAGGCGTGATCAGCTCGATCAGCGCTTCGGAATAGTCGGTCGTCAGCGCCGGATGCGTGAGCGCCGAACCGAGTGCGCGCGGATGCGGCGTGAACGCGATCATCCCGTCGCGCGTCACGCGCAGGCTTTCCTTTTCGATGCCGCGCAGGCCGTCGGGCAGATGCTGCCGCGTCGGGCCCGAGCTCAGCGCGTCGAGGCGATTCAGCAGCAGTTCGGACTGGCGGTGAGTCATGGTGTTCGACATGGAGACGCAAGTGCGTGACGGCCGCGCGCAGAACGCCGCGCGCGGCCGGCTGGATTGTTGGTCGCTTCGTTGGTAGCGGGCACTTTAACATCTCGCCGAAACACGCGCTTGAGGTGGCGCCGGGCACGGTGCGCGGGCCGGAGCGGGCCGCCGGGCGGGCCGGTCGCGGCGGTCGCCGCGTCTGCGACCGGTTCCATGCGGCGGCCACGGGCACGCCGGTTACGCGAATTCGTCGGACGGAACGTGATGCGCGAACGGGTGGCGGCAGGTGCAACCCTGCCGCTGAACCGATCGCGGAAAGCGGGGTAAGTGGGCATCGCGCGCACGGCATCCGGCCGACGACGGATGCGCGGAATTGCCGTGACGGCCGGTGCTGTGTCCGGCGTCCGGCGTCCGGCGTCCGGCGTCCGGCGTCCGGCGTCCGGCGTCCGGCGTCCGGTGTCCGGTGTCCGGTGTCCGGTGTCCGGTGTCCGGTGTCCGGTGTCCGGTGTCCGGTGTCCGGTGTCCGGTGTCCGGTGTCCGGTGTCCGGCGGTTAGCCTACGCAGGTCGGCATGACCTGCGCAACGGGTTGCATCGCGGCCTCGCCAGGTCGCAGCCGGCCGCAGGCCACAGCCATCACCCGCCGCGCGCGCCGCCCGCCCGGTCGGCCACCTCATTCCACAAATGCAGCGCCGCGTACGCGCGCCACGGCCGCCAGCCCTCGGTGCGGTGCTTCTGGGTCGCGAGCCGGTCGAGCGCCGGATCGCGCGCGGCGATCGACTGCATCAGCACGAGATCGGAGGCCGGCCACGCGTCCGGATCGCGCCAGGCGCGCATCGCGATGTATTCGACGGTCCACGGGCCGATGCCGGGCAGATCGAGCCACGCACTGCGCAGCGTCGCGAGACCGGCGTGCTCGCGATCGACCGGCACGTCACCGGCCGCCACCGCGCGCGCCACGCCCGTCAGGGCCGCCACCCGCTTGCCGGGCATCCCGATCTTGTCGAGATCGCAGGCGGCCAGCGCATCGGGCGTCGGGAAGCGCCATGCGGGCGCGCCGTCGTCTTCCTGAACCACGCGCTCGCCGGCCCGTTCGACGAGCCGGCCGACGATCGTCGTCGCGGCCTTCACGCTCACCTGCTGGCCGACGATCGCGCGCACGGCCAGCTCGAACCCCGACCATGCGCCGGGCACACGCAGCCCCGGCGCGGCCTCGACGAGCGGCGCAAACCACGGATCGCGCGCGAGCCCGCTGCCGATGGCGGCCGGATCGGCGCCGAGGTCGAACATCGTCGCGACGCGCATGGCGAACGCATCATCGACATAGCGCGCGACCGCGCCTTCGACCGTCGCGACCAGGCAGTGCTTGCGCGGATGTTTCGCGACCGTGAGCCGGCCGGCATCGCCGTGCAGGTCGACGATGCGGCGATACACACCGTCCGCCACCTGCTCGACACCCGGAATCGCGCGCCCGCTGAAAAAGCGCAGCACGCGCGCCCAGTCGTAAGGCGCATTGAAGCGCAGTTCCATTTGCGCGGACGGCGGCACATGGCCGCCGTTCACGATGGAGGTGATGGTTGCTTTTGCGATGCTCAAACTGCGCTGCCCTCCGCAACGGATTCGGTTTGATCGTCGTGCACATGACGCGCTTCGGACGCGAGCAGCGTCGCCTTGCGGCGCACACCCCAACGATACCCGGAAAGCGCGCCGCCCTTCTGTACGACGCGGTGGCACGGGATCGCGAGCGCGACCGGATTCGATGCGCACGCGGATGCAACAGCGCGTACCGCGCGCGGCGCACCCAGCGCCTCGGCGATCTCCGAGTAGCTGCGCGTTTCGCCGTACGGAATATGCGTCAGCGCCTCCCACACGCGCTGCTGGAATGCGGTCGGCGCGATGTCGAGCGGCAGATCGAACGCGTGCCGTGTGCCATCCAGATACGCGCGGATCTGCGTGACGAACGGCGCGAGCCGTGCCGACGCTTCGACCAGCTCGGCGCGCGCGAACGCATCCCTCAACTCGCCGACGAGCGCGGCCGGCTCGTCGCCGAACGCGATCCGGCAGATGCCCTGCTCGGTCGCGGCGACGAGCACGGTGCCGAGTGACGTCGATGCGGTCGCATAGTCGATCCGCAGCCCTGCGCCCTGCCGGCGAAACGCCGACGGCGCCATCCCGAGCTCGCGCGGCACCGACGCATAAAGCCGCGACGGCGAGTTGAAGCCCGCGTCGACGGCCGCCTGCGTGACCGGCTGCCCGCTTTGCAGCGCCTGCCGCAGCGCGGCGCCGCGTTGCGCGGCCTGGTACTGCCGCGGTGACACGCCGACCACGCGCTTGAAGAGCCGCTGAAGGTGAAACGGGCTCACGTGCACGGCGTCGCTCAACTGCTGCAGCGTGAGCCGTTCGGCATGCGCGTCGAGCACCGCGCACGCGCGGTTGACGATCTCGAGCTCGCGCGGCAGCCCTTCCGGCTGGCAGCGCTTGCAGGGCCGGAAGCCGGCCGCACGCGCGGCGGCCGTATCGGCGAAGAAGGACACATTTTCGCGACGCGGCAACCGCGACGCACAGGTCGGGCGGCAGAACACGCCGGTCGTGCTCACGGCGTAGAAGAACGCGCCGTCCGCATGCGGATCGCGCTCGGTGACGGCGCCCCAGCGGGCATCATCGGTCGGATAGGCGGTTTTCATCTGAACCTCGCACTCTCTAGTGTAGATGGTGCCTACTCTAGACATCGGCACGTGCCGTCGCGCCCTGAATCTTGCTCTGTGATTCGCCCCGGATAATCGGGGCACATCAACTGAAAATAAACCCGACAAAACGCGCGCGCCGGCTGTTCCGGCGCGGTTTTCGTCATTGTCCCGTCACCATTTTGCTGCAGTGCGGATGCGACAAATCGCCGTCCTGACGTTTTTTTGCATTCGGAATATTGCGTCGCACCATCGCCGTGTGTATAGTTGGAACTGTCTCCTCCATGTCTCCTCCTGATATGGATTAAGCCCGTTCCGCTCTGCGTGAACGGGCTTTTTTTCGTCCGTCGATTGTGCCGCGTTCCGGCCGGCGGCGCAGGCGCGATGCGTCTACACTCGATGCTCGTGGACTGCGAAGGAGAGCCTTGCCCATGAAACCGACCATCCGCGCGATCGATCACATCGTGCTGCGCGTGACCGACATGGCCGCGATGACGCGCTTTTACTGCGACGCCGTCGGCTGCCATGTGGAGAAGGAACAGCCCGATCTGGGCCTCGTGCAACTGCGCGCCGGCGACGCGCTGATCGACCTGCTGTCGGTCGGCGGCCCGATCGACCGTCCCGACAGCGGCCCGCCCGGCACGGGACGCAATCTCGATCACCTGTGCCTGCGCGTCGAGCCGTTCGATCCCGACGCGTTGACCGCCCATTTCGCCGCACATGGCGCACGGCCGGGCGCGCCCGCGGAACGCTACGGCGCCGGCGGATACGGGCCGTCGATCTACCTGTTCGACCCTGAAGGCAACATGCTCGAATTCAAGGGGCCGCCGGCCGCGATCGGCTGAACGCGGCCGGCACGGGCCGTCACGCGTCCGCGCGCGCCTTCAGCACCGTCCACTCGACCGCCACCGGATCGTGGTCGGCGCTCGAGATCCACGCCGCGCCGTCCTGCACCGTGCATTGCAGGCGCATCGTGCGCTCCGCGAGTTTACCGAGCGCTGCCGCGACACCGTCGTTCAGCGACAGCACCTGCACGTTGCGCAGTCGCTCGACCTTGCTGCGCACGCCCTGCCACCAGATATCCGACGTCTTGCCGCCGTATGCGATCACCGTGACCTGCCCGGCGCGGCCGGCCGCCTTCGAGATGCGCCGCTCGTCGGGTTGGCCGGCTTCAATCCAGACGTCGATCGCGCCGGTCAGGTCCTTCTGCCACAGATCGGGCTCGTCGACGTCCGACAGCCCCTTGCAGAATTCGAGCCGCTCGTGCGCGAACAGCGCGAACGCGACGATGCGCACCATCATCCGCTCGTCGGTTTCGGACGGATGGCGCGCCACCGTCAGCGCGTGATCGGCGTAGTAATGCCGATCCATGTCGGCGATTTGCAGTTCGGCTTTGTAGATCGTGGATTTCAGCGCCATGCGGAGTCGGCCCGGGCGGGCATTCGGTTCGGTCGGGCCGTGATGATACCGAATGCGGGCCGTCCGACGCGTGTCATGCGCCACCCACAGCGCAACGGCCCGGCATGGGCCGGGCCGTGTTCGGTTCGCGCCGCCGGCTCATCGGGCCGGCGCGCTCGCGCGTCGTGTGACGGCGCGGTGAATGGACGGTTACTGCTTGACGAAGCGCGAATCGGTCCAGAGACCCTGCTGGTCGCTGTTGTCGGCGCTGACGAACTGCACGTCGCCCTGGTCGACCGACACCACGCGGAAACGCTGGCCTTCCGGCACCGACAGGCACCGGTAATCGTCGAAGTATTGCTGCTTCGCCTGCGACTTGCCGTCACGCTCGTGACTCAGTACGGAGTCCAGATTGTCTTTCGACAGGCAGCCCCATGCGTTCTTCGTCAACTGGATTTCCTGCTTCGGCTTGACGGCCGAATCGCCGCCGGCTTGGGCAATCGACACCGCGCAAAATGCGCCGACGAGGGCAAAAAGGATACCGGTACGTTTCATCATGTTCTGTCTCCAGGCTTGCGGGCACCAGGCTTGGGTTAGCTATGTGTTTAAAGGTGATCGTGAACCCGCGTTTTTCACTTTAGAAGACCGGCAAGCGATAGCAAGCACATTTGTTGTGCGACCGCAATAGCGGCGGATTGTCGCACCCCGTGCGCAGCCTGTTTTTCTCACCCGGCGCAGACATGACGACGCGCGCCGCCCGACGCACAGGCCCGCGCCGCCGGGCGGAAAGCGTTACTCGGCAAGACTTTCATCAAAGTTACAATGCGGCGATTGAACGGTTTGGATAATCCATTTCGCTATCCGGATCATTTTGATGCGCCGCACATAAAGTCATCCGAAACGATTCGACTTTACCGCAACGCGGAATCGCATTTACCTGATACAAGAAAAATGCCAGGTATAAGCGCATCCGTATTTATCCGTACTTCGCCGCATGGTTTCAGCGCCCGCGAAAGCCCCGCCGCCAGCGCCTTTCGCCAGCGTGTTTACCCTGCCTTATTCTGGGTAGCTTGCTGGCGTTTGAAATAATCGCGCTGAAAAATGCACATGCGATAAGCGTTGTGATACGCGCCGTTTCCGAAAAATTCTTCCTTCAATTCGGCCTCGTGCTGGAATCCGCATTTCTCGTACACGTGAATCGCCGCCGCATTCGACGTATCGACGATCAGGTACAGCTTGCGCATGTTCAGCACCTTGAACGCGTATTCGATCGCAAGACGCGTCGCCTGGCCCGCATAGCCGCGCCCCTGGCGTTGCGGCGCGATGATGATCTGGAATTCGCCGCGTCGATGGATGTAGTCGAGCTCGATCAGCTCGACGAGGCCGACCAGTTCGTCTTGCGCATCGACCGCGACGAAACGGCGCTCGCGCTGGTCGTGCACGTGGCGGTCGTACAGTTGTGACAGTTCCGAGAAGGTTTCGTACGGCTCCTCGAACCAGTAGCGCATGATCTTTGCGTCGTTGTTCAGCTCGTGGACGAAGCGCAGGTCCTGGCGCTCCAGGGGCCGCAGCGCGAGCGTGTTGGTATCGTTCTGGAGTTGCATGTTCATGTCCTTTTTGATGCCGGCGCACGTGCGGCAAGGCCGCATCCGGGCCTGTTTCGCACTGTAAGAAGTTGAACGCGGGCGAAGTTCAGAGCCTAGAATGGGAGCAAGGGTTCCTGCCACCGCAAGGAGGCTATCGTGTTCGAGCAAGTCATACTCGGAATATTCCTCGTGTTGCCGCTCGTGATCGTCGCGGCGCTGTTTTCCGACGAACTTTGGCAGGAACATCGGCGCCAGCATCCGCGCGACGAAAACGCACCGCACATCGACTGGAAGCATCCGTGGCGCCGCGTGCGACGCGGGCATTGAGTCGATTGCCGTTCCTCCGCGAGGCGTGCCGGCCCGGCCGCCCTGGCATGTGAACGCGTGACGTGCCCTGTCAAGCCCCCGAATTTCGCCTCGATCCGATTCCCACTTGATCCGCTCACTCCGCGAGACGCCGCCGTGAACGACCAGCCCGCCCAACCTCCGCACGACATTCCCAGCGAAACGATCGACCTGCAGATCGCCGACGTGCTGGCGGCCGTCCGCTACCCGGCCAACAAGGATGCGATCGTCGATGCCGCGCGCGACGCCGGCGCCAGCAACGAAGTGCTGGCGATGCTCGACGGCCTGCCCGAACAGGACTACGCGGACGTCAACGCCGTCACCCAGTGGGTCGCCGGCAACTTCGGTCCCGGCCTCGGGGTTTGAGCGCGCACCCATAACGCGATAGGATCAGGCCGCACCGGTCGCGCAGCGGCCGGTTGCCTGTCGCCCGGCGCAAGACCGGGCGTTTCCGCCTACGTGCCCGGGGAACTCCATGGAAGGCATCCTGATCCAGCACACGACACGCCGTCAGCTCTGGTTCGGCGCCCTGACGGCGCTCGTCATCGTGCTCGCGCTCGGGATCGCCGCGCCGCACGCGAACGTCGAGCTGCCGGCCGTCGAGCCGTTCATGCCGATGTGCGCGCTCACGGTGTTCACCACCGCGAGCATCGCGGCGTTCTTTCTCGGCGCGCAGTTCACCGTGACGCGCCAGCCGGTGCTCGGCGCGCTCGGCGGCGCCTACGCGTTCACCGCGCTCGCCGTCGCATTGCAGCTGCTCACCTTTCCCGGCGTGTTCGCGCCGCACGGGCTGTTCGGCGCGCAACCGCAAAGCGCCGCGTGGATGTGGATCTTCTGGCATGCCGGCTTCCCCGGTTTCGTGATGGTCGCGCTGCTCGCGCGCGAGCGGCTGGCACGCGCCCCGATCGGCGCGCAGCAGACACGCAGGTGGACGGTCGCGCTGATCGGCGGCCCGGCTGTCGTCGCCGGGCTGCTGTGCCTGTTTGCGCTGAACGTGTCGCTGCCGCCCGCGTTTCATCCGCCCGGCGACGCGGCCGTGCTGCCCGTCAACACCGTCGCGTTGATCGTGTGGCTGCTCAATGCGCTGGCGCTCGTGGCCGTGCTGGCCACCGGCCGGCTGCGTACGACGCTCGACCTGTGGCTTGCGATCGCGGTGCTCGCGTGCCTCACCGACACGACGCTGAACCTGATGAGCACCCATCGCTTCACGGTCGGCTGGTATCTCGCACGCGTGTTCAGCATGTTCACGCCGGGCGTGCTCGTATGCGTGCTCGCGTGGGAAGTGACGATGCTGTACCAGCGGCTGTTCGAGGCGCACGCGACGCTGATCCGTTCGTCCGCACGCGACGGCCTGACGGGCGCATTCAACCGCATGCATTTCAACGATCATTTCCACACGCTGTTCCTGCAGGCGCGACGGCAAGGCGAACCGCTGTCGCTGCTGATGGTCGACGTCGATCGCTTCAAGGCGTACAACGACGCGTTCGGCCACGTGAAGGGCGACGCGTGCCTGATCGCGGTCGCGAATGCGCTGACCGGCGCGGTGCGGCGGCCGGCGGACATGGTCGCGCGTTACGGCGGCGAGGAGTTCGCGATCGTGCTGCCGAACACGGGGGCGCGCGGTGCGCGGCTGGTCGCCGAGGAAGCGCGCGAAGCGGTGCTGCGGCTCGATCTCGCGATGCCGACCGCACCCGCCGGACGCGTGAGCGTGAGCGTCGGCTGCGCGACCGTGTCGCCCGACGATCTGTCGACGCCCGACGCGTTGATCGAAGCCGCCGATGCCGCGCTGTATCGTGCGAAGGATACAGGGCGAAACAGGGTCGTCACCGCCTGAAAACGTCTGCGGTTTCAGGGATTCTTCGGAGATTTGTTACGGTCATTGTGACCGGAATAATCCGCCGTTACGGATTGCGAAGCAGGGAAACGATCGCTTACAGCCGGTGTTGCGGGCGCTCGCTATGCTGGGTTTCATATTGAACCCATGCAGGTGAACGCGATGAAGAAGACCCTTTTGCTGATTGCCGGTGTCGCCGTGCTGTTGAGCGGCTGTATCGTGGTGCCTGATGGTGGCGGGTATTACGGCGGTGGCGGGTATTACCATCACCGTCATTGGGATTGATGCGGGTCAGGGTCCGGATGGGTCGATCGGCATGCTTGCCCCTGCAGGACCGATGATCCGGACCGCAACGCAATCAGGCCGACGTGGTCAGCTCGGCATGCCAGCAGCTACATTCACCTGGCACGCTGTCGATCGTATTTGCATCGACCGTCGCGCAATCGGCGCCCCCTCCCTTGAGCGCGATGTGCTTGCGAAGCATGGGCGTCGAACGTGATCTGCTAGGGAAGCCTCGCCATCATCCGGTCAAGAAAAGTCGGGGGCAAACTGATTTCGCCAAATGTTTCGCCGAACTCGAGCCCTTGGGGGTACATCAATGTCTCCTTCGCCCAATGAAGCTCAACGGGTATGCGAGCCCCGTCCCGATACGTTCGCTCGGCAACGAGACGCTCGCCCTCCCTGTCGTAAAGCCTGAGAACAATCGTATCTCCAAAATAGCAGTATCGTGCCCAATAGCCTCCGTGCGGGGAGCGCTCGATTTTTTGCGTGCGTGAATCGCAAATCGCGCGCAGTTGTACGTCTTTCCAGTAGCCCCAGCCAAACCCGAGGACTGTGACGACGGCAGCCGAAACGAATGCGTGCCGAATGAAAATCCAAACCTCCTTCGCAACAACATCAGTCCAACCCCTTGAGCCAGACAAGAAAGCGTTCAGCAACCGCACTATCGAAGCGAGCACGATAACGGGCAATGCTATCGCCAGGAGAGCTAGCATTAACCACATGCCCGACTCATTAATATTCACATTCACGCGAATCGAATCCTGATGGGTTCCCACAACGTTACATAGCGGTGATCGGGAAAATAAAAAATCGCCATCTCGGTGATGACACTGCTGTCACTCGCAAAATGAGCCATTCCGAATTTGGCAATAGACACTCCCCGCGACTTGCGCATCACCGAACGCACCGGAATACTCTACTCGCGAAATACCCGCAGTGCCGGCCACCGTTGACGCCGACGCAATGACAGCTGACGCTCGACCCGCCACCTTGCCAAGAAAAATTAAAAATCGCAACGCCTTTGAGTATCGACATACCTATCGACGGACTCACGATCCCGGCGCGCTTTGACGACCAAGAAATCCCAAATAATATTTGGTCTGAAACCCAATCACGCTGACAACCATTTCGAACTAGTCCGATTGATTTTCCATGCGCGATCACGCTAGCGTAACAGACATCGCGCATACCGCCCAACATCATCGGATCCGAAAATAGAAATGCCGTCAAACAATGAAAAAATTCCCTATTTCACGATAAATAAAATATTTTGGAAATGGAAACTCCATGACGGTGCAGATGGATGCAAGATTGTTCCAAACTTCTCATTGTCCATGGATAAACCTGCGCCACCGCTTCCGATGCAACCAAAATCGATCACAACCGAACCCAAACACTCCTCTGCGACGCCCAAGCGAGACTCGCTTGACAAAATGGTTGATGACTTGGAAAGGGCCGGCAAGGCGCTGGCGCGCTTTCAAACTTGGCTAAATGCTTCCGCTCCTCCCAAACCCGCCATCGTGAAGCTAAAAAAGGACGATTCCGTACCAGCGTTCGATATTCAAGATATTCCTGCAGCAATGCGCAAAATATATCTCCCGACATCTGCCAAACTTATGGAGCGATGGTTCTCAGGAAAATTGAATTACTCACGGACCTCTTCGGATGAGTCATCAGAAATTAATCAAGATGGAGAACCATATCCATCCGACATGTACGACATGTCCACCGTCAAATTGGATTGGATTCTGCGCTTCCCCCGAGCGAAGCGGCAATTCGACCACCTTATCAATGAAATGATTCGCTCACCAAAATCCAGAATCGAACTTTACAAACTACTGATTCCGCACAAAGACTGCGCAGCGAGACTCTATACCGACGACATATGCGGCAATGATATTCGCGATTTGCACCGAAGATTCCAATTTCAATACTCAAAAGTAGACAGCACATTTGGACAGAAAATTGAAACTCAACTAGATGCGCAACTTCGCAAAAACGGTGTGCCTGACGACCTATCCGGGGCACTCGGATCCTTCAATATCTATGCAGCGCTCGGAAGTGCGCGTTTCTCGTGGGACGTGGATTCACGCAGAACAACAGCTGAAGTGACCGGAGTGTGGGTGTACGTGAAAGACAACTATACATTCACCGACAAATCTGGTGAGCGATCCCAATACTTAGGGCATTGGAGTAGCGACGGCGTCATCATTGTTCCATATAGTGCAATCGCCGCATTTTCGAACTCCGAGCATATCCCATATGTCAAATACGCCGTCGCCAGAGGCAATTCACTCATCAAGGGGAACGTCTACTATCCGGTAGAAAACATCGATTTTAGAAAATGGTCTGAGATACATGGCAGAGGCGGCGACTTTATCATCTATTCTGACAAAAAATTCATCCCAGTCTCCCCTCCCATAGAAATTTCACTATAATCAAATCCAACAATAAATCATGAAGATTTCCTTGAGAATTACTTACACACTGCTCATCATGGCACTGATTGGCATCTTTGCCTTTGACCGAACGCCTCGAGGGGAAGAGTGTCGAGCGTCGACATCTCCAGATGGGATGTATCTTGCCGAGCTGTGCCTTTTAGCTTGGGTTCCGGGTGGAGATTCGCGATATGTTGGTCGCGTATACATCGCACAAACCGGGAGGTTAATAGCCCAGCATACATTCAGCACACCGATTCCCGAAATTGCCTGGAATAGTTATAGCGAGGCCTACGTGTCCTTTTCAAAAGGTGACGGAGGAGATGATTCTGTATATATATCGCTGCCGCCATCGTTTGTCGATCGGATGCTAGCGGCCCGCCCGCATCTGTAAAACCACAGTGTCGATCTGACTGGCAGTCGTCACGCGGATACAGGCACGTTCTATTTCCGGGAGATGGCTGTGCCGTTCCCGGCCAGCAATCCTTTTCGCTTCTATTTCCCGATACAAAACCTGCTGAAAATCACCCCCAGCAGATCATCCGAAGTGAACTCCCCAGTAATCGCATTGAGCTGTTCCTGCGCGAGCCGCAGTTCCTCGGCAAACAGATCGAGTGACTGCGCGCGCTGCTCCGCGTGATCCGCCGCTTGGGCCAAATGCTCCTGCGCGGCCCGCAATGCGATCAGATGCCGCTCGCGTGCAAGATAAACGCCCTCGGCCCCCGCCTGCCACCCGGCGATCCGCAGCAGCTCCGCACGCAGCATGTCGATCCCGTCGCCGCGCTTCGCGGACAGATGCACCTCGGTCAGATCGCCTTCCGCCGCCGGATGCTCGACGCACGCCGCCACACCGGTCAGATCCGTCTTGTTCAGCACGCGCACCACCGGCACGCCGCCGGGAAACCGCGCGGCGATCACTTCGTCATCCGCCGTCATTCCCGTGCGCGAATCCAGCAGATGCAGCACGACATCCGCCCGTTCGATCTCGCTCCACGTGCGTGCGATGCCGATCCGCTCGACCTCGTCCTCGGTCTCGCGCAACCCGGCCGTATCGATGATGTGCAGCGGAATCCCTTCGACCTGGATCGTCTGCGCGACCTTGTCGCGCGTCGTGCCCGCGATCGGCGTGACGATCGCCAGCTCCGCGCCAGCCAGCGCATTCAGCAACGACGACTTGCCGACGTTCGGCTGCCCCGCGAGCACGACCGACAGCCCTTCGCGCAGCAGCGCTCCCTGCCGCGCGTCGCCCAGCACGTGCGCGAGCTGCGCGCGGATCTTCGCGAGCTTGCCGCGCGCGTCGGCCGCTTCGAGGAAATCGATCTCTTCTTCCGGAAAATCGAGCGTCGCCTCGACCAGCATCCGCAGCGTGATCACGTCGTCGACGAGCGCATGGATCTGCCGCGAGAACGCGCCGTCGAGCGAACGCCCGGCCGAACGCGCGGCGGCTTCGGTGCTCGCCTCGATCAGGTCGGCAACGGCCTCGGCCTGCGCGAGGTCGAGCTTGTCGTTCAGGAACGCACGCCGCGTGAATTCGCCGGGCTCCGCGAGCCGCAGCCCGAAACCGCGCCCCGCATCGAGGCAGCGCTGCAGCAGCAGTTGCATCACGATCGGCCCGCCGTGCCCCTGCAGCTCGAGCACATGCTCGCCGGTGTACGAATGCGGCGCCGGGAAGTACAGCGCGATCCCGCGGTCGAGCGGCGCGGCGTGCTCGTCGAGGAACGGCACGTAGCTCGCATGGCGCGGGGCGAGCTTCTGCCCGCACAATGCGTCGATCAGCGGCAACGCGGCCGCCTCGCCACCGCGCCCGAACGACACACGGACGACCCCGATGCCACCCCGGCCGGCAGCAGTGGCAATGGCGACGATCGGATCGGAATCGGTAGCGAGCATGGGAATCGGATAGATGGGATGAATCGGGTAATCAGCGAATATGGTGCGCCCGCGCAACACTTCGGGCATCGGAACGCCGGCATTGTAGCGTGCCGGCACACACATCACCGGCCGCCGCGCAGGATTCGGACACGCTCGAATTTATCCCGCCGGGGATAAGCCGGGTATCAGCCCGGCGCCATGTCCCAGCCACCGTTTCGGACGAGTATGCCTGCTGGAGCGGCCTAACAATGCGGCCCTTAATTCCGACACCCACCTCGATCAAGACCGGGATTCGTCTGAACGAGCTATGTTTATCCCAAATGGTTGTCTGGGACACGACGGTGGAATTGCACAATCTCCCCCATGCCGACATCCGAAGAAAAAGCCGCGTTCTCGGAACGCCTGAAATTCGCCCTGCGGCGCAGCCCGGAGAAGGTCACCGGTGCGACTGAGCTGGCGAACCGATTCAATCTGCGTCACCGCGGAGCACAGCCCGTTTCGCCGCAAACCGCGCACAAATGGCTGACGGGCCGCACGATCCCGACGTCGGACAAACTCGTCACGCTCGCCGAATGGCTGCGCGTCGAAGTCCACTGGCTGCATTACGGCCCGTCGCCGAGCGTGATCGAACACCCGACGCCGCAACCGCTGCCGCGCGACGAGCGCTATCCGCCGACGCCCGAGACGATCGAACTCGCGTCGAAGATCGAAGCGTTGTCGCCGCACCATCGCTACCTCGTGCAGGAGCTGGTCGAGCAGTTCTACGGCGACTCGGGCGAAGCGAAGAAGGGCTGAACCCGCGCTACCGGATCCGCAAAAAGCAAAAAGCCGCATGGGCGAACCATGCGGCTTTTTTTCGTGCATCGCGGGGCGAACGCGCCGCCCCGCGTGTGCAACGGGCGTCAGGCCGGTTTCTTCTTGGCCCCGCCGAGCTTGCGCGTGATGTAGTACTGCTGCGCGATCGACAGCACGTTGTTCACGACGTAGTACAGCACGAGGCCGGCCGGGAAGAAGAAGAACATCACCGAGAACGCGATCGGCATGAACTTCATCATCTTCGCCTGGACCGGGTCCGGCGGCGTCGGGTTCAGGCTCGTCTGCACGTACATCGAGACAGCCATCAGCACCGGCAGGATGAAGAACGGATCGCGCTGCGACAGGTCGTGAATCCACAGCACCCACGGCGCACCGCGCATTTCGACCGACGCGAGCAGCACCCAGTACAGCGAGATGAACACCGGGATCTGGATCACGACCGGCAGGCAGCCGCCGAACGGATTGACCTTCTCGGTCTTGTACAGCTCCATCAGCGCGGCATTCATCTTCTGGGGATCGCTCTTGAAGCGTTCGCGCAGCGCCTGCATGCGCGGCGTGATCTCCTTCATGCGCGCCATCGACTTGTAGCTCGCCGCCGACAGCGGGAAGAACACGGCCTTGATCAGGATCGTCAGCAGCACGATCGACCAGCCCCAGTTGCCGATGTAGCCGTGGATCTTCTCGAGCAGCCAGAACAGCGGCTTCGCGATGATCGTCACCCAGCCGTAGTCCTTCACGAGTTCCAGGCCCGGCGCGATGCCTTCGAGCATGCGCTCTTCTTCCGGACCGGCGAACAGGCGGGCCTGCACGTCGGCCGACTGGCCCGGCGCGATCGCGGCGACCGGCTGCTTCACGCCGACGCGGTACAGCGTCGGATCAATCTTTTCAGCGTAGATGTCGCGCTTCACGCCCTGCTGCGGAATCCAGGCCGACGCGAAGTAATGCTGCACCATCGCGACCCAGCCGTTGTCGGCGGAGGTCACGTAGTCGGCCTTGTTCTTGTCGAGGTCGCTGAAGTTGATCTTCTGGAAATGCTTCGCGTCCGTGTAGACCGCCGGCCCGAGGAACGTATGCGAGAACATCGGCGTTTCGACGGCCGTGTTGTCGCGCACCAGTTCCATGTAGACCGTCGGCGTGACCGGTGCCGTGCCGACGTTGTCGATCTTGGTGTCGACGCCGATCACGTAGCTGCCGCGCGTGAACGTGTAGGTCTTCACGACCTTCACGCCACCCTTCACCGGCGACTCGAACGACAGCTTCAGCGCGTTCTGGTCACCCGTCAGCGACGTCGAGCCGGGGTTCAGCTGCGTGTAGACGTCGTTGTGGTTCGGGAAATCGCCGCCGAGCAGGCCCGAGCGTGCGAGATACGTGTGGCCGGCCGTGTGGTCGAACAGCGTGATGTACAGGTCGGGCTGCTTGCCGTCACCCTGCTTCTTCAGCGTCAGCTTCGCGAGCGTGCCGCCGCGCGTGTCGATTTCGCCGTCGTACACGTCGGTCGAGAACTTCACGAGCTGCGCCTGGGCGGCCGGTGCCGTCGTCGACGGTGCGGCGCCGGCTGCGGCGGCAGGCACTTCGCCTGCGGTCGTCGTCGTCGCGCCCGTGCCCGATGCACCGCCGGCAGCGGCAGCGGGGGCCGTCTGCGTGGCGCTCGGGAAGAACATCGACGGGCGTCCATGGTCCCGCTGCCAGTTGTCGTACAGCATGACAGCTGACATGAAGAAGATCACCCATAGGACGGTGCGTTTGATATCCATGCGTTGTCTCAGAGTCGATGGGACCGCGCGTCGGCTTCGCCGCGAGCGCGAGTGTCGGAGTTGGGCGGCGGGACGAGGTCGATGCCGCCCGCGGAAAACGGATGGCATCGGCACACGCGCCTGACGGCGAGATACGTGCCGCGCGCGGCGCCATGATACTGGATTGCCTCGCGCGCGTAATCCGAACAGGAAGGATAAAAACGGCAACGGCTGCCGAGCATCGGGCTCACGGCAACCTTGTAGAAGCGCAGCAAGGCGATCAATACCGTTTCCATACCTTGGGCGACGCCGTTCGGCGCCGCGTCAAAACCGGCCGGGCAGGCGCGAACGCCGCACCGGGCACGGATGCGTCACTCGGACGCGGGCTTCGACGCACGGCGGGCGATCTCCCGGACTGCCCTGTCGAGCAGTTCGCGAATCTCGGCCGCACACATCGCCGCGAGCGGGGCGGAAGCCGCGCTCGGCAGCGCTTTCTTGTCGAAGCGCGTGTGCTGCCGCAGCAGCAAGTCGTAACCGGCGAATTCGGCCCGGCGCAGGCGAAACTGATCGCGCGCCAGCCGCTTCACGAGGTTACGTGTTACTGCACGCGGCGCATACTTCTTGCCGACGACGAGCCCCAGACGCGCGGGCTGACCGGTCGGCTTGCCGTAAATCACGAAGTGCGCGGAGCGCCGCCAGGGGCGCAAACGAAAAACGGATGAAAATTCATCCGTTTTCAGAAGTCGCGCAGCTTTCGGGAAGGCGGCTTTCGTCTGCGACGGATTCGCACCCGGCTCGACGGCACCTTCCGCAGGACTGCGGACGGCGGACACAGCGCGCAACCTGCCTTAGATGGCGAGGCGCTTGCGGCCCTTCGCGCGGCGAGCGTTGATGACCTTGCGGCCACCTGCCGTCTTCATGCGGACACGGAAGCCATGGGTGCGCTTGCGGCGCGTCACGGACGGTTGGTAAGTACGTTTCATGATGTTCTCACTTGTTCGAGAATGTCGAAATTCAGGGGACCGCGTGCCCTTAACCGGAGGCATTCGGGCGAACGCAATCGCCGGGAATACAGGATTGGTTTTCGCGGAACCCGCTATTTAAACCGTTTTTCCGTTGACGGTCAATACTTTAGGAGTCGCTCGCCTGTGCCCGCCCCGAGCGATCCGGCCCCGCGCCCCACACAACCGGCCTGTGGATAACTCGCTCTGTGGCCGCGTTTGGCGGTAGAATCTCGCCTTATCTCCAAGAATCCCGCACGCCGCTTCGGCTCGCGCCTGCCCCTCCAACACTGTGATGCAGGCGTCCGAGGCACGCTCGCACGACCGCTTCGGGCCTTGTTGCGCTACCGCGACAAGGGCGCCGGCGAGCCGCGCTGTGCACGCAAAAAACGACAGTTACTTGATGAACGATTTCTGGCAACACTGTTCCGCACTGCTGGAGCGCGAGCTGACGCCCCAGCAGTACGTGACGTGGATCAAACCCTTGGCCCCGGTGGCCTTCGATGCGTCGGCGAACACGCTGTCCATCGCCGCGCCGAACCGCTTCAAGCTGGACTGGGTCAAGAGCCAGTTTTCGGGGCGGATCAGCGATCTGGCCCGCGAATTCTGGAACACGCCGATCGAAGTCCAGTTCGTCCTCGATCCCAAGGCAGGCATGCGCAGCGCCGCCGCCGGCGCAGCACCGGCCGCCCCGCGTGCGCCACTGGCCCCGACCGGCCCGGCCGCGACGGTGGCGGCAATCGCCGCCAACCTGACCGCGCATGCCGCCGCTGCGCCCGCCGCGCCGGCCGACGTGCCGATGACGCCGTCGGCCGCCGCCGCGCACCACCTGAACGCCGACGACGCCGACATCGACCTGCCGAGCCTGCCCGCGCACGAAGCGGCCGCCGGCCGCCGCACGTGGCGCCCGGGCCCCGGTGCCGCGCCCGCAGCCGGCGGTGAAGCCGATTCGATGTACGAGCGCTCGAAGCTGAATCCCGTGCTCACGTTCGACAACTTCGTGACCGGTAAGGCGAACCAGCTCGCACGTGCCGCCGCGATCCAGGTCGCGGACAACCCGGGCATCTCGTACAACCCGCTGTTCCTGTACGGCGGCGTCGGCCTCGGCAAGACCCACCTGATCCACGCGATCGGCAACCAGCTGCTGCTCGACAAGGCCGGCGCGCGGATCCGCTACATCCACGCCGAGCAATACGTGTCGGATGTGGTGAAGGCGTACCAGCGCAAGGCGTTCGACGACTTCAAGCGCTACTACCACTCGCTCGACCTGCTGCTGATCGACGATATTCAGTTCTTCTCGGGCAAGTCGCGCACGCAAGAGGAATTCTTCTACGCGTTCGAGGCGCTGGTCGCGAACAAGGCGCAGGTGATCATCACCAGCGACACGTATCCGAAGGAAATCTCGGGCATCGACGATCGCCTGATCTCGCGCTTCGACTCGGGCCTCACCGTCGCGATCGAGCCGCCCGAGCTGGAAATGCGCGTCGCGATCCTGATGCGCAAGGCGCAGTCGGAAGGCGTGAACCTGTCGGAGGACGTCGCGTTCTTCGTCGCGAAGCACCTGCGCTCGAACGTGCGCGAACTCGAAGGCGCGCTGCGCAAGATCCTCGCGTATTCGAAGTTCCACGGCCGCGAGATCTCGATCGAGCTGACCAAGGAAGCGCTGAAGGATCTGCTGACCGTGCAGAACCGGCAGATTTCGGTCGAGAACATCCAGAAGACCGTCGCCGACTTCTACAACATCAAGGTCGCGGACATGTACTCGAAGAAGCGTCCCGCGAACATAGCGCGGCCGCGGCAGATCGCGATGTATCTCGCGAAGGAACTCACGCAGAAGAGCCTGCCGGAAATCGGCGAGCTGTTCGGCGGGCGCGATCACACCACCGTGCTGCACGCGGTGCGCAAGATCGCCGACGAACGCAGCAAGGACGCGCAGCTCAACCACGAGCTGCACGTGCTGGAACAGACGCTGAAGGGCTGAGCGCGCGGCGCGCTTGATAATTCGGCCTCCGCCCCAATTTAAGGGGGGCGGTTCGGTTTTGAGGCACAATACTGGTTTGACCGCCCCGGTGGTGGCGGGCCAAGAGCCCGGCCGGCGGGGCGCTGCGAGGCTGCTGCGCTGCAGGCCGTTACTCAACGAAGGAACTCTATGCAACTGGTCAAGACCGAACGAGACACCCTCCTCAGGCCGCTGCAAACGGTCAGCGGCATCGTCGAACGCCGCCATACGTTGCCGATCCTCGCCAACCTGCTGATCACCAAGAACGGCTCGGACGTTTCGTTCCTGTCGACCGACCTGGAGCTGCAGATCACCACGCGCGCCGATTTCGGCGTCGGCGGCGACCAGGTCGCGACCACCGTCGCGGCGCGCAAGCTGCTCGACATCCTGCGCGCGATGCCTGACGGCCAGGTCACGCTGTCGCTCGCCGACAAGCGCCTCACCGTTCAATCCGGCAAGAGCCGTTTCGCACTCCAGACGCTGGCGGCCGACGAGTTCCCGACCGTCGCGCAGGCGAAGGATTTCGGCGCCACGCTGACCGTCCCGCAGAAGTCGTTCCGCCAGCTGCTCGGCATGGTGCACTTCGCGATGGCGCAGCAGGACATCCGCTACTACCTGAACGGCATGCTGCTCGTCGTCGACGGCGACCAGCTGATGGCCGTGGCCACCGACGGCCACCGCCTCGCGTTCTCGTCGATGAAGCTCGAAGGCGGCACGTTCGGCCGCCAGGAAGTCATCGTGCCGCGCAAGACGATTCTCGAGCTGCAACGCCTGCTCGAAGACATCGACGACACCGTCACCATCGACATCGCGCAAACCCAGGCCAAGTTCACGTTCGGCCAGGTCGAGCTCGTGTCGAAACTCGTCGAGGGCAAGTTCCCCGACTTCCAGCGCGTGATCCCGAAGGCGCACAAGAACACGTTCGAAATCGGCCGTGAAGAGCTGCAGCGTTCGCTGCAACGCGCGGCGATCCTGACCTCGGACAAGTTCAAGGGCGTGCGCTGCATCATCGCGCCGGGCCAACTGAAGATCATGTCGACCAACGCCGATCAGGAAGAGGCGCAGGAAGAACTGGAAATCGCCTACCAGGGCGATACCGTCGACATCGGCTTCAACGTCACGTATCTGCTCGACGTGCTCGCGAATCTGAAGGTCGACACCGTGCAGGTGAGCCTCGGCGACGCCAGCTCGAGCGCGCTGATTACCGTGCCCGAGAACGACGAGTTCAAGTATGTCGTGATGCCGATGCGCATCTGACGCGCGCGACATCACGACACACACCAGGGGGCGGCAAGCCCCTTTGGCGTTTTTATGGCGAACCGACAACCCGTCCCTTTGGTGCCCTAACGGCGCCTCGGACGGGCCAGGAAAACTGGAGCGGCCCGGCGTTTTTGCAAGGAAACGCACCGCGCCGCCGCTTGAGTGGCCTCGCAGAACCGGAAGATATCCATGAGTGAACAGCACAATTCGCAACCCGATAACAGCAGCTACGGCGCCTCGTCGATCCAGATCCTCGAAGGTCTGGAAGCGGTGCGCAAGCGCCCCGGGATGTACATCGGCGACACGTCGGACGGCACCGGTCTGCACCACCTCGTGTTCGAGGTGCTCGACAACTCGATCGACGAAGCGTTGGCCGGGTACTGCAACGACATCCACGTGACGATTCACGCCGACAACTCGATTTCCGTGACCGACAACGGCCGCGGGATTCCGACCGACGTGAAGATGAACGACAAGCACGAGCCGAAGCGTAGCGCCGCGGAAATCGTGATGACCGAGCTGCACGCCGGCGGCAAGTTCGACCAGAACAGCTACAAGGTGTCCGGTGGCCTGCACGGCGTGGGTGTGTCGTGCGTGAACGCGCTGTCGAGCTGGCTGCGCCTCACGGTGCGCCGCGACGGCAAGAAGCGGTTCATGGAGTTCCATCGCGGCGTCGCGCAGGATCGCGTGCTCGAGATGGTCGATGGCGTGGAAGTGTCGCCGATGCTGGTGACGGGTGACACCGAGAACCGCGGTACCGAAGTGCACTTCATGGCCGATCCGACGATTTTCGGCACGGTTGAATATCACTACGACATCCTCGCGAAGCGGATGCGCGAGCTTTCGTTCCTGAACAACGGTGTGCGGATTCGCCTCACCGATCTGCGTTCGGGCAAGGAAGACGATTTCGCGTTCGCCGGTGGCGTGAAGGGCTTCGTCGAGTACATCAACAAGACGAAGACCAACCTGCACCCGACCGTTTTCTTCGCCAATGGCGAGAAGGATGGCGTGGGCGTCGAAGTCGCGATGCAGTGGAACGACAGCTACAACGAGAACGTGCTGTGCTTCACGAACAACATTCCGCAGCGGGATGGTGGCACGCACTTGACCGGCCTGCGCGCCGCGATGACGCGCGTCATCAACAAGTACATCACCGACAACGAAATCGCGAAGAAGGCGAAAGTCGAGACGACCGGCGACGACATGCGCGAAGGGCTGTCGTGCGTGCTGTCCGTGAAGGTGCCGGAGCCGAAGTTCAGCTCGCAGACGAAGGACAAGCTGGTTTCTTCCGAAGTTCGTGCGCCGGTTGAAGAAGTTGTGGCGAAGGCGCTGGAAGAGTTCCTGCTCGAAACGCCGATCGACGCGAAGATCATCTGCGGGAAGATCGTCGAAGCCGCGCGAGCGCGTGATGCTGCGCGGAAGGCGCGTGAGATGACGCGCCGCAAGGGCGTGCTCGACGGCGTCGGCCTGCCCGGCAAGCTCGCGGACTGCCAGGAGAAAGACCCGGCGAAGTGCGAAATCTACATCGTCGAGGGTGACTCGGCAGGTGGGTCGGCGAAGCAAGGGCGTGATCGGAAGTTCCAGGCAATCCTGCCGCTGCGCGGTAAGGTGCTGAACGTCGAGAAGGCGCGCTATGACAAGCTGCTGTCGTCGGAACAGATCGTCACGCTAGTGACCGCGCTTGGCTGCGGGATCGGCAAAGAGGATTACAACCTCGACAAGCTGCGCTATCACCGCATCATCATCATGACCGACGCGGACGTCGATGGTGCGCACATCCGGACGCTGCTGCTCACGTTCCTCTATCGCCAGATGCCGGACATGATCGAGCGCGGTTATGTGTATATCGCGCAGCCGCCGCTTTACAAGATCAAGGCGGGCAAGGACGAGCGGTATCTGAAGGATGACGTGGAGCTCAACGCGCACATGCTGCGGTTGGCGCTGCAAGGGTCGGAGCTGGTGCCGGGTGAGAACGCGGCGGCGATTTCCGGTGATGCGCTTGGCGAGCTGGCGCGGTCGTATCTGCTGTCGCAGAGCGTTATTGAACGCTTGAGCCGGTTGTATGACCCCGCCGCGCTGGAAGCGGTCATGGACGGGGTGGTGATCGATCTTTCCAATGAAGAGTCGACCGAGGCTTCGGCTAAGGCGCTGCACGCTGCGTTGCATGATGAAGCACTGAAGAACGAAGTGCGTGTGGTGCCTTCGTATGATCCGGTTCGCGAACAGCGGTCGCTGCATGTCGAGCGGACGCATCACGGCAACGTGCGGGTCTCGGTCATCGACCAGGAATTCCAGCACACGGCGGATTATCAGCAGCTCGTGACCACCGCGAATACGTTCAAGGGGCTTATTGGGGAAGGTGCTGTCATCAAGCGTGGTGAGCGCAGCATGGCTGTGACGAACTTCAAGAGCGCGATGAAGTGGCTGCTGGCGGATGCGGAGCGGAACGTTTCGAAGCAGCGGTATAAGGGGCTCGGCGAGATGAACCCCGAGCAGCTGTGGGAAACGACGATGGATCCGGCTGTGCGGCGACTGCTGCGCGTGCAGATCGAAGACGCGATTGCTGCGGATGGGATCTTTACTACCCTCATGGGCGATGACGTCGAGCCGCGGCGGGCGTTTATTGAGAGCAACGCGCTGCGGGCGGGGAATATTGACGTTTGATTTCTCTAGTAGACCGGACGAATCAGTGCGGGCTCCGCAATCCAGCACAGCTGAGGTCATAGAGCCTCTAGGTATGTACTGCGGCGACTGCATCGACTATCTCGACCTACGGGCTCTTAATCCGTAGGTCGAGTGTTCGGTCACTCACGCCCCACCAAACGAATTCGAGGGCTTAGCAGAAATGCTAGGCCCTTTTTTCGTTCAAAACCGGTTCAAATTCGGGGTTTGCCATAGATTTGCCATAGCTCGACACTCGGTCACACTGGCCATAACAATTTGACCATGCTGCGTAGATATACCCACCTGGCGGCGGAAAATCTCGCAGCGAAATTGGGCTAGCTCATCGCCTTCTCGTGTACAGCTCTCCATAGCTTGCAAGAAGGATGGAAAAAAGTGACGAGGCAATCGAATAGATTCGGCCAAACCCATCGGCGTGTGGGTTTAGTAACAGACTACAAAGCTGAACATTTCTTCATCAATCCCTTACCGCCACCCGAGTCGCCCCACCGTGCTGGGTGACCCGAGGTCTGCACCGAAGCTTGACGGCTCCCTTGGTGAACGACTCATCGGTGGCCTTACTTGACCAGACGTAGGCCTCCCCAGCTTTCAGGAGCGACATGCGTTCTGGCGTTAGGTTGCCAAGCGCTGCGTTGGCCTTCTGGATGTGCTTCAGCCAGGCGGGCGAGTTAAATTTGTGCATAATGATCTGGCTGGACAGCTCGATCAAACTCACCGGCACGGACGGCGGGTCTTGGCTCGCCACCATGATGCTCACGCCCTTGTGCCGCATCTCTCGCACTACCTCGATGAGTCCTGCAACCAGATCAGGACTCTCGATGTATTTGTGCGCTTCGTCGAACACAACCAGCTTGTTAAAGGTGCGCCCATCGATCCGTGCATCGGCAAACAACTGCAAGAGCACAACGAACAGCCCGAGCGCTTCGTCCTTCTCGATGAATTCGTCTCGGAGGTCCACGATGATCAGCCGACCAGGTTTCACAACATCGGTGAGTGCAGTGGCGTCATTGATGTACTCAGCGGCCAGGTCTAGGCGCATCCGAGCCAGCTCTTTCAGGTGATCAGGAACTGACGAAGCGTCAACGCCCTCACGCAAACCCTCAAGAGTGATGTCATCGCGCATCGCTTTCATGATGCGCATGATCTGGCGGATATAGGTAGCCTGATTGCCCACGGCCCCCATCAAGAATTTCCAGTGGGATGCCTTCAGCTCCGATGCAGAGAACTGCAAAGGCTGCACCTCGATATCGGGGTACTCGGTCTGCCGCTCTTCGACCTTGTCTGCTGGCACGAGGAGCAAGACATCAGCGAGAGCCTTCGGCTCCGCGCCATAGACTTCTTTCAGCGCCCGGACCTGGTTTTCCACAATGTTTGCACCCACCATCGACGTGAACTCTGGCTTGTAGTCCATGGTCGGGCTGTAGTGGAAGATTACCGTGGACAGCGGCTCGGGCAAGCAATTGATGCCAGGGATCGCCAGTGAGGCCATCTCTGCAACGCTGCCCAAGGTGTAGCTCTTGCCGCCGCCCTGAACACCGAACAAACTGATGGTATGGGTTTGATTGAGGTCTAGCGCTACCTTGCGCCCTGATACCTCACCAAGCAGACCGTACTGTGGCGTTGCCCCTGTCACGCCAAGCATGATGTCGTACACAACACGGCTATTGGAAGTCGCATCTTCCTGTGACCGAAAACCAGCAACAGAGCCGTCCTCAGCTGCGGGCACTTCTGTAACCTCAGCTGATAGTGGCATTTGCGTCGCGATAGAACCGGGAACCGGTTCGCCCGCTGACGATGGCGTTGGTTCAGTGATGGCGATTGGAGGCTGAGCGACTGTAACCGACAGAGGGGTTGCCTGCAGTGCGGGGGTAGGCTGAAGCTCGCGCGCCTCCACACTACGAATGTCTTCAGACCGCTGGTACGTAAATCGTGGGCTGTCGTCCCATGCGAGCGTTCGATCGCGAGGCGTGCTGACGAATGCTGCCGTCTCAAATGTGGGAACGGCCGGGGCCAACTCCCTGCGACGAAGCAGTTCCTGGGTTACCTCTCGTGCCGTGGCGGTGGAGCGAGCGGAATGGACGCTGGCCATCGTTTCGGTGTCAGTCACGGCTGACTCCACCAACTGCCGGATCAGATCACTACCGATACGGTAGAACTCGATGCCGTTTTCATGCTCGGCTGGTTCAGTACCCGGTGTGCTGAAGTCAAACACCACGGCGCTTCGCGTGAACTTCAGGGTATAGGGGCGCGCATCAAGGCGTCTCAGGAAGTAGTGCGCCTCTTCGGCGGCGTCTGGCCAGACGACGCCATAGCGCTCCGATCGATCCAGATAAAAGCCCAGCAGTGCAGCAAGATCGCGATTCTTAATGGGGCGGTCAGGACGATCCACTTCCGCCACCCTAGGGTCGAAGTGGTGGGCCAGGACGCGCTCGGACTGAGAGATCTGATCAGCGATGGACGCCTTCAACTGCGCATAGGCAGCCACGTCGCCCACTTGGCTGTAGCACTTGACTTCGACCAGCCGGCACGTCATCACACGGTTTGCTGGGTCGAGGTCGAACAGAGCAAGGTCAGTCCGGCGGAAGCAGACTTCATCGCCCATTTCCTCTGCACTCTGCTTCAGCGCCTTATACAACTCCAAGTGCGCATCCAACGGCACGACGACTTGGTTCTGGAACACACCCTGGTGTTCGAGGAACAAGCGCGAGAGCGCCAAGCCCATCGCCTCGGCCCGCTGAGAAGAAGAGGACAACAGCTTCAAGGCCAACCGTCCGGACAGTGACCGAAGCTGATCCAGCATCACCAAGGCATGTCGGCCCGTATTGGGCAGTCCGTACTCACCTAAGATGGGGGTCAGCAAAGACTCAAGCTCCGCAACAGATCGCGAAGTGATCGCCAAGCGGTGGCTCATCGCGTTCGCCATATCGGGCGAGTGGTCGATCAGATAGTCCGGCCGCGTGGCATGCCGCCGATGGTCAAAGAACTCGATCCCCAAGTTCCGATCAATCGTGAGTACCCAGTCACTGACCTCGTGCACCTGATGGAGCATGGCGCGCTCATCAGCGGACAAGCTCAACGCAACCACAGGACGTGCATGCGGCAAATATTGACTGCGTGCAACCGTCGCCACGGCGACCGAAACGGCGCGGGAGATGCTCCCCATGAGGTCGGATAAAGCCTCAGCGCCCTCCAGAGCTTGTGCGACACCATGAAGCGGCCGACGCAGCCAAGTGATGGACTGCTCGTCCTCCAGATAGTCCACTTCGAAGGGCTGAACCAGTCCATGGACAAAAGAGGAGTCATCACTGTCATGAACATCAACTGCTCGGATTTCCTCTGCCGGGAACAGGTCAAACAAGAAGGCGAGGTGCGCCGCATGCAAATCCGGGTCGTCGCGGAATTCCTTGATCGCGCGGATGGCCAATCGCAACTTTGGGTGCAGATGACTGCTGGTCGGCGTCGAGAACGCGTCTGCCTCTTTAGCACTGGTTCCCGAGTCTGGCGACAAGAGTTCCAGCAACGCCTCCCCTGTAGATGGCTCTGCCGGATCAAGCACGAAGAGCCGAATGTCGTAACGCAGATCGGCAAACTCAGGACGCCGCTGAAGTGCCAGCAGGACCTCCGCCAATGCCCCCGCGCGTCCTGCGTTAAAGGCATTGATCGTCAGCGTCTCAACATACGGGTGCTGGACCAGATAACGCTGCACGCGCGCGGCAAGGTAAGCACTATCGATGGTCGCACCGCCGATGGCTGGCTCCGGCAGGCCTAGGGCGGCACACACCTCTCCAATCAGGCCACGAGGGTCTTTCTCATCGGTCGCTGCGTATAAGGACCAGAACGAGTTGATGTTGTCCACAGCCAGCGCTGTCCGTCCCAGCTCTTCGCCGAAGGGAACGACCGGAGGAAATGCCGCTGGCGCCAGCTGCTTGATCACCGCGTCACGTGTGGGGACCACGAACTCCTTGCTGCTAGACCGGCTCTGCTCCATCCAGGCCTGTCCGAGATGGCTCCAGGCGACATGCCAATTGGCACGCAACGGATGCGTTGGCCCCAGCAGGACAGCGTCTCGTCGCCTGCCTTGATAGTCTTCCATCACGAGGGCAACTGAATCGATGGTGAGCGCGCACCGAAGCTCATCCATAGCCTGCCGCGAAATGGTCGCATCCGTAGAGCTGGCACGTGCAAGCACTGCATCAATCCAAGCCAGGTAGGCGGAGGCGTAGTTTTGGGCCGGCTCCTGAAGGGACAGAAGGTCGCTGGCCTGCATGATTAGCCGCTGGTCGCCCTTCAGTACGGCGGCGAAGAACGCCCCTCGTGCCTCTCGGAACCGAGCAACCTCGTCCGAGACTGGCCACCGGAACGACGTCGTGGATCGTGTGGCAACACCAGAAGCACAGATCGAAAGCCTCAGGCGGTTAAGGCTTTCGGGATCTTCAAGAAATGCCCGCTCCAGGTTGGCCAACAGGCTGGACACCAAGACATTCGCCTTTCCCTCCTTCCCGAGGCGAATCTCCAAGATCTCGCCGCTGGCTGTGGCCTTGCTGCTGCGTTCCACCCACCCACAGCCGGTCACAGTAACGGCACCGGGATCGCGATCCTGGGCGACGGCCGCAAAACGTGCACGCAGCAACGCGTGCATCAAGCTCGCCTCGCGCGGGACAGCCCGCTGCGGTGGTTCTACCTCGACCTCATCGTCAGTGACCACGTAGAAGAGATCACTTTCGTTGGGACTGGCGTGCGTCTCCGACGCGTCACTGTTGAACCGGACAGGGTTGCCTTCACCGTCCGCGAGCGGAATGCGATCACCGTCTTCGGTCTCCGCATACACACGCACACAGTGCCAGCCTTCCTCCCAATCGATCTTGCCAATCGAAGAGAAAGCGATCGCGCCAGAGTCTGTTCCCTTGGTCCAAGCGGCCTTACGCCGACGCAAGCCGATCGGCCCGTTGTCGCGCGACACGACCTCCGCCACGAACCGGGACAGCCCCTCGACCTTGGAAGGAACCGGGTCAACACGGAAAGAGACACTGAACTTCTTGAGCCCGGTTTTCGAGATGGGTAGTACCTTTTGCCCAATCAACTCGGCCAATCGAGGGTCTTCGTTGTCGTCCTTTACCACTGGCAGGTCGGGCAGCGCGACATCGCCGATGTAGATGGCGTCCGGGTTGACGCCGCCGTCCTCAAACAACCATTTGTTGAACGCAAGAGGCCAATTCACACGGTCGCGAACAACCGCTTGAGTCCACTCGCGGGGATTCGACGTGCCGACCCGTGAAAAAAACTCGCCCAGCTGCTTGCGGAACGAGGGGGCCAGCAAACCCAACTCAAGGGCGCGAACGCGCTCCGTCTTGGTAGACCAAGTGATGCGCTCGACGCACTCCCGGTTGCGCGCCACCCGCGCGGGTGCGCGCTCAGCCTGCTGGAACAGCTCAAAATCCGGTACCAGAGCCAGCTCAAACAGAGCGGCCCCCATGGCATCAGGATCAAACTCATTGACCTGGCAGGTGAGCAGATACCGCGCCACGGCGGCATCGTCGGCATACCGCCAACGTGAGTCACGCCGCCGCAACTCGCTCAAGCAGGCCTCTACGGCCACACGCAAATTGGCAGGAACCTGGGCGACCAACTGCGCGTTCAGTTCCGCATAGGCGCCGTCGATCGGGACCTCTTCAAATGTCGCAACACCGAAGGAATCTTCCGCCGAGGCGCGCAGATCGTTCGGCACGAACACCAGCAGCGGGGGCCGAAGCTCATCGTTTGGAAGCGGGTTCCGCAACTCCACCAGCTTGGTGCTGCTGACAGCCATGTCCGGCGCCATCGATCGCAAGCTGTCGTCCGCCAACACCACGACGTTCGCAGACGGCACGGCAGCCCGCAGGCCACCTGCCAATCGAATCATCAGCTCCCGATCCAAGTCGGTGACCCGCATGCAATGTCCAAGGTCGCGGGCTGCGAGCAGCTGTGAGAGCCTTGGCAGTAGGACTGACTCCAATGCGGCGCTCAGTTCTTGATTCGTGAGTTCACGCAGTCCTTGGCTCATGCGCGCGCTCCTTCGTTTCGTTCTGCAATCGTGTAGCGCGGCACCACTGTCTGGGTCACGTAGGCATCAGACAGATCTCGATAGAAGCCAATCTCGCGCAGGCGTCCTGTAAATGCCTGCACATTGCCACGCAAGGCTTTTCGTTCGTCGATGGTCGGTGCGCTGAAGCCCTCACCGGGCGGCAATTGGTCGATGTAAAGCCCATAGCGCTCGCGCAAGAACGACAGCAGGTCATCGATCCGCATCTCCTCGGTGAAGTAGCCCTGATCACCACCTGGCCGCAACACAGCGATCTGCAGCAGCACCTCTAGCAGGCGGCTCTCCAACGCAAATCGCCGAGGTGCGTTTCGCGCGCGGGTTTGCGCAAGCAGCGCCCCCGACTTGTTCTTCAACATCGTCGCGTCCAACGACTCGATGATGTACTTCCGGTGGAAGGCACCACGCAGAGCCACCAGAATCTCGATGTAGGTCTCGAAGTCCGAGAGCCCCATCTTTGTGATGGCCTCGACCTCTGCGTCCAAACCCGCATCACCTTCGGACAAGGATTCCAGCAGCCCGGCCAGACGTTCACCGAAGAACTTGTCTCGCTCTTCCGCGAACGGCTCGACTTGCAGACCGTACAGTTCTCCGACCGAGAACACGGCATTCAAGGGACGGATCAGCTTACCTCTCCGAACCAGGTGCTCTGAGAATTCGTCCAGCTTCTTTGCTACGAAGTACGCCCGCACAAAGCCAGGAATGCGCCGGTAGTAACCATCTGCGCTGCGCTCAGCCAGCGGTGCGGTTGCGGACTCCGCACTACCCGACAGGTCAACGAACAGACCAAGCTTGTAAGGGCAGTCACCCTGAGGTTCGCGTTGCTCGCGTGGTTTCATGGGGCACGCCGATTCAGCGCACAGCGAGTTCGCGCCCTCCAGCTTCTGCCAGGCGGGCAGCAGCTTCAGCAAGCGAAGGTGGTACAGCGCCAAGTGGAATGACAGCAGCACCTTCAGATACTCCACCATGACCGAGCGCGGCATGAAGGGCTTGTAGAACAACAGTCGCTGGATGTCCTCTGCCATCAGATCGGCCGAGCCGATGCACACTGGCGCGAACCGATCTCCACCTGCACGCGTGTCCGCCGTGTCCTTCCGCTGAGACAAGAAGTGCAGCAGCGTCGCTGTCTCGATGTCCGTCAGGGCCTTGTCGTTCAGCTCACGCGTGAGCTTATCGAACCCGTCGAAGAAGAAACCCTTGAGATGCTCGATGGCCTTGTGGCCGGCAAGGTGGCGCGCATGGTGCAGCATTTGATAGAGATGCTGGGCCGCGCCATAGTCACGCGAGTGCTTCGGATTGCGGAAGCGATAGGTATAGCCATGCAAAGGCCGAGGTCCAGCCACGGCAGCGTTCTTTTTCCCCCGGTTCACGATGTCCATCAGGTGCGTTTCCACCCAACGCTCCACCATATCTCGGTGCTGCGTGAAACCCAAGAACTTGTCGCTGGCATCGAGGATGTCATCGACGAACTTGTCCACGGTCAGCTCTCGCTTGTCTCGGAAAACGCTCGGATAGCCCCCGTGCTCCAGGCGCTCAAACAGGCCCGTGAGCACCCGATCCATCTCGATGGTCTTGAAGTCGAGATAGCTGATCTTCGGGAGTCGGAACTCCCTGTCCTTTTTCTGCAATGCCATCAGTTCCCCCTGGCGCCGCTCTCGGCGGCTTCTTCTTGGCGTGCGCCCGTCACCGGCCCCTGCAGCAAACGCATCTCCACCCGGCCATCGTCATGGCGGGTCAAGCGGTAGAAGTCGTGCCCCGTGGTTGTCAGCAGAATTTCGCGGTAAGGCTGCGCGTTGAGGCTGTTCTTGAACACGCCAAGACAGAGATAGAAGCCCTGCATCTCTTCAACGCTAGGCCGGTAGCCTTCATTCAGGCGCACCAGCATTTCGAATACGTCGAGGTTGATGATCAGCTCGCTACTGATGGCACCTGCGCCTTGGCCTTGGTACTTCAGCAGCAAACCTGTCGGCAGGTGTTCAACGAAGCGTGCCTTGGCCGCAAAGTCTTGCACCTGTAGCCCAAAGCCTTCGACAGGGAAAAGCCGGTAGCTCCGGACCGTACCGTGTTCGACCTGCCGCAACTGTAAGGCTAAGCTGGCTCCCAGTCGCTCCGGGTGCTGCAGACCCTCCCCTCGGTTGATGGCATGCAGGATTTCGCCGGTGAGCTCGTCAATAGGCATTTCGCCTCGAACAATCTCCACCATGCGCTTGGCGGAGCGATAGGGCAGCATCTTTTCCCAGCTGGCATCACGCCGCTCGAAGAAGTGCTTGCGGCGTGCCATGGCCACATACTCCCGGTGCTTGAGTGCCCGCTGGCGGACTGATGAGTCAGAGACGCCACGCGGGAGGTCGCCGAACAGGCGCTTCAACACCTCGAAGTCAAATTGCCCCCGTCGCTCGAAACGAAACAGGGCGCGGTCATCGGGCTGCACGAAGTCTAGCCCTCGGTCAAAGCGGGGGTCTTCCTGCTTACCTACATCCAGATCGCTCAGCAGCGTCAGCAGCCGGTCTGATGTGGCTGGCCCACCACCCATCCAGCTGTTGAAGTAGAAGCTCCGTGCCACGTCATCATGCTTGCCCGCCAAGTAGAGCACATGAATCTCGCTGCAGTCTCGGTTGCCAATCAGCATGAACGAGAGCGCCGAACGCAGGTCGCGCATCGTGATGTGCAAGCGCCCGCGCAAGTGCGCCATCGTGTAAAGCGTCTTGAGGCGTTCCAGCAGGCGCGGACCGGCGATCTCATCCTGGAAGCTGCGCGCGTTGTGCAATGCGTAGCAGCTGTCCTTCAAATCACAATGCTCACAAGCGGCCCAGTTCTCGGGGCGGACAATACTTCGCAGCGAGCGCTCCAGAATCGATCCGCCTTCCGCATCGGCCACAACGCTGCGTAGATTCAGGTTCACCACCACCACGCCAGACTCAGCTTCCCCGGTTGCGAATGCACGCCGAACCAGGGCGGTGAGTGCGCAGAAGTCCCGTTCATACGCGGCGAGAAAGTCCACCAGGCGACCCTCATTGATCGCAATCAGTCTCGTCTCTTGTGGCTTCCAAGTCGCCGCATCGTTGCCTTTGAACGGGGCCAGGAAATCCAGCAGCACCTGGTTATTGTCCTTGTTGCCCTCGTCTTGGCTACCGTCGTAGTTGATCAGGTAGCGCTTGCCATCCAGGCTCAGCTCGCTGCCGTTTGCCAAACCGCGATTGACTGCCCCGCCTCGGGCTTCGACTTCTTTCTCAAGTCGTTGTAAGAAGGCAGTCTTGCCGTCACCAGCGTTGCCCGTGATCAGCACGAGCCGGAACTCCCCCCACAACACAGCGGGCAACAAGGCACGGTCCAGCGCTGTATCCACGTAGGCAGAGAATCCAAGCGCGTCCATCCCCCGCGTACCGGCATTGCTACGGCGGCTTTGGCTGTAGAGCGTCAGCAGGTGCGAAACGAATGCATTGGAGTTGGGCGCAGATTCGGCCAAGGCGGCCTGCCCGTTGCTCACCGCCTTTGCCATGGTCGTCAACCTGACGGTTTGAATACGCCGCGCATGGCGAACTCCTGCCAGGGCATCCCGGAAATCAACAGCCGTGTGGAAGCGCTCAGCCCTGCGCGGAGCAATCGCCTTGAGCACCACGTTCACGAGCTCCGGCGCCAAGTCGGCAAAGCCCGATAGCTCGCGCGGGTCGGGCGCAGGCTTGTTGACGGGCGGCTCGGTCGTCTCCCACGGATAGCGAGCCGTCAATGCCTCATACAAAGTCAGGCCCAGCGCATACAGATCACGGTCCGCCCGCTCGCCGTTGTGCGGAATGACCTCAGGGTCAAAGTCCGGTGGGAGATAGCGTCGCGAGCCCCCACCGCGCGACTCTTTGTCGTCGACACGCACCGACACATTGAAGTCGATGATCTTGGCCCCCTTCTGCGTCCACAGGAGGTTGCGTGGCTTGATGTCGCAGTGATGGAAGCCCTGCGCATGCAGGTGCACCAGACCCTCAATCACCTGCTTGCCCAGCTCCAGCGCATCCTCGGGGGACAGCAGGCGGTCATGGATCATGTCGCCTACATCGGCCCCTTCCACATACTCGAACACCAAAAAGGGGATGTCACGCCCTGGGATCACGTCCGCATCCAGCACACGCACCACGTGTGGGTGCTCGGGGATGTGCACCAGGTGGCGATACTCCTTCTTCAGGCGCTCCAGGGTCGAATGCCGGTCACTGACGATGAGCTTCACCGTACGCGCTACATCACCCAAGGTATCGATCACCTTGTAGACCACACCAAAGCTGCCTCGTCCCAGCTTCTTTTCAACGATGAACTTATGGGTCAGGCGGTAACCTGCCGCCAAGTTCAGGTAGTCAGTTTGGGCGTCATTTGCTTCAACCGCCTCGGGCTTCGGCACATCAATAGGCTGGTTTACCGGTTGCGCCACGGGCTGCAGCAAGGCATTCAATGCGGCCAGCGCAGCCGATGCAGTCAGCCGTTGGTGCTCGTCAAATGCGCACAGGCTCTGCAACCATGTATCAAAAGCTTCGTTCAACTCCGGCCGCAGTGCAGAGGGCTTGTTGAGAAACTCGCCGGCCCGATCCCACACCGTGGTTGGCTCGCCCGCAAATGGGCGCTCTCCGGTGAAAAGTTCGTAGAGAATGACCCCTGCAGAGAAGATGTCCGATGCGCTCGATGCGGCCCCCGGCTCCCTGAACGCCTCGGGTGCCACATAAGCCTTCTCCACCAGATCAACAATGTCCGTCGCAATCGTCAGGCTGCGGTCCGCTCCGGGCTTTGCGAAATCAAAGTCGGTGATGCGTGTGGTGCCATCTTGGCCAATCAAGATCGCGCCCGGCGTCAGGTTGCGATGCACCACACCGTGGTGGTGAGCATGGGCCAAGGCCGCCAACAGGTCTTTGGCCACGCGCCACTTTTGGTCCAGTGTCAGCGCCAACTGCGGCCGGGCCATGTGCACGGTCAGCGCTTGGCCCGGCGCATCGTCCAGGATCAGGATGAACGACTTGTCGTCATCGGTCGGGAAGAAATCCCGCGCCGCCACGATGTTGGGGTGCAGTTGCAGCTTGGACAGCGCCCGGTAGGCATTGGCAACGCGGTTGACCTGAGCCTTGCGCACATCTTCCGGTTGATAGGGATCCGCCTGATACACCCGCAGGCGGGCCGTACCACCCGCGAACGCGTTCTCAGCGCGGAACTCGGTGTAGGCCTCTGCCGCCCCGAGCTTTTCTTTCACCTCCCAGTGCCCGAAGCGCTGCACGGATGAGGCGGGCTTAACCACCTTCAAGGCATGCAAGATCAAGCCCTGCTGCTGCAAGATGTTCTTGGAAAAGCGCGCAGGGATACGCGTGGCATCCTTGAAGTAGCGCTCTGTGTCCTTCAGCTTCACCACCCGATCTGCGTCAAGCTGCTCGCGGTCGTTCAGGTGTGCATCGGGCGCGGTGAGCAGGATGGCGGCATCCACATAGATGTCGTCCAACTCATGCCGCCCCGGATTGGCTTGGGTCACCAAGCCCTTCACGGTGCGGGCGTGGCCGCGCAACTTGCCGAGCGGCGAAGGATAGGGCGCGCGCCCCTCGGGGTACCACTTGTTGCCGTACACGTCGATGGTGCCGCGCGTGCCCTTCACGTCGATCAGGTAAAGGGCGTGCGGTGTCAGCAACGCGATGTCGATCTCGAAGCGCTCGCCCTGCCGCTCGATCTCGAAGTTGTGAAGCAGGACGAAACTGTCTGGCAAGCGATCCCGCAGGTAAGCGATGGCGCTGCGCTCTGCATCGTTGACCGGCTGGCCAACTGGGATCAGTTTGGCCATCACTGCGCTCCCTGAATTAGCGACTCAACAATTTCCCGAGCATCCAGTTCCAATTGCAGTGCCTCATCCCGAGCAGCCACAGCGGACAGCACTTGGTCGGCAATATCCATTTCTTTCTCTGGTGTCAAACGAGGAACCAAAACGGTTTTGATGCCGGCCACATCAAAATGTGGAATAGACCCTCCATAGGTCAAGCAGGAGATTTGCCGATATGCCAAGAGCGAGTTTAGGAATCCGTATAGATAAGCCGCCTTGTGTCGATCTTTTACGATCAGGCGCACAAGCATGTGTGTGGTCGTTGCCTTATCAAGATGCCTGCCTACCCAAACTGGGCGCCCTGTAAGTCCTCCCTCTTGCCCAAACGCCTGAACCAAAATCATCCCCTCTTTGAGAGTGACCTGATCAAACAGCTTCGTCGCTTTCGAGAGGTAACCTTTCGGCTCGGGCTCATTCCAGTAAAGGCTGTAGCCGGTGAAGTAAGGGGCCGCGAATTCAGGGCTATCCACATGAATTCGCTTGAAAATTCCAGGCAGGAAGACGTCATCGCACCATGTGTCTATCGAGGCATGCGGTGCCATGGCTAGCGTCCGTCTAATTTGAACGGCGCGAGGGTTGTGATACTCGGCGTCCATCCTAAGGCGCAGTTCGTCGTTATTAACTGACGAGACAGAAACGCTGGGCCGCTCCTGCAGATCAAGACCGGGAAAGAGATCATCAAACTCCCTCGCTACTAACTGAAGGCTTTTTGCTGCGTGCCCTCGTAGTTCAGCAGCCAGGGTCACTTTCGAATGAACTTCCAGCTCTTTGGATTCGTCAAACCTCGGCACATCTAAGGTGGCGATATGCTCGGGCTCAATGTGCTGAATGATTGCGCCGTAGGTTCCTGCAACAACGAGAGGCACTCCGTACTTACTAGTAAGGAATGCATACAAGTAGCCCTCCGGGATACGTTGTGGATTGGGCACAACCTTCAGAACATCTTGAGAAGACCAAATTCCATCCATATCTGGCCGGACGAAGGTCATGCGGCCAATCGTTCCAGAACAAGAAATTAAGGTTGTCCCGGGAGTCAATCGCAGATAGGACAAGCGTGAAGACTCAGCGTCCTTCTTTCGCAGCATCGGCAACTTACTCAGATCCGCAAGTAACATGGCACCGCTGCTGATGAATGGCACGCCGTACTTAGAAGACTCTACGTAGTTGCGCTTAAACATCGGGCCGTTAAAGATTCCGCCTGCATGTCCCGAAGTGAGGGTATGCAATGAATCTTTGCGAACTTTCAGTTTTCGCAACGTGTCTCGAGCCTCTAGAGCACCGGACATGTATGGGTTGCAGTCCAACCGCCGACCACCTTGTTCCAGCCAGTCGGAACGAACGATGCGCGCATTCTTAAAACTCGCGAAGATCATGCGGGTACCTCTGCAGGGAACCATGCCAGCAACGCAGCGTACATCTCTGAAAAGGCCGCATCGGTGCACCCCTTAATCGAGATGTGTTCAGCCAACCTCTGATAGATCGCAGAGGAACGCGGCTGCCGAGTTTGTTTCAGCACCCATTCGGCGGTCTCCTTTGGTCGCGGCGGTTTGGGCATGCCTGCCGGCCAAAGACCGTTATCAGCCAGCAACTGACGCAGCGACTTATTGCCCTTGTAACGAAGTATATCTGCTACTTGTGGCTTGTCCTGCCACAGCCAGTTTTCCAACTCGGGCTCAACAGCGATCACCTTGACCGCATCCTCGGTCCAGCCACTGGTCACCAGATTGGCCGTGATGTGGGTAACGATAGCTACTTTGCCTGGTGAGCCTTCCCACTCGCAGTCCAACACAACAAGGGCGCGATGGTGGCTGTTCTGGTAGGGACGCAACAACTCGTGGCCCTTGGTGTAGACACCAGGGTCGTTGCCGCCTTCGTCCACCAGCAAGTCTGCGCCGACATCGGTGTTGATTTCGAAGGACGCACAGCCAAGACTCAGATGCCAGCCATCGCGTTTGAAATAGCCACGGAAGGTGGCCGCCATATTGCTGTCGGCTACCAAGATTACGCAGGGGCGCTTGTTTATCATCCCAGCACCCCCGCTGCAAACAGACTGCCTAGATCGATGCCACCACGCCACTCTTGAAGACGAGGATGGTCCGTCCCGGCGACCATCTCCACGCCACCTTCGCTGGCAAGACGCGCGCACAGCAACTGATCCAGCTTGGCGCGTGCCAGCACCACCGACGAATGCGATGACACCCAGACCTGGCTGTCGTACATGGATGAGAGCGATTGCAGGACCGCTTCAATGGCGCGCGGATGGATTCCGTTCTCTGGCTCCTCGGTCACCAAGATGGCCGGTTGCTTGCTAAGGTAAGGCAGCAGCGTCAGCGTGAGGATGCGCAGGGTACCATCCGACAAGCCTGGGGACGGCACTTTGAAGTCGCCCTTGTAGCTGACCACGAAGTAGGCGTGATGGTCGTCCTCACGTTCACGTACTTCGATGTCAACGACCTGCGGCAGTGCGGTTTGCACGTGAGCAATCCAGTCGGCATAGCGTTCGCTGCGATAGTTGGCGGGAGCACCTTCGGGAGCCCCCTCGCGCTTCAGGTCCAGTGCGAGCCAGGGGATATTGCGGCCGTTGGCGGTGATGACCTTGGGCTGCCCTGGCGGGCTGGCTTGGCGCATGGCCGACCAGTTGGGCTCTAGGAACACCGCATCAGTGGTGAGCAAGCTGTGCAACCACCGAGCAGCGGGGTAACCCGCCTCGGACTCGAACAGTACGCGCGGCATTGCCAGCAGCGTTTCTGGCAAGCCCACCTTGACGGCTTTGGCGTGCGGCGTTTCGGGCTTGAATTCCGACTCGTAGCCAATCTCGCGCTTGAGCGTGAGGTGCCAGTGCTTCTTGTTCGCTGCCGTTGCGCCGTGAAAACCCGCCTGTCGGCGGTCTGGCCCATCGGCCTCGGGGAAGAGGAAGAGGTATTCGTAGGCCACCAGCAGCGATTGATCTGCACCGATGCGCAGGCCGATCTCATAGCGAATGTGGGTCGGCCACTGACGGCGGTCTTCCTGCAAGGCTTGGCGTGAGCGCTCCGTGCGTTTGCTGGCAAACAAGCCCTCAAGCACTTTCGATTGCACGGCCTCCGGCAGGCGGGCTTCAACAGCCAGCGAAAAATCACTTCCGCGCCCGGCAAACACCAGTTCGTTCAGGCTGCCCGCGCGCGACGGCAGCTCAGGGCGGCGCTCCATGAACGGGGCGACCACATTGTTGGCACGCATCAAATCGCCCAAGAGAACAGTCAGATCGAGCAAGGTGGTCTTACCAGAGCCATTGGCCCCAACGAGGACACGAAAGTCACCGACATCGACGCCCAGGCGTTCAAAGCAGCGATAACGCGTTGCTTCGAGTCGCGTGATCATTTGCTTGGCTCCGGATGTTGGGCGCGGAACTCGGCATACGCCTTGGCGATTTCGGGCAGATCGTCGTCGAGGATGCGCTCCTTGCGGTGCAACGTGCGCACTTGCATGCCACCACCAATGCGGACCTTCTCTTCATGGCTGACATCTACTAGGATTTCTTCGCCGTCAGGGTGGCGCTTGTAGAGCGTATTGCCACGACGGTCGAAGCCCACCTTCTCGGCTACGGCCATGAAGACTGGGTAGTCCTTCTTCTGACCTAGGTCTTCTGCCTGGATCACTTCCGCCGGCTTGCGCTTCAGGAACAGCAAGCTGGTCAGGATGTTGACGTTGGCCTCCACGATGAAGGACTCCACCGGCAGGTCGATGCTGGCCAGCACCCAGCAGTGGCGAAGAATCCAGTAGCGGATATACTCATCGCCGGGGTTGCCCAAGATGCCATCGGGCAAAACGATGCCTGCACGTCCACCCGGCTTAAGCCACTTGACGCAGCGCTCGATGAACAGCACCTCCGGCGATACCGCAGGCTTGATGGCGTTGGTCATCACAAAGCCATCGCCTTGCCGTTCCCAGCGGCGGGCCAGCTCGTACTGCTCCAGGATGGTCTTTTCCGTGACCGGAATGTCTGAGCCGAACGGCGGGTTGGTCATTAAGACATCAATCGTGCCGAGCGGGATGGCTGCCTTCGCGGCAGGCACACCAGGCAGGTGGCCTATCGGAAACTCCAGCGAGTTCATGTGATACAGGTGGCCCAGCGAATTGCCGGCCATCATCACGTTCATCTGTGCGGCGCGAACCAGGAAGGGGTCGAAGTCGGCACCAAACAGGTTGTTGGCAGCGAAGTTGGCCAGTCGGTCTCGGATGGAGACGAACTCTTCTGTGTTCTCGTCGCCCGCCTTGATGCGCTTCTCTTCGTGGAAGACCTTGTTCAGGTAGTTCAAGGTCTCGACCAGGAAGCCACCGGTACCGCAGGATGAATCGAGCACGCGCTCATGCTCCTTTGGAGCCAGCATCTTGACCACGAGGCTGATGGCACCTCGCGGTGTGAAGTACTGGCCGCGATCTCCGCGCAGGTTGGTGCCAACGATTTCTTGGTAGGCCGTGCCTTTAGCATCCACATCGGTGCGGCCAAAGTCGTATCGAGCCAGCTCTGAAACGATGAAGGCCAGGGCTCGGTCGGACAGGGTGACCTCTTCGTTGCCCTTGAACAGACCGTCGTACTTCTTCTTCACCGCCTCAAAAAGCGGCTTGATGCGCAGGCGGATTTGCTCCCGGCCGGCAGCTTCAAACGGCTCGAATGGCCCCACCCAGAAACGACGCGCGTCGTTGGGCTGCTGTTCGTCGTACATCTTGCAGAAGATGAGGTACAAAAACTGCCAGAAGGCAGCGTCCTTGGGCATGCCTTCGTTGCCGTGGATGTAGTTGTGACAACGGCGGAAGGCCGTGCGCAGCATGACCGGATCGGCGCGGCGCAGACGGCCCATAGAGCGGCCTTCAATGCTGAAGGTGTCGTCACCCAGAGGCCAGTCACCGATGGGCTTGAACTTGGTGTCGAAGCGGGTGACCTCTTTCTTAAAGAAGAAGAACTCCAGGCCATTGGTCCACAGGCCGTAGTCGCAGCTCTCGACTTCGGCCATCACGGTTTCCAGCACCTCGAATTCTTTGCGCGCCTCTTCCGGGTCGCGCATACGATAGGCGCCCTTGGTGCCGAGCTTGGGCTCTTTCTCAACCGCCACGGCGCGGTAGAGGTTGTCCACCGTGTGCGGTTGGCCGGGCTTGAAGATTGCGATGTCGAGCTTGCGGTTCTTGCCCAGCACCTTGACCTTGAAATCAGGCTCCATGTCTTCGGCAGCGATGCCGTACTCATGAATGATGGCGCGAGCAATGCGCTGGCGGACTTGCTCCTTGTCGCCGTCCTTCACCGGGTTGCCGGTGATGTAGTCAAAGACCTTGCCCTCTTCGAGTACGCTCTCGGGCGCTTGGCCTTCTTGGTCGAGGTCACTCATGTCGTTGTTGTCCTGTGCGGAGCGCTGCTTAGGCATTGCGCGGCCCCTTGTCGTCAAAGTCATCACTGCCGGCAGCGGCACCGCCCTCCCGCACCCAAGCGTCCACGTCTTCCTTCTTGAACTTCCAGAAGCGCCCGACCTTGTGCCCCGGCATGCCTTTGGAGGTCACCCAAGTGTAGATGGTGTCTTTAGCCACACCGAGGTAATCGGCGATTTCATCGACGGAGAGCCAGCGGTCGTCCATGTCTGCACCCAAACAGAAATGCACCGCCAGAATAGCGGCAACTGAACACAGTTTATGCCATTTTTAGCTAATTTAATAGGATTTAATTGGCTTTAATTGGGTTTATCTCGGCTAAAATCATTTGACAAGGATCAAGCCCGCTCAAACCGTGCTTCGCCTCAGGCACTAGAACTCGGGCGTCGTGACTTCCTCGATCCCCTTTGCAAAAGCTTCCCAACAGTCGTGCTGTCCAAGGGACAGCTGTCGTGAATCGAAGTCGTCACCTTTGCTATGGCCCAGAATTCATCTACCCACTCGTTTATCCCGCCTGGCTCGCGCAAAACCAAGCGTTAGGGTAAGTTTGACCTGCGGCCAAAGCCAGCGAGCATAGCCCGTTGGGTTGACGTCATACGCAACGCTAATCCCACCTCTCGGTCCGCTCGATCGCAATCCCGAAATAGCCCGATCACGCTGCCGAAACGGCCGGTCACGTCGGTGAAATGTATGCGCCCAGCGAGCAAACCCATCGGGGTAAATTGTAGTCAATCAAGCGACCACGGGTGTCCAACGATCCGGCAGAAGCGCGCGATGTCGTTGGCGCGGTAGGTCGGCAGGCGATCGAGCACGTCTTTCAGATAGACGTAGGGATGAGCTCAGGATCGTGGCCGTTGAGCTGCGCCGATCGAATCAAGCACATGATCGCGGCGGCCCGCTTCCTGGCGATACAGCGGCAAGTGGTCGCCGGACTTGGGGACCAGCACCTGTGCGAGCAATCCGGTGGTGGGAATGCCCTTGTCGATCACATGCGGAGCAACGGGCGCGTGAATCAGCGTCTCGCACGCCTTGCAGGCCCACTTGCCGCGGATGCGCCCCTCGACGGTGAACACGCCCGGCGTATAGTCCAGCTTCTCACCGAGTCCTCGCCGATACGCACGCGCCGGCAGCCGCAGGAGCACGTGATGTCGTCGGGTTCGTGGTAGTTGTCAGTGCGCGGCAGGTGCGGCGGCGGCGCACGCTTGGGCTGCTGCGGTTGCTTGTCCGCAGGCGTTGGCCGTAACTGCTCCAGCTCGCTTTCGAGGGCGGCCAGGTTCGGCGTCGATGGCCTCGTTGAGCAGGCTCATCTCTGCGCATCTCCCGTTCGGCTATTCGATAACAAAACCGATTTATGAGATGCGCCACGAATTTGACTATCCGTGGCTCGCGATAGAGAAGATCGCTTCGCTAGAAATCGCGAAAGAGAAAGAAAGCTGAAGTAAGAGCAAAGCAGTAAAAGCGCGGGCCGCATGGGCTGCCACCCATACGACCCGCCGACCACAACCAACTCAAACCAGGAGTCGGAAATGGCTAACGCCAATCATAAGTCACGCCCTGTCGTAACGGAACGCTTCACCACTGTTCAAGAGTCAGCACGCCATCATTCCTTGTCTAGGGTCTCCGTGCAATCAGAGCGCACCGGAAACTGAACACGACGTATTTCCCGTGGATCAAATTGGCGGGAGTATGGCTTGAGGATGCGGGATTCGAGGTAGGAGAACGCGTACGAGTGACTGTCGAGGACAAGCGGCTCATCATCACGCCGATGTGATCGGCGCATTGCCCGTGGTGGGCGTCGCAAGTCACCACCGCTCAGGTAGCTCAGTACCCGATACTCTGCACCGTTAGTAACTGTGACAAGCGACGATTACCCTGGAAATGCAGCGGGCCGGCCACTCAGGTCCGCTGCCGTGTAGCCTTTCAGCACGAGCTACAACCCATGCCAGGCGCACCAAACATTTTCGTCGCTCCAATGCAAAAACCCCCGCCTTTCGGGCGGGGGTTCTTGGCTTAGGGAGCCTGACGATTACCTACTTTCACACGGGAATCCGCACTATCATCGGCGTAGAGTCGTTTCACGGTCCTGTTCGGGATGGGAAGGGGTGGGACCGACTCGCTATGGTCATCAGGCAAAGAGGGTTGTCACGTTGCTTCGCAACGCGACCAATCTGGGAAGAAGCAGTAATCTTGAGTTGTGTGTATCACACACGAGAATCCAACCGTCCGACGCGCTCTGTAGCGCGAGACAGACTTGTTATAGGATCAAGCCTTACGGGCAATTAGTATCAGTTAGCTGAACGCATTACTGCGCTTACACACCTGACCTATCAACGTCCTGGTCTCGAACGACCCTTCAAGGGGATC